>JAKCDL010000011.1:32999-80755 GCA_021841935.1 Actinomycetes bacterium | reverse complement strand
TGGCAATAGTTAGGCACGGCTGTGTCTGTGAGCATGTGGTGTTGTTGGTGTCTTTTCCAACTGTAGAGACATATAGGGTCGCATTCGAGTTAGCGAAGCGAGTCACTGCATTCGATGGAGCAACCGAGGCTGAAGCTGGGATCTGGCCTGTGATGAATAACGGAAGTGCTCCAAAGCCAAGGATTGAAGAGAGAAAGATAACAAGTGGTGTTGTGATACCTCGCCGATTGCGAGAGGTAGATGTCTTCCATGACTTTCTTTGCGACACGGCTTTGGAACTCCTAATTACGTGGTGGCAGGAATCTGCCCTCCTTGGTTAAGGGGACGATGTTGATACCACAAGTCTTATTTACGCTAATAACTTACGATATCACACGTAAATTTATAAAAAGGAACTTTGATGTGATAATCGAAATACTTTTCGGGATTATCTCCCAGATGAGTAGCGTAAATTAGCTCCATAGGTATAGTTGGCGGATTTTGATAAAAATACATTTGAGACAAGGGTGCTTGTTTAGGGTGATTGTCCATTGAACCTTATCTCTTGAAGAGGATAATCTTCTTGCGAATCTTCACAAATCAAAGCTTTTATGCACATCTGCAAAAGTCCTTTGAGAGATCGAAATTACCAGCCTTTGAATGTGAGCTTTCATTAAGGCCATTCAAGTTATTAGACCGGCTTACAAAGAGAGAGGCCTACATCTGAGATGCCAACGAGCGTTTATCACTCGAAGAGATCAACAATAATTCACACCAATAATTGATTAGGTCGCCGAAGAAACAGTGGAATAGAAAAGATGAGGGTTGGAACTGCCATGAGTAAAAACATCTTCGAAATTCCAAAGCGAGCTGAAAGTAAACCAATTACAAATGGCCCAACCAATGAGATCAAACCGGTGGTTGCAGATAGAATTGCGTTTCCCTTTGCAAGTTGTTCGTGCTCTACCGTCTCGTTCAAGAGATTTAATGCCAAAGGGAAAGTGAGACCATGAGGTATACCAAGTAAAACCATCGCTACCAAAAACATTACCGGTGTTCCAGCGAGGCCTATCAGGAGGACTCCAAGTACCGTCGCAACTGCTGAAGCGCGGAGCCAGTCGATATCACTCTCTTTAGTTGGATGTATTAGAAGGAAAGCTCTAGAGAGAAATGAAATGATAAAAAATGCGGTCAATGCCTCCTGGGAGAAGGCTGCACTTGAGCCAAAGCGTGACTTTGCCATGATTGCAGCGAAGTTTATGATTGCCACGAAGGGAAATTGGTAGAGTGCAAGGCTGAAGACCGCGTCTCGAAATCCGCGCTCTCGAAATAACACATATGCTGACCTCTCCCTTGTCTTTGTCTCCCTTTGCGTTGAGTTGATCTTTCCTAACTTGGAGATGCCAAGGATCGATGCGACCACTGCTAAGGGTACGAAGGTCGTAAGTGCAATTCGAATTGAGTCGTGGCTGAGCCGAAGAGCCCCAGCTTCGATGAGTGGCCCGATTGCAAGGCTCAAACTTAGAGCTACGGTATAGGCCACCGCTCCTCGCTTTGAGGATACCGAACCTAGGCTCGCAGAAGAGCTTGCTAGAGCTGGCATTACTATTGCCCCAGTAATTGCGAATAGGACGATGGCTGCCACTAGCTCTAAGAAGGTTCTCGATAGCGCAACTGCGAGTACTCCAATTGGGAATGCGCCCAAACCAGCGACAAAGATGCTACGGCGACTTCGCTTTAGCGACGCCATAACTAAGTTGGTAAGAACCGATGCGCCGCCACCAATAGTGGCTAAGAGACCTACTTTAGTGACCCCAATTCCAATTAGGTTATGACCAATCAGAGGCATTGTCGTCTGTGCGGCGTTTTGACTTGCCCTAAATAGGCCTGTCGCCAGCAGGTATATTGAAATTAAGGCCAGCTCGTGGGCTGACAATTCGAGAAGTCGCCTTATGGTTGCGGCGATTCCCCTGGTCTCATTCACTCGATCTCCAAGGATTTTTTATGCGAAGAGGAAAGAGTGTCAGGACTGTCGAAGGTCAATCTCTCCCCTGATTTATACCTTACAAACTAGTGGTAAGAACAGTGGGAACTTGCCGTGTGGTATGTCACACAGCTCCTAATAGCGTTAGAGCGATTCGCCATTGCGCCCTCATTGCGGCCATCAAATATGTGAGTATCTAACTCGAATAATCAAGGAATTATCGATAGCCGCAGTAGATTTATCCGACTTTCAGATCGCACCTAAGGTCGGAGACCTAATGCTTCAAGGTGAGCACGCACGGCCATCAACTACGGCTTATTGGCTTAGCACGATAGCCTCTTTGGAACCGATAGTGAATTTTGAGTCAATGTATCCCAAATCAAACTTTCGATCCCATACTGTTAGTGTTTATACCAAGTTGACGATGACTAAAGAGTTATTATTTCCCCAGCCCTGAACTGCTCAAGCTTGGTATCTTCAAAGAGCCATGCACTTGCCCTTCCTGCAACTATAAACTTACCGTCTTTACCTACGATCGCGGTCTCCTCATCGACTCCGATGAGTCGAACCCCATCAGGAGGCCTAAACGATCTGGTCGAGATGAAGTCTGGAAGTCTTCCTATCATGCGATCAAAGTGCGGAAGTATTGAGATGTTGGGAAGTAGCCCTAACCCTTCATAGGCTTTCGGTGGCATGTGGCGAAATCCAACTACCCAACCACCAATAGCCATCGCACCGGCACTACAACCTGCAAGTGATGTCCCGCTACTCCACGCCTCTATTATTGCTCGTTCAACTAAGGTTCCTTTTAGAGTTGAAACGAGTAGGTGAGGGTCTCCCCCTGATAGGTAGATCAATCCAGCATCTTTGATTTGAGCCGCAATTGAAGGGTCGTTAGCCTCCGCCCTATTGGTGATGACGAGCGGAACGGCTTCAACTCCTAATCTATCAGCTTGACTTTTGCCTAGATCAACCCAGTATCTAATGCGAGAGGCGGATTCGCCCGTAGCCGCAGTTGGAATCTGGATATATCTAGGGTTCTTCCCCGCTATCAGGGATCGCTCGATTTCAAGCATGGATGGGAGGTACTCCCCCGACCCAACCAAAGCAACTTGCCCAACACTAATCTCATCGCCCATACTTCGACTAGCCTAACCGCGATCGCGCCAATAGTAATGAGCACTTAATCCGCCCTCGCCGCGATACTTGGAGCGATGTAGTTAGCCGTTATCTTCTAGGTCGAGGAGAGGAAGTATCGTCGAGTTATCGATCGTTGGTGGTAACTACGCTGAGTTATCCTCCATAAGATTCGTTCATTATGCCCCTACATAGGGAAAAGCTCACCTTCGCCTCCAAGTGTTGTCGCCCCAAAATGTCTTCGATTGCTAGAAATTATCGATGCTCGAGTACTCCTTGGCCAAGTGATATAGTTCGTCTCGATCTGGTCTATCTTTTGTAGATTTGACCCAACTTGACTGACCACGGCCAACTTCAATGAACCAAAGGGGCGGCAAGTTCAAGGAAAGAACTATTTGAAGTAAAGGTCGCCCGGCTCTTATGGGTCACGAAGAGGCTCTCCAACCACGATGTTTCGCCTTCGATTAATTTACACAAGAAGTCACCTACGTGATTAGGTACTAATCTCGAGGGCCCAAACCGAAGCTACAAGGTTATTTGCAACTGATATCGCTACCCAATTGCGCTTAGAAAGTTCCTTCAACGCTCTAGCAGCTAAACCGTGACCTATGAATTTTTTCTGAATTAGAAAAAGTCAAGTGACAATCTTCTTGTGTCGAAAATGTAAATTGATAAACATCTACTACCGAGTAACAACCAATCCACCGAGATAAGGGCACAACACACTAAGAGGTTTTCTATGAGGCGTATCATCTACTGCAGTCAAGCAACTTACGATCTATCACCCGAAGAGTTGGTCGAATTACTAGAAAAATCTCGTAGAAACAATGAGCGTGATGGCCTTAGCGGGATGCTCCTCTACTCTAGTCAAAGCTTTCTGCAGATGCTCGAGGGTGAAGAAGAGCCACTTCGTTCTGCCTATGAACGAATCGGTAGCGACAGTCGCCACACCAACCTACGGCTCCTAGCCGATGTCGAGGTGACCCAGGCAATGTTCGGCGATTGGTCGATGGGGTTCGAGCACGTGGACGATGAGGAGTTAGCCGACGAACTCGACGGCTTCACTCCTGCAACTCAATATCCCCTAGTAAATCCCGATCTTGTTACCAATGCCCAAGTCGCTCAGACTCTCCTCTCTCTGTATGCAAAGAACCGTATTCGGTAGATATGGGCGAGACACTCATGACCGATCAACAGATAACTAGTTCAAAAGAGGCTGAGATAGAACTTTTTTCCCTGGCTGGCAACGATGGTAATCTCCGTGAAGTTAGCCCCTCTTTTGCCCAGCTTCTAGGTATTACAGTAGAAGAGATTTCAGGAAAGTCTCTTCTTGAGCTCGTGCACCCCGAAGATATCGGCAATATTGTTGCCGGAATAGCAGAACTTGAAGATGGCGCTAGCGAAGTTCTAATGGAGAGTCGCTTCCGCCAGTCCGATGGGCGCTACGTTTACCTTCAATGGATTGCAAGACCACTCCCGAACTCCAACCTATGGTGGGCTTCAGGACGTGACACCACAGAATTTCATCGACTAGTTAATGAGACAGCCGATCTAAAGGCTCGACTTGATTTAGCTCTATCACATGCGACCGCAGCTATGTGGGAGATTGACCACATGAGCAAGGCGCTGACCCTCGAGAGTGTTGCCTCTCAAATTATCGGCGTCGATGTTAGTGCGCTACCTAAGAGCATTGCTAGTCTCTTATCCCTCTTTGGCGAATCCGAAGCTGAAGCTATTGCCAAGGCCTTTGAGAATTTAGCTACCCAAAGCACCATGGAGATATCCTCATTTTTTGGAGACGGGCCACAGAGGAGGTACGTATCCCTAAGAGGCAAGGTGATCAGCTTCGATAGGCGTAACCGCCCTCTCCGCTCGGTTGGGTTGATAGTCGACGTCACCGCTGAAAAGGCTCTCGAAGAGCAGATGCTAAAGATGATAATGAGTGACGGCCTCACGGGTGTACCTAATCGTCGTGCATTTGATCAAGGAATTCGATCACAGTGGAGACTAAGTAAGCGCGACTCGACGCCTTTGACACTCGTAATGATTGACATCGATAACTTCAAGAAGTTCAACGACACCTTTGGCCACCTCGTAGGAGACGACGCCCTATGCGCTATCGCTCGTGCCCTTGGGAGTCAAGTAAATGGTCAAGATGAGATGGTCGCACGCTTTGGCGGGGAGGAGTTTTCCATAATCCTTCCAAATACCAACGGCGACTCAGCCCTCGAAAGATGTGAGAGAATACTCGAAACCGTTAGAAAGGTTCAGGTGAGGCAAGCCCCGGATTGGAACTTTTCGGTCTCCATGGGCGCGGCAACCGCACTTGACTTTCCAAAGGAACTCAAGGCAACTGATCTTTTGGCCAGTGCTGACCGATGCCTGTATGCCGCCAAGGAATCTGGCAAGGATCGAGTTGTCGCGAAGGTAGTTGATACCGAAGTTAGCCCAGGATAACTAGACAACTACAACGGATGATCACAGCAAAAGGAGATACTCGAGATTGTCTCGGTGTCTCTTTTTTGACATCGGAAGTAGCAGCGATCATCCCTACTTCGACAGAGCTAGCTCTTATGCGGTTGGATAAGGTCCAGAAAGTATCAAAACTCAGGCTTGGGTAAAGTAGAGTATCGGCACATCGTCAACCTATCTTTGGTGGATGAGCTCTAGTAATTTGAATCCAACTACGGTCTGATCCAATCAGAGGTTCTCTTAGGCAATTGGGTCTTCGTCCTACGGGACTCATTTTTGATGACTTGGCTTTTTTGATTACTTAGCTGCTGCTGCGGCTGCAAAATCGGCGCGTTTTTTCGACACTCTCGTCGCTTGAAGGCAAACCGCGCACCGGCGCATAGGGCGCACTTTTGATATTGCGAGAGCGCCGCTTTGCAACCCCAGATAACGCTTTCCCTGTTGCGATTGCACTGTACCCTCCCTTTGCAATCGTAACGCTTACGAGGCTACGCCATTACTTTTCACCAATCTAAAGTAATCAAGGGTTGATAATGAGTCGATGGTGAGCTGTGCTACTCGCCAAAGAGAGCCATCGCGCAGTCGACTAATTGAAGCACTTCAACGAGACGTCACGGATTGTCAACGGCCGTTAATTAATTCATCTACTAACACCGCATGATCTTCTAAGAGTCCGTTCTATCAAATTTGCAAATCTATCAAGGGCAAGCATAAGTTTGCAACTGATCGACGATTACTTGAAGGTTGATTAGCGAGGTACCTATGAGCAGATTCGAGCGACGACACGTAGACATTTCAATCGAGGTATCCGATCTTTCAGTGAAATTAGACGACAAGACGATCGTCGACAACGTCTCGCTCTCGCTACCGAAAGGCAAGATTACTGGCCTGATAGGTCCATCGGGCTCTGGAAAGTCAACTCTCATTAAAGTCATCGTGGGATCAATAAGACCGACCTCTGGAAGCGCGACAGTCCTTTTAGAGAGAGCGGGATCGAGCGGACTTCGTTCGAAGGTGTCGTATATGCCCCAAGAGATTTCGATCTATGACGATTTGACTGTCCGCGAAAATCTCGAATACTTCTCGGCAATGGCAATTGATGACCCAAAAGTGCGTCGTCTTCGGATTGGTGACGCTATGAAAAGGCTGCGACTTGAAGAATTGTCCAGGCAACTGGTAAAGAAGCTCTCCGGCGGTGAAAGACAACGCACTTCATTAGCTATATCGCTGATCTCCGACTGTGAGTTGATGATTATGGACGAGCCAACGGTCGGATTAGATCCAATTCTAAGAAGTGAACTGTGGCAACTATTTAGGTACCTCGCAGATTCAGGGAAGACTCTTCTAATCTCAAGCCATTCAATGGATGAAGCAGAACGATGCGATGAATTAATCCTCCTTCGTCAAGGTAGCGTTCTTGCCCAGGGAAGCCCGGTGTCGATACGCGAAGCAACATCGACGCACACGACCGAAGAGGCATTTATAGCTCTTGTTGAAGGAGCAAAGAGATGAGGGCTACAATCTCGACCGCAAAGAGAGTGATTCGTCAGCTTCGCCATGATCCGCGAACTGTCTTCTTGGTTTTAATCGTTCCATGTGGACTCCTTGTGATCCTCAAATACACCTTCGGTGGAACGACAAAGTCGCAATTCAATGAGGTGGCTCCGATGCTTCTCGCTATCTTTCCTCTGATACTGATGTTCGTGGTCACCTCGATCGTCACCCTACGAGAAAGAAGGAGCGGTACGCTAAGTCGTCTGATGACAATGCCGATCTCTAAGTTCAGCATCATCTTTGGTTATGCCATCTCCTTCACCGCCTTAGCGCTCTTGCAGGCGGTTCTAGCAACATTTGTAACGACTGCCCTCTTAGGGGTGAAGGTGGCAGCAAATATTTGGATGATACTTGGTGTAGCCGCTCTCTCGGGGTTTCTCGGGACTTCATTGGGCCTCTTTGTTAGCGCCTTTGCCACAAGCGAATTCCAAGCAGTTCAATTTCTCCCAGCAATAATCTTTCCTCAATTACTTACCTGTGGCCTCTTTGTTCCTCGAATCGAGATGGCACGCGCCCTTCAACTCTTCGCTGATATTGCACCATTGACCTATTGCGTTGATGCGATGGCTAAGTTGACTACGACGAGCGGATTTAGCTCGACTTTGACAAAAGACGTACTAATCGTCTTTGGTGTATCCCTGCTTTCGATCGTTTTGGCAGGAGCCACTGTTCGTAGGAGTTCGTAGCCCATCTTTCGAAAATCAAGTAGACCGTTCCATTGCACTTCTACCACTTTGAAACCTTGGCAATTGACTAACATGGCCAGTGGCTAAAGGTATATTTGGCGTTAGACCAACCTACTTCAAGCAAGCCAATCGCTAATAGCGCCATAGATAAGCGACGAATCGCGAGGCGTGGCAGATAAGTTTTGGTGAAAATTATCACAAAGGCGGTGGATCACCCTTGATCGATCTAGCCACAAAGAGGTCATCTCCACCTCAAATTACCGTATGCACCTGGGGCTTCGTACATGATGACGCGTTTAGCAAGGTTTTTTGTAACCTGACAATAAGCTGAAAGCGTTTGTACTTTAAAGACGATTTGGTGGGATACTGATTAGATGAAGAGTGTCAAGGATAATTCGGAATCACAGCAGCAGTATACAAAGCCAATTGATGGTGTTGTAAACAAATTTCTACGGATAGAACAAACCGATGGATCGGGCGATAAGCAGGAGCAGGCGCAAAGGTTATTTAGCATCTCGATGGTTATCTCTGGCTTTCGCTGCATCCTAAGTTACGTCATCTTGCCCTTTTTGCTTCCAATTTTTGGAGTTGGCGCAACCGCTGGCGTTGGACCTGCCATTGGAATCCCAGTTGGAATAGTAGCCTTGGCATTCGACGCTCGAGGAATTCGAAGGTTTTGGAAGATTGGCTATCGTTACAAGTGGCAGATGACTACGATCTACCTCCTAGTCATGGCTCTTGTTACCTATCTCGTTGTTGTCGATATCGTACACCTTTTTTCAAAGTAGCAGAAAGCCTACTAGGTGCACGCCGGGTAGAAATCAACCTCAACCTAGCAAACGTAAGAATAATGATTTGATCTGATGAACTTGATTAATTAGATTGAAAAAGTCGAAAGTTGCCATTCTTTCGTGTTCAAATCGAGAATCGATCGAAGTAAATATGACATTCAAATCGACCGCCCAAAAGAGCATTATCTTCGATTACTTCCCTTCTAGAAACCATTGCAACTCATCACTGATATTTAACGGGCATAAAGACTATCTATCTGTCGTCATAAAAGATTTTCCAGCTAGATTCAGATAGCCATCCACAAAGCAACAGGCGGAGGCCATTGGGTTATAGCACCTCTCGAAGACTCCTCAGGGCCTCAGTATCCAAGTAATTCTATCGAAGACGACATTCTTACTTGCAGTAACATCGCCGTTACAATCCTTCATAACACTTAAATAGAATCTAAATTCACCCTAAGTTATGGATATTAAATGGACGGCATTGACGGTAATTTGCGACTCTAAGACTGTCAGATAGTTTAAATATTTCAAAAGTGCCTGCAGGAGAAGTGTTATTTACACCTAGGCTGGATTGAAGTTCGGTAAGACTCGAGTGAGTCGTAAAGACTTCCACTGTGTCTGTTCTTCTTCGTGTACGAGTTGGTGTGGCGGTCGTCCCAAATCCCGTACCCTTAGATGAAAGTAACAATGACCACCTTTATTGAAATTGGTGTGGGCAACCACATCTCAAATCGCCTGTCCGAGAACAACATCCAAGAGCCGACGGCGATACAAAGCATTGTAATTCCAGACGCGCTAGAGGGAAAAGACGTACTAGCTATGGCGGGAACCGGATCCGGTAAGACTCTCGCATTTTTGATTCCCGTACTCCAAGGTGTGACGCGATGCGCACCCTATCGCCCTTCAGCATTGATATTGGTCCCAACTAGAGAGTTGGCACTTCAAGTCAAAGATGTATTTCTCTCACTGCTAAGCCAACCTCGAAATGGCCAACCTCGTATCGCCGCGATCTATGGTGGCTCACCGATCGATCGCCAGATGCGTGATCTCTCTCGAGGTGTTGAAGTTGTCGTTGCCACCCCCGGTCGCCTAATCGACTTGATGGATCGTCGAGCAATCGATCTCTCTGCGGTCACAACCGTAGTGATCGATGAGGCTGACAGGATGGCCGACATGGGGTTCTTGCCTCCAGTCGAAGAGATTCTGACCGCGATATCATCACAACATCAAACCATGCTCTTTAGCGCAACCCTTGATGGCGATGTTCGCAAGATCATCAACAACTACATGAATTCACCAGTACTTCACGAGATTAAGTCCGACGATCGATCCCTCGATCACATGCTTCACTACTTCCTGATGACTAACGACTATGACAAACTTGCAGTTGTAAGGCGAATAACCTCTACGGCGCGTAAAGCGATCATCTTTGTGCGAACACGTGACAACGCCGATCGCTTAGCCGATGAGCTAAATGGCGAAGGAGTTAGAGTTGATGCACTCCATGGAAACATGCGACAAAGCGCACGCGAGCGAGTGCTAAACAAATTCTCAAAGGGTGCTACCTCCATTCTCGTAGCTACAGATGTGGCAGCTCGAGGAATCGACGTCGCTGGATTGGACTTGGTAGTTCACTATGAACTGCCCGATGATCATAAGTCCTACATACACAGATCTGGCAGAACCGCAAGAGCTGGTACCTCAGGTGCAGTTGTAACCTTGTTACGTCGTTCACAGATGAGGGTCGTAAATGGCCTACAGCGCGAACTTGGCCTAAAGCAGCAGATCTTCATGGGCAATCCAGAGGAGAAGAGCCTTGGCAATATCGCAGTTCTCGAGAAGTTCGAAGGTGAAGAAGTTGAATTTACCGATTCTCGTCAATCCAATAGTGGCGGACGCAGATCTGGTGGTGGATTTGGTGGATATCGTTCCTACAGGCCATCTGGCTCTGGGGGTTCTTATCGTGATCGAGAGTTCCGAGGAGGAGGCTCATCGTACCAAGGTTCATCCAATTCCTACGGACGTAGTCGAGATGCAAGCGGAAACCGCAACGACGACCAAGAGCGATATGGAGAACCTAATGGAAATCGCGAAGGCGGCTTCCAAAGACGCGAACAGCGATATGGAACTCCTCGAAGGCGCAACGGCTAGTTCCTAGCTCCCTGCACTCTTTCGAATTGAGAGATACTTTCACCCCATTTTTTTTCGCTTGAAAGAGCCTAATGAAAGTGGGGTGAAGTCATTTAAACCTCGCTCCAGTCAAATTGCGATAGCCACAACTGTTAATGGAAGCCTTGCTTTTTTGTCTATCTCGCAATCACCCACCTTGCTTTAGCGTGCGGGACTTGATACTACTTGGCAACAAATTGCTCATGTGTGCCGTGAAAATCTTGGTAATAGGCAGCGAACATTTTCACCGCGAGATACTTTCATTGCGACTTGCAAGAAAGCAAAGGTTAAGACTTAATGCTTTCATGTGATGGCCACTTCACGGTGAAGTCAGGATTAGGTTGCGGCTTAGCGAAGAGGAAGCCTTGCAGGTAGTCAGCGCCATTATTGGAGACGAAGTCAAGCTCTTCGTGAGTCTCAATTCCCTCTGCTACTACTTCAATTCCTTGTTCTCGCGCCGCAGTTGAAAGCCCTCTAAAGATCGACTGCTTTAGGGGGTTTTTATCTATGTCGACGATAATTTCACGGTCGACTTTGATTATGTCCGGCATTAGATCTATAAGGACATTTAGCCCCGCGTAGCCACTTCCAACATCGTCAAGCGCAACTTTGAAGCCGTTATGTCTGTAGTAGTCAAAGATACGACCGAGGTGGTCCATATCCTCTATTCTTTCGGTCTCAGTAACTTCAAAGACGATGCGACTTGGATCAAAGTTAGTTTCATTTGCTATTCGAAGTGTGGTCCTTAGGCATTGACGTGGATCGTAGATCGCATTTGGAAGAAAGTTAATGAAGATCCGCCCCTGTAGATTTAGGTTCGCCGCACTACGAATGGCCGTCTCGCGCGTCAAGCGGTCGAGAAAGAATGTCGCGTTGTTCGCCTTGGCGTAGTCGAAGAGAATTCCTGGCGAAATAATCTCTCCGCTATCTCCAATTCCTCGAGAGAGAGCCTCGAAGCCATGAAGTGACCGAGTCTTGACATCGACGAGAGGTTGAAAATAGGTCTGAATTCGCCCATTTTCGAGACACGACTTTACTTCAGGATGCTCAAGGGACCTTCTGTACTTATCTAGAGTTTGGAGATGCCTAACGGCGTCAAAGGTTACCTCTTCGTCGGATCTAAGGGTTAATATTTGTATCTCACGCTGTTGGAAGTCACTCAAATCTGCGTCGTATGATAGAAATTGCAACATGATAGCCGAGTCAGCTCCGAAGTACTTTAAACTTCGTCCCTCTACGTCAAACTTAAAACCGCTCTTCGAAAGTGCTGTTGTTAGAAGATTTAGGATCTCTTTAGAGGGAACAGATACCAAAACTCGGTCAAAGTCACGCTCTTCTGCGAGGCAAAACTGTGTGCAATCCTTACATGCCACGGTCAGAACCTTCTTCCACAACCAAATCCTCGATAAACCTTTAGAAGATGATATCGACGATTGTCAGGTCTTAGTTGAACAAAACTTGAAAATACGATACTTTTTTCCACGAAAATGAATATATAAAGAGACTAAAACACGCTAAAAATTTCGTCTTTCTTATTCGCCAGCATATAGGTTTAAATAGATTTATAACGTCTATAAGTGACAGTGCGTCTCAGGCTTAGAGCTTTGACAATGGCTTCATACTGAAATGGCGAAGCTCACGAAAGAGCACATGAAAGAGGTCGAAAAACAGCTCATGTTGACTTAGCTGGCAAATATTGCGATTCGCTCTCACCGCTTCAATTACCCGCTTCTATTAGAGGCGCTACCCTTGGCCGTCAATCAAGGTGGTACTCGATATGGGTCGATGAGCAATTGGGGCAGAGGCGAATAGCCTCTGCCCCAATTGAGATTCAAAGCAGCGCAGGATAATAAGTCTCATCCGTTGAATTCGCCGCAATAGGTTCGTCGATACTGTGCCAGAGCTCAAAGAAACTCCACACTACCGCTGCGGATTGGACTCCTAATGCTAGGGACCGTCAACGATATAGACGTTAGCTACTTGTCGTAGAACGATTAGTTGCGTCTCGTTCAACGCATCGCCGTTGGGGAATCTATTTCAGCGAGTGAAATTACGGCTTTGGCTCCAAAACAGCGACGTACTCCAAGTGTTCGGTCTGTGGAAATAGGTCGAGAGGCGTGATCGAGGTGACGTCGTACCTTTCACTAAGAGTTTCAAGGTCGCGATTTAGTGTTGAGCCGTCGCAGCTGACATAAATTATCTTCGCGAATTGGTGGCGAAGGATCTCTGCGGTAATCTTGGAGTCGAGGCCACTTCGAGGTGGATCCATCACCAATAGTCGACTCCCCTTTCCTTTTGGAAATTTAAAGCGATCGACGCGACCTTGAACGAGTTCAACATCGTCGTAACCCGAGAGGTTCTCATCCGCGTCACCTAATGCATCGTAAGAAGATTCCACGAGGGTATATGCACCTAGAATTCCCCCGACGTATATCAACTGCTTGCTAAGTAGCCCTACTCCGCAATAAAGTTCGAAGATCTCGTCGAAGTGCTCGCCACGAGTAGCGGTAAGGACCTGGTCAGAGATGATCTGGGGAGCTAGTCGGTGCGACTGCCAAAATGACATTGCAGAGACTTGGTACTCTTGCCCATTCACTGTCACCTGCGAAACAATCTCATCCTCGATCTCATCGCCATTTAGATCAAAGAGCATGTACTCTTCGCTCTCAGCGTCTTCTTTTACAACGGCGAATGGAAATTCATCGAGGCCCCGTAGCTCTATCGAGCTATTTTCAGGCCAGGTAGCCCTAAAGGCGTCACTGAATCTCTCATCTGCGATAACACAGTCATCAATAGCGATTGGGTCGTTGCTGTGACGGCGATCAAAAGAGGCGCGTCCATCTTCATCACTGCGTAGGCGAATTCGAGTACGAAACCTGAGTTGATCTTCTTCGACGGAGACGATAGGAGCAATCACATCAGAAAACTTTCTTAATGCTGAGGCGACGATAGCCTCTTTCCATTGAAGTTGATGCGCGTAGTTCATATGCTGAAGGTCGCAGCCTCCACACTCATCGACCCCATAGTGAAGACACTTTGGTGTCACTCGGTCTTTCGAGGTTTCGATTACCTCGATGGCGCTTCCAAATGCAACCTTTGATCGCTCGCGATCAATTCTTACGCGAACCCTCTCTCCATCAATTGAGTTTCTGACAAAGATAGTCTTACCGTCTTCTAAGCGGGCAACTCCCCCACCACTCGCGGGTCGTAAAATCTCTACTTCTTCCATCAACTGCTCAATTCTCGAAGGTTTCGCTCCATCAAGGGTAATTGAAAAATAACTTCAATCGGTAAAGGAGACACCCGAGAATTTCGAAGGCAGCCGATCAACCTTGTATCTCCAAGGTCAAGCGTCATGGCTCTACGTGTCGAGCAATGGTGAAAAAGATCTACGCCTAAAGGCTGGGGCAAAAAGAGCGACACTGCGATCAAGCACTTGGCAAACCTCCAAAAAAGGTACGAAACTTATCTGGAGGTCCCAGCAGATCTTCACCGCCACTGCCATCGATTGCTCCACCTAGCAAAGTTGGTATCTCTTACCCCATAATCTGCTTGCCAGATTCAAGACATCTAGATCGAAGCCAAAAGATCAACCTCTAGCGAGCTTAGTGGATGGCTAATCCCTACCCTTGCTTCTGAACGAGGGTGTTGGGTGCATCCCCGATCGATGAGGCGGCGGCGCTAGTTACTGTACCGGCAAAGCACCCAAGGGTATAGGGGTACTCGTTTGTAGCGTCGTAGTGGTACATGTCGACGACTTTCCCATCCCACTCAACTGGCGAAATGCGACCGTGGCATTGATCGAGTTGTGAATTAGTCACCAATGAGCCGTCACTGTTTCTCTCAACGTAGATTCCAAATCCATCTAGCGCATAGCCGACCAGAGTAGATGAGCCCTTGGTATTATTCAGGATACAGGGCGAAATGTTATGGTAGTGGTAAGTTCCAAATGCATCTGGGTGTCCACCACATACGTCTTGGACTTCGTGAGCTGCGGCATCGAGAGCACCTGCGTCAAGGGCATTGAAGAGCAAGACACCGTTAGTTAGGACGCCGATTGGACCTTGTGGAAGACACGAAGGCGAACTTGCAACTACGGGAGAGGCTGGAAGGGTGATCGATAGAGCGTTAGGTATAATGTGATTGGGGTTCTTGCCATACTGATACGCTGGATCATTCGGTGAAATAGGGTACGTTCCTACTGGCATACCAACTGGCACTGAATCTGTTGCTACAGTCCTAATTCCATTTGCAACGCTCATATGAAAGTATGCCGATGGATAGTAGTTATTACCCTGGACAACTACCTTGGCCGATGGAGTCCACGTATTGTTTGCTGTGTTGATCCAAGGTCCGCCATGAACCTTACGGGTGTTAGTGTTGTTTAGTCCACAACTGTCAACGTAGCCGACGGCGGCTGAACCATACAGAACTTTACCATCACCTAACGGGAAAGAGCCTGAGACGGGTTGTGGGTTCAATGCTGTTGTCGCAGTTGAAGAGGACGACTGAGGCGTCGATGACCCTGCAGTAACAGCACTACTCGTTGACGACCCAGAAGTAGTCGTTGCCGATGGCAACTGCGACCCTTGAGAGGACGCGCTCGAGGATCCTGCACTGCTAAGTGCACTACCACTGCTACCGCAACTGGCAAGGACGACGGCCAATCCAGATGTGATGACACCTAGCTTGAGCCCGGTCTTATTTCTTTGAAGGTTTTTATCTAACATGGCAGTGAAGGTATCGACAGCTTGTTATCTAAATATTAATTCCGTCAGTTCTGCCAAAAATATATCGAATGGCAGTGAACTCTGAGATCTTTGAACTTTATAACTACCTATTCAAAGGTTTCAAATCGATAAACCCTAAACATGAGAGTTAACCCTTTCTTGAGGTATGACTACGAAACGCAGGCTGTTGAAGTCGGTGACGCATGGTTTATAGGTACCAAAGGTTAATCGATTGAGATATCCTGCACCGCCGAAGCATCTTCAATGGCTTGACTTTGATCGCCAGGAGCAGCAGCCCTGGAGCTTCCTCTGGCCCAAGATATGATCGCGGCAACGCTACAGGCTACTACAGCGAAGATAAAGGCCTCTCGGATTCCAGAGGCAAAGGGAAGTGATATCAATTGAGGGAAGAACCCTCTACCTGTAAGAGCCGTAACGTCACTTTTTGGTATCTGCGCTAGCGCTGCTGGCCCCAGCAACTTAGCTATTGGGTTATAACCGAGTAGGGCAGAGAAGAGAACCGATACAGGTGGGACATGAGAGAGGGCACTTGCCGCTGCTAACTTGACCCCGTGAGAGGTCAACCCCTTAGTTAGGGCCGAGGGAAGAGTCGCCGATAGACCAGCGATCATCAGCGAAAAGAAGATTCCGATCGAAAAGACTTGAGCGGAGTTCTGGAAGGTAGAGTTCATAGCTCCGCCGACTCCTCTGTCAGCGGGTGGGAGTGAATTCATCACCGCTGCGCGGTTTGGAGAGGCGAAGAGGCCCTGAGAGAGTCCGGAAATTAGCAAGATAATTGCGAAGGCGGCGTAGGGGAAGTTGACCGGTAGAAATAGAAATGCCACAAAGGCGAGAGCGGTTCCGATCGGACCAACTGTAGCAAAGATCCTCGGACCGATCTTGTCCGAGAAGTACCCTGACAGGGGTCCAGCAATCAGGAAGCCTATCGTTAGAGGCAACATATAGATCCCCGCCCAAAGCGGCGTTGCCTCAAAGCTATAGCCATGTAGGGGTAGCCAGATACCTTGAAGCCAAATGATCAGCATGAACATCAATCCGCCCCTAGAGACAGAGACCAAGAAAGTTGAGATAGTACCAAAGGAGAAAGCTCGTATCTTGAAGAGGCTTATTCGAAACATCGGGTGGTCACTCTTTGTCTCTACAGCTACGAAGATTGCAAATAGGGCGATACCAGATAGCAGTTCTCCTAAGACGAGTGGTGATGTCCAACCCGTTGAACTCTTGCCGTGTGGTTGGATCCCATAGGTGATTCCAACCATAACTAAGACAAAGCCGAGTGCAAAGGTGACGTTACCGACCCAGTCGATCTTGGCAGGTTTGCGAACCCCTCGCTCCTCGAGCTTGAGATAGGCCCAAATGGTCCCAAAGATCCCAATTGGAACCGAGATCAAAAAGATCAATCTCCAATCGATTGGAGCTAGTAGGCCACCTAAAACGAGACCGATAAATGATCCACTAATGCCTGCTACTTGATTTATACCAAGGGCCATTCCGCGCTGGTTAGCAGGAAATGCATCGGCTAGGATTGCAGATGCGTTTGCGACTAAGAAGGCAGATCCAACCCCTTGGAGAAGCCTGAAGATTATTAGATATAGCGCTCCACTTCGTCCGTGATATGGATCGACCGTCAATATCAACGAGGCAACGGTATATATGACAAAGCCAAGGTTGTACATCTTTACCCTACCGAAGATGTCACCAAGGCGACCGAGACTAACTACCAAGACACTCGTGATGATTAGGAATCCGAGGATCATCCAGAGCAAGTAAAAGCTATTGCCAGGGGCAAGGGGATCAAGGCCGATGCCTCTAAAGATATTCGGTAGCGCAATGAGGGTGATAGAGGAGTCGATCGTCGCCATAAGCACACCGAGCGTTGTATTGGAGAGTGCGATCCACTTATAAGAGTCAGAGCCTTTATTCGCTATCTTCTTTTCACTAATCATCAAGTACCTACAAATTATCTTCTGAAAAATCGTTCTTCCATAGAAAGAGGCGGAACGCTCTACCTCTTGCCCTTCTCTTATAAAAAGCGGCAATCGAAGACTATCTACGGTCCGAATACGCAGTGCAACTCCGATGGCCAACTGCCATTGGAGTTGGTATAACTCTTACTATAGAAATATATCTGTCACAGAATAAACTATCAGATATGACAGAGATGGCCAACCCCAACCGTCAAACAACCGCAATTGAATTGACGAAGACGATCGCAAATCTAAGGCGAGTAATGCGCCGAACTCAGCACGATCTCTTCTCTGATCGCGTCTTTACAACCTCAGAGTATGAATTTCTAAGGTACGTCGCCGACCACGAAGGGGTAAGGGTCGGTCATGCAGCAGATGCACTCTCGATAGCGCCAAATACAGCCTCAACCATCGTAAAGCGCCTTTTGGGTCTTGGAGTGGTTCAAAGGAGTGCAACAATCTCTGATAGACGCGTCGGAGAGCTATCACTTACCGAACGCGGAAGAGCAATACTTTCTACTCTCAGCGATCACCGAACCTCTCTACTAGAGGCTGCGATGGCAAATCTCCCCGATGAGGCGGAAGAGGCCATTCAAAGGGCCATTCCCGCACTCAATCAGCTCATTGGAGTAGTCAATACGATGAGCCTCTCAGATCTAGAGAAGCTAACTGCCGCTAAGTGGCGTTGAGGTAACGGACCTACGGCCTCACCGTAGAGAAGTTCGAACACCTCTTGATCGTCGGCATAATTCCTTTGCCGTCTCTAATACTTGGAGTCGCAGCTCAAATCAGCTCGATTAGGCTCCAAAGGTCGCTCGTCGCTCCGTGGAGCTAACAAACCCAAGTTAACTAAGTCGAGGTTCTTACTCGCTACTAACGTGAAAGTCCCTCGATCAAGCTATTGCCACCATCAACGACGATTATCTGGCCCGTTAGGTACGATGACCCCTCCGAGGCTAGATAACGAGCGAGAGATGCTATCTCGTCGGGGCGTCCACTTCGACCTATCGGTGTTGCGGAACCGTGCCGTATCTCCTCTTCGGTGGATGAAGGAGTCGCAATCCAACCCGGGGCAATTGCGTTACAGGTAATACCGAGTGTTGCATTCTCTAGGGCAACCGTCTTTGTCATTCCCACCATTGCGGCTTTAGCTGAGGCATAGGCGACTTCGCCGACGTTGGTTTGAATAAAACCAGTGGTGGAACCAATATTTATAATTCGGCCGAATCTTTGAGGACGCATTATCGCCAAGGCAGATCTTGTTGCTAGAAGTGCTGTGGTTAGGTTGCGTGCAATCGACTTATTCCAAGTATCAAGTTCGATCTCGTGACTTTGGGGGAACTCTTCGCTCTGTCCAACTTGTACCATCCCAGCGTTGTTAACGAGAGTTTTGACAGTGCCAAGTTCGGATATCTTCTGGAATAGCTCTAAAACTGCAACCTCGTCCGTGTGGTCACAGATGAAACCGACGCCTTGGCAGCTCGGTGAAGTTAATTCTTTAGCACGATCGTAGATCCTCTCCGTAGTAGAGGTGACAACAACGACATCATGATCGACTGTGAGCTCTTTAGCGATCGCAAAGCCGATGCCACTCTCCGATCCTGCACCCGTTACGAGAGCAACTCGCACATTTTTACTCATAGTTAAATAAGTCCCCCTAATTTATTTGCAGCAAACGATCAATAAAGAGAGCCGCGATTCACTATTTGAAATCCCAACTTGACCGTTGCAGCTTCGAAGTACCTTTGAAGGTCACTCCTTTTGGCACTGCCGAAATGGATGAGACCTGAAAGATCTATCTGAATCAATCATTTGGCGCACTTAACCTCAAATGACAACTGCGATCAAATTCATACAAAGATCGTCATAAGTGCAATGGGTCGCGAATAAAGGTTGAAATGAACATGTAGTGATACGCCTCAGCTATTAGGGCCCTTGGGGAGATGGCAACGATTCATCGATGCTTCTCGTTGATTATCTACTAAGACCAAAGCCGAAGGAGCATCAGCTAGGCAAATCACCAGCTGCTTGCTGCCGCTTAAGCTCTAGTTGATCTATCGCAACTGGAAAGAGTGGGGACAGGTGCAATGGGCGCCGCCAAGCACCCATCCCCACTCAATAACCTGATATACATAACCTCCAAAGCGACCATCGCTATCATTGCAGCGAATTGCCCTCCAAGGCCCAATGGCACTAGGGCCACCGTTGCTAGATCTCCACGCTCCCACCTAAAGTGATCAAAGTACTTTTGGGCAAATTCGCAGGGTAATCAATCGTGTCTTTGGTGGCTTAGGATCATTGCCAAGCGACTTTAATCACCTTCGCGACGGAGTAGTAGCCAAATACACCCCGATAACTATAGATAACATTTCCCTTCAACTACCCATTTAGTTAAAGATATCATCTCAATTTCTAGTTCTTTGGAGGGGTCCAGATCGCCCATACTAGATCGACCGAGCAACCTCAAGAAGGTGCTCACGCATACCGTCGTATGGAGCGATCTTAGGTATCAATCCCTTTGGTACTTTGGCTGTCATTGAGTAGTTAATGTCTACGACATTGGCTACTGGCACCTTCGAGGTCTGAGAAAGGAGTTGGTATGCATCCATTGTGTGGAGACCAAAAAGCTCTTCTAGCCAACGAACCATCTCAACGTTCGCAATCCTCCAAGAGTCCTCTAGGGGGCGCGATGAACCTACCGTTATGATTTCATCGTCGGTCTCAAGTCGAGGCCAGAGAGGTGCACTTCCTTTGATGAGCTCGACGATGATAGTCGAGTCCATGGCACCCTCGACCGCTGTGCCGCACGATTCACCCTCTCCCTGGCGGTAGTGACCATCACCTATAGAAAAGAGAGCACCCTCGACGTTGACTCCTAGATAGACAGTTGTTCCAACCTTCATATCTGGGGTATCCATATTGCCACCAAATCGCTCTGGAGTCAGCGAAGTCCTAACTTCATTGGCTGCTGGTGCTACTCCAACAGTTCCAAGCATCGGCGAGATTGGAAGTGCAACTTCAAAGTCGCTAAAGCGCGCTTGGAACCCTACAGTTCCTCGACTTCTATCGAGTTCATAGATCCAGGTCGTATCGGGTAGAGGATCATGCAACAGAGCGGTACGGTCAGTAGCGGTCAATCCCCCGAAGAATGGTATCGCAGAGGATACACCATAGTCGCGAGCTGGTGTCAAGTCAACGATATGCAATACTAGGGTGTCCCCGGGTTCGGCGCCTTGGACATAGAACGGACCGGTCTGCGGGTTGATGAAGTTCATATCAACCTTTTCGCTCGATAGGTCAGTTACAGACTTGATTGTGTTGTTGAAGGCATCCTCGCTCCAGAGTTTTAGTACAGTTCCCGGCTTGATTACCATGGCCGGCTTGTTACCTCCGAAAGTATATACAAACTGATCCCTCGTCGGTCTGAACTCTATGATCTCCACTTTGTTGATCTCCTTTTCTTTTGTTTTTTCATAAATTCGATCTCGGCAGATGCCCTTTTCAATTCGGCTCACCGATCCACCTAGATCTAGATCTTCAAGTTCTAACTCAATCTCAAAACTTCAATTTGACTCATCTCGCTATATTTGCCCATTAGCTCAGTTGCACTAAATCCAAGCTATCAACCAAATGGATGTTGATTTAGGGACAAAATAGATCTCGCGTAGTTACTTTTAGAGCAACGTTGCGATTCAACGATCAAATTACCTTCACCATCTCCTTGTCGAGCCCCGAAAGCGAAGAGACGCCAAGAAGTTGCATCTGAACTGTGATCTCCTTCTTCAAAATCTCAATAACCCTCTTTACGCCCTCTTGACCATTGGCCATCAAACCGTAAAGATAAGGTCTACCGATAAATACCCCATCGGCACCGAATGCCAAGGCCGCAAGAATATCGCTACCTGAGCGAATTCCACCGTCAATAAAGATCTGTGCGTCGTCCCCAACTAGCTGTCGAGTTGGCTCTACAAGTCGCAGGGGCTCCAAAGATCGATCTAACTGTCTGCCTCCGTGGTTTGAGAGAAGAAGTGCTTCGACGCCCATCTTGGAGATAGTCTCTGCGTCTTTGGCCGACTGAACACCCTTTACAACTATCGGACCCTCCCAACTTTCACGGAGAAAGGCCAAGTCATCGAAGTTGAGACGGGGATCAAAGACCGACCGAACAAGGTCTGATACCGTTCCATCCGTTGAGGTCAGGGTTGCAAACTCCAACGGTGGTCGCACTAGTAGATTAATCCACCATCGTGGGTGTAGAGCCATATCAGCGATCGTCTTTGGAGTTATCTTCGGTGGAATTGAAAAGCCGTTTCGTTCGTCGCGATACCTAAGTCCAGCTGTAGCAGTATCGATAGTGAGCATTATCGCGCGGTAACCGGCTCGTTTAACTCGTTCTAAGAGATCGAGGGTGAAGGACCTATCCCTCCATACATAGAGTTGGAAGAATAGCTTCGCACCTGGAAGATAGCTAGCCAACTCATCGGGACTAATCGTACCCATAGTCGAAAGGGTGTAGATAATATCCTCGCTAGAGGCTGCTCTAGCCACTGCAAGCTCGCCCATATGGTGCATAAGCCGAGTAAAGCCAGTAGGGGCTAGGGCGAATGGAACCGGTGATTGGACCCCCACGAAGTTTGTGCTCAGATCGACCCCATCTACACCCCGAAGTTGCTTAGGAGTAAATCTAACCCTTTGGAAGAGGTCAAGGGAATTTTGATAAGTTCGCTCATCCCCTGCGGAACCATCGACGTAGTCAAAGACACTCTTTGGAACCATCCGAGATGCTCTAGCACGCATGTCGTTTATCGTGGCAACGCTTTTGGGCAGTTTTGGAGTAAAGAGATTTGGCAGCTTGATATCTACCATCGGAAGAATTTCCGCTATCGAAGGTCGTGAAAGACGGTCGAAACGCGTCTCTTTAGCCTCATGAGTCACCTAGGTCACCACCTTTACACCTGCGCTCCAAAGAATAGCTATCAACGACCACGACCGCACGTGAATTTACTGCTGTGCGCTCGAAGCAAAAGCAAAGATTCTTTAGCCGACGTTGAACTGTGAGATAGTCACGATGGCGCGATCAGGATAGCTTTGAGAATAAACCAATTTGTTTCGATGATGCCAGCCCCGCCTACTCAATTTAATTTGAATAGGCGGAAGCTAACAACGCCTCTTGAAATAGTGGCAAATCTGCCACTAGATACGGTCGCCTTTAGAACTGAATTCCTCGTGTCAGTGCACCATCGACGACGAGGTTGGTACCGCTAATTCGGCTTGCCAACGGTGAAGCCAAGAAGACCACCGCATTTGCTGAATCCTCTGCTTTACCCATCTTGCCAGTTGGATTGAGGCCAAGTGCCATGTTGAAGAGGTCAGGATTCCCCTCTTCAATCTGATTCCAGACGCCACCTTCAAAGTAGGTGTTGCCTGGAGATACCGTGTTAGCACGTATCCCTTGCGCGGCATAGGTAAAGGCAAGGTGGGCGCTATATGCGATAATGGCGGACTTTACAGTTCCATAGGGTCCGCCTGCAAAGTCAGCCTCGCGCCCCGAAACACTCGATATGTTGATGACTGAAGCGTTGGCACTCTTTTCAAGGTGGCTAAATGCCGCCTTCGTAACATTTACAGTTCCCATAAGATCAACACGTAGCGACATCTCCCAATTTTCATCGGTATCGGGAATTGCGAGTGCGCTAACGTTATTAACGACGGTATCAATTCCACCCATCGCCTCAGCTGCGCTAGCTACCCATGCGTCGATCGCTGCCTTATCCCCGACGTCGACGACACTACCGACTACCTTTGGCCCTATTGACGATAACGCCTCTTGAGTTTGACGCACCTCCTCGGCGTTACGAGCACAAAAGCATACGTGTGATCCCTCATTCAAAAACGCTTCAACTATCGCCCTGCCGATTCCTTTAGTTCCACCTGTAACTAAAGCACGGTTACCATCAAGTTTGAGATCCATATTTCCCCCTCGCGAAATCTCTTCATAAGTTAGTTGATTCGAACTCACTATTTGAGCCCAAGATCAAATGAATAATTTATATCAATTCTGTCAATTTTTACAAATTTTGGCATTGGCCAGAGTACAACTAACAAGGTTGCGCGGGAAGATGCCAGAGGTACTCCGACCAATTCATTATCCACCAATGGACCCTTCGAAAGATCGATGACTCTTCAAAGGTGCACATCAAATAGGGCAAAGAAAACATTTCAGGAAAGACCTTCGCTCATTTGCTCTTCACTTAGTTTCTAGGTTGCTATATCCGTTAGTTGTGGTGTAAAAATTGCAGCGATCAACGAAGGCAAAGCCAAGTACGAGATTCACAGTGATAATGGCTCTCGATTGAGCTAGTTTCTAAATTTAAAAAGACCATTTTCAAATGCGTCGGTTTCAACTAAAAACTAACCTATCCAATGCATTCTCGTATGATTCTCCTATTTGACAAGTGAAACTTCAAAGATAACGAGCAAGCTTCTTTGGCTCTAACAAAGGGTCACCACGTGATGGAGAATTGTCTACCAGCCCGAGAATTGGGCGACGGCTTCAGGGTCCACCTTACCATTCGCGGCGTCTTCGATAGCTTGACCAATTATGCCAACCCCTTGCTCGATCATCTCATCTGAAATGATCATCGGAGGCGTGATCTCGAGCACATTTGGACCAACGCTAAAGACGCAAAGGCCAAGTTCAAAGGCTCGATATATTGTTGCCGCAGTCAATGACTTTGCTATCCCCTTAGATTCGCGATCAGTAACTAGCTCGACTCCAGTCACAAGACCATAGCCACGGATGTCACCGATGTAGGGGCTATCCAACTCTCTAAAGAGGCGCTGCATAAGTTCACCCGCCGCCCTAGTCCTAGCAGGAATCTCATCTTCGATGAGCGTTCTAATAACTGCTCGTCCGACCTCTGCCGAGACTGGATTTCCAGCCGTCGTAAGGAGGGCCGCAGCCGTTGGACCGTTGAGAAGCTCAGTTGGACCGACTGCCGCCGAGAGAGGAAAGCCATTTCCAATCGCCTTACCAAAGCAGACGATATCTGGTGTCACACCGTCGTGCTGAAAGGCGTGGAGCAACCCAGGTCTCCCGAGTCCCACCTTTACCTCGTCGCAAATCATGATGACGCCATAGCTTTGGCACAGCTTTTCAATCTCGCCTAGAAACCCCTTCGGCGGAACCACAAGCCCACCATCATCGAGGATAGGTTCCACGATGATGCAGGCCACGTCTCCACCGGCAAAGGCCTCCTCAATCCTGGCGAGACTCTGCCTCATTGAGCCCTCTGCAGTAGGATCTTCGACCGGTGGGCGATATGGGTTTGGATAGGGAACAAAGATCGTCTCAGAATCCGGCTTAGTGGCGCCGGTATCAACGTGGACCCCCGAAACGCTCATTGAAAGGCCTATACCCCCGTGGTATGAATGCTCGAAGGCGACGATCTTCTTTCTTGAAGAGTTGAAACGAACGCCTCGTAGAGCTACATCACATGCATCACTTCCAGCATGGCCTATGTAAACCTTTCGATCGGGGCCGCCTGGAGTTATCTCTAAAAGCTCCTCAGCAAAGGCGATGGCACTCGAGTTAGCGATCGATAGCCCCATTCCACCTGGATTCTTAGCAGCCCTCGTAATCGCTTCGGTAACCCTCGGATGGCCATAGCCAAGTCCAGCCGCCGTCCAAGTAGCGGTGAAGTCGATCAGCTTTCGACCACCGGCTTCGTAGAGGGTTGCCCCCTCCCCGCCCTCTACGACGACGGGGAAGAAACGAAGCTTTTCGATACCGGCAAGAACTTGGCTGTCGCGGCGAAAGAGGTCAGCAGCCTCCTTCGATAGGCGATCTAGTCCTGCAATATCAGTAGCCACCTATACCTCCGGGGTTGGGAATGGACCCTTATTGATCCCGGACGAGGCTGGAAGTTCTTTACCCTCTGGCTCTGAAAGAGATCGCCTCAGACCGTTGAAGACCTTGGTGGCAAGTCCTGGATAGGCAAAGGTGATTATAAGTGCGATAGCCATCAAAGCCCCTGCCACGAAGGGAGCAGCAGTGATAGAGGTCTGGCCCTTGACATTGAAGTAGAAGACTGCGAGGATGATCAATCCGCCTATTACGGGAATTATGACTTCGGCGATCTTCTCCTTGCGCTCCTTGGTTAGGTGAAGTACTGTCCCAACTTCAACCATCAGGTAGCTAACCATTAGGCAGAGGGCGCCGATAGTAGAGAAGTAGAAGTACATGTCAAGGGCTGGATCGCCAGTTCCGAGAACTGGGTGTCCTGAGACGAATGAGATCGCAGCAATGACAGTTATGACTGCGATGACGGTACGAAGTGCATTAGCGGGCTCGCCCTTGCGATCGAGCTTTCCCCAAGACTTTGGTCCAAGGCCGTCACGAGAGAAGGCAAAGAGCAGACGCCCTGCGGTGCCGATCGATGCCAACATGCATCCGAAGGCTGACATGATCGCAGTGAAAGAGAGAACTAGCGAGAACCAAACACCAATGTAGTTATGGCCGAGCTGAGCAAGGGAGTTGCCAGAGGTCGAGAAGGCCTTAATACCAGCGGCGTTAGTACCAAAACCGACGGTCTGGGCGAACATGACGACGATAAATAGAACCGAAGTTCCAGCTACCACACCAAGGAGCGAACGCGGGATGTTGCGACTTGGATTTGAGGTCTCTTCTCCTAGGGCTGCGGCACCTTCAAAGCCGGCCCAGGAGAGGAATGCTCCAACGACGGCACCCATGATGGTGGTAAAGCTCTCATGGTTTGTTCCAAAGGAAGAAAAATCTAGTCCACCAGCGTGAGCTACGCCACCCTTACCGAGGATGACGGCGGAGAGGATGATCATTGAGACAACGCCAACGCCCTCGATTATCAGAAGAATCTTTACGACATTCTTGAACTCACGAGTTGAAAGAATGATTGCAAAGACGATTCCAATTACGCCGCTTAGGAGCCACGGCACCTTGAATGGATGAGCAGGAGAACCTTGGGCGTTAGCGATGAATGCATTGACGAAGCTGCCAATAGCTCCAATATTACCGAGGGCAAAGAGGGCATAAGTTGCCATGATGCCAACTCCGGAGAAGAAGCCAGCCCTTGGCCCCACGGTCATTCCAACCAGTGCGTAAGTGCTTCCTGCTTGGTTGAACTTTTGAGTGAGTCGAATAAAGCCATGTGAGATCAGTGAAATACCGATAGCACCAAGTACGAAGATCAACGGAACTGCTTTACCGACGACCGCGGCAGTTCCTTGGCCGTTTCCAGACATTGCAAGGCTTGGTCCTACGATACCGAGAGATAGTCCAGCAGCTCCCCAGAGCGTTAGGTTTCTCTTCGGCTTCGAGGATTGCGTTGCTTCAACAGTTGAAGAACTCATTTACGTCCCCTTTGTAAATTGCTAATGAATTCAGATTGCAAGTTTCCACCCTTGTAATCGTTGTCAACTAGAGGTCCACGCTGACCTTTGGTTTCTACTAACCCATCGCTGGAGAAGCTTCACACTCAGTATTGGCCTGTCCTTACTCGCCCCGCAGCTTTTGTGGATCGACCGACGTACTGAAATTAGATAAGCGGGCCGATGCTCCCATATCCCCATGGAGAGACATCGTCCCAATAGCCTTAGTTAATCTTCCCCCATCGAGTCTCTGAAACAAATATTCCAAAAACTCAATTTTTTTCGATTTTGACACTGTATCACTCAAAATAGAGAAATACGAGCATTAAAGTGAAATTAGGGATTAGTTCACAAAAATGAAATAATTCAGAGGTGAATTTGGGGCGAGAAGGTGGCTCAACGTACTTGAAAGTTACCGTGACGACACATGGCCCTCGGGCAAGACGCGCGTAGCGTTGAGTGGCGGCAGGGCAAAGTTTCGTCAGCGAGGCTTTTTGACCTTCTAAGTACAAATTGATCGCCGTCTAAGTGGAGACAAGGTGGTTATGTGATAACTTACCCACCTTAGAGGGTTTTATTAGGATAGGCCGATATCTGGCCGAGGGGGAACATTGAGCGATCTGGCAGTCGCTCGGTGAGAATTAGGGGTGAACTTTGTCAGTTGAAGAGTCCAGCGACCTTCTTGGGGTCAACAAGGTGACACGGCCTATATCGATCGCGGATCACTTGCGCCGAAATATGGAACTCCTGACGCCATCTGAGCGCAAGATTGCAAGGACGCTACTTTCGTCTTATCCCGCTATCGGCTTAGGAAGTGTAGCTGACCTAGCGCAGCACTCCTCCTCAAGTCCAGCAAGCGTGATACGTCTAGTCCAAAAGTTAGGCTTTGGTGGATTTCTCGAATTTCAAAGTGCACTCCTAGAAGAGTTAACTGTCAGACGTGCAGGCCCCAAAGATCGACTCGAACGCAGCCCTAGCCACTCAAGTTTCGAGCTCGCTATCTCACCCGTCGCTAAGGGGATGGCTGAGACGATCACATCGATTACAGATACAATACCTGAGTCGGAATTTGCGGGAGCCGTCGAAGCTCTCAGCGATCTAACCAAGAAGATCTGTCTGATAGGAGGTAGAAGTTCTAGGAGTTGGGCAATGCTCTTAGAAAACTATCTTCTGCGGCTACGCCCGGATGTAACGCTTCTGTCAAATGACCTGAATAGTCGATCTGCTGCCGTCATCGACGCATCTAAAAAGTCAACTCTGGTTGCATTTGACGTAAGGCGCTACGAATTAGATACTGTACAAGTAGTCAAAGCGTTTCGAGAACGCCACGCAAAGGTGATTCTCATAACAGATGTCCTACTATCACCAGCAGCTAGTTTTGCAGACATCGTCCTACCGATAAACGTAGAGGTGCCCGCCCCCTTCGATACGGCCGTAGCAGGTATCGCGCTAGTTGAGATGTTGACTACAGGTGTTCTAAGGGAACTTGGCGAATATGCAGTCCAAAGGATGAGCCTTTGGGAAGAGAGCACGGCAAATGGCCTTACCGATTGAATGTTACAGAATTGATTATTACAGAAACTATGCCGCGAAGTTATCGGGAAAGCCTTGCTGGTCAACACATCCAGAGCACTACGTCCGATAAGGACTCTTTAGCCCGGCTCCCGTCAATTCAACCACGCAAAGAGGACTTTTGTCTGGGTTCTCATTGCACCCTGACCCATCAATTGGATCGAGGGACTTTGCCCTCCGGAACTCCAGCCACTTCTTAGCGCCAGCATAAGTTGCAGCTGCTGTATCTTCCACATCCACCCCTTGTACGCTGAGCATTGTCTTGGCAGAGACGATCTCGTCCTCTTCAACAGCTACTACAGGCCACCCATAGTTCGAGATCAACTCAACCATCTCACTTAGACGTGGTGGCGTCGCTATAGCTATACCTTCGGCGAGGGTCGTCGCCATCTTTCTTTCACCATATAACTTTGAGGTCGCAGTGCTCATAGTGGCGCTTGGGGATGGGCTATCGGTTGCTCTTGCATTACCCACCAACGACTTCAAGATAATTCCAGGAGCGACGACCCTATAAGCTTCTTCAAATTGCTGCTGATCGTCTCGCAAAGCTCTATCACCATTAGCGAGTAGAGAATAGATGGGTGCTACATTTGCTGCTTGTACCACGACCACTCGTGGCACCTTGAAATCATTATCTAGCCTTTTGAGCTCGGAGATGGCTATACCTATACCAAGGAGCAAAGTTCCATTGCCAGCGGGAATGACAACTTCGTCAGGAACTTGGCCGCCATTTCCCTCGATTAATTCGTACAAGAGACTCTTGGTTCCATGGTGAAAGAGCGGGTTATAGATGTGGCTCATGTAGTAGGTATCACCCTTTTCAAGTTCCTCAAGGATCGCTACAGAGGTTGCACTTCGATCACCAGGAACTTCATTTACTACTCCTCCGAATCTCTTTATCTGAGCAATCTTGGACTTTGAGGTCCCTTCGGGTAGATAGACCGAAAGTTCGATACCTGCTCTTGAACAGTAGGCTGCGAGCGAGACTGCAGCATTGCCCGATGAGTCGACGGCTGCACTTTGAATTCCAGAGGCCTTCGCCGCTGAGACGAGGAGCGCCGAACCTCTATCCTTGTATGAAAGTGTTGGGTTCAAAAAGTCTAACTTTAGATCGACTCGATCGTCACCTTGGGAAAGGAGTAGGTCACGAATTTGAGGAGTCCAACCTTCGCCTAGCGAAATGACGTTGCGCTCTAGGAAGGTACTGATAGCTTCCTTCGAAAGATGGTCGACGGAGCTAAGGATGTCCATTGAACTATCGCCCCCGTAGTTGGCGCTACCATCAGATATTTGACTATCCGCGACTGAGATGAGGGTCGAAAGAATTGGGGCTAGTCCCCAAATCGATCTTGACGAACCCTCATGTGACACAATCTGACTAACGTCTAGTTGAAAGTGACCGCCACATTGACAGATGTATCTGTTGGAGCCAATCAGATATCGCTCACCACAAACTCGACAACTAAAGTACGCCACTTCACTCCCCCATTCGCATCTTAAACTAGAACAACTTGCTCAACTAATTAATTCTCTGATGAACGTCAATTCTTCTTTGATGGAAGATCGTTGCGCGAGAGGAGCAGATCTCATTGCCCGCATGGCTCGCGTTCACCTATACGTGGAAAAACTAGGTGAAAGCTCTTAAAAGAAGTCCGAATGACCTCCCGCAAAAGCGCTTCCATCAGCCATATCTCAGAGTCAATGGCTTTGGCCCACTCCGATCGAGGGTATCATCGGTGATCAATGAGCAGCTCATCGGCGTCCTTTCCGGAATGTAGAGATCGCGAGTACTCTCTCCATCTCATTTCTAACCAACATCAATCCTTCATCGACACCCATGCCCGGCTTTGCAAGAACCTGGTCCGCACCTAGCGCTACCGCTAAGTGGGTCGTCGCCCGGGCTGATATTTCACTCTCATTACAAGTTCCACCTAAGTAAGCTGCGAGGCCGCTCTCCTTTACAGCCAAGGTTGCCTCAGCAATCTCATCTAAGCCCCCTAAATCCGGAGACTTTATGTGGATCATATCGGCCGCTTTGGCATCTGCGAAGGCTCGAATATCGGAGATATCATTACACCATTCATCGGCCACAATCTCAACTTCAGCCCCCTTTTTGACTAAGAGCTCCTTCAGATGGGCCATATCCTCTATCTGTCCCTTGAAGCTTCCTCCATCGATGGGGTGTTCAAATCTAAGCCTGTACCCCTTTGCGATATCCTTCAGAGATGCCATGTAATCGGAGACTCGTTCGAGATCGCCATTGAATGCCTCCCCAAAGGTACCATATACATCAAAGTGCAGCGTTGGGCGATAGTCGCTATGAGGACGGAGCTTCTCTATCCGTGACACTACGAAGGATAGGTAAGTCGCAAAGATGGACCCATCTGCGCCAACTAGCGAAGGAACGTTGTTGATCAATCCATGTGGCAGGGCATCTGCCGCCTTTAGGATCATCTTGTCGACATTTGTGTACCTATCATCGCCGCTTTGCGCAAAGATGGCAACGGGAGCAAAGTCAGCCTTGATCTGATATTGCTGAGCTACTATATCCGCCATCAACTCACGGCGCGAATTTGCGAGCAAATCAAGGACCGCAGAGGTTAGGGCAAATCTAAGGGCGATGGGAAGTCGAAATCCATTCGCCTCTGCTAAGTGTGACGGGCTATCGGTCGATCTTTCATCAAGGTCGTTAGAAACGGGGTCAACTAGAATAGGCAGCTCTCTTGCCCTGAGGTCCTTAGTTGTATGTAGTTTTCCTATAGTACGGGAGAGATCAACGAAGCTCGAGATAGATAGGCCGACGAGGTACTCGCTCAATGGCCCTTCCACAAATGCCTTCACCTTAACTAAGTCCTGATAGCTATAGGGTTCCTCACGGTTTGCCACTCCCCCATATTGGACCGTAAGAAGATCGCCGACACCTATCGATCCGTCCCCGCCAAATAACAAGATTGAAAGGCCACGTCCTGCCATCCGAGTCGAAGTAAAACCTTTTGTAGTCGGAGGGGTCCGATAGATAAAGCCATCCTTCGTAGCATCTTTGGCTATAGCTGCTTGATCGTCACAGAAGAATCCAGCAAGACCAATCGTTGCGGAAATTCCGATAATCTTAACGCCAAAATCCTCCTGTATATCGCCATTACGGCTGTTCATTGGGGGTAGCTCCTTTTGAATAGACCTTTGGATGGTACTTAGATATCAAGTATCGATATAAATAAAATGACCAGGTTAACCCGTTAATGGCTCAATCACTTGTGTGGATATGCATGTGACGATCAAAGGTAATCACAGCCAGATCTCAAAGATTTATATTGAATCGAAATGATTGAGACAACATCGAAATACCAAGTTGCACAAATTTTGATCGGCCTAATAAGTTGCCGCCTTCTCTCCTAAAAGAGGCTCTGCATCAGGGTTCGCGAGGCTTGAATGTGACTTCGCATCGCCTCTTCGGCACCCTTTGCATCCTTTGCTACTAGGCAGTCAAGTAGATCCCGATGAGATATCATCGAACTTTCATGGCTAGGTCGGACCCGATAGAAGGAGCGCCAAAATCTTAGGTTATGCGACAGAAGCCTTTCTGCCACATCTTCGAGCATTGAGTTATTCACCAAGCGGGCCAACATTAGATGAATCTCAAAGTCATCGAGGAGAAACTGCTCGTAGTCGAAGTGGCCCCTCGACTCCTCTGTTCGTGCCACTAACTCCGAAAGTGACGCCAAAGATTCGCTTTGAAGTTTTCTAGCTGCAACATTTGCTATTCCAGATTCAACCGCCTCTCTGGCATCGAATAGATCAGCGACGTGCTCGAGAGATATCGGGGCTACAATCGCACCACGCCGCGGAGCAATTATCACCAATCGATCCGCTGCTAGCTTGGCGAGTCCCTCTCGAACGGGCATCCTACCAAGTTCCAACTCTTTCGATAGCGAGATCTCATTGATCACGGTACCTGGCTCAAAGTCAAGCTTTAAGATCATCTCCCGGATCTTATGATATGCAACCTCACTTGCTCGCAAACCAGCCATCTCGACTATCTGCCTACGGCTAATGAGTCACTGACGCCAAGGGGAGTGAAGTTCATCTCTAGGCTGTGACGGTCGATCGAGACCAAGGTATGGTTTGGAATTACTTCCCAACCACTCTGAGGCCAGCCACTCGATGCTACAACTATATTTGAATCGCTTCTCCTGAAGGAGAGGTCGTAGTAGTCGGGACCAAATCTCTGATCGATCTTAGATTTGTCGTGATACGAAAGCACAAAGAGAGTCTCGGGCGTAAGACACATTGCATTAAGCGAGGAGTACTCGTACCCACTTTCAATGAGTGTGATCGCCTTTTGAAAGCCATCAACGAAGGATATTGTTCCATCACTACGACGACCAAGGCTAGCGACTAAGTGAAAGTAGCGCTCTGAATCTGTATCACCATCAAGGAGATCTTCGTCGTCGAGGTGCGAAAGAAATCCTTGAGTACCTGAAATGGAGCCATTATGAGCAAATGAGGCACCATATGCATTGAATGGATGGGTGTTTGCATAGTTAACTGCTAGAGTCAGAGTAGCCCAGCGCAGGTGAACAATTGCGGCATCGCAGAGAGAAACCTGAGTCAATTTGTCAAAGTTTTCATCGCCATATGCCACTTTTTCACACTTTTGAGAGACGACTTCTCCACCATTTCTCAATGTGACGCCCCATCCATCGCCATGTTCATAGCACGATAGATTGGTAAATTGTGAGAAATCCTCACCAACTCCATCAGCAATAGTGGTTGCCACCTTTGATACAATTCCAAGTAATCTACACATACAACTACTTACAAACCTTTCAATAACCAATCTGTTTCCATTAAACGTAATTACATGAAGCCCCACCATCGATGGGGAGAAGAACTCCGGTAATCCAAGAAGACTTATCCGAAATTAAAAAGGAAATTGCCCCTGCGACGTCTTCGGGTCGACCAAAGCGACCCAAGGGAAATCGTTCGATTCTCTTAGCCCTCGCCTCTTGCGTAGAGAAGAACTTTGCTACGTGAGGAGTCTCAATCGGCCCTGGTGCTACGGCATTTACCCTTATCTGATCTTCTCCTAGCTCGACTGCCATCGAACGGCTAAGAGAAGCAATGGCACCCTTTGAAGCGGTATAGCCATCTTGAGGTATCCGTGCACCAATGAGTACCAAAAATGAAGACATATTGACGATAGATGATGGCATTGATCGACGTCGCACACTCTCCTTTAGGAACGGCAAAGTACACCTTGAGAGGTTTAGGGTGCCTCCTAAGTTGATATCTAGAATCTCGCGCCAATCATCCATCGTCGCCGTCGAAAACGAGACGTCCTGGTGCGGCATGATTCCTGCGTTGTTCACTAGACCATCTATGTATCCAAAACGATCGTAGACGTCCTCTGTCAATCTTTGCGTCTCCTCGAAGGAGGCGACATTACATTCAAACGGAGCTACGTCGAAACCCAATTCACCCATCTCATCTGCCACTCTTTTGGCAGCATCGAAATCGATATCGACGATCGCAACCCTAGCGCCGTCATCACAGAGGGCTCGAACGCATGCCCTTCCAATTGCTCCTCCACCACCAGTGACGATCACAGATCTTGCCTGATCCATCTTCACTTTCCTTCTCCGTACAACAACTTGGCTAGTGGCGCAAATACGACAATTCGCTCTTCTTCATCGTCTTCTGGGCCAATTTCGATCGAAGATCCACTCTTTGACTTTGCACTCTGAAGGTTCCAAATCGCGCCCTCTTCCCCCACGCCACCTTGCATAGCGCGATGGGTAGCTTCAACTTCACTAGCTACTTTGGCCACAGCTCCCGGGAGGCGATCACCCATTAGCTCTGAGGCAGCGACGTTATCTGCCGCCGATTGCGACATATCATTCTTCGGGTTGGCCCTCATCTGTTCTTCGTTGCTACTCATCGAAGCCATATAACTTCCAAGCGTTTTCGAAAAAGATCTCATTAGCAATCGTAAGAGCATCTCCCTCTCCGACTTCTCCGCGCGATATCATCTTCGAAAGTAACTCCCCCATGATTGATCGACCATCGATTGCCGATAGGTAGAAGATCTCTGGAAGGCGAACTCCATCTGAGCTATAGACGATGTGATTTGAGGGTGTCGTTCCAACTATCGCCTTTGCCACAGTCTCCATCTCATCGATCGATAGGAACGGAATCCCGAAGGAGAGGTCGATGTATGCATTTGGATAGATAGCTGCCAGAAATGCCCCCTCCCTGAAGAAGGGCCAACAGTTGTGTAGGAGGACGAAGTTGGCACCGGAGAGTTCAGGATCCTCTAGTAGATTTCTGAGTTTGGTCGGATTAGCACTGTCTAGATTGACGTCGTGATCTCCATATCCGACATGAAATTGAATTGGCAGATTCTGCCTTGATGCATGCAAAAATGCGCGATATACGAGTGACTCTAGAAGGGGTCTATTGGCGAGCCTAACTCTTTCACCACTTCTCTCAGCTTTTTTCAGCTGATTGAATCCAGTGACTATCTCATCTCTAGAGTGAAGCGGAGATATCTCTAGGCCACCTCGATAACCTGCAATTGACTTTAAACCCCAATAACCTTTATCTCTTATATCTACGAGATCATCCTCTAGAAGATCTAGGAGTTCGTCGTAGCTATTGGCTTTGGCCACAAGGCCTTCGATATGAGTCTCGATTCGAAGCAACTTACGGTAGTTGGTAGCCGTTGCATCAGCCATTACCTCTAGGTCTATCGCTCTATCAGGGGGCGGAAAGCCAGTATCTATTACCAGAGAGCGAATATTTGCAACTTCAAAGAGGCGCTTAGCAAGATAAAGATCGCCAATCTCTTCCCGAGCACGTACTAGCAGATCAGCGTCAATTCGACCATCCTGTGTGGTCAGGGTCTCTTTGCCAGTAATGAGAGAGATAACCTCAGCCATTCGCCTCATTAGCCGTAGTACGAATACCGACTTTGCGGCTTTGGTGTGAGTACTTCCTCCATGGGCTTCGGTGAAGTTGTTGAGATAGCTAGTTGAATCCCTCGGCGATGGAAGAACTTCAAAGGGATGGCAGTGGTTATCTAAAAGTGGTATGGACTCAAGCTCTTCTAAGAATGATGCGCTCACGATCACCTCCGTTCCCGCCACTAGAACTTATAAAAGTGGTTAGCGATCTCGAAGTCGAGATCTCGAGCGGAAAATTCATCAGCTTCACTTCGCCTAACTTTGAGGTAAGCATTGGCGCGCATTTCACCTAAGCAGTTCATCAGATACTCGTCGGCTTCAAGGTTGTCAAGCGCCTCTGCCATGGAGCTTGGTAACGCGACGACACCAAGAGCTTGGAGTTCTTCACTCCTATAACGAGCTGGATCTTTTTCGCACGGTGGATTAGGCTTCAATCCCCTTTCGATCCCATCGAGGCCAGCATAGATAAGGCCTCCTAAGGAGAGATACGGGTTGGCACTTGGATCCGATGGCTTGTATTCAACGTTCATAGAGTGCTCTTCACGACCATAAAATGGCGATGTAACCCGGAGAGCTGCCTCTTTATTGTCGTAGCCCCATGCATTCGTAGCCGATGCCCAGGCGCTTGGAGTTAGCCGGCGATAGGAGTTATAACTTGGTGCCGTCAGCGCGACAAGGGCGGGAAGATGTAGTGCCACTCCAGCTACAAAGCTTCTACCTAGATCAGAGAAGCTCTTTGGGTCGGCCGATGAGTAGAAGAGGTTCCGCTCCTTCTTCTCATCCCAGAGTGAGAAGTGTACGTGCGCTCCACTTCCAATTTGTTCGGGGAATGGCTTTGGCGCAAACGAGGCGTAGATACCGTGCTTCAGGGCAACTCCGCGGACCGTATCACGAAACTTCATTTGATTGTCAGCGGCCCTGAGTGCGTCGCTATATCGAATTGCGATCTCTCTCTGGCCAGCACCATATTCGTTGATCGACTGCTCAACGATGATGCCCTGTGCCTCTAGGGCCTCTATGGTCTCGATAGCCAAATAGTCGTGGAAGTCGTGGCCAATCGCGCTGTAAACCGGCGCGTGATTTGGCACATCTAGCGCCTCGAACTTACCATCTTTCTCTAGGGCCAGGTAGTACTCGTTTTCAAAGGCAGCTTCAACTCTCAACCCCATAGAGGCCGCCTTGTCGATGGCCCCTTTTAGAAAACTTCGTGGACAGGCTCCCCAATCTCTTCTATCGTGATCTAGTTGGTCGCACAAGATCGAGGCACTCCTAGGCGACCATGGAAGCACCGAAAAGGTGTCGAGATCTGGCACAATCCGTATCTCACCAATTGGTGCCATTCCTTCTACATCGATAACCTGCTCTAAGAGGTTGATAGACATCTGGGCACGAGTCAGAGCAACGCCCTCTGATAGCTTGCTCCTCAGCTGTGAAACATTCACGGCCTTAGTTCGAGCCACTCCACTGAAGTCACAGTATTCAAATCGAATCAGCGCAATGTCTTCCCGTCGCGCCAAATCTAGAAGTTCTACAATATTCACAACTTACCCCAAATTCAAAAGTGCACTATCCGACTGAGATTTCAAAACCGGTAAATCATCAGAGGGTGAAACTAATTCATTACATCCCCACCATTTGGACCAAGGACTGCGCCAACGTAGTAGCTACCGTCTTCACTAGCTAGCAGGATTGCCGTTGGTACAACCTCAGAGACCTCACCAAAACGACCGATCGGTAGCTCTGCGAGCTTACGCTCTCTCCACTCAGGTGTCTCGCCATCGAGAAGCGGTGTTTTAATTGGACCTGGTGCGATCGCATTTACACTAATCCCTAGGGTGGCTACCTCTCTAGCCAGAGACTTGGTGAAGGCGATCACTCCACCCTTACTTGCGGCATAAGCAGAGGCTTCAGTGCCTCCAATTTGAGCTAGCTGAGACGCAATGTTAACGATCTTTCCACTTTTACGCTCGATCATGGAACGAAGAAAGGCACGCGTCACCAAAAACGTCCCGCGAAGATTTACCCCAAGTACTTTGTCCCAAATGTCGGTAGTCATATCGACTACTGACGACTCTATGAAGATACCAGCGTTGTTAACGACGATGTCAACATCGCCGACGTTCGCACTAACCCAAATTGCCATCTCATTTACCTGTTGCTCGTCGGCGACGTCACATCGGTAGGTGAAGTAGTGATCTGAACCAAGTGCGACTATCTGTGAGACCGTTGAGCTAAACCCCGACTCTTCAACCAAGTCCAGTAGAACTACTGTCGCGCCCTCTTTCGCGAAGGCTACAGATATTCCAGCTCCAATTCCTGAGGCCGCGCCAGTTACGACTGCGACCTTCCCCTCTAACTTTCCCATCCTTCTTCCTCCCAATAAATCTCACCGAGAAAGATAAATCATGCAAGCGCACACCTTTAGTCTCTCGACTTTCAAAAGCTATCGTCGCCTGAAATCAAATTCGTCTCGAAATCATTTGGTCCATTGTCTTTAAAGCGAACGAAACGTCTACGAAGTGCTCCTTCACACAGGGTTGAATAACTCGCCGCCTACGAAGAGCTAGCGCCCAAGAGAGAAGATCAACTAAAACCCTGATAACCTACAAAACCGGGAGGTCGATACAATTTCCGGCGTGTTGGAAAGACGCTCTTAGAGTGCCTCTTTTAGGTAGTTTCATCGTCTTTTCTGATTGACAAGGGACCATAAAAACTCTCAAATGGCCCTTCGGGTTTGCACGGAATCGGCTAAAAGGTTGCGAAGACTCCTTTGCGCCACCTCGGCCGCCCCTTCGAAACGCGCTTGATTACGATCGGAGACCCGTACTTAGATTTGAAACTGCACTCTTGAACCCGAGGCGCAACCTTTTTTAGCCAAGTCAGTTCAGTTTCGGCAGCCAAGCAAAGGTAGTTATCTACGCGAGTTCGAGACCAAAGATGATCGACTCTTTGACTATGCGCTGAGAGGCTTTATCGATGCCCTCTGCCAACAACTTGATATCTCGTCCAATGAAGAGATGTCAAAGCGGTTTCGCATTAAGAGCATTGATGCATCGTGTTGAGCCCGGTCATCACTTGCAACACAGTCCTCTGGAATGACTACGTAGTAGTCGTTGAAGAGGCCATCCCGTGCAGTGGATTCAACACAGCCTTCGGTAGTTAGGCCTGTAACAACCAACGTCGAGATCTGATTACTTCGCAAAATCATGTCGAGATCTGTCCCAAAAAAAGCAGACGATCGGTGCTTTTTAACGACAAACTCACCGTCAAGGGGTTCAAAGCCCTCTAAGAATTGGTGCCCCGCCGTACCATCGATTGTGTAACGCAAGGGCGGGCCGTCACCTCTAAAGGTTCCGTGCATTCGCATATTGAAACGAATCTGTGCCGGTGAATCGCTCAGGCGATTGGCATAGTTCGTCATCTGTATGTGGACAACCGTAGTTCCAGAACTTCTAGCGGCATCGAGGAGTTGGGATAGATTCTTCCTCAAGTCGCCATACATCGAAAGGTCAACGCCCAACTTGTCATAGGCGAATCCCTCCTCAGCAAAGTCCTTTTGCATATCCACGAGGATTAGAGCACAGTGAGCGGGGTTCACCATCTCTTCTACCTCAGTGAAGACTGATTTTCCTTCAACGTCAATCATTCAAATCACTTCCGCAAAGATGGCTAAAACATAACCCCGAAGACCAAGGAAGGAGGGTGGAGAGCCCACCTTGATCCAACAGGGAGTTTGGTATGTCAAAAACATACCACTGATATATTACAGATCATCCACCTTAATTTCAAGGATTTTTATAAAACATCATGAATTTTTTAAGATGACCTTTGGTGTCGCAGGAACTCACAGGAGCTCTGGGGTCCATAGATCTCCTATAGGCGGTAGAAGCCATGGGGTAGATTGACAAGAAAGACGTAGAGGATGGTGCCACCAAAGATGCTCAAGAGAACGTTACGTCTCCAAAAGTGAAGCACAATAGTTATGACGACCGCCAGAATTTCTCCGATAGCGATTTGAACACTCGACACCTTAGTTGAGGCTATGGCGTAGATAGCAAGGATTGTGACGATGCCATAAGGCATAGATGCACGAACACCAAGTATCAACTTTCGCCGAAGGACAAAGTTCTTTACCAAAAAGGGCGTTGCCCGAAGTAGAAAGGTTACGACCGAAGCCACTGCGATCGCTTCAAGGTAGTAGGTGTCAGAGTTATGTGTCATTGTCTTCCCCCACTACCCTCGTTCTTGCCCTGGCTCGAAGGGCATCTTTGGCCAGAAGGAGTACAAAGAAGGTGAAAATAGCGACTATCAACATCGATGATGGCGTAATCGCAAACGATACGATGGCCACTAACACTGCGATTAACCCGGTAGATACCTCCTTCGACTCGATAGCAGAGTCGATAGATAGGACTACAAAGAGTGCAGTTAGGACGAAGCCAAATCCAGAGATCGACTTTGGTATGAGGTTGCCGACGAGCGCTCCAACAGTCGCCCCGAAGGCCCAGGAACCATGAAGCCCTAGCTGCACCTTTAGCAGCTTTCGTCCCCGCAATCGCTCTCCTTGGCCCAATGCTACCAGTGCATACGCCTCGTCTACCATTGCAAATGCTGAATAGACCTTAGCTAGCGGACCTTCATGGGACTCCATCGGGAATGAAAGGCTGTAAAAAATGTGGCGAGAGTTTACGAGGAAGGTAATGACTGCGATCGAGATCAACGATGAATGTAGTGTAACTAAGCCAGCTAGGAGAAACTCCAGGGAACCGGCGAGAATGAAGGTGGAGGTAAGAAGTGCGAACCACCATGGAAGACCACGCTCCACGACCACTACACCAAAGCCAATACCAAGGACGAAGAGGCCAAGCCACATGATACGAGCGTCTACCGAGATCCTGTCCGTGTACTCAACGCCTCTTCTTCGCTCGCTTGCCCCCTGATTCACCTTGTAGATAATACTTGTCCACAGGTAAAAGTCTCGTAATGGATTTACAATGTATGTTCATCGGAACACAAGGAATCCCAACACGTCTGGGGCAAACTTTCGCTCTATCAGCCTTGCTATGGCTTAAGCTAACGATGGTGCCTTCTAAGACAAGATATAGGACACCCCCTTCTTGACCAGCTTTGTTGTATAGTTCAATACTTCACTCCGATAGGCGATCTACTCACCTCAGAGGGTAATTTTTTTAAACCACAGGAGCAGGCAGACCTATCGATGGAAAACCCTTTCAAATTCGCTAATCTTCGTACGAGTTTTCTCCTAATAAAGGTTTGGTTGAAGATTTGCAACAGCAGAGGAGAGGTTCTACCCTCGCTTACTGCGTGAGTTCAACTGACCCTCTCAAAAGTGGTACTTGGTTCGATCCTTTGAAGGATGCCTAGCTAATTCAATAGCTGAATTTAAGGCATTCGTAATTTTTACGCCCCTCCTTGCAAACCCAAGTATTCTTATCGCCTCGCTTTGCAATTCAGCTTCGGTGCGTAACAGGGTATCTGATTCGATCCACCTAATCAGGGTTACAAGCTCACCCTGTGAGTAGTTATCAATACTTGCTCGACCAACGACTATGGGACATTCACCCACTCGCAAAGGGAGATCGTAACTAGCATCGCTTGTTGGCAAGGGGCCAACATTCAAATCAATCAAGCCACCTATTGCCCTCGCCGTCGGCGCCTCACTCGAAGCTCCTTTATCTCGATCAAATCTGGCAACCTCATCGGTATATGCCGAGACAGCCTTTTGAATCTCAACCTCATGATTGCGGAACCAATCTTGACTCCAGATTCTATGAAACTTCCATCCGAGACGTTCAAGGTGTTCTTGACGCAGACGATCTCGATTCCTAGCTGTAGCTGATGAATGGTAGGAGGCTCCGTCGCATTCGATGGCCATAACCAGCAAACCGGGTTTACTTGGGTGCTGTGCTGCGAAGTCAATCCAATATCCTGAGGAGCCATACTGGGGGATGAGGGGAATCCCCGCACTCGTAAGCTCTTTCAACACGCTCCGTTCGAATGGATTTAGCTCCGGCTTCTCCTTTGCTGAAGTACCCAAGTCCGAGCCACCCGACTCAGCATATGCAACATAGTGGTGCAACATCTTCGAACCGACGGAGTTCAATCTCTTCGGGTCCATATCAGCCGACGAAAAACTTGTTACTAGGGTTATCCTCCTTCGGGCACGTGTGATAGCGACATTTAGGCGGCGATGACCTCCTTGGTTGTTCAATGGTCCAAAACGATATTGCATCCGACCGTCAGAGTTCTTTCCGTACCCCACGGAAAGTATGATGGCGTCACGTTCATCACCTTGAACCCGCTCCAAGTTTTTTACAAAGAACACTTCATTTCGCGTTCCATCGCCGCCATCTCGGTTGATGAAACTATCAAGGACCGGGTCCTGACGACTAGCACGCCTCAAAGCCTCCTCAATGCGATTCGCGTGAGATATGCCCATAGTTATCACACCTAGCGATTCGTTTGGGCGGACCTTAGCGTGCTCCGAAACCAAGGCGACGACTCTTGTGACTTCGCCACCAGCGGAGTCACTTGGATCGTAGCTCTTTCGTTCATCCTCAACTAGCTCGTGTCGAACGCACTCCTCGATACTAACGCCAGGGAACGTCGTCATCGAAAAGTCATATAGATAACTCTGCGCATTTGAGAATGCGATCAGTCTTTCGTCCCTCGAACGGTAGTGCCAACCAAGGGTTCGAGTACCTTGGGGAGGCGGAAGTAGTGCGCTCATGGCGTCAAGGATCGACTCCATGTCTTTGGTAACGTCAGTCTCGAAAATATCCTCTACTTCGTCTTCCTCCCCGCCTTCCCCTGATGAAGAGGCAAAGAAGCTGGTCGGAGGAAGCTGGTGGGGATCTCCTGCCACTACTGCTTGACTTGCTCGCATGATAGCACCGATGGCGTCGGCCGGGCTCACCTGGGATGCTTCATCAAAGATTACGACGTCAAAGATTCGTTTGGCTGGTAAAAGTTGCGCTACGACTAGCGGGCTCATCGCCACACAAGGCTTAAGTGCACCTAAAAGATTTGGTGCCGATTCAAATAAGGTCCGCATAGGCAGATGCTTTCTTCTGAGTCGCGCTTGTCTGGAAATAAGCTCTGATTCATTGGGAAAATTATCGCGAGCTAGGGTTACCCGTTCACTGATAACTCGGCGAATGCGCTTTGCCGTGTCCCGAAGATGCTGGCGATCAAATCTCTGGAACTCTAGGACCGTTCGGCTATGAATCTCCCCATCCCAGGTACCTATAAGTGGATCAGATAACGCCACAGAGTCCAAGATTGAGATGAGCCAAACGTACTCGAACATCATCAATGCGCCATCTAAAGATAGGTCTTTATCTTTGATCTCAGATAACAAGGGGGCTAACGATGCATCGTCAAGATCTTTGAGGAGACGAGATAACTCTGGGATCTTGATTAAATTTGAAATATCGCCCACCAAAGAGCCAATGAAGCCACCGAACTCTGAGATCGACAATTTAGTGAGGTCGTCGAGGGCCAATACTTGGCCCAAATGACTCACATGTGTCATAAGCTCTCGGTAGGTATCTTCCACTTCGAAAAGGTTCGCTGGTACCCTCGGCAGCCCTTTATCAATCGCAAGAAGTCGCCAAGAGTCCAAGAGTCTTTTAGCACTCCGAACCGCGTCAAGAAGTTGATGGGGAGTTGGTTTAGATCCCTCCCACGACTCCATAACCCTCTTGCGCGCCGTGCGATAGGAGCTATCAGTTATCTTCGATATTGAAGCAGAAATTCCTCTCGCTTCAGCAGGAGCAAGATCATTCACCATTTGATCGAGTGGAAGATCAAAAACCTCCACTTGAAAAAGTTCAAGGACATTACGTGCCTCACGAAAGAGGGTAAGTATCTTCTCCCACGCCTCAAATGTCTCAGCCATGGGCAGACCGCAGAGCTCTACAGCCTTTGAAAGAGTGTCACTCGCTGATCTTAGTGCCCCGTTGTTTATTGACGTAACTATATTTAGAGCGTCATCGGCGACTTCAGGGGTGGTAATCGTTCTAGATGTAAAGCCGCTACCCCACGGACTTACCTTCGATGACATTGAAAGTCCACCTAAACCAATGAACGACATTAAATCTTCACTCAGTTCTCTGTACTTCGAGGGGGTGATAACCTTAATTATGTCACCGCGAAGCCTTACAGATGATGAGATAGTCTTTGGTATGCGCAACAATCTCGCCTGAAGTTCGTATACGCTCAGATGCCACGGCTCGCGAATAGAGTGCAGAGCATTAGAGGCATCAACCAAACTCCGACGTCGCCTGAGTAGGTTTTCTTGTGCCTCTCCCAGCTCGGCAAGGGGTGTAGTCGACGCAGATACCATGGCTCTTCCTAAACTTTCGGCAATCAATCGTCTAGACCCTGCACCTTCATGGAGGTCAAGCACTAAATCTTCCAACCCGACTGCCTTGAGACGATCAAATACCGCGTCGATTGCAGCTCGCTTTTCGGCAACAAACAAGACTCTTTTACCACGGGCCGCCAACGTGGCGATGAGGTTGGCAATGGTTTGAGACTTTCCGGTTCCTGGAGGGCCTTCAATGACCAAATTCGCACCTGCGACTACGGCATTGATTGCATATGACTGGCTGGCATCAGCATCCAGTATCAGAAATTCATCCTGGGGGTGCATCTCGTCGGGGTAAGAAAGAGAGAGCTCAGGAAACTTCGCCCTAAGTGACTCCAGTGACTTCGAGTCTCCAGCAAGCGCACATATAAGTTCAGATTCACTCAGCACTTCCAAGGAGTTCTCGAGGTCAAGAACCATTGGAAGCTTGGCATAGGAAAAATTTCCTATCACAATGCGGGTCGAAATCGAAAAACCCTCGATCCCAGAACACTCGTTTTTGACAGCATCGAAGAGGGGATTTGGTTCGATAGTTACATTTGATTCTTCCAACATATCCAACAAAGCTTCTCCGGCGAGATCGATTTTGTAATCAACCCTTAGCAAATGCAAGAGGGATGGATTGACCTCCCATTCGTCGATCAACTGAAGTTCAAAGTCATCACTGACACCGCCTCTTGCGGCGAATTCGACTCGACGCAAAAGCACTGGGGCAGCAGGTGTCGAGGCGGAAGATTGACTATTCCAGGTTGCCATCCCAAAGGCCAGGTAGAGGGTTTGGAGTCCCTTCTCTTGAAAGTTTTCGACGGCCTTCGAGCTAACGCTTCGTACGCGACGCACCGCCGAAGAGAATGATTCACCTTCGAAGATACGGGAGAGGAGAACCTTATTGCCTCCAAGAAGCTGCGTCAAGTAGCCCTCTTCCCCAGGTGTCTTTGGCTCAAGGGCCAATGTGGCAACTTTAAGGTCTCTGTAAAAGAGGAGATTATTTCTTCCGCCGATATCGATAAGTTCATTTATCCACGAATTGGCAGCCTTGGAAACCAAATCAGCGCGCCTTGAGACTGGATCGTTAAGAGCCCCTGTAGAAGTGTCCGATGAGGTCAAAAATTTCTCCGCTCACACATAGATGTCTTTCGAAAAATAGCTACGTTGAAACAGAATATGCCAAATTCGCTACGTGTGCCCGATAAAACTCTCCTAAATTGGATCGTAAACTATCCTCAGGCGACGAATATTGTGACTCGCACAATACCTTATAGGTTGTCAAAAACCACTCCAGAAAAATCCAAAGTTACCTACCGCCGTCGTGATACACATCACGCAGTGAAGCGTGAGAAGACCTTCGTCGAGACAATGTTAAGCTCAAATTCTTTTAGCCTGATATTTTCAAATAATATCTGTCGCCAAAGCCACAATGAGGTGGAGGAAACTATGACCAAAACAGTTCATTACCCCTCAGCTCAGAGGGGAAAAAGCGGCACAGAATATTGAGTTGATGCCATAGGGTCAAGAGCGACTCGCTGTAGCGTCTTTGAAGAAGTAGTCACAATGCCTTTAGTGACGAATAGTACCATAGCCGTACCAAATTCATTAGAGTTGATTGTAGACGCATTCGATATATCTGCAGATAGTCCGAACCGCCCTTCGCCTGACGTACTCTTTTTTGAGCAATAGCTCATTGAGTGTAGCTGTTAGTCAATGACAGATATCTAACTGTCTTGTTAGGTCGATCCGCAACGGAAGCTAATGGCTGCACAAAGAGGAATCTTAGCACTTTGCATAGCAGCGTTATATCGAAGGAAAAGATTGAAATTCGACTAAGGAAATAGTGTGTTCTCAACTTCTACGGGCCAATCAAATCGATTACGGAGTCGAATCGATCACCTCTCTTCTGCAGAGGGGCAGCTGCTAGTTATAAATGTAGCGCGTCTACTGGTTTCGATGACACAAGTTATTGTGGCGATCGGTGTTCCGATCTACTTTGCAGCAGATGGAATATCTGCCTCGCAACTTGGTCTTATCATTGGGCTTACAGCAGTATTTTCAGTCTCAATCTCAACGCTTATCGGTACATTGTCAGATCGGATAGGAAGGCGGCCCTTTCTTATCGTCTATCCGATACTCATTGGCTTAGCCGTAGTCACCTTCGTAATTACCTCCTACCAGCCGCTACTCATAGGTGCAACCGTCGTGGGAGGATTTGGACGAGGAGGCGGAGCGGGAGCAGGGCAAGTAGGAGCATATCAACCGGCAGAATCGGCGCTTCTGAGTGATATCGCGGTAACAAATCGCAACAGAGCCTTTATGAAAGTATCTCAATTCAACGTAATTGGAGCACTCCTTGGCTCCTTGGCCGCACTCTTTTTCTATGGAAATCTAAGTGGCCCAAAGTCGAAGAACGACTTGATGATACCCTTTGTGATTGCCGCAATCTCTGCCATCGGTGCTGGACTTTCTGCATTACTGCTCAAAGACGTAAACACCACAAAGGCTAAGAGGGCTTTAGAGATTCAAAATGGAAATGAGTATGGTAATGAGTCTTCTGAGAAAAATACGATAAAGCGGTCGATCCTACCAAAAAATTCAATGCCACTTTTGTTGCGGCTCTTTCTAACAAATTCACTCAACGGTCTTGCCGTTGGCATGTTTGGTCCGTTTTTAACCTACTACTTTTACGTACGTTTTCATGAAGGGCCAAACGCCATCGCGTTCGTCTACCTCTTGACAAACGTACTATCACTCGGGCCAATCTCTACCGCTACGAAGTGGGCTGGCAAGTCTGGAATCATAAAAGTCACGACGATACTTCGGGTAATACAGGCGCTATTGCTCATTCCGTTCGCACTTGCACCGAATTACGTCCTTGCTGCCTCAATCTTTGTTTTGAGAACTGTAGTACAAAGGGCAGCACTGCCCCTTCGTACCTCTTACGTTCAAAGCCAAGCACACCCAGACGAGAGAGCACAAGTAGCGGCTCTGTCAAATATCTCGGCCCAAATTATGCAGAGCGGGTCTCCAGTTCTTGCTGGCTTTCTCTTTGACCAAGTGGCATTTGAAGCTCCATTCATCGTAGGGGGACTGGTCCAACTCCTAAGTGCCATCTTTTACGGATACTTCTTTATGAGTAGACCGCCAGCAGATGAATTATAGGTGGCCAAAAGGACAGTAGTGGGCTCGCTTGCTCCGAAGAACTTTACGAAAGAGCTAAAGAAGTAAAGTTTCTCAAAGGGCTAACCATATAACTATCGAGGGTGCTTACCTACTCTGCGGCAAAGCTAACTACAAAAAAGGACCATCGAAAAACCGAGTCAACGCCAACCGCGAAGAGCTAGACGTAAATAGCCCTGGGTGCAAATCAGCCTCTATTTAAATTTCAAATCTATCAAAAACTATATTGCGATATGAACTTCATGGGTTCAATTTTCACGCTTATCGAACCTTGAACTTAGTCCGAGCGCTAACTGCGTCGCACTCATACTTAGTGCCTACTAAGCAGTGCAACGCCTCACCTACGAGCATATTTAACTTTCTTGAATTGGCACTTCGCACCTCAACTTCTGTTCGAGCTAATCCAGTCGCCTAATCGATAAAGCGTTTCGGGCCGTCGCTTGCTATGGAAAGTTTGAATCCTTATGCCCACTAACGGGAAACGCTCATTACCTCGAAGCATCGAGCTTGATTTTTTCCCGTTCTGCGAATCTTGGCAATCCCCATCGCGAACAACCGCTCCAGCTACCTCGAAATCTCCACAACGGGCTTGTTTATGATACTTCCGCCGAGTGAACCGTAGAAGGCTGCATCGCCATATGCAAAGACTCCGCCATCTGATGCAACTAGCCAGTAACCTTTACCATCTGGAGTTGAGGCAATTCCCACAACGGGCTTGTTTATGATACTTCCGCCGAGTGAACCGTAGAAGGCTGCATCAC
>JAKCDL010000011.1:0-32989 GCA_021841935.1 Actinomycetes bacterium | reverse complement strand
CCATATGCAAAGACTCCGCCATCTGATGCAACTAGCCAGTAACCTTTACCATCTGGAGTTGAGGCAATTCCCACAACGGGCTTGTTTATGATACTTCCGCCGAGTGAACCGTAGAAGGCTGCATCACCATATGCAAAGACTCCGCCATCTGATGCAACTAGCCAGTAACCGGGGTTTAGGACAGTCGAAGGGCTTTGCGAACCTGTTGTCGAAGCACTCCCGGTGCCACTTCCCGAGGATGATGTAGTGCCAGTTCCTGTTCCTGTTCCAGTTCCACTTCCCGAGGTTGATGCGGGGATTGAGATCGAGGATGTAGTGGCAAATACTTCATTGGAAGAAGATGACGATCCGACTTGATCTTTCGCCTCTACGTAGAAGTAGTAGCTAGTCGAAGGATTTAGTCCAGTAACTGTGCACTGCGTTGACGAGGAGCCTACACTACCCGCGCATATAGCAGTTATAGGCGCTAATTTTCCGATGGGTGTCGTTCCATAAAAGACCGTATAGCCATCAGCTGGGGAGTTGCTGATGGTCGCAGATGGGGTCCAGCTCAAAAAGACGGAGTCCGAACCAATAGACGATGGATTATTCAACTGAGGAGGTAGTGGGGAATTTTGCACAACCTTTATGGTCTGTTGGACCTGTTGAGCCGCGAGATAACTTTGACTACCTTGAAGATTTGCATCTATCACACAGTTGCCACTGTTTTGAAATAAGAGGTTTGATCCGTTTAATGAACATGAAGAGCCCGACGTAGACGGATCTAGCGTAAAAACTACAGGGTTTCCCGATCCACCACCACTGGCAGTTAGAACCAATGATCGCCCAGAACCAACGCTTGACGGAGCATTGAACAAAATCGTTTGTTTCGCAACTTGAACAGATCCTGCATCGCAGTTGGACTTCGTTGGGCTTGCTAAACCTCGTTGATCGAGCGTGGGACAAAGTTGAATGACATTGCTATTAATTTTCACAGAGGTATTAAGTGGCACCAAACCGACCACGGGATTTGATCCACTAGGCAGAAATGTGTCGGTACTTCCGCCATTCAATGTAAGGGGTGAAAACAGATCTACAGTCGAAGTCGACCCAGCCCCAGGACTATCCACAAAATCTAGCTTTGAAGAGAGTTGACAACTGAGATCATCTGCGACGTTATATCCGAGATCATCTACAGTGCCGTTCAATGCGCAATTCGATCCTGATAGCTGGTTCGCAAACACATTAGAAGCAAGATTCAGCGTTGAACCACTAGCGTTGTCGATTCCTCCCCCGGTAGATGCGCTGTTCTTTGAGAAGGTATCGTTTATCGATGTTGCAGTGCCGCTGACATTTTCGATTCCACCACCTTGCGCAGAAACGTTATACGCAATCGTGTCATCGATGGCTGAAAGTGTTGCTAAGTTACTTACTCCACCTCCGTTACCGGGACTACCCAGTGCGGCATCAAAGACTTTAGAAGTGCTACCGGCCCCACCTGTATAGTTGCCTGTTATTGCATCGCCTGTTGCGACTAAGGAGCCAGCGCCGTTATATAAACCACCGCCATTTCCGCCGTTACCGCTAGTACCGCTAAATGACAGCGAGCCGACACCGTAGTCGCTACCAACATTACCCCCATTACCTGAGTAATTGGAGGAAATAGTCGAATAGGTAATGGTCAAACCTCCACTCGGAGAGACGTTTGCTATTGCTCCGCCATCTCCCGCATTTCCGCCGCTGCCGTTGACCAAACTGCTCGCTCCATTAGCCCCCGAACCACCGCTACCTGTGAAATTGCCTGTAAATGTGGAGTTCGATACCGTTGAACCCGATGGTGCGGTGGAGTAAATCGCTCCGCCGGAGCCGCCACTTCCACCATTGCCGCCGGTTCCACCATTTGTTAAACCGCCTATTCCTCCATCACCATCACCATTTTTTTCTAGCGTTACACCTGATATTTGCAGCAGGCCAATGTTCGAATTGAAAAAAACGCCTCCGCCCATACCACCATTGCCGCCGGTTCCACCTGTGCCAATTTGGCCGCCGTTAACCCCATTACCGCCGGTTCCACCTGTGCCCCCTAAACCCGTTTGATTGAAGGAGAAGCTGTTACCACTTATCGACAAACTCCCGTTATACGACGAACTTACTCCACCACCATTTCCGCCGTTACCACCTTCTCCTCCATCGCCTCCGTTGCCTCCGTTGCCGCCATTGACCGAGACGTTACCCCGTGCGCCGCTGCCGCCACTACCGCCGATACCACCGGTGCCCGAGTAATTGTAAAAAACGGTTGAATTGGTGATAGTTACCGAACCAGTTGATGAATTGCTGATACCACCACCGTTGCCGCCAATACCACCATTGCCGCCTTGGCCTCCGTCGGCACCGCTCGTGCCGGCTCCGCCGTTGCCACCATTTCCAGCGTAATTATCAGAGATGGTTGAATTGGTGATAGTTACCGAACCAGTTGATGAATTGCTGATACCACCACCGTTGCCGCCAGTACCACCATTGCCGCCAACTCCGCCGGTTCCATTAGCTGAGCTTGTAACACCAGTTCCACCTGCACCACCGCTGCCGCCAACTCCGCCGATTCCAGCATGGTTGTCAGAGATCGTCGAATTCACAACAACAACAGAGCCACTTGAGGAGTTGCTTATACCACCACCGGAACCCCCATCTCCTCCAACGGAGCCGCTGCCGCCTATTCCTCCGAAGGCTCCGTTAGTCGTAGTGCTACCGCCGTTACCACCATTGCCCCCGTAACCACCATTTCCTGCAAAGTTATTAGTTACTATCGAATTACTTAGGGTTAGGGTGCCTAATGCATTATCGCTTATTCCTCCACCGCTATTGCCGTTTCCGCCGGCTGAGCCGCTTCCTCCATCAATTCCGTTTGTACCCGAGTTACCGACTGCACCTGGAGTACCATTGCCCGCTTGGCCTCCTGTAATAGTTATGCCAGAGAGTGTAAGATTCGCATTACCAGAGTACGAAATAACGGTCCTTTGTGAGTCTCCACTCAGTACGGGTGTTATACCCGTATTGGCTTGAATGGTGATTGTGATCGGATTTGGGTTATCGAGCGCGAATCCACCTAGATAATCGTTAGAAGTAGAACTTTCGCTTCCCGGTGTCAAAAGAATAATCGTAACGTCATTAGCACTGCCATCGGCAATCTTCAAGGCTGCCGTCAAGCCACACGGAAAGGATAAGGAGCAAGTAATGTTGGCACCGATTGTTGGACCGTGGGCCGAAGCGTAGAGGGTAGTAATAGGCGACGACGACGTAACATCTACTCCTTGAAGTTGGTATGTTGACCCACTGCCAATGATTATTGCAAGACCGAGTGCCAACGCAACCATGAAATTAAGCGAGAATCGAACTTTATTACGAGGGCCACTCATCGTATCGAATACCCTTTCTGCAAATTAAGAACTAAGATTCCAAGATCTAAATAGAGCTTAAAACCCAATAACCGTTCAGTAATTCAACTCAAGTGACACGATAGTATCATTTATCGTTTTAACACCGAGTAAAAACTGCCTAAAACTTCAAGACATTCGAAACCAAATTGACCTTTGGATCGTCGTGAATCATCATCAGCGTGTCCTCGCTTATCGCACTGTGCTAGATATCGATTATCTCAATTGACCTACGACACTCTAAACAGATGGCGAACAGGCGATCTTTAAACGAAGTAACTAATCCGTCCTTATGATAGAAGCCAAATTGTCAAGTAGCAACTAGCGTGCTTTGGCGCAGAAGGTTAGCAAGACAATTATCCATCGAATCAACGGTCGGGCAGCTCGCACGAGATTCGAGGAGTCACCCTCATAACACAGACATTTATTTAGTGATAGGACAAAGACACCGATGATGGGCCGTCTAAACGCCAGTCTCTTAGTTGCAAATTTCCTTTGATCGTCCGAGTACCTCCGCTAACAGCCTTCGGAAATGCACTCTACTACTGGTTCGCCTGTTAATTGGAAGATCCCTTGCCCAAATGTCTACAGTTCGATAGCCAACTTTCGATAGCGGATGACCTTTGGTAGATAGAGTCCTAAGCCATAGAGAACCGCAATCGACAGTGAAACGTCAATTGCCCTTTCGACGGGTATGGTAGCCGTGAAGATCAGTGGCAGAAGAGCGATAGCAAGGGTTGGTGGATGAATCTCGCCCAGTAACAGCATCATAAAAAAGGCTATTGATATAGAGACTAAGGCGGATAGGGCGTAATTCTTGATCTCATGGTGGACAAACGTGCCGATAGATATCGCCAAAGTTATCGAAAGCCACCTACGCCAATATCGACCAAAAGTTCGGTTGGAACTCTTCATCCACTCATAGAAAGAGACGAAGAGTGGAGGCGCCAACGCTGCGTGTGGTGTGATCCACCACGTAACAATGGTCCACGAAAGCGATATAGCAATAAACCAGATCAAAATTCGCCTTCTGCTAAGCGGCGACTTCGGTATATCTTCATCGATATCATTTTGATCACGACCGCCTGCAGCCTTTGGCTCACCCTTAGGGACGCTATTCGAATCCTCTACGTGCGCTAGATCCGAAGATATAGCGTCGATTGAACTGTGATCGATCTCTGATTCACTTACTTGAAGAGCCTTACCCTTCATGAACAAGTCTCCGATATAGAGGCCTAGCGAAAGAGTTGCGGTAATAGCAAAGACGACGAGTAAAAACCACGCCGACGTAATATCAAAAAGTGTCGGCAAAGCTCCTGCGGATATCGTGGGAATCAGAGCAGAATTTAAGCGGTCGAGAAGCATCGGTATCGCAGCAACCATGAAGAGAAATGCGAGAAGAGTCGGAACGTGTAAAACATTGCCCGCAACTGCAACTGATGCCGCAAGTGGAGGCAAAAGCAGCAACTTCAACTTAGAGGATGACCAAGCATGGGCCTCTCCCCCCCAGGTGCCGATCGTCAGGGCAGCAGCCTCGGGAAAGATTAGGTCGCTTCGATGAAATAACTGAGCCACTAACGTCATCGGAATTACTACGAGGAAAACAGCCATCCACCTGCAGCGTTTCATTAAATCTCGCACTCCGATTGGACTTACTCCTCTACACAACCGCGACTATGAAGCCATGGGTATCTTAGATCCGACTTCCTGATCTACACATCAAATGTCCGAAATCACAACTTCATGGGCATTGAAGACCGCGAGCGAAAGACCCTTTAACCTCTCCCACGCACTCGATGGATCAAACCGGAGGCTAACTATCGACGTTTTTGCAAATCAATAGAACAGATGCACTAAATCGTCACGATTTATCGCGACTACTTGCGCCAAACTAAGCCCTATCGCATGGTAACGATGTCAAATCACCGATAAGTTGCCACAATACCCTGGCCCCCAAACAGAACAAAGAAACATTAGGGGACCAATTCAGAGCGCACCAACAGCTTTGATTCAAAAGAATGACGCTTCACTAAACAAAAGCGTCGTTAGGACTTGGCAAGTACCGTTTGTGCTGACCTAATTCTTGGAATAATCGAGGTTTCGCAGCGATCGAGCCCAAACTTACAGTGCATTTCTCGTTTGCCTGAGCTAAGGGACCAATTCAGAGACCACTTAATGGCATGCCTAGTGCAATCAATTATCGAACTTACAACCATCCATCGAATTTATTGCTTGAATGGTTAATTATTTTCGCCAGAGACATACGTTGCGAATGCTATTGAATTAGAAGTTGTTGTTGGTAGTTCGGACGCCATAAGCGGGACTCTACGATTGATCGACAAATGTGCCAATCTACAGTAGCGTAAGTTTGCAGAACAGCTGAAGGCTACCCTTGCCAATCCTGGAGCTCGAGCATCCGAGTATCAACGTCTTTGCCTTTCCCGACTCACGTAACCCTTCATTCGCATAAAATTCAAGAAAATAAGTGCAATAGTGCGGATCAATTAGTCGCTGCCGGAGAAACCGCCAACGGCGATATTCGACTCCGAACAACTGTTATGCGTGAGAGGAAGAGCATTGAAATATACGAGACTTGGAACGAGCGGCCTCGAAGTATCCCGAATCTGTCTCGGGTGCATGTCATTCGGGGAGTCAAATCGAGGAAATCACGCATGGACCCTCGATGAGGAGACATCTGAAGCCATAATTCGCAAAAGTTTAGAGAACGGTATCAACTTTCTCGACACAGCGAACGTCTATTCTCTTGGAAGCTCCGAAGAGATGCTCGGTCGAATCCTCCCGAAGTATGCAAATAGAGATGATCTAGTCATCGCTACCAAAGTTCACGGTCGAATGCGAGAGGGAGCCAATGGTGGTGGCCTTAGCCGTAAGGTGATAATGCGCGAGATCGACGACTCACTTAGGCGGCTAAAGACGGATTATGTCGACCTGTATCAAATACACCGCTTCGACCCAAGGACCCCAATTGAAGAGACCTTAGTTGCCCTTGACGATCTGGTCCGATCTGGTAAGGTTCGCTACATTGGAGCCTCTTCAATGTATGCTTGGCAATTTTCTAAGATGCTTTATACGCAAGAGCGCCTTGGACTGACAAAGTTCATCACAATGCAAAACCACTACAACTTGATCTACCGAGAAGAAGAGAGGGAGATGATACCCCTTTGCGGTGATCAAGGCGTTGGCTTGATTCCGTGGTCGCCGTTAGCGCGAGGCAAGTTGACCAGAGCCTTCGACGCCAAATCTGCGCGTAGTGAGACCGATGAATTTGGCAAAACGCTCTATCGCGACGAGGATAGAGAGATCGTCGAAGTGGTCTCTCAAATAGCGCAGTCGCGAGGTGTAGCAATGGCGCAGGTTGCTATGGCCTGGCTCCTCTCAAAGCCACAAGTCTCCTCTCCTATCGTCGGCGTCACGAAAGTAACACAGTTGGATGATGCGATCGCCTCCGTCGAGATAACCCTCTCGCAAGAGGAGATTAAGTCCCTTGAAGCGAAGTATCAGCCACACTCGATTGCGGGCCACATTTAGAGCAGTCGCTTTTAGGGATATAAGTTAATCGACACTGACCCATCGCATAGTGAGTCCAACTCTACCAGTGGGTCAGTGTTGATTATGAGTAGAGTTCTAAGATCGCTATTAAAAAGTAACGCCCGCTGCGCTCGTTGTCACCACAGGATGAGATCCCCTATCCCTAAAACCAATATTTGAGGAGGTAGGTCATCGAAGAATGGGATCAGCTAGATATTGTCGTTGACTATTCCGCATCTGCGACTCCCAAATTAGGTCGAGACTCTATTTGGATGAGTTACATACTTTATCCTCATGAATGCAAAAGAATGCGAGGAGGATTATCAAAGTCTCCCATTGCAATAGAGGCTCAAAGCGCGCCACCGACACCAATTGAGCTGGGATACATCTTTCAGTCGGTAAGCAGCGAGACAGAAACTAGATACATCAAATTCAAAGTTGGGACATCGCTAGAGGATCTGCCGAAGCCGAACCTCAAAGTATCAACGGTCAACATCGCCACAAGAAGACAGCTAGAAGAGGCGATCGAAAAGATCTTGCTGTCCGTCGGTGACTCAACAAAGGTGAGGATTGGTTTTGACTTTTCACTCGGCTTTCCGGAAAAGATAGCTCTTAGGTTAGCTAAAAAGTTCGATAGCTCTCGACAACTTATCGGTAGCAGTGCGAATAGATCAATAGCCTCCTTTATCATTGACGAGATCGGTGCCCAGGTACAAGATGGCCAAGACAATTCAAACAATCGCTTTGCGGTCGCCTCGGATCTAAACAAGTTGCTCGGGATGAATTACTTCTGGGGACTTCCCACGAGCGTCGATGCGGAAGTATCAGAGCTAGATGTGGAGCGCAAAAAGAGACCTCTCGATACCGACCTTGAATACCGGATCGTTGAGAGAAAGTTGATGATTGAGCAAGGACTCCGACCATCATCGATACGTCAATTAGTTGGTGCCGGTGCCGTCGGAGGCCAATCGATCCTTGGGATGGCTAACATATCTCGCCTCATTAGGAGGATCGGCAGTGAAAGAGTATCTCTTTGGCCCTTTGATAGCTCATCTCGCAAAGTGACGATATTTGAGATTTGGCCGACTCTCACGGTACCCAAGTCACAACTACGTAGTTATCTCAGCAATAGAACGCATCTCAAAGCTCCCTTGGCCGTCGATGGCTACGAGACTGTCGCCGTACTTGACCAACTATCGCACATAGAGTTACCAACTTTAGATGGCCTTGCATCGCAGATAGCAGATACGATGCTCATCGACGTCAATGGCGCCATGGGTGAAAGAGCGAATCAAAATGACTTAGAGATCCAAAGACATAAATTGCCAGCATTGAGAGAGGCATTGAAGATCGAGGGGTGGATAGCAAACTTAGCTGAGTTACCGCCAGTTTCTACGAAGCACGAAGAGGTCAAAGTCTAGAGAATCATGGCGGTGATACCGCCATATGGTAAACGCTTCGAAGCCGTCTGGTTTAAGGTGGAGAACCAATAGAAGCGTTTTTACGGTATTTTTATTAGAGGCTTATTTTCGGGTGGTTTTGTGGAAGATCTTGGAAGAAAAATTTTTGCAGTCGTATTTGGTCTCTTGGTCTCTGGGATAATCATCGCAGTCGTCTACTACTATGCAATAGTTCCTGCATCTCAATCAACCAACACCCCAACCACCTCGCCTATCATAGCCCTGAACTCAAATGGTGGCTAAAGAAGGGCTGCTAGGGAAAGAAATAAGGTTCTAGATCATAGCCGAAGCGGTGAGGCTGGAGTAAAGCGGAAATCTTTGCTGCACAATAACGTTTAAAGTTTGAGCCTCAAAGATTCTTACCACATCACTCTACAACGTCACGCCAACGCACGATCTACCGAACTAAATTCCAAGTGGCCGACTTCACCGAATTCCAGCACCGGGGTTAGTACTGACGCCCTTTCAGCGGCGTAAGAAGATCGCTGCGGGAACCTCACTCAGCCCAAAACTTGTAAACCCGTAAGGGTAGAGCTAGTTAGCTAAAGAATCTATCTACCTAGTCGAAAGATTGCTCAGCAAGAGATGATACGACCGAGCCAATGTGCTCGGTCGTATCAAATCTCACTCTTCGAAGGGGTAATCTTCGAAGGGCAATTGACTGCGCTAGATAGCAAAGAGCCGATCGTCTCCTAGTACCTACTTACTTATCGATCGTTGACATGTCAGGATAGCGATCTCCTGAAGTTACTCCATATGGGAAGACTGCTTCAATCTCAGCAAGTTCATCGGCCGAAAGCTCCACATCAAGTGATGCCGTATTTTCGACTAGACGATCCGTACTCGTTGTTCCCGGAATGGCAACGATGTCATCGCCCTTTGAATACAACCAAGCGATAGCTAGTTGAGCGGGTGTTACACCCTTGTTTGCTGCTATTTCGCTAACTTTTTCAACCAGTTCGAGATTTTTTGCGAAGTTTTCACCCTGAAAGCGTGGATGCCTACGGCGAGTATCGTCTTGCGATAGATCGTCTATTGACTTGAATCTACCCGACAGCATTCCACGACCGATAGGACTATAGGCCACAAAGCCAACTCCTAATTCGCGAAGAGTTGGGAGAATCTCCTCCTCGACGTCTCTCGTCCAGAGTGAAAATTCACTTTGTAGTGCCGATATGGGATGGACCGCATGTGCACGTCGTATCGTAGCAGCTGAAGCTTCAGAAAGACCGATGTAGCGGACTTTGCCCTCTTTAACAAGCTCGCTCATAACACCGACGGTCTCCTCAATTGGGACGTTCTTATCGACTCGGTGCTGGTAGTAGAGGTCGATGTGATCTACACCTAGGCGCCGTAGTGAGGCTTCAGCGGAACGCCTAACGTACTCTCCATCTCCTCGAATACCTAGAAACGCCCCTGATTCATCGCGTACGTTGCCAAACTTCGTCGCGAGTTGAACTTCATCTCGCCTTGATGAGATTGCCTTGCCAACCAAGGTTTCATTTGTAAAGGGACCGTACATATCTGCAGTGTCTAAGAATGTAACGCCCAGGTCAAGGGCCTTGTTGATCGTTGCAATTGCACTTTCTTCACTTCTGCCAGAGTAGAAGTCACTCATTCCCATACAGCCGAGGCCGATCTTCGATACGCTCAAACCTTGGGAACCAAGTTTTACCTTCTGCATTTCCAACTCCTCGATACTTTCACTTAGTTTCTGATACTAATAGTAGAAGTGATGATCCAACTCAAGTTGAAGAGTGAAGCAAGCGCCGACCCATCATCCATCAAAGCTAAAAGGGCAAAAAGTAGAGAGTTGCATAGTAAGTACGGTCGAAATATCGACTAACTCTCTTTGAAGCCTCCATCACTTGGCAAGATGTAGCGCATCACTTGTGTTGCGACCACACCCTTCGTCAACAGAGAAAGGGTTAGGGCGATGGCAACAGCCGAAACGATCAGCCTCTCCCCATTGGTCTTAGCCATTGAATACGTCTCGGTAGCGATAACGAGAGACAAAGAGCCCTTCAGGCCGAATAGCCCTGTAGCCAAACCCTCAATTGGACGGCCGTGCCGAACCTTAAAGTACAGAGTTGAAAACAAAGGACGAAATAAGAGATCGACGGCTACAAAGAGAAGAAGTGCTATCGCATAGGCACTGAGGTTTGAATAAACATCAATAGGTACGATTGCCGCAACGGCGACCACAACAGCGATCTCACTCGTCTCGCCAGCTAGATCTACTATCTTCGACTCGGTTGATGATGTGAATAGACCGAGGATAAAGAGTGGCAAGTAAGGCGACAAGGCGAAGTGCTCTGCTCCTATGTATATCAAGACTCCAATAATGGGAGATAGGTCCCTCAGAATGCGAAATGTAAACCGCCCGTTTCTAAATAGGTAACATAGCGCACCTAATGCCAGGGAAAGCATTAACTGAAGGGCCAGGTTTACGATTCCAGATATCACCTGACCACCGTTGGCTCCCGAAGCGCCACTTCGATGCGAGAGGAGTAGGGTCATGGCTTGGGCAAAGATTAAAAGAGCCAAAGGATCGTTAAGGATTGACTCCCCTTGTATCACCGTCAGTACCCTCTTTGGAAGTTGCAGCCGCCCGAGTTGATTGAAGACCAAGACCGGATCGGTTGGCACGTAGGCGATCGCAGCCATAAGAACGAAGTAGGTAGTTGCATTTGAAAAGGGGATCAGCGCAAGGGTGGTTGCGATAGTACTCAAAACCGTCATCCCTAATCCAAAAAAGGCCACATCAGCGAGGTGCTTTGAGATCGCCTCCCATCCAACCTCAACCCCCGCTAGGTAGATCACCATTCCTAGGGCTACGTCTATGATCGAATGGTTCCATGACCGGATCGAAGTTAGGGCCATCAGGTGAAAGATCGCGAAGCTTGCTAGAGCACTAACAACGACGGCATTTTTTGAAAGAAAGGGAATGCGCCGCTGCCCGACTAGCAGAAGAGTAACCAGAATTGCTTCGAAGAAAAGGGGTGCCAGATACATTACGCATTTAGATACTAGGTGCCATTCACCTCGCTTTCCCGACCGTAAATTGAGCCATACCGCACTTAGGAAGTAAGAATCAGAGAAAAAGCTAACTGATGCATTGTCAACAAGCTTCAAATAACATGTAGGTTGAGGTTTGCGGTAAGGGCGATACCGTCTGAGTACGGTGAACATCTCGCATGCATCTAGGGTTTGGGGAAGCAAGAACATATGTCGAGATCAATGCGCTTTGTCGCGATCGTAATTTTAATTGCTGGAGCTACCTTCGGGGCGATAAAGGTAGTCGGACGAAATACATCTAATGGCTCGACAAAGAGTTCGACCACAAGCCCTGTTAAATCTTCGACCAACAAAAAGTCATCTACTTCAGGCAAAGGTGGGTCGACATCCAAAAACTCGCAAAACTCAAAAGGATCGATAACTCTTCCAGCGAATATGACCAAAGCGCTAACGCCGCCAGCTCTTGCGCCGGGATCTGATCCATCTGTTCTTCCAGGACCGCTCCTCATAGCAGATCGATCCAATAACCGACTTGTCGTCGTAAATCCTGATGGATCGATTGTTTGGGAGTTTCCTCGCCCTGGAGATTTGGCGCCGGGAGAGACCTTCAACATTCCCGACGACTCTTTCTTCACCCCCGATGGAAAGTACATCATTGCGACGGAAGAAGATGACTTCGTAATATCGGTAATATCGATTGCGGAGCACAAGATTATCTACCGATACGGAACACCAGGCCAGTCAGGAATGGGACCCAATCAACTTTGGAATCCAGACGATGCAATGATGCTGCCAGATGGTTACATCATCTCTCCCGACATCAAAAATTGCCGCATACTACTTCTCCATCCCGGAGATCCTAGCCCAGCACATATCTATGGACTCTCGACAAATGCCTGTCTTCATAATCCACCCATTCGATTTGGAAGTCCAAATGGAGCCTTTCCAATGACAAACGGCCACTACGTCGTTACCGAAATAAACGGCGACTGGGTGAACGAAATGGGCATAGATGGAACGATCTATCAGAGCTTTCACGCGCCTGGTATCCAATACCCCTCTGATACAAATGAAGTCCGACCCGGAGTATTTCTAACCGCCGACTACTCTAACCCAGGCACAGTGGAGGAGTTCACCTCTAGTGGTCAAGTTTTATGGAAGTACTCCCCCACCGGCGCCGACGCCCTTAACCAACCCTCGCTGGCTCTTCCACTACCAAATGGCGATGTAGTCCTAAACGACGACAAGAACAACCGAGTAATCGTCGTCGACCCTACTACCAACAAAGTGGTTTGGCAGTACGGCACCGGGGTAGCTGGAACTTCGAACGGTCAGTTGAACAACCCTGACGGTGTCGATCTTGCCCCACCCTACTCACTCCTCGTGACCAAGAGTCCATATATGGGACAACCTCAAATTTCGACTATCGTCCAATCGTCAAATTCAGTAGCCGCAACTCCCATAGCAACATCATCCTCTCAACTTTCAGTGGAAGCAAGTGCAACTCTACCGTCGCCCATCGAACGAAGCTCCGTAGTTGCAACCAAGGACGGACTAATGAACCTCGGAGGCCTTGACGCCACTGGAAGTTCAACTTCCAATACTTATTCGGTCAATCTAATAACCAACAAAAAGAGCAAAAAGATATCGATAAGCTTCGGGGCTTCATCAAGTCTGCAGGTACCAACGCACGACGCTGCTGCTGCGTACCTAGGCGACGCAGCCTATCTCTTCGGGGGAGGACAGGCATCCTCGGTGGCGACTGTAGAAAAGATTCAGGCAGGGAGCACTTCGGTTGCAGGTACATTGCCGTCTCCTCGATCTGATCTATCACTGGTTCAAACTTCTTCAACCGCCTACATCGTAGGTGGATACAACGGTAGTACTCTAGATCCAAATGTGCTCTCGACCTCGAACGGGTCGTCATTCACAACCATCGGCCAGATCGTCTATCCCGTTAGATATGGAGCGGCTGCCCTCTATGCAAACACGATGTACGTCTTTGGAGGGGAGCAAGGAGGTACGCTCACGACTAACGTTCAGGCAATCAACCTTGTAACTGGGCAGTCAGAAATTGTCGGACAACTACCAATTGCACTTCAGGGTGCAAGTGCAGCCGTCATAGACGGCGAAATCTACATAATTGGTGGGGCCGACCAGAGCGGATCAATGACCTCCACGATCTACCAATTTGATCCGGCAACCGCAAACATTACTATCGCGGGAAGCCTTCCTACTCCCCTCGGTTTTAGCGGGTCGAGCGTCTATCAAAATCGCATCGTTATCATTGGTGGCGAAACTTCATCTACAACCCTTTCGCCTAAGGCTTACGTTATCGGCTTGACGTCAAAGTAGGGTTCATATGCCTTTGGATCTGCACTCTTAGGGAGTTATCCAGCTTTGTGGCATACCATTTGGCATAGGCCTCTGTGTGATAGAAGCATTAGTTCCGGGATTAGAGATTGAAAGACAAAGAGCTTCGAAACCACTTTCTCGTGCAAAGTGGACTCTCAGTTTAGAGCTGCAATCTTAGACTACGGATAAAAGCCTCAGCGACCTTCAAAGCGACAAATGATTCGTACGAATAGCTAAGTTGCTGACTTTGTTGGCTGGTCTTCGTCTAGAAGATTTTCGATAAGTCGATCGGCAAATGACACAGCCTCAAGATAGGCGTCGTTCAAATCCTTAACGTTACTACTTCCAGCTTCGAGAGAGAGACCGTCGAGTTCTCCAGCCTCAATTGTTTCGGCTACCTTTAGAATTTCCCCGAGTTCTCCACGATAAAACTCGATCGCGCTCGCAACTTCATCGTCAAGCGGAAGTTCACCTACTATCTTCTCTCGAGAGAGACCCATAAGAACGTCTAAATAAGAGACCAATCCAGTTGTGTATGCCTCTTGACCTACGGACAGTCCTCTTAGGAGAGCCAAGTTCTCACAGAGGCGGGCCCGCATTAGAGCGTTTGTAAATTGCTCCCGGGGAATCTCGGCCGAATCAGATAGAGACAGCAAAATTGCCCAGGTCTTTAGTCGCCGCAGCCCAATAATTGATATTGCTTCAGTGATGGAGCGAATCTCACGAGCCATACCGTGATTCGTACCGTCGGCGGCAATCTTTAGTAGACGATACGACATAGGCGGATCAGCCATTACCATGTCGCTTATCTCAGATATCGATACATCCTCCGCCGAAAGACGTGACATCAAAGTAGTGGCAGACAATGCGGAGGGTGATATGGTCTTGCCTTCAAGAAGTTGCGGTCGCGATAGCGCATAGCCTTGGAATAACGAAAAGCCAAGGTCGTGGCACTTCTCTATCTCTGCCCAAGTTTCAACTTTTTCTGCGAGCAGAACTACTGGGAATCCCTTTAAAAATTCAATTAAAGGACCAATTTGGTCCTCCCCAACTTGGCGAATGTCAACTTTAACGTAGCTAGCAAATGGCAGCAGCGCCTTGAGTCGGTCATCTACCTCAACGACGTCATCGAGTGCTAAACGAAATCCCTTTGATCGTAGGCGGGCACAACCTGCTAACAGTGAATCGTCTGGTTCGAGATCTTCGAGAACTTCAATCACAACACGGTCGGCTTCAAATATGATCGGAATTTCGCCCTCTATTAGGCTTCTGTCGCCATTAATAAAGAACGTCTTACCATTAGAGAGATTTGGAATACCTAGAGTCTGGGCATTCAGCATCAATTCAGCGCTAATAGTATCACTGCTAGGCCTATTGAAGTGGTTTTCATTTCGATTAGTACGAAACAGGATCTCGTAGGCAACGGTCCTCAGCATATTATCGTATATCGGTTGCCTGGCTAAAAAGACCTGCGTTGTCAAAGTACTTCCCCACCAATCGTGCACTACAAGCGCACTGTAGAATCAACACCTGCTTATAAGTTACATTCGGCAACTATCTTCATAACGTTTACGTTATTTCATCAATTATTGAAAGTAAAGTAGCGTAAAGATTCAGAAAATTAGATCAAGAAGTATTTGCTAAATGAGCCTTCAACCTCGGTTGAAGATATCGGAGTTTTCGCGCCGGACTATATTTTTTTGAACCTTCCCGGTCGAAGTTCTCGGCAACTGATCTACGATAACGATCTCTTTGGGAACCTTGAAGCCATCAATGCGATCTTTTACCTTAGCGATAAGCTCCTCTTTATTGATAATTCTTCCTTCTTTGGGCACTATGAATGCAGTAATCGCCTCGCCCCAACGCGGATGCGGAAGGCCCACGGCAATAACTTCGGCAACATCCTCACTAGATGCATAGATTGCCTTTTCAACTTCAATCGAAGCGACGTTTTCCCCACCGGTCTTGATCACGTCTTTGAAGCGATCCTCGAACCAGAGAATCCCATCTTTATCAAAGTATCCAGCGTCACCGGAGTGAAACCATCCGAAGCGAAATGCCTCGCGGGTTGCTTCGGCGTTCTTCAAGTAGCCCGTCATCGCCTGCGGGGATCGATATACAATCTCACCACTTTCATTGGGACCTAGTAGGTCACCCGCTTCATTCATGATCCCAACCAAGGTGTTTACCTCCGGCGTACCAACGGCACCAGCGTGACTGAGCTGGTGCTCAGGTCTAAAAACGGTCGTAACTGGATTCATCTCGGTCTGTCCAAAACCAAGGGTAAATTCGCACTTGAGGACGTCGAGACACCTTCGAAGTAGGGCATCTGGCATTGGAGCCATGGCATATAGCGCAAGCCTCAAAGATCCAATTTCAGCAGATTCAATCCGGGGGTTATCTAGTAGTTCTCTAAACATAAATGGAAGGCCAAATATTAGGGTCGCCTTCTCGCCTTCGATGACATCTATGAGAGAGTCAGAGGTAAATCCTCGCATCATCACCAACTTTGCACCAACGGCTATCGAAGGGGTAGCTTGCCCATTCAATTGCGCTGTGTGAAAGAGGGGCATCATACTTGCCAAGACATCGTGCCGGTCATACTTGTTTTCAACTGCTACCCCGAGGCTCTCAAGGTAGACGGCAAGGTGCGACGAGACAACTCCCTTGGGAGCAGAGGTGGTACCAGAGGTATAAAGATAACTTATTGGATCACGATCCTCGACATAAACCTCAGGTTCGCTTGTCGACTTACCCTCTAACAATTCCTCGAAAAGGTAGAAGTTTCGATTACTTGGCTCCATTTCAAAGGATACAGAGAGGCCCGGAGCGATGATAACATCACGTACTTGATCATTTTCAAATAGCGACGATGATATCGCTGCTACTAATTGACTTTCAACTACGACCGCCTTTGCCTCGGAGTGGCCAAGGACATACGTTATCTCGTGGCTCTTCCATCCAAGATTAATTGGAACACAAATCACACCAATCTTCGCCATTGCGTAGTATGAGATTATAAATTCAGCGCTATTGCCAGACATGAGGGCAATGGCATCGCCACGCGAATAACCAAGTGCTAAAAGTGCATTTGCGAGCTTATTTACCTCTTCGTTGAGTTGCTGATATGTAAAGCGCCTCAAACCGTCGACTAGAGCTTCTTTCGTTGGATACCGCCATGCGGTGCGCGTCAGCGAGTCACCGATGTTTACACGCGTAATCAGGTTTTCTTCCAATTGCTCCCGCATCTATCCCCCCGGATTCTTTGCACTACATAGTTGACGATAACAGAGAAAGAAGGCTTCCGCTATCTCACTTCCTAGATTTCACCATAACAAGGGGTAATGATTCAACAAAAAAATTATTGATGCACGAATAATTTGTGGCAACTGCCAAGTGGTTGGTCATAGCGTTCAACTTCCAAAAAGGAATACGCCTATTGCTCAGGCGAGGGGCTGCGCACCCTAACCCCTAACGTAACAAGCGCGAGCTATACGGCACCGATTTAGATGCAACCAAGAGAACTTAGACTTTGCGGTGATGGCTGAAGGCGCGAAGAGTATCGATATTTCGTTTCGAAGAATTATCTCAATTGGAGTCCCCTCGCTCGGATCAGTAATTTTGCCCCAGCTCTACCAACTCACCGACGCCTCGATAGTTGGTCACGTTGGAACTAAATATCTCGGTGCGCTTGGCCTCGGACAATCGACTGTTTCATTCATATTTGCACCCCTGATCTCACTTAATTTTGCCGTCATCTCGCGTGCTGCTAGAGAGCGGGTCCAAGAGGGAACGAGATCTGAGAGCAGTGTCATCGACACCACTAATTCCTTTGTTGCGATTTCGATATTGGCGGCACTGCTTCTAGTCATAGGGGGACTACTAGTAGTTCCCCACCTTGCGCCAACTCGAGAGGTAGGTAGGAGCGCCGCCAACTACTGCTACATCATTGCACTTTCGTTCCCTGCAACATTTGCGATTAGTTCACTAATGGCAAGGTTCAACGGTTCAGGCAAAAACGTTAAGGCGATGATCGTTCTCCTTTCATCACTTCTACTAAATCTTGGTCTCGAAGTGATATTCGTCTTTATCTTGAGGCTAAATGTAGTTGGATCTGCCCTTGGAACTTTAATTGCTGACTTTACGACGGCGCTATGGCTGCTACGCGATCAAGACGTTCCTCTACCGAGCCCGAGATCGATACTAAAGAGTCTAAAACGAGAGCGAGAATTCATTGGGATCGCGCTCATTCCGCTGATAAGTCGATCGATCTTTTTAGTGTTAGCCCTATCAGGTTCAATCTACGTTGCGGGCCACTTTGGGACTCTTACCCTCGCCACGTACTCATTGGGCGAGACACTTTGGCTCGCCCTTGGAATGGGCTTCGACGCACTTGCTGTACCTGCGCAAGTTATCATCAGCGAAGCACGGGAGGTTGGTGACCTTCAAAGTGCCAAGGTGATCGACAAGAACCTCACCCTTGCTGGTATCGCAATAGCGGTACTGATCGGTGCCCTAGCGATCCTTTTGCGATCAGCGATAGCTCACCTCATAACTCCCGATAAAAAACTTATTGCCCACCTCTCCTACGTCATCGTTGCTGTCGCCATATCTTTAGCTCCAACAGCGGTAAGCTTCGTGGCCGATGGAATCATCGCAGCATTCGACGACTATCGAGCTCTGCGAGTTACCACGGCTGCCTCCTTTTTCGTCATGGCAATTTCATTTACCGTGATTATCGCTACCGTCGGCGAGGTAACGTATCGATCGATCTGGATACCATTTCTCCTTTGGATTGCGACACGAGCAGTGGCCAGCTACTTTGTGACGCTGCGCCTCATGCGAAGATTCAGCAATACCGCGATCTAGCCTATTGAAGGCATCCGCCTCATTCAGTACCTCACAGCAGAGCTCTGCCTTAGTAACGGTCAAATACGCTTAGAGCGTCAAGTGGATACAAAAGTACCTGACAGTAAATAGTTCACCCGACCAGAAGGCCACCCAAGTAAATTTCACGGAGAAAGTACAAAACCTTCGAAATTTGCGTCAGATCGAGCGGTTGGCTTATCCATTCGCCCGCGAATTTGGATAGATGACCCTCTATCGGAGCGCTACAAATGAACTCGGGAATTAAAGGGGCCTCTACTACGTGCAGAACAACTAAGAGGTTTCGGAATTGCCATTTGCTAACTGATATTACGCGACAGATTAACCGTCGTTGAATACAAATTGAACTCCTCAAGTCACTTAGGTTGCTCCGAAAGCATCAAGAAATATCTGATCGACAACTAGATACAACTTTGGAGATAGTGTCTAGCTACCCACCTTGATATTGGTTTACATAATTAGCAATCGCGGCGTTTATGTGGTCCGCATAGTCAACGTTGTTCGAAGTATCTACCAGGTGAATACCGTTTGCATAGGGTGCAATTGAGAGATTGATACTTCCAGTTGCAACATATGAAGTAACTCCCTTATTTAGTGCCTTCTGTCCACCTCCATCGACGAGATCTACACCGCTTGGCTGTCTAACTAGAGCACCAAGAGATACCCCATTGGAAGTGTTATCAGTTACGCACCCCGCTAAAGTTCCACTAGTTTGAGAAGAAAATGCCGGTGCCAATGCATTTCCATCAAAGATCTCACCGGCTATCTTTGAGCCTGACTGCGAACAGATACCAACTTCGAGCTGGCTACCGTTGATCAGCTCACTTCCCTTAACCGCAGTGCCGGAAAACGAAGCAACCTTAGTCCAAGTTGTTGAAGACTCTAAGTAGCGATCGACGACCGTACTCCCAGAGCTCGAGACAATGGCTACCACACCGTCGGTAAGACCATAGATTCCAACAACATTTCCAGGAAGCGGGGGCAATGTTTGAAACGACGTCGCACCAGGTGCACCAGTGGCCACCTTGCCGCCACCTTCAGCTACATAAATCTGATCATTTGAAAGAGCTAAGGCATCAAATATTGGCGCCATCTTAACGTCCACGTTCACCGAAGCCCAACTATGACCATAATCCTTGGTAAAGACGATTGGCGAGTGAAGGAGAGATTGATAAGGATAAAAACCAAGAACTCCACCTAAGTTTGGGTTGTATGCGTAAGATATGCCGGATTCACCTGAGATTCCAGGTGGGGTGATAAACGACGCCGTCTTTGTAGCAGTGTTGAAGTCAAAGAGCTCATAGAAGCCGCTGTTGTTAGCGGTAAGCCACACATTATCGCCACCGACATATCTAACTTGAGTTAGAGAGTTCAAAGAGAGAAGCGGTGAGTTACCCGTTGCACTAGGCGAAGTAACAGAGTTAGCTAATGAGCCACAACCTGCTAATGCGACTCCAAAGGCGCACAGTGCCAACATCCGATTACGGTGCAATTTATATATCCTTAGCTATTTTGTCAAACAGTATTTACAGTTTCGAGGCAGTCGTTCACTCTATTGGGCGGCCCCAACGATATCAAGAGAGCTTGGCTAGTTCATTCTTTATCAAATTTACGTAACTAGAGGAAAACTCTGAGGAGCCAGAGTTGACTAAGAGTCCTCTCTCTTGCCCACTTTTATCGATAAAGTACTCAACCTGGGTGTGGACGACCATTCCAACCTGCGTCGTACGAACCTCGATTCCGTAGTCCTTCCAAACCTTTGCTAGATCCGCGCCAGATCCGGTTAAGTAGTACCAATTAGGAAGAGAAGATAGCCCCTCCGACTTTGTAAAGTTGGCAACGTCTGCAACGGAGTGGAAGATTGGATTAGCTGCAACCGCTACCATCGCAACATTTTTCCCCTTAGCACCAAGCTGAAGGTCAGCTTGTTTGATCTCTTGGGCCATCAAGGGACAGGTGTCATAGCAGACCGGGTCTAGAAAGGTCAAGATCACCGGACGACCCTTCAAGCTAGAGAGCGATACCTGCTCTCCGTTATATGAGGTGAGAGTAAAAGAAGGCGCAGCCTTCGTCACCGTAGTAATCCCCGACGAGTCAACGATCGCCATCTCACCTGAGGCTGGGCCAACTAGAGCAAGTACTGCAATGAGAGAAGAGATAGTAGTTGCAATTGCTCCAACGCTAAAGGCTCCGTAGCGAAGTACTGGGTTTATCTCAATGTTTGCGACCTTATCTTCTGTGGCCACTTCAACGGTGGGACGCAGGAGCGAAAGTGTAACCAATATCAGGGGTAGTCCTGAATTGAAGTCCGTAGCTGTTGAGGAAAAGATACCAAAGTCTTGCCCTATCCACCAGCCAGTTAGAGCTACCGCCACTACGACACCAACCGAGACCTTCCTAATCGGTCTCAGAAAGATTGCAAAGGCCCCAATGAGAGGCAAAATAACGAGAAGTGCATTCGCTGGCACCGGAGAGGAGTTGGCAAAGTTAGTAAAGGCGGTAATTACCGAAGATATGAGGTGGGGTTGATTTGCAGTAGCCATGGCTCCGGTCATTGCTGAAATCCCATGCGTAGCCCAATATCCTTCATATGGAAGCGCCTGCAAAATTGCACCTATGAGCAAGAAGGCAGAGATAAATACCTCGTAGGCCCTGTCATCTAAGGCGCTCGAACTACCACGTTCTGCCTTGAGTATGATTACAGCGACAAATCCATAGATTACGACTGCTGACGGCGCCCCAGTAAGAAACGACGCACCGGCGTATAGAACCCCAAAGCCATTTCCTCCTACAAGCACCATTACGGACCAGAGGATTGCGACATATCCTAGGAAGCGGCGTGGCACCCCCTTTCGTAAGGTCAAGTATCCCAGTCCAATAGAGATCTGCAAAAATGCGGTGACCAGGTCGACCTTAGTTGGCTGTGCATTCCAAACTCGAAGCAGTGTGTCGACAAATGAGGCTAATGGACCAGGTAAACCAGTTGTTGCAGGCTGCGCAACGTTGGATACAAAACCTCCAGGCATAGCTGGTCGAAGCTGAAATAGACCATCAATTAGCCAAAGAACGCCAAAGGATCTGCGCAAAAAGCGAATTCTAGGAGTAGTGGAAAGGTCATCGCCGCGACTACCCCACTGGTCAAGCTTTGAGCTTTTGAATGCAGAGCTCAGATCGAGAAACCGATCGAGCAGAAGAAACAGAAGGAAGAAGGCAAGCGCAGCGCCCAAAGCAATCAAAAGCCCCTTGTAGAGATTTGAGGCGAGAGCCCCAAAGTCCAAAGAGGAACTACCCATACCCGGCATTAGATAATCCTTTACTACTTGCGAGTTCCAAAGACGACTAACAAAATGAAATGCAATATCAATTCGCGACGAATACCGCCATATCTAAGTCCCAACTACAGTTGCATCGATTTACTCCCTGAACAGCTCTTGTGGATCGTCACCATAGGAAGTGTCTTTGACACTGGAGTCGAGAAGATAAGGGACTTTGAAGTTGGCGTGGCAGTAGCCATTCCAACCTCAACTAAAAGCCCCAAAACTATGGTGAGCACGAGAATGGGTCGAAGAACGTACCCGCTTCTAAACGACGTTGCCATCTTTCCGACCGCGCCCTTGCCCGACGCACCAATCATCAGAGCAAAATCGGCAGAACGACCTCTATTTACATCGAAGAGCTCAAGTGACCTCTTCACTTGAGCTCTATAGATGATGTGATCTCGATAAGCAAATGCGGAGAAGGTTACAACGATAGGAAGGTAGTCGATCAATGCAGTTAGAGGGAGGCGCGCTTGCATAGAAAAGAGGCCGTTCAACCCAAGTAATGCGCCCCCGAGTCCAACTATGGCGTATCTAACCTGAGCAACTTTTTCAGTGAGATAGCTAGCAACAGCTATTACCGTAACAAGAAGAGCAGGTAAAAGACCAGCCAGTGCGGCTAAGTACCTTCCATAGATTGGCGAAGTTGTTGACGAGATCGATAAGGTAATCGAAACGGCGGCGATTACGTAGGAGGAGATGACTCCGGCTGAGATAATCCACCTACTAACTTCGAAGCCCGTTATTGTTCGTGCACTTCCCGTGGTACCGAAGTCTGAACTTCGTCGCCTCCCATCAGAGTCGGTTCTTTCGCTACCACCTGAAACTTCTACGAGGCGACTCTGGGAGGTTCCAATTGGCTTCGGAAGGAGGGCATTTACACCGAGTTGCTCTAGCAGAAATTCTCGACAACGATCGCAACTTGATAGGTGCAATGACAGAGACTTAGTGTAGCGGACGCCACTCTCGGCAATCTCTATAATCTCAGCTTGAAAATCTGGGCAAGTTAGCTCCATACGAAATAACATTCGCTTTAGAGTGCGTTAAAGTTCTCGAGGAGAGGAAATATCTCTGCAATGATCAATGGCACATAGCGCTATCATGATCAGCAACCTCAACTTAACAGAAGAGTTGTAACAACTAACGGAATTTTCGAAAGATTATGGCTGTAGATATCGAAGATTCTCTAAAGAGGGACTTAGAGCTCCTTGCAAAGGGAAGCAGAAGTAGCTTCAACGGTGTCGTTTTAGCCTCATCCCCGATGGTAAGAGGGTTTGTAAAGCGCTACTTCACGGGTGACACCTGCGACGACGTAGTTCAAGAGGTCTTCCTGCAAGTATTTCGCTCATCAAAGCGTTACGACAAGAATCTAAGTGCTAAGAGTTGGATCCTTGGTATCGCCCATCACGTCATAGTGGATGAAATAAGGCGAAGAAGCCGCAAGCCAGTGTCAGTCGAAAATGACCTTACACAGATAGCGTCCTTAGCGGACGACTCAATCGAATTAGAGGACGTCATCCTTAGGCTCTCTAAAGACCAGTTCGACGTGATCTATGCGACCAAGATTGTAGGGCTCTCCTATGAAGAGACGGCGGAGGCACTATCGATTCCAATAGGAACAGTAAAGTCAAGGATCTTCGCTGCGCGACGCGAACTATCCGAGATGTTATACGGGAACGAACCCCATCAAATTATCAAGAGACAAAATCTCGCCTAACAACTACTACAGTGGCTAAAAGCGACTTGAAGCTCGCACTCTAGGCCCTCCGCATTACCTTTGAAAAATTTAATGCTCGCCTCTATGACTCGAACAAATGCTCCGACGGGCACGCCGATACCACTTCAAGATATCGCAAAGTATAAAGTTGCATTGGGCGAAGTTTCGATCCTCTCAGCTCTCTAGAGCTATTTCTAGAGCTCAGCTCGTTAAACGAAAGGTACCTATAGCGTTCGACGAAATTGAACTAATCGAAGTCGAATAACGATCGACAGCACCGTAACTCTAAGGTGCAATATCCGTCGTGCATAGCTAGGCGCTTACACCCTTTACAAAGATCCTTGCGACCAAGGCTGCTGCATCTTCAGGACTAATTAAGTCAGCAGCTACAAGCTTGCTCGACATGCCGAGGAGGCCCCAAAGGTAGTAGGTGATAGTCTCGGGATTGAGGGTTGCGTCGATCTCTCTCCTGGCATAACGATCGGCTATCAAAGACTTGATCGTAGGCGAGATCGCCTCCTTGGCAAGCATCTTATTGGTATCACTTGCAATATTTCCCAGCACTATCGAGTGACGCCGCGCCAGTGAAATGATGCTTCTAGCTATTCGCGATAGTGCCTCTTGAAACGATACTCCCTCGAAGTTCAAGAGTCGAAGTTCTTCCCCCAAATCGTTGAAGGCTACCTCATGAAGCTTCAGCAGCAACGAATCACGGTTAGGAAAGTAACGGTACAGCGTCGCTCTACCGACTCCAGCAAAGAGGGCAACGTCCCCCATCGATGCATTCTCGCCCTTTTCATTGAAGGCCTTCGCTGCGCCTTCAAGGATTGCTATCGCCGTTCTATCTCGTAAATCAATATTCTCAGTCATAATGTGATACCTCTATGTACAGACATTATACACTTTTGTTTTCAAATGAGACATAGTTGTATCAAAAGTAGTTATACTTGTTTCATAGAAGTATTTAGGAGATACAAATGGCAAAAGTAAATTTGGGGACTGAAGTCGAGGCCCCTGTGAAGGAGAGGAGTGTAGGCGTCATCATCGGTGCGCTTATGCTCGCGATGCTCCTCGCTGCCCTTGACCAAACAATTGTCTCTACGGCACTACCAACTATCGCTGGTGACCTTGGAGGTTTAAACCACCTCTCTTGGGTTGTTACCGCTTATCTCATAACGTCGACCATCACCACCCCACTCTGGGGAAAGCTCGGTGATATGTACGGACGCAAAAAGCTCTTCCAAGCATCGATCGTGATCTTCCTGGTGGGATCTGCCCTCTCAGGAATAGCGCAAAACATGACTCAGCTAATTGCCTTCCGTGCACTTCAAGGCATTGGAGCAGGTGGACTCATGGTTGGTGCTCAGTCGATCGTTGGCGATATCGTCTCCCCGAGAGATCGCGGTAAGTATCAGGGCTTCTTCGGCGCTGTATTTGGCCTTGCATCAGTTATCGGACCTCTGATCGGAGGATACTTTACTGATTCGCTCTCTTGGAGATGGGTATTCTACGTCAACCTTCCAATCGGTGTCGTAGCCCTGGCGGTTATCGCAATTGCCCTCAAACTTCCGGTCAAGTCGACCAAGCACCGAGTCGACTACCTCGGCACCGGCCTCATGGCAGCTGCTGTTACCATCTTGATCCTCGTTACAACTTGGGGTGGTACGACATACTCGTGGACGAGCCCAACGATCATTACCCTGTCGATCATTGGCGTAGTCCTGCTAGTAGCATTCGGATGGGCCGAGACAAAGGCCTCTGAACCCCTACTACCACCTTCGATCTTCAAGGTTCCTTCGGTAACAGTTCTCTCAGCAATTGGATTTATCGTAGGTTTTGCGATGTTCGGTGCAATCGTCTACCTACCGACCTTCCTACAGACGGTCTTTGGGTCATCTCCCACTAAGTCCGGGCTACAGCTCCTTCCTCTAATGGCTGGCCTTTTGATGGTCTCCTTAGTTTCAGGGCAATTGATCACAAAGCACGGCAAGTACAAGATCTACCCAGTAATCGGTACTGCTGTTATGACTGGCGCGATGGGGCTACTAGCCACGATGACCATTCACACGTCACTAATCGTTCTTAGCCTCTACTCCCTGATCCTTGGAGCTGGAGTCGGCGGAGTTATGCAGGTTCTTGTCATAGCGGTTCAAAACGCAGTTCCATATGAGATGCTCGGAGTTGCAACGTCTTCTGCCACCTTCTTCCGATCGATCGGCGGTTCATTTGGAGTTGCGATCTTTGGTGCGATATTCAACTCAAGGTTGACCTCAAACCTTGAAAAGTACCTACCACCGTCGGCACTAAAGTCCCTTGGTAGTGGTGGAACGAGCTCGCTCGCCTTGAATCCTGCCCAACTCAAGACGCTTCCTGGACCGGTTCACTATGGATTTATCCAATCATTTGCACATTCGCTTGACACGGTGTTCTTGGTCGGCGTACCTATCACGGCCCTTTCCTTCTTGCTGTCGCTGATGATCAAGGAGATTCCTCTTCGAAAGTCGATTCACACCTCGGCATCGGTAATGGAGTAGCTCGGGTAAAAGTTCTAAAGAGCTAAATCAAATGCCACCCGCTGTATGTACACCGGGTGGCATTTTACTTCTAGAGATCCCTATCCTCTGCCAAGTGGACCGCTGACTAATCTTCTAGAGATAGTTCAAGCCATTCATCTTCAAGGCTCGCCTTTTCGGCAACTAAGGCCTTCACCTGTTGGTCGAGGTCCATCGCCTTTTGATACTCTTCATAAGCTAGTCCAGCAAGTTCATCGCTTAGCCTCGAAATCTTCTCATCGATTCGCGATAACTTTCGCTCTATATTATTGAGCTCCTTACTACGGGACTTTTTAGGACCCTGCGAGGTTTCTTTTGAATCCTTTGATGAATTTGATTGAAGCGGCGCAAGCTTTGACCTTCCACCTAACTTGGCTTCTGCTGCAACAGAAAGTGCCTCGAAGTAAGAGTCGACTCCCCTTGGAAGATGATGTAGTTTCCCACCTATGAGAAGATACTGATTGTCAGTCACCCTCTCGATCATGTATCGATCGTGCGAGACCATAATAAGTGTCCCAGCCCAGGAGTCAAGGAGGTCTTCGATTGCAGTGAGCATGTCGACGTCCATATCGTTGGTTGGCTCGTCGAGGATCAGCACGTTGGGCTCTTCCATGAGCGTCATCAGTATCTGCAGCCTTCGCAATTGGCCACCTGAGAGATCCACAAGATGTGTAGCTAGTTCGTCACTTGAAAAACCCAGCCTCTCAAGGAGGTTGGCAACCGAGACGTCCTCTTTACCTATCGAAAAGGATCGACGATACTTCTCGACAACTTCAAAGATCCTCTTTGACTTTAGAGACTCTTCAAATTCGAATGTTTGAGTTAGTGATCCAAATTTGACAGTTTGACCGATCTTTACGCTCCCCGAATCTGGAGCTAAGGCACCTGTCATGAGGGCTAACAAGGTAGATTTGCCAGCTCCATTGACACCAAGAATGCCGACCCTATCACCTGGTCCAATAGCAATGGATTCGCCTCGAATAACTTCTTGACCGTCATAGGAGTAACTAACGTCGTGCAATTCAATTACGTCGCGGCCGAGGCGTCGATTAGCTAGTGCCTTCAATTCGACGCTATCTCGTATGGGTGGCTCTTTTGAGATAATCTCATTTGCGGCTTCAATACGGAACTTTGGCTTTGAAGTCCTAGCCGGGGCGCCACGCCTCAGCCAAGCAAGCTCCTTTCGCGCTAGGTTCATCCTCTTTGTTTCAAGGACCGAAGCGATCCGATCGCGTTCATACTTTGCCAAAACGTATGCGGCGTATCCACCCTCAAAGGGTTCGACTATGCCGTCGTGAACTTCCCAGGTATTCGTACATACCTCATCTAAAAACCAACGATCGTGAGTGATGACCATGAGGGCACCGCTACCACTACCGAGTCTTGCCTTTAGGTGGCGCGCCAAAAAGACGATTGCGCCAATGTCGAGATGGTTTGTCGGCTCGTCCAGAAGTAGCAGATCGAAGTCTTGAATCAAAACAGCTGCAAGAGCTACCCTTCGCGATTCACCGCCACTCAAATCTGCAACTGATGCATCGAGCGCTATTGGCTCTACTAACCCACCGATGATCTCTCGAACCAGAGGATCACTTGCATAGTCGTACTCAGATCGGTCACCGAACAACCAACTGCGAACAGACACGTCTTGTTTCGAAGAAACAATGGTCGGAACATCACTCTGAGAGATGTAACCGACTCTAAGGCCGTTTCGATAGGTAACCTTCCCGCTATCGGGCTCTAGTTCGCGCGCTAGTATCCGCATCAACGAGCTCTTACCGTGTCCATTACGCCCGACTACTCCGATAGCATCGCCGTCGCCTATGCCGATGGTAACATCGGTCAATAGAGTTCGTGTCGGGTATGCCAATGAGATCTTCTCTGCTCCAACAAGGTGAGCCATCGATACCCTCTAACCATCTACTTTTATCATTAAACTCTATAACAAGCATAAGATGACGCCGATGATCAGGTAACCGCGAACCGATGCCGTAAGTTATCGTTTCGTCTAGCACAGCCTCCGTGTTTGCCCCAAAGATAACAAATGCCTCGCCACAGAAGGCTCTAGTCGCTCTCGCTGTTTAGCTACGCCAACTAAGACACTGCCTCGAGGGATCTCAGAATATGATCCTCCTCGTTGCTAAGAGCAAAAAGTTGAGCCAATATTCCTAGGCATGAAGTCACTCATAGGCCGCCGTGGAAATCTATTGAATAATAAGATTCATGCGATCAACAGTCTCACAAGGTTCAATTATTTATAGATAATAAATCATCTTAAAACTACAACTTACACGATAATAAAACGAAGTATTTTGCTGATATTGCAACAAAATCTCCGTAGGAATCGACGTAAGTGAGCAGCTTAGCGAGGGTAAAGACCAAATTAATTTCGCCACTATATCATAAATAAAAATAGGGTCTTAAGACCTATTCGATATCTAATCATTCAAAAAAATCAGCAAAGATGACGAACGAATATCTGTGAAGGAAGCACTCCTTTACAAAAAGTTAAATAAGACAGAGATTCGACTTTGCGAAGCCGACCTGTGCGCTAGGAGGAAAAGTGGAGAATCTAATGAGACGGATCTCTAACATCTCACTAAAAAGGCGCCTCTTCATCGTCACCATTGCCCTCTCCATAGTGAGCATCTTGACCGGAGGCATCGCCTTTTTGGAAATGTCAAGCATTAATGGAGCAGCCCAAAACATTTATCAAAACGGCACTCTGCCCATATCGTATCTAGCGACCGCTAGAAGCAACTTCCTAACTTCGCAAGGCGACCTGACACTCCTAGCCGAAACCACTTCTCCATCGGTCCAAAGCGCGCTCAAGGCCGAAATCGCATCCACCTACAAGAAGTTCGAAAGCGGCGTTGCCTCGTATCAATCCAATCTTCAATCCTTTGAAACTAGCAAAAAAGTTGTAGCAGACAAAATAGCCGCAGAGATCAAGGTGCTCGATAGCAATATGACGAAAGCCATCTCGCTAGCTGGAAGTTCATCATTTGGAAGCTACTACAACTCGAACATACTTTCGATAAGAAACTCCGTTATCTCAGGGCTAGGCAACCTGATGTCTCAAGAGCGAAGTAACGCTGCTCTCCTCGCTGTCGGTGCAAATAACACCCAAAATCAAGCGTTCCTAATCGTCCTTGCAGTTCTTATCGTCGGTCTATCCTTTGGGCTCACCTTCGCCCTTCTTACCGCCAAGAGCATAACAAAGCCAATGGCAGCAATTATGAACCTCATCGATGGATTAAGAGCAAATGACCTCACTCGGCGCAGCAACCTTGAATCAAAGGATGAAATGGGTCAGATGGGCGACGCCCTCGATAAGGCGGTCGCGGAGATAGCTGCTACCATGCTTGCTATAAATGACGCAGCCGACACTCTAGCCGCAGCAGTAACTGAACTAACTGCAACTGCGGATCAAGTTGGTGATAATGCGCAAGACGCCTCTGATAAGGCAACTTTGGTATCAGCATCTGTTGAGGAGATCGCCTCGATTCTCTCTACCCTCTCAAGTGGCGCGACGCAGATGACGGCTTCAATTGCAGAAATATCTCGAAGTGCTTCATTTGCCACTGAGATCACGGAGGGCGCCTCTGCACTAGCTGGTTCTGCTCGTAAGACTATCGATGACCTCGATGCGGCAAGCGAGCGAATTGGCGGGGTCGTTGAATTGATCGCATCAATCGCTGAACAGACAAATCTACTTGCCCTAAATGCAACAATCGAATCAGCACGCGCCGGGGAAGCAGGGAGAGGCTTTGCGGTCGTAGCTGACGAGGTAAAAGACCTAGCTGTAGAGACCGCCAAGGCGACCAAGGGAATCTCCACCCAGATCGATGAAATCCGACAAGAGACGCGCAGTGCGGTCGAGATAATCTCGAAGATTACCGAGGTGATCTCAGAGGTCAACAAACTTCAGATGACAGTATCAGCGGCGGTCGAGGAGCAGAGTGCTACGACGACCGAGATTACGCACAGCGTCGAAGAGGTTGCCGTAGGTTCAAATGAGATTGCTGCAAACGTGTCGAATGTAGCATCGGCATCGCGATCCACCACCGAGGCGATGGAAGCATCCAAGATAGCTTCAAACGACTTAGCAAGGCTAGCCAATAACCTCGCTGGAATGGTTGGGAAGTTCAGACTGCCCGGCGGCGACTCAAGCAGGCCTTCGCGTAGCGTTGACGCCGCCGAGAGGTTTGGATATAAAGGAGAAGATAACTCAATAACAGATCGAACGAAAGCTCGCTAGTCCCCCACTAGCGCGTAATGACTACCTAAAAGTCAGTTCTCACCAGCTGAACAGGAGTCAAATCACCAAAAAAACAGACACGATCCCGCGGACCAACCCAGTCCCACCGCGGGATCGTGTTTATTTGTACTTGTCTCCGATTCGGTCAATCACCTATGAAAGCAATCAAAGTGATTCACCAATTAAAAATAATGGCCTTAGGCACAGCCGTAGAAGTAATCAACGAAGTACAGATGCGACGGTATCTAGCAGCGATCCTACGAGCGTTGTGACACGAATTAGAGTTGCCCATAAGTGCAACTTAGCCTTACCATGTAAGTTTGTTCTCCAATGAACTGACCTTGGACTAGTCACTCATCAAGGTCCCCTCCTAGCGCGCGATACGCGCTTTGAGAAGTGCAATTTAACATATTGGTGTAAGCGATTTATGTGAGACTCTTTAGCAAAGAAAAAGGCCAACAGTGACCCGGGGATCAAAGTGTGGCCTTAACCTCTTCGTGGAAATTCTCCACGAATAAATGAATGAGAGGATTCTCTAGCGAGAGAACCAACCCTTCTTAGCTTGGGCAGGGGCTTCGTTGCACTGGCAACGTTGCGCTGCTGGGATATGACCTAGGACTTGCTCCACGTGACGACCACATCCGGCCCACGTTGGACGCTTGCATTTGTTACATGTAATAGCTTGGCACATACCCTACAGGGTATCATTAATGTCATTACATTAATGCCGATAAGGCTGAAATTTTTGGATATATTTGCGCCCCCTATACAAGTCCCCACTTCAAAGTAAATTCTTATCAAAGTAATAACATTTATGTGACATCTCGCTCGAATCTTGATAGAGTAAAAGTCGACATATGAAGTCGGGAATAAGCTAAGCCTCCCGTGGGCTATACGTTCTGACTGAAAAGTGATTGGAGAAAGATGAAGATCGCGAGCGATGTAACCGAGCTCATTGGCCATACCCCTCTCGTAAAACTAAATCGCATAGCAGAGGGCAGCAAGGCGACAATCCTTGCAAAGTTAGAGTTTTTCAATCCAGCTAAAAGCGTCAAGGATCGCATTGGCTTAGCGATGGTCGAGGACGCAATTGCCGCGGGAAAGATCAATCAAGATACTGTCGTCGTAGAGCCAACCTCTGGTAACACAGGTATCGCATTGGCGATGGTTTGTGCCGCCAAAGGCATCAAGTGCGTATTAGTAATGCCCGAGACAATGAGCAAGGAGCGAAAGATGCTCCTTCGCGCATACGGCGCAGACCTCATACTCACACCAGGGAGCGAGGGAATGGGCGGTGCAATTGCTACCGCAACGCAGCTTGCGAACTCCAATCCGAATTACTTCATGCCTCAACAATTCGAAAATCCAGCAAACCCGAAGATTCACTACAACACAACTGGACCTGAGATTTGGGACGACACCGATGGCACTGCCGACATACTTGTAGGCGGCGTAGGAACCGGTGGAACTATTAGTGGCGCGGGTCTCTTCATCAAAGAGAAGAATCCAAACTTTAAGATCGTCGCAGTTGAACCTTCGGCATCGCCCGTACTCTCAGGTGGAGCTAAAGGGCCACACCCAATTCAAGGTATCGGAGCCGGCTTTGTTCCGGCCAACTACAACGGTGAAATTATCGACGAAGTAGTCAAGATTGAAAACGAAGTCGCCTTCGACACCGCACGAAAGATGGCCACTAGCGAAGGTATTCTCGTTGGGATATCTTCAGGTGCCGCAGTAGCCGCTGCCCTCGAAGTTGGATCACGAGATGAAAACGCAGGTAAGAAGATCGTCGTAATCATCCCCTCCTTCGGCGAACGCTACCTCTCCACTGCCCTATTTGCGAACTTGGAAGGCTAAAGCGGTGTCAATCGTTGAGACCATAAAACGGGATATAACCGCAACGCTAACACGAGATCCTGCAGCGAGAAATCGTTTGGAAGTTGTAATGCTATATCCGGGATTCCATGCGGTCTTGATTCACAGAGTCTCACACGTTCTTTGGGAGAGGGGCCTACGACTTCCGGCAAGAATATTATCTGCACTCGGATATAGATTCACCCAGGTGGATATTCACCCAGGAGCAACTATCGGGCCGGGCTTCTTTATCGACCACGCCTCTGGCGTTGTCATAGGAGAGACTGCAGTCGTTGGCCACGATGTCACCCTCTATCATCAGGTTACCCTAGGGGGTAGAGGAGATCAAACCGGTAAGCGCCATCCAAACATAGGAGACCGCGTTGTAATCGGTAGCGGTGCAAAGGTGTTAGGTGCCATAAACATTGGTGCTGACTCACGCATCGGTGCCAATGCAGTGGTGGTTCGAGACTGTCCACCAAACTCAGTCGTCGTCGGTGTACCCGGACAAATCGTCTCCACGCCTCCGAGCTATGCACGGCTACCATCTGTCGCGCGAGCAGGACTAGACATGCCGGACGCAATTGGGGAGGGGCTCAGATCCCTTATCGA
>JAKCDL010000026.1 GCA_021841935.1 Actinomycetes bacterium | reverse complement strand
TCATTGATTTGCCTTGATAGGCCAAGATCTATTAGGGGGTAAAGGTATTGATGTCAGATACCATTTTTCATCTCTGACCTTGGATCTTTGGCACACAAAGTAATGAATTCAGGGAGATGCTACGACTTGCTCAGTTCTCTCAGTTCTCTTAGGTCGATGGGGAGCGTTGGTGATTCATATGACAACGGAAATGGCTGAATCGCTTCTGCGCTCATTAAAGAAGAGAGCTTTCTATATCGCACAGTCTTCGAGACCTAAAGAGGAGGAAACGGCAGAGATACACAGCTTTACTAACTCTGCAATGGTACATGCGAAGAAGAAGGCATTTACGGTCTTGGTGGCATCTCTGCGATTGAGTATGAAAAGTCGGTTATATTGAAGGTTGCTTAGCAAAGCTGCGAATGTGTCGCGTTTGGTGAGCAACTCCAGATGCGATTAAGTCGCGTTGGGGGGGTTTGACTCCAATAAAGTACCTCTTGAGAGAGATAGCTTACCTTCGGTCACAACGATGCCAAATCAACCTCAAATATATGCAAAAATTCACTTATGTCACTAGGAAGTTCCAGAGAATATTTACAATTTGCTAATTCAACTTCCTCTTCGAAAGTCTCTATAGACATAGATTCGCACAACTTATTCGCAATGACTCTAGCTCTTTTATCTCTAAAAGCACCATTCGCTACAAACACACCTGCAATCCGCTCAGGCATGGGTGTAATAGGGTCATCTGCGCTTGAAACGAGAGGACAAAATTCTTCCATTCCAAAGCCTCTCAATAAAGCAGAAATCTCTAGCTTCAATGAAACGTGAGCGAGCTTTGCAACCTCGGCGGCTGTGGCCAAAACAACCATTTCATGCACGCCACTTTTCATCAAATTTATCAAGAATCTTGATCCTAAATCCGGGTCAATCACAGCTAGTTGACGAAAGAGGCCAAAGACTGAAATCCTTCGAGCCTCCGGTATCCGCCTATAGTACTCAAGAGGGGGAATATTCGCCTTTTCTAAAAAATCAACCACAGTGCCAGGATGTATCTCTACACCTCCAGCCTCATCCATCGTCCTCAGTAAAAGCGAAATCGCCTCTTTATAGTTTCCAGCATCTCCAAGATACTTAGCGATCATTGGGGCTATTTGAGCACGATAGAAAGTCGAATCTCCTGTATAAACTTGCTTGATGGGCAATGATTCGAACAGAGAAATAGCTCTACTGCATTGGCCTTCCTTCGCTAAAACCACAGCTTCTCGCGCCATATGATCAGCCCGGCCCGGAAACCGAGATCCAAACTCGATAATATATTTTCGCGCTGCTTCGATTCCGTCCCGAGAGAGCTTCGAATCAATTAGTTGCCTGTAAACCACTGGTAGCCATGGTTGCTCAATCTGATTCTCACGCAGGGCCTCCTCTAGTATCGCCTCTGCAATTTCATCCTCTCCTACAAGAACATACGAGCGAGCAAGATGAACGATCGATTGACTGCTTTTCTTTTTCTCATAGTACGCCTTGGCAATACGAATGTTGCGATCACCCTTCACTTTTAGTGCATCACCGATACTCGTATATCCATAGTGATTAATGTGTCCGGATCTAATCTCACCTGTTACCTGCAAATTTAGATCACTTCGCATAAGCAGTTGTTCATGAATCATTCCCCTCCACGTCACATCCACCCGGCGAGCTAACCGAATCATCTGGTGCGATAAAGCATTAGCTAATTCAAGCTGATTAAAGTTGTAAATGTTGGCAAATAGGGCTTGTACGTTACCAACGAATTCAGCCAATTCTGAAATGAATGCTTCCGCGTCACATTCAAACTCCTCATCAGCGTCCAAGTGTAACGTCCAATCAGAGTTCGTTTGATTAAGTGCGTAATCTCGCGCTGCTCCAAAGTCATCATTCCATTCAAAATTAAATTCGGATAGGCCAAGTTCTGATATGACAGATATGGTTCCATCGGTTGATCCCGTATCCACGATTACACAATCTTCGACTAACGATTGAACGGATGAAATAGCTCTCTCTAGTACCGACTCTTCATTTTTAACAATCATTGCAAGAGACAAAACACTCGTGCCGCCCACTTTAGATGCAGTGACAAAACGACTCGTGTTATAGAGGTCAAATGCAACCTTATCGTACTGGACTTTAGTACCTTGTTCAGATTTACGATATTTTAGTGCGACACCATAGTCATATGGAGAGGAGACATGCAGATAGTTACCATCATCAACCCTAATAGCAATATCGGCATCACTAAACGTATGCGCAATTATCCACGCTAAGTCACGTATCGATGCTCCGTCCAAATTTTCTAGAGCAGCATATAAAAAGGAATTTTCAATGCCAAGGCCTTCAATTGCGGCGAATGGGGTCGAGGTGTAAAAACCCTCATGACCCTCTTCCCACTTCCGCTGAAATTCCCTCATTTGGCTGCGCCCACTATACGCTGCTGCAACCACGCGTTGGTACATTGGGAGTAAATTAGATCTAGGAGCTACAACCTTCCATCCACCTTGCAATCTTCTTCTCGTAAGATCCAGATTTGATTTAGTTGGGGCGCAAGATGGTGTTAGAAGTATTGAATAGCCATTTAATGAAAGAACTCGATCCCTGAGATCATCAGGCCGTATGCGAAAATAAAAATCCTCCTTCAACAACTCGGTAACAGAGTTGTCTACCACGTATACCTTGTCACCAATACGCGAACTCGAACTGATGAACTCAAATAATGGATCTCTTCGTTTGATTGCTGTTTCTGAAAAAACGATTATGTTCAGCGGCAGATTCGACATAATCCCTATATCGACAATGGCCACCCAATTCATGAGTGGCCATTGCAAAAAAGTTCAATGAAATTATTGGTCAAGCTTTACTTACGCCAAACAGAACCGAATCTCGCCGCCGGGATAACCACCTGGTATAAAGACATCAAATGCTCCAACTCGAGCTGGACTTTTCAGCAACGACAAAGTTTCGTCATCGAGAGCATCTGGCGCCACAAGAACCTTAGATAATTTGACGCGCTTAGCGTGAGTTCTCTTGTCGTTCATTACAGCGGTAAGAACGTTTGCCACTTCTTTGAAATTCTCTAAGAGATTATTCGGAATCTCTCCCTCATCAGTAGCATCCTCAGCAGCACCAGCTGGAATCATTACCATTGCTGCACCAAGGGAGTTAGTTAGGCCAAGTTCACAAAAGATAACCGCCCCAACGGCCTCATCGTCAAATGTATAGATTGAAACCGAGCCTTTGAAAGAGGCAACTTGTGGACTTGCAATCCTTTTAGTTGTAACACTCTTCCCAACCAGCATCCCTAAAGTCTCTTCGACCTCATCGGGACCAGGGAGAAGAAGATCCGCGCCTACGTCAGCCATCAGGTTTCCTCTTTCCTAAAAATCTAGACCTTGTGGCGAAATGCCAGAAGGTAAACTTCGGCTCCAGCAATTTCAACCTTTGATCCAGCCGCTTCTTGGTGAGACGTAGGATGCAGAGTCCCGTTGAAAAATGCGGGCAAACCCAACTTTAGTCCGGGATCTATCTCCGTCATCCTCCGTTTTACGCCGCCGGCAACAATGTTTATTACCTCATTAATTGCATCAGCCATATCATCATCGGTCAATTCTTCATCTGGCTCCATGAAGAGCAAGGCTCGCCCCAGAGTTCCACAAGCCTCCCAACTTCCTGCAACACCATATTCGAAGTTGTAGTCGTCGCCCACTAGAGCTACGTATGACCCTGGGAAGCTACGGTCGCTAGGAAGACCTGAGTCTAGAACTGTAATTCCTTCAAGACCGAGGGTTGACGTCGCAAGCTCTTCGGCAGACGACACCATAGCACCTAACCAGGTTGATACTAAATTCGGATCGTCAGCCATTACGCGACACCTGCTGCATCTAATGTCTCTCTGAAGGTTTCGACCGTGAAGGGCTTGGCTATGAGAAAAATCGCTCCTGAATCCCTTGCCAACATGTGCATGTCGGGAGTACCTTCAGACGTTACAAATCCAAAGGGCGTATCATCGCCGTCACTTCGGAGCTTTCGGAGGAACTCAAGTCCATTCATCTCGGGCATGTTCCAGTCAGAGAGGATTAAGTCAGGACCTTCAGCCTTCACTTGGGCTAATCCTTCGAGACCATTCGCGGCCTCAACAAAGTCGGCATCGCCATATCCAGCCTGACGAAGGTGGCGGAGGACTATCATCCTCATTGCCTTTGAATCGTCTACAATCAGTATCTTCATTTGACGCTCCTATCCAATCCTTTACTGAGAAGCTAACTTTTATTTCGTCGATTATCCATTCGAACTTGAAGAGTATTTAGAAGGCATTACCTCTTGGTGCCACATAAGGAACTCTAGAAACTGGTGGCGTACTTGGTGGTAACTGAGGACCACCCTTGGATCTGTAGTAGAAGGTGTTTCCGCTGGTAATTCGATCGAAATCATTGCTGACGTTCATTGTCGTCTCAGAGCCGCCGAGAAGAAGCGCCCCGCCCGGCACCAGTACCTTATTTACCTTCTCGAGAATTGCTCTCTTCGTCTGAAGATCGAAATAGATCAACACATTCCGCAAGAATACGATGTCCATCCTTGGCAGCATTGGCCAATTTCCAGCTAGGTTCATAACCGATGCCTCAACCATTGAAGTCAGATCCGACTTGATCTTCCACTCTGATCCTGCCTTAGTAAAGTACTTCACTAAGAGAGGTGCTGGCAGACCACGATTTATTTCAATCTGTGAAAAGATGCCCTCCTTGGTACGCTCCACCATCGCCCTCGATATGTCGGTACCGACTATCCTGATCCTCCAACTAGACAGCATCGGGAAGTGCTCTTTTATGACCATCGCAATTGAGTAAGCCTCTTGACCAGATGAACAGGCTGCTGACCAAATATTAAGGGTTCTATCTGCACCTTTACGTTCAATTATCTTTGGTATCAGCTCGCTCTTTAAGACGTCAAAGGGTTTTACATCTCTAAAAAAGTAGGTTTCATTGGTCGTCATTGCTTCAGCGACCATAGAGCCAACTTCCGAATTGATCGTTGGATTTGCCCTTAGTTTCGACACCAGATCAGTTATCGAAGCAACCCCTACTCGCCTTGCAACAGGATTCAACCGACTCTCGACTAGGTAGTCCTTATCGGGCGTCAACACTATTGCCGTAGAATTCTTAACGAAATTGGCCAGGAAGGTAAAGTCATTTGCGCTTAGTGCCATCGTCGGCCTCCAATCTCCGAAGTTGCACTTCGGGACGATGTAGATGCACCTAAAGCAGGAGCATGGGTATTAGTCGGAAGTGCTGCGGGAGAACGATCACTTGTTCCGGGAACGTTACACCTTCTTACGATGTATGACGCGATCTGATTCAAAGGCAATACCTGCTCAGACAACCCTGCGTTAGTCACATATCCGGGCATTCCCCAAACAACAGAGGTCGCCTCATCTTGAGTTACAATCTCCGCCCCGGCCGCTTTAAGTTCTCTCGCGCCGACATAACCATCTTGGCCCATACCGGTCATGACAATTGCCATCACACGATTGCCGAGGCGGGTCGCCGAATGAAACAATGTATCTACTGATGGACGGCACGAATTTACAGGAGGAGAGTCATCTAGTGCAATTGCAAGTTCGCTCCGCTGATTTGTTGTTACGACCAAGTGGTGCTCGCCCGGAGCTATATAAACTTCACCCGCACGGGGCACCTCTCCACCCTTTGCCTCCATCACCTTCAACTTCGACTTCGCATCCAATCTCTCAGCAAGCAATCTCGTAAAAGTTGCTGGCATGTGTTGAACAATCAGAATCGGAACTGGAAGATTGGCTGGAAGAGCTGGGAGTAACTCACCAAGTGCGTTAGGGCCACCGGTGGAAATACCAATCAAGATCAGAGATGGAGGCCTATGAGTCGTTGGGCGAAAACGAGCACCATCAAATTGCTCAGAACTTGCCTTTGCCTCCCCGGCAACCGGCCTTGCCAGAGGAGAAGATGTACTTCTAACACCACTAGCGGTGGGAGCAGAAAATCTTGTGTTCGGGGTAGATGACGGAACCGGCCTATGGGTAGCGGGGCTACCCGAGTATGCGCTACCCGCGCCAACAGCTCTACGACGCTTTTGACCAAGCGCTCGAATCTTGCTAGCCAATGAAGATGCGATAATCTCCTTTGAAGCTTCTACCGAGGTCGAAGAGGAGGGCTTGGTAACGTAATCCGTAGCCCCAGCGCTGAGAGCATCAAGGGTTGCCTTGCCACCGGACTCAGTCAAGGTAGAGAACATGATGATCGGAACGCGCGAATCGATCTGTCTAATATAAGGGATCGCTTCAATTCCCGTCATATCAGGCATCTCTACGTCAAGTGTTATGACATCTGGTTTGAGCTCTTTAAATCTGCTTATGGCCTCACGCCCAGAAGCAGCGGTTCCCACTACCTCTATGTCTTCTTCCTTGAGGAGCGTAGAGGTTACGATTTTACGGATGACGGCTGAATCGTCAACAACCATCACCCTTATTCTGGCGGCATCCACCTCTTTACCTCGCTCCTAGACCAAGAAGTGATAGCTTCTCGTCGATAATGTCTTTCGTGAAAGGCTTCATCACATACTCATTTGCTCCAGCCTCGAGCGCCTTGAGTACCTGTTCGATCTCGGTCTCAGTGGTCACCATCATCATCGTCACATTGTCGTACTCTGGCATGGAGCGCGCCTTAACCAGAAACTCATAGCCATTCATGACTGGCATATTCCAGTCGATCAGTATGAGCTCGGGTCGAGACATCTTCGATAATTTATGGAGAGCATCTGCTCCATTCTCAGCTTTCTCGACCGTATAGCCAAGTTCACCTAGGATTCGAGCGAGGATCATGCGAGTAGCACTCGAGTCATCAATAACCATCGCTAGTGCCATATCTGCCACCACTTCCTCTCGTAAAGGCGAGTAAAAGAATTCGATAACATCGTTGCTTCAAGTTCGCTTTTAGGCTTCAACCAACGAGAAGACAGCGCGGTCAAGATCGAGAACGAGCATCAGCTTTTCCTGGAGCTTGTAGACCCCTTTTATTAGGTGTCTAAAACTAACCTCAAGAGTTTCGGGAGGGTCCTCAAAGTTATCCTGCTCAACCTCGACTACATCGCCGATTTCATCGACTAGCAAACTCAAAGGCCCGTCGTCCGATCTGACGACTATGTTCATGGGCTGCTTTCCCTGACGGGGACCAAGACCCATCACCTTACGCAGATCAAGAGCTGTAACAATCTGGCCTCGCAAATTTATGAGACCTGCTACTACTGAATCCGCGAGCGGAACCTCAGTCATGTACTGATACTTCAGTACTTCTTGCACCTCTTTTACGCCTATCCCGAGAAAGTGACCATCAAGATAGAAAGTGCAATATTGCCTTTCGGTCAATTCATTTACTGCCACGCTCAACCTCCGTAACCTGAAAGTGCGTACTCGGCCGCGTCAATAAAACTGACTAGAGCATCTTGGACGATTTCGTCGATGTTCACTATGTCAGTAACCCTATTGTTTACAACGGTCGAACCCATGATCTGAGACTTAATTGAAACCTTTTCAAGGTTCATCGCAACGTTGACTATGTCTAAGATTCTGTCAACTACTACTCCGACCCGCCTACCGTGACCGGAGTGGACAACCACTTGAATGCTTGCGGTATCGGGATCACTTGCAGCCGGAACACCCAGTGTAGAACTAAGCCATATCAACGGCATAATGGAGTCACGATACTGAACTACCTGATTGTCGCCAGCCCACTCGAGAACATCTGGAGAGAACTCTTCGAGTCGATCAACGCTTGCAAGCGGTACCGCGACCCGATAATTGTCTCCAACGCCAAGCAGAAGAAGTGTTTGACGTTCGACATTTTCCCCTTCGTTGGAGGCAGATAGTTCTTTTAGCTTGCGATCGCGAACTTCTGAGATTACCGAGGAGCGCTGCGCAATCCCCATGACGTCCAAGATCAGCGCTACCTTACCGTCGCCCATAATTGTTGCGCCTGCATACACGTCAACGTTTTTGACTTGCTTACCGAGCGGCTTTACAACGATCTCTTCGGTGTCTACTACCGAGTCGACAACAAGACCGAATTGTCGTTCGTCGGCCTGCAGCACCACAATATTGACGGCATCGTCGTCGATCTTGGCCGTTGAGGTACCCATAAGGTCGCAGAGATAAACGAGGGGTAGTAGATTTCCCCTCAATCGACATACCGGTGCACCGTAGACTGAATCGATGTCAACCGCGGCTTGATCCTTCTCGAGCCTTACGAGCTCAACTAAAGATACCTGCGGGATTGCATATCTCTGTCCACCAGCCGCAACGACAAGTGCCGGAATGATCGCCAGGGTAAGAGGAATCTTGATCTTAAAGGTAGTGCCCTCTCCAAGGTTGGTCGAGATGTCAATTGTCCCACCAATCTTTTCGATATTTGTCTTTACAACATCCATTCCAACACCACGACCCGAGACGTTAGTGATCTTTTCGGCGGTAGAGAATCCCGGGGCGAAGATCAAATTGACCAACTCGCGCTCTGACATCTTGTCGAGTTGATCTGCGCGGAATAGGCCTTTCTTCAAAGCGTTCGCTCGAATCTTCTCAGGATTAATTCCGCTCCCATCGTCACTTATTTCGATATTGACGTGGCCACCTTCGTGGTAGGCGCGAAGGACTAAACGCCCTTCACGTGCCTTGCCAATTTTCTCTCGAACCTCAGGTGGTTCAATACCATGATCGACGGAGTTGCGGACTAGGTGGGTTAGTGGGTCTTTTATAGACTCAATGATCGTACGATCAAGCTCCGTCTCTCTTCCTTCAAATTCGATAGCGACTTGCTTACCGACGGAGAGCGCTAGATCGCGTACAACTCTGGGAAACTTAGACCAGACATTACCAATAGGCTGCATTCTCGTCTTCATAACGCCCTCTTGCAACTCTGAGGTAATGAGGTTGAGGCGCTGCGAAGCAGCTACAAATGACGAATCAGTTTGCGATGAGGTGAATTGCAAGATCTGATTACGAGCCAAAACTAACTCGCCGACCAAGTTCATAAGCTTATCTAGAAGTCCGACATCGACTCTAATGTTGGCATCTGAAACCGAAGAACCTGCAGGGGCCTTCTCTTTGTCGGTCTCCACCTTTGCTTCAGCGACCACGTTGGTCTCCTCCTTCGGTACAGGAGTAACCTCGACCGAGGGGGTAGCATCCTCGACTATTGGCAAGCTAACTTCGGCCTCTACCGTTGGTTCACCAACTACGGCCTGAGGACTTGCTGGCTTACGTTGGAAGACAAAGGCTGAAGCTCCGGTTTGAATCGTCTCCGGCTCGGCTTCAACGATAGGCTCGGCTGCATCGACCACTGGGGCGACTGCTGATGGTGTTTCAACGACCTCTTCTCCAGCGGCGAGACGACTTAGCGTAGCAATTAGAGCGCTGTAGTCCCCGTTGCCCTCTTGGTTCGTCGATTCAATCTCAGAGAGCATCTCCCTGACGGCATCAACCGTTGCAAGTAGAGCTGTGGTAATCGATGGATTGATAATCAACACCCCATCGCGAAGCTTTGAAAGTAAGTTTTCGCCAACGTGAGCCACTTTTTCAAGTTTCTCAAAACCCAAGAATCCACAGGTACCCTTAATGGTGTGTATCGTTCTGAAGATCGACGAAAGAGTCGAATGGTTTTGAGGGTCACTCTCTAATGTGACTAAATCTTGGTCTAATCTGTCTAAGTTCTCGTAACTCTCGACGAGAAATTCAGCCACTTCTTCAGGTATCTGACCGCCTGAGTCACCGGTTGTTGAAGTCATGTAAAACCCCCGAATAGTAACGGTTCGCTCCAGACTTCTTCGGCACAATATTCTCAAGTCTTGAAGAGACCGGGAATAGTTTTGTTGGAGAATACAAACCGAATTCTCCAATGAACTTTTAAATCTCGAATTTGGTCTCAGTCAACTCCTCAGAGACCTCCCAAAGTCTCGCAGCCGTATCCTCATCGAGGGCTAATTCTGGTGGCCGTACCTTCGTCGGTCGTCCACGAAGCTCGAAAGGTCCGCGAGGACCAAAGTACTCCCAGCCTTCACAGGTAAAGTGAGAGGCCTCGATCGCAGGCAAAGCACCCTTTCGTGCGCTTTGGGCTACTATCGCCTCCAGAAATTTTGGAGCTAGGGCTCTCGCATTTGCCATCTTCTGTCCTGTGGAAGTTAGCGAAGTGGAAGAGTAACCTGGATGTGCACTCAAAGATATTGCACTCGAGTTTGCAGCTTTTAGTCGTCTATCTAACTCGATTGCGAAGAGTAAGTTAGCGAGCTTGCTTTGACTGTAGGAACCCCATGGAGAGTAAGACTGCTCTCCATTTAAGTTATCGAAGTCAATCTTTCCACGTTTCGCAGCGATAGAGGAGATGGTGATCACGCGACCATTAGCTTCCGCCACTAAATCAATGAGGGCCGCAGTCAAGACAAAGTGGCCAAGGTGATTTGTCGCAAATTGAACTTCAAACCCCTGCGGAGAGAGAAGGCGCACTGGAGGCGCCATTACACCAGCGTTATTGAACAGAAGGTCAACTTTACCAGCTCGTGCGCGTAGCTCGATGGCGGACATCAGTGTTGAACCGACGTCGGATAGATCAAACTTAGCTATCTCAATGTCGGAGCCCTTCGCAACTTTAGAGAGCTCAATCTTGGCTGCACCTAATTTCTTCTCATCGCGACCGCAGATATAGACCGTGTTACCGGCTCTTTGAACAAAGTGCTTTGCGATTTGAAGTCCAATTCCGCTAGTTGCACCGGTCACTACCACGTTCAAAGACATATATCGATCCCCCAGCATCAACTTACGAACTACTTTGCATAATCGGCAAAAACGTTAGAGACTTTTAGCTCTCCAACTAGAGACAACATACCAAGGGTAATAAATTTCCTTAAATTTTCAAAGTTTTTACCTTGTTTCCAAAAAGACACGCCAAATAGGTTTATTGTGTTTATAGAAAGTTACCCGTAAGCCCTAGTGCGCAAGGAGGCGCTTTGCTCGTTCTAACTCGCCGAATTAATCAAAGTATCGTTGTTTCCGACAACATTGTCATAACGATCTTGGACATCCACAGAGACCAGGTGAGGGTCGGCATAACAGCCCCTCGAGATGTGGAGATTCATCGGGAAGAGGTGTACCTAGCTGTAAAGGCGGCAAATGAAAAGGCCGCAAAAGAGGTTGCGACCTTAGGTATTGACTTGAATATCGTTCCGACTCGAACAGTCGAAGATAAAGAGGGCTAGAGCTTTTTTCGGTCTTCTGCCTTTAGTGCAAGTGTTACCGCGTGGTTGACAGAGTAGTTGGAGTCAACTTGAACCACTTGAGCTGCCATCTTATTCTTTGAGTTGACTACTAGGGGACCGAGCATGTTTACACTTGGCATGCCACTACTCTGCAGTGTGACGATCAGAAAGACTAGACACTCCTGCGCATCTCCTACCCCGAGCAGGCTCTGAGAGTAGTCATCAACATGAACCGGATAGTCATCGACTACGAACCGAGGTTCGACGACGATGAGGGCGAGCTCCGAGGTCAGAGAGCGCAACACCATGTAGGGACGATAATCGTCTCCGAGATCTAAGAGAGCAAATTTCCGCTCCGCAAAGAAGCCAGGCATACCCTTCGGCATCGTAATCTCAGCTACAATTTCGTAGCTTGGCTTTACACTTTCCATCGGCCTACCCGTCTCTTCGCCATCTTTGGTATCAAGAAAATTAGACACCATTTTCTCCATTCTACTTTTCAGTGTAAATATGTCGCCAGAGATGGCTGTGCAACCTGCGCCGTTGCATACAGCGTCACCTGATAGTTTGACATCGCTTGCTGATATTGCGTCGTAACCGCTGCAACATCGACGCTTTGTATTCCGCTCAACTGAGTTGACAGTGTTTGCTGCGTATAGGTCATCTGCTGTGAAAGAGCAGTCATCTCTTGGAACTGCGATCCGACTTGACCAGCTGAGGCTTGAACCTTCGAGAAGGCACTGTCAAAATTTGCAATGTCGGTCTGTAAATTAGCCGAGGATCCACTCGAGAGGTCGGTAGCAATTTGATTTAGCGTTTGAATCATATTCTGTCCGGTCCCATTGTTGAGAGGATCGGCCACGCTTGAAGGTAGCGTTACTCCTGGAGCAACTGTTCTCGTCGGAGCAGTTGAATTTCCGAGATAATTTCCACTTGAGTCATAAGCCTGTGGCACACCTGAAGTTCCTCCAAAGATTGCTACCCCTAGATACTGGGTATTTACAATCCCAAGAAGTGCTTGAAGGTTACCCTTCAAAGAGGTAGATATTGCCTGAATTGACGCCGGCGGCAAAGAAGAGTTACCAGCAGATAGCAGTGTTGAGCGCGCCTGCTGCAAAACATTTACGGCATTCGACATTGCGCCATTTGCCACTCCCAGCATGGACAAACCGTCTTTGGCGTTGGTAATCATTTGGTTAGAGCGAGCAAGAGCGCTCTGTACGTCGAGCAAGTTCGTGACTTGGGTCGGGTTATCACTTGGTTTTGAGATATTGTTACCAGTGGCTAGTAGCTGTTGAAGATTCGTAAGGTTGTTTTGATCTTGCTGAACTGAGTTCACAAGCATCTGTGCAAGAGAAGTGTTCGCGATTCTGTCTGTCATCTTTACTACACCGTCGCTATCATCGATTGAACCATTGATGCCACCGTAGCTATAACCTTCGCAGAAGCCTGATATGCATTCTGGTAGTTGATCATGCTCACTAACTCTTCGTTAGTATTTACGCCCGCGACACTCGACAGTGCTGTTGTAGCACTCTGAGATTGCGATGTAGCAGTACCCAAGGTACTTTTCGCGGTGCTCACGTCTAATCCCACTCCGGCAACGGCTAGTGAATACTGTGCATCAGGTGGGTTAGCCGATGAACCCAAGGCTGCAACTTGAGATGCAATCGATCCATCCATAGGTGAATTACTGCTACCGGCGGTTGCAATCAGGTTCGGATTAGCCGTTATGGCGGAGTTGATAGCTACGTTCCCAGCTGTAATCGTGGTCCCTGAACTCGCTACAAATAGCGGAACACCAGATGGAGCAGGAGAAGTTGAGCTATAGCCAAATCCAGATGTCAAAATGTTGTTGATCTGTGTTGCAAGGTTAGAGGTAAAGGAGTCCAGTTGACTGGAGTACTTTGGCAAAGAAACATTAAGTGCCGATAGGGATCCCCCGATCGAACCAGAGACGATAGGCAAAGTAGCACCTGAAAGGCCAGAGGTTATCGAAACCGGTGATGAACCTACCGCCGGCATTGGAGGGGCAGTTGCTGATGTAACGCTGAGCGTATCAGACATGTTCGTATTGGCTAGTGTTATCCCACCCGATAGCAAGGTGACTGATCCATCTGCGTTCGTCTGAACTGTCGCGCCGATTGTATCTGTAATCGAGTTGATAATCTGGTTTCTCTGATCAATAAGGGTATTGGCTCCAGATCCACCCTGATATTGGACTATCTGCTTATTCAAAGACTCAACCTGGGCAAGTTGCTTGTTCAATGCAGTAATTTGAGAGCCAACTTGCGCCACTGTCGTGTTATAAAGGTTGACGAGTCCTTGGCTATTTTGGTTGAGAGTTGTTGTAAGTTGCTGAGCTGTGGTTATCAGAGAATTTCGTGCGGTCGAAAGATTCGGCTGATTCGAGAGGGTATCGAAGGCGTTCCAGAGATTTGATAGTTGCTCATTTACTCCAACCGGGGAAGGCTCCTGGAAGTAATTTTGTGCCGTTGAAACCGCAGAGTAGTAGGACTGTGCCGCTTGCTGAGAGGCCGAAGAGACACGCGCAGTCGTCTGTAAAAATTGCGAAGTTATCTGAGAGATCGAATTTACAGTAACTCCGCCGCCAACTGTGGATCCGGGTGTTACAACATCGGAGAGGTTGACCGTCTCTCGGGTGTAACCTGGCGTGTTGGCGTTAGCGATGTTTTGGCTAACAGTGTCTAACCCTTGGGACTGTGCGATTACTCCAGATAGCCCTATGTAAAGACTGGCATTACTCATATCCGGCCATCCAAGAGCGAAATTGTGGTATCCCGCGACCTTCTTCCATCCCTGCCATACATTGACATCGGATTGGATGAATCGAGCAAGGAGAGGACTTCTTCGGTGATCGCAATTCTTTGTGCGAGCATTCGCGAAAGTTTCTCTTTGATCTCAGCCACAGTGTTTGTGAGAGAAATCAAATTTGATCTTTGCTCTTTTAGTATGGTGCTCCATGGTTCTGGCGCGCGATCGGCGATCTCAGCCAATGGTGTCAATGGATCTAGATCTAAAGACATACAAACATCGGCGGAGACGACTGCTCGACGTATCTCAGCCTCTTTTATTGCTTCGAGGGCTTCATTTACTTCTGCGGTCGCGCTCATCAAGTAGTTATGCCTATTTCCCTCGACGAGCAAGTATTCGGCATCAAGGCGATATACCAACTTGTCCAACAGTGAAACTTCGTACTCTAGAACATTTGAGAGGTCAGAATAGTTCATGTGCTTCTTATCGGCAGCGAAATTATAAACCTAAAAAATTCAACTATCCCATCGATTATTTCTTCACTTTGCAAGCATGCGAACAACAATGGCAGGTCGATGACCATATACCAAAAGACCAACCCCAGGTGCCAGAACCCTAAGGGCACCATTTGGGAAGGACTTATCTTCAACATTTTTGACTGCTTTAATTGGATAGCGTTTTACTTGACGATTTGACCCACTTATTTGTAGAGCCAAATTGATGGTCGACGGATCACTTATGCCGCCCAAGAAGAGCTTGGCACGATGGTTGTTAACGATTGACATTGCGCCGTCGTGATAGCGGTGAGAAAGTTGGGCAAAGTCCTGATAGATAGAGATAATCTGACCACCAAATGATGCAATTGTGGAGACTACCTCATCAAGGTTTGTAATCGGAGCCAAATTAGCTGCCTCATCAAAGACGAAGAGGGTTCGAATGGCCTTTGAATTTTGATAGACCCTATCAAAGATTGCCGATATCAAAGTTGCAAATAGTTGCCCCGCCTCCACCTGCCGGGTTGGCGGTGCTACGAGGTAGATCGTCATCAAAGTATGCGAAGGATCTAAAGTTGCGAGGTTTAAAAGACCTTCGCCTTTTGAAAAACGCATCATATGAAACGGCTCAAGGTACGCCTCTAAGGTGGTTACCGTCGACGAGATGATCTTCTCATCTTCAGAAAAGAGCGCCAAAAGTCGCCTAAGCGAAACACCTTCGCCACCTTCTAAAAGCAACTTTCGAGGTTCGTCGAAGGAACCCTCCTCCACCCAACGCATCAGTTCTAAGAAAGACATATCCCCGATGAATGCAGCATGCAAAAGTGACTCTAGAAGCCTAGAAGCTAGGGTTGCCCAGAACTTAGAATCTGTGCCTCCCCCTGCCACGGCCAGATTTGAAGTTATCAACGTTGCAACTCTTCGTCGCTGCAAAGGGTCGCCACAAAGGACAACCGGATCGAATTGGCAATTGCCCTCACCACTTATCAAAAAAGGATCGAAGACGTAGACCTCCCCGTATCTTCTTCTATCGCCGGAAGTTGCTTCAAAAAGGTCAGTTTTGACACTAGAAACTACTGCGCTTCCTTCACCAAATTGATTGATGATCGGAATTGCCAAACGAGAAGTCTTAAAGGATTGCGTTGGACCAAAGACACACAATGAATCGCGTTTAGCAAGCGCAATTTTGCGCAACTTATATTTTGCGATCACAACCGATGGATCTCGTTGCCTAAAGTGACGAAAGGACAGATCAGGGGCTGCCAGTGAATTCTTATGCAAGCTAGTAGACGAGCGGCCATTTCGACTCGATCCACTATTTCTACCGGAAAGTACGTATAGCACCCCTAAAGCGACTGCTAATGCTAGGGCGAGATCGAGATGCAAAAAGTGTCCCATACGCTTACTCAAAAACCTCATAATCAAGGTTTACAACGGCGACATTCTCCTTGACCAACCAGATGGTAGAGCCGACTGAAAGCTCAGAGATGACTCCAGCTATGGAGGGCGATAGTCCCAGCATTTTCACAAAGGACAGGGCATCATCGATGCTCTGTCGAAAAGACACAAATACCTCTGCAGCCCCAAGAAGCCCGCCACCAACTAGGTCTCGCTGTAGATCCGCGATCGAATGAGTCACCGCAACATTCGAGATTCCTATACCCCTTGAAAGTTTAAAGTAGCGTTCAATCCAAATCGCAATTTCACGATCTTGCAGTAGGGCCCAAAGTTCATCTATGCCGACTGCCGATACTTTTGAAATTCCCGACATCTTAGCGCTGCGAAGTGACGCAAGAATTAGCGCAACCCTAAGCGGCAAGTGCTCAGAAGCTAGATGATCCGAAAGGTCAACTACTCCACCCTCTAAAATCACCTCTAAGACTTCTATTTTTTCGGGGGACGAAATAGACATTAATTTTTTATTTTTTAATTGATTACACGCGGATATAAGAGGATCTAAATCACCAACTCGATATCGACCACGCCAATTAATTGGCCCACGGCTATCGTCTAGTTGTTCAAGGAATCCAATAAGAATCTCTATATTCGCCTCGAATATCATCCTCTGGACACACTCCGAAAGGGCTGCGGACTCGACCTCTTCCAACTTGCGCCCTAATACGTAGCCACAGGCCAATATTGCGATCTCTAGATTTGATTCCATGATCGCTAACCTTCCTCGGTGGGGAAAGAATGGGTTTACAGCTTGGTCAAGAAATTTATAACCTCGTTTTGCCAGCGAAGTGTTGACATCTCCCTTTGGATCAAAGTAAATTGCCCTTTTATTATCATCGCCTAAAGTCAATGAACTGAGCAGGCTAGATTTTCCCTGCCCCAATGACCCAAAGATCAAAACATTGGGCGATGAAAGTACTCCCGTTGCCATCAAGTGACCGATATCGAAGGAAAATTTACCCCCATAGTTCGAAAAACCAAGACGCTTTCCTACTCCATCTTCGAACCACTGCCCAAACGTCGCTGAAAATTGGGCGGCCGCAACCATTGATTCAGCCATGTAACGAATCGTCTTTCTCCGAAACATCTACGAGACCACCATTGGGTTTACATGGTTCCAAGTCTCTTCCACGACCCCTACAAATCCATGGAGTCGAACGGCACATTCCCTTTTGGCTTGAGTGGTGATACCGCGTCCATTTGCCTTATTTACAACCAAGAAAAAGGCAAAGTTGGCACCTCGTACGTTGTTAGCAACGTCAGTTTCAGCTTCGCTTATCGCCTTCGAAGCTTTGGCGACTGAAATCGAGTTGGAATAACCCCTTGAGTTGCGCCAAAGTGCCTTTGCGTCGATTCGGCTCCTCGTCGCCCGGATATTAGCGGCATACAGTTGCTGATTTAGGGGAGATATCTCAATTATGACCATCCTTAATGGTGCAATTTTGGCAAATAGTACGAAAATTTCTCCGAAACCTCCAGAAAATCGCCCAAAGTCTGTTATCCCCCATATTTGATAACTTCCATTTCGAACGACCATTGCATCTGTCCTGTACCGAATATTCGGTGAACCTTTGAACTCAAAGAATTGCTCAGCGCAGAACAACGCAGCTTCGTAACAACTCAAAGACGTAAAGTTGGCTATCTCTGGGTTCGCGGCCATAATTTTGATAATCGCGTACTCGCATCTACTACGGGCTTCCATATTCGCTACCCTAAGGCCCGCAACCAAAAAAGTTTGAACACCCGAATTTTGAGTCATCTCATCACGCGTATGGACTATTCGTAACTTTGAGATTTCACCCTCAGCGAGTTCCACGAGTTTGTCGAGCCAAAGTGACGTATGAGTAAATCTACTCTCCTCATCTTCAAAGCTCAATTGTGCTGGGCGCTTTGAGCTGAGTCGAATAACAATTGGAGCGACTCCCCCTTCACGCTCGTAGTACTCAACAACACTGCGCTTTGCATTTGACAGATCAAAACCACGACTACTGGGTTCAGCCACACTCTTTACTTCAAAAGCGTCGAATCTGCGGATCGTGGGCTTCCGACCCTTTCCAAAAAGTCGTCGACAAAACCCTCGACTCATACCTAAAGTCACAAATACCACGCTTCGCCCCGAAATCAAAGGTGCCATCAAAAAAGCGACAAGGATAAGTGTCAAGAGACCTATTTTGATATTCAAAAGTCCAAAGAGGACCGATGCGCATATGGCAATTGAGATCGCAGATCCAACCATCGCCGAAAAGGGTGTGTTAGCGATCCTCAACGATGGCGCGAATTGAAAGTCGCTCAGAAGATAACGCTTCATAACTAGCGCCGACTGCCAGAAGTGGGGTCTCCCCCTCGATGTAGTGGAATCTGAGCTCTTGGAGATCTCTCTTCAAACGTCTTAGCACTTACACCAACAGAGGAATCGAGAATTGAAACCGCACGCTGATTAGCAAGATCCATAAGTCGATTTGGTAAATTCTCGATCTGACGTAACGTCGCTCCCTCAAGACCGAAAAAGACTCTAAGCAGTAGAAGTGGCGACGAGACAACCGCAAAGAGAAGTGCCGTAGATTCAATGACTCCAAAAAGACTTCCCTTAGTTGAGTTTGCTAAGACTAAACCAAGTCCAAGTCCAACGACAAACTTAAATGCTTCCAAGGTCACAAAGATCGAAATTATCCTACTTACGATCTGACGGCCCGCTCGAAGCGAATAGAACGGCGCCACAAATGGCACCATAGCAACTGCGAAGTAAATGAATGCATTTCTAAGAGCTAGCTCAATAGTTAGAGCCAAGGCAGCTATTGCGAATGTTAAAGCCAAAACAGCACCCAAAACAGGACTCATGGAAGTCGAAGCTAAAAATTCAGAGACAGGAGGAACGTTGGATGACGTATTAAAGGTTCCATAGGTCAATTTCACGAGAAAGTTGTCGACAGCAAAGATCTTTAAAACGATCGTTGGCGTAATGAATATGACGGGAAGTGATGCTAGGGTCGCAACTATCCTGCCAAGGCGAATTGGGTCCTCTCGAGATAAAAGTGACTTAATTATGTATATAAATATCGAGATGAGCGTGAAAAAAGCTGACAAGGTAGACAAGCGAAAATATGACGAAGCAAACCAATTAGAGGAAACTTGAGGGTCTGGAAGGCGAGAAAATAACGTGAATACTAGTTGCGATAACGGTGCATCTAGAGAAAAAATACCCTTGAGGATCGTATTTGCAAAAGAGCCAACTACGGCATTGGCGATTGAAGAAGCGATGGAAGAAAGAAGCATTTAGGCCACATCACCTAACGCTTTGACCAATGTGGAAGAAGAAATTAACAACAGAGGGGGCCGCACCAACTAGAAGTGCAGATAACCCAGAGGCTAGAAGGGTCTTGCGACCATTGTAGGTTTGTTGATAGTTGCCAGAGTGCGAACCTATGGCCCACATTGCTGCTCCAACCAATAAACCGATCAAAGTTGCCACAAGAGCCCAGGCTGAAATCCCATTAGTGATTGATACCAGTGCGTTAGATCCGGGAAGTGATGATAGTGAAGGGGTAACCGATACGTCAGATATGAGTAAGCGAGACGTAAGCACAACCTTAACTATAATACATTTCGCTATATTTCAGCATTTTTCATCAAAATTATCGAAATCCAAGTTAACTCAAACTTTACTTTCGACGTATATCGTGGTGTTGGAAACCGATATCGAAGCAGATGGTAAACAAAGAGGCGATGGAAGCTAATACATCAAATTCAAACGATGCTCATCGCGTGTCGTTGCTAGAAGCAGCACTTGAAAGCGTGGCAAGCGCGATATTCGTCTTCAACGAGGCGGGCTACCTAACTTTCGCCAATCAAGTAGCACGTGACCTTTCCTTCGCGCGCCATGAAGAAGCTGGCCTGATGAAAGTCGTCGATGATGTCAAGCTCGCGGCTCTCGACGGCGTCTTTCAGGAGCTAGAGTTCTCTCTTTACGGGCCGCCTAAGCGTGACTTCACTATTCGAACCTCTGCCCCCTTCGAAAATCGCGATGGTGGCGTAATCGTAACTATCGAAGATCTCACAACGAGAAATCAATTAGACGTAATTCGACGAGACTTCGTAGCTAATGTAAGCCACGAACTGCGTACACCAATTGGAGCACTTGGTCTACTCGCCGAAACATTGGCCTTTGAAGACGACTCTTCAGTGCGACACAGGCTTGCAAATCGTATCCAAAACGAAGCCTTTAGGGTTGCAAAGATAATCGACGACCTGCTAGATCTATCTAAATTTGAATCCGAGGGTTCTCGAAATGAAGATGAGATTTCGATCGTCGACCTTGCCCTAGAAGTTATTGACAATATCACCCCCACCGCCGACAATGCATCGGTCAAAGTTACCTTAGAGGCTGGGGACGGTGATTTAAAGATTGTTGGAGATCCTATCCAGCTCCGATCAGCACTTACTAATTTGATCGACAATTCAATTAAGTACTCCGAAGCAAACTCAGAGGTAATCGTGGCTACCTATGAGGATCACGACGAAATCGTAGTTGCTGTGACTGATCATGGTATCGGCATTCCACAAAAAGACTTGGACAGGATATTTGAGCGCTTCTACCGCGTGGATCAAGCTCGATCTCGTCAAACAGGAGGGACGGGCCTTGGTCTATCAATCGTACGCCACGCAGTCAGTAACCATGGTGGAACGATAGAGGTCGAATCACGAGAGGGTATCGGATCAACCTTCAAAATTAGACTACCGCGAAATCGAGAGAGGATGTGAAGTGAACAAGCCTTCAACCACCGTTCTAATTGCAGAAGATGAGGAGTCGTTTGTAGATGCAATAACTCTAGGGCTTCGAAAAGAAGGGTTCAACGTAGAAATCGCACGCGATGGTCGCGAAGCATTGGATCAGTTTGAGCTAGTTTCTCCCGACGTCATCCTCTTAGACGTCATGTTGCCTAAAATCTCAGGGATTGACGTATGCAAGACGATTCGAAACACAAGTCAGGTTCCGATCATTATGGTAACGGCTCGTACAAGCGAATTGGACACGGTCGTCGGCCTCGAGGTGGGTGCAGATGACTACGTAGCTAAACCATTTAGAATGCGCGAGCTAACTGCAAGAATTCGCGCTGTTCTTCGACGGGCTCCCTCTTCGCCTCAGAGTGAAGATGAAGAGGAGCTGCTCGAAATTGGTGAAATCACCCTTGACACCGCGAGACACGAACTAAGGGTAAAAGGTACTCCAGTTGCACTGCCCTTGAAGGAGTTTGAACTACTCGAACTCTTGATGTCCAATCCAAATCGGGTAATGACACGCGATATGATTATCGATAGAGTTTGGGGACCATACCACACATCAGATACGAAGACGCTTGACGTTCATATCAAGCGACTACGCACAAAGATTGAACCAGATCCCGCAACTCCCTCATACATCACAACCGTGCGTGGACTAGGATACAGGTTCGAAGTCATACCTAAGTAAGGTGGAACCATAGCAACTAATAAAGCTAAAGGTCTTGAAAAGTCGCGTTTAGGTGGTCTAAGGCCAACTGCAGCTAGGATCGCAGTTCTCAAATGCATCGAAGATGCGAGCGGTCATATAACGGCAGATGAAATCTTTGAGATGATCGTAGTAAACGATCAAGACATTGCGTTGTCAACTATCTATCGTGCGCTCGACGCTCTTGAGGAAGTTGGTGCCATACACCATATTCACCTGGGACACGGAAAAGCCGTCTACCACCTCAAAGAGTCGGTCCACCAGCACCTCGTCTGCGAACGCTGCCAAAAGACGATAGAGGTGCCGGAAGACTTTTCACAACGCATGGAGATTGAATTAAGGGCTCGGCTAGATTTCCACGTAAAAGCGCATCATTTTTCGATTCTAGGGATTTGCGATGAGTGCTTTGAAGCCGAATCAAATATCGATCAACAAGCCAAGTCCTGATCGACAGTTACACTTCCACCGTTGGCGGAGCTTAGGGTTGTATAGCCAATTTGAACTAACCATGGCTTTCCTCCGCCAAATATTTGACTTGGGTCAGTGCAAGATTGGGCTGTGCCTCCCGCGATCCAAATCGGAGTATCGACTGTCAGGTGTCCCGCGATAATACTCCACTGATATGAGGTTGAGTAGATCCCAGGAGTTACACCAACGGATCGCAAAAATGCAATCGCCCCAAGTATTACCTGATCATTCAAACTTTGATCGGCGACCCACAGGGATGGATTGCCGCCCTCAACGTCTAACCACCAAAAACTTGAAGAAACACCCATAGCTGCCTCTTGGTTGTAGGAGTTAGCGGTTATGTTCCATCCGTAATTGAACGATTGGCACGATGCGCTATTTGGATCCGTAGTACTAGCCGCACAAGAGGCCTCGGGGCCTTGGAGAGTGTTGGTTGGATCGACGGTTGATCCAGGCGCCGACCAAAGTGGTTGATATATGTCAACCCTAGCGGAGGCAGCTTTGAATCGATTTTGCTGATCAACCGTACAGCTACTCGGCATAAAAGTATTCTGGTAGTTAGCTCCTACTCCAAATGTATTGATGCCAGTCCCTACGATCGCGTACGAACCCACATTTTGGGTTGCCAGAACGCTATTTGGCGACGTCATCGAAGCGCACTGAAATATCGAAACATCAACTCCGTTTGATCCACTCGGATAGGGTGAATTCGTAGGTACCGGAACTATTCCCACAACGGGTTGGCTTAGGCTTAAACTTGCGGCGGCTCCAAGGAAAGGAGCATTGAATGAGAAGATTCCACCATCGGATGCGACTAGCCAATAGCCACCAGTTTGAGGATCGGCGGCCATTCCTACTATTGGCTTATTCAGCGTAAGAGATCCAGTGGAGCCATAGAAGGTAGCATCACCGAATGAGAAGATTCCACCATCGGATGCGACTAGCCAATAGCCCTT
>JAKCDL010000010.1 GCA_021841935.1 Actinomycetes bacterium | reverse complement strand
TCTATGAGTGGGCTTCTCATCTTGAACCAAAGAGTGAATTTACGTCTTACCTTCGACAAGAATGACACCCTTTCTGCCAACAATCTATGTTGACTAAACAGATGTCCACTAAATCTGGGTAACCTCACCTCATACTTTTGCTTTCCGCTAAGTTGGCTAGATCTTGATACCGGCGACCATGGTGAAGGTTGGCGTTACTTCAGCAATTATTCTGCACGCACCCTCTACTGGGATAAACCCTGCTTTCGTAATGATTGTTTTAGCTAAGGCAAGGGGATATGGCCGTACGTTTTTGGGGTTGGACCAAAAGAATGCCGTTGCATTTCGATAGTCGTCAACGGTCGGCGTGACGATCAAAATTTCTGTCTTGGGTTCGAGCATCTTGGACAGCGCGGACATAAACTTCTCGACATTTTTCGGGGAAAGGCGTTCAATAAAGTTTGTAATAAAAACGCCATCTATATCCCTAGCATTGTTCCGAGGTACCCTAGCGGAAATGTAGTCGTCTATCTGGTCAAAGAATTGATCTTGGTCACAATCAATAAATGAATCCGTATTATCCACAGAAATTGTTCTAACTCTCGGATCGTCAAAGTTATTTTCGTCTTCACTCTGTACATACGTGAACAACAGTATGTTTTTCTTATTTTCGAAGTATTCAAATGACTTGCGAAACGCTAGCTTTTTTTGATACTCAATGGTGCTGATAGTACTATTTTGCTCCGCCAAGATCGCCTGGCCAACTTTGGACGCTAGTGCAAATCGATGGAGCGATCTCGACCATAGATCAATCTTTGTTGGGACGATTTCCTTTAATTGATTATCTATTGTGATGATCTGCGAGGATCTCGGTTGCGGAAGGAGTGTAATCACTAGCTGCGCACTGCGAAAATCTCCTATGTTTACTAGGTTTTGAATTACGTTCATCGCTAATGAATCGCTCACTGTTTTACCGCTACCGAGCTGTTCGATTCCTTCGGTGATAAAGTGGTAAAGATCGGGGGGGTGTTGCTCGCCGGAAAGAAGTCCCATGGACTGGTCTGCGATTTTGGCAATGTTCTCCCACAAGTAGTTTTTCGCAAGGTTGTAAGCCTTTAGCGCAATTGAATCAAGCGCTGAACGCCGATAAAGAATGTTACGAATTGCAACTGCAGTATCATTCGGTGAACATTGATAGTACCAAAGGTAGTCAGCAAGTATCGAACCACTCACAGACGCATTTGGTTCAAGTATCAGTTCCGACGGAATTGCAATTGAAGCGCTCGGAGGACAGAATTCGTTAGTTGCTCCGTTGGCCGTGTGGATCACGGGAGTACCAAGTGCCATCGCTTCGAGAACTGGCATGCCAAATCCTTCGCTTCGGTAGGGGTGAATCAGAACGTCGGAAGAATGTATAAGGTTTCGAAGTTCATTGTTGTCTAGGTATTTATCAATAACAGTCGTCATCTTGGATAGCTCTGGAGAACCGATGAGTACAGAATCAAGTATTGACTGACCGCTGTATGCTCCATCATTTCCAACCTGCTTGATAGTCAGATTGATTTGTGATCGCTCAGCGGGCGTCAACAGTTTTATGGACTCCAGAAGAATGTCGATGCCTTTTCTGAAAATGGTACCCCCAATGAAAAGCAATCTCAAGGCTTGGTCATCCGTGGGCTCTGTGGCTTGATGTAACTTGAGCTCACCCAAAGTAAGCTCCTCGTTACTTACGCCATTTGGTACAACTAGAACTTTGCACGGTTCAACACCTGATTGCACATAGCCTTTTTTCACGTAATCGCTGGGAACCCAGATCTGGTCAACTTGTTCAATACCCTTCAGCCACGAGACTGGAATGGAGCCATATTCCCAGGGTTGAATCACAATCAGTTTTTCGTCTTTGCTTCTCTTTTCCCACATCGGAGGCCATATGTGACGGATACGAATATCGCAACGGTCTGTAGCATAAGCAATCTTGATAGGCTGCTCGGGTTTATTATTCGGAATCGCAGCCGTATCGGTAGAGCTGACTTCTAGTGGATAGATCGAAATGTCTTTGCCTAATTTGGACAGATTCAGAGCTAAGTTGTAGTTGACTATTCCGTAGCTTTTCGTCAGGTCGAATGAACCTTCGATAATTATTTTCGTCACTCATCGATCTTCGACAATTTTGCTTGAAATCTTTACTTTGTGCTTGTACTCTTTTGTGTTTAGCGAGTCGACTTAAGGAGCAAGTTCTATCGGTGTGCGTCTGGTCCAATCGCTTCAAAAGTCAATTATCTCAAGCGAGCATATTTATTTGTCGATTACATGTTTCGAGTTAGGAGCAGTTGTGGATATATCCGTAGTAATTCCTCAGTATGGCAAGTCGCATCTCACAATAAGGGCAATTAGTTCACTTATCGAGAAATGTCTCATGGGTGTCAGGCAGGACGTTGAGGTGATCGTCGTTGACGACGGTTCTCCTGATAATTCTGCTCAAGATGTAGTTGATGCATTTCCAGGTATTGTAAGCGTAATTAAATGTGAGCAAAATCGAGGATATGCCGCTGCCTGTAATCTTGGGGCTAGCTTTGCTGCTGGTGAAAAGCTGATAATGCTCAATAACGATACAATTACGACAGACGACTGGGTAACTCCTCTATGTGAACGTCTGGATGCTAAAAACGTTGGTATCGCTGGATCGTTACTACTGTTTCCCGATCTGAGAGTACAACACGCAGGAATGGGACTTTTTAGCCCCGGCCCCTGGCCAATTCTTCCTTTCAACATTGGTTTTGGAGATTCGCCATCGAATCCTGCCTACAGAGTTGCCCGTGAGGTGGATTCCGTTACCGGTGCATGCTTTGCTATCAGGAAAGACCTTTATGACCAACTAGGAGGTTTTGATGAAGGCTTTACCAATGCTTGTGAGGACGTGGATCTAAATCTGCGCGTTAGAGAGACGGGTCGTTCGGTGTGGTACGAACCACGTTCGGTATTGATACACGATGAATCGTCGACACGTAAGTGGACCATGAGCAGCGACGGAATCAGAAAGAACCTCGATCGCCTCAATGAAAAATGGTTAGATAGTGATATGGTTCCAATTCAGTTTTTCGGTGATCGCGTTGAGAATTTGGGAGACCCGAGGCCAACAGGAAATTTAGCGAAAGTCAAGATCACCGGGAATTTATATTCTGCAACTCAGATAATTGAAGAGGCAAAGTCTGTTATCCAGCACGGAGACGAAGTTACTATTGTTGATCTTTCAGGTGATCGAATCGTTAGAAGTTTTATCAGTAATATAGTGCGTACATCACGCTCTATGGGTGTAACAATGTTTATTGAAGATATAAATTCAATTGAAAATGTTAAAACTATTCACGAAGATATGGTTAAGTTTAGATCTGATAATTTGGTAATTTACTCCTCTAACCATGTAGTTGTAAACTAGGTTCGCTACTTGAAAACCCTATGTCGTTCCCATTGAAACATTTACGGACGGTTTTAGCAGCGCTTATCCCTATCTCCGAGTCTAATTAATTTTCAAGTTGCGAAAACGAGATTGAATCTTTGAAAGGCCCTAGAGTGTCTATTGGTGCTCGACTTTAAGGCGACAATCTTGAGTATCCAAGGAGATGTCGCGATTTATGATAGTTTTACAGAGAGTTTGAAGTTGTCAGAACTTTTTAGTCAAAAGAATGTTCGAACGAAAATTATGTTATTTTTACAATGAAAGTTTCTGAGTATGGCTCGTTTAAGCTACTAATTTTTTAATTGCAATTCTCGTAATGCTTTCCATATTTCATACGTATATAATTTTTATCCTGCGAGTTATCTCATTTATAATTTCGATAATGTTTTTTGGTCTACCTTGCCTTTATAACCAGATCCTGGAATGTAACCTTGGTTCGGATACGTTCGAATAGATTGCGCAACTGTCATGCGCATAGACATGCAGATCGGATTTTAATGCCAAGTCTGGATTTTTATTGTCGGATCAAGTGGTTTCGACTTCAAATATTTTAAAGTTCTATCAATTCAATAAAGATTTTCAATGATACGTCCGGTGAATGATACCCTCTCTGCCAAGGAAGTTGTCACCCAACTTGATTTTTGTTTCTAAGAGTGAGGTTACCCACAAATAATGGACACATTGACTACGCCGCGCTAGCGGACTCCAATAATGTTAGTTCATAACCAATTGGTGAGATGTTGCCGATCTGTAAGTACCGCCTTTTATGGTTATAAAAGTCCATGTAACTCCTAATTCCAGCCGTAAATTCGGACATACCTTCAAATACGTGCCGGTAGAAGTACTCGTGTTTAAAAATTGACCAGAACGACTCAGCTGTTGCATGGTCGTAGCAAGATCTGGTTTTACCCATTGATCTTTGTATCCCGTTAGCTTCACACAAGTTCCACGACTCAGACGATCGGTGAATTGGCTCCCGCGATCTTATATGAAAAATTACCCCTTGGATATCGTCTCCCCTGAGAGAGATTGCTTGGTCTAGTGCTTCTTTTACAAGACGCATCTTTATGTGGCGGTTTACTAAATATCCAAGTACCCTGCCAGAGTGCTCGTCACGAATAGCACACAGAGTCCTTGAAGAAGCCCTCTCCAACTCGCAGGTATGTGATATCCGATGTCAAGACCATGTTGATTCTTCCCTTGTCAAAGTCACGTTGGAGAAAGGTCGCTGGGATAACAAGCCTTTAGATCAGCGGTAGTGGTCTTGACCTTGAATGACCTCGGGGAGATACCCACAATAGCTAGATCTCACATCGAAGTTGCAACACTATTTTTGCTTATTACCTCCCCGCGATCGTATAGCTCTGGAAGTAATTCTTGGGGCACCATAAGTTGTAATTAGATTCCCTGTGTATGGAGAGTATCATTACCTCAAGGTCACCGATAGCCACCTTGGCATCGGCTGGGTTCTCTAACCGATGTATCTAGGCATAGTAGATAAGACCGGGATACATCCAAGTAGTCGTGCCATTCGTGCTATCTCAAAGTTAGCGCAGTAATATCTCTAACAGGTGCTTCCATCACGGCGAATCACCCTCGTTTGACTGGGTTGTATGTAAAAGCTCTCAGCTTGCTTTCCCATAGAACTCATTATCTTTTTTGAGCTCTGCCAAATAGCAGTACCCCTTTATGAGCTCTCGTCACCCATAGGCACTAAGTGGTTGTTCATTAGAACTCGATTCTCAGCTTCTACAGCGTCTTCGTTCATCTCTTACCCATCGATAAAGTACCTCTTGAAAGAGGTAGATAGCTCAATAGCTACCTCCGGAATGCTCCGTACGGAATCTATAACTCTATGAGTGAGCTTCTCATCTTGAACCAAAGAGTGAATTTACGTCTTACCTTCGACAAGAATGACACCCTTTCCGTCAACAATCTATGTTGACTAAACAGATGTCCACTAAATCTGGGTAACCTCACAATTCAATGGACACCCAGATCTTCATCGATTGCCTCGATAGGCCAAGATCTACAAAGGGGGAAGGTATTGATGTCAGATACCATTTTTCACTCTGATCACGGATCTTTGGTACTCAAAGTAATGAATTCAGGGAGATGCTACGACCTCTCCCAGTTCTCTTAGGTCGATGGGGAGCGTTGGTGATTCATATGACAACGTAAATGGCTGAATCGCTTCTACGCTCGTATGAGAAAGAGTTTTCTATATCGCACAGTCTTCGAGACCTAAAGAGGAGGAAACGGCAGAGATACACAGCTTTACTAACTCTGCAATGGTACATGCGAAAAAGAAGGCATTTACGGTCTTGGTGGCATCTCTCCGATTGAGTATGAAAAGTCGGTTATATTGAAGGTTGCTTAGCAAAGCTGCGAATGTGTTGCGTTTGGTGAATAACTCCAAGCGACTAATACTTTTTAGCGCTTGATCCCGCATGCCGTATTGACTAACACTTCGTATCGAATCTATTTCCTCCAGATGTAGTTGGATATAAGCTTCTACAGGGATGAGTCGCAACTGAAATTTACTGGAGGCCAGTAGGGTCTCATTTCTAAAGCTGGGAGGTGTCCAAACCCTTATGCAGCGATCGTCTATCAACAACGTATTGAAAGACTCTACTAGAAATTTAGCAATGAATGGTGGCAAATAACTTTGACCCAAATTCGCGATTATTGAGATGCATTCCCAACTAAAGGTCGCTCGTTAAATTTTCTATATAAGGGTCAGGATGTCAATGCTCAAGGATGAAAGAGCTTTACGGGCAACAAAATTTTTGTAGGTTGGCTATCTACCTCCATGACCTACCATACATAGATAGTGTCGTTGTCGATCGTTGTGGCTTTTAGGCATCATATCGCTCTTCGACGGCGATGACGGGCTGATTGTTCGATAAGAGGTTAGAGCACCTTACGATGCTCTAACTATTCCTGCTTCAACTAGCGCAGCAACGATAATATCCGCTGACTCTGTTGGGCTACTTTCGGCCGCATTGATGCGCACTTCGGGAAACTCTGGCACCTCGTACGGGGAGTCGATTCCAGTAAAATTGGGTAATTTCCCGGCGCGTGCCTTCAGGTAGAGCCCTTTTGGATCTCTTGATTCGGCAACCGCTACTGAAACATCGACATGGACTTCAAAAAACGTTCCTTCGGGCATAATACGTCTGGCGAATTCACGTTCCGCTCGAAATGGAGAGATGAACGATACGATCACAACGATTCCGGAGTCTGCCATTAGTTTTGCTACCTCGGCCACTCGACGTATGTTTTCAACCCTATCCGCATCGGTGAAACCGAGATCCTTATTCAAACCTTGCCGAACGTTGTCGCCATCGAGAATGTAGGTGTGAACACCTAAAGAGGCAAGTCTGCGCTCGAGCAGGTTTGCAATAGTGGACTTGCCTGCACCGGACAGTCCTGTCATCCAGACAACTCCAGAGTCATGGCCCATAAGCTCTCGGCGAGTATCGCGGTTAACTTCAAATGTGTGCCAATGAATATTTTCAGAGCGGCGAAGACCGAATTGGATCATCCCCGCTGCCACTGTTTCTAAAGTCTCCCGATCGATAACTATAAATGACCCCATGGCCTTTGATTCGACGTATGGTTCAAAGACTACTGCCGTATCAAGATCAATGTGACAAACGCCAATTGAGTTGAGCTCAAGTGTGCGAGCCGCGACGTGCTCAAGTGTTGTTACGTTCCAAACGAATCTTGGAGCTTCAAAGCTAGCTACGGCGACTTTGTGTCCCATCTTGATTATGTAGGGTCTTCCGGGAAGCATAGGTGATGTCGACATCCAAACAATGCTTGCCTGGAGTCTGTCGGAGCTTTGGGGCAGTTCTGTCGCCTTTGCTAGAACATCACCTCTGCTAATGTCAACTTCACTGTCGATAGTCACAGTTACTGCTCTACCTGCTTCGGCCTCGTCAACTTCGCCATCAGCAGTCAGAATCGATGTAACCTTAAATTGATCTCGACGTGGCGCGGCAATAAGTTCATCGCCAACCTTGATGGTGCCAGTTGCAATTGTCCCTGCATAACCACGAAATTCAGAGTCTGGGCGAACCACCCTTTGTACTGGCAATCTACTTGGTCTAAGCACGCTTCGGTTAGAGACCTCAACCGTTTCTAGGTATTCCAATAAGCTTGGTCCGTCGAACCAACTCATATTAGTACTACGATACGTAAGGTTATCGCTACGGAGTGCCGAGACCGGAATTTCGGTAACTGACTTTAATCCGATTCCATCGGCAAATAGGCGGTACTCGTCGACTATACCATTGAATCGACTTTGCGAATAGTCCACAAGATCCATCTTGTTTACAACTAGAACGACATGCTCCAAGTCGAGCAGGTTTACTATAAAGCTGTGACGCCTAGTCTGAAGTCGAACCCCTTTGCTCGCGTCAACGAGAATTAGTGCAACATCGGCATTTGATGCACCGGTAACCATATTCCTTGTGTACTGCTCATGTCCGGGAGTATCGGCGACCATAAATCGGCGGCGGTCTGTTGAAAAGTAACGATATGCGACATCAATTGTTATACCTTGTTCGCGCTCAGCTTCTAATCCGTCAACAAGAAGTGCGAAATCGATCTCATCTCCTTGTGTCCCAAATCTCTTTGACTCCTCGCGCAGCTGATCCACGACGTCGTCGTAAACTAGCTTCCTATCGTATAAAAGGCGACCAATAAGTGTGGATTTACCATCATCCACACTTCCACAAGTGAGAAATCTAAGGAGCCCCAAATCTTCAGAGCCGCTAACTAAACCAGAAATTCCGGAGTCATTATGAGAGCTTGACATATCTAAAAATAACCTCGCTGACGCTTCCGTTCCATCGATGCAATACCATCTTTGTCGATCACACGCCCTTGTCGTTCTGACGTTGTACCTGTCTCGAGCTCACGAATTATGTCATTGATCGACGTGGCGTTGGACTCGATGGCGCCTGATAGTGGATAGCAACCTAATGTCCTAAAACGTACGCTTCTAATTTCAGGCTTTTCATCAGGCAAGAATCTAAACCGATCGTCGTCGACCATAATTATTAAACCATCGCGGTCGACGACGGGGCGCGGTGCCGCAAAGTATAGTGGCACAATATCTATCTCTTCGATAGCTATGTATTGCCAAATGTCTAACTCAGTCCAATTGGAAAGTGGAAAAACCCTAATACTTTGACCTTGCGCTAGTTTGTTGTTGTAGGTATTCCAGAGCTCTGGACGCTGTTGTTTGGGATCCCATCCTTGTGATGGAGAACGCACGGAGAAGACTCGCTCCTTCGCACGAGATCGCTCCTCATCCCGACGCGCACCACCAAATGCAACATCGAACTTGTGTTGTTGGAGAGCTTGGATGAGACCATCCGTCTTCCAAAGTTCAGTATGACGTGCCGATCCGTGATCGAAAGGGTTGATATTGTTCTCTAGACAATAAGGGTTTTGGTGGACAATTAGATCCATTTCGTAGCGCTTCGCCAAATCGTCGCGAAAGGCATACATAGCCTTGAACTTCCACGTGGTATCGACGTGCAGCAACGGAAAGGGAGGCTTTCCAGGAGCAAAGGCCTTGAGCGCAAGATTCAACAAGACTGATGAATCTTTACCGATTGAATACAGTAAAACAGGTCTTTCCGCTTCCGAAACTGCTTCACGAAAGATAAAAATGCTTTCGTCCACAAGCTGTTGCAGATGACGAGGTTTCGACTTATTCAAGAGCACCACCTTCTAAAAGTGCAGAAAATATCTTCGGCCACAGGTCTGTACGACAGATTGCGAGATCAGGACTGTAGGGATCTTCATGATTGTAAGTGAGCGGTGTGCCGTCTATGCGTGAGACGTGCAATCCGGCCTTGCGTGCAACAATCGCAGGAGCGGCAGAGTCCCATTCGTACTGCCCACCCGCATGAAGGTAGGCATCAGCTCTGCCGAGAATAACTTCAGCGCATTTAGCTCCAGCTGATCCCATACCAACTAGAACGCCATCAATAGCCGTCGCAACGTATTCCGCCCATGCGGGTGGCCGACTTTGACTTACCAAGATGATAGGCCGCCGCTTATCATCAAATTGCGTTCTTTTCGCATACGATGTTTCCAAAGTCACACCTTGTGCGGGAAGCGCCACAGCTCCGGCCACAAGATCGCCCGGCCTACCGTCGATTGAATCGGCTCGACGATCCCAAAGCGCTACATGGACCGCCCAATCGACTCGCCCCGTCATACCAAACTCACGGGTTCCATCTAGTGGATCAACGATCCAAACACGATCTACCGAATGGCGTCGGAGATCACTCTTAAGTTCCTCTTCAGAAAGAATGGCGTCATCCGGACGAAGTTGCTCAAGTTGTTGACGGATGAAAAGATCAGAGGACGAATCGCCAATCTTACCAAGTTCACGTGGATCATATTCTCCCCGGAATGCTTGCTCTCTCAACTCAATTAATAACCGTCCAGCACTCTCCGCAATTTCTGCAGCAAGTCGCGCATCTTCGGACGTGTCTTCCATTCCTGCGTACGGTTGGACATTCGTTTCTTGGAAATCTCCACTCAAAACTTAATCAATCTCCTTCTATTCTTCTCGAGCGGTGGGACTTAATCTAGAATCCTTACTACCGCCTTGACGTATAAATCCGATTGCAGCTGGAAATAATGATGCAATCGCAAAACTAGTGGCTATGAGCAGTGTCAAACCCGCATCGGTGAGACTAATGCCACCAAGAAGTTGTGCTCCGGGAGCTAAAACCCTAAGGAACGGAGTGACGAAAATTCCAATTCCAACGCCGGCAACACCGCCAATAATGCCAATCGTTAGCACTCGTGCGAGATCTACGATTCGAAGGGACTCTCCATCAGTTTCACCTTGATTTTCGTACCGTCTAGTGTTCCTCGAAGAAATCCGAGCAAGATGAACTGCAGAAATGACGAACAGAAGTAACGCGAAGAAAGTAAGGGATCTCTTCAAGGTTTTCAACTCGGCAAGTTGGGAACCCACGAACGAATCATGGGTCAAAATAGTGAAGTTCGCCTGCGCGGGATCGGTAATTTGATTTAGGGACAGAAGCTCTGCTTGGGCCTGCTGTGCAGCTTGCTGCGCAAGTGCCGGCGATCGTGTACCAATTAGAACTTGAGATACTCCACTAAAGCTACTGGTTACCGAGCTAGCTGAATTCAAAGGAACAATGATGACGTTGTCCAAGTCGAGTGCAGACGCAAACCCTCGGGTAGCTAATGTACCGATGACCTTATAGCTCCCTCCTCCGATGGAGACACTTTGTCCAATTGGATCACTCGTTCCAAACAAGCCCTTCTCAACCGAAGATCCGATAACTACCACATCTTGATTGAGGCTAACGTTAGCATATGAAAGAAAAGAGCCCAATTTAAGCTTGTAGCCCGATGCAGGAAGATAAGCAGGCGTAGTTTTAATTTCAACAGTGTTATCGCTACGGTATGTGTAACTGACTACTCTCGTCGACAGTGAAACGGGGGCTACAAATGAAGCTGCTGGGATCGCGCCGGGACTGCTTAGCGCGGTTATATCTTCGCTACTGATGCTTTTTGTGTTAAGCCCATATTCCAGACCGTTCGCGTAGGTCGGTATCGAAGTAACCATTACTGCGGTCTTTGAAATACCACCAACATCGCTTTGGCTAAGCAAGTTAACAATGTTTGCTGATGCAAGTGCGAGAGTCATGATGATAGTAGCAAGAGTTATAAACCCAATGTCAAAGAATGCGGCTGTCACTAGCTTCCGACCGTCTCTAGAAGCAGCGGTTTCGTAACCGCCAGGTATGTCTGATTCGGACGAAGTTGTTTCGTTCATGGATTAACCAACTGGCTAAAACCTTGATTCGCCACCAAGACAACCTGTTGGCCGTCTCTAAGACCGCCTAAAACTTGTACTAACCTTGTCCCTTGAACACCAACAGTAATCGGCGTAGGTACACCCTGCTTCCCATTCCAGACATCAACATAGGGGGACCCACCGAGTTGATACACTGCAGAACTTGGTACGGATAGGACATTTTTAAGCAGAGATGAAGTTACCGATACATCTAGAGTCTCCCCCGCTTTCAGGCTTCCAGCGCTCTTCAGGGACATTGTTGCGTAGTAGGACGGAACACCACCCAAGACAACAGTATCTTGTGACACCCCGATGACTGAGCCATCGATTGACGCAAAGTTGGTTGGTGCGCCCGTGACTGCAGCGGAGTTTCCAACAGAGACTGTACCAAGATCGGATGCAGGAAACGAGAACGCAACCGCTAAGTCATTGGGAGTTCCAATGACTATAAATGGAAGTCCCCCGCTGCCCGTTCCCCCCGAAGATGAGGCAAGGGCGGATGCTGGAGCAGAAATACCTGGAAGTGCGACGGAGGTAGGTTGACCCCCTGAGACTACGTCTCCTACATTGCCATTGATCTGTAAGACGGTCCCGTTAATTGGCGAGACAAGATTTGCCTCGGCCGCAATAGCACTCGCATTTGCGAGAGCAGACTGGGCACCGCTCACTTTGGCTTGAGCAGCTGCGACAGCATTAGGGTCGGGAGTAGAGGCCGCAGTAAGCGCCGCTTGGGCTGCATCTACTGTTGCTTGTGCATGCGCGACCTGTAACTGACCGTTCGCGCTGTCTTTTGACTGAGCCGTCTGCAAGTCAGCGAGCACCTGCTGGGCAGCTGTAAGAGAGCTTTGTAACGACAAGCAATTAGAGGATGTCGGTTGGCTTGCACATCCGCCATTTGTGTAGTTGGTCTGCGCCGTGTTTACCAAAGTTTGTTGTTCTTGAATTCGTTGCGCGTCGCTACTATTTATGCTTTGGACTGTCGATTGTGTTTGCGAGAGATTACTTTGGGCATCCGTTAAAGCCGTTTGCAATTGGGCAATTTGCCCAGGATTTGATGGATTTTGGGCACTCGCGAGTTGAGCTTGCGCATTTTGAAGATTCGCTTGCGCTTGAGCCACAGAGTTTGCACCATTTGGATCCGCCAAAGTTGCGAGGACGGTGCCTGAAGTTACATTCTCACCTACTTTCACGTTTATAGAGGATATGGTTCCTCCAGCATGAAAGCCAACCACCGCTTCAGTTACAGGTACGACCGTACCCGTAACGTTAACGGCTTTTTGAAAACTTGTTCGCGCGACCGTTGCAAGTTGGGGCTGCAAAACCGAAGGAGCTGTAGCAGGCATGACGAGCCTGACACCGAAAGCTATTGAACCTACAATGAGGAGCCCAGTCACAACAGCTACAAACCATCGCACGAAGCTATTTGACACTTACTCCCCTATCCTAATTCCAAAAAGTAACAATGTGTGTATTAGCGAATACGCCAAGAAAATGCTAGCGCAGATAGAAATACCCAAAGCCGATTTCGCCTCTCGTCAACAATGCCCCTATTCGTTCGTTACGGAGTAAGGGCATTGCGGGCGAATTTTCCATACATCGATCAGACGTATCTCAATCAATGCAGTTGAGTTAGAGTTCGAATTACAGAATCTCAGTCGATCGGGTACCGGATCTAAGATCTCGACGAATAATCTGCTGCGATCGCATTCGAAAAATGGCTCGCGTCATCTTGAGTCCATCGGAAAGTACATTTACGCGAGATCGGTTATCATGAGACCACCTAATTGGCATCTCTGATACCTTAATTCCCTCATAAAGAGCCCTTGATACAACCTCAACATCCCATGCGAACCCGTCTTCTACAGAATCATTCAATACAAGTCGCCAGACACCAACTGGTGCTGCTTTTGCACCACATTGAGTATCGTAAATACCAGGGCATGCGAGAATTTGTACAAGGCGATTGAATGCCCTCCCAGCAATTTCACGCTTGATACTCTCTCTTTGAACAACATTTGAACCAGGAATGGAACGCGATCCTATTGCCAAGCCCTCTATTTCGACACTGCGTTGAATAATTCGATCTAATTCGTCTAAAGGTGTCGCTAAATCGACGTCGCAAAAAGCAGCGATGTCAGTACCTGCTGTTTTTAGACCCCATCGAACTGATGCACCTTTACCTAGGTGGGGCCGTTCGATTACCGACGCAAAATTAAGATCCTTAGATTCGATCTTCTCGCGTAATACGGCAACGGTGCGATCCGTGCTTCCGTCGTCAACGAAGACCAATCTACTTCCCCAGTTCCAATCTGCCACGTAATCGAAGAGGGCATCAAATGACTCTGAAACACGAATTTCTTCATTGAATACTGGGACTACTAGGGTTAATGTCATATCAATTACTGGCATTATTTATTCACCACAATTCGCTAGTTTTTTCGAATGGATCATAAGGAGATCCGTCGATATTGAGATCGATAGACTCCCTGTCGTAGCCGCCAACTTGACTCTCTCCTTGTGGGGATCGAAAGTCGACAATGACTCTACGGCTTATTTCAATGCCCACAGTTTTCTGCAGACCCGAAATATCGAATAGCAGTCTCTCGAAGAGATCTGCACTGGTACTCCATGAGTGCATGGACGCCCAACGCTTTCCAGCTAAACCTAAAGATTTACGAGTTTTGTCGTCGTTAATCAGTTCTATCAACGTCGTGGCCAGTTTCTCATGGTCTCCGTAAGGAAAGAGAACTCCGGTCTCCCCATCCCTAACCGACTCCCGCAAGCCGGGTACGTTTGAAGCTACGACAGGTATGCCCCTAGCGCTAGCCTCCATGCATACCAATCCCCAGCCCTCATACGCACTCGGACAAACCGAAATCCATGCCTCGGCAGAAAGGCGATTAAGCTCTTCGTTGCTAACGTGTCCATGGAAGTGGACATTAGATGCCACGCCCAGGGAAAGGGCTAGTCGTTCCAGACGTAATCTTTCAGGTCCCTGTCCAACGACGTTAATGGTTATGTCACCTAACTCACTAATCATCTTCGGGACTGACCGAATCAAAACATCAACTGACTTTTGCGGGACAAGTCGTCCAAGGCAAAGCAAGGAAGGAATGGGACCTGGAGACGATATGCCCCTTTCAGGCAGGTGCACTCCATTTTTTACTACGGAGATTCTTTCTGCGTCAAAGCCAATGTCCATGAGGTCTTTCTTCACCTGGTTTGCAACGGCGACAACTTCCACATTTCGATAAGCGAGTGGCATCAGCTTGGCTTCGAGCGCCATTGCTATTTGTCGGAAGGGCGTCGGTAGTTCACGGCGAAATATCTCCTGATGTACATGATGAACGAGAAGAATTTTTGGGAGCCTTGAAAAGAAGGGAGAGAAGAATGGTATTCCGTTTTCGCAGTCAATAATGACGTCATAGGAACCTCTTAAGGATATGAGATACTTGAGCGGCACAAGAAAATATTGAGTTAGCGCACCACCAACACGAAAGTATTCAATTCCGCCAATTTGCTCATGAGCCTTTCCTCCACGAGGTTTTTGTGTCAGCCAGCCAACTTGGATACCGTGCTCTATCCAATGTTGAGCGAGGTGGTACACGTAGTTTTCTGCCCCGCCAGACCTCGGATGCGTACGGTCTCGCCAATTGAGAACTAGAACCCGCAGACGGGTCTCTCCACTTTTCTTGTCTTGCACTCTTTCGTCAAGATTTGGTCTAATAAACCTACCCAAGAAATATGGCAACTCTATTGCCAGGACCAAGCAGCGAGCTAAGAGCAGTTGAATAGCAAAAAATACTCTCTTCAACCCTTTAGGCTCGGATTTGATGGTGACCAACGAGCTTTTGCTTGAACGAACAATAGCAACAATTGTGACTATGGTCGCGAGGCTGATTCCTATAGCGGTGGTTTCGAGATTTGGGTTCAGCAAAGCCAAACAAAATCCCGTGATGGCCAGAGCTGCTGACAAAGTTCTCCAAATAATCCTGGAACTAGTAGCAAATTCTGGTATTCTTCGCTGTAGATATCCGAGCTCTCTTGACGCAGAGCGAATCGAGTTTCTAACTTCTCTAATTCCTTTAAAGGCTGGACGACGAAGCTCCAGGTCGCTAAGGTCAAGTTGCTTTGACCCTTCTAACTCGGAGATCTTCATTGCGAGCCTTCCACTCGCACCATACCCGTTCGCCAAAACCCTAAATCCACCAACTTTCGAGAAGTCTTCGCGACGAACTGCCAAAAGAATCTCTTGCAAAAAGCTGTAAGGAGACAAACTGTCGTCATTGCCTCCTAGTTGCACCCTGCTATGTAGGAGTTCTGAGGTCGCAACGTTGAGAGCTTTAGATACTCCCTTTGGCTCGACTATCCGATCTATTCGGCTTCGCACCACTTTGAGATTGGGGTCGTCAAAGATTTCAATAAGCCGGTCGATGAATGAAAGTGGGACCCGGACACTGGCATCTAGCATCAACAGGATCTCACCCTGAGCAACCTTCGCCGCCTGATCGTACTGCAAAGCCAAAGATTCTTGCGCTTCAACGCATTCAAAATCCCAGCTCTTCGACCGTATGTGAGACTCCTCAATGATGCCAATTATTTCGCACCGAGGATCTTTACCAAAATTTTGCCAATAGCTGACGTCCGCAATATCATTTGAGCGTAACGTGAAGTCAATAATGAAAGAAAAAACAATTTTTCTCTCAAGTTCGTTACGGTTCATGCCGAGTAACTTATGAGTAGTCATATTACGGCCTCGAAATTGGAGAATAGGTGCAACTGAATTGAGAGATCATAATCATGCATGGAAGGCAAAAACACTTTATATAAATCTCCTCTAGCCCTTGCATTACCAAATGTAACGGACAAGCTTTTCGATACGTTTACACGGGTGTGAACATATCGTTAACTTGGCTTAGCCTACTTATTTAACTCTCAAGTTAATCCAGAAGTTTGAATACGACTCTTTGAGCGGCTTTCAAGTTCTCACTCCTCGTCCACCGAGAATAAGAATACCCTAATTATTTTCGCCTAACTTGAAAATCATCGCCTTTTTTTGACTACGGAAAAAAATTTTTCACGAGTTGTGGTTCATTACGAATGCTCTAAGTGGCTATTTAAGCTTTTTGACGCAGATTATGTTACTTCGAGTGACCGTTCACTCAATTTGAACCGTTCTGCTATCGCAATCAAAATAAGGTGACCGAAGTTATGGTTCGTATCCAGTCTCGAAACTATCGCCGGCGGAAGCGGTTGACTTTTGCCAGGCGTCCTCGAATGACATGAAGAGCAATTGCCACTCCTTCGCCGACTTTAAGTACAATCAAGCCTGGTCCAAATCGATTTAGGAGAACCTTCGGTGATCTAAGGTAAGGCCACTGTCGAACCACCTTCAGCAGGGACGAGAATCCGTGGGTGGAACCGAAAGCAAGGTAGCCGTCAGCATAATACGCTTTTTTTCGCCACGCAGCTAAAAGTCGAACTTCACCTTCATCATGTTCGATACGGGCGAGAGTACGTCCGATTGTTCCATGTTTGCGTACCCGCAAATCCAAATCCCAATCTTCCCCACCAGTAAGCTGCTCATTGTATCCGCCTAGGTCGACCACAAGTGTACGGGGGAAAAACCGAGCTGCCTCCACTGCCGAAACACCTAGGTACATTTCTCGTTCGAAGGCTCGTACGTGCGCCCAATAGGTTGTTCCGACCGTATATTCCGGAACAACTACGCCTGAATCACCTTCCATAATCCTCGAGTAGGCTTCGGCGGCGACATCGGGTTCGAGCCTCATATCGGAGTCAATGAATCCAATTACGGAACTAGTTGCCTGTTGCAACCCGTAGTTACGCTGTGCAGAACGTTCCGGCCCTTGCGAAAATACATGGTCGGCATATTTTCTGGCGATTTCTAACGTATTGTCGGTCGAAAAATTATCCACGACAATCGTTTCGCACGCAATGGTCTGCTCATTTATTGACTTGAGACATCGTTCAAGCGTTGCCGACGAGTTGAAAGTCGGAACGACGATTGATACCTTTTGGTTCATAACGACTTTCCAGAGCTAATCCTAAAATTTACATGACCGAATCGCATCTAACCGAAACCTTTCGCCCCTTAGCGCTCGACACTAGCGGCCGATATTCTACTAGCTAAAGCAATCAAGACAACTCAAATCTATGCCTAAGGCTAGATAGTGACCACACTTAATTCTCGGATCCAGCCGAGCGGAGTGTCTCGCTGAGCGATCCAAGCTGTAGTTCTTCGTCACATCGACTGGTAATTACTCACTATGAGGTTACCCAGGCTTAGTGGATCTAAGTTAAGCCAATATAGATTGTTGGTCGAAAAGAAGTCATTTTTTTCGAAGACGAGTTGTAAGGTCACCCTTGAATTCAAGATAAGACGCTCACTCATCGAGTAATAGATTCCGAAACTTTGGTTCCAGAAGTTGCAAGAGAGCTATCCATTGACCAAGAGTCATTTTAACGGTGGACAAGAGACGAAAGACGATGTCTAGAAGTAGCATCTAACTCTAATGAAGAGCCACTTACTGCTGGGGTAAGAAGAGAGCTCATAGAACTTCGCCGAGAGAAGAGCGGAGCTCATGAAGGACATCGAGTTCTATGGGAAAGCCAATCGCGTATTTCGGGTCCAAGCCATAAGGCCGTAGATTTGCCCTGATAGAAGTAGAGTGCGCCAGCTTTGAAATTTCACAGATGCCAACACTACTTGAAGTATCTCGATCTGGACAATACGCCTATCCGCTGCGGTTAGAAAATCCAACTGATACACGAGTGGCTATCGATGATCTAGAGGCCAAGATTCTCTATATTCATAGTGAATCAAATGGTACTTATGGTGCTCCATGGATTACTGCTGAGCTTCATGTTCGAGTTGAATCGATAAGCAAGAAAAGTCTTTCCAGTTTCAGTTCGAATGAGAGATTTTGGTGTTGAGGGTAAATCACCGAGTTCATTCAAGGTGGAGACCATTAACGTTGACTCAAAAGCGATGTATCCAAGGGACCTGGTCGCGCGTGGCTTCGACAAGGGAAGAATCAAGATGGTTCTTGCATTAGATATCACCTACCTGCGCATAGGAGTGGGATTCTTCACGAATACTGTGGGCCATTCGTGACGAGCATTCGGGACGAGTACTTGGATATGCAATTGATCGTCATATGAGGACAAGCCTTGTTTTAGAGGCACTTCAACGGGCAATATTGCTCAGGGACAAGGTTATACAAGGTGTAATTCTTCACATAAGACTGCGGGAGCCAATTCACCGATCGTCTGAGTCGTGGAACTTGTGTGAACAGAATGGCATTATCCGTTCAAAGGGTAAAACTGGATCTTGCTACGATCGCGCAACATCCAAGGTCGTTCTGGTCGATACCGTTGATCGTGAGTACCTCTACCGGCACGTATTTGAAGGTATGTCCGAATTGAGGGCTGGGATTAGGATTTACATGAATTTTTATAACCATAAAAGGCGGTACTCGAAGATCGGCAACATCTCACCAATTGGTTATGAACTAACATCATTGGAGTCCGCCAAGGCGGCGTAGTCTATGTTTCCATTACTTTTGGGTAACCTCAAACCTTCTCTAGGTACCTACATAAGTCAGGCCACTTACCCGTGAGCTTGTTAGGTTCATTTTCAGAGAAGTTCAGAAATAGTTGAAAAATCAACGCTCTTTCGATGGTGCCTATCAGGTCTAGTAGTGATTATTTGAGCCCTTCCACAAGCACCAGAGATGGATAACTCTGCCATCAGGCGACTAACGGTTGCCCGTTTGATATCTACACCCATGGATCTAAGTTCATAGGTAAACTTTTTCTACTCCATAGATCTTCCTGTTTGTTACAATGGCCTCAAGGAGCATCTCCTTTAGCCCTTCACGTGCAACCGCTATATCTCTAATGACATCTCTCCTATCGAACAAACGGTAAAACGAGACCATAGGCACCTTGAAGACCTTACATAAAGCCTTATCATTTGCGACTTAATACAAACGTCAAGGCAAGCTAATCAGATCGATATTTAGGTGGTCCAAAGATTGTGGAAAAGTCACTCTGCAACACGCTTCATCTTGGGCTGCTCATTCTCTTTTCGCTGAAATATATCATCTTCAACGAGATCTTGACTGGATCAAGTTGAAGCTTTGCTTTCTTTCTTAGCTGTACATACCTGAGTTACTTAGAGTTCCTCTCGAAAGGCTTGCATCTAGAGCGACTTTTCAGATGAACTAATTGCCAACTTCAACCAACTTGAATAAAGTCACGCCTGGACTCAAGTGGCGTGCCTCTTTCGTACGTTACCCTTTGAGGGGATTCAACTGGCGCCTCTACCATTCTTCCATAAATAAGGGTAGGTCGTTTCGCGTGGGGTGAGAGGGCCCAAGTCCTTGCTAACGAGCATTCCATATGCTGCCAATGCCCTTATTTCATTCTGAGAAAATTTTACTAAAGTTGAAGCAGTTCTTCCCAATCTTCGGGCCGCCGAATCCAACCTTTGTTTGGAAATCGCATAAGCACTTCTACAGCTTCACGTACTTCATTTTCGGTAAGAATCGAGCGCCATTTGTCAACCTGCTCCGAGGTGATCCTCTCGGGTTTAAGACCTTCTCCTGGTCGATTCGATTTCGTGAGATAGTCCGCCACTTTATCTGACCACGGTATACCCACTACGTTACAGAGTGCTTTGAATTTCCTGACGGGATCGATGCACATATCTTCGTGATTAACCAATAGCCATTCGGGGTGACGATCATAAGCATCGCTCATAACAGTGGTTAAAAAGCCAACGATCCATGCGATTCGAGTCATATTAGAGTCACGTTCGCTTGGCGGGTTACCCTCGTACCAATCAGAGTAAGCCTCTTGAAATTCTGGCCGTGTAATTAGATCGTACTGAGGTATCCCCACATCACGCCAGCTAGCGATTACGCTCAATGGATGTCGTTGTGTAACAATAACCCGAGGGTCGTATACGTCAACAAACCAGTCAAGAGCGAAGCAGCCGTATACAGTTTTGACTAGATTGCGTTCAGCGCGGCTGGGTAGCATTGTTAGGGCCTTGCCACCAGCGCGCACAAGTGGTTCAAGTATTGGCTTCGGAAGCTTAAGGAAAGGCTTCAACATCGGTTCCACGGTAGATGCCATTTTTTCAGATACGGCGCTTTTGAAGACTATATCCCAGAGCGCACGATACACGCCTCCGTCATCTCCCGCTTTCAATATCGGATATGGTCTGAACCCCGTTGAACCATACTTTTCTGTCGCGTCAAGACTTGTGCCAATGCCGTCCGGCTCAGGCCAACTTCTGGTTCCCGGCGTATTTGCCAGGGCATTCACAAGCCACGTACTTCCTGTTCGCGAAATTGAAGCTATAAGTATCCTGTCATCCCGTCCATTACGCAGACTGGGCTTAGCGTTAAGTATTGATTCCAAATCGCACCCTTACTTCAAACATGTAGTACTTATTCGAGCTTGGGACTATCCTAACAAATCAAAGCTGGAGAACCCGCCACGCTGAAGCTCGAAGTTTTTGATTTACTCAGAATGATTGAGACTGATATCTAATGAGGTTTCCCAGATTAGTTTGACATCTCTTAATCCAACATATTTTGTTGATAGAAAGGGAGTTATTTTTGTCGAAGACAAGGCATGAATTCCCCCTCTCGTTCAAGATGAGAAACTCACTCTTCTGGTCGAAGATTCTGGAGGGAATGTTCCAGAAGTCGTAAAGGAATTATCCATTTCTCTGGTGTCGCATTATCGATGGTTATAGATTAAAGTCGACGTCTAGAAGCTGCATCTGGATCAAATGAAGGATCACTTAGTGTTGAAGAAAGAAGAGACCTCATAAAAGTTCGTCGTGAGAAGAGCAGAGCTCAAAAAGGACAATTAGTTCTATGGGAAAGCCATGCGTGTACTCTTACGTACATGCCACAGAATCGTTGAATCTCCCTGGTGAGGGCGGAGAGTGGCCATTGTCAATTTCACGGTTGGCTAATATATTGAAAGTTTCGTGTTCTGATTATTACTCTTGGTCTAATAGGGGTAACTTCGTTAGAACTAATCGAATCTCAGCAATCGAAGTTCGTATCAGGGCGAACTTCAAAGCTTCACAGGGTACGCATGGTACTCGAAGAATTCAAAAGGAACTCAAATATCAAACCGATCTCTGGTGAAGTCGAAAGTTGATATCTACAATTATGTCAAGGTTCGGAATTATAGCTAAATCTTCAATTGCTTTTCGGAGAACTACCGGAGCCTGCCGAGAAAGTTGTGACTTTCGCACAACCTAAGCTAACTCCTTTTGCCTCTCTTTTGATACTCTTATCGCAGGCTTGGTAGTCGGGATTATTGATTCGTCCCGTATGTCAACGGATATTAGAAAATGCAAGAATATGGCCATTTGGAATGAATGATTATGGCCACGAAAATTGCATACGCGATGAACGCCTAGCGTGATCAACCGCTTTTAGATCTAATCGATCCAAGAGTTGTTGACACCATGGTCTTCTGGCTATCACTTTTAAGGAAAAAAGAAGAATGGAGGCCCTTGTCTTCGGCATGATTGGGTTTGAACAACTCCCAAAGACGAGAAAGGGCCGTGAAATAGGGATAGGTCTCAGAAGATACTTAACTTCTTTTGAAGAGGGACTTGATATGGGCATTCTCGTTAGATACCCGAGGTCTTGGACTCAATATATCTACATCTAACTCGTATAGGTATTCAACTAGTGACCACTCCTTCATGGGTGGGCCATTGTCACTATGGATGACTTTCGGTAGACCTTTCTCTCTAGTATGAGCTCTCTTAACAACTACCTTTAGCTGCTCAGAGATATATTTACCGTCTGAACCGGATTATGAGAAGCCAAGGATTAGGAATGCAACAAGCACCCGCTTTCACTTGCGAACACGGGTCTTGGGTGCACGAGGAGTAGATTCAGAGAAACATTAAACCTATCGCGATTCGCACGATCGATGGAAGGCGTTGGCGATTCCTACGATAACGCCCTAGCAGAGGCCCTATGGCACCTCTAAAGAAAGAGATTGCCTACAGGAAAAGGAAAATCTTCAATACTAAGGAGGAGGCAAGATCAGAGGTATTCGATTGGATCCAATGGCAAATGAGAAGTAGAACGAGGTGGACCCCCTCCTTTGGACAGTCCTACCGACTTGCTAAGAAATGGAAGTGATTTTCATTTGCATTTATCAGGCTACTAGCTGGTGATTTGAACTTGTATCGAAGTAAACCTCATCGGGAGTTGATCCACCTAAGCCATCGTGAGGTCGGTCTTGGTTGTAGAAGGTTATTATGCATGTCGCAATTGACTCCTTTAGCTCGGACGCGTTGTCAGTAGGACTCGAGATATATGCAATCGTACTTCACTGTTCCCCAAAGTCTGATCGAGAAGTCATCGTCGATAGCACGTCCTTTGCCATCCATCGACATTGCGATTTCAGCCCCATGTAGGATCGACCTATATTGGCAGGAATTAATTTAGCCCCCTGGTCGGAGTTGAAGATTCCGCATCTACCGTATTTTGTAAGCGCTTCATTGGGATTCGAGTTGCAAAGCTGAATTGTATCGGTGCTGGATAGTCGCCACGCTGAGACCTTTTCTAAATACCAGTCGATCACTGCTCCCAGGTAGAAGATTCCCTTCTTGTAAGGGATGAATGTAATGTCGTTTCACCAAACTTGGTTTGGGTGATCAACACTTGCTCCCTTTGAGAAGGTACGGATACTTATGGTGGGCTTTATTTGCCTTTGTAATGCTTGGCTTTGACAAAAGCGAGCTGATATCCATTACGCCCACCATCTGTTAACTCGCTTGCAGTTTGTCTCTTCAACTTGTCTTTTAAATATTGAGGTGACTTTCTAGATCCAAATGCAGGATGGTTAGTCCACAACCCGTCCATACGTTCCATGAGGACGAGGTTCTGGTCGCATTCTGAGTTGTCTTTGCACTGTTATTTTTAGGTAGATCTAGATAATCCCAGGAAATCACAATGATTAGTGTCATTAAGTGTTTCATGGCATGGTCAATAATCTGTCGTCTATCTTTGATTGAAAGACGTCGCCTTCCCTCAAGGCTAAAAATGCCTTTCCACTTTGAGATGGCCAGTTTTACGAAATAGAGCATCCGCATCTATCTTGGATTCACTACTAACAGAACTGTTCTTTTGTTCAAAAGCAAATTGAGCATTTTCGATGTGTTGCTTCTTCTTAGTTTGTAACTATGGCTAGATGAACTCAATACGGATGAACTAGCTCAGCTGTGGACTTGCCACCCTTTACAGCTTCAAGATCCAACTTGGCTCTGAACTCAGCTTTGTACTTATTTCTTCTTGCGGGCACTGACGCCTCCCAGAGTCGAACTCTATTCGCAAGTTTAGGTTGTTGTCCAAAAAAAAGATTGCTTCAAACTTCACAATGAGCACGGGATTTGAATAAACCTAATTGCTTCGCGAACGCTATTGCAGTATCCAAACTTGCGTGCCGACCAAGCAAGTTATACTATCCGCATGCAATCCCCGATAAATTGTTGACTTTAGAAGCTAGGGGACAACGAACTCCGCTGTAGGAGCTTCCGACAAATTGTACGTTGGATGTCCTAATTGATGGTGTAAACGCAACTCCGCCGAGTTGGCTGTTGATGATTTTTACCCCATCTGCGTCGCCAATGTAAATGTCTTTCGTCTTGGACATCATTACTTCGTTATCTAACGTTATATCCGTCGACAAGGACTTCGTTGCTGGTGTAATTTCACCACCATTTCCTACGGTAACGATGTTCGACAAGTTGATATTGTGTGAACCAACTACCACCCAAGTGAAATATCCCTGCTCGCCGTTTAGTCCAGAAGTGAGTCGGAGATTAGTCAAATTTACATTGCGACTGAAGTAAACGTCGAGGCCGTTTCCCTGTATCGTTACATTCGAAACATTAGTATTCAGCTGGCAGGAAATATCAAGACCCGTATTACCTACGCTTCCGCCGCTTATAATCGAGACATTTTGAACTAGGTTTCCAGTTCGGTATATCGTCTGATAATTCGAATGATTACAAATAGCAATGACACGTACGCCAAACTGATCTGTGTTGTAGTTGTCTGTACTCTTAGGCGCGTACACCAGTAGGTTTTCTATGGCAGTATTGTCTGCGAAGTCCATAACTGCCGTACCAGATATATATGTAGAGCAGTCAATTGTTAATGATTCTACCAACGTGCCGCTTGCCATGCTGGGCGTCGGAGAACCCCCGCCCTTTATCACGAAAACGGGAGGCGCTGAAGAAGATCCTGTTTTAAGTCCGACTTCATTGATTATCTTTGTAGCTGAAGTGCCAGCCCCTACAATTCTTATGGGCGTGGTAACTACAAAGTCGCCTACTTTTGTCGTTGTACTCGTGAGAATATACGTACCAGGTGGGAAAAAGAGTTCCGATCCCGGTTCTTTTTCGGCTGAAAGTAGAGCAGAATCGATGGCTGCACGCGAATCTTTGACACCTGTCGGGTCAGCGCCAAAGTTGAGTACGTTTACAACCCTTCCGTTAAATTGAACTATTGATGCATTCGGAACTGTTGATACTGTTGTCGAAGATGTAGACGGTTGTGTAGTCGTGCTAGCTAACGTTGTTGAAGTAGTTGACGACGTAGTTATCCGTTTAGAAGATTGAAATTTTACTATAAATCCAAAGATTATTGCGGGAACCAATGCGAAGGCTAAAGCCGCAATCGCTACGCGGATTCTTTTATCTTTCAATTAGTTTGCCCCACACTATTGCTCCAATACGTCTGGCTCAGACATTAGATACCTACGAAATACTATAGTTCGAACCCAATGAAATTTGGGGGAACACCATACAGATATGTTCCCAAGCAGGATTAGCGTCTAAGTTGGTCATATCGTTCGGTGTTCTGGTTTTTGATGGCATAAATACTCAAAGAAGGCTCTTACTCTAAGACTTAACTTTGCACGAACGAATTTCGCTACGGAATCGCCATTGTTTAGACGCTGCACCAATCATGTCCAAAACTGCAACCTAACCTTTTGCGAAGTTACCCTCGTGGCCTTGCTGCCCTCATAGGGTGCAAGATTATGGAAAAAATTGGCTTCCGGACCTTGATTTGATGCAATTTTGAAGTGTTCGCATACGCCGCTAAAGGATCTCGTAATGCACCAAGTCGTCAATTCGATAACGCTGTTCCAGGCACTATTTTTTTTCAATATAGTTCGCTACCAAAAAGCATTACGGGGATCCCGTTTTCGGCTACGCCGCAATCGCTGACCAACATAATTATTCTGTATGAACTAGCGACTTCCCGAATTCCAGAAATGGGATCGTCTTAGAGTGAGACACTACTGTTGGTACCAATCTCCCACTACATATTGTGATTCCGCCTTTCGAGCAAAGGCGGAATTGACGTACCATTACCAGTACGAAGCCTATTACCTCCCGAAAAGATAGAGCGATCCAGTTGGCAATCCCCGACGCACGTTGCGAAATCCAGTATCGCCCTATTCGCGGATAGAGCCCAAGCCGCAACTATGTAGCTCTTCCACCGGAACCTTCGAATTTCGCATTTGATGTGAGTGTGCTGGTAGCGCCATTAAGTCTATCCATCGCCGAATACATCAGGCAAATTCACATGCTAGAGGTGACTGAAGATGGAAATTAGATAGTTCGAATCCAGTCGTCGAGCATTCCGAACAAAGTCTGCTAGCTTTCGAACGGTCGCAAACCAGTACAGCTGTATTGCCGCATCCAAGGCGGTGTATTCGATAGTTGAAAATGCCCTCAAAAAACAGTCAAACAGAACATGAGGAATTTGCATTGATCGACCCAATGCGCCTGCCGCAAGATTCGTGCAAAAAAAGTAAGTGAGAAGTTATCTCCAAAATTTCAACCGCAAAGTTCTTTACTATGAGATGTTGAAGACGCTTTCTTGCTGATACGAACTAATGCAGGATACCTGATTAGCGACCAAAAGGTTATCTAAACTGTGATTTACGTAGCGAAGCTAATCACGGTGGACTAACCACCGTGCATTGAAATCAGTTGCAGACGGGCAAACGCACAAAAACTCAGTTATCTGAATTTTCTAATATGAGAAATGCCGCTGCTAGATGAGCTCCGCCCAGTCATCTGGCTTTACTACCCAGCCGTAGTTGGGAAAGCGCTGTAGCACCGATGCAATTTCGTCTACCTCACCGTCCGAGAGGACTCGACGCCACTTGTTTACTTGCTCGCTTGCGACTCGATTGGTCAATTTTCCTTGCCCTGGGCGATTCGAGGATTCGAGGAATTCTGCAACATTATCTGACCACGGAATCTGAAGGATCTTACAGAGAGCTTTGAACTTCTCTATTGGATCGACGCACATATCCTCATGATTTACCACGACCCATTCGGGGTGACGTTCCGCCGCGGCACCCAAGGCAGCGGTTTGAAGCCCCACAATCCAAGCAATCTGCGTAAGTTCAGAGTCAGAAGAACTAGGCGGATTGCCTTCGAACAGATCGCCATAACGCTTTAGAATTTCGTGACGATTCAGAATGTCGAATTTCGGCAAATCCAACTCTCTCCAGCTAGCTACTACGCTGTACGGATGACGCTGCGCCACGATGACCTGCGGATCGTAGTTATTGACTATCCACTCGATTGAGAAGCACGCAAATATTGTTTTTGCAATGTTGCGAACATTCTTGCGTGGTAAGGCTGAAAGAACGGTACCTCCCGCTTTTACCAGAGGATGTAAAATTGGCTTTGGTAACTTTAGGAAAGGTTGCAGGAGAGGAGTCATTCGGCGAAGTTGGTCGGACGTAATCGCGCCTTTGAAAACCACGTCCCAAAGTGGCCGGTAGACACTTCCCGGATCGTCCGGGTCGATTATGGGGTAGGGCCCAAATCCAGATCTTCCAAAGTCCTTTCCAGGAATTTGGGCTGCGTCGATTCTGTCTGGCTCGAACCATGGCACTGATCCTGTCGTTTGACCTAGAGCCTTTGTGAGCCATGTACTTCCGGTTCGACCGACACCGACAATTAGGATCCTGTCAGTTCGACCTCTGTTTGGCATATCCCGAATATCCAAAATCGACTGCAATTACTTCACCTTACTAACCTATCGCGGTTACGCCGCATGTTCTAGTTGATTGAACTAGCTCCATAACTAAATGCCAAATCGAGACGGGTGCAAAACCTAGCATTAACCCCTACGACGCATCTCTCGTATTCAACTATAAAGTCAATGAAGAAGATATCAATCAACTAGGAAGATAGTTCATTCCCTCGTATGCGTTTCGCGCACCTCGGTACCATAAGGGAAGTTGATTACCTTTCGAGACTCTTCTAGGGGCATTCGAGACCTGACAATCCCCTTATGTAGCTTGGTTTTACACAGTAGATGTTACCGAAGGTTGAATTTTGCACAGTAAGGCCATCTAGTACTCGACTCGGATCGAGATATATGCCGCCCAAGTTACTGTTTTCGATGGTCGTATCGAGGGCGTCTCCAATCCGTATATGCGCTGCGGGGGAATTCGAAACTTCGTTGTTTATCACAACGTTTGAAGTAGTATCGCCGGAAGACTGTTCTATGACGCCTGGCTGACCTGTAGTTACAACATTAGTTAAGTTGATATTCTGCGAATCAGTAATAACCCAAGTGAAGTAATTAGCTGCTCCGTTATTCCCACCCGTAAGTTTGAGGTTTGAGAGGCTGTCGTCGCGACTCATGTAGATATCAACGCCATTTCCAACGATCGTTGCTCCGTTAACAGTGGTGTTTTCCTGGCAGGATATGTCGAGCTCAGTGTTGCCATCCCAACCGTTGCCTGCTATGTAAACATTTTGAACTAGATTGCCAACGCGATAATTCGTGAAGATGTTGGTTGGATTGCAAACGGCAATTACGCGAATTCCAAATTGATTTGGATTGTATTTATTTGTACTTGTGGGAGCGTAGACGGTCAAGTTACCTATGGTGGTGTTGTTTCCATAGTCGGTAACCGCGGTACCAGATTGGTATGTCATCACATCCAAAGTCATATCGCCGATTATGGTTCCATCTGCACCACCAGGCGTAGGTCCACCCGACCCCGATATTTTAAACATGCCAGGTGGGACGGTAGCGCCAGTGTCGATACCGACCTCGTTCTCAATTACTGTTAGACCTTGACCCGCACCAACCAAATTGAGAGGCGAGGACACGACAAAGTCGAACAGTCGATTCAGTGGTCTCGTCAATATGTATCTGCCTGCAGGAAAATACACAGTCGCATGATCATTCAGCGATTCAGCCGCAGCTATTGCTGCAATGATTGCATTGGTTGAGTCGCTCTGCCCGGTGGGGTCAGCACCGTAATCTACGACATTTATGAAGCTAGTTATTACGATATTCTTACCACCGATTGGCTCAATCGCAGGTATTGTAGCCGACGTTAACTCCGCGCTTAGTTCCATCGTTCTAGTCGTAGCCGTTGCTGGAGATAGATTCGACGCGGTAGCGGTGCCGTTCGATGAAGTTGTTACCGACGGAGGTTGTACCAACCCCGAAGAGCCAGGATAGGTGGCTAATTTTTCATTTGCTTGGGATAGCGATGAACCGGTATTTGAAGGCGCCGAAATTGATGAAACCCCAATTACGTTCGCCTTTCTTGGTAACTGTGTTTTTGGTACAACACTAGGACTAACTGCACGCGAAGATGAACTATGCAGCCCGCTTGCAATCGGGGATAAGCCCGGGTTTATCTTAACGGAATCGGACGGCGACGGATACATAATCTTGCCTGTACCAGTTGCTGTAAATGCTCCAACGACGAGTGTGGGAATTATTCCTGCGACTGTTGACTTTTTCGCGAGTTTAACGAAACTCTTAAGGGAAGATGACCTCATTTGAACCACGACTATTGCTCCCTATCAATCGAATATGCACAAAACGAGCCGTTATCAAGTGTTGCTTCGAAAAAGAAGACACTCTTAGTGGCTATTACCAATGCCATCGACCACATTGAGTAGATTCTCAAGTCCAAATTCATATTTTTGTTGAGATTTAATTACCACAGGTGTTTATAAACACTCTGAGTGATTTAGTGTCATATTGATTTGCAGAGCGCTAAGTTCCGGGCAAAACTCCAACCAGCAACTTGAGATAGCGATTGGCAAATCTTGCTAATCAGCTGAGCTTTTTCAAGGAATAGGTTTCAATTCAAATGCACGCCGACAAAAGATGTATACGATAGAAGAATGACACCGAGTCCACACGCACCTAATCGAGCGCGCACTCGATCGACCGAACGAGAATCAAAGTCATTACGAGACTCAGGTCTCTCGATGCGTTTCCTGAAAGACAATCTCATTTCAGCAATCGCAACTGTCGCTACCGGGACATTGACGTTCGGTTTACAGTCTTATGCCGGTCATAACATGTCTCCCGCAAATTACGGACGTACCTTTGCGCTTTTTGGCTTCTACGGGATCCTAACAAGGCCAGCGCGCTCTTTCGGAAGACAAGTGGCTTGGCATATGAGCAGACGTTCCGACGAAGAGATAAATGGGCCATCGTTAGCGGACTCAGTTTTGCTTCGACTTACTCTTTGGTTGTTTTCCGCGGGTATTGTCATTGGCCTCATCTCTACTGCGTACTCGGCGGTGATAGCGAATTTCTTCCACGCAAAGCCATCTGACGTTCTCGTAACAGCATGGGCAGCACCGTTTGTTCTCGGCCTTCAAACCCTGAAAGGAGCTTTGGAGGGTGAGCGTCGTTTTCTAACATGGAGCGCTATCAATGTCATGGTCCCAGCACTCTATGTTGTTGGCGTGGTTAGCCTGCTAACAAATTTTCAAGTTTTTGGCGTGCTCCTCGCAATGGCATTGGGATCAACGATTGGGTTTTTCGTATGCGTTGCAGTCCTTCGGCAGTCACTCGCAAGAGCCGTGAGGGTACCAATGAAGGTACCATGGCTCAAAGATCTCCCATTCTTGACGAACGGTATAGTGGCAACACTTACCAACGGTGTATTTCTTAGTGCGGACGTCGTTGTTATCCAGCACTATCTCTCACACCAAGTTTCAGGACAGTATGCGGTAGTAGCCGCAATTGGTAACATTTTATTCTCCGTTACTACGGGGGTGGTTAACGTTATGTTTCCATATGTCGCAGAACGCCAAAGTAAAGGGTTATCCGCAGGTCCGATCGTGTTCTCAATTATCGGGATCTTCGCACTTGGAACAGCTATTGGAGCAATCTTCTTACAGTTCTTTGGAGCTGAAATACTTAGGTTTTACGCTGGAAGTAGGTACATAGGAGGAGCCTCTTATCTGGGATGGTACGCGATCGGTATGGGAATTCTAAGCTGGTCAACTACCCTTATGCATGCTCAGCAAGTACGTAATCGGTTTACACTATTGTGGGCTCTAATACCTGCGCTCGTAGCTCGTGTAGCACTGTTACTTTTGTTTCATAAATCGCCGCTTCAAGTAGTCCTAGTTACCGATGCCCTAGTTCTAGTTTTTGCAACTTCACTCTTCGCAATGTTCCTGAAAGACGAAAGTGAAGTCCATAGAAAAAATCAAGTCTTTGGAACGAAATCCCATGAGACCGCCCCTCCGACCGATGATGCAAGAGAGTGATGACCGATATAAGCAGCGCTAAAACAGACGAGCGAAAATATTCAAACATTCGTATATTTTGGGAAGAAAAATCCGCTTGGTTGTTGGACCATCCAGCTTGGACGATGGTGATTCTCGCGATTCTTGGCCTAGCCTTTAGGTTTAGATGGCTGAACACCGCCCCATTGGTAGCCGGCGACCAAGGCTGGCCAACCATCGCTCGCTTTGCAACATACTTTCCTTGGCCTGGATTTTGGGATACCACACATGGCATCGGAGGAAGCGCTGTCGCATTCAATGCATTTCGTTTTCCGGTATACATGCTCTACGGAATATTTGCACACCTTGGGTTTCATTGGAACATAGCCGAACGCGCAGTTATGTATCTTCCTGGAGCAGCTGTGATTCCCGCGGCACCTTGGTGGCTATCCCGGCAGATTATGGGAAAAACTCGTTGGACGTTTCTTGTCCCGCTTCTTTTCGTAGCGAACACATACATCTTGGTGACTACAGCCACTGAGCCCCCGCTTGCTGTTTCGGAGGCCATTTCATGTTTTACCATCGGAGCTTTCATTGTCGCGATGCGGAGAAGATCGATAAGATGGGCAATCTTCACTGGCCTGTTTATGGCTCTTTCTACCGCAGTGGACATTCGACCTTCAGTTGTAACAGCTTACATGCTCGCCATGTACATGATTTTAGTTGTAATCGCCGATCCGAAAGGTCGAGCGATCGTCAATCGCCTTCTTCTAGCGGGTGTTGCGGGCGGTGTCTACCTGGTTCTGCAACTTACATGGCTCCTACCTATAAAGTTCTACCACGGCGGACTGAAGCTTCCAATTCCATCTGCACCCGACGTGAACATAATTGATTATCTTCACGGAATTGCGGGAGTATTGTCCGAGTGGACTGGGGCTAAACCCGCTCCGGTCGTAGCATCTGTACTAAATCCATTGTTCCTCGTTGTTCCTCTCATAGCATTCGTGGTGCTGCTTCGGAAAAAGCTTTCGGTCGACTATCTGTGGCTAGGGTTTACCGTTGTTATCTTTGGCTTTCTAGCCAAAACAACGACTGCACCATTTGGATTTATTTACGAACTTCTGTACAGATTTTTTCCAAGCTTTAATCTCTTTCGCGAAGGATCAAAGTTCCTTTTCCCTGTTGCAATGGCGCTATCAATACTCGTACCTAGCGCGTTCAAGGACATGTGGGAGAGTCGGACCACTGTCGTAAGTAGAATCGCACTCGTCACAAATAAATTTATAAGGGTCGTGTCGCTAGTGGCGATCCTTTCACTCTTTGCTGCAACATCGTGGTCTCAACTCAACGGTTCACTTAGGTCTACGACGATACCGGTAAGTGAACCAACGTCCTTTTCTAACCTGACATCTGTGTTAGCGAATGACCATAGTCCGGGCCAGGTTCTATGGCTGGGTGCCCCTCACTACTTTGACTCGTCCAATACTTCGCATGAATACAACATTTCCTCACCTTTGCATCCCCTAGCCCTTCTCGGAGGAAACGTTAGCTCCCAAGCTGTTGTAGCGAGCGACCCGTTTCAAACGTTCTGCAACGATCCCAAACAGCCCTATTGCTATTTGAACAGTACTCTCCTGCCTTATTTAACTCAGCAAACGAATACCACCTATTTAGTAAGTCCTAAAGGTTCAGCCCTAGGGGCGCCCGCTGGAAACGTCTCGTACGGATGGCTAGAAAGCCAGGTTGCAGCTGTATACGGTACCCCAAAGGTTCTTGGTTCGGGTGACACTGCAATCTACGTTTGGCACATACCATCGTCCTACTCAGCCATTCGAAATTATCCGGCAATCGGCGTTGTGTATAGCGGTCCTTGGACTCTACAGTCTGATCTACCGGCGATTGACGCATTTCATCTTGAGGTTACATTCACTGCTACGTTCAATCAGCTCGATCAACCTGCTGCAACAGGAAAGTATCCGGATAGTCTCGCGCTTGATCCCTATATCAATGGTCTCGGGTATAGAAATGCGGTGCCGGCAAAGTACGTGATACTCGCACAGTCGAGCGAAAAGTCAATGACTTTTACAATAAATAACGTCACTGCAACTCTACTTCGAGCGGCATCTTTCGAAAACGTAAAGGGGTGGAGTGCTTATGGTCCCGTAAATTTAGCTATAGGAAACCAGTCAGTTAGCGCTTCCGGAACTTTAATCGGACCCGCAGTAGAGTGGAATAACATTGCGCTGCGCGCACTGCATTCAAAAGTCGCCTACTCGCAACTCCGAAATGCACCCAATGGCCAATCTTACGCTGGTACGATAGTTCATCGACAAGGACCATGGTACGAACTTGCAGTATCTTACGATACGGCATGGAAAAGTGGGGCACACTTCACAAAGGCGCTGGGAGATCAGCTATTCAATCTGTTCTACCTTCCGAACGCTCCCCAACGACTCACCTTTGAATACTCGAGTTATCCGTACCAGCTTGAAGGAATCGCACTCTCCGCCACCGGACTTCTCGTAATATTGTTATTTCTAACATTCAGTAGAAGATTAAAATTACGAGATCTTGGTCCAGATGCAGCTCTTCCGTTATTTAATTCAAACGTCTTTGCGCCAGCTCTGAATAGAGTCGCGCTTACTTTAATGTCCCTTGCGGTACTCGCACAGATCTATACGTCGACCGGAATTGCTTCAAAATTTCCCTGGACAACTCCAAATTCCGATCCCTACTTATTGCCCGACATCTTCGTCACTATGACGTCACTTCTGATCACTTCTGCACTCGTATACAGAGTCATTCGACGATTTGTTGGCGATAATGCGAGCTCTAAAGTATGGTCAAAACAGCGTACTCAGTCGCGCTGGAAGGCCATTCCTCTCGCAATTCTCGGAATGATCGTCGCATCCTGCGGTATAGCACCTTTCTCGACCTCAAACTTGTACGTCGACAAAGCACTTTCGGCAGGGGCTCCGTCACCAAAAATAACTGGATTCTCAATCGCAGACGCACAACTCGGATATGCAGTGAAGAATGCCCCGTCGTGCATTGCGAACTACACGGCTGCGCTCCAACAATTCCCCAACGTTGCGTCGCTCTACATCGGTCGAGCTATATGTTACGCGAGTCCCGATTCAAGGCTCTTTAACGGGATGCTAGCAGACGCAGCGCGCGCTTTAGCGCTCAGGCCAACGGATGCAAACATACTTTATTTCTATTCTGAGATGCAGTTGGCAGCCGGGCAGGACCAACATTCTTTTACTACTGCTCTCAAACTTGCTAACGCACCCAATGTTTCCCCCAATCTGTTTAGGCAGTTAGTTAACTTTTTTATCGACAACCACCTCACTTACTATGCCACTAAGACGTTTGCATTAGATTCACAACTCTTTCCAAATAATCCCATAGTCTTGATTACAGGAGCACGTCTTCAAATAGTTGCAGGGCAAGAATCCAATGCCGTTTCATCGATTAACGAAGCCTTGCGCCTCTCAGCCTCTGGATCTAGTCGAATAATTCAGGGCGAGGTAGAACGGTATGCATGTGAGTTTTACTTGAGTCGCCACCAATATGGCGAGGCAATACAGCTTTGCGATGAATCGCTCAAAATTACCCCCACCCAATCGGGTACATTGGATGATCTTGCAGCGATAGAGGCAGATACTGGTAATCTTCAAAAGGCGATTAGCGATGAAAAATCGGCTATCCAGTACTATGTGGCAACCGTCGGGCCATATGCACAGCCAACCGGTGTAAGTGGCCTTGGAATTTCCAATCTTCTTACATCACTCGGTCGCTACTACCTCGCTTACGGTGAAGCTTCTGCGGCAGCACAATCATTTTCTAGGGCTATCTCAAATACGCCGGCCAGCGCTCCCGATACGAAAGCAGAAATTAAATCCCTTCTAAAGTCCGCGCAAGCAAGTCGTTTCTAATGAACGAACTCGAACCGCGTCCGATCGTAGTACAAAAGTGTTAGCTAACTTTCAAAGAGCTTTGGCTCATTTAGATAACATCATGGCAATTTGACCATTCAATAACTTGGTCGCTGCGCGAATTGAAAGACGCAAGTGTGAGCTATAGAGATTAGCTAAAGGTGGTTCTAAATTTTTTGATCCAAACCACAATGTTGTCAATCAATGCTCGTGCCCAAAGCTTACTAGTCGCCCAAGTCGATCTAAAAGTGGTTCATGTTCTTTGCAAAGACAGCGAGGCTCCATAAGAGCCAAGTTCAGCTTTGTCCTTTGCTTTTGTAGTAAAACCAAATTATAAAAGCAACTTCTAGCCCGCTTCATAAGCAATCAGTGAGAAGTTGCCGATCCCTGAGTAGCAATGAATTCCGTTGTAAAAGTTTGTTTATGGCCTAATTCCAATCCTTAGCTCGGACGTAGATGTGAATGCTTTTCGGTAGAGTTACCGCAAGCAACTTTGTCGAACAAATCGATTCAGCGGTTGCATGGTCGTTGCAAGATCCGGTATTTCTCATCGATCTTTGCTTCCCTCAAGCTTCAAAGAGTTCAATCGAAAGGGCAATCGATAAATTATCTCCCTCTTTCGCTACGGAATGTCGCACTTTGGATATCTTTGCCGATGATTGGTAGTGGCAGTCTGAATGTTACTTATGTAAGACTCGTTCTAAAACGGCGGTCATTTACGGATCCAAACACTCGGCGCGAATGCTCGCAATGAATGGCATACACAGTCCGTGAAAATTCCTTCTTGATAAGCCGCAGACAATTTATGTTTGAGGCGAGGACCATGTTGGTTCTTCCCCTGTCGAAGTTATGTTTGACCATGTCACTTTAGGGTCCGATGGTGAGCGGGTTAGGATTAGATTTTTAACTGCAACTAACTTACATTAAACATTGAGGTGGGCGTGAAAGCAATTGATATAGAGTCTGAAAATTCAACACTTCTTCGCTTGCCCAAACATGGAAACGGTGAAGAGTAATGTTCAATTCTTCCAAATTTGGCTCTAGTCGTCTACTCGTTCTAAGTTCACTTTTCGAAAATGATCAAATGCATGGATCGAAAGTTCGAAATATCTCCACTAGATCTGCACTTGAAGCAATGAACTACGACTTTGATTGCAAATATATCAGTAGTAAGCCTTGGGCTGAGCCCTTGAAAACCTTGGGGCTTGCTCTATGGTTGAGGCGAAATTACGCATCGTACGGTGCGATTATATGCCAGACACCGTTTATTGTCCTTTTGCTGAAATTATCAACATCTAAGATTCCCCTGATAATTGAATTGGGAGAATGTCAAACTCTGCACCTTTCAAGATTGCCTCGAACTCTACAAAATCGCATTCGCTATGCAATCTGGTACCTCATAGAAGCGACCGCAGCATCTTGCGCAAGTTTTTTTGTGGCGATAAGTGACCAAGAGGCTAGGGAGTGGGTGAGATTGTTCCCACGTTTGAATAAGAAGGTGCGAGTAGTAAACCATTCAATCGCTTGGACTGCAAAGCCACCCGCGTCAACTAAGGAGGAAGTATTGGCAAAGACAAACTCTCCAATTGATGACAAAATAGTATGTTTCGTGGGTGCAATTTCTGGTAAGCAAAATCTTGCCGCGGTCAAATGGATCGTTGAAAATCTCGCACCAAATCTTCCTGAATCTGTATCCATCCTTTTGTGCGGAGAAGGTAGCGAGCAATTCCAAAGGGAAGGTGGTGCGGGTGCGAAAGTCAAAGGTCTCGGTTTCGTCGCTGACGTGGACTCCGTGATAGGGGCGTCAGATCTTTGTATAGCTCCCCTTGCATCGGGTGCAGGGGTGAAGACAAAGGTACTGCACTACTTCGCGCACGGTAAGCAGGTAGTAGGAACCAAACTTGCATTCGAAGGTTTGACACTAACTTCTGGCATGATCGAGTGCGATCTGAACAATTTTGCTCATAAAGTTCAAGAGGTTCTCGAAACCGTTGAAGATCCAGCTTGCACTCAAGATCGACTAGCGAAGCAGTCGGAGTGGTTGGATCAGTTTTATGGTAAGGAGCAAGTGGCTAGACAGTGGAATGCGGTTATCGTTGATGCTCTCTCGGTTGTACCTTAGCAAAGTTAGAAGATCTGAACCTTCTCAGGATACTCGACACGACTCTATCCTGATCCCAGAAAAATGGCAGAGAAGCCAGTTCAATACACAAAAGGTAGCATTGATTGAGTTGCCTAACTCTTTGGTTCGAGCCTGAATTTAGCCAAGATTGTTGAACTTGGTAACTGGTCCCTCCTAAGAGTGGCTCTGTATCGAGGTGTCTCAAGGAGTATTATCAATAATTTATTAATTTTTTGTAGCTAATAAAAAGAGCCGGACGTCGGCTGAGTCCGACAAAGAGGTAAATAAAAGTTACTTACGTTTACGTAATTAGTCTGATGAGACCAAGTTTTAGACGATCTATTTAAAGACCTCCGATACCAGAGAGGAGGCAAAATCAAGGATATTCGAGTGGATCTAATAGCACTTTTGAAGAAGGCAAAGTTCGATCGGCTGTGCTCCAACGAAATAGATCATTCAGTCAGCTAAGTTGAAGGTAGCGTAAATAATTTAGAGCTTGTTTCGCATTCGAGGAGTAAATCCACCTAGTGAATATTCTCATAAACGTAGGTGTTTGGAACAACAAAAATGAGGCGAAAAATTCCGGTACCGTGGTCTAAAGAACGAACATAGCAATTTGAGAATTTTTTCTCTAAAGGATCACGCTACTTTGTGAAGAAGGGGGTCACGTCAACTATTACTAGGTATGAGACTAGCGCCATATCCATTAGGTAGATCGTCGTCATCTGACACTTGTAACGATACCAGATCGCCCGCAATTTGCGAATGCCCCTAGCGTCGAAGGCCAAGGCGACTACTCCAACTGAAATTCCAATCGCAGGGCTAACGTCTGCGGTAGCTCCTTCTCATAGTAGTGGAGGGATAAATGGCGGATGACGTAGCTAAGCATGCAACGAAACCGCGAAATTACGAACGAGATACTGGATAACCTTTGCGCGGACTCCTCGTTTTTTATTCGATGGACTAGTTGCTTCAGTTTTGCGCAGACGATTTGCTGACTTTTCGATCTCCGTCTTGCTTGATCCACTATCGTGAGGCTCTTGGTGGATATTACTCAATCATTACTACCCCATCAAATTCTTCGCTACGTGTAAATAGGCTGTAGTACTTCAAACACCGCGTGCAGTCGATTGATTTTCGTCAGAATGTGCTTCTGGTGTAGCGGTTGGACTTTAGTTTCTGTGGGCCCCTTCAAGTCGTCAGCGCAACGAGCTAGGCAAGTTTCTCCACTCGTTTGAGAAATCCTAGGGTCTATTTTCGGACGATCGTTCAAGTTGTCTTGGATGCGTTTTAGATCGGCTCGGCAGTACGTGGAGAGGTCAGTGCCCCTCCTAATAGGTATTGTTATGTATTGACGAAGGAGTCCAATGGTGTTCTCGTTCGATCCTAGCTGCCATGGGGAGTAGGTATCGAGTAAGTACAAGTGCACACGCCGGTCGCGACGGTGAACTCCCACGTGTTGAGGAAGTTCGCTTACCTGGACGTTAGGGATGGTCTTGGTGAGTGACTTTAGAAGCGTCCTGATCTCTCCCCCAATTGCTGTTTCGACCTCTTTTGCGCCGTGACCGTATGAGAGATGGAGGAGCATGACAAAGCGGTTAGTGCGCTCGAGAAGCGTGCCGGTGGCCCTTGCGCCACGAGCAACGATGGTCAAATCACCCTCATAAATGCCCTGGTATAGCACGGTCTTTCACTTCTGGTGGTCGATCGGAGGTTTTGGCAATAGGGCCTGACTTCTTGCGCGATCCCTGTGCTTGACGGATGGTGTGGCCATAACGTATACAGCGGGCGAGTTCCCTGCTCAGCTAACCTTTCTCCTGTACGTAGAGGAACTCATAGATGGTCTCGTGGCAAAGGTTCATTCGCGGCTCCTTCTCCCCGAGCTCTCTTTGGCTAACGGGAGATCTCCTCGGGCGAGAAGAGCTTCTCGAGATCACTCGTGACTCGCTTCGCCAGCGACACATAGCTTAGCTTCTTCCTCTTGGGGCGCTTGGCACGCTCACGAGCGCGGCAGTGTGCTTGCCATATTCGATAAGCCGTCCTAACCCACCCTTACCCACCTCTCGTGTTATTTCTGCAGGGAGCACATCCGAGTTGAAGGACAATGGCACTAGAGTGAGTCGCCGCGGCTGAGCCGACGGGAGATCTCCTAGGGTTCAGAGATGGTAGGTGCATCATGTCGTTAAATCAACTCGATCGGCCGCACCTCTTAGGATTTACCATTCAACACGACGTCAATCCCGAAGTGGCCACAACCAACCTGTTTCGCGATAGCTCTAAGACTCCAGCCTCTACTCCGAAGGCGCCTGCCAAGCGCTCTTGAGCTCAATGTTCAAATGTGTGGTCAACGATACTCCTCTGGTTGAATTATGCACCAGTGAATTCCTCTCGACCGTTGCGCTCACCCCTGAAGCCGAGCAAAGGTGCATTTTTCATATAATAGGGTACAAGCCAATTGAACGATTGTCTGAGTCGTGGAACTTGTGTGAAGCTAACGGGATACAAAGATCAATGGGTAAAACCAGATCTTGCTACGATCACGCAACCGCCAAAGTCGTTCTGGTCGACAACTTTGATCATGAGTACTTCTACCGCTATGTATTTGAAGATATATCGAAATTGAAGGCTTGGATTAGGGTCGATATGGACTTTTATAACCTTAAACGGCGGTACTTACAGATCGGCAACATCTCTGTAAGTCGGTTATGGACTACACGCGTTTGAATCCGCTAGCGCCAAATAGCCATTGTGTCCATTTTTAGCTGACAAACTCAAAGGTCTCAAAAGGCTTTCAAAATCGGCGAGAGAAAAAACGTCTACCAGCGCAGTGCGGATCTGGCGAAAGTGCCGAATTAATTCGCCATTTTAAAAATCACAAGTAATTTTGGATATGAAACTAATTGCTCATCGATTTATGCCCTTCGACGGCAAATCCATTGGAGTTTACGGTAGTCTTCGATCGGTGCACGAACAAATTGCCACTAGCCGACCAGAAGTTATGAAGCAATGATGGCGGGATAATCTACCTTGTAGGGGTACCAAGACAACTCTCGTCGTACAGTGGGCAAGATCGATGCAGTATTCCAATTTCATCTCCAAGGAAGTCGGCTCCCCTCTTCTTTACTTCCACGCCAAAGGCTTGTAAAGAGTGGTATGTATCTCTCGATTATGGATGCACCAGCTTCAATATCTCTGGGATCCCAAATATCGTTATTAATAGAAACAGCGTCGGGGCTATAGCCAATTGATGCACGTACAATCCAATTCAATGGATACTCGACCTCTAAGGGAGCTCCTGCACCTGGCTTATCCTTGCGACAAGTTACCCCAATTCCACTTTGAACAATTATCGATGTCTTCCAAGGTCCCCAGTAGAGGGTTATCTCGCCTTCGACTTCGTCATCTGTTGGTGCCATTGCAGTCACTACTACGGGTCCCACATAATGAATCGGGAACTCTATCTTTGCTCTCTGTTTTCCAAAATCGCTTGTAATAGATGTCGGACTCACTTCCTCTCGACAACTAAATCCATCGAGACGATAGACCATGTCAAGTCTTGACGACAGGTTAGATACAGTCGTTCTCCCTGTCTCTTCAAAGTACTTAAGTTGGTCGATTGTGATTACCTGCGCGACCATTTGATTTGGATAGATATGGTGATCAGCCTTTGATAGTTTGACACCTTCAGCGTTAATAATTCTTACCACGGCCTCCCTAGATAGCCTCAAACTCTGTCGTAGCTGAAGGTATTCGTTATGATCAAATTGGTGCCACTGCTCTATCTTTCTCTCCGCCTGATGGTTTGTAACTCTGTGGGCTGTTGTCGTGTGATTATCTACTTTGAGTAGTCCTTTGGTGAGGGCGACCTCTCTATTTTCCTTCGGATCCCCGTAAATCATCATGCCAACAAAGGATCGACCCATATAACGAAGCCCTTCCTTCACGAGACGCCTGACCGATTCAGATACTTCAACGGCATCGATTATTCTCAATTCAGGGTGTGCTACAACACCAAGTTCTCGATTAGGAAGCCTTCCTCTTCCAAAATTCGCCCACCCCGGACCATCGTAGAAATAGACAAATGCGGCTGGATGAGGGGTGCTTACCCGACATGTAATAAAGATTCCGTCTTCATTGCATTGTTCATCTACTACGACTCCGAATAGCCCCCATCTGATTTTGGCCCTAACTCTATTTGGAGAATCTGGACCGGGCCTAAGTAGAACCCAAACCGGACCCCCAACCTTGGTACCATTGCTGTTCTGATAATTATGTGCCCACTCCCATCGAGGCGGAAGCAACTTATTAGTAGCCAGGTAAAGGTCTTCAAGCGTTCCACCTGATTCGAAGACCTGCTCCAAAATCTCTAGATCAGGGTCGACCTTATTGTTCTCCCAATCAGATAGAGTTGTCTTGCTAAGGTAGGTCTTGGCTGCGAGGTCACGAAGCGATAGCTTCGCCACTTGCGTCCTCCACATACGTAATAGATCACCTGAACTCTTCCACATAGCTAAGAAGTTATCACTGCCAATTAGTCGCGATGGCTTCGTTGAATTCAATTCCCTTTTAATCCGGACACATTTTATGCAGATGTCCGGAGTTCTTTGTAATCGAACAATATCGATTGACTTATCAAATTCATGGCTGTAGCTTCTAGCTCCAAGGCAATGACGAGCCTTTTTAGCAAGTGGAAGAATCTAATTTGACTCCTTCATTTCGCATAATTGCAGTGAAAAAAAGCATGAATCAGCCTTTTGTCCGATAAATAAGGGGGATAATACTATGAATTATCAACAACTTTCTCGAACTGAGTCTGACGTTACAGTCAATGACTTAGGGGAAATTAGCAAGACGATTGGGATGGCGCTCAGGGATGACGACACGACCTCCCAGAGGGAACTCAGTGTTGCATTCGATAGAAGTGGAGGAATTCTCTCTCGGCTACTTCCTCCCTCTAAAGTTGAGAGAGCCCGTCAAGATCTGGCAGTTCGAGGTATGAAGGAGCAGGCAGCCCGCAGGGCTGCGATGATGGAGATATATACCGAAACTCGACTCGAGATTGCCAGAAAGCAGGCAGACACACTAATTGCTTCAGTAGGAATATCCCTTCAGAATTCGCTGGCATCCTTCGCTGCCGAGCAGGTCTTTCAACTCCATGCGACGATTACCGAAATGCGGAATCGGTTCATGGAAAGCTACGGTCCCGCTGCCGATCAGATCGAACTGCACCAGGGGCGACCAGAGCTTTACATTCGTGCCAAGGAGCAACTCAACTGTCAGCTAGATATGCAATTTGAAACGATGAACAAGTTGTTGTCCGGGTTCGTGAAGAGTCTCAGCGGACGAGTTGTGAGATAGGTCTCAATATCAGTTGTGAGATGAAAGGAGAAGAAGTGCAGAGTTTGAATTCGAAATTCAAGCAGCTCGCAATTAGTTTACAATCTGTGCTCTTATGGATGGTGGGAGCAGATCCCGCCATCCTGGAGCGGTGTGGCTCGATGCGAGAATATGAAACTCGAAGGTTGGCGTCCCAAGGTGCCTTGGTCCTTATACCGGCGACCCTCGCTACCGGTTCGATGATGTATCTGGTCTCTACCGTGTCAAGTAGCATATTGGCGTCGATCTTGATCGGCCTTTTCTTTGGATTAGTTGTTTTGTCGATAGATCGATATATCGTTTCAACGCTCCACAAGTCCCAAACGAGCGCGGGGAAGATAGTTCGAAATTATGGTAACAGTGAGGACGGTCGCAACAGATTGAAGGCTCTGCGAGGGATGCCTATACTTCCGCTTCTTTCCCGCGTGGTATTTACCCTTCTCCTAAGTGCAGTTATCTCTGATCCAATAGTTTTGTTGATCAACTCAGGTACTATTCGAGCGCAATTGAATTCAGATAAGACTGCGGCTGTTTCGACGATGCTAGCTAACGCAGAGAGGGAGAAAGCTGCCCTAAATAGGTCATCTGGCCTTGATGCCGCAAAGTTGGAACTCACGAATGAGCAGGTTAGGTCACAGTGTCTTGGAACACTCCTCTCTGACGAGCAGAGCGGAGTAGCTGCGAAACTTTCCTGCGGGAGTAGTTCTGGCAACATTTCACAGGGGCCGATATATCGGAGCGATCTTTCACGAAAGCTACGTCTGGATAATGTCGTAATTCCTCAACTCCAACAGAGAGTCGATGCCCTTAGTAGCAGCGTTAGCAATAAATATATCGCCATTGATCATCAGACGACTACTGAGATAAATCAGTATCTCTCTGCATTTAGTAGTGACTACCCTGCTCGCTTGCAAGCCCTGCAACAGGTTGCGAGGGTTCATCCCGAAGTTTTGATCCTTGAGATATTTCTCTTTCTATTCTTCTTCTCAATAGATTTGACGGCACTCTTCCTGAAACTTTCGACTCCTGCTGGAGTTTATGAAATCGCACTTGATGCAAGTACACAAGAAGCGATCGTCGATGTCCTTGTGTCGAAGGAACGCAGGCGAGCGGCACTAGAGAGCAAAGAGGTAGCCGAGGCGCACATCGCTGCTCTTGCTACTGAAATGGAGTTGGCCCATTTAATTAGAACCATCGAAATCATCTCCCGCGCACACTTAGAATCGTCGGAGATCATATTCCAACAATTATCTAAGGCTGACAATCCTGACGTTATAACCGCTCTTGCTCACCTCAGGACAGCAGCGGCAGACGCCATATTAGCGACATCAACACGGCTAGAGTTCTCCAGAGGTCACCAACTCTAAGTAAATCTTTTGTCCCCTTCTATATGGTTTAGACCCAATATTCCCATCTTTTTGAAGGCTCCACTGTGGCAAAGGCAATCCCCGAAGCTAAAGATTGCAATTCGAGTGAATCTTATCCTGATGATGCAACTCAACTTCAACATTCTTTTTCCGCTTATTGAGGTGTGGGATCTTGCTCCCCTTTTGAATGTTGTGCGAAAGCTCCCCTTGGCGGATTCGGATCTGACAACAAAGCTAGGATCTACGTAATGATAGCATCTTTCCGTTCGATCGAATAGGTTTTCATCGTTACTCGAAATTCTCTCCCGACCAGCTCTTCAAACTTCAATCGAAAAGGTCTCAACCAACCTGAACCAAGGTTTCTCAACCACCTCCTACGCGATTTCATAAAGCCAGAACGTTGACTTCTAGCGACTACGTAAGTCATGCGGCGCACAAAAGCCCCCAGGGACGGTGCAAGCGCAGTGCTATCGTAAGAGAGTCGCTTTTGAGCGAATCTAGGTGCCTAGGTACTTGCTGCTACGTGGCAAACAACTTAGTCGGCGCATCCTTCTTTATGAAGCATCAGTTACTCGAACACTATTATCAAATGGATCCGAAGAATACGGCCGAGCAGGAGTCTTCAAATACATGATAGACCTGCGTCAATGAAAGCAAAAATATGTAGATCACGATACAACTTCCACTATGCATGAGAATCGTTTCCGATGAAGATCGGGGATGACTTTGGGAGAAAGTCGAGAGATGCGGGAAGGCTATCATCTCGGACTGCGGCCGAGTATAGAGGCCTACACGTGTGCCTGGCGCTCGGTATTCCTGAGTTCACTTTCGACGGCATTAAGGATGAAAATACGAAACGTTCCGCTACTTAGATCAAAGCTCTTTTAAATGCTCAAATGTAATCGAGAAATGAAAGTAATCGTGGGGATGGCTACCCAAAAATTATGTTCTTCTAAACAGCTGAGCTATCTAACTCAGAAGTTTGCAGGGTTACCAGACAACAATTTTCAACCATCTCATAGGCATTGATCCGAACTTAGGAATATTTGATAAATCCGATCAATTAAGTCATAAATTGAATTAGTATCTCCACTTGAAAGTTGCGAGTGTGTCGAAAGGAAGATAATGTCAGTGCTAAATGAGGTTCTTACATCAAATGCCGCATATGCGGCCAGCTTTGGCGATAGGGCAAATCTTGCCATGCCACCATCACGTCGCTTTGCGGTCTTAACCTGTATGGACGCTCGTCTCGATCCAGCAAAGTTTGCTGGGCTTAGCGAAGGTGATGCTCACGTAATACGAAATGCCGGCGGACGTGCAAGCGACGACGCCATTCGCTCCCTAGTTATTTCATACAAGTTACTGGGAACGAAGGAGTTCTTTGTCATCCACCACACAAACTGTGGGATGGAGTTCTTCACCAGTGAATTGATGGGTAACCTTCTTGAATCGAGTCTCGAAACAGCAGCACTTACTGAAGAGGGCTTCAAAGACGTTGGAAGTGGTCCTGGCGCCACTGACGGAAAGTACATCAATTGGCTAACGATCGCTGACCAAGTAACTTCGGTGAAGGAAGACGTTACTCGAATTAAAAACAGCCCATTGATACCGTCATCGATTCCCGTCTATGGATACATCTTTGACGTCGCTTCAGGAAAGTTGATTGAGGTTGAAGAGGCGACGACCATAGGTAAGGCTCAATAGCGTTAATTCTGATGGTCGAGACTCTTTGATATCATCGCATCTCGGCCATCAACTATTAATTCTGGTGTTTCTTGCTGTTTTGCTACTCTAAATCTGTGAAACATATCCTCCGTAAAAGCGTTCTGTTCTTCAAGCTTTCAGGACGTACCAAAAATTGCAGTTTGTAGTTCCTCGGATTTAGCGAATATCCTTTCTGCGATGATCGTGGCGGTCCACGGAGTAAAGTACGTGAACTTGTTTAGATAGGTACCAACGTTGTCTAAGCCTTTACATCTTGTAGAGCTTATTCTCCTATTGATAGTCCCGAGCTCGCTCTCGAGAAAGCGAGCTCGTGGCCTTATTAGAGGAGTCCGCAACAACTGGTGTTGCGGTGTTGACTAACGTGCAAGCAAAGGTGGGATCAGAAACCGTCTTCAGGTCCAGAATTCGTTTGATTGAGCATGGGGTATGGAATATCCAATTGAGACAACTCCCCAACCAGAAATTTCTCGGTAAATGGACTTGGCTCGTTCCAACCGTCGTGCGCCGAGGAGCGTTAATCGCTGTCACAACAACTAGCGCTCAAGCAAATGAGTATTCGGTCCAATTACATGAAAGGCCACGAAATCTAACGGAGACGCTATCTCCCGCACAGTAACGGCCTTCGTGAAAATAATTACGGGAACCGACAGTGAAGTGGTCTTGACGGATCAGTCCAATACGGCTTCGTGCGCATGGATAAGGGTGGATATTTTCAAGTATCAGCTAACTCAATTGCACTTTCGCTAACAAGCGTATAGCGGGACTTTGACACGACTAGCAACGTCAAATGGTACCCCCTCCACGGCGTCTTTAGCGACCCGTCGATTCTCAATTCGAAGTCGCTCCAGTGTCTAAATAGTTGGATGTAGGTTTGGGGGTCGCCTGCCCTATCACAACATTGGTATGCGAAGTTAGTACTCCACAGTCGAATATCAACGCGAGATAAAAACACCAACGATGTTATATGTCCGTCTCCGCCGTGTAAGTGTCCCACCCGTCGAATTTGAATTTACCGAAAGTTGTGCCGACGGCCATCGGCAAAGACAGCAGCCTTGCTCCAAGCGCTAAATGAGCCTAGGGAAATGACACCCTTGCTCACACATAACCACGGCCAAGGGTGGAGTTCGGTGATGTTGAGGTTCTTTTGTCGCTTCTTCCATCCAGGTACTGGTGTCCACGTTGCCGCGATTCGACGACCGCTAAGCACTTCAGTCGGATCTCCGACGTGAAGTTCAAGTGTACGCTCGGCACCAATGGCAAAGAGTGTTTCCGCTAGGAAGACCAATCGCTTGAAGGACAGTCGTAATTGCCCAAGTAACGCACGATCAAAGACGAATACCGCGGGTAGATTCGGGTTTTGAACTAAGGCAGACTGACGAAGTGAAAGTAGTTCGGCTGTGAGCCACACGCAATCGGCATCAGGGCCATCTTTTATCTCGGCTTTCGGACCGAGATCCTCCTGAATCCGAAGTGAAGCCGACTCTCGTCGGACCACATACTCAGGGGAATCGGGCATCGTATCGATCGGACATCGACTGCGAAGGGCGCACTCGTTACACCACTGCGGCGCCTGCCTAGTGACTTGACTTCGGCTAAATCCATATGGTCTTCCGGTCAGAGTTCCCGCCACCCATTGCCAGCCAAGACGATTAGCTGCTCGAGAACCATCAAGAAGGTGTCTGAAAAATTCGTCCTCTCCTATATCAAAGGGTTGTCCTTCGCGGATCGAGTGGTGAGAGGCCATCCACATTCGGGTTTGATTCACGAGCCAACCGCTCTCGCGCAACTCCTCGTTACACCGGCGTAAGCATTCCATATCTTCGTCGTAGGCCAGAACTTCCACGATCTCCATTGCTGTATCAATTTGGGAGAGTTCATATCGAATAGGCTCTTGAGAATTTCGTCCGAGAAAGTTATAAAGATGACGACTGTAATCCTGCCACAACAGCTCATTTCGGAAACTTTTAAGGTCTTCGTAACTCCCGCCTTTCACCGCCTGCCAGACTTCAGGCAAAGTCAGTAGACCGTGGCGAATATACGGCGATAGCCGTGTAGCGCCTCTGAGAGCCTCTGGTGCTACCCTGCTTCGCTTGCTTGCGTAACCCGTGATATCTAGAGTCTCCAATGCTTTGTCAGCAATGTCTTGACCTCCGAAAAATGAGCTCGAACCGTGTGCTTCTTCTGGTTCTTCTAGATACAGTCCGGAGAGGTGCTGTCTTACCCAACTTTCAACCTCTTGGCGATTCGCAACTACGTCACGACGGACTGGACTAGGAGGTATAGAAATTTCACCCATCGCCTTATGTTAGCTATGCTTCAGTACTTAGTTGACTTCGCCAAGAGTCGCTGACTGCTTACGGTGACTCATTCACAACCAAAAAAGCAGACCTCGCTCCGTTGACAAATCCCGGCCACAATAGATCATCAGGTTTTATTTCATATGAATAGTCCACGATTTTCTTATCTCTGTACCAATACAAGTATTGAAGACCTGTATTTGCTAAGTGATTTGTACTCCCGCAACCGAGTAGGTGCTTTTCCACCGTGATAGTTACGCCGCCTAGCTGATGCGACCCGTCAAAGTTGGAGGCTCTAAGTATCAAGAGGGTGGAGTCATTAGAAGAGTAAAACGGTTCTCAACTGAGCTTTGCGTCGGTGAAGTTCACATTGTTGCTGATAATCGAGGTGATCATCTGTCGACGTGGTCAGCTATTTAGTGGGTATCAGATATGTTGACTATGACTCCTGCGACACTCTAGAGGTGGGGACGACCACGCTGCGATCGATTTACTAATTGTAGATTGAGACCCCCATCGGTGAATTGATTGCTCGCCTTCTCAAATCAAGTCTCCGAGACTTCAAGCCCTTGCCAAAGGGGGCATCAAGGAAGTCGGAAGTGGACCCTGAGCATCGGATTGTGAGTACCTCAACTGTCTTCCATTCGCTAGACAAGTAACTTCGGTCAGTGAAGATGATTCACAAATCAAAAACAGACCTTTATGCCGTCTTCAGTTCGTGACAATCTAAATATCTGTGACGTTGCGTTGAGCAAACTGATCGAGGTCGAAGAGGTAACATCGATGGGCGGAGGTCGATATCGCGGGCTTGACGGCTTAAAGCCTTTGATTCCATTCGCTCTCGTTTACAAACTTTGTACCATGGAGCCACGTCGTGAAGGCTGTCGTGCACTTATGCAGTAGATCCTCCTGCGGGGGCTATTTCGAACTCTTATTCGTGATGTCTCTGAGTTCGCGTCGATTTTGCGATGCGAACTATTCTCAATGTAAAGTCGAAGGTTCAACTTACGCGTTTGATATGTGATTGGGAGTTTGTCTTGGATTAGTTTGAAAGTTGGATTCAGTCGATACGAGAATTCAACCCAAGAAGTGATCAACAGGAAGCTGATAAGAAAATGATCATCGACGAAGCGACGAGCAGATCGGATTTTTTGATCGATTTGCAATTCCAAGGCATGCCACCGCTTCTGCTATGGTCGTTGGTCCTCGTGGCATCATTCTTCATAAGCACAAAAAGTTCAACGCATGGATTCAACCCGGAGGTCACATTGATCCCGGCGAAAGTCCATGGGATTCAGCCCTTCGTGAAGGAATTGAAGAGACAGGATTGCAGCTTGCACATCCCAACCACACTCCCCTACTCTTTCACATATCGTGTCATCAAGCCGGCGAACACTTTCATCTGGACTCTCAATACCTATTCCTAGGTGGAAACGAAGATCCATCACCACCTGAAGGCGAGAGTCAAGAGATTGGTTGGTTCGACCTCGAGAGCGCTCGAGTAGTCGCCGATGAATCGATGAAGGATGTACTGGACAATTTGGTGTTCACTGATCTGTCGGTATTTGGAATCGAGTAGCTCGTCACTCTTTTCAGCGCTAGATATGACGCGGGGTACGTTCGACACCTCACTGTTTCGGCGACGCTGGACCGCTAAGTTTACTTAGATGCAATCCATGCATCCAATTTGGAGCGTGAGATCGACACTTCGACTTAGGAGTAAGGCGCCAGAATTGAAGCGTCTGCATGGAAGCTACTATATTGAAACGAGGACGGTGAACCGTCTTCGACTTCGGGCGGAACGGTGCTCGATTTGACTGTCCTCTGACTGGTCTATTCATGCGGTATTCGCTGAGCATAATGGAAGAGATCCCACAAGGGTATTGATCGGGCGATTGATTGACAGCGTACAAATTACACCTCGATTGCCTAGTTTTTGCCATAGGTCAATCCTCTATCCGCCGGCTCCTCGTGGACTTGTTTTCCTCAATCAAACGGATTGAAAGTCTCTGTGTGACTTAGTCGGAGTGTGGCTTTCAACTGTATTTGATTTGATGGTCGCGGGCGCCCTTGGTTTGTAATCTTGGTTCGCGTATGCTCCGTCGTTGAACAAATTTTTGGCGCGACTGCCAAGTGAATTGCAGCTGTGGATCGCCGTTCAGTTTTAGCTGATGACTTGTGGGGGTTTGACTAAGGCGATTCAATTAGTCGTTTTTGCTTTCCAAGTGGGGGCTTTTCTTTTCCTTAAAGAAGTTGGTAATGGTGGTATATTCATACTGGAAAATATTTTGCTACACTACGTCAATATCTCTCACAAGGAATTAAGTGATCGATGTGAAGGGCGACCGTAAATTCCTAGCTCCCGCAATAGCGTCTGCCACAGCGGTGGTAGTGCTCGCCGGTGTATCGGCAGCGTTGATCACGTCGCAGAGTCATAAGGCGGGGGCCAATGGGTCGGTCCAGGCTAAGTCCGCTGCCGCTACAAGCGAAGTTATAACATCGCCAATTGCAGCTCCGTCCACGGCCTCGACTACCACCCCTACCGTTGTTACAACTTCAACCTCCACTACTGCAAATACCTCGAACGCAGACCTAATTGCTCAAGGGGATTACGTCGACAGTCCTCCAGGGAGACCCTCCTACGTACTCGCAGTTACCGCTAGTACCCCTGAAAGTGCCAGCGGAAATCTTGATTTTCTCTATCAAGATGGACGAGTGAACACAATCTTCCCTATCTCAATTAGTTACAGTTACAACGGAGAGCTTGCGATTACGGCAAACGCTGACGCCTCTTTGACTCCGGGAGGTGTACCCGAATCGACACTTTCAGCCGGATCGACAGTTACGGCAACTCGAAATGGTGACTCGATAACATTAAATGGTTGCGATGGCTACCTCCATTGGGCGTCGACATATCCTTCGCAAATGAGCTGCACTTTGGTCTTCAATGGGAGAAACCTCTAAAGGGATTTTGTTGAAAATCTGATGGCATTTCTCTGAATACGGACGAAGAATAGTGCTCGGGGAGTCATCTAGTTTGCCAGCTGTCACTATCCGATTTGACTTTTCGCCATCATGGAGATGCAATGATCAATAGGCGTTTCTAATATCAACCAAGTTGGAAAGACGTCGTGAGAATTGGTAACGTTCCAAATCCTGTACAGTTCCGGTTGATTTACACCTAGGGAATTGAGTATGAAAAGTCGGTCATATTGAAGGTTGCTTAGCAAAGTTGCGAATATGTTGCCTTTGGTGAGCAACTCCATCTACACGTGTGCCTGGCGCTCGGTATTCCTAAGTTCACTTTCGACGGCATTAAGGATGAAAATACGAAACGTTCCGCTACTTAGATCAGAGCTCTTTTAAATGCTCAAATGTAATCGAGAAATGAAAGTAATCGTGGGGATGGCTACCCAAAAATTATGTTCTTCTAAACAGCTGAGCTATCTAACTCAGAAGTTTGCAGGGTTACCAGACAACAATTTTCAACCATCTCATAGGCATTGATCCGAACTTAGGAATATTTGATAAATCCGATCAATTAAGTCATAAATTGAATTAGTATCTCCACTTGAAAGTTGCGAGTGTGTCGAAAGGAAGATAATGTCAGTGCTAAATGAGGTTCTTACATCAAATGCCGCATATGCGGCCAGCTTTGGCGATAGGGCAAATCTTGCCATGCCACCATCACGTCGCTTTGCGGTCTTAACCTGTATGGACGCTCGTCTCGATCCAGCAAAGTTTGCTGGGCTTAGCGAAGGTGATGCTCACGTAATACGAAATGCCGGCGGACGTGCAAGCGACGACGCCATTCGCTCCCTAGTTATTTCATACAAGTTACTGGGAACGAAGGAGTTCTTTGTCATCCACCACACAAACTGTGGGATGGAGTTCTTCACCAGTGAATTGATGGGTAACCTTCTTGAATCGAGTCTCGAAACAGCAGCACTTACTGAAGAGGGCTTCAAAGACGTTGGAAGTGGTCCTGGCGCCACTGACGGAAAGTACATCAATTGGCTAACGATCGCTGACCAAGTAACTTCGGTGAAGGAAGACGTTACTCGAATTAAAAACAGCCCATTGATACCGTCATCGATTCCCGTCTATGGATACATCTTTGACGTCGCTTCAGGAAAGTTGATTGAGGTTGAAGAGGCGACGACCATAGGTAAGGCTCAATAGCGTTAATTCTGATGGTCGAGACTCTTTGATATCATCGCATCTCGGCCATCAAAATTCGTTTTGCGACTTCTAATAGGTCTGGTATTGACGACCAAATTCAAAAGATTCCCCCAAAAGAAGAAAATGAAATCGAGCCTTTTTGCGCAATATTGGGCTAACGTTTTTTCAACTGGCCTATAGGTATCGTTCCAAAAGTATGGTCACGGTTTCAACTTGCGCGTTTGTTTTGCCACAGGGAGCTTGTCTTGGATTGGTATGAAAATTGGATTCAGTCGATAAGAGACTTCAATGCTAGGAACGAGCAGCAGCAAGCTGACAAGACAATGATCATCGCTGAAGCGACCAGCCGAGTGGATTTTTTTGATCGATTCGCAAATCCAAGGCACGCAACAGCTTCCGCTATGGTCGTTGGTCCCCGCGGCATCATTCTTCATAAGCACAAAAAGTTCAACGCGTGGATTCAGCCCGGAGGTCACATTGATCCCGGCGAAAGTCCATGGGATTCTGCCCTCCGGGAAGGAAGGGAGGAGACGGGATTACAGCTTGTGCATCCGAACGCCACTCCCCTACTTTTTCATATCTCATGCCATCCAGCAGGCGAACACTTTCATCTGGACTCTCAATACCTCGTTTTAGGTGGAAAGGAAGATCCGTCACCACCTGAAGGCGAGAGTCAAGAGATCAGTTGGTTCGACTTGGAACGAGCTCGAGAAGTAGCTGACAAGTCAATGAAGGATCCACTTGACACCTTGGAAGGCATCGACCTTTCGGAATTTGGCCTTTGATAAACGCATAATCTTCGTCGAGGCGACATCAGATTGTTTGCACCCGAAGTTCATCACGGCTTCGATGCGACGTTAGCATTAGTTTATGTACGTTGCCGGTTAGACAAATATCACATTAGCCAACTCCTTTTTGAGGGGTTACAGTAACTTTAGTGATGTTTGCAATGGCACTTTTGAAGCAGTCGGCCAAATAACTCATCGCCCTTTGGCTTTTTTGGTAAAGGTATATCAGTCGCAATAATCTTCGACGTCAACTGTAATCTTTTGCAGTGTCGAACTACGGGGTAAGCGCTTTCAGAATCTTCAGTTGCCCCTTAAACTTGACTTCATCAACGCTCCAATGAGGATATTACTCAGATCGAAAAGTAACACGAATTACGGTGAGTGCTTGTGAATTTGCTAAAAATTGATCAGGAATGCACTGTAAATCATCCACGGCTTCGTCAGGGCTTCTAGTCGGATATCACTGCAAAAGTGAAGCATCGTCGATTTTAATTTGGGCGACCCTTGCGATCCTGATTAGGTCTGCATCAAAAGTTAGCAGTGACGCTCGAACTCTGTTCGCTACCGAAGCGATCATGCAATCAACCATTCCACGAGGTGTTATGCCTTCGAGGCGACACTTGCGGTATAGTCGGACAGCACCGTCAAAATCGATGGATGCATCAAATCTAATAAGGTTGAAACTTAGCAAAAGTCGGCGCAAATCAGTTTCTTGCTTTTTACTTCGCGCCGCGGCCATTATCTCCATTATTACTGGTTCAGTTACAGCTAATGGACCGTCATCTCGAATAAGGTTAGTGATTCGCAAGTCGGCAGAGCTTCCTGTTGCACGGTCGAACTCGACCCACGCTGATGTATCTGCCAATATCATTGAGGCCTCGGATCGACGTCTTCCGGAACTTCACCAATAGCATTTGCACCACGCATTGCAAGAGCTTCTTCCCGGTTCATAGGCTGCCCCGCCATCCACCGCAGAGCTAAATTGACAGCTTCCGTCTTAGTGTGGATGCCATAGCGATCCATAATGGCCTCTAGATAAACGCTTTCAATGTCAATGTTCGTTCTAATCTTTCCCATACACTAACTATACACAATGTATGTACGGTTAGTGTATTTCGCAAATGTCAGTTATCTTGAAGGTAATTAGAGTTAGCAGATTCGGATCCCATACCAAAGGTTGTGTGTTACTGCTCAAAGTACCTTCGCTGCTCGCAATTGCGTTGCTAGTCACGGTGTATGCACAATTTGTTGATGGCCATTCACAGGTAGTCGCAATTACCTTGATCACTCTTTCTCGTGGAGTTCCCCAGGATTTAGCCTCGGATATCAGTTATTGAATAATAACTGAGCCAATCTGTTGCTTGCCGCTTACGAATAGCCCCAAGGTTTCATCGATGGGTACACCAAATTCCCTTCTAAAGTAGGTGGTGAGTGCTTCGTCAAAGAGAGGAGAAGACTATTTGGTCGTTTGATCTATTAGTAAGCGATCTATTCTTACCTCAGGCATCTCAGTTTCCCTGCCATCTTTCCATGTGATGAGTTGTCTTTCTTCGCTGCTGCGCACTGTCGTAATCCGGCAACTAAGAGCATTCCAGAGTGGAATTTGACCAACGCGAATGTTATTTGCTTCTTTCAAGAAGGACAATCTCGAGTTCGAGAATATTCAAGCGTCTTCATAATAAAAGTGAGTTGCTCAGACGAGAGCGCGTTTTCTATGGCCGTGAGGATGCTGCAATGCAAATCTGCTTTCGCTGCTAGCGCGGCCTGGGTTGTTTTGCGGATAAATCGGTATTTCCTGATTGCCCTTCCAGGTGGATGATACCCCTAGAAATGTATTGACTACCCTAATTTACGTACACATGTGCGGTGTGCATCTTGGGAAATACAGACGTTGAATTTACAGTGGGAATCTATGACTGTGAAGACACTCTAGATTTCAAATACCGAATCGTCCAAGTGGCTGCGATCGACCATACGTTTTGAAACTAAGAGATTGATCGCCAATTCCTCGTCGGAACATGCTGCTGTGGTAGCTACTTGCTACGAATCCTTGAATTTATGTCAGCAAAGAAAGGTCAAGAGCACCAGACAAATCAACCTGGAATACAGAAACAGTCCGAGGCGGACCTTCAATACCCACATTTCTGATCAATACCCGCCGTTCCACACCAAGGTCGTGAATGTCGACATGTAAGACTCGACCTACGTGCTCGATGGCCTACTGTTTCACGAATCCGACCTGCAGGTCAAAGGGCACTATATCGAATGGTGGACTTGAACGAACACGTCGTCGTGCTGATGCGCCTACTGGGCTTCCGCTTCGCGTTGCGGATCCGCGACCTCGGCTACTCCAAGCACCACATCCTGAAAGCGATGCCGTCTATGGAGAGCTCAAGCCAATGATCGGCGGCACGGTCAAAAATTAAGCATGTCCGCGCCAATTAGGAGGAAATCCTGCGCCTTGCCAACCTCGATCAAGCAGGGAACGGTGATGGCAGTCATCGTAAAGAAGAAAATGGTCTAGCTGGAGTGTGCAGTGCACAGACTGCACAGCAACGGCGAGACCTTCGATGACGCGCTGTTGCGGTATATACCACCGTTCGTCTCGGAGCGCACCGACCTGACGGTTGATTAGCTCTGTCGCAGCAGCGCCAAGATCGGCGGCGGGCATATTCATCCCTCTACGGCCGCTGCAATCGTCTTGGTATACGGTCTTATGCATCGCGTGAGACGACCGCTGACTGTCTCTCTCTCTTTCGCCTGCGGCGATAGGTAATTATCTAATTCGAGCCGTTTTTATTGCTTGAAGTTCCAACTAGTAGTGTTTTGATGGTGTAAGGTCTTACCTTAAGTGTCGTTGTAGTGTCGTTCCAATGGCGGAAAACCTAGTGAAAAGAAACAAATAGTAATAATATATTTGTTTAAAGTTATAAAGACTGGTAGTTCGTTCTGATGATGAACTTTTTGTAAATCGTTTTTAACATCCCGATTAACAGATCTTTAAACATTACAGATGTGACGGATATTTTTTATTTTGAGTGCTATCTTCCATTGAGGCGATTTCATAAAACCTGACATCGAGAGGAGCTTAGGTGAAAAAGAGCGTAAAGATTGCCGTTGGCAGCTCAGCTATGGCAATTATGTTGGCCGCCTGTGGGTCGAGTGCTAGTAGTTCTAGTAGCTCTACTCAGAGCAGCACGGCATCGACAAATTGGGCGACGGTTACATCCGCACAAGCTGGTGGCGGAATGAACGCCCTCATTGCAGCGGCAAAGAAAGAGGGAACCCTCAACGTTATTGCACTACCACCAGGTTGGGCTAACTATGGAGAAATCATCTCTTCCTTCGAGAAGAAGTATGGCATCACCATCAATAGTGAAAACCCAAATGGATCATCTGCCCAAGAACTTGCAGCACTAAAGGCAGAGAAGGGAACCTCCAAGGAGCCAGACGTAGTTGACGTCGGACCTTCATTCGCCCTCCTCGGCGCACAGCAGGGTCTCTTTAGTCCTTACAAGGTTGCATCATGGAATCAAATTCCAGCCAACTCCAAGGACTCGGCTGGGAATTGGTACTACGATTACGGCGGCTATATCTCGATCGGATACAACGCCGACGCATTTGGATCGAACCCCCCAACGAGCTTCGCTAGCCTGCTTCAACCTCAATACAAGGGTGCTGTAGCTCTAGACGGTAACCCAACTAGCGCAGGCGCGGCATTTGGTGCTGTTTATGCAGCTGCTTTGGCAAATGGTGGTTCGCTCTCTAACATCCAACCAGGTCTTGACTACTTCAAGCAGCTATCTGCCGCCGGCAACTTTGTGCCAGTACAAAGCTCCCCGGCTGTAATTGAAAGCGGTCAGATCAAGGTGAACATTGACTGGGACTACCTCAACGCCGCGTACGCAATTGCAACCAAGGGCAAGGTGAATTGGAAGGTATTCGTTCCCGCACAAGGTCAGTACGCCTCCTACTACGCTCAGGCAATCTCTGCGAATGCACCGCACCCCGCAGCAGCTCGCCTCTGGGAAGAGTACCTCTACTCCGCTGAAGGCCAAAACCTTTACCTAAAGGGCCTGGCGCGTCCAGTACTTTTGCCGGCAATGCAGTCCGCAGGTACCGTAAATTCGTCCTATATGAGCCTTCTGCCATCGGTAAGTGGAACACCTCAGTTCCCAACCCAATCTGAGTTGTCTGCAGCGCAGACTCTTGTGGCTAACCAGTGGACCTCAATAACAGGCTAAATTAGGTAAAAACTTGTCGCAAGGAGCGAAGTTGACAAAGTACGACGACGAGCTCCTCGATTCGGATGTTCGCCCAACAGGTAACAGGGAAGAAGCCCAAATACCTGTTGGGCGAAGTTCGCGGGGGCGCCGTAGGGGCTTAAGAAATGCGCTAGGTGCAATTCCTTTTATCGCATATATCGGAGTGTTCTTGGCGCTCCCAGCAATATCTGTTATCACAACTGCATTTCAAGACGGTAACGGAAAATTTACGCTTTCTAACTTCAACGAGGCTGTCCATGGAGTTTACTTCAAGAGCTTCGTCGCGAGTATTGAACTATCATTTGTTGCAGCCTTAGTGGCTGTAGTTGTAGGTCTGCTGGCAGCATTAGCTGTAAGTTCGACGACCAATCGAGTTGTACGTTCTCTGGTTACTGCAGGATCGGGTGTCTTTGCTAACACGGGAGGCGTCCCACTCGCCTTCTCCTTCATTGCCACAGTCGGCAACTTTGGAATCATAACGAAGTTATTGAAGTCTGCTGGAATTGACATCTATGCACATGGATTTTCTCTTTATTCGGTGACTGGTTTAGCGATTGTTTATCAGTACTTCTTGATCCCTCTTATGGTTCTTATAATGCTTCCGCCAATCCAGGCGATTAGAAAAGAGTGGGTCGATGCATCGCAGTCATTGGGGGCCTCGCGCTCACAATTTTGGCGGTGGATCGGAATCCCCCTTCTACTTCCCCCCATCTTTGCAGCATTCATCGTCCTTTTCACGGACTCTTTCGCTGCATATGCAACTGCGCAAGCACTTACATCAGGTACTATTCCGCTAGTTCCTATCCAACTTGGTGCATTGATTTCCGGTAATGTTCTGGCTGGTCAAACTAACCTCGGCGATGCCTTGGGCGCAGGCATGATTTTGGTAGTAGTACTTGCTGGCGTCATCTATGCAACGATCCAAAGGAGAACTTCTCGATGGCTACGATAGCTCCAGATCTAACGCCAAGTACTAAGTCGAATAGCAACAACTCAAGTGACGTTCTAAAGCTTGGACGCCCATTCCGTTACATAGTGCTAACACTTGTGGGTCTATTTTTCATCGTGCCGATCGTATCTTCGGCTCGCTTTTCGTTCCTTGGGAACCATAACTCCTTTACAATCTCGGCCTATACACAGCTTTTTGGAACCGCGCAGTTTTGGAGCACCCTCTTCCTCTCGGTCAAGGTGGGGATTGGAACGGTTTTCTTGACCCTTGTCTTATTGATTCCAACGGTGGTTTGGGTACACGTACGACTTCCGAAGATGCGAAGGATCTTTGAGGCTATCTCGCTACTTCCGTTAGTTGTTCCTTCAGTAGTCGTTACTTTGGGCGTGATCACATCCTTCCGAGGATTACCAAACATTATCTACGGAACGCCAGTGATCCTTTCGTTAGAGTACGTCGTGCTTGCACTCCCCTTTAGCTACAGAGCCCTCGATTCATCAGTTCAGGCCATCGATCTAAAGACACTCGTTGAAGCGGGACAATCACTAGGGGCGGGCTGGATAAAGCTACTTCGTTATGTTCTCCTGCCAAACATTCGAGGTGGAATCATTGGTGCATCGATTCTGACCTTTGCGTTCTGCCTGGGGGAATTTGCAGTTGCATCGCTTCTGAGCTTTACGACATTCCCAGTCTTCTTGGTTCAGGTAGGACAACTTGCTGCGAGCCAAGCTGTTGCTTTGTCACTCATCGCGCTGCTCTTTACGTGGATTCCACTAGCGGTAATAACTCTTGTCTTCTCCCAGCGTAGGGCAAGCCGTTCTATCGCGGTGGCTGATGAGTAGAAAAGTGCCTTCAAGACTGTTTTAGCGTTCGTGTCTGTGCCGGTGTGTCGATGATGATTTGTAAAAGGAGTAGAGAATTAAATGATGTCGAGTATGACCAGCATCAAAGGTGGACGCTATAGTCGTTCCGGTTTGCCCGTTAAATTCGAAAATGTAGCCCGAAACTTTAAAGATGTGGCAGCCCTCAAGTCGTTCAACCTTGATGCCGAGCCAGGCGAGTTGATTGTGCTGCTTGGACCCTCTGGTTGCGGTAAGACGACCGCGCTTCGTGTTCTCGCCGGCCTTGAGATGCCAGATAGTGGAAGGGTTATCATCGGCGACCACGATGTAACCTCGCTCCCCTCAGCTAAGCGCAACATCGGAATGGTCTTCCAGAGTTATAGCCTCTTCCCGAATATGACAGCGAAGGAGAATGTAGAGTTCGGACTTCGAGTACGGGGGCAAAGTCAAAGTGATCGATCTACTCGATCTGGTGAATTACTCGAGCTCGTCGGTCTAAAGAGTCAATCAGATCGCTACCCCCATCAGCTCTCGGGTGGTCAGCAGCAACGTGTGGCTCTAGCGCGCGCCTTGGCTGTCCAACCTGAAGTATTAGTTTTGGATGAGCCGCTCTCCGCACTCGATGCTAAGGTCAGATCTAATCTTCGCGATGAGATTCGTCGCATTCAACTCGAATTAGGTATTACTACCTTTTTCGTTACTCACGATCAAGAAGAGGCACTCGCAATAGCTGACCGGATCGCCGTAATGCATCAAGGTCAACTAGAGCAACTTGATACTCCCCTAGCGGTCTATACTAACCCCGCTACTGAGTTCGTAGCTGAATTTGTAGGTACCGTAAATCGCCTGCCAGGCCGCATCGTAGATTCGAGTCACGTTGACGTTCATAACGTCGGCTTGGTCGAATATAAGTCCGACTCCAGTTTTGCTACGGGCTCTGAGGTTGAAGTTTTAGTAAGACCTGAGTCGATTGGTATCCGTGAAGGTAGCGACGCGGGTTGTCGAATTCTCGCCAAAAGCTTTCTTGGATCGACGATAAAGATTACCCTTCTTGATAGGACCGATCGCCTCATTTCTGTAGCGATCCCAACGTCCGATGCTGCTCTAGTTGAAGGCGTAGACGCTGTAAATCTTTATTCAAGGGGCCAAGCTCTCTTGGTCAAAGGTAAGTAGCCAAGTCCAATAGTGGTGAACAAAAGCGAATAGTAAAAACGTGTGCTCATGCTTAGCGCGTTGCCAATAAGTCAGCTTTCCGTAAGCATTTCGTCTAAAGAGAAGGCGCCTCAGTAGGGGCGCCTTCTTGATTGAGTACCTGTCACTGGAGGTACTGGGGTTGTAACTCCTAGAGAACCTTTTCAAAATGAACAAAGTTCTCATCGCTCTAGTGTCACGCGTACAGCTAGCAATTCTGGCGCTGCAAGATGCTGGTCATTGAATTGCCGGCATTCGCGGTGAATGAACTAACAAATTATACGGTGGGTTGCTTCGAGAAAACTTTAAGTGTGATTGTCGGATCACCACTAGCAATTCTCAAAGGGCAAGTTGAGGGGTTTCTGACGAGTTGGTCTATTGAATCCTTGGGCAGGAGCCTCCGCTAAAACCTTCCCGGTATCACCTATGGTCAACGATCGGCGACAATCAAAGCTTTACGACTACTAGGAATGCCACCTACAGGGAAAAGACCTGAATGTACCACGACATATAAAAACGAAATTCCACCGAGAGTTAAGTCGATATGTTGTGGATTCAATGTCGACGGCAAATCATTGACTTGCCAATGATTTGCCCTTATCCAACCATGGCATAATATGCAGGAGGTGGATCTCCGATCGACATTACCGCACTTTGCGTTATCGTCCCCTCGAAACAACCTAAGGTATATGGATATTCATTAGTAGCGTCGTAATGGAACATAGTTACTGTTTGACCATCCCAATTGATCGGGGAGATCCTACCGTGACACTGGTCAAGTTGAGAGTTAGTCACAAGTGAGCCATTACTATTTCGCTCCACATATATTCCAAATCCGTCGAGGGCGTATCCTACTAGGGTCGATGATGAATGAGTAGTCTGGGCTATGACGCACGGTGAGATGTCGTGATAGTGGTAGGTCCCTTGACGGTCAGGGTGACCGCCACAGCTGTCTTGTGTTTCGTGGGCAACTGCGTCTAGGGTTCCGGCATCAAGTGCACTGTAGAGCTTCACTCCATTAGTGAGTACACCAATTGCGCCTTGCGGCAGACATGTGACCGATTGGGCGACCGTAGGGTTGGCAGGCAAAGTTATATTCAAAGCTCGGGCGGTTACGTGATTCGGATTGGTGTCATATTGATATGCCGGGTCACTTGGTGAAATAGGAAAATTACCAACCGGCATATTCACTGGAACTGAATCAGTTGATATAGTTCGAACTCCACCGGAGATCGACATGTGGTAGTAGGCATTTGAGAAGTAGTTGCTTCCTTGTACTACTGCTTTTAGTGAAGGTGTCCATGTCCCACTAGCGCTATCTATCCAAGGTCCGCCGTGCACCATTCGCATGTTGGTATTCAGCGTTGAACATGAGTCGACGTAGCCAACTTTTGCACTTTTACTTAAGACGTTTCCATCTCCGATCGGTAACGTCCCAACTGGTATCGATGTCGCTGTGATAGTGGACGGAGTTGATGAAAGAAGCGTAGACGATGGTGAAGATGCTGTCGATGGCGACGGTGCGGATGGCGAAAGAAGCGATTGCGAAGTGACCGACGTTGGTGCAGAGCCGTGAGACGACGTCGCCTGTGATCCAACGGGAGGTAACGAAGTTGCCGACGATGAGCAACCTGCCAAAGAGATTACTAGCGGCACAAATCCAACAGTATCTCTAGTGGCTTTAAATGTATTAGATGAACCATTTTTCATATGATTTAAGTGCCGAAAGGGCTTTTCGTTACTATTTTTGGCCCTTCGAATGCTTTGACTGCTTCCATATTTGATCATCGCTAAAAGATAACGTCAAATGGTTTTTGAATTATTAAGTCGAAAGATTATTTACGAGATTTGAGAGAAGATAGCTTTAGATACCGAAAGATCTAAGTTCAATAAGGACTGCTAATCAAAGTAACTGAAGCTCTAAGCTCACTATTATCAATCTCCTATATCGACCCTTGGAGTCCCAGAGTAGAAAGATGTTTCAGAGATACTTGAGCCTTTAGAGACCATCGCCGGGCTGTCTTTGAGTAAAGTAATGGAATATATTGACCAAGGTGAGATGGTATTCACTCCTTTTGTATAGCCATATGAAAGTGGGAACCTAATGTGATGGTGTATGCACAATACACTTGACGCTGCTGAAAGTTACCAAATTTCCTGAAAACGCAGTCTCCCTTTACAAAGATACCTCGTCTCGCTAAAGACGTTGATGAACTGATCCACAATGCGCAATATAACTCGGAGATATCTTCGCTGAACCCTGCAACGGCGTCGGCGCCTCTGAGATTATGTGCCCCCCGCAGCCAGCACTCTATAGATTTATGTCCGATTAACCTTCGAGCGAATCTGAACCTTACTTATTCAGCCCCTTCAGCGTCGTCAAGAGTCTTGGATTCGCCCACTGTTGACTCTTGCTCCAAGGTACTAACCGGCATTTGACCCTCTAATTCGGATACTGATTCTTCAAGTTGAAGTTGTGGGCTGGTAGAACTTTGAAGCTGGACGTAGATAACTCCATTGATAGAAATAGATGCTGGAAGCGATGAAGAGCTATCGAAATCCGTGTGCTCAACGATCCACTTATTCAACTGTGGTGATACCCAGAAACTGTAGAATCCGACCGTTATTAAGGTCAATAACCACCACAGTAGCCAATGACCTATAAGTCCCAGTGCCGATCCGTTGAAGGCTAACGCAATACCATTCACTCGAGTGTGCTTACTTCGCCATCTCAACTTTAGAACGAGGCCAAATGGATAACCAAACCCAAATGTTACTAAAGTGATAAGCAAAGCTAGTAACTGAGTTCCCCAGTAAGTTAAGGCCCCTCCATCAAATGTAAAACTTCTTGACTTAACCATCTTCTCCCCCTTTTTTTCTTTTACGACGCTTCCTAGTGCGTCAAAAGTATTTTCAATTTGTGTACTAGGTAGCTTTAACCCTGTGAAGAGATAGGTAGCTCTAGCAATTATCTAGCATTACATGAGGGTGTATCACTTTGGACTTTCAATTGGGAATCCATATACTCAGAAGTATTGCCGCTATCATCGCGAATTTATACACCGGAGAGAAATTACTATTATTTGTCAATCTCGGATTAGCCAATGTCTCGTTAAATTCGTCGTTAGATCTAAGTTATTCTGTAGAGAATGGGTCGAGTGAACGCTCGTTGAGAGGGACATTTAGTGGGTCACTCATTGCTAGAGATCAGTTCTGAGCAATGTCTGCCCATCTGAACTTCGTGGTTGCGATTTGGTGAAGTGAAATTATCGGCAAAAGGATCGATTTCAACTCTGTATCTCTGAATTTGCCTTTTTTGGACTGCGAACTCGGAGGTTTTCACCGCGACGTCAGTGCTGACTTTCCACGAACAGCAGCTCAAATAAGCCGATGCCAGCTTGATTGAAGTCGATGGAGTGCCATTGTGATTCTTGCCAGAATGATTGCGATTTAATACAATCTGGAAATGTCTTAGAGTATCGGGTAGTTATGGCCTCCATGAGCGACTCACTGATTGACCTATATTGGCGTCCCAAATGTCCTGATTGTCTTCATCTTCGCCGTCAGCTCGACAAATTAGGTATTTCAACCGTGGAACACAACATTTGGGAGGATCCTTCAGCGAGTGCATTCGTTAGGAAGGTAGCGAATGGGAACGAAACTGTTCCTACGGTAGTGATATGTAACTTCAACTTGGTGAACCCCACTATCGATGAGGTTGTTGCCGCTATCAAAGCGGTAGATGCTTCATTGATCACCGATAATTTGGATCGAATACCATCAAGGTTCGACAAATTAGCCGTCATTCAGTGGACGATTATTTTTACCTTGATCGCACTGAGCTTTTTCATTGAATATCTTGGTCAGCGATCTTTGAGTTGGGCCACGGACGGTGTAAATGCCATCTTTTGGTTGGTTATGAGAAGCTATAGACTTCGCCACCGCAGTAGCTAGATGGCCACGGCTCCAGTAAGGATCAAATTAAATCTATAAGTTATCGACTTTGACGATCGGTATCAATTCGTCGATCCCTTTATTCTACTGCTGGCTCATCCCGAATGTCTTGTATGAATCGAACGGTTATACCTGCAAGTGCTAGCTAGGTGCTACCAACTACCTTGCACCTCTTTTAGTAAGCCTCCGCCCAGACGTCTCCGTGACGGTGTAAAGGACTGTTTCGTTAATTCTTGTGTGAAGGTTTGCTCCAAATAGCTGCTTGCCTTTAGTCAAACCACCTCTCGATAATTTTCTAGATCTGATAATCTCCAGTTCGATACTTCGCGACGAAGGTTAGTTTTAGTACTCAGCACTCTAAATCTCCAGCCACCGGGCACAAAGTGGCCTATTGTTAGTCTTCGTATGCAAATGGAAAAGTAGAGAATTATTTATTTTTACTCATTTGGTCTAGCGAAGCCGATTGACACAAAACTAAAATTCGAATAGGGTTAAAGGACAGAGGTCATACCAACTAAGTTCTCATAATGAAGTAATTGGTATCTCTATTTGATCTTTAGGGGAGATCGATGTCACGGTTACCTAACTGCACTTTGTAAGTGCAGTTGAAGGTAGGAGGGGAATCGTTGAAAGAAATAATCGCGGATGAATCTAGGCCGCTACCTAGTTCTGGTAAGAAAGCTGTGGCCAAAAAGAAGTCACGAGGCCTTGGTTCGAGGGAAAAGCGCTTTGCCTTTTGGTTGATACTGCCAACTTTTGTCGGCCTAACAGCAATCTTGCTATATCCATCGTTTCAGACGATTCTCTGGTCGTTCCAGCACTACGTCTTGACGGATCCATTCCAACACGGATTTACCTTCTCCAACTACACACAACTCTTTCACGACCACGTATTCTGGCTTGCTTTGAAGTTCACTATCTTCTATGCGGTCCTTAGCGTCATAGGACAATCGATAGTTGGCCTCGGGGTCGCATTGATGGCAAATAGAGAGTTCAGAGGTAGGGGGCTCTTTCGAGCGGCGCTACTTTTCCCATGGATGATGCCAACGGTTATAACAGCAGTTGTTTGGCGTTTCATGTACGATCCCAACTATGGCCTCTTCAACGGTATCCTTGAGCGGCTAGGACTACCACACTCATTTGTATGGCTTGGTTCGCCAACGTTAGCGATCATTGCCCTCTTCCTAGTGGCTATTTGGAAGGTGAACTCCTTTGCCGCCCTCGTCTTCTTGGCGGGCCTTCAATCGATCCCGGCCTCTGTCTATGAGGCAGCAGATGTCGACGGAGTGACTGCATGGCAAAAGTTCAGCCGCATCACAATGCCTATGCTTCGACCAACGATTCTTGTGGTTCTGGTTCTTCGAACCGTGGAGGCTCTGCAGGCATTTGACATCATCTACGGCCTTACTCTAGGTGGCCCGGGATACTCAACCTTGAACCTACCCCTCTATCTATACCAGCAGGCTATCCAGGGTTTGAACTTCGGATACGGCTCTGCAATGGGCGTCGTCCTAGCCATCATGATTTCAGCCTTTGCAATCTTTTACGTAAAAGTCCTGTACCGCCCCGAATCCTTGGGCTAAAGAGCGAGTCGAGTTTAAAATGTCACTTACAGAAGTTCAAAGTCAACGTGAAGCCAAGCGAAAGACCTCATCTCAACGTTATAGAAGTGGGCCAGTCAGGCGCTCAAAGCGCAGTGGCTGGGCCAAAGCTCGAATGGGACTATTTAATGCCAGCGCGATTGTCCTGGGATTTTATGCACTCTTTCCCGTACTGTGGATATTGATTACCTCTCTAAAGCCACAGTCACAGCTCACGACGCAACCGGTTACAATAATCCCCTCTTCGATAACTCTTGGGAGCTATCGAACAGCACTTGGACAGGCACCCTTCGGCCGCTACTACATCAACTCACTCGTTGTAAGCCTCTCCTCCACCGTCGCTACATTGATCCTCGGAACTCTCGCAGGTTATGCGATCGCAAGACTACGGTTTAGGTTCAAAAAGACGGTGCTCTTAGTCATCTTGGCATTTTCATTCCTGCCACCGATAACACTCGTGGTTCCTCTCTTCAACCTCTTTCGCCACTTTTCCCTTCTGAATACCTATTGGGCTCTCATCATTCCTTACACCTTTCTTAGCCTCCCGATCTGTGTCTGGCTAATGAATGCTTACCTGCAGGACCTTCCAAAGGAGCTCGAAGAGGCTGCGATGGTGGATGGATTGAACTACTTCGGTGCCTTTATCCGAATTATCTTGCGAGTTGCAATACCTGGAATCGTCACAGCGGGCTTAATTATCTTTGCGACCGACTGGAATGAGTTCCTACTAGCACTTACCTTCATGACTGATAATTCGATGCGAACACTACCAGTTGGAATTGCTCTTTACCCAGGACAATACACATTCCCCTGGGGCATAATCTCGGCAGCAACCGTTCTGGCTCTAGTACCCGTAGCCCTTGCTGTATCTGTATTTCAAAAGCGTCTAATAAGTGGAATGACATTAGGAGCCGTCAAATAATGACTGTAAGTGAAGCTAAGAGCGACCGTCTTTCGGGTAATAACTTCCTTGTTAGAACCATTGAGAGCTTTAACCAAGACGAAGACGGGCTGCACTTGAGGGTAGGTGGAGTAAGTTTTGTTCCAATAGGCATGGTTCCTGGGATCATAACAACAGAACCAACATCTAAGCAAGGGTTGGAGTCGCTACTACCAAATGCCCCCACCTTGGAACAGTTAGACGAGATGAACGATCCGACGGTCCGTGCAAATGCAACCATCCACGTTCGCTTCTACGGTCAAAATACCATTCGTATAACCTTGGTTCCTGAGGATCTAGAGGTAGATGACGTCGATGGTAACGAATTTGGAATCTTGTTGAATGACCTTCCGCAATTAGAAAAAGTTGAGGTCACCGAGTATCCAAAGACTTTGGAGATAAAGAGCGAAGAGTTGACACTTCGCCTCTTCAAAGGGCCGTTTGGCTTTGAACTTCTAGATAAGAGTGGCAAGCGGATAACAAAGGGTGGAGGCGATCGACGCCAAGTTGCGGGCTTCCCTTATGCCCCCCACATCTCATTTACCGAAGATGCTTCGTCGTTTTCATTAGAGATCTTGCACGATGAGTACATCGTTGGCCTCGGCGAACAGTTCACGCCCCTAGTTCACAATGGAACATCCTTTGAGCTAGTTGCCAACGACGCATCAGGTGTTGGAACTGGCCTCGTGTATAAGCCCGCTCCGGTCTTTCACTCCTCTAGAGGCTACAGCGCCTTCGTGCATGGCCCTGGCCCTATGACTGTGAGGGTTGGTGATCCACAACCTAACGTCCTTGAGGTCCTCAACGAGGAGGCTCGCCTCGACCTATTTTTGATTGCGGGAGTTGACCTTCCGGAGAGGTTGAGCCTCTATACAGAACTTACTGGTCGAATGAGGGTACCTCCTCGGTGGGCCTTTGGCCTTTGGATGTCTCGGTGTCGATATCCAAATAGACAATCCCTCGAAGAGGCTGCAAATGGGATGAGGGAACATCAGATCCCATGCGATGTTCTTCACATAGATCCAGATTGGTTGGTTTTGGATCGACTCAACTGTGACTTTATTTGGTCACAGGAGAAGTACCCCGAGCCAAAGAAGATGATGGAGAATCTCCTAGAAGATGGCTTTCGAATCTCCCTATGGGAGCTCCCCTACCTAGACGATGCCTCTCCGGTAATTGAGGAGGCACGAGCTGGTGGCTATCTTGTCGCAGCCGAAGACGGTGACGCCGCAAAGGTGGTTAGAACATTTTCGCGGGACGGACGGCCTAGAAGGTTGGTCGATTTTTCAAATCCTGAGGCTCGCAATTGGTGGAAGATGAAGAATAAGGGCCTACTTGATCTTGGCGTCTCTGTTCTCAAATGCGACTTTGGTGAAGGACTTCCAGATACTGGCGTTATGAGCGATGGGCGCAAGGGGCGTAACTGGCGCAATCTATACCCACTGTGGTACTCGCGTACCGTTTCAGAGGCGATGGATGAGTACAAAGAGGACAATCCACTAGTTTGGAGTAGGAGCGGCTGGGCCTCCTCCCAGCGATACCCCGCCCAATGGGGTGGAGATCCAGAGTCGAGCTTTGCCGGTTTCGCAAATAGCCTACGAGGCGGATTGAGTTGGGGGCTATCTGCACCTGGAATGTGGGCACACGACGTTGGTGGCTTCTATGGCGTAGGTCCAACAAAAGAGCTCTACATAAGGTGGGCACAAGTTGGTTGTTTTTCACCTCTAACCCGATTCCATGGCCTAACTCCTCGCGAACCGTGGCACTTTGGCGAAGAGGCGCAAGATATTGTTCGCGAATTTGTAAACCTCCGCTACCAGCTCTTACCAACGATCATAAGTGCGGCATGGGAGGGAGCATCCTTTGGATGGCCCATGCTTCGTCCTCTAATCTTTGAAGACTCTAATGATCTTTCGTTATATCGAGTCGACCATGAATTTTTACTCGGCTCCAACATCTTAGTTGTTGCGGTAATCTCCGAAGAGAGCGAGACCGCCACAGTAGACGTAGTGCTACCAAAGGGTAACTGGTCAGACTTTTGGAGCGGCGAGTCACACGTTGGCCCAAAGAGCTTCAAGGTAGAGGTTCCTCTAAATCGGATTCCGATCTACATCAGAAGTGGTGCTGCCATTGCATTTGGTCCGCTGGGACAATATACCGACGAGATACCGACGGATCACTGGGATATTGAAATTTGGGATGGTGAACGCCATAGCAGTGTCATCTATCATGATGGAATCGCCTTTAACTATCTCTATGATCCGACCGGTGGCGACGATGGCTCTCCAATTCTGATCTGTGACGAGCCGATCAGTCGCATTAGGGATGGATACCTTCACAAAAGGGACGGCTCTAAGGTTCCACTTACTGTGGTTAGGCGAAGTATTTGACAGATAGATTTGGATTACTTAGGTGTAATGCAAAGTAATCGTTACAGAGTTTCCATTACTTGACATTTGAGTAAACATTTGTTAGAGTTAGTGGTCAGTGGACAAACCACGTAAATTAAAGCTAAATGGCTAAGGGTAGTCACGATAAGTTAGTTTGAAGTGTGCACCCACACTGGGGGAAAGGGAGCCGACATATGGGTTCAGAAAAGGAAGAAAGAGACGAGGTCTCCGTAAATGGAGAGTTTGGAAGAAGAAAATTCCTTGGTCTCGGAATGGCCGCCATTGGTGGTGTTGTACTTGCAGCTTGTGGAAGCGGTAGCTCCTCATCTACGACAACTGCTGCCGCAGCAGCTGGCACCACTACCACCGGTGCTCCAGCAAAGCAGACCGGGCCGATAGTCTTAGCCGGTCCTCAGGATAACTCAGGTACAGTCGCGATCCTTATTCAACAGTGGAACAACGCAAACCCAGATACTCCTGTTACCTTCCAGACGATTCCACCAACGACCAATGACGTATACAACCAATACGTCACCGCTCTAGCAGGTGGAGCATCAACTCCAGACGTACTCACCATGGACGTTACCTACCCCGGCACCTTTGCGGCTGCTGGATGGGTACTCCCACTCGACCAGTACGCATCGTCGTCGTTCCAGTCGGCATTCGTACCGACCGCCCTCGAGATCGGAAAGTACAAGAATAAGCTATATGCAATTCCGCAGTCGATCGACGTTGGCCAGCTCTACTACAGAACCGACCTTCTAACTAAGTACAATGAGACTGTCCCAACGACCTATGCCGAACTAGTTAGAATTGCGCAAAAGGTACAAGCTGGAGAGAGGGCTAACAACCCCAACTTCTGGGGATACGTTTGGGAAGGCGCCCAGATCGAAGCGATCTTTGATGAATTCTGCGAGTACACCTGGGGATATGGTGGAGAGATCTCCTCTGGCTCTAAGGTGACACTCGATACCGCCGCTGGTAACAAGTCACTTCAGTTCCTATACGACGCCGTCTACACCAACAAGATCTCCCCTCCAGGAACGTCGACCATGAAGCCAAACGACGCATTGGTTCTCATGCAAAATGGCAACGCTATGTTCATGCGTAACTGGACTTATGCCTATGCACTAGCAAATAGCCCAACTCAATCTAAGGTTCCTGGAATGGTCGCCAACGCTCCCCTTCCCGGATTGACCAACGGAAGTGGCCACGGATGCACAGGTGGATGGATGTATGGAATCAACGCCAAGTCTGCTCGACCAGAGGCAGCTTGGAGAGTAATTGAGTATCTGACCTCCCAAGCACAGCAGATCCAGCTCACTGCAGGTGCTGGACTTCTATCTGCTCGACAAGACGTTCAGGCCAACAGCGAACTTCTAGTCAAGTCACCAAACTTGAAGGCTCTCCCAACGATCCTTGCGAGCGCTAAGGCACGACCTTCGATTCAGAACTACCCAGCTGTCTCCGCAACGTTGCAGGCACCGCTGAACTCTGTGATCGCCAATCAATCGTCGGTATCTGCCGGTCTAAGCGCAATGCAAGCCGCCGTTGCTAGCGCAGTAGTCGCTTAAGGCAAGCACTAGAGAACTCTAGGCTAAGCTCCCCATCAAAGATCCCCCGGATGGCCCCGAATGAGGCTAACCGGGGGATCTTTACGATTTCGAATGGGTTCGCACTTGCACCGATGGGTTGATGCAAGTGCGAATCTCTTTCTTCTACCTATTGGGAGTTTTGAAGAGCCCAACGTTGTAGCTAGCCTCACTGCCCGAGAGTACGACTTCGATCTCCGAGGCGAGAATATCTGTAATACGACTCTGCGACTCATTGGTCAATCCGGCGACGTGAGGCGAGACGATGACGTTCTTATGGCTATTGAGTGGGTGTGGCTTAGGCGGTTCACTGACTCTTACGTCGAGGCCAGCACCACCTAGATGACCACTTTCAAGGGCTGCTAGGAGTGCATCTTCATCTACGAGGCCACCCCTCGAGGAGTTTATGATGAATGCACCCTTTTTCATCTTCGAGATGAAGGCTCCGTCGACCATATTTTTGGTTGAGGCAGTTAGTGGAACATGTAACGAGATGATATCGCACAAGGGGAGAAGCTCATCGATCGACTCCACCCGTAGATCCACGTTATCGATTACCTTGTCTTTGTCGACCATCGGGTCATAACCAAAGACCTTAATTCCTATGGCATGGCTAATTCGAGCGGTTTCGCGTCCAGTGGCACCTAGTCCGATCACTCCCCAGGTCTTACCAGCTAGTTCGAAGCCCAATCTTCGATCCCACGAACCAGCCTTAGTTTCGTTACTTTGGTTGACGATATCTTTAGCAAAGGCAAAGGCCATAGCAACGGCGTGCTCTCCGACGCTTGTGGCATTTGCTCCAAGGGCTGCGACAACCACGATCCCTAAGTCGTTAGCGGCCTTCAGGTCGATATTATCGAGTCCCACCCCAGCCCTAGCTACGATCTTGAGCTTTGGCGCTCCCTGAAGAAGCTCACGGGTGACTTGCGTTCGATTTCTAACCACAAGGGCCTTAGCCCCCTTCAAAGCCTCCTTTAGGGATGCTTCGTTGCTAAAGAGCTCTGGGTTGTACTCGAAGTTGAGACGCTTCTTTGATTCGTCGAATGCGTCACCCCATACATCTTCGACGACAAGTACGTCAATCGGTGTTGGACTTCCCGACTCGCCTTCCAAAGTGTGGTTATTCAAGGTCGATGCCCCTTTGCAACTTGGCTCTGGAGGTCGTTTTCTGCCAGAGATTGAGTATCACCCTCTCGATTCTACTCGTTGATCTTGGCTTAATGGTCTTACCACTGCTAGGATTAGGGGATATAAAGTCATCACTTAGTGGGGGTAAAATGAAGTCAAACTTTTCGCAGTCCCAGACGATCGCTAAAGATCTACTCATTGCATATGGACTAGCACCCCACGTTGCTGAAAGTTCAGCTAGGCAAATCACTATGGCTGACGCCTGGGGGCGAGGCTCGCACGGACTTCTGCGACTACCCCACTACCTACGACGAATCTCTGCCGGTGGAATCGACAAGGAGTCGAAACTGACAACCATCAAAGACAAAGGTCCAGTTCTATCATTGGACGGAAACGGTGGCATGGGCCACTATCAAGCTAGCCAAGCGAGCGCTTTGGCCACCGAACGAGCAGAAAACTATGGCGTATCGGTGGTTTCAGTGGCAAACTCCAACCACTGTGGGGTATTGGGACTCTACGTTCTAGATATGGTAAGCAGAGGCTTTATCGGCTTAGCCTTTACGAATGGACCAGCCGTAATGCCCGCCTGGGGCGGAAATAAGGCTATTTTATCGACGAGTCCGTTAGCGTGTGGAATACCTGCCAAACCCCGTCCAGCCATTATTGATTTAGCTACCTCAACCGTTGCTAGGGGGCGAATTGCTCAAGCAGCAGCCAAGGAGGAAGAGATCCCCGACGGTTGGGCCTTCGATGCCAATGGTGATCCTACAAACGATGCCAAGGCGGCGCTATTTGGGATGTTGGCCCCTATGGCTGGAGCTAAAGGCTTTGCACTAGCACTGATGGTGGAGGCACTTACAGGTGGATTGGTCGGGCCATCACTCTCAAACGACGTGGCTGACCCGCTTTCACTCAACGATATCTCTAGACCTCAGGGCCTTAGCCACTTACTTATAGCAATCGACCCAAGTGCATTTAGCGACGACAACGGCGCATCTTCTCGCCTCGATCGCATGGCAGAACAGGTTATTTCAACTAACGGCCGCCTTCCTGGCACCTCAAGGCCATTACCAGATGAGGTTACCGATACGACTGAAGTTGAAGTAGCAGATTCAGTTGCGAGTGAGATTATTCAACTTGCAGCAAGTAAAGGAGTCGATCTACCCCCTACTTGGAGAGGATAGATCGACTACTCAAATCACTCCCAGGTCGACGAGGGCTCCGCGTAACTTTTCGACTTGGGCCTCATCTGCAATCCTTGCTGGCAAGGCAACGTTCATTGAACAGAGGCCAAGAAGTGACAGGGCCGCCTTCCAACCGGCAGGAAATCCAGGAACTCTACAGGCTTGTACGATCCGAAGTAGTTGAACTTGGTACTTCTTCGCCTGATCGTAGTCTTTATCTAGAGTCGCCTTCTGGAGATCGACGACTAACTTAGGAACGAGATTGACCGAGGCCGCAATTGTGCCACTTCCACCGACGAGATTGCAAGAGCTAAGCATGGTATCGGTACCGGTCAAAACTGAAAAGTTATCCAATTCACGCATCGCAACTTGATCACAGACGCTTGAGAAGTATTCAAAGTCCCGACTTGAATCTTTGATACCGATGATGTTTTCATGAGCTCCAAGTTCTCCAACCAAAGCTGGCGGGATCGATACCTTTGTCATCTGTGGGATGTTGTAGAGAACGATTGGAAGAGGCGATGCATCTGCAAGGGTCGTAAAGAATTCTTTGATCGCTCCAGCCTCCATTGGATAGTAAAAAGGTGGTGGAACCAAGGCACTACTAGCACCAACTTCATGGTAGCTATGCAAATCAGTCAAAGCATCAGCTGGAGTTACAGAGACAGTTGCAGGAATTACATCCATACCGTCACTAACTTTAGATTTGACAAATTGGGTTATCTCAATTCGGTCCCTCCGTTGAAGAAGGGGTCCCTCTCCCGTTGAGCCAACTGGGCATATCCCATCTACACCACCCGCTACGACGTGATTCAAAAGCTTTGAGAGCGAGGGGTAGTCGACCGTTGAGTCGTCATTTAGAGTCGTAGCGAGCGCTACGAATACACCTCTTGGTGCCCTTCTTGAGTCATTTTCTTCTGTCATTGAATCTCCTAATCCTTACTTGCTCGCCACTTTTTCAATCTCCAAACTGTCTCTTGGAGCGTCATTTTCTAAATTTATAGACCACCTATGGCACTTGATCTAGATCTACCATCCAAGAAGGGTTCGACATAAGGCCAAAGCTAAATCTTTAGATATGCCTATCAAAGGTGTGTTGGATACTACGGGAACTGACTAGGTCCTATTGCTAAATGAGGCAAAGGGATCTGGGTCTCTCGATAGCGATCTACCACCATCGATGACAATGTTTTCGCCAGTTACAAACGATGAAGCCGGAGATGCCAAAAATAGTACTCCCTGAGCTACGTCGTGTGACGTTCCCATCCTTCCAAGAAGGGTAGGTGCCTTTTGGTTCGTCCCCAAGTTAGAGAGGGCGCTCTGGGTCGAAGGAGATGCTATTGCGCCAGGTGAGATTGCATTTACCCTTACTCCATATTGAGAAAGCTCAACTGCTAGGGCCTTGGTGAGGGAGAGGATTCCGCCTTTGGTAGCGACGTATGAGGCATAGGTTGCCACAGGCAAGGAGGCTTGAATCGCACCTAAATTGATGATAGATCCCTCTTGCTTTTCTATCATTTGCGGGGCAACCAACTGGCTAAAGTGCCACGTGGCGCTGAGGTTCGTAGAAAGGATCCTCTCCCACTCTTCGATAGAGACATCGAGAAACTTCGATCTTGATCCATGGTCGGCGGCGTTATTTACCAAAATATCAATAGCGCCAAAGGCTTCTTGTGCTTGCTCATAAGCCCTAATCCGCTCGCTGGCTATAGATATATCGCTTTGTATTGCGACCGCACTGCCACCAGTTGAACCGATCTCATCTGCGCTTCTAGCTGCTCCTTCTAGATCTCGGTCCACAACTGCGATGCGTGCTCCGCTTTGGCCGAGAAGCAGTGAAATAGCAGCGCCTATTCCTCCACCACCTCCGGTTACTAGGCAAACTTTGCCCTCTAAAACATCTTTCACGTAGACCTCCTAGGTACATCTGAACCTCTTCGTCCAACGAGAAAGTCAAAGTCAGCCCCGGTGTCGGCTCCAAGTACGTGCTCTCGATAGAGGCGAACATAACCACTGGTGTCATCAAAGTTGGTAGCAACGTGGTTTGTCTGGCGCCTCTGAAACTCCTCGTCTGATATCTCTAAGGTCAATTGGCGATTGGGTACGTCGAGAAGCACGCTATCTCCGCTTTCGACGAGAGCTAAGGGACCACCACTAGCAGCCTCCGGAGAGACGTGTAGGACGACTGTCCCAAAGGAGGTGCCGCTCATCCGTGCATCTGAGATTCGCACCATATCTCGAAGCCCTTTTTTCACTAGCACCTTTGGAATGGCTAAGTTTCCAACCTCTGGCATACCAGGATAGCCCTTTGGACCAGCATTTCTCAGGATCAATATGTCGCTTGGGTCAGCGACAAAGTCTTCACGATCGACCGTTGTGTTGTACTCTTCGATTGAATCAAAGACCAATGCCTTCCCGCGATGGACCAGCAACTTGGGGTCGGCGGCGGAGAGCTTTAGAACTGCGCCATCGGGTGCAAGATTGCCAAAGAGTACCACACTTCCATTTCCAGGGGGAAGAAGTGGCCTGTCAATAGTTCTGATTACTTCACTGTTCCAATTTCGAGCCGACGAAATCTCTTCACCAATCGTCCTGCCCGATACTGTCATCGCATCGAGGTGCAGGTGGCTAGAGATTTCAGAGAGAAGTGCGGGAAGGCCACCGGCAGCGTGAAAGTCTGCCATCAAGAACCGTCCGCTAGGTTTTAGATTGGCGATGGTAGGGACATCTCTGCCTAACTCGTCGAAGTCCCCCAACTTCAATTCAATCTCAGCCCTTCCTGCTATTGCTAGGAGGTGAATGATCGCATTGGTAGATCCGCCGAGGGCAACGTTGGTGACTATAGCATTCTCAAAGCTCTTTCTGGTGAGGATCTTTGAGGGGCGAAGGTCCTCGTTTACCATCTTTACAATTCGCCGCCCAGCAAGCTGAGCTGTACTTCTTCTTTGGCCATCTGTTGCTGGGATGGTTGCCGTTCCACTTGGTACTAAGCCAAGAGCCTCACCGATACAGGCCATGGTCGACGCGGTACCCATAGTCGTGCAGTGGCCGACGCTGCGTGAAACGCAGGCCTCCGAAGAGACAAAGTCCTCTTGGGTCATAACCCCTGCGCGAACGTCCTCGGAAAAGCGCCACAGATCAGTACCTGAGCCAACAGTCTCGCCCCTGAAGACTCCATTCATCATTGGCCCACCGGTGATGATGATCGTCGGTAAATCAACACTTAGAGCCCCCATGATTGCAGCTGGAGTCGTCTTGTCACAACCTGTGAGAAGGACCACTCCATCGAGGGGATTCGCCCGAATAAGCTCTTCGATCTCCATTGCAGCTAAGTTGCGATAGAGCATGGCACTTGGACGCATCAACGTCTCGCCAAGTGCCATCGTTGGAAATTCGAAGGGTACTCCGCCGGCTTCGTAGATTCCTGCCTTTACTGACTGTGCTATCTCGTGAAGGTGGTAGTTGCAAGGGGCTAAGTCAGACCACGAAGCACCAATACCGATGACCGGGCGACCAGAGAACATGTCATCTGGAAATCCCTCCGATTTAGTATGGGAGCGATGGTAGAAACCAAGCTTTCCGCTTTGACCAAACCAATTCCAACTTCGTAGATTCTCCGTCAAAGTCCATCCACACCAATCGATACATACTTGGTCTCTAGAAACTCATGCAGTCCTTCATGGGCCCCTTCACGTCCAAGTCCACTTCTCTTCACACCACCCATGGGAGAGTAGACGACCGAAGGAAGAGGGTGATTTATTCCAAGAATGCCAACCTCTAGCCTCTCTGAGAGGCGCCATATTCGACCTTGGTCTGAAGTATAGGCGTACCCAGCAAGTCCCATCGTGGTATCGTTGGCCCTCGCTATGACCTCATCTTCATCGTCGAATGAAAATACGCCAGAGACCGGTCCAAAGACCTCCTCCTTTGCGAGAGCCGAATCGTGAGATGCATTTACAATGAACCCCGGTCTGGTGTAGTTCGGTCCATCTGGGATCTCCGGAGCGCCCCCTAAGAAGTGGGCGCCAGAGTCCAACGCATCTCGCACAATTGCCTCAACGTCTCGAACGCGACTTTGATCTATGAGCGGCCCGAGGTCAACTTTGGTGCCCCCAAGGGGATCGCCAACGACCATCGCCTCTGTGAGGCTTCCAAGGCGTTCGCATACCTCATCCATTCTGGACGAAGCCACAAAGACTCGATTCGCAGCGATGCACGACTGACCGTTGTTTCTGAACTTGGCGATTGCAAGTCCTTCTATGGCCTTGTCGATGTCGGCATCTGAAAAGATGATAAATGGTGCATCCCCACCTAATTCGAGGGCGCACCTGACAATACGGTTGGACGCCTGTCTCATCAGGGCTGATCCAACTGGGGTAGATCCGGTAAAACTTATAACTTCAACGGCATCGTGATCAATTAGCGCATTGGATTGAGCCGAGGCTGGGCCATAGATTAGATTTACCACACCATCTGGGATACCAGCATCGATGAGTGCCCTAAAGAGTTCGGCTACGGCTAGTGGCGCTTTCTCTGAAGGTCTAGCTACAACGGTACAGCCAGCAGCTAAAGCTGGAGCTACCTTTCGGGCTTGGATTGATATGGGAAAGTTCCAAGGGGTTAGTGTCGCCGCTACGCCAATTGGACGAGATATTGAAAGTTGTCGCCGACTTCTATCTTCGCTCGCAAATACTTCTCCTTGAGGCCTTCTGATCTCTTCGGCGAACCATCTGAAGTACTCAGCGCTAAAGCGCGTCTCTCCGATCGCCTCTTGAAGTAGCTTTCCAGTCTCTAGAGCTAGGAGGCCACCGATGTCACTTGCACGTTCCATGATCAACTCATAGGCCCTAAAGAGTATGTCGGCACGATATCTAGTTGAACTATTCGACCAATTCAAGAAGGCGGCTTTTGCACTGTCGGCGGCAGCTGTCGCCTCTGAGCTATTTCCGTATGCAATCGAGGCTATTACGCGATCAGTGGCGGGGTTAGTTACCTCACGTAGAACAGAGGAGAATGAGTTGACCCATTCTCCTCCAATCAACATTGGCACTACCTCTCCCGCGTCAATAAGTGCGCGAGTGGTAATGGTCATAACTATGCGCTCCGGTAGAGCTTTGTGATCACGAACTCTTTGTGACCAATAGCCTCAGCTGCGGTAAGTCGACCGTTGATTGTACGATCGATGATCTCCATCAGGCGATCACCAGCCTCTTTGAGTCCATACTCGCGACGAAGAAGGCCAGAGACGTCAAGATCGATGTGCTCCTGCATCGTCGCGGCTGTCAAGGGGTTGGCAGTTATCTTGATAACTGGTTCAATTGGGTTACCGATGATATTTCCTTGACCAGTCGGGAAGAGGTGGATTACAGCTCCTGCGGCGGCCATAAGGGTAATGCACTCTGCAGCAGCAGAGGAAGTGTCCATGAAGTTAAGGCCAGGAACACTTGGTGCAACTGCCGGCTCTAGGGCGTCGACGACCGGTACAGAACCAGTCTTTGCGATATTGCCCATAGCCTTTTCTTCGATGGTCGACAATCCGCCACGGATATTACCCTGTGTCGGCTGTGAACCGAGAAGATCGACTCCTTGTGCCTCTACCGTTGCCAAGTAGTCGTTGAAGAACGACATGAACTTATCTCGCACTGGGTCACTGACGCACCTATTTGCAATTAGGTGTTCACCGCCAGTCAGCTCAGTTGTCTCCCCAAAGAGAACGGTCCCACCAGCAAATACAGTTCGATCGACGGCTTCCGATGTAGTTGGGCAGGCTCCAAGACCACTTGTTGTATCGGACTCTCCGCACTTGATAGACATCATGACTTCATGGCGCTCAACTGGGGTGCGCACGATCTCGCTCGCATCTTGTAGGAGGCGTGCTGCGATCCTAGCCCCGGCTGCAATGGTGTTTAGATCTCCATTGCGCTCGATCGATAGCCGCTCGACTGGCTTTTGCGTCTCTGCTATTCCATCTGCCACACGATCTGTCCACGATGGCTCAATGCCAACTACGACGACGGCTGCTACGTTCGGATTTGCGCCAGTGCCGATCAAAGTCCTAAAGGTGAGCTCGAGGTCCTCACCAAATTGAAGCCTTCCGTAAGAGTGCGGAATTGCAACTGTACCGGGAACGAGTGCTGCAATACCTTCAACGGCGGCATTCGAAAGGTCGTCGACGGCCAAGATTACTACATAGTTTCGGATACCAACGGTTCCGTTTGCGCGACGATACCCAGTTAGGCCTTGACTTGCCATCTATTGCTCCTTATGTTGTGAACGTGAACCAAAGAACCGACGGCAATATCGCTCTTAGATGTGCCGATCACCTCTCCGTATTCGATTATTGGTGTTTCAGCTGGGATCGAAACTAGCGCAACTTTATGCCCCAACAGAATCGATTCTGTGGTCGTAATCTCAACTTGATCTTCGGAGTCGAGAAATGCGACACGCGCCTTACCAGCCTCCACATCCCTAACCGCAACGGCTACGGAGTCCCCCACTTCATGGCCAAGAAAGGCCAATTCATCGCTCATGTGCCACCTCAGTGTCTAATTATTTTTTGAAGGTATGACCTCTGTCCAATAACTTTAGCCACTGAAGATAGCTCTGTCAATTAAAAACAGAGCTGACTTTGAAAGTGATAATTAAATATCATCTGCGGAGGATCCGCGGACCCTTGAAAGTGCCGCCTCTCTTGCTCCAATGATATGTGAAGACGCTGCTACTCTGGCTGCCTCGATATCGTGATCACGGATAGCTTCAAAGATTGCACGATGGTCTTGACGAGACCTCTCTAGCCTCCCTGGTACCGTAAGTGTCGTATCCATACCTGCAGCCATCATCTCTTGCAAGATGCCTAGAGTCTGAAGGAGAAACCTGTTACGGGCTATCTCTACGATCAAGAGGTGAAAACCAGAGTCGAGTTGTGCGAGTCTGGCAAAGTCGGTGGTATTTGTTCTGGCCTCTTCTTCAGCCTCTAGTGCTAGGCGAAGACGTTCGATATCATGGTCGCTAGCGTTTGCAGCCGCCCATCCTGCAGCCGGCGCCTCAAGAACGTTTCTCATTGCATAGAGCTCCATCATGGAGACCTCTTGGTTTGCCAGACGGTCTCTCATGAGCTCGTCCGCACTTGCGGTTATAAATACGCCTTGACCGTGGCGAACCACTACTCTTCCATGTGCCTCAAGGGTCTTTACAGCCTCGCGAAGAGCGGGCCTCGATACTCCTAACAACTTGGCCAATTCGCGCTCTGACGGTAGTCGTGAACCAGCCGATAGCTGTGACTCTTCGATTATCTGTTCAATCCTTGCGACGATCTTCTCTGTTAGATGCCCCGAATCTTTGATGGGTTGCCAGATCGTTTCCATGGACTCCTCTCGAACTTTACCTAAATATTTGTTAGCACAGGAACGGGGAGGAATATCCGTTCACCGATGAAAATTTACCAAATCTAAATACTTTGAAAGCCTCTCTTGCTTTCTATTATCGCACGCTGCGATCTCTGTTATCCATCTTTAGCGAAGCAAATAGATAGCATCCCCACCCACTCTTAGCCTTTCAAAACCCGCTAGTCCCCCTCGGGAGTAAAAAAGCCAATCAACTTGTGTGACCTAGAACACACACTGATGCTATCATTGTACTTTATCCAGTGGTAAGAACTCTTATCTGCCAACTATTTTTCACCGACGACGGCTGTTCTCAAAGAGAGAAGCCTCAAAATTGGGAGGTCCAAATGGCAACTGTAACCATGGAAAAGCTAACGAAGGTCTATCCAAATGGTCAAAAGGTAGTACACGGCTTAGACCTTTCAATTAGAGAGGGGGAATTTGTCGTCCTCGTCGGACCATCAGGTTGCGGGAAAACTACAACCCTTCGAATGGTTGCGGGCCTCGAGGAGATCTCTGACGGAACTTTGATGATAGGCGATCGTGTCGTCAACGACCTGACAGCACGCGACCGCGATATAGCAATGGTCTTTCAGAACTACGCCTTATATCCACATATGACTGTTGCTCAAAATATAGGATTTGCCCTGACGCTAAGAAAGAAGCCTAAAGAAGAGATCGCAAAGTCGGTAGCAAATGCTGCGGAAGTTCTCGGACTGTTCGAACAGTTGGAGAAAAAGCCAGGGCAACTCTCAGGTGGACAACGCCAAAGAGTTGCAATGGGACGAGCAATCGTTCGAGATCCTTCGGTCTTTCTGATGGATGAGCCACTTTCGAATCTTGATGCAAACCTCAGAGTCAAGATGCGCGCTGAGGTATCGCGGGTACAACGACAACTTGGTGTTGCCACTCTTTATGTTACTCACGACCAGGTTGAGGCCATGACGATGGGCGATAGAGTCGCGGTGATGCACGCAGGCGACCTACAACAGTGCGCCGATCCTCAGACTGTCTATTCAAAGCCCGCAAATCTCTTTGTGGCAAGCTTTATCGGCTCTCCCTCTATGAACATCTTTGAAGCAGGCGTTGCAGAAGATGGAACTTACTTTACCCTAGGTGGACAAAGGATTGAATTTGACGTCAATTCGAATCCTAACCTTGCAAGATTCCGCGGTAAAAAGGTTGCTGTTGGCTTTCGTCCCGAGCACCTCAATATCGCATCGACCTCCGATGCGGCGAATTGTCTCAAAGTTGAGGTTGATCTGGTTGAAGCACTTGGATCTGAGCTATTGGTCTACTTTAGATTCAACGCTAAGGCCATCAAGGTAGCTGGCGCAGTTGCAGAAGATGAAGAGGTCGTTGATATTGAATTTGGTTCGAGCAAGGGCGCTGGACAGGGAGTCGGCGTTGCACGTATCGCACCAAACTACAACTTCCACCAAGGTGAAAAGATTGAACTAGCGCTGAACACCCAAAAGATACTCTTCTTTGATATTGCGACTGGCGATGCTATCTAAGGTAAGGGGCGGTCGTCAGCTCAGGCAATTCAGGCACCAATGACAAGAGAAACAGATGCGGTCTTTCAGGATAAGAGATGCCAAACTTCCTGGAGAGTGACCTTCCATCCTTTCCCAGGGGAGTACATGGGGATACTATTGCCATAAGTACGGTAACACTCTCATTTTGAGAGAGTTACCGTACTCAAATGAGGGCGAACTTCTAAATAAGCACCATTAGATGGTGGCAATAAATCCGTTAGACCTTCGAGGTCGAGAGGGTAGTTAGACGTTAAGTCTTTATCGCTCAACTAAGCGGATAAGTCCCTTTCAACCCCCAGTCACCTTTTAGTCACCTACCTACCCCTGTATGGAGATAGCAGGTTGGTTGAGGTGAAGATTGGTTGCAGAGCCATAGAAGTTTGCATCACCATAGGCAAAGACTCCACCATCAGATGCAACTAACCAGTAGCCCTTTGAATCTGGAGTAGATGTTATTCCTACTATTGGTTTGTTGAGGTCTATGTTGTTTGCTGATCCATAGTAGGTCGCATCACCATAGGCAAAGACTCCACCATCAGATGCAACTAACCAGTAGCCCTTTGAATCTGGAGTAGATGTTATTCCTACTATTGGTTTGTTGAGGTCTATGTTGTTTGCTGATCCATAGTAGGTTGCATCACCATAGGCAAAGACTCCACCATCAGATGCAACTAACCAATAACCTCTTCCATCTGATGTTGAGATGATTCCTACGATTGGTCTGTTGAGTGTGATATTTGTAGCTG
>JAKCDL010000025.1:15898-23867 GCA_021841935.1 Actinomycetes bacterium | reverse complement strand
TGAAGCGAAGTGAAGCGAAGTGAAGTGAAGTGAAGTGAAGCGAAGTGACCATCCGCGCAAGCGCAAAAGGGGTATCGCTGATGAACTGCTAGCCTCTAGATGGTTTCAAAGGGGTCAATAGATCACTGTTTCTTTTGACAACGCATGACATGCTCACTCAAATGAGGCTCAATCGAAGGCAGAGAACTCTTCCAAGACTTGGTCGATGATGACCCCGATTGATCTTTTAGAATGCGTCGATTAAGTCGCGCAGCCCTCTACTTACCTCGATCGTCCCTAAAACCTCCGAGTCGACTCTAGGTCTGATTCGCGCCTTGAGGTACTCAATGGCACATTCGGTTAGCCCCGATTCGACCAGGATCGAGAGTTGTAGTGCTTTAGCTAGCTTTGTAGCGAGGATACGACCCTGTGCCTCTGGAATTAGCTCCTTTGATGTAATAGCTTTGCACCCTTCAATGAGCCTTGTTAGATGTGGATCATCGATACCATTGCGCTCTAGATAGGCGTAAAAGACATCCATCGACCCTTGGTCACGAGAGATGGCGCGAAGCAGATCGAGAGCATTTACATTTCCAGAACCCTCCCACATTCCATTGAGAGGTGATTCGCGAAATAGTAGCGCACCTCGGGACTCTTCGACGTATCCATTTCCTCCTAGGCACTCTATCGCCTCCGCAATTAGCGTTGGTGCCCTCTTGCAGACCAAGAACTTGGATAGCGGGACCCCAATTCGCCTTAGCACCCCCTCTTTCTCATCGAATGGAGAGGTATCGTCGCAGTAGGCGAGGCGCAGACTCGTCATAGTTGCAGCAATTGACTCAATTACCATGTCACCCAAGACGCTCGTCATGAGTTCGGCATCGATTAGCAATTTTCCAAATGCCGACCTAGATCTAGCGTGGTCGATTGCATCTACAGTCGCCGATCTGATCTCACCAGCTGAACCAATGAGCGAGTCGAGGCGACAGTGAGAGACCATCTTGATGATCGTTGAGATTCCACGCCCCTCTTCGCCGACGATAGTTGCCTCTGAGCCATCGAAGATCACTTCACTCGAGGCATTCGATTGGTTTCCGATTTTTCGTTTTAGCCTTTGGATTTGCACTGAGTTGAGGTGGCCGTCTTCGGTTCGCCTAGGAAGCGCAAAGCAGGTTATACCCCTCTGCGTCTTAGCGGTTATCAGGAAGAGATCTGACTGTGGGGCAGACATAAACCACTTATGCCCCGTTATCCGATAGCGATCACCAGAGATCCTCTTGGCTTGGGTGATATTGGCCCTCACATCGGAGCCACCTTGGCGTTCGGTCATCCCCATCCCAGATGTGATGGATGCCTTATTAGATATTTGGACCTCTCGCGGATCGTAGATGTTACTTCGTAGCTTTGCTACTAACTCACCAAGGTAAGAGTTATCACTTACGACCACATCATTCAATGTTGCGACAGATGCATAGGTCATCGATATCGGACAGCCGTGGCCAGGTTCGACCTCAGAGAGCATGTGTAGTTTGAGGGCTCTCTCGAGGTGTCCCCTTCCTTTTTCGCTAGGGAATGAAGCGACATTGTGTTCGACTGCGGCACTCATGAAGTAGTGATAACTCGGATGAAAGGCGATCTCATCGATCCTCTCCCCAATTCGGTTGTGTGTCTTTAATACAGGCGATATATCGTTAGCCTCGCGAGCTCGTACGTCAGCCTCGGCTGTACCTAAGAAGGCCCCGTAGTTAGAGAGTGACTTTGCTGTGACTCCCTTTGATTCGACGAAGGTCCTAGCGAAGCTATTGGAGAGGTACCTATTTCTAGCAACCGGAAGGTTACTTTGATTTGTGACGTCGTACCGAGGATCTTCTTCCATCTATGCCCACCTCAACAGTTATCTAACTCTGCCTAACCATAGTTGAGCTAAACGAGGACTTTCAGGGATAATCGATATCTGTTGGCCATTGGTGGGCTGTGGCTGTTGGAGGGTAGTCTTTTGAGAAGATTATGACACTTAACGCTTTGATCTTTGACGTAGATGGAACCCTAGCTGAATCGGAGGTCGCCCATCGAGAGGCCTTCAATCGAGCATTTGGAGAATTTGGCCTCTCGACCAAGTGGGACGAGGAGATCTATATCGAAAAACACCTCAAGGTAGCCGGAGGGTTTGAACGTCTAGTAGTCGCCTCTGAGAGCGACTCTGAGCTTCAAAAGATCGATCTACTAGCTCTGCATAGGCGCAAGAATGAGATCTACGTTGAGATAGTGAGGGGTGGCAGCCTGCATTTGAAGCGGGGGGTTGCGCGTTTGATCAGAGAGGCAAAGCGAAAGAGCGTCAAAATTGGTGTTGCAACTACCACATCCTATGACAATGTGGCGGCTCTAATCGAGGCTAACTTTGGCCAAGATATCGCTGATATAGTTGACTTCGTAGGCGCAGGTGACGTAGTGGAGTTGAAGAAGCCTTCACCACTGGTCTACGAATACGTCTTAGATGGCCTTGGTGTTGATGCTAGTTCAGTCGTAGCCATCGAAGACTCTGACAACGGCATAATCGCTGCTACTTCGGCCGCTTTGACGACTTTGGTAGTCCATAGTCGCTTCTCTCCGATAGTAAAAGAACATAAAGTAGCTGCATACATTCGCGACCTTGGAGAAGATGGAGATCGAGATCTACTTATCAAAGGACCTCCATTGAATTCAATCGTTGACCTCGCCTACATAACAGAGGTGCATAGATCTGGAAATTACTTCCAAATCTAAGGCGCCTGGCTAAGCAGTTAGACGCTCGGTCTCCCTGTTTCCGCCAAATTGGATTTCGCCATCTCGAATTTCGTCGACGTAGGTACCATCATCTCGGTCTTTGACTTTCGTGTCGAAATAGTGAATTCTCCGATTGGCAAGCACCACTTTAAGCGTTGTCTTTCCATGTTTTAAAACTAGGCAACTACCGAGTGTGACATTGCCGCACTATGCATTGCGTTAAATTTGTTGGTTTGTATCCCCTCTGACATGGGATGATGATTAGCGGCGCCTTATATTGCACTCATTTTGCCACTTGGTCAATCAATTTAGCGCTAACATTGGGAGGTATATTGGGCAGCGTCACCTAGAGGGTCGATCTCCAACATTTTGGAGAGTTGATGGCCACCGAGGGTGGATACTGGAAAGTTGTATGCTAGAAAACCGTCAAAGACTCATTGGCCGAGTGGTCGCGTCGATTGCTGGGTTGATCGTCTTCGTATCACCATCCTCCCTACAGGTTGCGGCTTATGGCGCTACTCAGTCTTCACTTCAATCGCAAGTATCGTCGATCACCGCTCAAATCTCGTCCCAGAGTGTAGAGATACATCAACTAGCCGTGAATCGTTCATCTGCGCAGTCGCAGTTGGTCACCTTGAACGCCCAGTTAGCGGGGGAGCAAAAGCAACTAGCAAGTGCTAGTGCCACTGTGAATGCCAAAAGGGGTCTACTCGCTAAGATCGCAATTTCGCAGTATATGAACCTGAATGATGCATCTACAGTCTTTGCAGAGTTATCTATGAGCCAGGCTGACTTTTTAGCTCGAAACGAGTTCGAGAGAGTAATGGGCCTCGACGTATCGTCTGCGATCGCTAGCTATAACGCATCGCTAAAGACACTAAATCAAAAGGTTGCAGCAACTAAGCGCCTCCAGCAAGCTGTCATCTCCGAAGAGGCTCAGATCGATAGCGAAAGCTCATCGATAAGCCAGACGATCTCTAAAGAGCAGTCAACTCTAGACTCTTTGAATGGTCAGATTCAGCAGCTAGTCCAAGCTCAATTAGCCCAGCAGCTCGCGGCTGAAGCCAAGGCCCGCCAAGCTCAGATTCAATCCCAAGGCATCCCATCGGCGACTGGCATCTCCCAGACCCCAACCAATGGAGGACAAGTAGGTAATTGGGGAGGACACCCTGCGCCGGTGACCTCAGCGGCGTTGGCAGCTTTGAGAAATTGCGAATCGGGTGGAAATTACCAGGATAACACTGGGAATGGCTACTACGGTGCCTATCAATTTTCAATCTCAACTTGGCAGGCAATGGGCTTTCCTGGAATCCCCAGCGATGCCTCGCCATCGATGCAAGATCTGGCGGCCTCTCGTTTGGCCGCTCATGGCTGGTACTCCTGGCCCGAGTGTGCTCTACTTATCGGCCTCAACTAACAAATCGTCTCGTTCAATCCGATAACTTGCCTGTGAGATAGGCTGCGCTGCCAAGGCACTAGCTTATGAGTCAGGGAGTTCTTTGATGTCAACGCGCAACATAACGATAATTCAATATATCGAAAAGAGCCGACCGAGACGATTCATCGGCGAAGTCGTAGGGACCTTTTTGCTTGTCGTAATAGCGATGTCCGCTTCACTGAGCGATTCGGTCACTGGACTTGGTGGTGATCCAGCGCGCCTCTTGGGGCCAGGGCTGACGGTAATGGCTATCATCCTCGCAACTGGAAACATCTCTGGGGCTCACTTGAATCCAGTAGTGACTCTGGCGTTTTACTTGAGGGGTGAATTTCCAGGCAAAAGAGTCGCAGACTATCTACTTGGCCAGCTGATTGGCGGATTATTCGGTGCGCTTTTGGTGCGTTTTGTACTTGCCTCAGGTAAGGTCGTTGGTTTAAACCAACTTGGAAGCGTATCGGTCTGGCAGGGCATTGTTGTGGAAGTCATCGCCACATTTCTACTTGTAAGTGTGATACTTGGAACCGCATCTGGATCGCAGAACGTTGGACCACTCTCGGCACTTGCGGTTGGAGGGACGATAATAGTTGACACCGTCGTCTTTGCCCCCTTCAGTGGAGCTTCAATGAATCCAGTGCGATCCCTCGTTGCAGAGGTCATCGATAACAACTACCTTCACTTCTACGTGTATATCATCGGACCACTCCTGGGCGCACTAATCGCCGTTGGAGTCGCTTATGCACTAAGAGGTAGTGGCCACGACCCCGTAGCCTCTCAGGCGGCCCAAGGAAAGCTCGAATAGTCCCAAGGAAAGCTCGAATAGTCCCAAGGAAAGCTCGAATGGAGATGCAACTTTGCCGATATCCAAAAGGCTAGGAAGTGGCGAGGTTTCACTAACATAATCCGGATCAAAGAGTGGGCTAAATGGAAGCTCAAGTTTGTGCCCAAAGAGTTTCGGCGATTAATACTCAATTACAATCCTTCGGGCCTCTAGTCAAATTGCTAGTCGAGTTAGTAGTAGAACTACTCTTCGGGAGAAAATGACCCCTTTATAAGCTACAAACTGCTTACATTGCTAATCTTGACATCTTCGGCTCCCAGTTTGAATCGGCCGTTTGAATCGGCCGCCGTTGGAGTGTCAAATTGGAGCAATGGATGTTGTCGTCTTTGGTCTTTTTGACCTATGCATGGTCGCTATATCGGTGAGTCTTTGAAGTTTAATGTCGCCTTAGATGCAATTGATCCGCGATATTGACTATCGCGGATCAATTGCAATGTCGTCTCCGTTAGTTTGCTCAGCTAGCAAATCCATTGAACAACGGCTTAGAGTTGCAAGAGATGAGGTCGTGCCCCTCTGTTAGTAGGAGCGGGGTAGTCCAAGGTCGTGTTCAGCGACGAAGTTCAGTACCATCTCGTTATTGATTGGGGCGGTCTTAGAGAGGCGAGCGCCAGCTAGGAATTGAATCAGTAGGTTCTCCTCTACAAAACCGCTTCCGCCGAAGGTCTGTATCGCTCGATCAGCTGCGTCAAAGCAGGTCTCAGAGGCCAGGTACTTCGCCATATTGGCGAGCGTCCCTACCCGCTGAGGGGGAGCACCCTTGTCATAGAGGGCAGCAGCTTCGTAGAAGAGTAGTCTTGCTGCCTCTTGGCTAGTGCGTAGTTTAGCTAGGGGGTGTGAGACTCCTTGGTATGAGCCGATCGGGCGATCTCCAAATACCACCCGCTCCTTTGAGTAGTCCACCGCCTTTGAGATGAAGTAGTCACACATTCCAACTGAAAAGGACGCCCCTAAGATGCGCTCTGGATTTAGCGCCATGAAGAGGATTCTCGCACCTTGATCGACCTCTCCAACTACATCGCTGTTCGAAACGAAGAGGTCGTCGAAGTAGAGTTGGAATTGAGAAAAGCCCTCGATTCCTGCGGTGTTCATCTTGTTCTTTGATAGCGATGGATCCTTAGGGTCGACTAGGAAGAGCGTTAACCCAAAGGACTTTGGAAGGTTCTTCTCTTTGATCTCTTCACGAGAGGTCGTTCGAGCTACTACGAGGATGCAGTCAGCTCGATCAACACCAGTGATCCAAGCCTTTTCTCCCTTTAGATGAAATCCTCCATCAACTTTGTGAGCCCTTAGCGACATATTAAAGGAGTTGGTTCCTGCTCCGGGTTCGGTGATAGCGAAGGCCATGTGGTAGTTGCCGGAGGCTACTTTAGGAAGGATCTCTCGTTTTTGTTCACTTGTTCCACCTGCGATTATCGCTAGGGTGTCCATTGTTGTAAGTAACGCAAGGGTATTTTCAAGACCATATGCCGCGAAGCGCTCCATTGCAAGTGCCATAGATAGTAGCCCGACATTCGAACCACCATACTCCTCGGGGATTAAGGCGCCATAGAGACCTAGCTCTCCCATCGCTTCTAGAAGCTCATCGGGGTAGTAGTGGTTTTGCGCTATCTCGATGAGTAGCTTCTCTTTCCGATCCCCCAAGTGATCGAGGTAACCATCTACTGCCTCGCAGATTGCGATGTGTTCCTCGGTAAAAAACGTCGCCGACGTTGTAGCGCTGCTTCGCCCCTTCATCTACATCCCCCAGATTCCGGACCCTATCGAAGCGAATGGGTCATTTCTTGAAGATACCGCACTTGAAACCTTCATATGTCTCATTTGGTACTTCCATGGAATTTCGAAGGAAACAACGTGGCCGACCATGTTGATCTCGACCCTTCGAATGGTCTCCCGTAGAGTGGTTTGAATCCTCTCTGCGACTTGAAAGACTGAGCGTAGATCCCCCTGAGACCAGCTTGCTATGTAGGGAAAGGAGTATTCACCGCTGTCGATGCCAAAGTGGGCAAGCAGCAGGTGACACAACGTTTCAGCTTCGATCTCTGCTATGTTGCGATCGATCTTCTCTCCATTAGCGTGCATGATCGTATGGGCTAGTTCATGAGTTAATGTCTTTAGCCGCTGCGGGGGTGCAAGTTCAGAGCTTATGACTACCTTTCTGAGCGAAAAGTCGGTAAGTCCATTTGCTCCATCCACCCTTTCGAGTGTTACTCGAAATCCGCTTTGGGTTATGAGGCGAATGAGTGCCCCATAGAGGTCGTCGCGGTAGGCACTTACCTCGGTGATCGCCGCTGGCCTTGGAACATCGAAATCTTTGCCGTCGGTTTGATCAAGGTCGAAGACGTAGACCCATTTGAAGTAGGAGACTTCGCGACCATCTCCATCTCCTTGTGACTCTTTGAAGATTGGTGCGAGTATGGCATAGCCCTCCTCTCCCTTTCGAACGTACCTTCCAATCTTCTTCCAGTTGTGATAACCAGCTAGAGAGCTAACGGATGTACCCCTACGTGAAGCTTGCATCGAAATTAGCAGGGCATTTCTCGGGGAGAAGTTGTTTAGGAGTGACGCCGCGATGGAGATTCGAGCCCAATCAACTCCTGAGACTATCGCAGATACTTCATTTTTGAGGCGTTCAATAATCTTGTCGTAGGTACTTTCCACTGCGCTTCCAATCTTCAAGGAGCTATCTAGAGGTGACTTCAATCAGCAGATGGATCCAAGGCATCAACTATGCGAAAGATGGACCGGTCGAGGGGGTAGGAGTAAAGATAGACGGCGATCTTGGGGCGCAGTGAGGGCTAAAGTTCGGGTTGCGCTTTGGCACCGATGAGGTTACCTACGTTATTGTAATTTGAATTAGTACGCTTTGTTGCTAAGTAACTTCTTCGATCGTTTTACTTGGCCCAAATACACCATTAGACACGCTTTGCGCAAAGGTAGCGCGGCACCTCTGT
>JAKCDL010000025.1:0-15798 GCA_021841935.1 Actinomycetes bacterium | reverse complement strand
TTTGGTAGATGACTTTAAGGTAAGGCACTTTTAGTGCATAAGCAAAGCTCGACCGACGATATTTTTCTAGTACCTTATTGAGACTACGTGAGATCTCTAGATGAGCCCAGGAGCTCTCGTTTGTACTGGAGTGACATCGTGGTTGTGCAAATCATCAAATCACAGTTAAAGAAGTAGGGTCCTGCTCGTGGAGGTTGGAGCTAGGACCCTAGTAGTTTTTACCCACTCTTCGTCAAGGGGCGTAGGAGGTGTTCTATTCTATGCACCAGTTCGTGAAGTAGGGGTGATCCTTACGATTACGCGCTCTTCGCCCTCTTGGCGATAGGGATACTCGTCTACGCCAAGGTACTTCTTGGCCAACTTGTTGATGTGGTCATCGGCCCCTTCTTCAATGAGCTCGGCTGTGCCGGTTACGTTTACCCACCGAAATGGGTTTTTGTTGTCAACTACGCAGATCGATACGTTGGGATCTGCTGCGATTAGCTTCTCCTTTACCCTACCCTTGGAGGTGTTGAAGAGTACGGCACTTCCGTCGGTGTCTACCCAAACAGGAGTAAGCTGAGGTCCCTTGCCGCTTCGGTTGGCAGCCACAATTCCAATTTGAGGCTCATTTATCAGTTCAATATCGCCTTCGGTTAGCAACTTTTATCCCCGTCTCTATAAAAAAGGTGAACTTGCTTATATGTAATAGCGCACAAAGGTTAACTATTCCTAACTATTACCTAGGAAGTGCTTTCTTTTTTTTCTACTCATCAAGAATTGCTTAATGGCTATCGGCTATAGAGCACAACAGCCCCGAGAGGAATCTCGGGGCTGTTGCTGCGTAACCAACGTCTAAGGGGATACCCCCGCGCTAGTAGACCGATGAAACTATCGGAGTTGACGTTGGGGCGGGGCTTCCGCCCATTGGTTCCTGGGTAACTGCGATCTGGGCAAAGCCAGCGTTAGAAGGCAACGAGAAGGCGACTCCCTTCATGTGTGAGCCAAAGACCATGATCGAGACCATCCCATTTGCCCGTATTCCCCATACCTGGTAGCTCGTTTGGCCATTTAGCGGGGGGAGGACGCCGCCTGTAATGTAGGCCTTCCCATCTTTGGTGATCACTATGTCGAGGCTGTACTTGTTCGAAGCGCTCGTGAGGTGCAAAGTCTTTGAACCAGGACTCGCTATAGCATTTGCCACCATCTGCGACTCCATTGCGGAGTTGCTCTTCATTAACGACTGCTTTGACGAGTTCATATTGATAGCGGCCGCGGTAGATATAAATGAGATCACAAGGGCTATTGCTGCTACTGCGCTTGAGGGGCGTAACCAGATACTTCCCCGTCGCCTTTGTTCAAAGGCGACCACCTTAGCAGCGTCTGCGCTGTCGTCAGGTGGTGATATCTCCCTTTCGATCCGACCCCAAAGCGCATCCATGCCACTCGTCTCGGTGGTTGGAGCGACCTCTGCTAGAGCTTCATGGAAGCTCGCCACCTCGCTAGCGCAGATATCACAGAGGGCTAGGTGCTCCTCCATCATGGCTTCTTCTTCGGCGCCTAGGGCATAAATTGCATATGGAGCGACTAATTCTTCGTAAACGGAATGGTCAGTGGCTGTCATCCTGAACCCCATCTCGACTCTTTTCTCTTTCCAAGGTCTCTTTAATCTTTCGAAGCCCAGTGCGAATTCGGCTTTTGATTGTTCCATCTGGTTCGCGAAGAATCTTTGCTACCTCGGTATAGGTGTATCCGTGGAAGTACGCCAATTCGATCGCCATTCGCTCAGCCTCGGTCAAATTTGCAAGTGCGATAAGTATTGAACGCATCTGAACTTGGTCGACGACCATATCTTCAAACCTCGTCGACTCATTCTCCTTGAATGAAGCGACCCTCTCCTGGCGCTTGGTTCTGGCTACCTCACTTCGAACAAGATCGATCGCCCTACGATGGGTTTGAACGAGGAGAAAGGCCTTGAGGCTTCCGCGACTCGCATCAAACTTCTCCGGCTCGTTCCAGAGTTTGACGATCACCTCTTGTACAACCTCTTCGGCTAACTGTTGTGACTTGGTCACCTTTGCAGCCGTTGCTACAAGGATGGCTCCAGTTCTGCGATAGACCTCTGCCAAGGCGCCTTGGTCTCTCTTTATGACCTCTTGGACGAGTTCGTTGTCGTCGAGGATTGATAACTGGGCTACCTCCTTATTGGTCTTAGGTAGCGGCGTAATTCGAGCCATTCAAATCCTTTCTGATGACTCATTATTTGGCACGCGTGTCAACGCTTGCCAGTTGCCATATTATGCCCCCTTTTTGCTTTTCCCACTTCATCATGGTCTTTAGGTGTTTTCTACAGAAATGTTAATCCAAGTCACAGGGGTGCTTTCGAATAGTTGCCGTTGATGATACGAAATCAAATACGTGAAAGGTGATGTAGATGAAAAAGCCTCTAGCTCTCGGAGTTGTCGTTGGCGCACTTACCCTTGGTGCCTGCGGAACGACAGCAGCATCGTCGTCTGCAACGACGACATCAGCTGTCGCTAAGGCCTCCTCGGCGGCTGCACCGCAAGTAGTCGACGTTACGATTCGCAACTTTGCATTCTCGCCATCAACTATCACCGTTGCCGCTGGCGGTGAGATAAAGGTTACAAATGACGATTCAGTCATCCACACCTTTACTGCTACAAACCACTCGTTTGACACCGGCAACATACTTCCAGGAAAGACCGTGGTGGTCAAGGTTGGAAGCAGCTCAAGTGGTATCACCGAGAGTGCCTTGTGCACTATTCATCAGTACATGACTGCGACCGTCAAAGTCGTAGCTGCTTGAGTAAGTAAAACTAATCAAAGGAGATAATTGTGCACGTAGACGACTACGCGTTGAATGCACTCGTCGAGGAGTCGGCCGACCTTCACTTTGACTCAATGAAGTCGATGAATGAAGCGGTCGCCGAGACGATTGAGTTGGGCCACGAAGTTAGTGGTTTTGAAAAGATCGAACGAGAAGCATTCGCTAGCGAGCAGATCTCAACGATCAAAAAGAGCTCTTTTAGCCTTGGAACACTCGGTGCGCTAGGCGTTGGAGCGGCTTTGGTGGGGGTGCTTTCTACTCCTGCATTTGCAGCTACCAACCCTGACGTTCAAATTCTGCAGACGGCAGCTTCGATTGAGGCCCTAGCGGTTGCGACCTACAACGTCGCTCTCGGCCTTGACTTTATCGGTGGAGCATCGGCTAATGCTACGGTAACAGCGTTTGTAAAGATGACAGTGGCTCAGCACCAACAACACTTAGCCGCCTTCAATGCGGCGGTTGTGGGCCTAGGTGGTAAAGCGCAAACGAGTCCAGATCCAGTTCTGCTCCAGGTCGTCAATAACGCTAAGCCAACTTTGACGACTCCCCTGGCCGTGGTGAACCTCGCTCTCGAATTAGAGCAAGGGGCGGCCGAGACCTACGTCAAGGATGTAGCTATGTTTAGCTCAGCTGCTAAGTCGGCTCGCGCTACCACTGCATCAATTATGGGTGTAGAGGCTCAACATGCTTCAATTCTACGTGCGGTAGCAGCTCTCCTGCAAGCGAATGCACCGCAGTTGATCACGCTTTCGCCAACGATCGCATCACAACTTCCGGCCGCTGCCGGATCCATTGGGTTCCCTGCAAGTTTCTTCCCAACGGATCAGGCTCGACCAGCTACAGAAGGAGCTATGTAAATGATAAACCATAATCGCCTTGATATCTCAAATTCCGAGCTTCAAAGTGCAGTCGACGACTTACGAGATCGTCACTTAGATGAGGCCCTTCCAAATATGAAGGCTGCAATTGCAAGTTGGGTTGAAGAAAATCGTGATGAAGAGAGCTTGACTAATCGCTTTACAAAGTCGATGGATCGACGCAAGTTTCTCTTTGGTGTCGGTGGCACTGTATTAGGTGGAGTGGCTCTAGCGGCGTGTGGCTCTGGCGCATCCGCATCTTCGACCTCGACGACTTTGGCAGCTACCACAACTACATCGGCTGCTTCGATGCAGCTTGCATCTGATCTAAAGATCGCAGGAGTTGCAGCGTCTTTGGAGAACCTAGGGATCTACGCCTATAACGCCGGCATAACAGCGGCTCAAGCCGGAAAGCTCGGGACAGTTCCTCCTGCAGTCGTCACCTTTGCTCAGACGGCTATGTCACAGCACAAAGATCACGCAGCTGCATGGAATGCCGTCCTAACGGGTGCCGGTAAGCCAGCCGTGACCGTCACCGATGCAACCCTTACACCGACGGTCAACTCCCTCTTCGCAAAGGTTACTGATGTGACTGGTCTAGCGAACCTAGCACTGCAAGTCGAAGAGATCGCTGCTGCTACCTACCTAGCGGCAATTAGTGAGCTCTATAGCGACAAGGCAGTCGCTGCTGCTGCAACTATCCAACCAGTAGAGATGCAACACGCTGCGATCTTGAACTACGTGCTTGGCCAATATCCAGTGCCATTGGCATTTGCTACGACCGCAAATGCTGCGAAGGGTTAGGCGAAATAAGGCAATCATAAAAATCTGTTTGACCAATAGATACTTCTAAGTGGGCAAGGCGCCAGCGATTGAATCTTCGCTGGCGCCTTTTTTTCTAATTGTTGCCCAATGCATTACTTATCTGAACGAAGTAGTGCACTGTCAAAATGACAGCACTGTCAAAATGACAGCACTCTTGTAGCCACGACGAACTGCAACCCCTCAGTGAGATAAAAATCTTTCAGAACGGAACTTCTCGGAACTGCCCGATAAGATCGGCCGTTGACACAATATGTCTCAATCTCTTTGGTTCCACGCCCAAAGATCCAATTTCTAATGGGCTATATGTCAGTTCACTAGCCCAAATAGATGGTTCTGGTGCGATGCTTTGAGTGCGATGGTGCGACCAGTTGATTTGTCCTGTTGGCCTGACCTGTTGGACTGATCCTATAGCGCTAGTGCGACGCTTCTATTTGACTTGACGTTCTGGTTGCATGACAGCTTGGCTAAATAGCTCAATGGCACATCTGAAAGGGCGCGTCTCGATGAGACTCAAGAGGACGACGCTCTAGGGGTATTAGGTCGGTGTAGATCACATCGGGTACATCACCTAGGTGTAGATCACGCCAGAGGGCATCATGAACCCACGCTGCACCACGTCGAGTAAAACGATAATTTGTTTGTAGTGTTTACATACTGTGATACCAGAAGAGTTACTTGAGCTTTACTTCGCTGCGTCGATAGATCTATGGTTGCCACAGGATCTTTCATCAGATTACCCGCGAGAGGCGTCATGGAGAAGGATCTATGACGGGAGTTCGATCGATTCGTCAGCGGTGAGTGAAATCTATAGATTGTCGACTTCTCGCTTCGATCAAAGTGCATTTGAACCCAGAGGCTTTGAGGAGGGCGAAGTTGATTCTGCCTCGAACAAATCCAAGGACCATACAGCTTCGATAGCGGTAATAACTGCTTGGAACCCTAAAGGAGTTCAGCGATCCATGGCTGAAAATATTATCGCTAATCAAGATCTTCTCTCAGACTTACAACAAAGTGGATATAGCCTCGGATCGTCACTTCTTGAAGCGCGAGGGTCAGATACCTCTCCGGGAGCAAGTTACTACGAGGATGGCTATGCGGCCTTTGACGCAGTGATTTCGACACTTTGCACTTTAGGCAGAAAGTATCAACAGCTCGCAATCTATGCGATCGAAGGCGATGAACTGTTGGTACTCGGCTGCGATGATGGCTGTATTTACAGGTCTCCACGAGGGTAGGCTTTGGCTACGCATGGTTGAAGTACAGTTTCGAAATAATGTTCACCCTTATCGACTGCCTCAATAAAAATTGAGATTTTGTCGATCATAGGTGTGTGGTTGTCCCCCCAAAGTATTCAGCTCAGCATTTGGACGTGGTTGTCCGAAAGATTGCCGATGGCAACTACTTTGCATATCTATGCGCTGACGATGAGCTTGTAGCCTTTGGGAAGAGCGAGACCGAGGCGCTTCGCGCCTTAGGCGAGGTGGTCGAAGTTGAACTTGGGGTCTCTGCTCGCCAGTACCAATTCGAGGTCGTCACCCAAAGGGGTGGCCCTCTACCACCACCTGAATCAGAAGACGATCCAGAGAGGGCGGCGATTCGTCGAGCGAGTAATGAGACGCTTAGAATTGCGCGGCGAGCACTTCGTAAACTTGTCGTTGACGATAACTTAACGCTTGCTCAAGCGGCGGCTCGTCTTGGAATTTCGCCGATTCAGGCTCAAGCCCTCGTCGATCACGATTGACATAATGGCTAATAGGTTTGAATATTTATTCATGTTAAATCTAAAGAACTTGACTTAGGCAATTGGAAGAAGATACCGATAGCTCTAGATATAGCCGAAAGCGGTTGGTTCTTCGGAGTTAGCGATGCGCGTGAAATTCAAGAGCGATCCCCAAGTCCAAAGTGGCGGATTGAGGGACGATAGAAAAGGTGGGGCTGATCCTGAAGTCGTTCTGGCGGCGATGGTCGAAGCTGCTTCAAAGCTTGGAATCGACCTAGTAGATATGTGGGGGACTCTCGAGGCCCTCGCGGTTCGCTTTGGATCCCAGGCTGACTACGTTCACGGAATCGATCAGATCTCAAAGACCAACAGTCAAGCTAACGAGAGGGTCGCGGGGTTGGCGGAGCTAGCTCGATCCAATGCATCTACCGCTGATCATGTCTTGAGTGAGTCTAAAAGCGACCTAGCCGAGAGCTTGGTCAACATTGGGAACTTGGCAACTTGGGTGGCTAAGACTTCGAGTGATTTGGTTGCCCTAAAAGATGAGTTAAGTATGGTGACCCGTGCCGTTGCTTCTATCGATCAGATCGCGCAGCAGACTCACATCCTCGCATTAAATGCACGCATCGAGGCGGTTAGGGCCGGTAGTTACGGCTCCTCTTTTGCTGTTATTGCTAATTCAATTCGTGACCTAGCGGATGAGACTATCCAGATGGCAGCGTCAATGGATGTAAAGATACACAGTGCGAACGAAACGATCGCTGCCATTGAAAGATCGGCGATAGTCGCTAAGGAAGATGCAGTAAAGACGCAAGAATCTACCCACCAAATTCGCTCTGTTATCGAATCGGTCGCCGATGCCATTGCCATCGTTGACTCAAGCGTCCTAGAGATAAGTGGTGCAGCGGAGCAGTCACGAAGCGGTGCGGTAGATCTCGCAAATTCCCTCGAATCTGTAGTAGCTGAGATCGATCGCTCCTCGGAGGATCTTGGTGCGATAAAGGACGTCTCTTCGAAGCTATTGGATCAAGTCGAGGGGCTTTTGCAGCTCGGCAATACATCGCGCTCTAAGACGGCGGACTCCAATATCATCGAATTAGCGATGTCGACTGCTAGCAGAATGCAAGAGGTGATGGAGGCAGCCATAAAGAGTGGAACGATGAGGGAGTCTGACTTCTTCGATGAGAACTACGTTCCAGTAGAGGGCACCAATCCACGCCAACACCTCACTAGATTCGTTCGGTTCACCGATGAAAACTTTACCCCTATCCAAGAGAAGGTCCTTGAATTTGATGAGCGCATCGTCTTTTGCGCTGGTGTGGACAGGAATGGTTATCTTCCAACCCATAATCTCAAGTTCTCAAAGCCACAGGGTAACGACCCGGTTTGGAATGCGGCAAATTGTCGTAACAGGCGAATCTTCAACGACCGCACCGGGCTATCCGCCGGACGAAATAGAGATCGATACCTTCTCCAGACCTACCGACGTGATATGGGTGGTGGAAGATACGCATTAATGAAGGACGTCTCAGCGCCGATATTTATAAATGGAAAACACTTCGGCGGTGTACGAATCGGCTACAGCGCCTAGACCGAAGAGATTGACTTATCAAGAAAGCCTGTGCCCTATCGATTCGATCTCGGATCTATTTCGGCCTCAGATTCGATTCGGTATTTGAGGTGATTCGGTACATATATATGTCGGTGTCACTACTGATTTGATATTGACAGGGGAGGGCCTTGATTGAGTGGGGGAGAGATCTATGAGAGTTACCAGGGTGAAGCGCTCTGCTAAAGCGATCGTAATGGCTGTGGGAGTCGCATTACCTATAGGAGTCGCACTACCCGCAGGAATCTCGGGCGCTGCTAGTGCCACTTCCATGCGCGCTGTATCCTTTGCCCCGAGTGCATCGGTAAATTCAATTGGTCGATTCGCCCTTGCACAAGGGTCCTATAGTCCATCGCAATCTCCCGATGGATATTGGATGGTCGCCTCGGACGGCGGGGTCTTTTCATTCGGTGGAGCCCAATTCTACGGGTCAACGGGATCTATGACCCTCAATAAGCCAATCGTTGGCATGGCTTCGACTCCAGATGGTAAAGGGTATTGGTTGGTCGCCTCTGATGGTGGAATATTTGCCTTTGGCGATGCCCAATTCTACGGTTCAACGGGATCTATGACCCTCAATAAGCCAATCGTTGGCATGGCTCCAACGCCAGATGGTAAAGGGTATTGGTTAGTCGCCTCTGACGGTGGGATCTTTTCCTATGGAGATGCTAACTACTATGGATCGCTTGGATCTATGCCAATTGGGCAGAATGTAGTCGGTATCGCTCCAACTCCAGATGGAGGTGGTTATTGGCTAGCAACCTCGGGCGGAGCGGTCTTCAACTATGGCGATGCAAAGTTTGGTGGCTCAATGGGTGGAAAGTCCTTGGTCTCACCGATCGTCGGTATCCACTCCTCAGCCGATGGGAGAGGCTACTACTTGGTCGCTGCCGACGGTGGAATCTTCTCATTTGGCGACTCTCAATTCTTTGGATCGATTGGCGGCCATGTCCTAAATAAACCAGTAGTTGGCTTTGGGGTAGATGCTGGGGCAAATGGGTACTGGGAATTTGCCTCGGACGGCGGGGTCTTCTCCTATGGTGGAGCCCAATTCTACGGGTCAACTGGTTCTATGACCCTCAATAAGCCAATCGTTGGCGGCTCTATCGTTGGTTCGAATCCAAATATCTCACTTCCTGGTGCTGGATTAGTAGCTCCAGCCTCTCGACCAGTATCGATCTTCTACTACCCATGGTGGGGTACGGTTCCACCAGATCTTACCTATGAGCATTGGAATCAAAATGGTCACAATCCTCCAGCTAACGATATCGCCTCTGACTTTTTCCCCTTGGGTGGTATCTACTCTGAGTCAGATCAAGCCACTTTGAATCGTCAGATGCAACAGATATCGTCTGCTGGAATTACCCAGATCAACTCCTCTTGGTGGGGGCAGGGATCTATTGAAGATGGGCGATTAGCCTTGGTGGTCCCAACTGCTCGAAGCTATGGCCTAAACGTTGCGATTCACCTCGAGGACTACACCGGAAGGACACCAGCTAGTGTCCAAAGCGACATCAACTACTTGAAGGCCAAGTACAACATCACTACCTTTTATATCTGGGATTCACAACAGTTCACTTCAGCTCAGTGGGCGCCATATATCAAGGGGTTGAGTGGTGTGACTATCTATGCAACTGGGGATCCTGGGCAGATGGAGACTGGTCAATTCGAACAATTCGCAGTAGCTAGTGGCTTCAATGGAATCTACACCTACGAGGTCTACGATGAGCAAGGGAGCAACTTTGCCCCCACCTGTAGTCAGGCTCATAACTACGGCCTCCTCTGCTCTGCGAGCGTTGGTCCCGGGTTCGTCGATGATCGAGCTAACAACGACTACCGAGTTCGATCACGTCAAAATGGGCAGGTCTATGATTCAATGTGGCAAGGGGCCATCAACTCACCAGCAGACGAGATCTCTATTACGAGTTACAACGAGTGGCACGAAGGAACTCAGATCGAACCGGCACAGGATATGTGCATAACGGGGTATTGCTACCAAAACTACGACGGGGCGTGGGGCCAAAGTGGAACAGCTGCATCGTATGCGTACCTGAATCGAACGGCACAGTGGACGGCACTTTGGAGAAATGGCCTTTAGTTGGGCGGTGCTATCGAAGAGGATAAGTACTTCACTCGATAGATCAGTAAAGTCAAGAACTTCAAGGTGAGAGGTTCAAGGAGGTAATTGCCCTGAACCTCTCACCTTTGATGTCGCTCTGTTGCTCTGTCGCATTAGTGCACTGTTTTACTGTGGCACTTGGGCACTGGTAATTGGTACGACGTTCGCCTGATTATATGACTTTTAGCCATACCGATGCTCGGTCTCTCGGTCTCACTTGTTTCGGTCTTTTGCTCCGGTATCTCTCTGTCGTTTTTCAGGGTGATCTATTCAGGGTTATCTTTTCAAGGGGAGTCCTTTGAAAGCTCCTTCTAAGGTTGAGATGCGACGATCAAAAGATATCTTTTGGGTCGCTTCTCTATTCTTCCTTCAAGCTCATAGAGGGTTACCTCCATCTATCGACCATTGATGAGTGGTAGATAATTTGACCCTTCTCACGGAAGTTGAGATGTTTGTGGAAGATAAACGACTACCTTTGCCATCTAGGAGATGGCACTTATGGTGATAGAGGACAGAGGTAGATGTGGGTGATTTGAAGTTGGTTGATGACTTTGGCGCTTAGCATCTATGTCAGTGACTATTGACTTTTCGAACATCTACTCCGATATCGCAAATTGGATAAAGAGCGTTGGGATTTTGGTAATTCTCATAGCTCTTGGTTCCATCCTTGCATCGCGTCTAGTACACTGGGTGGGCGATAAGGTATCGAATTCGTTGAAGAGGTCAGCGCGTGCTCAGATCCGTGACGACTTCGTCCTCTCCGAGAGGAATAAACACACCGCCGCAGTCGTCCAAGCAGTTGAGTGGGCAGCGGTAGCAGTCATCTATTCAGTTGCGATAATCCTTGGTTTGATGGCCATTAAGATTCCGATCACCTCTCTGGTAGCGCCAGCGACCGTCCTCGGGGTAGCACTTGGATTTGGGGCTCAGAAGGTCGTCGCAGACCTCGTCTCGGGCTTCTTTGTCTTCGCTGAACGTCAATTTGGTGTGGGCGATATCATTCGTATCTCGGCCCCTGGCGCTACAGTTGGAATTGCTGGTACGGTCGAAGAGGTAACGCTGAGGATTACACGTATTCGTAACCTCGCTGGTGAACAGATCATCCTTCCTAACTCAGAGATTCGCCAAGTGGTAAACCTATCAAGAGAGTGGTCACAGGTGGTCGTTGACTTTCCTATTGACCCTTCAGTCGACCTAAGTGAGGTGCGTAGAAGGCTCGATGACCTGGCTATCGAACTCTCTAAGTCAGAGACGCTTGCTAACCAGCTAGCTGGCGCGATAGTGGTAACTGGCATTGAATCGATCTCGCCCGGTGTGGTGACTATTCGCATGTTGGCAAAGACGCTTCCGGCTCAACAGTGGGAGGTTGCAAGGGTAATCAGGGCAAAGGGGGTTGAGGTTCTTGCCGATCTCAATGCCTTGGTTCGACCCGAGTCGATTAACCTGAATTATGGCCCATGACAACAGAGCACACAGGTGAAATCAAAGTTTCAGTCTCATGGAAGGATCGCATCAAGCGACATCTTCCGAGGCGATCAACTGTAATAATCACGGTTCTGTTTATTCTGACCCTCTTTGCATACCTTGGAAGTAGGCCAAAGTACTATCCAGTTCCCATATCTCCAGTTGTAACCGCGCCAGTTACAACGTTGCCACCTACTACGGTGCCACACGCCGTTGTAAATAGCGCTCCACCGACTACGACCTCCACTTCGACTACTACGACGACCTCTACCACAGTGGTATCGACTACTACTACAAATGGTGCAACGACGATCTCAACGACCACAACAACACCATCTTCTACCGCCTCGACGACTCCGGGGTTAACACCTACCTCGACTACGACCCCTAGTTCATCTTTGTCTACGACCACTACCAAGGTAGGGTCTTCTGCTACGACATCTACCTCGACCACGACCCTAGGTTAGAAGTTGCATATTCTGCCCCTACTAACATTCGACTGCAAAGCTATGGCCTAGGTAAAGTCGTGATATTTCCGGTGGGACCACCGTGGTTGCGGTGCCGTTCGGACCAGTATCAGCTCCGCTTAGTTCATAGTGGTGCTGACTACATAGTGGTGCTCTGTACGTAGTAGAGCTGACTATGTAGTGGTGCCGCACAAGTGATTGTGGTCAGTGTCAGTATTTGCGACGCCGTGACGGGATTTATGGCACTTAGGCCGATGGTGCGATAGCGAGGCGTCAGTGTTTCGAGCTAATCTTCGACTATTGAATGTTGATGCTGTGTTTTTCGACTACTTCGAAGAGTGGCTTTGAGTTGTTGTCTGAAGCTAACCTTCGAACTTGGGGGTCGGCGAAGAGTTTAGAGCGAGCATTAGTAACTGCATATCCATTGCCGACGGTCCGAAGTAGCTCTAGATCATTTAGGTCGTTGCCAATTGCTGCGCACTTTGAGATGTCAATGTCGTAGTAGTTAGATACCTCTCTGGCACCAGACGCCTTAGAGATATTCGCTGGTGAAAAGTCGAGCCAATCTTCTCCCGATGTGGATAGGAACGACTCTTTAGCAAGTGAGTCGATGAATATATCGTGAAGTTCGATAGAGCTGTGACTTTCGGTCCGAAGTATCAGCTTTGACGGCTCTTCTTCATATCGCCTTACTTCGCCTACGACATGTGGAATTTCAAAGCTCGATCCATCCATGAAGCCCTCTTCGATTATGAAGGAGTTTCGATGTTGAAGTGCCAAGTAGTGCTTGCCAAGGTCTGCACCCTCTATCGTCGACACTATCCTCTTCAAGCTGCTATTTGGTAGCTTCGACTCGTAGATTATCTCGTCTCGTTGAAGATCTATGACCAAGGCGCCGTTGAGGCAGATGCAGATCGGGTCGAATGTGAGATTCTCAATCGCCTCTAGTGCGCCCATTGGAGAGCGTGCAGTTGCGACGACTACTCGAATATCACGGGACGAGAGCTCTTTCAGTAGCCAAGCGCTCTCATCGTCGACGACGCCGTCGTCGTTTAGCATCGTACCGTCGAGATCGACGAAGATGGCAGGTAGTTGCGATGGGTAAACCTCTAACCGATTCATCATCCACCATTTCCAGGTGGAATGGTCGCCTGTTCGAAGACTCCTCCATTATTTGGGTTTCCGCCGCCACCTTGACACTCTTGACTAAGGGCGCTAGTGAGATCGGAGAGAGGAACACGGTTCGTCTCCGATAGCGTTGCTTCTAGCGGTTGCCAACTACCATCGGTGCCAGCTGCAATTGCGGCATATGGAAGTGCCTGTCGGATCTCGTTCAATGCTTGAGACGCATTGGCATGGTTCTTAGCATATATCGATAGGCCACGGTTCACATAGCCACAAGCTTTGGTGCCATTTGATGCTGCCGAAGCTCCACATGAAGAGGCGGTAAAAGCTATCGCTAAGGCGGTAATCGCAAACTTTACCCTCGGCTTAGCTGCCATCTTTCACCTCTTTTTATTCGCAACGACACGTTCTTTACCTACTTGGGCCTTACCTAAGTAAACCTTGGTCAAAGATTGGGAGAGAGTCAAATTAACGATTCCCGCCTCAACCTGGTACCGAGTCAAAGGTCTACCCAACCGTGGTCCTGATGTAGGAGTAACTTCGATCTTAGTACCGTTGTAGTCGTTAGATTATTTTGACTCATATGTCACTACTTGCCCGTAGACAAGTAGGAAGCTGTTGGTCGTAGGCTGAAGGTGTAGAAGATTTAGGAGATATTGACGTGTCAAGCTTTACCCCATTCGGACCAACTTCAATGTCATGGCGAATTCACGCCGACCCGACCTCCCTTATCGGAGGCATCAGGGCTCTTCTACTCCAGGCGCTCTCGATTCCATCAATGGTAGCGGTTGACCTCTTTTCAAGGTACCACGACGATCCGCTCGGCCGATTCAATAGAACGACGATGTTCGTCGCTGAAACGACATTTGGAAGTAGTGACGACGTTATAGCTGCCATTGAAGGTGTAAAGGCGATGCACAAGCGGGTAAGGGGTACCGATCCTGAGACTGGAGTATCATTTGCTGCTGGTGATCCTCACCTCCTAGCCTTCATCCACAACTGCTACACCGACTCGATGTTAGATAGTTATTCGACCTATGTTTCACCCCTATCGTTAGCTGAGAAGAACCTCTACCTCGAGGAGCAGGCACAGATCGCTCTGCTCCTTGGCGCTAAGGAAGATGAGGTTGTTACCGACTATCACAAGCTCGCGCAGCAGATAAGTTCGATGGACAACCTCGGTGTCGTCGATGCAACCTGGCGCGGATTTCAACAGTTAAAGCAATTTCCACTTCCGCCAAGTGCTAACTTTCTATCACTCCCTTGGAGCCTTGTCTTTGATAGTGCCAAAGATCGCCTTCCTCAATTTGCTAAGGACTACTACGGAATAACTAGCAACGTCGTGGCCTCTTCATTGCGCAGACCGGCAATGGTTGCCCTGGGTCTTATCGCTAGAAATGTGCTACCTGGCCATCCGACATATAGAAGCGCAAAGTATCGTCACTACGAAGCCACGACGAGGAGAGGTGTAGCTTGAAGGGGCCAACACCAAGTGATTTTCTATCCCTTTCAAGTGAGATTGCATCGGGAGTACGCGAGATATTTGCCGCTAAAGAGCTCAATTGGGCGATGACGGGTGAGAAAGATGGACAACACATCGGGGATGTCACCGTCGACGACTACGTAATTGAGCGCCTTGTAGGAGGTGGCTTTTCAACGTTTTCGGAGGAGAGCGGATGGCATGGTGAGGGGCGATATCTCGTTGTTGTAGATCCCGTAGATGGCTCTACCAACGCTTCGCGGGGCCTTCCTTCATTTGCACTCTCTTTAGCCCTAGTAGAGGGTGAAGAACTCTTAGCTGGTCGTGTCTTTGACCTGTCCAATGGCGACCTTTATAGCGCCGAATCTGGCAAGGGGGCGTCGCTGAATAACCAATTGCTGAAGGGAGCTACGGGCGAGATTTTACTTTCGAATGCAATTTTGGCTCTAAATGGATTTCCGGGACGCTACTACGGCTGGAGACAGTATCGAGCCCTTGGGTCGGCGGCACTTGAGATCTCGATGGTGGCGGCCGGCAAAATCGATGCCTTCGTAGACCATTCAGAGAGTGGACTTGCCCCTTGGGACTATCTTGGCGCTCTAGCTATCGCTAGAGAGGTGGGGTGTTCCTTTGCTTGGCTAAGTGACTATCAAAGCCAGTCTCAAGGTCAAGTCCAAAGCCCATTCAAGTTTGAAGATGGTTTTGGCGGCGGAGGAGTTGTCGGAGAGTACGACGGTGAATCTAGTGCTAACTTAGAGGGCGATGGTGGCGACCAAAGGTTTGTTGAAGCTGTCGGTGGTAGTGGCGGCCGCGTGGAATGCAACAGTGCCCCTGCCAATTTGCTCGAGGTCGAGATCACCAACTCCTTTAGGGTCGCACTCTCTGGTGGTCGTCGAAGGCTTTTAGTTGCGCGCACTGATCAACTGCTCGATGAGTTGCTAAGTGCACTTGGGAGACCATAGGTGCACTTGGGAGACCGTAGGTGCACTTGGGAGACCATAGGTGCGTCTTGTAGATCGTAAGTGCCCTTGGTAGATCATAGATGTAGCCCTTATCCCGAAGTTTCAATTAGCGAGCTAATGTCGGTGTATTTCGGATAATCCGATGAGCCAGGATCAAATGAGCCAGGATCAAATGAGTCACGATCCGATGTGCCAGTAACCGTTGAGGCAGTTTGCAAATATGGCTGTGGCGCGATGAGGTGAGTACCTATTGCCATGTTTAGGGGTATGTAAGTGGGCGCTAAGGGACTCGAACCCCCGACCTGCTGAGTGTAAATCAGCTGCTCTAACCAACTGAGCTAAA
>JAKCDL010000003.1 GCA_021841935.1 Actinomycetes bacterium | reverse complement strand
TTGCCTATGGTGATGCAAACTTCTATGGATCTGCAAACAACATAGACCTCAACAAACCAATAGTAGGAATGACATCTACACCAGATTCAAAGGGCTACTGGTTAGTTGCATCTGATGGTGGAGTCTTTGCCTATGGTGATGCAAACTTCTATGGCTCTGCAACCAATCTCCACCTCAACCAACCTGCCATCTCCATACAGGGGTAGGTAGGAGACTGAGTGGTAGGTGGTGGTTGAAAGATAGTTTTGCTCCTACGTTCTTTTCGTTTGACCACGGTGCGGGTCGTATGCTGTGTTGCGAGGGTTCTAGACTAGATCTGGGTTCCTTGGTCGCATTGAGTCCGTATGACTTGTTCAACTGAGGCATTGTATGTATCTACAGGAGTTTATTTATGAGAGTTCCAAGCGTCTCCTACATAACAGATGGCGGTTCGCCTTCAGATGTTCGTGTTGTGCTCATTGACGAAGATTTGATCGATGAAGCAGTGGTTTCAGAGCTCGGTAGTGCTGTTTGTTCGACGTATTTCTCTAAAATTAATGAACTCACGTCGGGAAAAGTTAACTCGGTTTTGATCCATCTAGCGGAGGCTTCTCCGGTTTTCATCGTGACTTTGCCAAGTGGCCGAAGGAGTAGCGATCTTCGAGAAGCTGGAGCTCTTATTGGAAATTTGAAGAACGTTTCACGCCTTTCGCTTCGGCAAGAAAGCAATGCTCTTAGGGTTTCCGATATTGAAGTGCTCGTCAATGCGATAGCACTCGGTTCCTATGAATTCAATGTGTATCGAAGCGAGCAAGAAGATGGCGAAGCGAAGGAGGTAGTCCTTCAAATTGAAGGTCTCGACCAAAGAGAGGTCGAGGAGGCGGTTGCGCGCGGACTCAATTCGGCGTGGGCGACTTGTTTTGCTCGAGATCTAGTAAATGAGCCTCCTTCGCGTTTGACCCCTGAAGTCTTTGCGCAGCGTATTTCCGATGAAGCCAACGGCGTCTCTAATCTCGTGGTTGAGGTTTGGGATCGAAGAAGGATTGAAGATGAGCGTCTTGGCGGCCTCCTAGGAGTAGCGGCGGGTTCTGTTCAAGATCCACGAGTAGTTAAGTTGTCCTATAAGGGTGAGGGCTCTGCTCGCAAGGTAGCGCTAGTCGGTAAGGGAATCACCTTTGATTCTGGAGGTCTTAACATCAAGACCTTCGAAGGCATGAAGACAATGAAGACCGATATGGCCGGAGCTGCCGCAGTGATGGCTTCGACGATTGCCTTAGCAAAGGCAAAAGCTCCGGTTGAAATTGTAGCTTTTGCTATGTTGACAGAGAATATGCCAAGTGGTTCAGCGACTAAACCAGGAGATGTTCTTGTCACCCGTTCGGGTCAAACTATCGAGGTTCTAAATACCGATGCCGAGGGGCGGCTAGTACTGAGTGACGGGCTTACGCTAGCAAGGGAAGAGGGCCCTGATTACATTCTTGATTTGGCAACTTTGACCGGTGCTTGTGTCGTCGCGTTGGGAGATGAGATTGCTGGAATTTTAGGCAATAACGACGAATTGATCTCCGAAGTAATAGAAGCCGGGAAAAAAGTAGATGAAGAGTTGTGGCACCTACCAATTCCAGCGAGGTATCGATCCCATATCAAGTCTGAAATCGCAGATATGCGCAACATCGGCGAGACGGGACAAGCTGGAGCGACGGCCGGTGCTTTGTTGCTGGAGCGCTTCGTCGGAGATGTGCCCTGGGCGCATCTAGATATCGCTGGCCCATCCCGGTCGTCTTCGAATAAAGGAGTGCGTAAAGTTGGGGGAACTGGCTTTGGCGCTGCACTCTTGATTGAGCTCTTGAGTTAAGGGTTTCGAGCACTCGAATTATCTCGACAAAGGCGACGGACGATTTTGTCTGTCGCCTTTGTCTTATCCATAGCTGAATTACCTAATTGTGACGTGGATAAAGATACTCTAAGACCGAGGTACCAAGATCATTTGCCACTCGCCATCTGACTAGGCAATTTATAACTTCATCTTCGGTAGGTACTCCTTCGAGCATGGAGAGAAGTAAGAGAAAGGCTCGGTCGTACAAGGGTGTATCGTAGCGCTCAAATCCGTCTACCATCAATGCGTTGTGGAGCCTTGCTACGTGTTCTGGAAGGCGAAGTTGTTGCTTGTAGTTGAGGGGAGGAAGATGGGTTCTTACGGCTACCGTGTTTCCTCCAACCACTTTACCCATGTCAAATTGAATAAGACGATTCACTGTTCTGGTAATGGACATCCCGTATCCATTTGGAGATCCAAGCCCTACCTCCGCTGACAGATCCTTTAGCGCTACTGAGTGCGCTAAAGCGCCTTCGCGAGTCAATCGATCGAGGCGACGCATGAGGATGATGCAGCTTGGACCTAAGATCGGTAGCCAAAAGTGTTCGACATATTGGGACTCGGCGTTGAAGCCAAAGGTTTCTATTAACTGATCGGGCCAATGACTTACGACAACTTCTCCCTCGAAGAGCTCCTGTAGTTCGCTTCCGAACATGAGTGCATATTGAGATCCGCCGCTGGAATTCGAATTTTGGGTGTTCGTAATGGACACGTTGCAACCTTTCGGTCGAAGGTACGTAAAGGCTCAAGGCGATAATTAGATAGTATCAGTATCTTATGAAATATGTTGAAAAAATACGAAATATTTCAAATAGATAACTTCAGTAATACTTTTCTCCGAGGGTTAGTTTGTTTAGTTGAATTTTTTCGAGGCGCGACGCCGATCCACTTTCTATCGCCAATGATCTTCCGACAGCGATCGCTCCTATGGCCTTCAGCCCCTCCGGTACGTCGAACTCGCTGATGAGCCTTTCTATACCTTGGTGAATCCCAAAGAAGAGATAGTCAAGATCCTCTTCAATTGCGCTTAGTTGGGCAATCATTGCCATGAATGCTGCATCAATCGTCCAATAGGGAGCGACAAAATCTCCATCGGTACGTTGAAGAACATTAGCCTTGTCTTCGAGGCTGTATCGCGAGCGGTACGCTGCCTCGTTCTCGAAAAAGATGATTAGGAGAGATGCAAATCTAAGCGACGGCGGATTGGATGAGGGCCAATTCTCGGTCGAGCAATACTCCCAAAATTTTTCACGTGCACTCTTGCTATGTATCACTAAAATTCGGTTACCTTGGGTGTATCCAGCCGAAGGAGCTCTTCCGATTGCCCAGACGATGCGATCTACTACTTCTCGCGGTATCTCGGTGTCGACAAAGTGGCGGCGCACTCTACGCTTTCTAATGACTTCATAAAATTCCACGGTGTAAATGTAGCCCATATTTGCTTATATTTACGAGTGGTGAATATAAGCGAAGCTTTGTATTGTTGACTTAAGTGGTAGTGATTTTTCATAGATTTTTTGACGGGAGATATTTTGGCAAGTTTTCGTGACCTCCTCGGAGTTGTTAAGGGTCAAATTAAAGAAGTTACGACCGATCAAGCCGAGTCTTTAATGTCAGATGGTTGGGTGGCTCTCGACGTCCGAGAGGCAGATGAGTTTGAACAGGGCGCGCTTGAAGATGCCCTCTTTATTCCACGGGGTAATTTGGAACTTCAGATCGAAAGCCGCGTTACTGATAAGAAAACCCCGATCGTTGTCTACTGTGCCGGAGGAGTAAGGTCCGCCCTTGCAGCACACGCTTTGGTGCAAATTGGATACGAAAATGTGGTGTCGATGATTGGGGGATTCAACCGATGGAAGGATGAGGGCCGAGATTGGTCCACGCCAAAGGTTTTGACACCTGATCAGCGAAATCGATATCAGCGCCACCTTTTACTGCCTGAGGTCGGGCAAAAGGGGCAACTTAGATTGTTGAACTCCAAGGTGCTTTTGCTCGGTGCTGGTGGACTCGGATCACCCGCTGGCCTTTACTTGGCCGCAGCGGGAGTAGGTACCATTGGCATCATCGATATGGATGTCGTGGACTCATCAAATCTTCAGCGACAGATCCTTCATAATGTCGACCGTATCGGTGATCGAAAGGTGGACTCTGCAAAGAAGACATTGACACTACTCAATCCTGATGTAAATGTCGTGACCTACGACGTACGGCTCGATGCGAGCAATATCCTCGACATCATCGATGGTTATGACGTCATTGTCGATGGAACTGATAACTTTCCAACTCGATACTTGGTAAACGATGCGTCTTTGATAAAGCAAATTCCTGTCGTGCACGGTTCGATCTTTAGATTCGAGGGACAGGCGACGGTGTTCCATCCTTACGTCGGCCCTTGCTACCGTTGTTTTGTTCCAGAACCTCCACCCGCTGAACTTGCACCGAGTTGTGCCGAGGCTGGTGTGTTGGGCGTTCTCCCAGGCATTGTAGGTTCTATTCAGGCCATGGAGACTATCAAGATACTTCTCGGCCTCGGAGATAGTCTTGCCGGAAGGATACTCTCATATGACGCTCTTGAAGAGTCATTTAGAACATTCAAAATCAGAAGAGATCCAAATTGTCCCGCGTGCTCGATTGATCCGAAGCTAATTCAGATCGCAGAGTACGATGATCTTTGCATGCCTCACCCCATAGAGGCGCCAAAGGCGTAAGATCGTCCCGCAATTAGCTCGGTCTACTCTGCTACCTCTGGCAAGCGGGCAGAGTAGATCGAGTATCCGTCAAGCCGTCTGGAAATTGCGGTAGCTAAAAACGTTATCAGAATTATTGGGACAGTTATTTGAAGCCCGGTGTGCGTAAGTTCGAGGATAAGAACTAAGCCTGTTATCGGTGCCTGAAGGCCGGCGCCGAGCGCAGCGCTGGCTCCGAGCATTGCATAAGCCTCGATAGAGCCACTGTGGAAAAAGTGCAACCAAATACCGCCTAAGAACCCACCGAGAAGCGCTCCACTTGAAAAAAGTGGAGTTAATATCCCCCCGGATAGGCCAGATTCCAAGACCAAGGCGGTCAAAATAGGCTTGAGAATAAAGAGCGTTGCAAGGAGTGGAAGCGACGTCATCTCGCCTCCTAGCAAGTTTTGCGCCATGTCCTTGCCGTTACCAAAGAGCTGGTAGAACCAGATACCTAAAATTCCCTGCAACCCCATCACGACAAGTGGCGCAAAGAGGACCAGCTTCCCTTTTGCCTTATGGTGCGAGACTAATCCAATGATGCGAACGAAAAAGGTTGCAAAGACGGCAACGATCGGGGCAGCAACGATGGCAAAGGCGATCTCGGCACCGTGAAGGTGAAAGTCACGTACGTTGGGATAGGCGGGCTTTTCGGGCAAGAAGATATACGACGTTAGCGTCGCTATCGATGTAGAGGCGAGCGCTGGAAGGGCGACTGAGATATTTATCTCAGCAAGTAAGACTTCTACTATAAATATCGCTCCTGCCAAAGGTACGTTGTAAACGCTAGCTAGTCCGGCTCCCGCCCCACAGGCGATCAGAAGCCACCTTTGGTCCTCTGTGACTTTGAAGGTACGGGATATGAAGTCTCCAGCAACAGCCCCCATTAGCTTTGGAGCCGCTTCGCGACCGATAGATGCTCCTAGTCCGATCACGATCTCCTGGAGGATCGATGATGCAGTTGACTTCGACGTAGATAATTGTCCCCTTTTTCTCCAAAGAAGATCATCTGCATCGGTAGCCCCACCTTTGAGCTTCTTTTTGATCAAGTAAAACCCAGGTCCACCAATGGCTCCTGCGATTAGTAAGGCGATGATGCGATGCGTAGGAGATGTGAGCTTGAGGTAGCTATCTAAATTTCCACCCTTGTATCCGTATGCAAGGTCCATTACGAAAAAGAGCAGCTTCATCAGCAGGCTACCTAGGGTTCCAGCCACCGCAGATGTTAGTAGAAGAAGAAGCCAAAATCGTGGCGTTAAGCGCTTATCGTGAATACCCGTAGCGTTTGGTTGTTCAGTCGCACCGCGACCATGAGGAAGTCTGTTCTTGAAGACCGGCGAAGGTTCGCGGGCCCTATCTCGCCTACCTTGATCTGCCATCTGTTCCTCTTTGATTGGTAGTCGTTTTAGTAACTAGAGGATGAAGCTAGTTGTCAAAATCCTAAATGTCGAATACCGCAAATGATCTCGATCTCATCTATCTTCTTTGCGCTAATATCGTTTAAATGACAAAAAGTGATCATGTAACCGACTCCGGCATTCCTATCAAACCCCTATACGGCTCGGAAGACGTCACGAACCTTACTAAAGATCGACTCGGTGACCCCGGTCAGTTTCCCTATACCCGTGGTGTTTATAAAAATATGTATCGGGGCAAGCTTTGGACCATGCGTCAATATGCAGGTTTTGGAACCGCGAAGGCCACCAACGAAAGATTTAAGTTCCTTCTAGAGGCTGGTCAGACTGGTCTCTCTTGCGCCTTTGACCTCCCAACCCAGATGGGATACGACTCAGATCATCCTCGAGCAATGGGTGAGGTTGGCAAAGTTGGCGTAGCTATTGACTCGCTAGTAGACATGCGAGAGCTGTTAGATGGTCTTCCGCTCGATCGAGTTACCACGTCGATGACTATCAACTCGACAGCCTCTATCCTTCTCCTTCTCTATCAGTTGGTAGCTGAAGAACAGGGAATTGCCTCAGAGAAGCTTGGCGGCACGATCCAAAATGACATCTTGAAGGAGTATGTCGCTCGCGGAACTTACATCTTCCCGCCAAAGCCGTCAATGCGTATCATCACCGATATCTTTGACTATTGCAATCGCCATATGCCATCTTGGAATACCATCTCGATATCTGGATATCACATTCGAGAAGCTGGATCAACTGCTGTACAAGAGATTGCATTTACAATTGCGAATGCCATTGCTTATGTCGATGCTGCAATTGCAGCGGGGCTAGATGTTGACGACTTTGCCCCACGCCTCTCGTTTTTTTGGAACTCTCATAACAATCTCTTTGAAGAAGTAGCAAAGTTTAGAGCTTCAAGGCGTATCTGGGCAAATATTATGAGACATCGTTTCAATGCCAAGGATCCAAAGAGTGAATTGCTGCGTTTCCATACACAAACTGGCGGTTCTACCCTAGCGGCTCAGCAACCGGAGGTAAATTTAATTAGAGTTACAATACAGGCGCTCGCCGCCGTTCTTGGAGGAACTCAATCGCTTCATACCAATGGCTTTGACGAGGCACTCGGTCTACCTACTCAGAGAGCTGCAAAGTTGGCCCTAAGGACCCAACAGGTCGTAGGGTATGAATCTGGAGTGGCAGATACCCCGGACCCCTTGGCCGGTAGCTACTTTGTCGAATCTCTTACCGATGAAGTTGAAAGTCTTGTCCTGGAGTATTTGGCGAAGATAGACGAGATGGGTGGGGCTATTGAAGCCATCGAGGCTGGATTCATGCAAGATGAAATCGAAAATGCTGCCTATGAATACACCAAAGCGATCGACAACAAGGACAAGATTATCGTAGGGGTAAATGAGTTTGTCGACGAGGTGGAGGGGAAGAACGAAGTTTTCCCGATAGATCCAGCTCTAGAGCGAGAGCAGGTCGCGAGAGTCGCTCAGCTCAAAGCTAACCGTGATAACGATGAAGTAAAGCGGCAATTGCTTGAAGTTGACCGAGTAGCTCGAGAGGGTGGAAACCTTCTTTATCCGATGAAAGAGGCGCTAAGAAATTATGCGACCCTTGGAGAGGTATCTGATACGCTGAGGGGCGTATTTGGCACTTATTCGCCAAGAGGCTAACCTTGGTGGCGTGCATTTTGTAATAATTGGTGGTGGCCCTGCGGGCGTAGAAGCGGCGACGCACGCTGCCCGTCTAGGAGCCGAAGTTACTCTCATAGAGAGAGATATTGTTGGCGGAGCCGCCAACCTTTGGGACTGTATCCCGTCAAAGGCCATGATAGCGACCGGAGGCCTCCTTGCCGCTACGCGTCGAGCCGAAAGAATGGGTCTTCTCCCTATTAGCGCCTCTATTGACCTTGATTCCCTAAGGGATCGAGTTCAGGGTATTACCCAAAAACTCGCTAAGTCAAAGCTCACGCTTTTAGAGAGTCAGGGGGTAAGAGTCATAGAGGGTAGTGGTCGCTTTATCTCCTCCAATGAGGTTGCAGCGATAACTAAATCGGGTGAAGTGGAGCTGACGGCCGACGCGGTACTGCTTTCGACTGGTTCACGACCAAGGACACCTGAGTGGGCTACCATCGATAGACGTAGAGTATTGACAACTAGGGACGCTTATCCGCCCCCTGAAATTCCAGAGCATTTGATTGTTGTTGGATCAGGAGTCACTGGCGTTGAATTTGTCCATATGTTCAGGTCATTTGGAGCTAAGGTTTCGTTGATTGTATCAAGGCAACAGGTCCTACCCGCAAAGGATCCTGAAGTAGCTGCAGCTCTAGAGGTTGATTTTCTCGAGTCTGGGGTAAAGCTCTACAAGGGCGCTCGCGCTATCGACGTTGAGGTTAGTGACGATAAAGTCACTGTAGTATGCGATGACCAAAGGCGTATAACAGGTAGTCACGTCCTATTTGCTATCGGATCTATACCTAACTCTGATGGAATTGGCCTCAAGGAGGCTGGAGTTTATGTTGATCGAAATGGTTACGTTCCAGTAGATCATCATTGTGTCACTAATTTAAAACATGTCTATGCGGCAGGGGATATATCGGGAAAGTTGCCACTTGCTTCTGTGGCGTCGATGCAGGGTCGTAAAGTTGCAGAGCACGCACTTGGCCTCGACTCTCGGACCCACCGTCATCTTGACTACGAAAAAGCAGCTTCGGCTATTTTTACCGAGCCAGAGATAGCTGATGTGGGCCTCGCTGAAGCCGAAGCATTCGCCCTCGGTCGAAAGATTCGCGTGACTAAGGTTCCATTTGCCGCAAATGCTAGGGCACTTATCGATGGTGATTCGAGAGGATTCGTCAAAATAGTCTCAGATCCGGCAACTGGCGTAGTGCTAGGTGGATCAATTGTGGGGCAAAACGCCTCCGAGCTAATCTCTGTAATTGCTCTCGCCGTTACCAGCCACCTCAAAGTGAACGACATAGTTGAGTCGGTTCTTGTGCATCCTGCGCTAGCGGAGGCATTGGCCGACGCAGCGGAATAGTGGCCAAGATTAGGCTTCGAAGTAAATTATGCCGCCATCTGAGATGGCGGCATTTATCTTGCTATCCGTAGATTTTGCTTACGCTCTCGCGAAGTTCGCGACGCCTCTTTCCACCCTCATAGGTAGACCTGAGTTGTGGATCGGTTGCCACTTTTATGCAGGTAAGAGCCATAGATAGGGCGCCCTCGATCACTGCACGATCAGCATCAGCCGTAATAGCGGCAGCTGTAAATTCAGGTTGATGATTTACTGCTGGGAGAGAATTGATCCCAATTATTGGATGTATTGAAGGGATACGAAGCGATACATTTGCCATATCTGTAGATGCTCGCATCGCTTGTGGGATTGAATCTGGCATATCACGGCCTGCGATTCGAGACATATCGCGGTAGATAGTCGCGAGGTCTTCATCGACGATGAACTCTGAGTAGGGAGGAAATCTCTCTTCAAAGGTTAGCTTTGAACCTGTGGCGACTGCACCGCCCTCAAAGCATGCTCGTACGCGTGGCGTCAAGGCCTCAAGCTCCTTTAGCGAGTTGGCTCTGACGATGTAATTTGCACTGGTATGGGCTGGAATTATGTTAGGCGCCTTGCCGCCGTTGGTGACAAATCCGTGGACCATCTCTCCGGGGACAAAGGATTGACGCAAGAGGCCGATAGCCACCTGGGAAATTGTCATCGCATCCATGGCATTGATTCCAAATTGGGGGAAGGCAGCAGCGTGAGCCTCTTTACCAATGAAGTTAACTTCGAGGTGGCTTGCCGCGGCACATGGCATGCGATCCCCCTCGATTGGAGCCGGGTGAATCATCATGGACAGGTCTTCTTCTTCAAATAGGCCTTTGTCCATCATGATGATCTTTCCACCACCTGCCTCTTCTGCTGGCGTTCCCATAAGCGAAAGGGTAATTCCAAGTTCATCGACTAATGGAGCTAGAAGGAGTGAAGCTCCTAGTGCTGAAGCTGCGATTATGTTGTGTCCGCATGCGTGGCCAACACCGGGAAGGGCGTCATACTCTGCGCAAATCGCAATGTGTAGTGGCCCATTTCCCCTTTTTGCCACGAAGGCAGTTTCGAGATCGGCAACGCCAAAGTCAACTTTGTCAAAAGCCTTTTCCGCTTTGGAGGCGAGATACTTACTCGATTCAAACTCCTCAAATGCAAGTTCGGCCAAAGAGTGAATGCGGCGTGATACTTCTACGAGGTCGTCCCCGATCGATAGAGCGGTTGCTTGGACTTTCTCAGTTAACGACATAGTTCGTTCGCCTTCCTACTTTGGCCGATCATTTTACATTCAAGGTCGTTGATTATTCCTGTGTTAGGAGATAACTACGACGATATCTCCGGTTCCTACCGTATCACCGGGCTTTACCTTTACTTCGGCGACAGTTCCGGCTTTGTCTGCGAGGATTGCATTCTCCATCTTCATTGCCTCAAGGATGCAGACCGTATCACCTGCGGCAACCGTTGCGCCAACCTCAACGTTGACCTTGACGATAGTTCCTTGCATTGGAACTGCAACTTTGCCTGATCCCGACGAGGCAGCTCCTCCACCGTGACCCTTGCTCTTTCCTTGCGCCTTCTTTCCAGGAGCGGCCGGAAGAGCTGAACCACCAATCTGTGATTCAGGAATATAGAGGGTAACGCGAACTTGCTTACCGTTGACTTCTGCAGTTACATCGCGCTTAATGAGGGGATCTTCACTGTTGTCATTTGGTTGGACGACAGAAGTTATCTCTTTTATTGCGGGAACCTGCTCAACCCACTTTGTTGAGTGGTTACCGTCGATAAACTCTTGCTCTTTTAGCAGTGCGATCTGTGCCGGGATGGTGGTGGCAACGCCTTCGATCTCAGTCTCACCAAGCGCACGAAGCATCTTTCGACGAGCCGACTCTCGGTCTGGCCCCCATACGATCAATTTTCCAATCAAGTTGTCGTAGTATTGCGAGACGGTATCACCTGAGAGGTAACCAGCATCGAGGCGGGTTCCGAATCCGTCTGGAGCTATGAACTTAGTAATCTTTCCAGGTGACGGCAGGAACTTTCCACCTGCAGGATCCTCCGCGTTGATTCTTATCTCGATTGCGTGGCCGTTTCGTTTGATCTCGTCTTGCGTGAAGGGAAGTGGTTCACCGGCGGCGACTCTGATTTGGAGTTCAACTAAGTCAAGAGAGGTCACCATCTCGGTTACAGGGTGTTCTACTTGAAGTCGAGTGTTCATCTCTAGGAAGAAGAACTCGCCATCTTGAAATAGAAACTCGACGGTGCCGGCATTTCGATAGCCACACGCCTTTGCGACTTTGACCGCTGCCTCGCCCATTGCTTGGCGAACTTCGTCGGGGAAGTTAGGCGCTGGTGACTCTTCAATTAGTTTTTGGTGGCGTCTTTGACACGAGCAATCGCGCTCACCAAGCCAAATGGCATTTCCGTAGTTATCTGCGAAAACTTGCATTTCAACGTGGCGAGGCCAAGTGAGGTATCGCTCCATGTAGCTCTCTGAGCGGCCAAAGGCCTTCTCGGCTTCACGTTGAGCTGACTCAAGGGCATCTTTTGCCTCGGCAGCGCTATTTACGACACGCATTCCTCTGCCGCCACCGCCGTATGCAGCTTTGATTGCTACTGGCCACCCGTACTCCTCGCCAAATGCGATGACTTCCTCGTGAGACTTTATGACTTCAACCGTCCCAGGGACGCCATTTACGCCCGCCTTTTCAGCGGCGATTCGCGAGGAGATCTTATCCCCCATGACCTCGATAGCTTCAGGAGGAGGACCAATGAACGTTACACCTATCTCGGCGATAGCACGCGCGAAGTCGGTATTTTCGGAGTAGAAGCCGTAACCTGGATGTAGTGCATCTGCGCCACTTGCCTTTAGAGCATTCAAAATCGCTTCAGTGTTGAGGTAGCTTTCGGCGGCAGTCTCTCCCCCAAGTGAGTACGCCTCGTCGGCTAGACGTACGTGGAGTGCCTCTCTGTCGAGGTCCGAGTAGACGGCTACAGTTGCGATCCCCATCTCCTTCGCAGTTCGTATCACCCTGACGGCGATTTCGCCACGGTTGGCGACAAGTATCTTTTTAAACAACCGACGTCCTTTCTATGAATAGATCACATTATTTTAGGTCTAGTTTCGCATGTATGGATTATTTGCGACAGCTCGAATTGAATGATGGGTGGAAGATTTTTCATAGTGAGATATCTACCTCCACTAATAGTGAACTTTTAGCATACGGCAAAGAGGGTGGTTTAGAGGGCAGCGTTCTAATGACCGATCACCAATCCATGGGAAAGGGGCGTTTGGGAAGGACGTGGAGCGATGAACCGGGTTCATCTTTGCTCATGTCAATTTTACTCAGACCTAAAGTGGCATTTGATGCCTACTTCTTCATCTCGATGATCCTCGGGATATCACTCGTTGAGACCTTGGTGACTTATGGCATAAACGCTAATTTGAAATGGCCAAACGATTTGCTTGTCGGTGAGAAGAAGTTGGCTGGGATTCTCGCTGAAGTTGAGGTTGGTAAAGAAAATATATTAGTGATTGGGGTTGGCGTTAACCTGAATCAAAGTAGCAGCGATCTTGCAGAGCTAAATCGCCCAGCTACTTCGGTGGCTGCCGAAACTGGCCACACGTTGAACCTAGATGATCGACTTGAACTAGCGAAGGCGATAGTTGAGAAGTTCAAGGAAAAATATGATCAACTTCAGTCGTCAAGGAGTAGAAGCGAGCTGGTGTCGGCTTATCGGAAGTACTCTGCAACTATCGGCAGATTCGTCCGAGTCGATTTTGTAGATGGTGAATCCCTGACGGGTAACGCCCTAGATATCACCGAGAGGGGCGAACTTATGGTTGAGATTGAATCGTGTATTCGCATGGTCGACTCTGCCGATGTTCATCACCTTTATACGATGCAATAGTGAAGATATTTGATGTACCGTAAAAGGTGAAGGGTTGGTTTAATGTGGCCAACTGGATGATTTTGTAGATTGAAGATAGATCAATGAACTTTGACTTTTCAGACGAGCAAGAGTCGTTTCGCCAAGTGATCGCGGACTTTGCCTCGCAAGAGATAGCCCCAAACATTGCCAAATGGGATCGAGATCACTACTTTCCGGTGGATGCGGTTAGGAAACTCGGTGAGCTTGGAGCCTTTGGCGTATCCTTCCCTGAAGCATACGGCGGAGGTGGGGGAGACTTTACTACTCTTTGTCTTGCAATAGAAGAGCTTGCAAAGGTGGACTCATCGATTGCAATTACCCTCTCGGCTGGAGTAGGGCTTGGTGCTAATCCGATCTACAAGTTTGGCACCGAAGAGCAAAGGTTAAAGTGGCTCCCCGCTCTTTGTTCCGGATCTGCACTTGGGGCCTTTGGCTTGACTGAGCCCGATGGAGGTTCTGATGCAGGTGCTACGCGATCAAGCTACATCTTTGACGAACGAAAGATGGGCTATCTAATCAACGGTTCAAAGGCGTATATAACTAACTCTGGAACCCCGATAACTTCTGTTATAACGGTGACGGCGAGAGGCGATGAGGGAATAAGCGCCTTTCTCGTACCAAGCGGAACCGAGGGCTTGACTGTTGAGCCACCGTACAACAAGTTGGGGTGGCACTCTTCGGATACTCATGGCCTTTCGTTGTCTGACGTCTTTGTGGAGAAAGAGAACCTTCTTGGCCAGCCCGGAAGGGGTTTTGCTCAATTTCTTTCGATACTAGACGATGGTCGGGTGGCAATTGCTGCCTTGGCCTGTGGCCTAATAAGTGCCTGTCTCGAGATCGCAGTTGACCATGCGAATAATCGGAATGCATTTGGGGGGCCAATCTCTCGTTTTCAGGGCGTCTCGTTTATGTGTTCTGAGATTGCCATCAAGCTTGAAGTTGCTCGTACGATGGTATATCGGGCTGCCTGGCTGAAAGATATTGGGCGCCCATTCAAAAAGGAGGCGGCAGTCGCTAAGGCTTATTCGTCTGAAGCAGCAGTAGACGCCACTCGCCTTGCGCTTCAGGTCACAGGTGGTGCTGGATTTATTGAGGATTCCCCGATCGCTCGCCACTATCGCGATGCGAAGATATTGGAGATTGGAGAGGGGACGAGCGAGATCCAAAGATTGGTCATCGCTCGTGAACTCGGATTGAAGCTTTAGCGAATTTTCGCTGCAGAAGTTGCGAGAGATGAACTTCGAAGAAGCCATGATGGTTGTAGGAGTCTAGGATCTATAGCGCTATGAGCACATTAAAAGGTCTTATTCTTGCGGGTGGCACTGGAAGCCGCTTGCGACCCATTACCCACACTTCGGCCAAGCAATTGGTACCGATAGCGAATCGACCAATTCTCTTTTATGCACTAGATTCCCTGGTGGATGCTGGAGTGAGGGAAGTTGGAATAATCGTAGGTGATACCAGAGCCGAGGTCATGGCTGCAATCGGTGATGGATCGGCCTTTGGCCTAAAGGTAACGTATATCCCTCAGGATAAGCCTCTTGGTTTGGCTCACTGCGTTAAGATCGCTCGCGATTTTCTTGGCGATGATCCATTTGTAATGTATCTCGGTGACAACCTGATAAAGGACGGTATCGTCGAGTTTGCAGATGCCTTCAGAGATAGGGAGAGCGGCACGGTTGCTGAGATACTTTTAGCTCGAGTAGCCGATCCTCATCGCTTTGGAGTAGCGGTTCTCGATGACGAAGGTCGCGTCGTAGACCTCGTTGAAAAGCCGACGGTTCCCCCTAGTGACCTTGCTTTGGTCGGTGTCTACTTCTTCGATAAGACTATCCACGAGGCGGTCGATGCGATTGAACCAAGTGCGAGGGGAGAACTTGAGATCACCGATGCCATCGCGCATTTGATCACGAGTGGAAAGAAGGTCGGTTCAAGAGAGACCCTTGGCTATTGGAAGGACCTAGGTCAACCAGAGGCTCTCCTTGAAGGAAATCGTCTAATGCTAGAGAATGTAGCTAGCACGATAAAGGGATCGGTCGACTCAGAGTCAATAATAGAGGGCAAGGTCTCGATTCAAGAGGGCGCTACCATTGTCAACTCAAAATTACGAGGACCTTTGGTTGTCGGTAAGAACGCTAAGGTGATCGACTCATTTATCGGCCCATTCACCGCAATTGGTGATGATTGTAGCGTGGTATCGACTGAGGTATCAAACTCCATACTTCTGGAGGGTTCATCTATTGAAGCCATCGATCGAGTCGAAGGTTCGATCGTTGGAAAAAATGCGCAGATAAGACGGAGGCTAACGCTTCCAAAGTCAACGCGAGTGGTCGTTGGTGACAACTCAACAGTCGAGATTTACTAGAGCTTTTAGAGCAGTTAATTTACGGAGTCGAATTGAATATTTTTGTAACTGGCGCAGCAGGGTTTATAGGTTCAAACTTTGTAAGGTACTGGATTGAGAACTATCCAGAGGACAAAGTTATCGCCTATGACTTGCTCACCTACGCCGGAAATCGGGAAACTCTCGACGACATAACGGGGAACATGGAGTTTGTTCAAGGTGACATTGGAGATACCGACAAAGTAGCAAAGCTCCTGAACGATCACCATATTGACTACGTAGTAAATTTTGCGGCCGAGTCACACAACTCGTTAGCGATCCTTGATCCCGGGCGCTTCTTTCAGACCAACGTCATGGGTACCCAAGGCCTGATGGAGGCGATGCGTAAGTCAAAGATAGAGAGATTCCATCACGTCTCTACATGCGAAGTATACGGTGATATGGACTTGGACGATCCAGATGGCTTCACCGAGTCATCCCCATACCTACCTCGCACCCCCTACAACGCATCAAAGGCCGGTGGAGACCATGTAGTACGCTCCTACCATTTGACTTACGGAGTCCCTATATCAATAACCAATTGCGCCAATAACTACGGTCGCTATCAATTTCCTGAAAAGGTGATTCCTCTCTTCGTAACCAATGCTCTCGATGGTAAGAAACTCCCTCTGTACGCTTCGACCCAAAATCGCAGAGAATGGATTCACGCCCTCGATCACGCTAAGGCGATCGATTTGGTTTTGAAGCAGGGGCGAAGTGGCGAAACCTATCACGTAGGAACATCGGTAGAAAAAAGCATTATGGATATAGCTGATTTGGTCATTGATCATTTAGGCTTAGACGATCAAATCAAAGAGATCGTTCCTGATAGACCAAGCCACGACCGCAGGTACCTCCTTGATGCCTCGAAGATAAAGAGAGAACTTGGTTGGGAGCCCCAGATCACCTTCGAAGAGGGTATTGCCGACACAATTGATTGGTACGTTGAAAATAGACAGTGGTGGGAGCCCCTCAAAGAGAGGGCGCCGGTAGTGGAGGGTTCAACCTCTTGGACCAAAGACGCTGGTAAATAATGAAGATACTTCTTACTGGTGGTAGGGGACAGGTTGGAACTGAGTTCACTGAATTCATAGAGGTGAACCCGGATCTAGGAATAGATCTTTTCGTTACCGACCTGCATAACCTAGACATCTCTGATAGGAAACAAGTACTGACTGCTGTTTCGGAGTTCGAACCACATTGGATAGTTCACTTGGCCGCGATGACGGCTGTGGATCTTTGTGAAGATCAAGTCGACCTTGCATATTCGATAAACGCAATTGGAACGCGAAATCTAGTTCAGGCTGCTTCGACTGTTGGCGCAAAGGTGTGCTACATATCGACGGACTACGTCTTCGATGGAGAGGGAAATACTCCATATCGAGAGTGGGATAGGCCAAACCCTATGAGCGTATACGGCAAGAGTAAGTTGGCCGGAGAACTGGAGATGCGCCCCTCCGATCTGATAGTAAGAACCTCATGGGTCATGGGAAAGTACGGGTCGAATATCTTGAAGACCATGATTCGCCTTGCTCAAGGTGAGGGCGAAGTGAGATTCGTTGGCGATCAATTCGGATCTCCTACCGTGGTAGCAGACTTGATAAGGGTAATTATCGACCTTGTCAGAAATGATCAAAGTGGGATCTTCCACGCGTGTAATAGTGGTTCGCTTTCGTGGTTTGAGCTATGTAGATTCGTCTTTGCGCAAGCCGGTGCCGATCCAAACCGGGTTGTGGAAATTTCCTCCGATCAACTCGATTCATCTCGCAAGGCACCGCGTCCGAAGTTCTCGGTACTAGACAATATGGCGCTGCGACTCACAAAATTAGATCCACTTCCCGACTATCGTGTTTCCGTTGCGGGACTCGTCAAGACCTTGCTTGAAAGTTGATGAGTAACGATAACGGCGTGTCGAACTCCGTAGGAGTTGTGGTTGTAAACTTCAATGGAGATGGCATCCTGGAGAAATGCGTCAATTCTCTTCTTTTAAATTCAACGGTCTCTGAAATTGTGGTTGTAGATAATGCAAGCACGGATTCATCACTCAAAAATTTGAGGACATCTCTCTTGGGTGCTACCTCTGACGTCGGGGTGGAGATAATTGAAGCGAATGCGAATCTGGGTTATGGAAGGGCGTGTAATTTAGGTGCGCGACGATTGAATAGCGAGTTTGTATTGATATCGAACCCCGATATCGAATACGAAATTGGTTCGGTTGACCGGTTGGTTGAAGAGCTAAAACTTCATGAACTAGGTGCAATCGGTCCTCAGATCATCAACGCCGATAAGTCGCGGTACCCCTCCGTAAGGCCGTTTCCATCGCTATTCAACGCCGCAATGCACTCGTTACTTGGAGAAATATGGCCAAGTAATCCCTTTTCCAAGCGGTACAAAGTTGATGTAGCTAAGTCGATTTTTAGTGATCGTTGGATCTCGGGAGCGTCAATCTTGATGCCCCTTGACCTCTACCGCCAAGTTGGCGGCTTTGACCATGGCTACTTCATGTATATGGAGGACGTTGATCTTTGTAGACGAATCCTTGAATTGGGATATGAGATTGGATATTGCGAAGATTCAATCGCCATACACTTCCAGGGGTTCTCGTCAAAGCAGAGGCCATACTTTACAGCATTTGCTCACCACAGGTCCCTGTGGGTCTATTCGAATCGTACCCTAAAGGGCTCTCGACGAATACTACTTCCAGCCGTAATGGTCGGTATCATTGTGCGATTTTCTATTCGTGTTTCAAATATTTTGATACGTAAATTCGTCCATTAGTCACGGCTTTCTAGCGCTCTGTGAGTTGGGGCGAAGCACAAGGTCAACAATTTGCCGTTTTGCGTCTAAAGTAATAGAGGTTAAATTATGTTAAGCGGGTTCCGGAGATAATGGCTAAACAGTCAATTGGAAAAAGGGTTGCTAGAGCTGCAGCCACAGGTGGTTCTAGGACACGGAGAGGCGAGACGCCAGTTCTCTTTTATTCGGCCGTTGCGCTGGTTGTTATTTTTGGAGCATTTTCCATTGGGTATTCACGCTACGAGCGGTTGAATCCAACGGGAAGCGCTGCATCTGCCCCAACGGTTGGCCAGACTTGGCACGTAGCATTTGGCGTATACGACTGCAACACCTTCTTGCCGAATCTTAAAGCTCAAAAGAACACTTCAAAACTCTCGTTTTACACGACCGGTGATGGATTGATAGTTGTCTCCCCGAAGACCAAGCTTTTTGAAGGTTCGAATGCCAACCTTGGAAATTTCGCCCTTGATTATCCAGGGCTCTACATTTCTGGATCGAAGGTGACATATCCAGGCCACGCCGCGTTGACCAATGGACTTACCTGTAATGGAAAGCCAGCCACGATCAAAGTTGAAACCTGGTCTTCGTTAGTAGCTAAGGGAAATGTAGTTACTGGTAACCCTGGTGCTATTCGTTTCTCTGACCAACAACTAATTACTGTTGGCCTAGTCCCTGCTGGTGTGAATCTTCCACAGCCTTCCTCAAGGACCGCTTTGGTTAACTTGCCTACTACGCAGGCTCTTTCTACGACGACAACTGTAGCTGGCGCGACTGCGACGCTTGCTCCGAGTACAACTGTTGCAACTGCTGGACCGACAACCACGGCAGCGGGATGATTTTTAGGATTGGATTATGCGACCGTTTGAGGTAGGCTGTAGGGATCCAAAAGGTAGGCTCTTGGCGTTTTGCCACATGATTCGCAAGGAGGTGCCCTAATGAAGGCAGTCGTACTTGTTGGAGGCTTTGGCACTCGCCTTAGGCCCTTGACCCACCAAATTCCAAAGCAAATGCTCTCGGTGGCCGGCGATACAATGCTCGAAAGAGTGGTTCGTCGACTTAAGGGCTTCGGTGTAACCGAGGTGGTCCTGTCTCTCGGTTATCGACCCGACGTTTTTCTAGCTGCATTTCCAAATGGTAAAGTAGCTGGTGTGCCTGTTCGTTATGCTGTCGAGAGCGAGCCTCTTGATACCGCTGGAGCCATTAAATTTGCCGCAGCTGAAGGTGAAATTGACTCTACTTTTTTGGTAGTAAACGGAGACGTGATTTGCGACTTCGACATTCGTCGCCTTCTCGATTCGCACCTGCGAAATAAAGGCAAGGCGACCATAGCTCTTGTGCCAGTCGACGACCCATCAGCCTTTGGAGTAGTTCCGACGGATGAAGAAGGACGGGTTCTCGCGTTCATAGAAAAACCCAAGAGGGAAGAGGCGCCAACAAACTATATAAATGCGGGAATCTACGTGCTTGAACCAGAGGCACTTGATTCGGTTAAAGTTGGCCAAAGGGTGTCTATCGAAAGGGTAGTCTTTCCACACCTTGTCGCTTCTGGTGAACTCTTTGCCGAGCACTTTGATGGTTATTGGGTGGATGCTGGAACTATCGAGAATTTCTTTAAGGTCTCCCAAGACTTTCGTTTGCGAATGGTGAGAGACTTATTTTTGCGTGATGAACTCGTTGGAGAGATCCCAGATGGCTATGCCGTCGTTGGAGACTCTCTAATTTCAAAGAGTGCGAGGGTATCTCCTGAGGCAACTGTCAGTCGCTCCGTTATTGGTGACGGTGTTGTGGTGGAACGGGGCGCACAAGTTGAACATTCGATCATTATGGATGAAGCGATCATAGCTAGGTTCGCTCGCGTTTCAGAGTCGATAATCGGTTGTGAGGTTGAAGTGCCGAGCGAAGCCATAGTTGAAGAGCGGTCTGTCTTGGCATCTGGCTGCGATCTGAGCAGTGGAGAGCGACTTTCGGGGCAGAAGATTCCCAATTGAGTGATCCACGTGTAATGGTAACCGGAGGTGCTGGTTTCATAGGATCGCACCTCGTAGATCGACTCCTTGAGCTTGGTTATGTAGTGGATGTGATTGACGACTTGAGCAGTGGATCCCTTCTCAACCTGAGTAGTGCCCGTCAAAATTATCAAGGCCGTATCTTTATCCATCAGCTCGACGTTCGATCGCCATCGTTAATCGAGTTGACCAGGCGCAGACGTCCCTCGACAATCTTTCATCTAGCTGCTAGGACCGACGTAACTGCATCGATTTCAAATCCTTCGGATGATCTTTCAGTGAATGTCGCTGGGTCGATTCGTGTTTTGGAGGCGGCTTTAGCTGGTGAAGCTACCAAGGTTATTTATGCAACGAGCGCTGCAATCTATGGTGATCCATCCCAGGAGCTAATACCTCTTGATGAAAACACTCAACTCAAGCCAATATCACCTTACGGGGCCTCTAAGCGCGCGGCTATCGACTATTTGGAGATCTTCCGGAGCGTATACGACCTCGAATATACGGCACTGGTATTCGCTAATGTCTATGGTCCTCGTCAGGGATTTAGGGGCGAAGCGGGAGTTGTTTCAACATTTACTGAAAGACTTCTTGCTGGACGACCGTGTCAAGTATTTGGCGATGGCACTTCGACTCGAGACTACGTCTATGTAACGGATGTTGTCGATGCCATGATAAGGGCTATAGATAGTGCTGGTGGCCTGTTGGTAAATGTTGGTACTTCGGTAGAAACCCAGATCAATGCTCTTTTTGAGATGATAGCCAGAGCAACGGGTTCAACTTTGGGGCCGAGAATGATGCCTCGACGATTGGGTGAAATTCAAAGGAATGCACTTTCGATTGAACGTGCCAAAGCTCAGTTGGGGTGGAAGCCGATCATTGACGTTCGTGATGGAATTTCTATGTTGGTTGATTGGTACAACAGTCGGCCAGTTGAATTTGTTAGTCGTCGCCTCCGAGAGAGGCAGGGTTACAGCTCATTATCGAAATAGATCTTCTGAGGGAACTCTTACGATCTCTTCAGCGACCGACGACTCTCGAAAGTATGAGCTGTCAACACCTCGCACTAACACAGCGGCTACATTCGCCGCCTTGCCCTTGACTAGTTCTGCGGCAGATGCGATTTCGTCTGCAACTGCGACTTCTGTTACCTTTAGTTCACGATTGTTCGCGTCGAGCGATCCCCTAAGGTCGATGATGGCGGCGACTCCGGCGACTCCAAGCGCAACGTCCGTTACGCCCCTTCTCCATGCTCGCCCAAAGGTATCGCTAACTATAATCCCAACTTTTGTGCCTGAGATAGCTTGTATTTGATCTCGAATTCTACGGGCCGAACGATCGGAATCTTTTGGAAGTAGGGCTATCTGCCCTGATGGAACATTTGACTGGTCGATGCCCGCATTTGCGCAAACGAAGCCGTGGTTAGTCTCCACGATCATCATTTCACCTCGACGTCGTAGAATTCGTCGTGACTCTGCTATGACATTTTTTTCGAACTCATCCCTTGAATTTGATGGGACTAGCCGCCCTTCGACTTTAGAGACAACTTTAGATGTCACGACAACGACGTCGTTTGTGATGAGGTCAATCTTTTTGACAATCTCGTCTCCAATGTTCATTCCATATTCAAATTCGGGAAGCCCCAAAATAGGTATGAGAGAGATCACTGGAGTTCCTTCGATACGTTCGTGACTGATTTGGCGAGCTCGACCTTTGTGGCGAGGTCTACCATCATGGTATTGGTTATGAATACCTCTAGCCCAAGCTCCTCTATCTCTCTAGATAGATTTGTATCTACATCATCGATGACCATCATTGATATGAAGGGGGCAAGAATCTTCGCAGCCCCCAAAGGGGAAACTGGATAGCCTAAGGAATCAAGGATTCGATCTGCGGGACCCTTGATAGCACGGCCGCCAACGATCGGAGAAATTGCAATCGTCTTGTGCCTCGCCGCCGCCATTGCCTTTGCAATCTCGTCGATAGCAAGGATCGGTGCTATCGACAGTAGAGGGTTTGAAGGAGCTATGACGATTATTCGTGACGCCTCGATCGCGTCGAGCACACCTGGGGCAGCTTTTGCCTCAGAAGAGCCCGTGAAAAATATACCCTTTACCGTTGGTTGATGGCGTCGCTCTACGAAGTAACGTTGGAATGAAAGGAGCTCCTCAGTCTCTCCATGAGCGAGGATCATCGTTCGCAGCCTTTGATTTGTCGAGGGTAACATCCGAAGGGGGATATTGTGACTCTTGCCGATCTCGGCTGTAGCTTCGCTAAGAGTGTGGCCGACGTCAAGTAGATGTCTTCGAAAGAGGTGAAGGCCGATATCTCGATCTCCGAGCGTGAACCACGCCGGAGCACCGAGTTCTTTGAGGCGATTTAGCGCTTGGTATGTCTCGCCCTTCACCCCCCACCCTCGTTCGCGATCTACGAGATCGGACAGGGTGTAAACGATCGTATCGATATCGGGTGAAATGTGAAGTCCGTACATCTCTTCATCGTCACCTACGTTGACTATTGCTACTATCTCTTCCCCGAGGTTCGCATGGACGAGACCTTCGAGAAATTTTGCCGCTCCGACACCACCGCAAAGGACGGTTATCAATTTTTTTAATTCCTCACTATTTTTGTTTCGGCTGGCTCTATGGTCTTTCCGTAAGTCCAGAAAGACGATCTTTAGCCATCTGAAATTCAACTTCAAACTTTGAAACAAGGCTAGCAACGTTAGTAACGCTATCGATTGAACCTACACCTTGGCCAGCGCCCCAGATATCCTTCCACGCCTTTGCTTGGCTGCCACTATCGCCAAAGTTCATGGAGTTGGGGTCGCGTTCTGCAAGGTTCATTGGGTCAAGACCGCTAGATTCGATCGATCCTTTGAGGTAATTTCCCTTCACTCCGGTGAAAAATGATGTGTAGACGATATCACTGGCTGTTGACGCAACGATCATCTCCTTGTATCGATCATCGGCGTTAGCCTCGTGAGTCGCGATAAATGGAGAGCCAACGTATGCCATGTCCGCACCAGCGGCTAGCGCGCCAAGCAGCGAGTAGCCATTCGAGATCGAACCCGAGAGAAGAATCGGTCCTTCAAAAAATCGTCTTACCTCGCTTAGAAGCGCAAAGGGGTTGAGTGATCCTGCATGGCCTCCTGCACCGGCGCTGACTAGTATGAGGCCATCTGCCCCTTTGTCAAGGGCCTTTTTGGCAAAATTCGCGTCGATCACGTCGTGCAGTGCTATGCCTCCGTATGAATGGACCGCGTCAAATACATCCTCACGCGCTCCAAGGGAGGTAATCACTATTGGTACTTTGTGCTCGACCATCACTTCTAGGTCAGCCTCGAGGCGGCTATTTGAGCGATGTACGATCTGATTGAGTGCAAAATACGGAGTTGAATAGGTATGGAGTGGGTTGGATAAGCCCTCTTCTATTTCGCATAGCCACTCATCAAGTTGGCTTGCTGGTCGAGCGTTCAGTGCTGGAAATGCACCAACGATCCCCGCTTGTCCTTGGGCAATTACGAGCTTGGGGTTTGAAACGATGAAAAGTGGCGATCCGATCATTGGAAGACGAAGTGAGTCACGTATTTCAATGAATCGATTATTCGTACCGCTAACCATAGGGGACCTCTTTGCCTTATCTAAATGTGACTCAGATGCAAAGTTAGTCGATCTCGGTAAGTTCATAATGAGAAAATGCCATTGGCTAACTTTGGGATTTTTACGCCTTCGACCTAGTATTGATGGTGTCTTTATCGAACGTTGAGGGGGGGTTGAGTGGTTAGAGTTGCCTATGAGGCCACAGCTCTGCTAGGACGACGCACGGGTGTTGGAGAATTTTGTCTCAATCTTGCACAAGCCCTCAATTTTCGATCTGACGTTGACCTAATTCCCTTCGCTGTTAGCTGGAGGGGGCGAAATAGGCTCTCGGAGTTCATGGGTGGAATAAGGGTTCCTCCATCAAAAGCAATGCCAGCGCGTCCACTTCATGAACTTTGGTCTCGATGGAATTTTCCAGCCTTGGACAACTTCACCGAGGCCTTCGAAGTTGTCCATGGAACAAATTTCGTCGTTCCGCCTACTCGTGCGGGTGCTCGAGTTGTCACTGTCCATGACTTAACTCCATTAAAGTTCCCTCATATTGCTGCTCCCGCAACGTTGGAGTTCCCGAAGCTCATCCAAAAAGCCATCAGCGATGGTGCTTTTGTCCATACTCCTTCGCAATTCGTCGCTGATGAAGTTTTGGAGAATTTTGAGGTATCACAGGAAAGGGTCGTAGCAATCCACCATGGAGCCCCGGTTTTGCATCAAGGACTGCTCGATGATCTAGACCATCTGGACAATGACCTCGTCAGAAAAATTAATACCCGCCCCTTCATTCTCGGCCTTGGGACTGTTGAGCCCCGAAAGGACTTTTCCACCCTTCTCAGGGGTTATGAGGCGATCGCGTCAGAGTATCCGGATCTGCTCCTAGTCGTGGCTGGAGGATCAGGTTGGGGAAGTGATGGTTTCATGCGAGCCGTCGATGAATCTCGCTTTAGAAATCGAATTATTCTCACTGGTTATGTCGATGACCTAACCCGCTACTACCTTCTTAGAAATTCGCAAGTTTTCGTGTACTCTTCGGTCTATGAAGGTTTTGGTCTGCCTCCAATTGAGGCTATGGCATTGGAAACGCCTGTAATTTCGACCCGTGCAGGGTCACTTCCAGAAGTTTTAGGCGAAGGTGCACTTTACTTCGAGGTTGGAGATGTCGATGGCCTCGCATCTCGGATTACGAATGTATTCGAAGATACCAATAGGCTGTCGAAGCTCCTACTCCAAGGAAAGAATCAGGCGGACCGCTACACTTGGGATAAAAGTGCCGCATCGATGCTTGACCTGTATAAGCGTGCGATAAGAAGTAGGCCTAAGCAAAGGTAAACCAATTTGACCATTTCGAAGCTGACTATAGTGCCGGAGCAACTCCATTCAGCAGTTCCGGGTGGGATTGGTGTCTACACGAGAGAGATATTGAAGTCGGCCGCTGGCCCTCTCACCTCCTCGATCCGATCGATTGAAATCTACGGTTCTACATGGACGGGCTCGGGCGACGATCCGTTTTTAGAATTTGGAATTCCGATTAGGAGCGCCAAGGGAAACAATCGTTATGTTACGAGGTGGTGGGATATTGCGCCTTCATTTGCAAAGGTAGATGGTGGAACTTTGCTCTCGCTTTCCATGGCGGGGCCTATCTCGAGCAATGCTGAGCGATCTATATTCGCGATCTATGACTTAGCATTCCGACATGTTCCAGAAGTTTTTACCTCACGTGGGCGTCGATGGCACGAAAAGCGTCTTGGTATGATCCAAAGGAGCGGATCAGAAGTGATTACTCTCTCTGACGAATCGGCTACTGATCTTATAGATGCTGGCTTCAATAAAGACCAGGTTCACGTAGTGTCCCCTGGATCAGATCACCTCCCGTACCCTGATTTCGAAAGAGCCGAACAACTTTTAGCTGAATCTGATGTGCGTACTCCATTTCTACTTGTTGTAGGAACACTGGAGCCCCGAAAAAATCTCAAGAGAATTTTTGATGCGATTGATCAAGCCCGTCCCCTTCTCGGAGGAGAGTTCCCGGTAGTAGTTGTAGGTCCCGATGGATGGGGGAATAAAGATGGGGAGCGAAAGGGAGTCATTTTTGTAGGGAAGGTGACCGACCGAGTTTTGAATGCTCTTTATCAACGAGCGTCTCTGCTGGTTTACGCGCCCCTTTTCGAAGGATTCGGGCTGCCGCCTCTTGAAGCTATGGCAGCTGCATTACCCGTCGTGGCTTCCAAGATTCCCTCTACCGACGAGCAGGTTGCAACGATAGTTGATCCCTATGATGTCGATTCGATTTCAGATGGGATAGTCAAAGTATTGACGAATGAATCAACTAGATCCCGCCTGGTTCGTGAGGGTTTACTGCGGTCAAATGAACTGACCTGGAGATACTCTGGACAACGTTTGGTTGAGGTAGTGACGGGTCTACGAAAGTGAAACATTGCCTATCGGTCGATTTATCTGCAGTCCCCCAGGCAATCACAGGCGCGGGTAGGTACGGCATTGAATTCTTGGCAGCGGCACAGAAGCTAGCAGATCAATATGGTTTTGAAATTACATCTCTGGTTGCTAGGGGAGACTCTAAACGTATTAGTTCGATGACTAGAACTAATGCCCTAGAGTTGATCCCTCAAAATAGGGTTGCGAGACTCATATACGAGAAAATCCAACTTGGACGGGTTTTGAACCTGAAAGGTTTCTCGCTCCATCACGGTATTCACTATACGATGCCAAGAGGATTTCATGGGAAGGTCGTTGTTACTATTCACGATACGACTTTGATTGATCACCCTGAGTGGCATGAAAGGTCGAAGGTAGCTTTTTTTACACGGGAGATCAATTATGCGGCTAGGCATGCAGACGGATTGATTTTTCCTTCTCATTTTGTGGAGAGACGCTTTAGGGAATTATTTGATCAAAATCAGCCTTATCAAGTGATTCCCCACGGCGTTAGAACGATAGTTCCACCTGCCGATATTGACCTTGATTCAGTAGTTGGTTCTGATGCAGTAGAAGCTGGATATTTTCTCTATTGTGGAACAATTGAACCAAGGAAGAACCTTGAAAGGATTGTTGAAGGTTATCTAAAATCAAAATCAAAACACTTCCTGGTAATTGTTGGCCTCAAGGGTTGGAATATGGCGGAGTTTCTAAGTCGTTTTGACAACTCTGAAAGGGACTCCAAGATAAGGATTCTTGGTTTTGTGGACGATGAGACACTCGCGTCGCTCTACAGAGACGCTATTTGTACGCTTTACCCCTCTCTGGAAGAGGGCTTTGGACTTCCAGGACTTGAGGCCCTCGCATACGGATCACCTTTGATTACGTCAAAAGGTTCAGCAATGGAGGAGTACGCGGTTGAAGGAGTGGTCTTGGTGGATCCAAGAAGCGTCGATGAGATTGCCGATGCCATGGGTTCAATAGGTGATCGCGGATTTGATAGGGAAAGATTTAAAGCCTTAGGAGTTGAGAGGTCGCACTTCTTCACTTGGGAACGAAGTGGCGAAGCGCACCTTACATTCTACAAGAAGGTTCTGGAGGGTTAGGTTACAGTATGCGGGCAATGGTTACCGGCGCGTCGGGCTTTGTTGGTCCATATCTCGTGAAAGAACTCCAGGAAAATGGAATCTCTTCCACTGTCCTTGATGCAGCTATTGACATCACTAATTTTGATGCTGTGAAAGGTGCAGTCGATGATTTTGCAACCAGGACTAAGGAAGCAAAAGTTATATTTCATCTTGCAGCTTTAAGTCATGTTGGAACGAGTTGGAATGATCCTCTTGCTTACCTGAACGTGAACGTCGGCGGAACATTGAACTTGCTGCGTTCTGTAGAGTCGGTCGATCGTGACATAAAAATCGTGTACGTCTCTTCATCTGAAGTATACGGTAACCAATCTCATCTTGACTCAATTGACGAGGCAACTTCTCCTCGACCGCTTTCGCCCTATGCCTCTTCTAAGGCTGCAGCTGAGACTTATGTGCTTCAATATGGGAGAGCATTCGGTTTGAATTGTGTGATTGCAAGACCCTTTAACCACATTGGCCCTAACCAATCGGCAAATTTTCTTGTTTCAGCTGTAGCTAAGAGAATCTGCGAAGCTCGATTGAAGGGCGAAGACGAAATTCTTGTCGGCAATTTGGGGGCAACACGCGACTTTTTAGATGTAAGAGATGTGGTTCGAGCCTACCGCCTCATAGCAGTTGGGGAAACGTCGTTTGACACCTACAACATATCCTCTGGTATTGGTAAGAGGATCGATGAAGTGGTTCAGATGCTTATTGAAATCGACGGAGGAATGGTAAAGACTAAGACTGATCCGTCTCTAATGCGACCTGTAGAAGTTATGCGAATCGTCGGTGACTCAGCAAGAATTCGAAGTGAGCTAGGATTTGAACCTAGCTACACACTAGAAACTACCTTGCGTGAGGTCATCTCTTATTGGAGAGAAGACCTAGGATTTTCTTAGCTTCGCGTTCGACATCGTTCCTGACAACCATCGCTTTTTGAAAGCTGAGCAAGGCAAAGCCAACACCTGTGTAAATTAGGTCTTTTACTTCATCAGAAGCACTCTTAGCCATCGTTAGCCACTCTCCTTGAAGCTAAATAATTGTTAGCGGTTACCTCAAAACAAGACTAGCTCAAGGTGAAGGCATAAATGGTGTATGGCTACTTTGAAAGTGTCGCGTAGTTGGTTTGAATGCAAATCGGGCTAGCCTTATTACTTCGATATGGCGATTGCACCATTAGTAGTAGTAGTTCTAGTTGCCAACGATCCAGGTGATTGGTTTGAGGAGTCAGTTGTGTCAATATTGGCATCTGACTACCCCAACCTATCCTTGATGATCGTCGACAATGGCTCCAAGGTTTCACTTTCTCCACGTGTAGCTAACGTCGCACCCAATGCGCTCTTGGTCAGAAACGATAAGAACGTTGGATTCAGCGCTGCAGTAAACGATGCGATTGCATCTATTGCTGCTGCAGATTTCATTCTTCCCTGTCATGATGACGTTGAGTTTGCCCCTGATGCGGTCTCGGTCATGGTTGAAGATGCACTTAGAACTAATGCTGGGATAGTGACGCCAAAGATTGTCTCCTGGCGCTACCCAGAACGCGTAATATCCCTTGGCATCGATGTCGACAGAACCGCAGCTATTAGAAGTCGTATCGACGTTGGCGACGTTGATCAAGATCAATATGCAATAGTGGACGAAGTCTTCGCTGCGCCAGGTGCAGCGATGATGATTCGCTTTGATCTATTTAGGGCACTCGACGGCCTCGACTCGGAGATTTTTCTCTTCGGCGAAGATGTAGAGATATCGTTGAGGGCTCAATTAGCAGGGGCGAGGATCGTAGCTTCTTCCTACGCGCGAGTAAAGCATATGGGAGTACTCGCAAATGGAGTAGATCCCGAGTATGTTCATTCGAAATATCGCCCAATTCGGAGACGACTGAGGAGGGCCGAACGTTCTTATTACGTTCGAATAAATCAGCTCCGAGCAATAAATGCCAACTTCTCGGGGTGGCCTCGTCGAATTTCGAAGTTGCAACTTGCGGTCATAGCTTTACTTGAGGCATCTTTCTTTGCTGTTACCGGAAGGTTGAGGACGACAAGGGCGATCCTAAGGGCGCTCCTTGATGGTCTATTTTCGCGTAACTCTCAAAACAATCGATGGGAGAGTGGGATTCAATCCCGGATAATGGAGTTCCGGGATCTAAAAGGGAAGTTTTCAAGGGGTTCATCGCGAGTCGCCGCCTTCTTTGCGCATCAGAGAAACGTTCGAGCTCAGCTCAGGTATGAGGTTGAACGATCTAAGCGAGCCGAGGGCATGGCACTTTTAGACAAGGCGGCCCTTGAAAATGAAGAGCAAGATCCTACTTCGCTCGCAACGCGATATGTTCAACGTCGACTTGCTCGCGCGATACAGTTGACGGTAGCAATTTATCTTTTGGTTGCGTCGCGTCATCTTCTATTTTCGTCGATACCATACTTCGGCCAGTTCAATACGTTTCCCCACGGATCATCGTTGCTTTCTGACTTTTTTGCGGGTAACTTATCGGGAGTTACTTCAGTGCCGACCTCGGTCCCTGCGGGATATCTTTGGATCGGCGCAATTGGCTCTCTATTCTTTGGGGGTACAGCCCTCTTTTACCACCTCTTCATAGTCGGACTTGTAGTTCTTGGCCTTTTGGGAGCATACCGGCTAGGAGCTAAGTTCAAGAATCCACTCTCTTCGACCATCGCCATGGTTGCCTACTTTGCCTCCGGCGTTTTGGTCTCTGTGGTCTCAAGCGGTTCATTGTTCGGACTTGTAACTTACGCATTTGCGCCATTTTTGGTAGGTATATCATTTGATGCACTCGAACAACTTGGTAAAGTGGAGAAGCTAAGGCCAAAGGAGTTATTCAGGGGAGCACTGATATGCGCGCTTGCTACCTCTGTTGCGCCGGATTTTATCTTTGTCGCTGGCATCTTCTTTTTGTCGTTAATTCTCATAGCATTTGCGCGTCACCATAGCGCTCGTTCAATCGGAAGTCTTACGTACTTCTTAGGCGCCATTCTTTTTTCTGCGCTTCTCTTGAATTTAACTTGGTTCTTGGGTTACCTAAGTGGCGGTGCAACTATAGCGTCACTCTTTGGAGCCTCCCCTTCAAGTGGGCTATCGGGACTCAACTTCTTATCCTTCGGCGTCTCGAGTGGAAGCGCTCTCAACTCTTTCTCCCCGCTTCTTTTGTTAGTCGTACCCCTTGGACTGGTTACTACGCGATTCATACGTTTCGAACGCGCGATTGCGGCAACTATCGCTACTTTTATCTTCCTAATATTCGGGTTTGCCTCGAATGGAGGCGCGTTAGGGAGCGATCCAATTCCCCTAACGGTCTTTGCTCCCTTTGTTGCAACTTTCGTCGCTTATTCATTGGCTAATTCGGTAGATAGCCTCTATCGAGACCTTCCTCAACAATCCTTTGGCATTCGCCAAATTAGCGGAGCCGTGGCAATCTTGATACTGGTTATTTCTTCCTTCGGCGTTGGGGCTCCTATCTCGGCTGGAAGATTAGGAATGCCCTCAACGAGCTACTCCAACACGCTCTCATTCATCAGTGAGACCTCGTTCAACTCGTCTAATTTGCTATGGATTGGGTCCCCAAGTTCGTTGCCGGCCGGTAGCTGGTGGTTTGATAACAACGTAGCTTTTGCCGTTACTCACGGCGCAACGTTGTCATACGAAAATATCTATACTCCCATCTCTCAGGGGGTCTATTCGAACGTTGCCGGGGGAATTACGAGGGCTTCACTCTATGAGACCACCCGTCTTGGGTCATACTTAGCCGAGGCGGGTATTGGCAACCTGATCTATCCCCAGAGCGGCTTCAACTCTGCGGTCGCAAAGATAACACTCACCCTTGCTAGGCAGCGAGATTTGGTTCAAGTTCTAACTGATCCTACTGTAAATGGATATTCGGTGACAGGTAGAGCCGTAGCCAGAGCGCCCCAACCTAGTGGTGCCCTCCAGTTGCCATCGTTAATTTTAGCGATATTCGAAACTCTCCTATGGCTAGCAATCTTTGACTTAGTTGTTGCGCGTGGATTCGTCGTTTCAAGGATTGTGACCCGAATCCGTGTCTCTTTGATGTTGCAACGCGATGAACGAATCGAAGATAAGGTCGGCGGTGACGATGGATTTGTGGGAACCCAGCAGGAAAGATTAAAGGTCAGGCGCTAACGGTGTCATCTATGTTGACCGGTAACTGTTCAGGAGAATTATTTTGAGTTTTCTAAAGCGCCGTACCCCTGAAGTAATCGTGGCAGCGATAGTCTTCTTGCTGGCTCTTTCCACCTTCGTATTTAATATCGTTAGCGGTCGACAAGCTCCTAAGACGAACTTCGTCCCATCGCTGTCAGTCTCTCCGGTCGCAGCTGACTCATCGACGTGGTATTGCACTCTTCCGCCGAGTGGACTCCTAAAGGGTGATAGCGTTGACGTTTATTTGATAAACGGTTCTAAGTATCGTCAGAGTGTTACCGTTGAAAGCTACAGGAGCGGAGCCTCACCTTCGACTGTAAGTCTCAACTTGTCAAGTGCCTCTAGTCAGAGCGTTACGGAGAAGTTGCAGCCTAATAGACCAACGGGAGTTACGGCATTTTTCACAGGCGGGGCTGATCTAGTGATGGCTAGATTGTCTGGTTCTTTCGGGAGCACTGAGACTTTTTGCCATCCAAGTCCTGGGCCAAATTGGATTGTGCAAGGTTTCTCAACCGAAGGGAATTCGGATGGCTACCTTCAAGTTTTCAACCCCTTTGGCTCAGATGCGATAGTGGACGTCACTTTCATGACACCTAGCGGTCCCAATGCGCCCGGTCCTCTACAGGCGGTGGTACTCGCGGCGCACCAAAGTATGTCGGTGAAGATCTCCGATTGGTTTCAAGGCGTAAGTACCATTGGTGCGACTGTATCTACTCGGATCGGACGGGTAGTAACTGGAGGAGTTGAGGTGAGAAGTGATACCCATTCAACTGGTACTAGCTTCATACTTGCTTCGCCTGAGACCTTTTCGCAGACTCTATACCCGCTGCTAACTCAAACTGCTAATCAAAGTGCGATACTCCACCTGATCAATGTAACGAATTCGGATTCATCGGTTTTGGTCAATGTAACGGACTTGAGTTCTTCAAATAGACAATCCAAGCGAACTGTGACGTCATTTAAAGAGCAAGTTCCTGCATACAGCACGATTTCAGTTCCGCTGAAGGCTGCACCCGGCGTTCCGGTAGGCTCATTTTTTTCGTTAGATGTGAAGTCTAACTCGCAGATAGCGTCCTCAGTTGAGTTGGTGGGCTCCACTCTTGGTCCTCTCCTCGGTTTTTCGTTAGTCAGTGGAGTAGGAACTTTTTGGCCCAGTTGGATTTCCGTTCTTACGACGCCGCCATTTACATCCTCCTACAAGCAGGTAGCAGTGAATTATCAATCGAAGCGCAAGAATTCAACTGCACTTATCTCAAAGCTCTTTGTAAACGGTGCGAATCCTCTTCCCACTGATACCGGAATAGATTCAGTAGCGGGAGTCTCTCTAAATACGAGGAGCGACTCCTTCTCGGTTCTTCCAACCGATAACTCAACTGGATTCCCGGATCTATTTGTGGCCCACTCCTCTTCGGCCTCTGTAATGGCACTTGCCTATATACAATCCGATGGTTCGATGGTCCCTATTCCTTCTATTGCACTTGACTAAAGTTCAATTTGGACAAATTTCTCTCTTAGTTCCATGTAGCATCGAATTCGTGGAACGACGTTTAGGAATGACAATTCCCTTTGACACTCTTGGCTTAGGGCAACAAAAGAGCGCGATTGAATCGCTCGTAGAGAGCGGTTATAGCGATGTGTGGAGTAGCGAAGTTGCTCAATACGACGCATTTACGCCATTGATATTGGCAAACGAGTGGCAGCCAACGCTCAATTTAGGAACGGCTATCGTTCCAGCTTTCACTCGGGGTCCAGCAACTCTGGCTATGTCTGTCGCTGCTCTGTCAGCGTTAGCTCCTGGAAGATTTTCTATAGGTATCGGATCGAGCAGCGATGTTATAGTTTCTAAGTGGAACGCTGTAGATTTTGATAAGCCGTTTTCAAGAAACAGGGACATTCTTCGATTCCTTCGAGAGGCTCTTGACGGCAAAAAGGTTGATCGCGACTTTGACACGTTTTCTATAAGCGGGTTTAGGTTAGCATCGCCACCTGATTCGCCTCCAAAGATTCTCCTTGCAGCACTAAGAGAGAGAATGCTGAAACTTGCGGGAAGCGAGGGAGATGGTGCTATTTTGAATTGGCTATCCGCAGATGATGTATCGCGGGTAGTACCAATAGTTGGAGATGGAAAAGAGATTGTAGCAAGAATATTCGTTGCGCCGAATGTCGAACGTGAACGATTTCTTGAGGCAGGGCGGCGATTGATTGCTTCGTATCTAAACGTTGGAGTCTATCGAGATTTTCACATTTGGCTTGGTCGTAGTGAAAAGCTAGAGCAGATGTGGACTCTTTGGGCGAGTGGTGATCGCAAGGGGGCGGTGGCGGCAATACCCGAAGAGGTGGTCGATGAACTCATAGTTGGCGGCACTACCGAAGAGTGTAGAAGGCACATTGAACGGTATCAAACTAACGGCGTCAACGTTGCTGCGCTAGCAATTCTTCCTTTCGGGATAGATCCTCTCGCGGAGGCTGTCGCAATAGGTAAATTCCAGATCTAGATCGACAACTGCACTAGATCGACAACTGAGCTAGATCGACAACTGCGCTAGGTCATCTCGGAGAAGGCTCTGTTCCATAGCCTTTCGTATCCAACCTCTGTGAATTTATTCGCGAGCATCTCGTCGGACTTTGGTTCCTCGGTGAGCTCGACTAGATACTTTGCCATTAATTCGGCCATCTGCCATTTTCCTATATGTACGCCCTCGCGTAGAAGGGATGTAAAGAAGTCATGGTCACTTGGGTCAAGTAAATTCAACGGGCGGGATTTGGCTCCGGCAAACCTTACGACTGCGATTGCTCGTGCGAATGTAGAAAGGGTACGTGCCGCAAATACAACGCCATCTTCGAACTCTTTGGTTGAATTTGCATCCTTAGCCCGAAGCTCCCAATTGGTGCCTTCGAGCACTTCGTCGTAGAACTCTTCAAGGCTGAGACCATCCTGCCAAGATATGGTTAGGGACTCCTCGCTGAAGGTTGGTTTTTCGTTTTGTCTCTCTATAAAGGAGTGAATTCGCGATACTACTTCATCGCGTGGAATCGGCTTCTTTCGCCTCGAGATTTTTATCAATGCCATGGCTTAGTGTCCTAGAGTATTCGATATACAAGCAGCAGGGTATCTGCGATAACGAGGTGTCTATATAACGTCAGATTACAGATAGATGTTTCATTGTTACCTATAAATGGAAAGGTTGTTGGCACAATTTTCGGCGTAACGCTAAGCGCGAGCTGATCTAGAACTTTTGCTCGAAGCATGTTTGTGAGTATGGAGGGTCCGCCTTCGACGACCTTTAAGCCTGGAAATCTTTCATCTAAGTACAAACGAGCCGAGTTCATATCCACGGATGTATCTCCTTGAATAATCACATCTGCATCGACCTTGGCGGACCTTAGCTCGGTATCAACTGAGGCAAACCCCGATTTTGATGTAATGATGGTGAACCTATCAGTTGAATCGCGCAAAAGTGCGGAGTTGGCAAACGATGTTTGGCCATTGGTAACTATGACCAAGTGAGGGTATCTTTCAAGAGCTCTTCCACTTTGGTCAATGGGCAGGGGCCTCTTCAGTGGTGCGAAGTACGACTCGGCAACGACGTTTTTGGAACCGACCACTACTGCGGAGGCTAATGACCTGTGTATCTTGAATGCTAAGCGGTCGATGGAATTAGAGATTGGCGCTGACTTGCCGTCGTAGGTGATTGCACCATTGAGTGAGGAGACCATGTTGCTCCTCCAAAGTTGCCTCTCGGAGGTCGAGTAAATTTCAAAGAGCGAGGCTGCAACTTCTTTATCGATCTCGTCTAGAGATGAGTTGTTAGTCACCGTCATCTAACTTCGATTCAAACTCGTATTTCATTTGGATGAGTCGAGAAATGGCGCGTCCAAATTTTTTCCTATAACCGCTAGTCATTAGCTGTTCGCTAAAGAGCTCATCTAATGCGATTTCTCCAACTACGAATGGAGTCCTGCTTTCGTAGCATCGGTCAACGAAGACTACTAGCCTAAGCCCCGCACTTATGGAGTCGATCGTTGCTCCATTGCTGGCAATCACAAGGTCGAACGGCTCGATCATCCGTTTGAACATTATCGGATGGGCCTTCGATAGGTGGCTAAGCAGTGCTTGGAAAGGATCAAAAGTTGCTGCGATGGCCCCTTTGGCGGTAACAGCACTTGCGAGAGTAGATGAGTCCACTACATCGATTTGATTTGAAAAGTTGGTGGCTCGATAGTCGGGTCCATCGATGGTTATAACTTCGAATGCATCTCGAAGGCTTTGGATCTCCCTTAGAAAGTCCTGAGCGGCAAACCTGCCATCTCCTAGTTTTTCGGGGAGAGTATTTGAAGTCGCCGCCATAAAAAGGCCGTCGCTGCGGGCGCGATTTAACAAATTGGCGATCAATACGGTCTCTGCCGGATCGTCAAGTTCGAACTCATCGATACAGATGAGATTGAGTCCTTTTATGGTTTGGTACGCTCGTTCAAAGCCAAAGGCGCCTACAACGTTGACGAGGTCGATAAAGCTGGAAAAGGCCTTCGGTTCGGGAGCTTGCTCGTAGATCGAACTTAAGAGGTGGCTCTTTCCAACGCCAAAGCCACCATCTAAGTAGATGCCACGACTGCTAGAGTTTTTGCCATTTGCGAATAGGCGTCTTATCGGAGATGCATCCTTTTGCCTTCTAATTGCGTCGACGAAGGCCATTGACCGGTGAAGCGCACTCTGCTGTGAAGGAAATTGCCCATTCGGCACATACGTTTCGAATGATGTTCCCCCGAAGCGTGGCGGTAGGCGAAGAAGATCAAGGCCGGCACTTATGTCAAATGATGTGTCACGGTTACATAGGGAGTGAAGTTGGGTCAAAAGTTCGCCTTAGGGATGAGCGATATTTCCTGAATAAATTGTATCTTTGGCTGAATCAAATTCGGTTGATCTACCTGTTCAGAGGCACGCTAAAGACTATTCTCGTCCCTCTCAGTTTTGAGGATTTGCCAATCTCCACAGTGCCACCGAGGTCGCTTGCCCTTTGCGAAAGATTCTTTACGCCCTTTGAGCTTTCACTGTTGCTGGGGTGGTATCCAACGCCGTTGTCATCCACGATGATTGTAAGGGAGCTAGCTGCCTCGATTGAGATGTCAACTTTGGATGCTCTAGCGTGCTTTGCGACATTTGAGATTGCCTCCCGAATAACAGAGAGTCCATTTGTGGCAATTTTGTTACCGACTAGAGTATCGATCGGTCCCGTAAATGAAACTGACGGTTCAAAGCCAAGAACGGGATGAAGTTCTTTCAAAAGTGACATAACAGATGATCTAAAGGAGCTCGGCATCCGACTCTTAGATGTTTCAAGGGCAAAGATCGTCGCCCGAATCTTCTTGATTGCCTCGTCGATATCGTCGATGGCGTTTTGGACGCTAGCAAATACAGAGTCCTCCTCGATTGATCGCATCGTAGCCTGCAGCGAAAGCCCGATGGCGAAGAGGCGTTGAATTATCTCATCGTGTAGTTCCCTTGCGATTCTCTCTCGATCCGCCTTAAGGGCAAATTCTGCTACGGTTGCGTGTAAGCGCGCATTCTCGATAGCAATTCCGGCTGCGCGACCTAGATAGTCGACGAGAATTTGATCTTCGTGGTCGAATGTACCGCCTGATAATTTATCGGTCAGATAAAGGTTGCCAAAGACTCGTTCACCGACAGTGATCGGAACGCCCAAAAAGGTTGTCATTTGAGGATGGTTTGCTGGGAAACCGAATCTAAGCGAGCTTTTTTCAATTGAGTCGATTATGAGTGGCTTTGAATCAGAGATTAATGTTCCCAGGAGGCCGTGTCCCTTTGGAAGCTCTCCAATCGCCGCAGTCTCATCGGGTGTCAATCCAGTTACTATGAAGTCCACCAGGTGAGTTCCGCTAGGGTCTATGACGCCAAGGGCCCCGTAGCGCGCATTAACCAATGCGGCCGCCTCTTTTACGATTGTCTCAAGTACAACACGAAGTGATAAGTCGCGTTCAACGACTAAGACGGCGTCTACGAGTCTTCTGAGTTTCGATGCGTCTTTTATTTGGCCTAAAGGCATACCTTCAAATTTATTTCGGCTTGAGCGATATGGCCATCTGTTTTACTGAAATTGTAAAAAGATAAATTTGAGCAAGGCATTCATTTGCCTCTGGCGATAGTAATTGCGATAGTGTTGATCCAATAAGTTATCGTTAAGAACGATGAGGGGATTACCTTGAGCGCCGATGAAAGATTTTTAGTCTCTGAATTTTCTAGAAGCGGAATTGGATTTTTTGAGGCGCAGACCGTTGGGAAGGTCCCAAATCTTTCAGATGGCGGAAGGTTTCATGAAGTCCCTCTTGTCGTGAGAAGATGTCCAATTTTTGGAGGCCAAACCAGATTTGTTCTTGGTTCAAAGCTGCAGCCAGAGGAGGACGTTGACCTTACACCGGTTACCACTGCGCCAGGATTTTGTCCATTTTGTCCAGACAAAATCGACATTGTAACTTATCCGTTTCCCCAAGATATGGTGACCGAGGGAAAGATAGTTAGAGGTCGTTCGATCGTAGTGCCAAATATCTTGAGTTACTCAACGTATTCTGCTGTGGGAATTTACGACCGAACAAAGCACTTCGTTGATATGAAGGATATGGATGCGGAGTTGATAGGTGACCTTCTAGGTGGAATGGTAGACCACGCAAAAGCGGTTCGATCCTTTGATCCTGATGCAAAATTTTCATCGATCAACGCTAATTATCTCCCCCCGTCCGGTAGCTCTTTAGTTCATCCTCACATTCAGTCCTCCCACGATTACCTGCCTCTTTCCTCTCAGGGGCGCCTGATAGATGAGATGGCTCAATTCAAGGCCGAGACCGGAAGAGGGATACTCGAAGCTTTAGTCGAGGCCGAAAGCGACTTAAAGGTTCGCTACGTTGGTCAATGGGGTTCCGTTTCGATCATCACTCCATTCGCCCCGGTCGGATTTCGCGAAGTATGGCTCGTCTCGAGGAATCAAGGCGATATCGTCGACCTGGATGAATCCCAAGTTGCGGACTTTGCTAGTGCACTAGCATTCGTCATAAAAGGATACGTTTCGTTGAACCTCCAAAGTTTCAACTTTGCCATGACCGGATCTGGTGATGCAAAAGAAGTTGGCGGAAATGTCCTTTTGAGAATCGTCGCCCGCTCAAATCCATCACCTTATTATCGGTCAGACGTCACCTACTTCGAGCGCCTTTACAACGAGTCGATGATCGACGTTACCCCGGAAGAGACTGCTTCCTTTCTGCGAGGCTAGCATCCCTCTTGTCGTTTTTCTTGGAGTGGTCAAGTACGTAACGACTTACAGATAGCGCAGCAACTACTGCCAACGAGACTAGGTATAGTGCCCCGAGAAAGATAGTATCTGAACCAGCTGTGATTCCATGGGCCATAACTACGAAGTAGACGAAGATGGCAAAACGATGGATGGTCTTCCAATTGAATTTTTCGAGGCGCAACTTCAGCCAAGCGGTTAGTCCAATGGCAACCATTGCGTAGAGTGAGATGGTTCCTAGGGCAACTGGTAGCGGTTTGAATCTACTCTCAAATGGGATCAATGCTCCTAGGACTCCAACGTTTGCAAAGGAGTCAGCGATGATCGATGCAATATGTAAAAAGAGAAGAACTGCGCCAATCGCAGCCAGGGTTTTGTGTGCGCTATTCAAGGTGATGATATGAGGAAATGACTTTCTTTTATTGCGCTTAGGGTGCACCATCCAAAGGCCGACTATGACAAGTAGCGAAGATACGACAACGAGCGCAATACCTGTGCCCCTTGAAATGACCCATGGTGCTATCTGAGGCTTGCTCGAGCGCGAAAGCCAATTGACTAGGAAGTAGCCTCCTATGACCGAAGCGGTGCCTACCATTATCGCCATCAGAACAGATGGCGGCTCTTGGGCATCAGGGCCAAGGTCGGTAGCTTTTAGCTCGGAAAATTTGCTTGTATCTTTGATTTCGGTTGCCACTTTCCCTCCGGTCTTAGTGGTCAAAGTGGATAGATGTAAAGTTTGATAGGGGCGAAGAAAAGTCAAAATGATCTGCGGTGTTTGCCGATGAAGCACCATCACCTCTTACTTCGATGTACCTAGCAAAGGGTGAAGAGGTATAGACGTTGCTTTTTTGGTCGATGAAGACCGCCGAGATCCCTTCGGCTTCGGCGGTCGTAATTGCTCTTTCTTTACCCATTAGAAAGAGGGACTTTGACCATACTTCGCCCTTTGAGGCAATATCACCAACTACGGTGACCGAAGCTAGGTCCGAATTCGAACTATCCATGGACGTGGGATCGATTAGGTGGTGCTTTAGTGTTCCCCCGCGCCTCCATCTCCTTATTGATGGTGACGATGTAGCCACAGATCCGTTAGATAGACGAATCCAGAAACCGAGTGGCTCGGTTGTATTCGGGTCTTCAATTGCGATGTACCAACATGGAAAGTTCGTCGACGATCTGCTTACAATATCACCCCCGGCATCTATCAAGAACGACGACTCTTGATCCTTCTTTAGAATCAGTGATGAAATCTCCTCAAGGGCTAGGCACTTTCCTATTCCGCCTAAGTCGATTCGGTGCTCGGAGTGGAGTGTTATTCCATCGGCGGTAATCAATATTTCGTCGCGCAAGGGTGAGGTGGGGGTGGCATGGGTCCTTGTACTGTTTGGGCCTTTGGATTGAATCTTTTCAAAAGATTCATCGTAACCAAGGACTTCAAGTGCGTTCAGGACTCGTGGATCGAATAGTCCTCCGGTCTCTTCGTAAGCCTCAATTGTTGCGCTGATTGCCATTTGAAATTCTTCGCTTGGTGCGCTGATGTGACCGGTTTTGTTTAATATTGATAGCTCGGAATCGAACCTAAACCTACTCCACGACTGCTCTAATTTTTCGATAAGGGCTTCGATGTCGGTATTCCAACCGTGGTCATAGTTTTGACTATGAATTGTGAAGTTGAATAAAGTGCCCATTTTCCTTAGCGAAAAGGCGAAGGGTTTGTTGATCATTGGTCATCCAAGCTGGCTTGGCCGGGTCGTAGCAGCGGGAAGCTGGATTGGAGGTGCTGCAGTCACCACCGGTGCGGGAGCTGCGCTCTGAGCAGTAGGTGCCGCTGCACTCTGTTGACTATTTCCACCTTGAGAGGATTGGACGCTTGCCGCTGGGGCTGAATAGCTGTTCGAGTTTGATGCCTTCGGTGGCGTTGCAAGTGGTCCCAGTGTTGGTATCGGGGTATTTCTTATCTTGTTGATACCGTTATCTATCGAATTGACGCTGCTTTGGTTAGCCGCGCTTTGACTCGAAAGAGCGGCAAGTAAAGTTGCGCTTTTGTTGATAGATTGTGCAACTTGGTCGATCTGGCGTGCCGTTTGGTACTCTTGCTTTGCTTTGGCCTTCGCATCTGCGCTTTGAAGCAGCGGATAAAGGTGATTCGGAGTCGATACATATTTGACGGTATAGCTCGTAAGAATACCTATCCCGGGCACTAAGACGGCAATCGGAGCAACTCGCCGAGCCGTTGTCTTCGCCTTATTTATTCGCTTCTTCTTTAATTTGTCGTCCAATTTTCAAATCCAGCCCTAGTCGTCTCCACCGCCGCCTGAGTCATCTCCCGAAGAGTGGGCCACTGAGGCCCGTGTAGTCGCAGCGGGGGATTGGGGAGCGAGTGTGACCGGTGCTGAAGATACAGCGCTGCTTGTTGCGGCCAAGGTTTGGCTAGCTGGCGGCGATGAAGGCGCAGTTAACTGACGCAAGGAGTTGGCAGCTGCTGCAGCTACGGCAGCAGCTGCTTGTCGTGCCTGATTCTGTTGATCGATAACCGATTGGGTTGCGCTTTGAAGCTCACTTTGCTTCTGGGACAACTGACTCTGCGTTTGAGCGAGTTGACTTTGCACCTGCTTTTCTTGGCTGGTAAGCGTATTTATTGCACTTTGGAGTGCTGTGACCTCTTTTTGCTGTGCCTCGACTGGGTTTACCACTTTGGTTGATGATGTGTTCGTGGAGTTGAAAGACGTCTGCGCTTGGTGTAGAGCGAGGATTGCCCCAAGGCCACCTCCAGCGGCAATCAGTGCTTTGATAGGATTTGAAACTTTCAACTGATCCTCCGATGTGTTTTCAAGTAAATCTCGCTTCCATCTTCGTCTTATTCGAAGGGGCAATAGTGAGGAGTATGTGAGACTTTTCTAACTGGAGAGCGATAGTTGTTATGCGCATTTATTTTCTTTTTTCAACAATCACTTATGACATTAACTTCAATTGCCGAAGGTGAAAGAGATAGCGTTGCGGGGGCAACACTTTCAGATCGGATATTAGCAGAAGGACTATCGGGGTTTGGCGATGTCATTTGTAAAAAAGCTATCAGGGACGATAGATTCAAAAGTTAGAGCTGGGCTTGGCTTTGTGGTAGCCTTTAGCCTCATTGCGGGCATGTTGGTTCTTTTCGAATCTACATCGACCTCCCGCTCTTTAAATACCTATAAAACGGTAAATCAGAAACTTGCACACAATGTTCTGGCGCTTCAAAGGGACTTCTACAACTACGACGATCAGATGAACATGGCACCTCTCGTCGCGGTGACGGCCCATAAAACTACACCATTAGTTACTACTACCTTTTCGCAGGCCTTTGCAGCAAGAGACCTCCTGACCGCAGAGCTTCATTTAGCGCTTTCTCTTTCAAAGACGCCAGCGCTTACCACGCAACTGAATCGCATCCAACGTGATCTAAACGGATACAACTTCTTTGCACAGCAGGTATACCATGAGACGCTCGCTGGAAACTACTCGAAGGCTGCATATATTCAAACGATAGGTAACCTTGCCCCTTCAAATGACATCATGCCCGCTATGGTCTCAGCTGACCAGATATCGACTGGCATCTCGGACAGTGCAATAACGGCAATGTCGTCAAAGCAGTCGCTAAACGTTCTTTTAGTGCTGGTGCAGGCGCTTTTGACAACGGGCCTTCTCGCAGCACTCTATGTGGGATACCGAAAGATAATTATGAAGCCACTTCACGAACTATCGGCAACCCTACAAGGTCTCTCGAGCGGTGATGGTGACCTTTCAGTCTCGCTAGATGAGTCACGACAGGATGAAATCGGCGAGATTGCTAGGTACTTCAATCGTTTTCGTGACAAGATCGCTGCGATTGTGCAAAATGTATCGAACTCCGTATCGTCCATTAGTGATCAGGTGACAACGCTCAAAGATGTTTCAAATGCGATCGGTGCATCTGCCGAACAGACCTCAGTGCAGTCCGGTCTCGTAACAACCCTCACGGAGAATGTTACGGCATCTGTTGGCTCAGTCTCTGCAGCTACCGAGGAGATGAGAGTATCTATTCAAGAGATTGCTCGAAACGCTAGCCAGGCTGCCGAAGTTGCAGCTGGCGCAGTAAAGATCGCTTCATCTACTTCTACTACGGTGGAACGACTAGGACTTTCATCGCTTGAAATCGGCGAGGTCATCAAGACGATTACGCAGATCGCGGAACAGACGAACCTCCTCGCGCTGAATGCAACGATTGAGGCCGCTAGGGCAGGCGAGGCGGGCAAAGGCTTTGCGGTCGTTGCGAGTGAGGTGAAAGAACTTGCGAAAGATACAGCTCACGCCACCGAAGATATTGCACGTAAAATCGAAGCTATCCAATCAGACACCAGGGCAGCAGTAGATGCGATTTCCGAGATCTCCTCGGTGATTGCTCACATAAACGACCTTGAGGCGGCGATTGCTAGCGCGGTTGAGGAGCAGAGCGCTACTACGAACGAGATTGGCAGAATTGCCCAAGAGGCAGCACGGGGATCGGGTGAGATCGCCGAGACAGTTCCGGAGGTATCTCGTGCTGCCGCAGAAACTGCTAGAGGCGCAGTTACCGCGGCAAGTGCCTCGAATGAACTAGAGACGGTTCTCGACGTTCTAGTCCAAGTAACTTCGCAGTTCAAATCTGGCAGCCACGATAACTTGAATTCAGCGCGCCCATCGTCTGGCCTATCAAGGGATCGGTTCGGCGCCAACCGTTCAAATGGGTTGGAGTTAGGGAATCTTGTTCCGTTAGCCGAGTAACGATTGCTGATACTTAGCCATCGACTTGATCCATTTGCTCGTTGCATTTGCGCGAAATGAATAAAAATCAGCAACTTCGGAGTGGGGGAGAATCAAAAACTCCTCCGCTCCGATCTTTTCCATTACCAACTCTGAAACTTCGTCAGGATCCTTCACATTTCCTGACTCAACTACTGATCGATGAGCAAGGTTCTCTTCGTCCGAGTGTGTTGCATTAGGTGGAAAGAGCATATTGGTACGTACTCCCATTGGGCAGAGAACACTTACACGGATGTTGTCGTTAGCATGGTTGATGGCTAACCACTCGGAAAATGCTACTGATCCATGCTTGGTGACAGCGTACGATAGCGCCCCGAGGCTCGTCAGAAGGCCAGCGGCAGATGCGGTATTTACCACGTATCCTCCGCCTGATTCGATCATCTTTGGAACGAAGTAACGAGCTAGACGGACTTGTGACATGACGTTGACGTTGAAAGAGTCACTCCAGTCCTCCTCGGATGTTTCGAGATCGCCAGTTCGAGATATTCCTGCATTTGCAAAAAGTATGTCTATTGTACCGACTTCAGACAGTACCTTTTCTGCAAGGACTTTTATTGCATCGCCATTAGATAGGTCGCAGACCTCCAATGACAGAGAAAAGCCGCCCTCAGTTAGGGCGGCTTTCGTCTCTTCAAGTCCCGCTTGATTGAGATCGACCAATACTAAAGACTTTGGGTTTCGCAGTGCAACACTTCGAGCCAGCGCTCTGCCTATCCCCGAAGCGGCGCCAGTGACTAGGACACTTTTGTTTTCAATTTCCATAGAAGCCCAACTTTAGCCAAAGTCTAAAGGGCTTTGGTGAAAAAAATGAAGTTATGGTTTCTTCGTCATTTAGCGTGCTACGCGGGTGTGCTTAATCTCGTTTAGTTCAGAGTGGGTGAATACGTGATCTACGACTCTGTCGATTACGGCAACTGAGTCTTCTCCGTCGGATGGCCGACTCAGAATACGAACAAAGGCAGCTTTTTCGTCATCAAATAAGGTAGGCACACCAAAGACATCTAAGTCTTCGCTTTGGTGCCTGTGCATCTCTCGCGTTTCATCTCTGTAGATCTTCGATTCAAGAACCTCTCTCACCTTGACGGCGTCGACTCCATTTTGGTTCAAGAGTTCTTCCATGTCTTCAAAGCGCTTCAATCCCTTGCCCGCCTCGTGTCTTAATGCAAAAAGACCGATGTGAACGTCGAGAAACTTTTCGGGGTAGAGTTTGGAGACGATGTATCCGACTTCGTTTGCTATCAAGTCGACCTCGCGGGAAGGATCGTCCCAAATTGAACGCTCTCCTTCTTCCACGTGAACTTGCGAAAGGTTGAACGGGATGAATTCAACATCGTATTCGGCCCCGTCTTTCAATGCCTTTACGAAGTGTTCGTTTAGGTTGCGTGCAAATGGGCAGCGGTAATCGAAATTTAGTGCGAAACTCTTCTTGTTATCCATGACTTAGATATCGCTACCGTCAGTCTTGATATTCCTAAACGTAGCAAATAAGGCACTTAAAACTCTTCTATCGTTTTCGAAGGTCAGTTTTTTTAGAGCATCCTCGATAACCAGCCAATCGATGGCGTCGCATTCGTCGTTCGCGACGAATGAACCGCTAGTTACCCTCATCGCGAAGAAGTGGGTAACCTTTGTCGCGCCGTTAGCTAATTGACGTTCAGAAATGTAAGGGACTGGATCAATGATTTCGCAAAGATAACCGGTCTCTTCGAATACCTCCCGCAGGGCGCATTGTTCGAAGGTTTCACCGGCATCAATATGTCCTTTTGGAAGCGTCCAGTCATCATAGGCCCCCCTATGAATTATGCATACGGTGGTTGCGTCTCCGGATTCAGCGAAGATGACACCACCCCCGGTTACTTCGAGTGTCATTTAGTTACTCCCTATAGCCCTTATCGTTGACGTGTGATGGGGAAAATCCTCTTGACCATAAGGCCAAAGAGCGTACCTATTACAGTGCCCGCAACCACGTCGGATGCGTGGTGCATCCGAACATGAACCCTTGATGGGGCAACTATTAGCGCAATGAGTAGATAGATGGGCCAGAACTTATCGTTGTCACTCAGGAGAATGAAGGCCGTCGCTGCGGCAGAAGAGTGGCCTGATGGAAAAGAACTTGTGAGTGGTTGTCGGATCGCTAAGGGCCTATCTCCGTCCCAGCTCGGTCTAGTCCTCATGAACAGCGATTTGACACCGATGTTAATTATGAACGACTCAGCGAGTAAGGCAATTGAGGCCCTAGACGCATATTGAGTACCGCCTCGACGAAGACCACGAATTGCTGCGAACATAAACCAAATTATTGAGTGGTCGGCAAGCGTAGAAGCACCATAGAAGATGTGATTGGCTCTAGTGTTCTTCCGTAGCGGTTCGAAGTACTTGTCGAATTGTTTGTCAAATGGTTCGAAGTATTTATCGATCTGAATTTTCATTGTGGTCGAAGAGCCTAACAGCTACGTTTGGATTGAACTCCGTGTACTTCTCTAAATTCGTTGAGGTGGTCCATTGAACCTCCCTGCGCCGGACACAACTCTTGATATGCGCAGAACTTGCATATCTTCGAAGGTCTAGGTCGAAAATCTTCCTTGGCGCAGGCGTTGCAGACCGCCTTCCATATCGCTTCAGTGCGGTTTTCAAGGCCCTTCATCATTGAGTCCGTTGGTTCGGTCACGATGCATGTCGCGTCACGAAGATAAACAAGTTGAACAGACTTGGGTCGCATGCCTAGTACCTTTTCGCACAGGAGTGCGTAGAACATGACTCCCGCCAGCCGCTCATTTTCCTGTGCTCGATCGGGCAATCTTCCAGTTTTGTAGTCAGTAACCGTGAGAGTACCATCACTGTTTAGGTCCAGTCGGTCTATCACTCCCCTAAGAACGGTATCCCCCAGTCGCGTCTCCAGGCGAAGCTCTGTTCCAATGGCAGTTATAGACGAAGGATCTTCAGCTTCGAAGTCTGCAAGAACAAGTTGCTTTGTCTCATTCAAAAGTATTGTAGGCTGACAGATGGGATCTTCGCAGAAAAGGAGACGACCCAGCTCATGTTCCTCATCGAGATCGTTCCAGACTTGATCGACTATTTCAACGGCCAAATCCCTAGTTCTCTCTTCAGGACTGTAGTTGAAGTAGAACCTTTCGAGAGCTAAGTGGGTTAGAGTGCCGCGAATCGTCCAAACCGTTGGAGGTTGAGGGATCTTCTCAATAACTGAAAGACGAAAGGCCAATCCGCACTCTTTGAATGAGTTGACCTTTGAAGCTGTAATTGACCCTGGTACTTGCAATCCCATAACACACGAACTCTTTATACGCAATTTACTTTGTATTAAAGGGTACAACCAATGAAGCGTATTGTGGCTACATGCAAGGTATTTGAAACGAAATAGCGACCGATGCTTCGGTCGCTATTTCGATCTACGAAAATAGATTCTTACGTTTGCTAGCTTTCGGGAGTCTCTTCTTTGGGCGTGCGCGAAGTTCGGGGACTCCGTCGCGAGGTCGTTGCAGATGGCGCGGTTCTCGCTGGCTTTGGCTTTGAAGGATCGGATGGACTATCAGAAGCCACCTTACTCCGCGACCTAACTGCGCGAGGTTTTGCTACTACTTCGTTGTCCGGATCACTCACTGCATCCTCAACGGTTTCGGCGCCGTCCATTGTTTCGGATGAAGGCTCAACGACAGCTCTAACTGACGCCTCCTCGACCTCAACTGACGCCTCCTCGGCTTCAATTGTTGCTACTTTAGACTCTTCTTCATCGTCAAGAACTTCATATGGGCTTTCATTTTCCGCAGGAGCGACCCCCTCACTTGCCAAGTCAGGATCTTCGGACTCCACTCGGCCATCTTCTTGACTCGTCACGAATTCTCTTGTCGCGACTACCTCGGAGGTCATTGAGCCACGAGCCTCTATCGTTGAGAGATTCAAGGCTTCTACGGAACTTTCGAGAGCATGAAGGTTCGAATTTATCGATACCGCTAGGGCAGATTCCACATTTGAGACCCGTCGTTGTGCGTCTTGAAGAAGTTCAAGAAACCATCCACGTGTTCTCGTTAGGGTGTCAATATGACCTCTCACTTCGTCTGCTCGCATACGAAGATCTGCGAGAATTTCTGTTCGAGTCTCGCGGGCAGATGAAATCATGGCAGTCGACTCTCGCTGAGCTTCGAGAAGGATTTTCTCTGCGTTTCGCTGTGCGTTCGATACGGTCTCCGTCGCAAACTGGTTAGCTCTTTCAATTACTTCTTTACCAGTTTGCTCTTGAGCCGCAAGTCTTTCGGCGGCAGTAGCCTCTGCCGCCTCAATTATTGCCCTAGAGTCGCTCTGAGCTCTAGTTATGATCGCTGCTACGTTTTCGTTCGTTGACTGAATTAATTCATTTGCAGTATTGGTTGCATCGTCGTGAATTTTCTTTGCGTTTTCGATGAGCTCTTTGCTTTCGCGTTCAGCTCTTTCCTTGATGGCTTGGCTCGCAGCAACCGAAGTCGAAAGGATCGATGCCGCTTGATCTCCAAGCATCTTTGCCACAGTCGCCTCATTTAATTCCGAGGCAGGAGTCGTTTGTGGTCTAGAAGAAAGTTCTGCAACTTTAGACTTTAGTTCGGCGACAGTTTCGTTGGCACGAATCTGCGACGCGTGCAGGGACTGAAGTGCAGCGCGAACCTCATCTGGGGAGTAGCCTTTTCGAACTATTCGCAGACGCGAGAGTTGCTCCTCCACAGATTCCCGGCGGTAAGAATTGGAGTCCGAATCCACTTGGCCCTCTCGTTTCATTTTCTAAGTGATGAAGTCATCAAATAACGCACGATAATCGCTGCTAGCGCGAATTCCCCGGCGAAATGGCAACCTTCATAACGACAAATTAGATGAATTGGCAAGGAATTCGGCAGCTAAGAGCCATTTTGATTGGAAAAATTTAAAATCGAGTATTTTGTCCCGAGTTATCACCGGAAAATATTGTCGTAGTGATTGCTTTAGCGACTCGTTCAGGATCTTCAAAGGGGCCAAAGTGCCCGATCGAATCCATGCTTCTAAGGGTCCCTTGTTGAGCTTTGCTGACAATATTGACGTAGAAGTCGTAGGTGAAGTCTTTGCTCTTTTCACCGAAAAGGATTGCGACTTGGCACTTGATCTTCGGAAGAAGCGCTTCTATTCCTGCCATTGGCGCATGCGCATAAACTGATGCCTCGAAGTTGCGATCACAATTCAGTTCTACCGTTCCAGATTTAGTAGCGTGGGTTCCCCCATCTACGTAGTCTTCGACCACTCCGGAGGCGAAACTGTTCATCGGTGGCTTCGATTTGAAGTTTGCAGATGCCTGCTCCTTGCTATCAAATTCGAATTGCCTTTTCAATGTAAGTTGTGTAATCGGGCTGTCGTAGTTCGGCTCGCTTGATGGTGGGCCAGGAAAGATTACGGGTTCGTAGGTGACCACCTTTTCGAAGGCATCAATGTCGCTGGCGGCGGCTTGAATTAGCGCTGCTCCTCCGAACGAGTGTCCGAAGCCGAAGATCCTGCGTAACCCCCGTTCTCGTATGAAAAATTCGATATGTTTTGCATAGTTGGACCAGTTACTACCATCGGGAGTGAGGTCTGAAAAGCCATGACCTTCAGCGTCGATCCCTATTACGGTAAAGTCCTTTACAAGTTCGGTTGCCAAAAGGCGATATGAAGGCGAATTGAAGCCAGTGGCGTGAGCGACGATCAGAGTGGGCCCTGATCCTCCAAAGTTATAGACCTTCAGTTTTGCTCCGTTAAAGGATATGACTGATAGGTTGTCCTGATTAGCTGTGTTCACTTACACTTACCTTTTCTCTGATCTTTTCGACGTGACTCCGAAATAATACCTACGCGCAAATAACACTTTTCTGAAGAGGTGCTAAGTGTCGCCCATCTAAAGACGCTTTGACTTGGCACGGTAAATGGTAGCGTCTTTTGAGTGACTCATTTTCTTTCAACTTCTGGCCTTACGAATATTATCGCCACGAGCGGAATAATCGCAGTGTTTCTTCTCATGACCGCAGAATCGGCGCTTATCCCAATTCCTTCGGAAGTAGTTATGCCGTTTGCGGGTGCGTTAGCGGCAACACACAAGATGAACTTCATACTCGCGATTTTGGCTGGAACGCTAGGCAATGTCCTTGGAAGCTACATAGCTTGGATAATTGGCAGAACCGGCGGACGCGCACTTGTCCTGCGTTTTGGGCGTTACGTAAGGATCAAAGAGGAGGATATTGCCAAAGCCGAGCGTTGGTTTGAAAAACGAGGTGAAGCGGCTGTTTTAGTTGGCCGACTTCTCCCTGTTGTTCGAACGTTTATATCTCTTCCGGCTGGCGTTGCCGAAATGGAGCCGGTTCGATTCGGAGTATTTACCTTTCTTGGAGCACTGCCTTGGTCAATACTTCTCACGGGAATCGGCTTTGTCGTTGGGTCTAATTGGGTCACTCTGTCGAAGTATGTTAAGTACATTGGCTACGTAATCGCTCTAGTCATTGTGATTTTGATAATTCGATTCTTTGCCAAAAGATTTAGTTCGGCAAACAAATAGGAAATTGGATTTGACCGACTAAGATCATTATGCCTTTCGGGGAGTGGCGCAGCGGCAGCGCACCTGGTTTGGGACCAGGGGGTCGGGGGTTCAAATCCCCCCTCCCCGACCACTTTAGCGCGAGCTATAGTGGTTTTGTTAGTGCGGGTGTAGCTCAATGGTAGAGCTCCAGCCTTCCAAGCTGGTGGTGCGGGTTCGATCCCCGTCACCCGCTCCATTTGGAGCTGATTGTAGTTCATGCAATGTCACCTTTGTTTGAAATTACAGTAAATTTGTTCATTTTCCGTTAAACTCCGCCGTAGTAGAGCGCTGTTCTGGGTGCTATTGTCTTGGGAAGCGTTTGGGTAACGCTTATCTACAAGGGGTGGTTAATGTTCAAAGGCAAGAGTAGAAAAGTCGCTCTTCCATCGTTTATCGCGGTTAGCGGTCTCATAGCAGCTGCTTGCGGCTCGTCTTCTTCGTCTACGTCTTCTTCAGGTTCTGCAACGACTGCGGCGCCTGCGAGCCTTTCGATTGGGTTTTTCGGCGCACTTACCGGCCCTAATGCTCAACTTGGGATCAACATTGACAATGGCGTGAAGCTGGCCGTTTCGCAGTACAACCAAAATGCCAAGGTAAAGGTAACTTTGGTGAATCTTGACTCTCAGGGAGATCCTGCACAGGCTCCTCAGCTTGCGCAAAAGGCAATCTCCGATAAGCTAGTTGCACTCGTCGGTCCTGCCTTCTCGGGTGAGTCGCTAGTAGCAGACCCTATTCTCGAGCAGGGTCAAATTGTAAACGTAACACCATCGGCGACCAATCCAGCGTTGGCAACTAAGGGATGGAAGTACTGGCATCGTATCGTTGGTAACGATAATGCCCAGGGCCCAGCTGCGGCGCAGTTCATCGTCAAGAAGCTTGGCTCCACCAAGGTCGCCGTTATCGATGATGCAAGTGCCTATGGTAAGGGCATTGCCGACATCGTAAGATCAACCCTGCCTACCCTGAGCGCTACTGTCGCAACTAGCCAGTCCGTTGATCCGACTGCGCCAGACTATTCCTCAACGGTGAATGCAATTATGGCTTCGGGAGCAACCTCCGTCTTCTACGGTGGTTACTACGATGCTGCTGGTCGTTTGCTCAAGCAGCTCCGTGACGCTGGCTTTACTGGACAATTCGTATCTGATGACGGTTCGCTCGACCCGAAGTTGATCTCGACTGCTGGAACTGCAGCTGTATCTAACACGTATGCAACTTGTGCTTGCGGCGACGTTTCGACTACTGCGCCAGGGCAGGCTTTCACCAGCGCATATCAGACAATGTTTAGCACCGCTCCGGGCACTTACAGTGCCGAGGGTTATGATGCGGCGAACGTTATCCTCACAGCTATAAAGGCTGGAAATACAACTTCAACCGCCATCAATTCCTACTTGGGGTCGCACAGCTTTAACGGAATCACTAAGACGATTAAGTTCTCGTCTAATGGCGATATCCAAGGCGGTGGCATATATGTCTACCAAGCACAGGCATCTTCATCTACCTTTAGTTCTCTAGGTCTCGTTAGCTCTCTCGTAGGCTAAGGAATTCAATAGAGGCAAAGCGAAAATAGGGTACGTGAGTTCGGCTTCGTCGATCTTGGGTACCCTATATCTTTTGATAGGGTCACTTTGCAACGTGTTGCAGTGAAAATTAGGTTGGGGTGTTAGTTGCATAATTTTTTGGTGCAGGTCCCTCCGTCAATTATTGATGGAATTACTACGGGTGCGATTTATGCACTAATGGCACTTGGTTACACCTTGGTTTATGGTGTTCTCCGGCTGATTAATTTTGCGCACTCTGAAGTATTCATGGTTGGTACCTTTGCGAGTCTTTTTACCTTGCATGCCCTTGGGATTACTAAGACTCCTACGGGATTGGCGATAGTCGGTGTCTTTTTGATCATTACCATCGCTGCAATGGCTGGCTCGTCGATCACGGCTGTTTTGGTGGAGAGAATTGCGTATCGGCCACTGCGAAAGCGCAATTCGTCGTCACTGGCAAACTTGATTTCAGCCATCGGTGTTTCATTCTTCTTGCAAGAGGTGTATGCCCTCAGGTACGGGCGAGACCTCATCCCATTTCCGCGGATATTGAACAAAACCGTTCTTTTCCGCATTGGCGAGGGTGAGATTCGACTCGATAAGGTCGTGGTTGTAGTTGTCGCCCTTGTGATGATGTTTGTCTTGGACCGATTCGTAAACGGTACGCGCCTCGGAAGGGGTATCAGAGCCGTAGCACAGGATTCTTCAACGGCGGTCCTCATGGGAGTAAACATCGACCGCATCGTAACGTTGACCTTCCTGCTCGGTGGAGCGATGGCGGGGGTTGCCGCGATGCTCTATGGCATGTTCTATGAGGTAACTCAGTACAATATCGGCTTCGTTATCGGAATTAAGGGATTTACGGCAGCGGTTCTTGGGGGTATCGGTAACATTCGAGGTGCCTTGCTAGGAGGCTTCGTCTTGGGGCTGGTTGAGACTTTTGGCGGTGCTATTTTCCATGCTCAGTGGGTCGACGTCGTATCATTCTCTGTGCTGGTTTTAGTACTTCTTTTCCGTCCTACAGGAATTCTTGGCGAATCACTTCAAAGAGCCAAGGCATAAGGTTTTTGGAGTAGATATGTCAATGAGTACATCAGGAATAACACATAGATATCGCAGTGCTAAGGCCCCTATTCAAAAAGCGAATGACAACCTTCGACTGCGGTGGCGCAACCTACCCTTCCCGCTTCGCGTTCTAGGGTATGTCGTTTTGATTGCGCTCGCGATGCTTTTGCCGGCGCAATCTATTGGCAATATTATGGCGCCCCAGTCGGATTGGCCAACGATTCTCTTTTATCCGATCGGCTCCTATATACTGCTTGCGTTGGGCCTAAACGTAGTGGTCGGGTTGGCGGGAATGCTTGACCTTGGATATGTCGCCTTCTTCGCTATTGGTGGGTACACCATGGCGGTTCTTGGAGTGAACTACAACTGGTCTTTCTGGGAGATCCTGCCGGTAGGCATCGCAGCTGCCGCCCTATCAGGGGTTATTTTGGGAGCTCCAACATTGCGGTTGCGTGGCGACTATTTGGCGATTGTGACGCTTGGATTCGGTGAGATAATTCAACGAGTGGTCAACAACCTAACTGTTACGGGTGGCCCAACTGGAATCTCTGGAATCCCGCACCCGCCATCTGTTGGTACTCTCTCGTTTCTAACTTATGGAGTTTTGGATCCACGTCCCTACTACTACCTTGAAGTAGTAATGATCGCTCTAGTTTTGTTCTTTTCGATCAGGCTTGAAAACTCACGGGTAGGCCGTGGTTGGGTTGCACTTCGAGAAGATGAAGACGCGGCAGAGATCATGGGTGTTCCTACCTTTACCTTCAAGATATGGGCATTCGCAATTGGTGCGAGTGTCGGTGGCCTTTCAGGCGTCGTCTACGCGGCAAAGGTGATTGCAATTACCCCTGAAAACTACCCGCTACTGCTATCAGTTTTGATTTTGGTATGCGTTGTTCTTGGTGGTTCGGGGAATCGCGCAGGGGTGATTCTGGGGGCATTTTTAGTTGCTTGGCTCCCTGAAAGATTCCGAGGATTGGCAAACTACCGAATTTTGTTCTTTGGTGCAATGCTTGTAATCATGATGATATTTCGTCCCGGCGGCTTGCTTCCCGCGCGACGTCGAGCGAGTGAATTTGCGCACGGCATCGGCGGAGGACAACCGCTAGGTGGGGAGATACAAAGTGGTCAGTTCGAAGATGACGAAGATGAGAAGGAGTAGGTAGATGTCAAAAGGTGATCTACCCTTGGGTGCGACTTTGCTGTCATTGAACTCGGTCCTCGTCAGATTTGGCGGCGTGGTCGCGGTAAATCAAGTTAGCTTTGAGGCTAAAGTGGGGGAAATACTTGCGGTAATTGGTCCTAACGGCGCCGGAAAGACCACTGTTTTTAATACTGTGACAGGTGTGTACACTCCTACAGAGGGTGATATTAGTTTTGCGGGTCGTCCCTTGGCCGGATTAAAGCCGCATCAAATTACTCGATTGGGGCTAGCGAGAACTTTTCAAAACATTCGGCTATTTCCTAACATGACTGTCCTTGAAAACGCGATGATAGGTGGAGACGCAGGCTCAAAGTCGACTGTCTTCGGAGCGATGTTCAAGACACCTCGCCAGCGCCGAGAAGAGGAGGCGTCTAGGCAAAGCGCTCTCGATGCTCTTAGTTTCGTCGGGATGAATGCACCGTTAGGGCGAGAGGCTGCGGGTCTATCATATGGCGATCAAAGGCGTCTTGAGATAGCGAGGGCACTTGCAACTAAGCCTCAACTTATTCTTTTGGATGAGCCTGCTGCTGGAATGAATCCTGCCGAGAAGGTTGACCTTCAACGGCTAATCCTAAAGATTAGAGATTCCGGGGTTTCCGTGATATTGATCGAGCATGACATGGGGTTGGTCATGAAGATCTCAGATCGAATTGTTGTCCTTGACTTTGGTAAAAAAATTGCTGATGGGTTGCCAGAAGAGGTAAGAGAAAATCCAGCGGTTATTGTGGCGTACCTAGGAGCCGAAGATGCAGCTTCTTGAAATTAAGGACCTAGAAGTCTTCTATGGTAAGATACAGGCCCTGCGTGGGATAAGTGTATCGGTGAATTCGGGCGAAATTGTCTCCCTGATCGGCGCGAATGGAGCCGGAAAGACCACTACTTTGAAGACGATATCAGGCCTCAGAAAAGTGCATTCGGGCTCAATCACCTTCAAAGGTGAGGATATTACGAATATGGTGGGACACAAACGGGTTCACCTTGGCCTCTGTCAAGCTCCAGAAGGTAGGGGTGTCTTCCCGGGAATGACTGTCGTTGAGAATCTTGAGATGGGAGCCTACTCTCGCAAGAAGAGTGAGTCGGGTAAGGTAAAAGAGGATTTTGACCGAGTATTTGATCTGTTTCCGCGTTTGAACGAGCGGAGAAAACAGATCGCTGGCACGATGTCGGGTGGCGAACAACAGATGCTTGCCATTGGACGCGCACTAATGTCTTCCCCCGAGCTACTCCTTCTCGACGAACCGTCGATGGGGTTGGCGCCGATGTTGGTCTCGCAGATCTTTGATATCATTCAGGAGATAAATCGACAGGGTACGACAATTTTGGTCGTGGAGCAAAATGCAACCAAGGCCTTGTCTATTTCGAACCGAGCATACGTTCTGGAGACCGGAAGTGTGACGAGAAGTGCTGACGCCAAAGAACTACTAGACGACGATTCGATACGGAAGGCCTATTTGGGCGAATAGCGACTGTTCTCTCCCGTTTTCATGCAATTACGGGAGGTCTTCCGTCGGATGTTTCAATCGGTAAGCCTGCGTGGGTCCATGCAATAACGCCACCTGTAAGGTTGTAAGCGTTGTAGCCAATGCTTCGAAGAAATTCAGTGGCCCGCGCGGACCTTGCACCAGATCTGCAGTTGATAATCAAGGTTTCTGGTAGAGACATTTCTCTGTAGGATTCGCTAATAGTAGAGAGTGGCAATGAGATCGCATCTGCGATATGTCCAGCATCAAACTCATCAGCTTCACGTACGTCGACGATAGGTGTTCCATTTGAGATTGCTTCGTACGCTTGAAGTGGATTAATCTCGGGAATATCCTCTGAAGTCATTTTTACTGCCTTTGTATAACTGTAGTTTCGGATTACATCGCAAAAGATACGTAAGTCATTACTTATTCTAATAGATGTTCGAGGTTGCTTTTGTTCGATGAAGAGTTGAATATATCGGTCAGGCGGTTGCGACAATGAGTAAATCGAGCCATTTGACGCTAAATTGGTGCGAAGCGTGATCGACTTTGGCTGCTAGTTTGGATAGGGTATGCAATCAAAAATCGATCAAAAAGAAAATGGACAAGTAAAACTTCTCGTTGAAGTTGCGGAAGAGGAACTTGCAGCCGATATAGAACGTGCTTATGTCAAAGTTGCACGACAAGCACGAATCCCAGGGTTTCGACCTGGAAAGGCGCCTCGCCGTGTTTTGGAGTCCAAACTTGGTACCGGTTTTGCTCGACTTGAAGCCATCAATGACAACGCTCCTAGGTGGGGCGACTTGGCAATCGTTGAGAATGAAGTAGAACCGATTGCGACGCCATCACTGAAAGTTTTAAAGGGCGAGGAAGAGGGCGACGTTCAGATAGAGGTTACCGTTACGGTTCGCCCAGATGTGCGTCTTGATGCCTATGGCGATCTAACCTTCGAATTTCCATCCTCTAGCCCAAGTGACGAAGATGTTGAGGCTCAAATCGAGCGTTTACGTGAAGCTCTGGGAACTCTCGAAGACTCCGATGGCGAGATCGCCGAAGGTTCAGTTGTTACGTTGGACTTTACAGTCGCTGGAGAATCTGAGGGAGAGTACACCGATTACGTCTATCGAATCGGTGCATCAGAGCCTTTTGCTGGGCTGAAAGATGCAGTGCTGGGCAAAAAAGTAGCGGACTCCTTCGAATTCGAAGTTGCCGGTGACGGTGATGAGAAGTCTACGGTTACTGGTTCGATCAAGGGTCATCAAGCGCTCGTGAAGGCTGAATTGAACGATGCATTTGCGAGCGATGTCTCTGAATTTGAGACTCTGGACGAGCTGCGGAAAGACATCAGTGACAATTTGGAGTCCTTCCACGTCAGCAATCTTCGCAATGGCTGGAGATCGGTAGTAGCAAACAAGCTTGCTGAAGTTGCTGAGCTGAATGTGCTTCCAGAAGGCTTGGTTCAGATGGAGTACGAGAATATTTCTCATAACCTCAGCCATCGAATTGAGGCTATGGGGCTGTCGCTAAATAAGTACCTCGAACTCACGAGGTCGAGCATTGAACAGATCTCGTCTCAAATTGCGAATGAAGCGATAATTGAGAGCCGTCTAGACCTAGTTTTGAGAGCTCTAGTCTCGGCTGAAGGATTAGAGGCGACGCAAGAGCAGATTGATAAAGAAGTAGATGCAATAGCCTCTTCTTGGGGAGTAACCGTCGAGGAAGCGCTCGAGCGTCTCAAGACATCTGGTCAGCTTGTATCCGTAAAGGCAAATCTCGCAAAGCGCAACGCAATCGATTGGTTGTTTGAGCATGCTTCGTTCGTTGACTCAAAGGGAAATGCGCTTTCAAGAGGAGAAGTTACCGGTGAGATCGACTCAGCCGACGTAGAGATCGACGATGAAGAAGGCGATGATTCGGTTATCGTTGAGGCAGAATCGACCGAAGAATAGTTTTAGAGCATTAAGCGTTATCATTAGAGATTGAAATTTATATACAACGAGGAGGCGCTTTGCAAGCGTTTAACTACCTAGTACCTACGGTCGTTGAGTCATCGAGCAGAGGCGAGCGAGCGTACGATCTTTACTCCCGATTGCTTCGTGAAAGGATCATCATCCTAGGGACTCCAATTGATGACGCGGTTGCAAATTTGATCTGTGCTCAATTGCTTTTCCTCGAGTATGAAGATCAAGAGCGTGACATCAACCTCTACATAAATTCACCAGGTGGCGATATCACGGGTCTGTTTGCGATCTATGACACCATAAAGTTCATACGTCCTGATGTTTCAACGTTTTGTTTTGGTCAGGCCGCTTCGGCAGCAGCAGTGTTGCTAGCAGCAGGAACAAAGGGAAAGCGCTATGCGCTGCCGCATGCAAGAGTACTCTTGCATCAGCCCTATGGTGGCGTGGGTGGACAGGCTACTGATATCGAGTTGCAAGCGAAAGAGATCCTTCGGATGCGAGACTTGCTGAACGAAATGTTGTCAGCTGATACTGGTCAAGAGGTTTCTCGCATTGCTACAGATACCGACAGGGACTATATCCTTGATGCTCAAGGTGCCCTGGAGTACGGCGTTATCGATGAAGTTCTCTCCTCGAGAAGCTTTATCGAGCAGAAGTCGATAGTAAGCCCCTAGTCGCCAATTCGTGCTCGCGCCTTAAGGCGAGAGCGTCGATAAGGGAAATGTTGGGTGAAGGAGAGTAAGTGACAAGGTACGGAGAGGGCCAAGAAATTGTGAAATGCAGTTTCTGCGGTATGTCGCAAAAGCAGGTTCGGAAGCTTATTGCTGGGCCGAACGTGTACATATGTGATGAATGTATCCGCCTTTGCACTGACATAATTAGCGAGGATGACGGGGAGCGTGAAGAGTTTCAGCTCGATAAGCTCCCTACTCCTCAGCAGATAACGTCGTTCCTGGACGAATATGTAGTCGGCCAACAGCGCGCCAAGAAGATACTTTCAGTCGCTGTTTACAACCACTACAAGCGAGTGCAGCAAGGAGCCACACTCGACAAAGAGGTGGAGTTATCTAAGTCGAATATTTTGCTACTCGGACCGACCGGTTGTGGTAAGACTCTTTTGGCTCAGACTCTGGCGAGACTTCTCAATGTCCCCTTCGCAATCGCTGATGCGACTGCTTTGACCGAAGCCGGCTACGTGGGCGAGGACGTTGAGAACATTCTCCTTAAGCTGATTCAGGCGGCTGACTTCGATGTGAAAAAGGCCCAGACGGGGATCATTTACATCGACGAGATCGACAAGATTGCGAGGAAGGCTGAAAACCCTTCAATTACACGTGACGTCTCTGGTGAAGGCGTTCAACAGGCTCTCTTGAAGATACTTGAGGGTACGGTTGCTTCAGTGCCACCTCAGGGTGGTAGAAAGCATCCGCATCAAGAGTTTATTCAGATTGACACAACGAATATTCTGTTTATCGTTGGCGGGGCATTTGCGGGAATCGAGCGCATCATTGAATCGCGGGTAGGAAAAAAGACGATCGGTTTTCGAGCTGAAGCTGACGATAAGGTGGAAGACTCGTCAGAGATATTCCAAAAGGCGCTACCTGAAGACCTCTTGAAATTTGGACTGATTCCCGAATTTATTGGGAGGCTTCCTATTATCGGTGCGGTTTCGAATTTAGATCGTCAGTCCTTAGTTGAAATTTTGGTCGAACCTAAGAATGCACTTGTTAAGCAGTTCAAGAGAACTTTTGAATTGGACGGTGTTGAACTAGAAGTTACCGAAGATGGTCTACAGGCGATAGCCGACCTCGCTCTACTGAGGGGTACTGGAGCACGAGGACTTCGTGCGATTTTGGAAGAAGTCTTATTGGATGTCATGTATGAGATTCCTTCCCGTAAGGATGTTATAAAGTGCGTGGTCGATTCATCTGTTGTAGCTAAAAAGGCGGCACCAACTTTGATACCAAGGACGGAATCTGACGAAAAGCCCCCGCGTAGCAGGCGTGCTTCATAGAGCAACGCCAATTAGGAGATAATTTGTGGACTTACGTCGATGCAATTGGTTGGCTAAATTCGCTTAACAACTTCGAGAAATCTAGAAGATTTGACACCGACCCGACGAATTGGCAGGTCGGTGAGTTGCTTAATGGCCTTGGGGTCGATAAGTCAACCTTCGAGATGATCCACATCACCGGTACTAATGGGAAAGGGTCGGTTGCAACACTTTGCGCAAAGGTTCTGACGCTTCTTGGAAGAAGAGTGGGAGTCTTCAAGTCGCCGCACGTTAATTCCTTCAGCGAGCGAATAAGCATCGATGGTATTTCCTTGGATGATGAAGTCTTTGCGTCAGAGACCCTGCTCGTTCGGGAGATGGCCGAACACCTCGGTCTAAGTTTGACTTGGTTTGAAGCGTTGACAGCAATTGCCTACAGCGCTTTTTTCGCCGAGGGTGTTGAAGTTGCGGTTATTGAAGTCGGGATCGGCGGCACCTTCGATGCCACCAACGTCTTCGATGCCGAGGTAGCCGTTATAACGAGTGTAGGCCATGATCATTTAGAGTTGATTGGCCCGACACTGATCGACGTCGCGCGCGATAAGTCTGGAATCATAAAGGAAGGCTCTGCAGCGATAGTCGGCTTAGTGGATGATCCAATCTTCGAAGTGATTCAGATGCGTAAATCTTCTTCAATGTCTCGTTTCGGAGTTGACATCTCATTGCAAGGCCGATCAGCGGCGCTTGGCGGCCAAGTGATCGACTTTAGGACACGGCGTTCGTATTTCTCGGATGTCTTCCTTTCTGCATATGGCCTTCATCAGGCGGTTAACGCTGTTATTGCAGTATCAGCCGTTGAGGAGTTGGAGCGCAAATCAGTTAGTCCAGAGGTAGTCAATGAGGCATGTTCTAGTTTTTACATGCCCGGACGAATCGAGGTTGCCTCTAAAGAGCCAGTCGTAGTTCTCGATGGGGCACACAATCGTGAGGCCGTCGAAGCGCTAACTAGCGTTGTAAAAGAAGACTTTGGCGGTTTTGCTCGATATGTGGCCGTGATATCCACTTTGGAGCAAAAGCAAAGTGCTCAGATTTTAGAGGTTTTGTCCGAAGCATTTGACTACTTTGTTCTAACTACGACCAACCTAGAGGCATCGACATCGGTCGAAACGTTGGTCGAAATCGCTCGTTTTTCGGGGTATAAATTTGGGGTTGCCGAAAATATCCCGGCTGCACTTGAAGAGGCTGTTGCTTTCGCGGGTAGCGATGGATTTGTTGCGGTTACCGGCTCATTTAGGGGTCTAGCCGATGCTCGGTACTACCTCGAAAACTGATCTAGCCAGAGTCAATTAAACTCGTATCACCGCATCGCCCCTATGATGTATGGTCTATGAACTCTACTTTTTTTATGTGTAAGCCCGATGCCGTCGAACGAGGTCTCGTAGGTGAGATCATTCGTCGTATTGAGATAACAGGTTTGAAGTTTTCCCGCATCGAAATGAGGGTGGTCGATGAGGCAACTGCGAAGGCTCACTATGCCGAGCATGAGGGCAAGAGTTTCTTTGGTGAGTTGATCGAATTTATTACTCGTTCGCCGGTAGTAGTTTGCGAAGTTACTGGGCCAGAAAATACTTGGGAAATAGTCCGAAAGATTATGGGCTCGACAAATCCAGCATCGGCAGCCCCAGGAACTATTCGAGGCGATCTCGCAAATTCAATTTCAGCAAACCTCGTCCACGGTTCAGATAGTGCAGAATCGGCCGCTCGTGAATTAGCGAACTTCTTCCCTTCCAGGTAGTGCATTTGAAGTAGAGACAAGAGTGAGTTCGCTACTAGACTTTATTGCTTAGTAGGTGGCGAATTCACTTTTGTTGATCTTATCGTCTGGCACAAGTTTTCAGTGAGTCTTGTCAAAGTCTGACTCCAAACCTCATTCGGAGGAATCTATGGCATTTGGAATTGCATTCGGTCGCGATATGGCGGTCGATTTAGGTACGGCAAACACTCTCGTGTACGTTCGTGGTAAGGGTATTGTCCTCAACGAACCATCGGTCGTTGCGATAAATACAAAGGATGGACGACCCCTCGCGGTCGGAGTTGAAGCTAAGAGGATGATTGGGCGAACCCCAAGCAATATCCAGGCCATCCGGCCATTGAAAGATGGAGTCATAGCGGACTTCGAAATCTGCGAAAAGATGTTGCGTTACTTTATCCATAAGGTCCATAACCGTAAATTTGGTAAGCCACGAATGGTGATCTGTGTTCCTTCTGGTATTACTGGAGTCGAACAACGTGCTGTTCAGGAAGCTGCTGAGTATGCAGGTGCTCGTAAGCCCGCCTACATAATCGAAGAACCAATGGCCGCAGCAATTGGTGCTGGCCTGCCAATTCATGAACCAACTGGAAATATGGTTGTTGATATTGGCGGTGGAACCACCGAAGTCGCGGTTATTTCACTGGGTGGAATCGTTACCAGTAAGTCGATTCGAATCGGTGGTGACGAGCTCGACGAAGCAATCATCTCTTACATCAAGAAAGAGCACTCTTTGGCTTTGGGTGAGCGTACCGCTGAAGAGATGAAGATGGCGCTTGGTTCGGCTACCGAATTAGATGAAGAATTTGAAGCAGAAATACGCGGGCGAGACCTTATAACTGGTCTTCCAAAGACAATCCTCGTTTCGACGCGGGAGATCCGAAAGGCAATTGAAGAGCCGATCTCAGCGATTGTCGATGCCGTAAAAGTGACTCTTGATAACACGCCTCCAGAACTTGCTGCGGACATTATGGAGCAGGGTATCGTTTTGACTGGTGGCGGCGCACTGCTAACCGGACTTGACAAGCGAATACACGATGAGACAGGAATGCCGATCGTAGTGGCAAATAACCCTCTTCAGTGCGTGGCTCTAGGTTCTGGTCAATGTCTTGAGGAGTTTGAAGCACTCAAGCAAGTTTTGATCTCTGCTAGCAGCAGATAGGGAGCTATCGCCGGATAGTGAGTAATTCAATTTTTAGGCGACCTCGAGTAACCTTAGTACTTTTGATATTGGTCTCCGTATCCATGATCTCGGTCACCTACAAAAAGGTTCCTCCATTCGTTAACAGCGCAAGGGGATACGTTCGTGACCTGGTAACCCCTATTCGTCAAGGCGTTACCACGGTCTTCAACCCCGTATACAACGTTGTGGCTGGAGCCTTCAATTACTCGAACCTGAAGAGTCAAAACGCAAGGTTACAACAAGAGATAGATTCCCTTAAGGGAAGCGCCATCTCAAACCAATATGCACAAGCTGAGTTGGCTACGCTATCCAAAGAGCTTAAATTGACGTACCTGAAGGGAATTGGGACGACAACAGCTCAGGTCATATCGTATACCCCAAGCAACGTTCAGATAAGCATTGAGGTCGATAAAGGAAAGTCCAACGGAATCCAAGTGGGTAACCCTGTTGTGACTGATCTTGGTCTAGTAGGACGCGTGATTCAAGTTGCGAACTTCTCCTCCACTGTGTTACTAGTTACGGATCCAAATTTTGCCGCAGGTGTAAGGTTCTCAAATGCCGCAGGCGTTGGTCTTGCGGTTGGAGAAGGAAGCTCTGCGCCGTTGAACGTTCAACTTGTGGATCCCGGTACGGTGCTTTCTAAGGGTCAGGTTGTTTTTACGTCGGGTCTCTCCGGGGAGATCTTTCCGGCAGGTATTCCGGTTGGTCGCGTGAGGTCGGCCTTTACTCCACCGGGAGGATTGCAAGAACAGGTACTCCTTGACCCGCTCGCTCCCGTTGGAAACCTTCAATTTGTAGATATCCTGAATTGGCTGCCACCAAAACCATGAGCAGACTCCGATACCTAAAACTTCCCTTGATATTGTTGGCGATCTCTGCCCTCGAACGGTCACAGCTCGGAACCCTAACTATCCAGGGAATCCATCCTGACATATTGCTAGCGGCGTCGATCTCATTTGGCCTTCTTGAAGGGAGGGAGGTGGGAGCAGTTGTTGGTTTCGTACTAGGGATCGTGGCTGACTCTTTCGCGCAAACTCCATTTGGGGTCTCCTCTCTTGTCTATCTCTCTGTGGGGTACGGTGCAGGACTCATTGAGGTGACGTCAATGCCTGAATCTCGTGTTGCCGATTTAGTAATTTCACTTATTGGCGGCGCGTTAGGAGTTGCATTTCTAGACGGTGTACTTAGAATTCTTGGCATCGTTACGGTTCTATCTAACAACCTTGTAGTGGCCGTTACCGTAACTTCGCTAACAAGTGGTATCTTTACATTAGTTATTGCTCCCATCCTTCGATTTCTTTTAAATCTTGGAGATGGCGATAGGCCGCCTTCAAGGCGCGGTGCGGGCATTTAGCCCAATTGCTAACTTGGTGAGGATCTGATGACGTATTTCGAAAGTGAAGAGCCATCGTCGACATCTTTAAGTGACAGGCGAAGAATCAGAGCAGTTGGCTTTGCTGTATTTGCCCTCTTTATAGCTTTGGTTGCACGCTTGTATACCTTGCAAGTACTCCAAGCGTCTACCTATAAATCTTTGGCGAATCAAAACAGAACTCGAGTAGTGGTGACGGAGCCTCCTCGGGGGCTAATTGTCGATCGAAATGAAAACCTTCTAGTCGGCAACCAGGTTGTTGAATCGATAACCGTTCAACAATCATCTGTAGTCAAATACCCTCAAGTTTTGTCGAATCTTGCGAACCTTCTAAATATCCCGCTAGCGCAGATTCAGTCCTCGTACAATAACCCCCAAACGTCCCCCTATGCACCAATCCCGGTCGCATACAACGTTTCGAAGGATAAAATCATCTACATCCGGGAGCACCCTAATCAATTTCCTGGCGTAGCATCGTCGTTGGGCACTCAACCTGTCTACCCAGAGGGATCCACTGCTTCGCAAGTTTTAGGATATGTTCGACAGATTTCATCAGCTCAATTAGCGCAATATGCGGCTCAGGGTTATCAGGCAGGAGATCAAGTAGGTCAGGCTGGGATAGAAGCAAGTTATGAAAAGGATCTTAGGGGCGTCCCAGGAACCAAGACTCTTGAGGTGAATTACGCCAATAAGGTCGTTGCTACCCTTTCAAACAAACCTCCCCAACCAGGGAACAATGTTGTACTGAACATGGACCTTGGCCTTCAGCAGTATGCCGAAAAGGCGCTGGCAAACCAGATTACAACACTTTCGCATACCTACGATCCCACGCGTGGTAGGTACTTTACTAACCTCTCTGGAGCCGTAGTAGTCGAAGATGTAAATACCGGCGCCATCTTAGCTATGGCTTCGTACCCGACATATAATCCATCGGTCTGGGTCGGCAACATATCGCAATCAACATACAACTCGATTACATCTCCAGCTTCAGGTGATCCGACTCTAAATCGGGCCATCGACGGGTTGTATACCCCAGGATCGACGTTCAAGTTAGCTACCTCGAGTGCCGCCCTAAACTCTGGGCTGATCTCGCCTTATTTTTACTACGACGACACGGGAATCTTCAATATCCCAAACTGTAAGAGCGGGGCTGGTCTTTGTAGCTTTCACAACTCCGGTAATGAGCGTTTGGGGACAATCAACGTGACTACCGCGCTGACCGCATCGGACGACGTTTTTTTCTACAACCTTGGGTATCTGTTCTACGCCAACTCGAACAAGTATGGCCAAACTCCTATTCAGGATATGGCTAATCGATACGGATTTGGCAAGCTGACTGGAGTAGACCTTCCAGGTGAGGCCGCCGGAATGGTTGACTCTCAGGCATTGCGAGTCAGCCTTCACAACCAATACCCCCAGGCATACCCATATGACACCTGGTACACTGCAGACCAAGTTGAAATGGCGTTCGGTCAAGGTGAAACAGTTGTAACCCCCTTGCAAATGGCAAACGCCTATGCGACTTTTGCAAATGGAGGAACGAGGTACGTTCCTGAGATGGTGGCGGGAATTGTAAATCAAAACGGAAAGCTAGTAAGACAGATAAAGCCACAGGTCGCAGCCACGGTGAAGCTATCGCCAACCGATCGCAACGCAATCATGCAAGGATTCGAGGGAGTGATCTCTAGCCCAATGGGTACCGCATACGGTGCATTTCAAGGATTTCCACTGTCGAAATATCCGTTGGCTGGAAAGACCGGTACAGCATCGGTAAATGGCTTTGAGCCAAACGCTTGGTTTGTCGCATTTGGCCCTACGACGGCTCCTAAGTACTCCGTTGCAGTGGTTATAGACCACGGAGGATTTGGTGCCTCTGGAGCGGCTCCAGTGGTAAGGAGTATGTTTGAGTATTTGATGGCGCACCCAATATCGTCTCCGGTATTTTCAACTCCTCACATACCTGCTGGCGCTACGACCTACGCTAGATACGGTGTCACGCCATCCAATAGTACGTCGAGCACGTCCACTACGACACCGAGCGGATCGACTACAACGACCGCTAAGGGTTAATATAAGCTTTCGATCTCCTTTGTCATTGTCGAGGCAGTATTTGGTCTACTAAACTCAGAGGTAATGACTCTGTTTCAGGGAGCGGTAGCTCTAACTTCTCTAATAGTTACGGTTTGTTGGTTTTTGGATCGAATGATTCTCAATTTCGAGTCATGTGTCCTTTCGTCCCGATCAGAGTCAAGTGCAATTTCCCCTAACAGGTGCGGTTCAAATAACGACGTTCCGTTGGAGGGCAATTCTGTTAAAAGTTATGAGGTCGCCTACTTGCCGTTGGTTAGAGCAGGGAGAGGCGACTTTGCATTTGAAAGAAGTTTTTATCGATGGCAAATAGTGAAGATAATGGCGATCCGCGACCGATCACAAATCAGGATGGCGGAAAGAGCCCGAATGGCGGCTTAGGTCAAGGTGGAAGTGGTGGCGATCACCCAAAGGTAGAGGTAATCCCGTTTACCTTTGACGCGGCGAAGGTGTCGCAAAAGCCTTCTGTGAAGGTAAACGGCGATGAACCACAGCAAAGTGATAAAGGTAGCGGCGAAAGGCCTCCAAGGCCCTCAAACAATCGACAGCGCAATAGACGTAGGCCAACGTCTTCTCAGGTGGAGAATAATAAACCAGCTTCAGAGCTTGAAAATATCGCTAAGCCCAACGATGATGCAGTTGAAGGTCCCCAAAGCGGCGCCCCCACCCGTGGAGGCCAACAGCGAAATCGGCGTCGAGGCCCCAGCGATGGCCAGAGGAGCGGTGAAAGCCCGGCTGCTGGTGTTTCAAATACTGAAGTTTCAGCGGAGGGCGAAGGGCAACGACAAATTGCGGGAAATCAAGCTCGTAGGCGTCGACCGGTTCGATCACGCGCTGAAGGCGAGATCGACCCAGTTCGTTTAAGTATCGAGACCAAGTTGGCAAGTGAGACGAAGTCTGATTCGAGGCAAAATCGTCGAGCAAATCAGAGAATTGGTAGAACTCGCAATGGACGGCCCCTTGGACGCTATCTAATGAGCGTTCACAAGACTGAAAAGACCGTCCAGATTGCGGTTAGCGAAGGTCGAACCTTGATGGAGATGTACGTCTCAAGGGTTGGCGCGGATCCAAATGAAATCGATGGCAATATCTATCTAGGTCGCGTTACAAACGTACTTGCCGGGATGGAGGCGGCCTTCGTTGATATTGGAACCTCCAAGAATGCGGTGCTCTATCGGGGTGATGTCAGGTTCGACAGAGACGACCTTAGCGAATCGTCGATGCGCGATATTCGAATAGAAAACCTATTACGACCCCGGCAGGTCGTCATGTGTCAAGTAACGAAGAACCCAATCGGAACTAAGGGGGCTCGCCTCACGCAAGAAGTTTCCTTGCCGGGACGGTTCGTAGTGCTCGTCCCGAATGCTGATAGTTACGGAATTTCCAAGCGCCTACCTGACGACGAGAGAAAGCGTTTGAGGAGAATCCTCGGGGAGCTAAAGCCAGAAGGTTTTGGCGTTATCGTCAGGACCGCCGCAGAGGGTGCTTCGGCTGACGAACTCGAACGCGATATCACCCAATTGGTGGAGATGTGGAAGGCGATTGAGGCCAAAGCGAAGAGTTCTCACGCCCCAACTCTGCTCTATTCGGAGCCTGACGTTGCTGTGAGGGTAATTCGTGAGGAGTTCAACAGAAATTATCGTGGGGTAGTAATCGACGATAGGGAGATCTTTGAGGAAGTTCACTCTTACGTCTCTAGTATTACTCCAGAGTTAGCCGATCGAGTTGAGTTTTACGACACTGAATCTAAGGGAATGCCTATATTTGAGGCGCACATGGTCCACGAGCAGCTGCATAAGGCTCTGGAACGCAAGGTGTGGCTTCCCTCTGGTGGTTACTTGATAATAGATCGCGCGGAAGCACTAACTGTCATTGACGTCAATACCGGACGGAATATCGGAACGGTATCTCTTGAAGAGACTATTCATCAGACGAATGTTGAGGCGGCGGATGAGATAGCACGTCAACTCCGGTTGCGAGATATTGGCGGAATTATCATCATCGACTTTATCGATATGACCATAGAGGCCAACAAGGAAGATGTCCTAAGGGCGTTGCGCAGTGCTTTGGCGCGCGATAAGACTAAAACTCAAGTCTATGACATATCGTCGTTGGGGTTAGTTGAGATGACTCGCCAAAGGATCAGTGAGGGCATGGTTGAAGCACTATCTGAGACCTGCCCTGTATGCAAAGGACGCGGTTTATTGTACAAAGATGTAGAGGATAACTAACTAGCTGCTATGCTGATATCCCTATGTATGCAGTTATCAAGTCTGGCGGAAAGCAAGAAAAAGTAGCAGTCGGCGATTCAGTTCGCCTTGAATTGCTAGACGGCCTAATTGGTGACTCGGTTGAATTTGACCCGATTCTCGTTGTGGATGAGGGAAGTGTAGTTACCAATCCTTCCGAGTCCGCAAAGGTGAAGGGCGAAATCGTTGGCTTCGCCAAGGGGCCAAAGGTTGACGGCTTTGTCTATAAGAATAAGTCCAACAACCGTCGTCGTTTTGGCCATCGTCAAAAGTATATCTTGGTGAAGGTTCTAGAGATCGTCAAGTAGTTCTAGCGATCCTGAGCGGTACCTCTTGTGGGGTAGTTGAAGGGTAGCTTAATCTTCTAAGGAGTTAGGTATGTCGAAAACTAAAGGTGGTGGGTCTACCCGTAACGGTCGTGACTCGCAGGCGCAACGACTAGGCGCCAAAGTATTTGACGGAATGAATGTGACCGCTGGTTCTATCTTGGTTCGCCAAAGAGGCACCAAGTTTCATCCCGGAATCAACGTTGGAATTGGTAGCGACGATACCCTTTTCGCAATGGCTCCTGGAACAGTTAAGTTTGGGGAGCGAAAGGGTCGTCGTCTAGTAGACGTCATCTAGTTCGACCTACATTGTTTTGTTACCGTAGAACTCCGCAAATTGCGGAGTTCTATTTATTTTAGGGATAATTTATGTCCGGATTTGTGGATAGGGCTCAGCTACACGTAAAGGCAGGCGACGGCGGCGCCGGGTCGGTATCTTTTAGACGTGAAGCGCACGTCGATAAAGGCGGGCCTGACGGCGGCGACGGCGGCGACGGCGGCGACGTAATTTTAGAGGCGACTGATGAGATGGTCTCGCTGCTTAGCTTTCTTGACCAGCCTTACCGCAAGGCGGATAGCGGATCCCATGGAATGGGAAAGGCGCGTCACGGACATCGTGGCAAAGCGATTGTAGTGAAGATGCCTACGGGAACCGTCGTGCGGGATTTAGAGGGCAACGTAGTCTGCGATCTTCACACTGCTGGTATGAGATACCGTGCTGCAAAGGGCGGAGAGGGTGGCCGTGGAAATGCCCGCTTTTTGGCTAATAAGCGACGAGCACCATCCTTTGCAGAACAGGGTGAGGCTGGCGAAGAGTTCTGGTTTAATCTTGAACTGAAGTTAAAGGCTGATGTAGCACTCGTTGGATTCCCAAATGCAGGCAAATCGACGCTGATCTCGGTTATCTCAAGGGCACAACCTAAGATTGCCGACTATCCCTTCACGACTCTTAAGCCGAATCTAGGTGTAGTTAGATATGGGGGATCTGGCGACTTTTTAGAGTACGTCGTAGCGGATATTCCAGGTTTGATCGAAGGAGCTTCGGAGGGCAAGGGGCTGGGATTTGAATTCTTACGTCACATCGAACGCTCGCGAGTACTTTTGTTTCTTTTGGACGGTGGCGAACAAGGTGGGATAGAGGTAGCCCGACAGTACCAGATACTCCGCGATGAACTTGGTAACTACATGCCCAATCTTCTGGAGCGTCCTTCGCTTGTTGTGATCTCTAAAGCCGATCTACTTGACGGAGATATAATTTCAGACACATCGACCTACTTTGGGTTAGAGGTGGACTTTGTTATCTCCTCTCTAGATCGAACTAATTTAGCTCCACTTACTGCAAAGATGGCAAACTTGGTCGCGGATGCTCGAAATTCAACTCCCGTCTCCTTCTACGAAGAGGAGATCGTTATATCGCTCTCTGCTGATGGATTTAAGGTCGTCAAGGAGGGTGACGGCCTCTACAGAGTTGTGGGACGAGTTGCTGAGCGCGCAGTTGCCCTATCCGACGTTACCACCCCTGATGCTCTCGAGTATATTCAAACTCGCCTCTTTCATCTCGGTGTTTATCGTGAATTGAATAGGGCCGGAGCTACTGATGGGGACGAGGTTAGGATAGCCAACTTCGTTTTTGACTACTATCGAGATTGAAGCCTTATTCTGGAAGTAGGGGGCTTTTCGAAGAGGTAAATGAGTGCTGCTAGTTGTAAAGGTTGGCTCTTCGTCGGTCACTACAGATGATTTTGGAGTAAATCATCTAGTGATGGATGATTTAATTCGCCAAATATCAAGGGCCATTGCAAATGGACATAAGATCGTCCTGGTTACCTCTGGAGCAATAGCGTTGGGCCTCGGGAGAATGAGCCGAACGACTCGTCCGAGTGATATTGAAACTTTGCAAGTTGCCTCCTCCGTGGGGCAAGGGGAGTTGTTCGCCTACTATGCGAGAGAGTTTGCTAAATTCAAAACTACTGTCGGTCAGATACTACTGTCGGCCTCGGATTTTATGGAGAGAAGGCAGTACCTCTCTGCTAAAGCCACTCTTGCTAAGATGCTTGAATTAGGCGTTCTGCCCATCGTTAATGAGAATGACGCGATTGCTGACGATGAAATTCGTCTCGGTGACAATGATCGTATTGCAGCGCTTGTCGCAGGACTAATTGGCGCCGAGAGATTGATATTACTTACAGACCAAGATGGTCTTTATTCTGCAGACCCCCGCTTCTCCGAAGATGCAACGCTTATAGAACAGGTAGAAGAGGTTTCCCGTGAAGTAGCTGAGGCGGCTGGAGGATCTGGTTCAAATCGAGGAAGTGGCGGAATGGCTACGAAGTTGATGGCCGCACGCATTGCCGCGTGGTCGTCCGTGGAAACCTTGATTACCTCTTCTGCAAATTCGCACGCGATTGCTGATGGTTTAGAACGACGTAGTGGAGCTGGCACTTGGGTTTCACAGTCGCGAAAACGACTACCGGCGCGCAAACTTTGGATAGCCTTTGCCCGACCAACTGAAGGGGTCGTATTTATTGACGACGGTGCAAGGAAGGCTATAACGGAGCGAAACTCTTCCCTACTATCAGTTGGAATTTTGTCATTTGAAGGGGAATTTGAAGACGGATCGGTTGTCGAAGTGAGAGATTCTTCGAATGCCATAATTGCTAAAGGCGAAGCTAGGTTGGCGTCAAAGGAACTTGCCTCTGCGATAGCGATGCGCGGTTCCTTGGGGGTGGATTCATCACCTCTATTTTTACACCGCGATGAAATGGTAATTTTGTTCTAGAAAGTTGGAAGAGCTCAGAGCTATGTCTGAAGTTAGGGATTTATGTCTGAAGGCAAGAGGAGCTCGCTCTTCCTTGCGGGCCGCAACTACGGAGATGAAAGATTTAGCTCTCCACAAAATGGCAGATCGGCTTGAAGGTGGCGTGGCGTCGATTCTCGAAGCGAATGAAATGGATCTAAAGCTTGCATTTGACTCTGGCATGAGCGCGACTGCACTCGATAGATTGCGATTGGACGAGAACAGAGTCCATTCGATGGCCATGCAACTTAGAGAGATTGCTCTTCTTGACGATCCAGTTGGCGAGGTAACTCGCGGTTATCGCAGGCCAAATGGATTGAAGATAAGCAAAGTTAGAGTTCCACTAGGAGTTGTTGCCGTAATATATGAAAATCGACCCAACGTCACCTCTGACGCCGCTGGCCTTTGTGTGAAGTCTGGGAACGTCGCCCTTCTTCGAGGGTCATCGACCGCCATTAATTCGAATTCCAAGATTGCCACCTTTCTCCAAGATTCATTGGAAGAGGTGGGTATTGATCGCAACTGCATAACTTTAATCCCTTTGACGGATAGACAGAGCGCGATTGAGTTCATGCAGCAAGATGGCTTGATAGACCTGTTGGTACCCCGTGGTGGAAAGTCCTTAATTGAGTCGATTAAGCAAAATGCGACGGTTCCATATGTTATCGATGGAGATGGTAACTGTCACGTTTACGTGGATGCCAGCGCCGACATTGACATGGCTATTTCAATCGTTAGAAATGCCAAGATGTCGCGCCCCGGAGTCTGTAATGCAACCGAGACCTTGTTACTCCATGAATCGATCGCGAAGGATTTTTTATCTCGAGGGATCTCAAGTTTGCAAGGAGTTGAGATCCGCGGTGACGAAACAGTTGTTCGGCTCGTCGAGTCTGCCAAAGTTGCAACTGAAGATGACTGGGCAAATGAGTTTTTAGATCTCACACTAGCAGTTCGAGTAGTACCATCGATTGATGAGGCAATTAGCCATATTGAAAGATACGGTACCGGCCATAGCGAGGCGATCGTCACAAATGACTTCGTCAATGCTCAAAGGTTCGTAGACGAGGTCGATGCCGCTGCAACTTTGGTCAACGCTTCTACTCGTTTTGTTGATGGAAACGAACTTGGCCTAGGTGCGGAGATAGGAATCAGTACGCAAAAACTACACGCAAGAGGACCTCTTGGGTTGCGCGAGCTGACCTCCGAAAAATATGTAATTTTAGGGAGTGGGCAAATTCGCTGACTCCCGTTTGATAGCGAGGGCGGAGATTTTGTCGATAAGCGATAGTAGCTTCTTAGTATCGATAGACGCGGTTGAAGATGGACTGAGAGGCGTTGATTACCTCCCGAGTAGAGAGATTGCAACGACTGTATATCTTGCGAATCGGTTAGCAAAGCCGATTCTGGTAGAGGGACCGGCGGGGACCGGAAAGACCGAACTTGCCAAAGCCATATCTCGGCTACTCTCGCGCGAGCTGGTAAGACTCCAATGTTACGAGGGTCTCGATGACGCCAAAGCCATCTATGAGTGGAACTACTCGAAACAACTCTTGAGGATCCAAAGCGCCAAGAATGGTGACGACGATACCTCATGGAGTGGAGTCCGTGGTGATATCTTCACAGCCGAGTTTCTCCTTGAACGCCCACTTCTTCATGCAATTTCAGGGAGTGATCCAAAGGTGCTACTGATTGATGAAGTTGATCGTGTTGAGGTAGAAACAGAGGCACTTTTTCTAGAAGTACTGAGCGATTTTCAGGTCACGATTCCTGAATTTGGAACCATAAAAGCAACTTCAATGCCGCTGGTGCTCCTGACCTCCAACAATACCCGCGAACTTTCAGAGGCGTTAAAGCGACGTTGCCTCTTCCTGCACCTTGGATATCCAAGTCGTGAGCGTGAGAAGGATATCTTGACCATGAAAGTTCCGGGGTTATCTGAGGCCCTCGCCAAAGAGATCTCTGACTACGTTGCTTTTTTGCGTGGTCTTGACCTGAAGAAGGCTCCTTCAGTCTCTGAATCTATCGACTGGGCGATAACTCTGATTTCGCTGGGAGCTTCGACGTTAGAGAATGATATCGTAAGGTCGACGATAAACGTCTTATTGAAGTATCAGGGAGATATCGAAAAGGCGATTGCGAAGTTAACGTGAGTTTACAATTTGATAATTTTTACGACACCGTCGTTGAATTCTCTCGCCTCTTGAGAGACGTTAGAGTTCCGGTCTCGATGACTGAACTTGTAGATGCGACGTTGGCTATCGAGGCGATATCACCCATAGATCGAGAGCAGCTTAGGGTGGCCCTTTTTTCGACCATGGTAAAGAGTGAGTCTCACCGCAAGGTCTTCAATACGGTCTTTGACGTATTTTTCTCCCGCCGAAGTAACTACTTCGATTCTTCTGAAAGTGAAGATGGCGCCAATGCTAGCAGTGGCGATCAAATGGGATTTGGCGATGAAGTAGATCTCGAAGGTCTGAGGGAGATGGTTATCGAAGCCTTAAGGGGAGGCGACCCTGAGCAACTCGCTCGTCTGGTTAGAATTGCAGTTGCTCGCTACGCTGGAATAGAGCGGGGACGTAGCGTATCTGGGGTTTACTACAGTTACAGAACTCTGAAGCAGCTCAATCTGGATGCAATTTACGCTGCACTTCGCCCCGATGAAGCGCTGGAGTTGAACTCTGTCGCAAAGGTCATCGCGAATGATAAGGTCGAAGATCTTGTAGATAGCCTCAAAAGCACTCTTGAAGATGAGATTCGAAGGATATTGGTCGAGGATCGCGGTGCTACCGCTGTTGTAAAGACGATCAAGCCAACACTTCCACAAGACCTTGACTTTATATCTGCATCACGCGACGAGATCGAGAAGATTCGCCATGCAATCGGACCACTCGCCTCCAAGCTTCGAGCGCGAATATCGGGAAGAGCCCGACGAGCAAAGAGAAGCCAACTTGACTTTCGAAAGACATTTCGAGAGTCACTTCGCTACGGAGGAGTTCCTATTGAGATGCACCTTCGAAAGAGGCGACCATCGAAGCCCGAGATCTTCGTCATCGCTGACATATCTGGATCTGTGGCTTCCTTTGCACGATTCGCTCTCCAACTTGTCTATGCGCTTTCAGAGAACTTCTCAAAGGTGCGAGCATTCGTATTTATCGATGCAATCGACGAGGTTACTGACTTTTTTTCACAGAGCACTTCCATCGAAGAGGCGATTCGCCTAATCAACACTGAGGCAAATGTGGTGCACCTAGATGGGCACACGGATTATGGAAACGCGCTCGAGCAGTTTACTTCACGCTATCTTGATGACCTTACTAAGAAATCTACGATTCTGATACTTGGTGATGCTCGGAATAATTATCACGCGTCGAAAGCCGAGTTGATGGCGGAGATGCGTAGACGTAGCCGTGGTCTCTATTTTTTGAATCCGGAACCTGCTAACTACTGGAATAGCGGAGATTCAATCGTTCGAGAGTATCAAAAATACGCCGATCGTGTCGTTGAATGTCGAAATCTGCGACAGCTTGAAGTATTCGTCGACTCTTTGACGTAGGAAATTTGGCGCTCAAAGGAACTAACCTTGGCGGAGCGTTGAACTTACTTTTCCTTCGCGCAGTTACGTAAGCTTGTGTAGATTTTACCCATGATTAAAGTGAGTGTCTTTTATCCAAACGGCGAAGGTGCCTCCTTCGACCACGACTACTACAAGGAAAGCCATGTTCCCCTAGCTGCAAAGTCGTGGGGACTTGATAGGTGGCAGATCGAAAAGGGCGTTGACGGACCCTACTTGGCCGCTGTTCACTTCGAATTTCCGTCCGTAGAAGCATTTCAATCGGCTATGGCAAGTGAGACAACTGCGGCAGTAATGGCCGATATTCCGAACTACACCAACACACAGCCGGTAGTGCAAGTAAGCGAGATTGTTATCTAAAGTTTCTCGCAAGCAAAGGGTTGAGAAGAGATGAGAACTTGGTGTCTACCAAGTTCTCATCACGTATTTAACACGCATAATCTATGTCGATCGAATTGTTTGGGTAGGTTTGGATATACCATGGGACACCGCCAGCGAAGGGATTTCTCGATCCGTCGCTGTTGTAGAGGTTTGTGCAGGCAGAAGATCCATAGCCGGAGTAGAACCAGAGCGGGATGGGAGAACTTCCTGTATTTGAAATAGTGGCTCCAGCCCCTGATGCCGTTCCTGTTGTAATAGTGGCATATGTTGATGCGTTGCCGCTATATATGCCAGCTAGTAGCCCCTTGCTGTTGAAGAAGGCAACCGCACCTTGAATGGCTTGTGTGTTGAGCGCGGGGAAGTTGCTCCAGTATGATCCAGCCCCCTCAACATCAATCCACCATATCGTTGAGGATGCTCCTTGGTTATCGGCAACGCCGAATGCATACTGTGCTGCGTTCCAGCCGTAATCATATGCCTGATTACTAATTGTTGATGGTGCCTGTGGTCCACTTTGGTACTGCGAAGTTGGGGTTCCGCTATTCCAATTGCCACTCGCATCTATAGGCAGTGCCATAAACATATAAAGTTCATAGTTGTTATTGGTCCATGAAGCTTCTTTGGCAATGCAGGGATTTGGTGCCCCAAAGGGCCAGCCACTTGCTTCTATGATATCGAAACTACCGACAGATGGTGAACTGGTGTAGCTACATTGGTAGTTAGAGACGTCAAATCCAACAGAACCGGATGCGGTAGCGACCGAAGCGACGGTAGTGTTGATCGAAATTGCAGGTGAAGTAAGAGGTGAACCCCCTTGGGAGCCCAAAAATGGGGCATCTCCGAAGTTGAAAATTCCTCCGTCTGCAGCTAGAAGGTAGTATCCTGCACCGGTGCTAGTTGCGGCGATTCCAACAATCGGTTGATTCAACTTTATAGATCCCGTTGAGCCATAAAATTGCGCATCACCGTAGGCAAATATTCCACCGTCGGAGGCGACTAGCCAATACCCCTTACCGTCTGGGGTTGACGCCATTCCCACAATTGGTTTGTTGAGTTTTATGGCGCCCGTTGAGCCATAAAATTGCGCATCACCAAAGGAGAATATTCCACCGTCGGAGGCTACCAGCCAATACCCCTTACCGTCAGGGGTTGACGCCATTCCAACAATCGGTTGATTCAACTTTATAGATCCCGTTGAGCCATAAAATTGCGCATCACCGTAGGCAAATATTCCACCGTCGGAGGCTACCAGCCAATACCCCTTACCGTCAGGGGTTGACGCCATTCCAACAATCGGTTGATTCAACTTTATAGATCCCGTTGAGCCATAAAATTGCGCGTCGCCGTAGGCAAATATTCCACCATCGGAGGCGACTAGCCAATAGCCCAGCCCGTCCGCAGTTGATGCTGATCCAACTATTGGCTTCGCAAGTGTAAGAGCGTGCGCATCTCCAAATAGCCTGCTAGTGCCGTGCGAATAAACAGTGCCGTTTGTAGTTACTATGCGATATCCACTTGTTTGAGCAGTTGCGGTCAACGAAGAGGATGGAAGCTGTGCAAGTACGGTTAAATGCGGCGGCGCAACTGTGATGAGAGCTGCGACAGAGGCAAGGTTAGCCCCAAGCACATAGGTTATTTTTCTCTTTGACCTCTTCATCCTTGGTTCCTTGTTCCTGGTCAAGTCATTGACCCAGCGAAAGGTTCGCTCTACTTTTGTGCGTTGTACTGAAATATCGGCACTTACCTTTCTCACCTAAACGATTGAATAGGTCGCCGATATTTTTAGCTACGGACTGCTTGCTGAGATAAGAGCTACATTGAAATTAGGAGTTCGGCGACGCGATATGCAAGATCCAAACTTTGACGAGCGTTCAGACGCGGGTCACAGATGGTGTTATACGCCGTATCTAGGTCTTCCTCGTTTATCGAAAGCGATCCACCTAGACACTCCGTGACGTCTTCACCTGTAAGCTCGACGTGGAGCCCTCCGGGCCAGGTCCCAAGTTTTCTGTGTACTCTGAAGAAGCCAGCTACCTCCGCCATTACTTGTTCGAAGTTACGTGTCTTGAAGCCATTTTCTGAGACAAAAGTGTTTCCATGCATGGGATCGCACGACCAAATAACGGGATGACCAGCATCTGTGACGGCTTTAACTATCGATGGTAATTTGGATTCGACGTTTTCAGCGCCCATACGGGATACGAGAGTGAGTCTCCCTGCAACCCTATTTGGATTTAGTATCTCGCAGATCGAAATGACTTCTTTTGGGTCGGCCTTAGGACCAACTTTACAGGCGATCGGGTTTCCAATTCCGCGAAAGAATTCAATGTGAGCGTGGTCTAATTCGCGCGTACGCTCACCAATCCATACGGAGTGTGCCGATAGGTCTAAATACGTCCCGCTTGAGCGATCGTATCGAGTGAGAGCCTCTTCATAACCTAGGAGAAGCGCCTCATGGCTTGTCCAGAAGTCAACGGTACGTAGGCTCTTCTCCTTGTTTAGGTCGATACCACATGCAGCCATGAACTTAAGGGCACGCTCGATCTCTTTGGCAATTACGTCGTAGCGTTGGCCTTCATCGGATTCGGCCACGAAGCGTTGGTTCCAGGTATGAACCTGGCTAAGGTCAGAAAATCCACCCTTTGTAAGGGATCGAAGTAGATTTATCGTTGCGGAAGATTGTCTATATGCCGCTAGAAGTCTATTTGGGTCTGGTCGCCTATCCTCAAAAGTTGCCAAATCGCCGTTTACATTGTGACCTCTGAAAACCGGTAGTTCAACTCCGTTGACTCGTTCGAAGGGAGATGAACGAGGTTTTGCAAATTGACCAGCAATTCGACCTAATTTGATAATTGGTACCCCCGATGAGTACATCAGGACAACTGCCATTTGCAAAATGACTTGTAACTTGTTTTTTACCACGTCGGCGCTAAAGTCAACCATCGATTCGGCGCAGTCTCCGGCTTGAAGCACAAAGGCCTTTCCTTTGGCAACCTTCGCCATTTGCGATTGTAGATCTCTAATTTCCGATGGATAGACCAGAGGCGGTAGCGACTGAAGTTCTTTTTCCACAAGGGATAGTGCGTTTAGATCTTCCCAATCAGGCTGTTGGGAGATTGGCAAAGTACGCCAAGACTCCGGAGTCCAACTTCGTTCTTCCATCTAGCTGATACACCTCTCAAAACTTTTATTGGATTTTGCCGTGCCAAAATTGTCATGCCACCGTAACTTTAAGCCCGTGACGTTGGCACCTTTTTCAATACCGACAATATTGCAATCCTTACCCCTTATAGGATAGGCCAAGTATCTATTTAAGGGTTGGTATGAGAAGCTTCAAGTTTGGCGTACAGATCTCGCGAAAGCCAGAGTCGTTCTCGGAGTTTTGTGAAATCGGTCGAAAGGCCGAGGATCTTGGTTACTTTTCGGTAGGCATACCGGATCATCTCGGAGGTGATCAATACTCTCCTATCGCTGGTTTGACGGCGATGGCGATGGCAACACGCCATATTACGGTTGGCTCGTTTGTGCTCTGTAACGACTTCCGCCACCCACTCATCTTGGCTCAAGAGATCGCCACTCTCAACATAATAAGTGGTGGTCGTGTTGAAGTTGGAGTTGGTGCGGGATGGAAAGACTCAGACTATGTCTCTAGTGGAATTGCAAAGGAGAAGGCATCAATTCGAATTGCAAAGTTGGAAGAGACTCTAAAGATCTTGAAGTTGGCTCTTAGCGGGTCCAACTTTGGTTTTGAGGGGGAGTACTACCGAATTGAAGATGCATCCGTTCCCAACGAAGAGGGACTAGCGCGGCCTCGCATCCTTGTTGGCGGAGGTGGACCGAAGATGTTGCGCCTTGCATGCAAGTACGGCGACGTGGTAGGGGTAAATGCAAATCTATCCGCGGGATCTGTTGGACCGGAGTTGGTGGCAGAAGTAGGTCCTGAGGCCTTTGAAAAGAGGGTCGATATCGTAAAGTCTGAGCTAGGTGAGCGCATCTCTGACGTCGATATCCAGGCGCTTACCTTTATCGTTAAGATTGGCGATGATGCTGATGAATTCATCGACGAAATGGCTCCGATGTTTGGTGTAACTGGAGATGTCGCTAGAAGTGTGCCAATAGTGGTTACTGGCTCAAAGGATCGCGTAATTGAAGGGCTTTTGGAGCGGCGTGAACGCTACGGTTTTAACTACTTCGTAGTTCACGATGATGAGCTCGAACAGTTCGCTCCGGTGGTAGAGGTATTGTCTGGCAAGTGATGGATAATGCGAAGAGGAGAATAGGAATTTTCGGCGGCACCTTTGACCCGATCCACGTTGGTCATCTTGTGGCTGCGGTAAATGCTCGAGCTGAGGCAAGACTTGATGAGCTGCTTCTAGTCGTCTCAAATTCCCCATGGCAAAAAGAGGGAAGTCGAGCTATAACCCCCGCCGAAATGCGATTCCTTCTTGTCGAAGATGCCGTTAGAGGGGTTGAAGGTCTCAGGGCTTCAGATATGGAGATTCAAAGGGGCGGTAGTTCTTACACCATCGATACCGTCATAGAGCTGACTGGGTCAGATCCTAGTATCGAGGTGGTTTTGGTGGTCGGGGCAGATGCTGCTGCAGGACTTTCTACTTGGCATAGGTACTCGGAGTTGTCAAAGATGGTCGATCTTGTCGTTGTCAACCGTCCCGGTGCCTTCGTCGAGCCCTCTTCTCTTGCTGAATGGAAAGTAACATTCGTCGAGGTTCCATCATTGGCGGTTTCTTCTACTGAAATTAGGCAGCGTAGCGCAGATGGACGACCCCTTGATTTTTTAGTATCTCGACATACAATTGACTTTATAGCCAAGCATCAACTCTATAGATGATGCGGTTTGAGGTGCGAAAAGATCCTTGCATTGACGCCTAACGGCTATTCTTGAAGTTAGATACATAACGGACAATCCTGCTGGAGGAGATTTGACGGTAGCTACGTCGCAATATGAGACGCTCTCTGCAGTTAAGGCTGCCAGGGAGGCAATCGATGACAAGAAGGGTGAAGACCTAGTCCTTCTCGACATCTCGGAGATTACTCCGGTAGCGGATTATTTTTTGATAGCGACTGGAAATAACACCCGTCAGATTCGAACTCTCACTGAAGAGGTGGAAAAAGCCGTAAAAGAGGCTTTTGGTGTAAGCCCTCTGAGCATTGAAGGTCTCGGGCAAGCCCAATGGGTTCTCATGGACTATGGAGACTTCGTCGTGCACATATTTGATCAAGAGACGCGCGACTTCTTTAACCTTGAAAGACTTTGGAGCGATGCAAAGAGAGTTGCATAGCTAGATCTCCTGCGAAACCTAGCTATGAAGCTCGGTGAAACTGTCACCTTAGTTATAAAACTAGGTGATCACCTACGTCAACGTTAGTCCTTTTGCGTTTGAGCTCGGAGAAGCACTCTATCTGGGCCAAATCAACAAGAGCGTTGAAGAGCTTTACCGAATGTTCCACGTCGGGTCTTCTATGGAGTATGGGTCCAAAGAATCCGAAGGTTCCAAACTCATCCTCAACGACGATAATCGGTACTCCTACGTCGTTTCCTGTAAAAGAGAGTGCATAACTCATCTCACTTTCAATGTATGAATCTAGTTCAGTATCTTCGTGGCTAGCAGTGACCTCACTAGAGAGGCCGAGACTTTTCCCTACTTCAACGGCACTAGTAGCCTTATCTCCATCTAGATGGTACGACTTCGCGAACTGACGATACAACTCCCCTATTAGTGGGCTTTGTCCTTGGCCTAATTGCTGTAACTTTATTACCATGCGCAGGAGTGGAAGGCCATTTAGCTGATTGGTACGGTAGGGTTCTGGGATGTCAGCGTCCTTGTTCTTGATAGCTAACGAGAAAGGACGATACGTTATCGGAATCATCGCTTCATTGGAAACTTGTTTGATCCATTGTGAGGCAACAAAGGTCCAAGGACAAGTCGGATCAAAAAAGAAGTTTACATTTCCCTCGAATTTCATTTGTTCTCCTCTAAAGTGCATAGATAGCGTCGCAGCGCTTTATCCAAATTGATTTATCTTCTTGTTGTCTCCTACCCTATTATGGGTTCATAGTGGTTGGAAGTGAAACAGCGTAGGAGAGTAACTAAGTGACGATTAATTTTGACGACCGCATCGTTGTCGGAACTCTACTTCAACTCCGTGGTGGAGATGGTCTTCAGTATGTTGGTGTTTATCAAGGGGAAAGTAGCGTATCACTTACTGGATACTCAAGCCTTGATTCACTTGTTGATTCAGGATACGACTTAGGAGCGTTGGTGGACGAGTCGAACGATCTTGAAAGGCAGAGCCTAGCCGATTACGCAATTGAAGCTCCGATTGCTCGGCCATCTAAGGTCGCTTGCATAGGTTTGAACTTCCGTGATCACATTCTCGAGATGGGCCACGAGATACCTACTTATCCGACCTTATTCGCAAAGTTCTGCGATTCGCTAACGTCCCCATTCGGGAAGATATCCCTTCCGTCGATTAGTGCTTCGACGGACTACGAGGGCGAGCTTGTAGTGGTCATAGGAAAGCTCGCGCGAAACGTAACTGTTGACGAGGCGCGCGGGGTCATAGGGGGATTCTGCGTTGGAAACGACACTTCAATGAGGGACTTCCAGCGGCGCACTAGCCAATTCTTGCAGGGCAAGATTTTTGATGCTTCAACTCCATTTGGTCCCGGTATCGTTCCGGTTTCAAAGGTTGATTACCAAGCAGGGTTAGGGATAAAGACCGTCGTCAATGGCGAGGTACGTCAAAGCTCTAACACTGAGAACCATATCTTTTCTGTCGACCAAACGGTTAGTTACCTCTCTCAAATCGTTACTTTGAGACCAGGGGATCTTATATTCACAGGTACCTCTTCAGGCGTTGGCGCCGGATTTGTGCCTCCTAGATTCCTTCAATCAGGCGACGTTGTAGAGGTGACCATCGATGGCCTCGGCACTATATCTAATGAGTTCGTTTGATGTTTTGGACACCGGCTTTGAGTCTTCGGTGAAATGATTTTAAATACTTCTTTTGGTAGCCTTTGAAATAGGGCGAAGGCCGTACGTAGGGGTGAACGTACGGCCTTCTTTTTGGGTTAGGGTTTGGGTTTTCCTTGGGGGAATCTGCTAGTCACGGTTTCGTGACCGAATTTTTTACTGCCCGCCTGTGCTGTGGGCGTCAAAGTTGCCGTATCCGAGAAGATCAAGTGCCTCTTTGTACTGCTCGACAGTGATCTCGCCGTTAGCAAATCTGCGGTCGAGGATAACTTTTGGATCGTTGTCGTCCAAGTGATTTTGGACTCTATGGTGTCTTGGTCCGATGTGTAATCGATCGCCCGCAATCGAACGAGCTATAAGGTAGGCGCCTCCACCGAAGATTCCAACCATCAGTAGAAATGTCGCTATTGTGCTGAAAGGGTCTGGACTACTCATTGCGAAGCCATCGTGCCACATATTCTTCCTTTCGAAATCAACCGACCGAAACTTTCTTTCGATACTTACATAGTTGTCTTCGAAGTTGTGAATTTATTGAGAGATGCCTTCAGCTTTATTAGGTCTTTTCAAGTTCGAGCCTTACTAGGCGACTGTTTCGATACTCGCAACGTTGAAGACAGGAATGAAGATGTCCTCGTCGGCACGGGAGATCCAAAGAGTTGGCGAAGGGCCACCACAGATTGAAACGACCTCTACGTCGACGATTCGATCGCCATCCAACAGAGCGACAGTGGCGTGACACTTTCCGATTCGAAAAACTTTGGATTCAAGTTCAATAGTTGTCATGAGGCACATCACCCACCCTGTTTGAAACGAAGATATTCTCTCTTCGTCACAACTGAGATAAAAGATTAATTATTCAAGTTCGTCCACGTAACAGAGAAGTAACAAATTTGAATTGTTCTAGAAACACGCTCTAAATAGCGTGTAGGCAATCGCATCTCGGGTCACAATGGCGTGGAGCCGACGAGTGTCGATGTTGGGAATAAGGAGGGAAATGCACTACAATTCCGGAGATACAGCCTGGATTTTGGCGAGTTCCGCATTAGTTCTTTTCATGACGCCCGGTTTGGCATTCTTCTATGGTGGAATGGTTAGATCGAAGAACGTACTTGGAATGCTGATGCAAAACTACGTAGTTATTGGCATCGTGAGCATCGTTTGGGTCTTTCTGACCTACACGCTGTCTTTTGGTACCGACTGGGGTGGCAGCGGAATAATTGGAACGCTCCACTTTTTTGGGTTGGCTCACATGAACCAAACCGTACCGGGCTACACAGGCGCAGCGGCACAGACCATCCCACCTCTGGTCTTCGTAGTCTTCCAGATGATGTTTGCGGTTATTACCCCGGCACTTATCACTGGTTCGACGGCTGATCGATTGAGGTTTGGCCCTTTCGTGGTGTTCGTAGTCATATGGTCGATCGTTGTCTATGCGCCTATTGCTCACTGGGTCTTTTCGCCTACCGGATGGCTTTTCAAGCTAGGGGCTGAGGACTTTGCTGGAGGAACTGTTGTTCACATTAACGCTGGCGCTGCGGGCTTGGCCGTTGCGACGGTAATTGGCAAGAGGCGAGGGTGGCCAAAGGAGCCAATGCCACCGCACAACGTACCATTCGTCCTACTTGGTGCCGGAATGCTTTGGTTTGGTTGGTTTGGATTCAATGCCGGATCAGCACTTGGTGCTAACGTACTATCGGCTAACGCCTTCGTAAATACCAATACAGCTACCGCTGCAGCCCTGCTGGGGTGGATCTTGGTTGAGAAGATAAAGGGCGGAAAGAGCACTACACTCGGCGCGGCTTCTGGAGCGGTTGCGGGACTCGTTGCTATCACACCGGCTTGCGGCTTCGTGAACCTCGAAGGCGCGACTGTAATCGGCTTCGCAGCTGGAATCGTTTGCGCCTTAGCAATTAGCTTGAAGTTCAAGTTGGGACTAGATGACGCTCTTGATGTCGGTGGCGTTCACTTCGTTGGTGGAATTCTTGGAGCTCTGCTAATCGGTCTGTTTGGAACCTCTGCTATAGGTGGCGTGAACGGCCTCTTCTACGGAGGCGGAGCTTCGTTGCTCTTCCATCAATTCATTGCGGTAGTTGCGTCTGCGCTCTATTCATTCGTAATGTCATACATTATTGCGAAGATTATAGATAAGACGATGGGTCTAAGAATCAAAGACGACGAGGAGCTTGAAGGTATGGACACTGCGCTTCATGCTGAGAGTGCCTATGAATTTGGCTCTTCTCTCCTAAGGGGCTTCTCTGGAGCAGGCGGCGGCGGCCATATCTCGAGCAGAGTAGATCTCAATGAGGAGATCGTTGAAGTTCACAAGAAGGCGGGAGAGATCAATTGAAGCTAATAACCGCAATTATCAAGCCGTTCAAGCTTGAAGACGTGAGAAATGCTCTTACCAAGGCAGATATCAAGGGTATGACGGTCTCTGAGGTCCAAGGATATGGTCGACAAAGTGGCCATACGGAGGTTTATAGGGGAGCTGAATATCAAACTTCTTTCGTTCCAAAGTTGAAGATCGAAGTGGTGGTAAGTGACGATGCGGCACTTGACATTGTTGATGAGATTGTTGCAGCAGCCAAGACCGACAAGATTGGCGACGGCAAGGTCTGGGTGGTCAACGTCGAGGAGTTGGTCCGCGTTAGAACCAATGAGCGAGGTAACGACGCACTTTAGTGCCGTAGAACCGAGCAATTCAAGGTGGGAGGGGCTAAGTGCTAACTACTTAGTCCCTCTCGGTGCGTTTAATATGAAAGTGCTTTATCTCTTTGAGAGGATTCGAAGATGGTGGGACCAGCGAAGCGATCCGAGTTATTAGCGCAATTTTTAGATCGGAGACGACTTCATATCGCCTCCGATTGGTCGAAGGCTGCGACGATGACCGAGCTAAGTGACGCATCAGATGAGTTCATCCGTGGCCTCTGTGAAGGCTTTCAAGGTATTGCTGTAATTGCGATCGGGGGCTACGGTAGACGAGAACTAGGTCCGCACTCTGACCTAGATGTGCTTCTTTTACACAAGCCGCGCCTAGCTGTCGAGCACTTTACAGAATCGCTCTGGTATACGATTTGGGATTCCAGAGTAGGTCTTGACTACTCTGTTCGAACTGTAGCTCAAGCAGCTAGGGTCGCAGAAGCAGATCCCCGTGCGCTGTTTGGAATGCTCGACGCACGATTGATATATGGAGATGAGTTTTTATTTGCCAACCTCGTCTCAAAGATGCACGACCGATTTGTATCTCGTCTCGATAGATACCGTGTGATTATGCGCCAAAATAGCGAATCTCGTAAGAGAGATTCGGGAGAGCTTGCTTTTCTATTAGAGCCAGATGTCAAGGAGTCGCACGGAGGATTGAGAGATGTAGTTCTCCTCCGTCAACTTCTGCTAGCAGATCCGAGCGGGGAAAATTCAATTGCGCGCCTTAACGAATCGGCACAGCTCCTTCTCAAAGTTCGAAATCTTCTCCAAGTTCGATCTGACAGAGCCTCTAATAGACTCAACCTTCAAGATCAGGACGGTATCGCTCAGAGTCTTGGTATGGTCGACTCTGATGAGCTAATGAAGCAGGTATCTGAGGCGGGAAGATTCATCTCGAGGTCACTAGAGGAGAAATTTAGGGTCACTGAGAGTCGAAAGCTAAGCCACAAGAGCATAGGAGATGCATGGGGAGCAATACCTAAGGGTGTCTTCTCACATGGAAGTGAGATTTGCATCGATCCAGCAGCCCTCGGCGACTACGACGCCAAAGTGATCCTGAGGATCGCGGCTACCTCTTTGACTCTTGGCCTTGGAATCTGCGTCGATGCTCTTGAGATATGTTCTGAGCGTCTAGAGGCGATATCTGATATCTGGGATCAGCAAACTCTTAATTCACTTATTGCAATACTCTCCGCTGGAGCGCCTGGTATTGCTGTGATGGAGAGGTTGGATCACTACGGGCTTCTCGACAAGATAATTCCTGAGTGGGGCCACGTCAGATATCGGCCTCAACGCAACGCATATCATACTTACACGGTCGATCGTCACCTTATTGAGGCGGCGGTTGGAGCAGGGAAGTTGAGAAGACGGGTAAAAAGACCCGATCTTCTGATAGTTGCTGCACTTCTTCATGATATCGGAAAGGGGATCGAAGGAGACCATTCATTAGTCGGAGCAAAGTTAGCTCGATCAATCTCCGAAAGAATGGGATTAGCGGAGGGAGATGTCGACATCATCGAGCGTCTAGTAGTCCATCACCTTCTTCTTGCCGATACGGCAACACGAAGAGATATTTCAGATCCTAAGACCATCGAAGATGTTGCAAGTGCAGTGGTGGACGTGACGACACTCGATCTTTTGGAAGTCTTAACTGAAGCTGATTCGCGGGCGACTGGACCGGCTGCATGGTCGACTTGGAAGGAAGAGCTCATTGCGAAGTTGTGTCAGTCCACGAGAAGCTATCTAAAAGATGGTTCGATTCAACTCCCTGGCAGTGATATTGGCGCCGTAGAGTCGGAGCTGATCTCAAGCTTTGATGACTCATTGACTGTTCGCCACGACAATGACTACCTTTACATAGCAGCCCGAGATCATTTAGGACTTTTCTCTAAGGTTGCGGGTACGCTGGCGCTTTACAACTTGAACATCGTCAGTGCCGACGTCTATTCGCGAGGTGACGTGGCGGTTGAAAAGATTAAGGCGGTCTCTCCCTTCAATCGCGATACGAACTGGACTCGATTCGAAGTTGATCTTCGTAAGGCTATCGACGACCACTCTTATCTAGAGCGGAGAATAGCTGAAAAGACAACTTCTAACGCCCGTAAGCGGCGCAGTGTTGCTGAGTCGGCAAAGATCCCTCCAAGGGTGACGATATACGACGATGCCTCCGATCGCGCAACGGTTGTCGAAGTGTGTGGGCCAGACGAAGTCGGGACGCTTTATCGACTTACTTCCGCAATTGCGTCGATGGACCTAGACATTGCCCATGCTAAGGCGCTCACGATAGGCGATGACGTCGTCGACACCTTCTACATTGTCAATAGGGACGGTTCAACGATTGAAGATAGCAGTGTCAGATCCCTTCTGAGGAGATCTCTCTTGGCGGTGGTTACGACTGAATTGACTCCATCTACGAGGTCGCTTTAGCTCCACTTTGACACAGATCTATTTAGTTAATTCCCGAAGTTTGGGTTGAGAGGATTGTGTGTATCAGTCGCGCTGCGACTCTTGATGAGGTAGAGTCATCATCGAGGCGTGGGTTGAATTCAGCAAAGTCGACGCCAATTACCTTGTGGCTTTCAACTAAAGATGAAAGTAGTTCTTCGATGGTGCGCAGAGCGATGCCGTAGGCGGCTGGTGCCGAAACTGCCTTCATGGAGGATAACTCTATGGAGTCGAGATCGACACTTACGTAGATGCTATCGAAGTTTTTTATGATATCGTCCACGAAGTTTCTGCCACTAACATCGACCTTGCGGTCGATTAAGAATTTTGCTCCGATTGAGGCTGCGGTCTCAAATAGCAGCTGGGTATTCGAGGTCTCGGCTATTCCGACAGCGGTGTAGTGGTAGTTGTCGAGGCTCATTTTTTTGTTGATCTCATAAGCCTGTAGAAACCCAGTACCTGAATTAGCTCGTGATTGCCTGCGAAGGTCAAAGTGCGCGTCGAAATTTAGTATTGCGCAGCTCTTATTTTCAGTTGCACTAAAGACGGTGGCTGCGAGTGTGGTCGCTGCGGCAAGGTCATGGCCTCCTCCGAGCACGACCGGAAAATATCCACCATTGATCGCGGCGAGTACCGTGCTGTAGAGGGCGGCCTGACTCGACTCGACTTCATCTTTGAGGTCGAAATATTTGCTATCAGCAAATATTTCGCCTTGACCAGAGATGATATCGCCAAGATCGGCAACCATGGAGCTACCCTGCCAGGCTAAGTTGGCGAGTGCCTTCCGGAGTGCCTCTGGGCCCTCTTTTGCCCCAACTCTTCCGTTGTTTCTCCCAACCCCGATGTCGAAGGGATACCCCACTAACGCTGGCTGCCCGCTATAGAGTGGCGGATCGTCGTACTTGCGGTCTACCACGAAGTCAAAGAGGCGTAGGCGGCGATCACTGTTGTCACTTCCGCGTTTTGCATATTTCTCGAAACTTTTAGCCACGCAAATGCACCCTTTCGCCTAATACAAAGGTTTCTTCGAGATCGTTCGAACCAATCCGATAGCAGAGTTGATCGGGATGTTCAAGATTCCAGATGGCTAAGTCCGCTCTCAGCCCTACTTCTATTGCTCCTCGATCAACGTATCCCAAAGCTTGGGCCGCCCACCTAGTAACGGCTGCTAGGGCAATATTTGTAGGAATCCGGAAGAGAGTACTTGCAAGGTTCATTGCTAGTGGAAGGCTATAGAGGGGAGAAGTCCCAGGGTTATGATCGGTAGCAATTGCAACTTTGCAGCCTGCTTTGAGAATTTGCTCGATCGGTGGTGTGACCGTCTCCCTTAGAAAGTAGTACGCACCTGGAAGAAGTACTGAAACCGTATCTGTCTTGGCGATTGAATGGACATCCTCATGTGTTACTTGCTCGAGGTGATCAACTGACAGAGCTCCCCTAAGCGCAGCCTCCTTTGCAATTCCGCTATGGGTCAACTGCTCTCCATGGACGCTAAATGGAATTGCGTTTGTGGTGCACCAATCGATGATGCGTAGGCTATCTTGAAGCGAAAATGCGATTGAATCGCAGAAGAGATCGACCTTATCGAAGAGGTTTCGTCGATGAAGTTCAGGTAATCTCGTACTTACTACTTCGTCGATGTAGTCGCTCTTAGTTCCATTGAACTCCTTTGGCATGGCGTGTGCCGCTAGATAGGTCGCAAAGATGTTTATCGGTGAAGAGGCCTTGATCCTTTGGATCAGCTCTAAAAGTCTTCGCTCATCTTCAAAGCTGAGACCATAGCCAGACTTGATCTCAATGGTAGTGGTTCCAGATGCCGCCATGGATGTTAGTCGTTCTTTGGTTTGCGCTAGTAGAGAATCGTCGTCCAACTGCCGAGTCGAGATCACCGTTGACGATATTCCACCGCCAGCTCTTGATATCTCCTCATAGGTTGCGCCATTTAGCCGCAAGGAAAACTCATGTGATCGGTCACCTCCGTATATCAAGTGGGTGTGGACATCGATTAGCCCTGGAGTGACCAGGCGACCGCCTAAATCAATGATTTCGTCGACCGCCAATGATGTGGCGTCGCCAATTGCCTTGATTATGCCATCTTGAATTATTAGCGATGAATCGCGAAGAATTCGATAGCGCCCATCGTTGTCACAATCTGCAATCGTTGCGTTTTTCAGTGCGATCAACTTTTCCATATATTTTCACCGCAACTTCATCTATGAGATTCGGGGAACTTTAATTCCCGATGCACCGATGGCTTCAATGGCAAGTTCATAGCCTGCGTCGGCGTGACGAACCACACCGATCGCTGGGTCATTGAACAGGACTCGCTCGAGGCGCACTTTAGCTTCAGCCGTCCCGTCTGCGACTATGACAACTCCAGAGTGTTGCGAAAACCCAATACCGACTCCTCCTCCATGGTGCATCGATACCCAAGTTGCTCCTCCTGCGACGGCGGTCATTGCATTTAGAAGAGGCCAGTCGGCGATGGCGTCGCTTCCATCTATCATTGCCTCGGTCTCTCTATTCGGGCTTGCAACAGATCCAGTGTCGAGGTGATCGCGACCGATCACTATTGGAGCTTTTAGAGTTCCGTCTGCGACCATCTCATTGAAGGCCATCGCAATGCGATATCGATCTTTAACTCCTATCCAACAGATTCTTGCCGGAAGTCCTTGAAAGCTAATCCTTTCACGAGCCATATCTAGCCAGTTGTGAAGATGAGGGTCGTCTGGAATGAGCTCTTTTACCTTTTGGTCGGTCTTGTATATGTCTTCTGGGTCGCCTGAAAGAGCTACCCATCGAAATGGACCGTAACCTTCGCAGAATAGAGGCCTTATGTATGCGGGTACAAAACCGGGGAAGTCGAATGCCCTCTTTATACCCTCTTCGAATGCTATCTGGCGAATATTATTGCCGTAGTCGACTGTGGGAATCTCCATATCAGCGAAGCGGAGCATAGCCTTTACGTGGCGCGCGATTGTAGCCCTCGCTGCCCTCTCGACTCCTTTGGGGTCATCCGTTGCGGCTCGTCTCCACTCCTCGACACTCCAATTGCTAGGAAGGTAGCCGTTGATCGGATCGTGGGCACTTGTTTGGTCGGTCACAACATCGGGAAGGAAGTCGGATTCGACGATCTCTTCGAAGATGTCGGCAGCGTTTCCAAGAAGGCCAACGGATATCGCACTACCATCTAATTGCGCCTCTTTGATCATCGCAACCGCCTCGCTCAGCGAGAGTGCTTTTCGATCGAGGTAGCGTGAACTGATTCTCATATCAATCCTGCTCTCATCGCATTCGACCGCAATCATTGAAAATCCAGCCATCGTAGCCGCTAGGGGTTGTGCCCCACCCATTCCACCGAGCCCAGCAGTAAGGATCCACCTACCGGTAGGGTCACCGCCAAAGTGTTTGTTAGCGATGGCATAGAACGTTTCATAGGTTCCTTGAACGATTCCCTGGCTACCGATGTAGATCCACGAACCTGCGGTCATTTGTCCATACATCATCAGCCCTTTTTGATCGAGCTCATGGAACTTGTCCCAGTTAGCCCAGTGGCCAACGATATTTGAGTTGGCAATGAGAACCCTCGGAGCATCTAAGTGGGTTCGAAAGATCGCTACGGGCTTACCACTTTGCACTAGCAGCGTCTCATCTTCATTGAGATCCCGTAGCGAACTGAGGATCGCATCGAACGAGGGCCAATTTCGAGCTGCCCTCCCAATTCCTCCGTAGACGATTAGGGATTCGGGATGCTCAGCTACCTCTGGGTCGAGATTGTTCTGAATCATACGAAAAGGCGCCTCGATCTGCCAATTCTTGCAGTTGAGTTCACTTCCGCGTGGGGCCCTGATCACTCGGGTTGGATCAAATCTGTCGTTTTTCATGCTTCTCCTTTGGGATTTACAAGTTTTTTATATTTGGTAGAGTCCGCTGAATGCAAAGGATCTTGCGGGGTGCGCCATCGCACTAACTGACGCGAACTGGCCGTGCGAGGTGGTTACGCGATGAAGAGTCATCGTCCACCCACCATCATCTATTGCAAGCAATTGAGCGACCCTCGTAGTAGGTTTTTGGGCTGTTATTTTGAAGGCGGCAGCTTCGATCGGTGCTACGGCAGTCAGGTAGTCAGTCGTCGTTATTTTTCTAAAATCTTGCTCAACGAAGTCGGGAGCTATGGCCGGATTTACAAGCCTGGATTCAAATTGAAGAGGTATTTCGTCGCTAAAGTGCAGGACTTCTACGTGGTAGAAGGTCTCTGGCATTTCAGATTGCTCGATGAGTTCAGTGAAGGGATCTGGGCTATCGCCATGGATCAGCCCAGAGAAAGGGGAGGATCTCTCCGCCTCCTTTGTCGAGATTGACGTAAGTGAAAGCACTACCGATCGGTGCTCTTTGCCGCTTGCGGCAATCGTAGTCCAGATGGGGTGAATTTCAAGGAGGGAGTAGTCGTGACTCCTTCGCTTGACGTAAGTTCCAGACCCCTTGATTCGTTCGAGTACTCCGTCGCCAACGAGGGAGTTGATCGCCTTGTTGGCGGTCATACGGGCGACTTCGAAGCGTTTAGCTATCGCTATCTCTGACTCAATTCTTTGACCGGGTAGATACGTACCGGACTCTATTGAAGTCGTAATGTAGTCCCGAATGCGTAAGTAGTGGCTCGTTTGTGGTTCATCGCTAGTCATCGAGGCCACTTTGACTTGACCAACCTGGATAAAAGCCCGCGATCTCTCCACCTGTTACCAATCTCTTTGCCGCCATAATGTCGGGCGCTAGATAGTGGTCGATTGCATAGTGAGGTACTAGTGATCGAACCCTTTTAACAACCTCTGCGAGTGTCGGAGTCGTTGAAAGGGGTGCTCGTAGGTCAATACCTTGAATCGCGGCGAGAGATTCAATTGCGACTATCGTCGCTACGTTATCTGCGATGTCCGAGACCTTTCTTGCGGCAAAGGTGGCCATCGATACGTGATCCTCTTGGTTTGCAGATGTAGGTAACGAGTCGACCGATGCAGGATGAGCTAATGTTTTGTTTTCAGATGCGAGGGCTGCGGCGGTAACGTGGGCGATCATAAATCCAGAGTTGACACCTCCGTCTCGCACGAGAAATGGTGGTAATCCGGAGAGGGTCGAGTCAATTAGGAGGGCGATTCTGCGCTCTGAGAGTGCACCGATCTCGCTCACCACGATCGAAAGTAAGTCGGCAGCAAAGGCGACGGGTTCGGCGTGAAAGTTCCCACCTGATAGAACCTCAAGCGTATCTGCAAAGACGAGTGGATTGTCTGAGACCGCGTTTGCTTCAGTTATTAGCGTTTGGGCGCAGTGGATGATTTGATCCATAATTGCCCCCATCACCTGGGGTTGGCAGCGAAGGCTATAGGGGTCTTGCACCTTTTCGCAATCTTGATGGGAGAGATTTATCTCTGATCCTGTTAGAAGTTGTAGGTACTTGCTAGCTACGCGAATCTGCCCTCGGTGCCCTCGAATTTTGTGGATACGGTTGTCAAAGGGTACGGTTGAGCCGGCTGCGGCTTCAACTGAGAGCGAACCCGAAACTACTGCTGCAGCAAAAAGGTTTTCTGCTTGGAAAAGTCCGTGGAGCGCAAGAGCTGTTGATGCTTGAGTTCCATTGAGTAGCGCAAGCCCCTCTTTGGGGGCGAACTTCAAGGGTTCCAACCCCGCTACATCTAGTCCGTCTAGCGCGGATATGACCTTGCCGTCATGGAAGACCTCTCCGACTCCGAGCAGAATCGCGGCAAGATGCGCTAGGGGAGCTAGGTCTCCGCTCGCGCCTACCGAACCCTTTTCCGGGATAACGGGAATGATATTTGCGTTGTACATCCGGATAAGTGCCTCTATGACCTGGTACCTTATCCCTGAGTAACCCTGGCTTAGCGATCCTATCTTTAAAACCATCATCAGGCGAACTACTTCGGGGGGCATGGGTTTTCCTACCCCAACCGCATGCGAGAGTACAAGATTTTGTTGCAGTAGCTCAAGTTGTTCGAAGGGTATGTGCGTTGACGCGAGGCGCCCAAACCCAGTGTTGATTCCGTAGGCGGCCTCTCCCTTGCGAGCAATTTCGGCTACCGCATCGGCGCTTTGATCTATTTTTTCTTTAGAGTCTTGAGCTAGGAAAACTTCGACGTGGCCTGAATGAATACTTCTTAGATGGGCTAGTTCCAACTCACCAGGAATAATTTCGATCATCTTGAATCCTGTCTATACAACTTAAATTCGATTATACATAGTTGTATAGACAGAAATTGTTAATTTGAGAATTATTTTACGTTTGCCGTGAAATAGTTTGTTGTATAAGGAATATCGAAGATCGCACGTTCTCTGTGAGCTCTTCGAAGCACCGCCATAGCCTCTTCGATTACCTTAAATCTTTCAGAGTCGGGAAGGGTTGAGACTGGTGAGAATGAATTGATCAATTGAACTGCTTGTTTTTCAGTTATGGAATGGATCAGTTCCTTTGAGTGGCGACGAAATTTAGTAAAAAGGGTGGATGCCTCGAATCCCTTTAAGATTTCTTCGGTGATTATTCGATTTTGATAGGAGTCAACTACACGGTCAAATTCTCTGACCCAATCATGCGAACTATCTCTATGGTTCCATATGATCAGCAATGTCCCGCGATCTTTGATGATCCTTCTTATCTCATTGGGAGCTTTAATAAGGTCAAACCAGTGTGCCGCCTGTGCTACGGCTACCGTATCGAAGGTGCTGCTTGGAAAGGGTAGTGCTTCGGCAACTGCCGATACTTTATGCGAGGAGGGCAATTCGCTATTGGCTTCAAGCATCTTTAGCGATAGGTCGCTTGCTATGAAGGTAGATGTGGGACGGCGCTTTATGATACGGCTAAATAGGCCGGTTCCAGCTCCGAGTTCTAGAACATCCTTCTCAGTAAATAGCTCGTCAAGAAATTCCATGTCGCTATAGGTCGGACGGGAATCCGCGTAGTCGTTGGCAACGGAGCCAAAGCTTGCCCCGAGCTTCCTGCGCTCACCTTCGCCATTCGAATCATCTAACAATTTTTTCACCTCGGCCTTAGAATCTATAGTGGCTCGTTTCACTATTCAAATTATTTGGCGGCAAATAATAGATTGCTCAACGGGTTGGCGCAAGGAGAGACTCCATTTGAATTTGTAGCCTAGGGGACGGTCTGTTTCGTTCGATTCGCGAGCTCTAAGTCGATTGGCTCTAAGACAATCTTCTAGAGTTCATATCTCGGGCCAAAATCGTGAGAAGCTCCGCCCCCTCGTTAATCCTATGCCGTGGCTCATTTTTTAGTAGTTGCGTCAGACTCTCTGACGATTTGTTGGGATACGGCGCTAGCTTTGCGAATCTATGAAAGTCCACAGACATAACGCGGCAATTCGACACGAGTAGGACGAGGCTACTTTTGGATGCGGCTACTTACGAGAGTTTAAAAGTTCGGCCAACTGTTCGACTTCATCGTGGATATTGTACAGGTGAATTGAAATTCTTAGCCGACCATTTCTTAGTGAAGCCCTAAACCCTTTTTCTCTTAGTTCTTCCGGTTTGATCGAAGTTCCAATGCTAATGATGGACGAGTTGTTGAAGGGCTCTTCGATCTTGTAGCAGAGCCCTTCCATGAGTGCAAGGTTGTGGGCAAAGATTTTGTCAACGCCTACCTCTGAAATTAGCTTGAGTGAGTGTTCAGCTCCAACCCATGAAAGCCAGTCTGGAGAGATTTGGTAACGTCGTCCGTCGCTAGCGAGACGTAGTGGAGCTCCGTAGATAGAGTCCCAGATCGACTCTCCCGAATACCAAGATGAAATGGTCGGCCTGAGCCAAGCTTGTGCCTCGGGTGTAGTGTGAATAAATCCGCTACCTCGAGGCGAAAGGAGCCACTTGTATGCCGAAGCTGCCACTACATCGAAATTATCCATTTCGATTGGGAGCCATCCAGCACCTTGGGTGGCATCGACAAAGGTGCGCACGCCCGATGATTTTGCGCGCCCAGATAGTGCCTTCAGGTCGATGACGTATCCACTCGAGGACTGAACCGCGCTTACTGCCACCAGAGCGTACTTTTCGTCGATCAATTCAACCAGCTGTTCGACAGGAACTAAATCTACTGATATCTCGCCCCTTTCCTCCCTTTCTAGAAATGGAAATAAGACGCTTGTGAAGTCCTCTTTGGCCATCAGAACTTTGGATCCAATGGGAATCGAGTGCGACACCATCGAGCTTGCCGTGGAAAGCTGTCCAATGGCGCCAAAGTGGGTGTTATTACAGCCGTAGGCGTGGGCAAGGTGGGAGAGGGAGTTTTCAACTACCTCATCAAAGTCTACGATGTTTACGATTCCCTTGGAAAATGCCTCGATCTGCCTCTTGATGGCTTCGGAGGCTGTTAGCGGGAGCAGGCCATACGAAGCGCTATCAAAAAACATCACTTCAGGTGCAAAAAATTTCGACAGTTCCATTGGATACCGTTCCTCAAATACGACTAAAAACGTTTCGATATGCTCAGACACATAACTTATTCAGGGAGAGACAAGGAAAGTGGGGATTTTTTTCCGAAAGAAAAGTAGTTTTAGGGGTATTTATGAGTTTAATTACAAATGTGTCCAAGAAAACTGTATTTGGGTATAGATATTTTATGTTTCGAATCGAATCCTGCAAAGTAGTGCCGTGGCGCTCACGTTTCTAGTCGCGTCGGATAGGACAATTTTAATTCATGTGCAAGCACTAACTCTCTTATCGCGCTGAGCACCTTATAGAAGCCGTATGATGACCACGTTAAAGTGTTGGTTGTCAAGATTTTAAACGTTTATTCGCTACTAAGTGAATTTTGCAAAGTTACAGGAAGCCTATTTACCGGTAGTATACAACGAGCGTAATCTTGGGAGGTGGGTCAGTCCCTTCGGCTCCACTGATCCGTAGCGCTCCACAAGGGGCTACTTATTAGGGGTACGCTGGTTCAAGGCAGATTTGATCGTCAATGGTATGGCTTAAGTGCGGGCGCATTGATATTTATCCAACCTACGATGTCGTTTATCGGGTCACCATACTCAACGCCGCACAGATGGTCCATCGATTCATCGTTATACGGTATTGACAGTGTGTGTGTCAATACCGTAACCTAGAGCCAAGCCACCTCTCGGAGGTCAGTAAAAGTAGGAGGAGTCGGTGGATGCACTCGATGTGCGGCGATTCAAGCGAGGTACCTTCTTACCCTGGAACGAAGGAGCGTTCTCCATGGGACTCAAGTACGTCAACTACATCGGTCACCTAAGAGCGATTCCAATCCACGCTTACTCTTCCACCGCGCGAGGATCGGTCACTTATCGAAATGGGTGGCGTGATAGAGAAGGATTCACTTCGATGAAGCCGGGCGTCATGGAATGAACGTGGCCATAGTAAAGAAAAGGAAAGCTCCTTCCGTCGAGGAGATCCTGTACCCTGGGGCTTCACTTAGTGCATTCAAGTCGATACATCAAATGCGAGGCAGCTGTCAGAGTCGCCCCGTTGGAAGGAGTGTCGCGAGGTGCTAGTTGCCCAACTGGTCTCAGACTCGGTCGCTAATTTTAATAGTGCTCGAGTTGTCAATGATACAGGATTATCCTCAGTGAAGCCGGAAGCGTCGACACCCCTGTTGTTGTTGGAGGAAGCCATCTTACGTCTATCACAGAAGCCACGAAGTTTGCATAAACAAGTGGACTTATGCGGTTTAGCTTCTTTGTGGCAATGTTTAATAGGCGGCTGTTCTTGGGTTGGCCTAAATGCATATCCTACGGTGTCGTTACTTCATATCGAACGAGTAAGGGGCAAGTAGTGGATGGCAGATTAACTAATCGTGACATTGACGCTCAGTCTGGTATCTTCTACGGACTTACCCACCGCCAACTCTATACTTACCCTGAGACGCGACAGCGGTTAGCGCAGCTCGCGATTGTCGTCGTAGCAACCGTTGCCCTCTATTACGAGTCCTACGTCGGTGGTTCGGTCAGCACCTTGCTTCTCCCGAAACTTAGCATGAGCTTCACCTTCTACGTTACCTCCATCGCGATCGGTAATCTTTTGGGTGCTGTGGGTTCACTCGTAGCTGGCCTGTCGGATCGCCTCGGTAGGGTGAACATCGTAGTCGCAGGGCTGTTTCTGACTGGAATTATGACACTATTTGTCATTCCTGCAATGTCCACTAAGTTATCTTTTGTGATTGCGACCTTCGTGGTGACAGTTGTCGAAGGAATCACGTTGGTAGCTACACCAGCGCTTATCCGAGATTTCTCTCCTCAAACAGGGCGCGCGACTGCCATGGGACTTTGGACTACAGGGCCTGTGGTCGGAAGCTTGATCGTATCGTTGGTAGGATCCCTGACCATCACTTCCAGCACCTCCTGGCAACACGAATACCGCATTTCAGGGCTCATCGGATTAGTCGTTTTTTTGATCGCACTCTTATGGCTTAGAGAGCTGTCACCGGGCTTACGCGATCAGCTTATGGTGTCGATGAAGGATCGTATCCTTATCGAGGCTCGCGCGAAGGGGATCGACGTTGGAGCAAGTCTCTCGCACCCATGGCGGCAGATTATCAAGCCGGATATTATCCTCTCGTCGCTGGCTATCGCCGTTCGACTTCTCACTTACTACACCTCAGTGGGTTTCGGAACGATTCTATTGACGACTATCTTTGGCTTTTCCCTCAAGGATGCCAATGGAATCGCTAACTGGCAGTGGGGTGTCGACGCCCTCGCTCTCATTGTCGTCGGCGTCATTTCTGATCGGCTTAGAGTTCGAAAGCCGATCATGATCGTTGGCGCGGTGGGTGGAGCCATCATTACAATCTTCTTTTTAGTGCGGCTCGGTAGGCCGACCAGCTACTACGAAGCCGCCGGTCTACTAGCTGGGATCGCTCTCTTCGCGGCGGTAGCTCAAGCACCATGGATGGCGAGCTTTACCGAAACAATAGAGGCTCGCAATCCAGCCTTGACGGCCCACGGTCTCGCAGTTTGGGGCTGGTGTCTTCGTTTCGTCGTCTTCGTCTCGTTTCTACTGCTGCCATTTGTGGTGAACTCAGTCACCCCGCTTGTGAACTACGGCCCGCAGGTTCGGACCTACGCCATAAAGTACGCTCCAGATGTCGCCTTTGTCAAGGCTCACCCGGGGGTCGTGACGTTTGTACGCACGCACGCCTCACTTGTAAGGTTCGCACGAACTCATCGGAGCATTATCGCGCTCGCCTCTAAATATAAGATTCAACTCGAACAGGCTCAGAAATTTGAGTTGGAGCTCTCCGTCATGGAGTCACACCCAGTCATCTTCGGTCAGCTCTCGCAGTACTCGAACCCTGCAACGGTTCCTCCAGCGCTAATGGCACAGGCCGTTACGGCAGCTGGGGGAGGAGCTACAGGGGTTGAAATTCTCAAAACGATCGAGGCGAACCGAACAACGATCAGAGATCTAATTTCTATCGCACCGATCCTTCTTGAGGTGAAGCCCTATGCGGCACAGCTCCACGAGATTAACGCCTACGCGGTTCAGTTCAAACAAGTGGCCGCCTATGCCACTCAACTTACCTCTCTCGAACAAGCGGCACCACAACTTGCTTATCTTGAGGCGCATGCAGTGGCGGTGCAGAGTGCGGCTCAACAGAGTCCGAACCAATGGAAGAACTGGTACTGGATCTGTTTCGCTTCCAATATCTTTTTCATTCTGACCGTGCCACTCATGAAGGGTCGCTGGAGCCCCAAGAGGGCATTGGAGGATGAGGTGGCGCACGAGGCGCTTATTCAATCCGAGATCGAGTCACTGCAATTGTCATAAGGTGCCTTGGATGGCTCTACATCCTACGCTTAATTTGTACAACTCACCGAGCCCGTTCGCAGGCGCTACGGCTCCAAGAACCCTACTATCGGCAGGTATTTTGATGGGTTAGCTGTGGACGCCAGCTAACTGTTATGAGACCCTAATGGAGGCGCTATTGCCAACTGCTATACCACTGCGACCAAATGGGTTATTTACAGAGGCGCTCGCCTCACCTTGCCGCTCGTCGGTAGAGCTGGATGTAAGTTGGGGTCTGAATCGCCGTGCTGAACACTAAGGCGAGTGGATAGCAAGCAGTTCTCACTCCCAGATTTGATGGGCTGAACTGCAGGTTGGAGCCTTCGATAGGCCTCAGTTGATCGGATATCGCTCGATGGCAGATGCAATGATAGCTGCCACCTCTTCGGGATGATCCTCTTGTACAAAGTGTCCCCCCCCGGCGATCGTTATGTGGTCAACGCTAGCACAGCCTGGCACGAGTTTACGGAAGACGTTGCCGCCTCCACTCGTGATCGGATCGGAGTCGCTGAAGGCGCAGATGAATGGACGTTTGAAACCTTTTAGAACATCCCAAGCCGCGCGATTGGCATCCGAAGCAGGATCCATGGGACGAGTAGGGACGAGTGACGGGAGCACTCGTGCACCCGCCTTGTATGTATCGTCTGGAAACGGAGCATTGTATGCCGCGACGATCTCCGGCGAAAGGTTGGTCACGCAGCCACCTTTGATGATCCCTCCTACGTTGAATTCCTTAGCAGTTTGAGAGTACTCCTGCCAGGCCATGAATGCCTTTGACATCGGCTGGTCACCTGTTGGAAGCCCTGTGTTGGAGACGATGACTCGTGCAAAACGTTCGGGGTACGCCGCTACCAACCTAAGGCCAATGAGCCCTCCCCAGTCCTGACAGAACAGCGTGATGTTGTCAAGTTCGAGTCTATGGATGAGCAACTCCTCCATCCAGCTCACGTGCCGGGCGTACGTGTAGTCCGCGAAGTCGGATGGCTTGTCTGATCTCCCAAAGCCAATTAAATCAGGCGCGATGCACCTAAAACCCCTTTCCACCAAGGGAGGAATCACCTTTCGATAAAGGTAGCTCCATGAGGGCTCGCCGTGCATGAGGAGCACCACTTCACCATTGTGCGGCCCCTCGTCGAGGAAGTGGGCTCGCAGCGCCCCAACCTCTGCCACGGAGAGTTCTTCGTAGTGCGGAGCGAAGTTGAAGCTCTCAAGCGAGTTGAAAAATGCATCTGGCGTCCTCATTACGTGCATTAGAAGTTCTCTTTCTTCTCCAGGATTGAACGAATTGTCGTCGCCATTATCGCGACCGCGGAAGACCGAGTCAGCCCAATGTCATATCTCAACAGACGATAGGCCTCGAAGGAAGTGGCGGTATCGATAGCGGCTAGAAGGTGCATGTGAGTGCTCGGATCAAGGTCGGAGAACTCAACAGCGAAGGCATCTTCGATTATTTGCCTAGTTTTCAGCCGACCCTCGGATAGTTCGGCAGCCATCTGACGGTTTGAATGTTCGTTGATCCGAGCAACGACCCCAACCCAACCGGTTGTGTCAAAGAGCCTTGCTCGCCATTCGCTCACCACTCGAGCGCGCTCCGAAAGGGTTCCGCTTGGTGTCGACCACTCGAGCTCGGTCCCTATACGCTCAAACTCCCTCTTGACGGCGGAGCGAACCAAGTCTTCTAGGTCGTCAAAGTACCGAAAGAGGGACCTCGGTGATAGTCCTGCCCGCTGTGAGATTTGAAGAGAAGAGGGAGAGAGGTTCCCCTCGTAGTAGAGGTCAAGTAAGGCATCGAGCACGAGGAGCCGGTTCGCTTCGTAACGCGCGTGGCGTCCATCGAGACCACTACTGCGTGCAGGATCATCTGTTGTAGCACTGTTCGTCATGTTGCTCCCTCGAATTCGCTGGTTTTGGCACTAGCCAATCCAAACACCGCACCAAGTGGCTATTAGGGATTGTGCGCCACGTTGACGCCAAATTTACAACCTAGTGCGCACGCTCATAGTGCGAGGTGCGCCTCCAGTTCAATGATCAATCCCAAAAGAGATACGATTGCTTTTTTGCTCTTCTTACTGTAACATATGTCATTAGCACTGCCAATATGTTACGGGATCTGCAATTGTGTTTCAAGACTTTGTGCCGTGGAATCTAGTCATTCAAAAGGAAGTACTTTGAGTGCTCACAACTCGGCCAAAGCTCGCGCAGGATGGAGAAGCATGTCTACGAATGACCTTGTAAAGAAGGCCTGACAGGTCGCTGCGCGCGGGTACGACATCATTAGGTGAGATACGGGGGAAGGACGCTTCATGGGAATGAATCGGACGTTCAGGGGTACGATCGGACGTACCTACCGCGAGTCAACTCCTGACTGGGGTGAGCCCTATCCTCCATCAGGTCGACAGAATGTCGTAATGGTCGTTCTGGACGATACCGGGTTTGCCCATCTTGGTTGCTACGGATCTACACTGCGTACACCCCACATCGATCGGTTAGCGCACTCAGGGCTCCGGTTCAACTCCTTCCACACAACAGCACTCTGCTCCCCAACGCGCGCGTGCCTTCTGACGGGGCGCAACCATCACAGTGTGGGAATGCGGGGTGTGTCGAACTGGAATACTGGCTATCCCAATATGACCGGCGGCATCGCTCCTGAGGCAGGAACGATCGCCGAGATACTTCGAGAGAAAGGGTATGCCACCTACGCCGTTGGGAAATGGCATTTGGCACCGATGTCCGAGACATCTGCGGCCGGACCCCACGACAACTGGCCCTTGCAGAAGGGCTTCGACCGTTACTATGGCTTCCTCCAGGGAGAGACGGATCAGTTCCACCCTGAGCTAACACACGACAATCATCACGTCGACCCGCCGAACGTGCCGGGGCGGGACTATCACGTCAGCGAGGACATCGTCGACCACTCGATCTCCTGGATCCACGACCTTATCTCGATTCGGCCGGATCGACCATTCTTTCTTTACCTGGCGTTCGGTGCAATGCATTCACCACACCAGTCGCCGCTCGAGTATCGTCAGCGTTGGAGGGGAGCATTCGATTCGGGCTACGACGACACGCGGACGGAGTGGTTCATTCGACAACTTGAAATGGGCATCGTTCCTCCAGACACCCAACTGGCACCGCGGAACCCCGGAGTGATCCCCTGGGACGAGCTCACCTCCGCACAGCAGCGATTTGCCGCGAAGCTTCAGGAGGCCTTCGCAGCGATGCTCGAGCACACCGATGAACAGATAGGAAGGTTGATCACCTTCTTGGAGGATAGCGGCCTTCGGGAGAACACCTTGATCGTGCTTCTCTCAGATAACGGCGCCAGCCAGGAGGGTGGACCTTACGGGGTAAGAGACGAGTTCAGCTTCTTCAACGCCATACCTGAGGACATCGAGGCGATCGTCGATAACGACCTTGATGACATCGGCGGCCCAAGCTCTCACTCGAATATTCCTTGGGGTTGGGCACAGGCGGGCAACACTCCGCTCAAGTGGTACAAGCAGAACACCCATGGCGGCGGCGTTCGGGACCCGCTGATCGTGAGCTGGAGTGGACACATCAGTGATCCAGGGGCGATCCGCACGCAATTCTGTCACGCGGTAGATATCGCACCTACCATCCTCGATGCTCTTGGATATGAGGCACCGGTGATGCTTGCCGGGCGGCCACAGCTTCCCATCCATGGCAGGTCGCTCCTCCCGATCATCGAGAACTCCTCTGCCCCTCCCGCGCGATCGGTTCAATACTTCGAACAGGTTGGTCACCGTGGGCTATGGAAGGACGGTTTCAAAGCGGTCACTCACCATCGCTCCGGCACCGACTTCGACGAAGATCAATGGGAGCTCTACGATCTCTCTACCGACTTCTCCGAATGCAACGACCTCGCCGAGCAACTGCCGGCAAAGCTTTGCGAACTCGTGGAGACGTGGTGGGCGGAGGCAGGCGAGAAGGGCGTCCTCCCCCTCGACGACCGAGGGATCGAGCTCTTCGGGCTCGGCCCTCGACCACCCTCTCCTCACGGGCCGGACACCTGGGTGTTCTATCCTCCTCTAAGCCACATCCCATCCGATGTCTCGCCGGCACTCGGTGGTCGCTCCTGGCTGATCACGGCCGATATCATCGTCGACAATCAATCGCCTCAGGGCGTCATTTACGCACGCGGGAGCACGAACGTCGGGCAAGTCTTTTTCGTCGATGATGGCGAGCTAATCTTCGCTTACAACGCCTTGGGTCACATCACCAGGGTCTCAGCCCCACTCACTCTTACCCAGGGCCGACATGTCCTATCCGCCCGTCTACGACGAGCCGGACAGGGCGGAGTCCTCACTATCGCCGTCGACGATCGCGATCTCGCCAGTGCTGAGGTGCCGAGAATCGTGCGAATGCTCGGCTCGATCGGAACTGACATCGGCCTCGATCGCCTCTCTCCGATCGTTGGCGACTATCAGGCACCGTTTCCCTTCCAGTGTGAGCTAAGGAAGGTAACTGTGCGAAGCTTCGGGCGCGAAAGTCAGGAGGATCTAACGGCGCTCGCACACGCCGAGTTCACTCGGGAGTAGTTTTCTAGCTCGCAACCAACTACACGGAACACCAGTGGTGCGAGCCGCCGGGAGATTCGCAGCGTTTTGTAGTAACTCGCCGCTTCATTACGATGGTGGTTAATTTCCTGTCGGTCGACGATTAGTGTTTAGGAATCTAGTATGACCGGCTTGGAAACCAGTTTGGGTGTCGATCATGACTGCTCTCGTCAGTAAATTTTCAACCTTCGTTGTGTAATCCGTCAGTAACGAACCGCCCTCTCGAACGCCGAGCGATTTAGAGGATGGGCGCTTCCGGTAGTAGTCAACTCACTACCCGTTCTCGAGTCATCGAGAAGAACGCACAGGAGAAGATAGTGCCCTCGCCCGCCGGAGTTGGAGAGATCACCGACTGCATTTCGGCCTCGGAGTCGACACGTCCCAGCTCGGTACCGTCGGTTAGGTTAAGGGCTTCCAGATCCACATCGTCCCCGTTCAACAACTGACCGGAGGCTTCGTATCCGGTCATGTAGCCCCGATGACTCCGAGATCACCTGCGGACATTTGGTTCCGACGTGGGCCACCGTCCTCACAGCGCTACATCAAACCGGGCTCTCGAGCGGGAGCTTCGGTGTTCTCTCCTTGGGAAGTATCTCTCGGAGCCGATGAACAAGATCCTCTCGAGTGCTTCGATAGGCGGGGTCTGACCAAAGGTTACTGCGTTGGCGTGGATCGGAGACGAGATCGTAGAGTTCTCCCTCAGTTCCGTCGTGAACGAAACCGGGAAGGTAGACGGTACAAACCCAGCGCCCTAAGGTGATTGTACGCAGGTGGAGGTCGACTCCAAAGAGATCGCTGTCCCACACTGTCAGCTGTTCGGTGATGTCACGGCTGGAGGCGTCGTCGTCATCGACCGGGAGCGTTCGGCCCTGCATCCAGGTCGGTGCTTCGATGGATGCGATAGAACAGAGGGTGGGGGCAAGATCCACGAGGCCTACCGGGGACGAGACAATGGAGGGCCTCGTGCCACTTGAGGGGGCTGGCCGCCAGATAAGCGGCAGTCGCATCAACGCATCTACGTGATAGGGGCCCTTGAACATTAGGCCGAAGTCGCCACCAAGTTCGCCGTGATCGGTTGTGAAGATCACATCGAGATCCTGACCCCACCCTCGTGCCTCGATCGCCTGCAATACCTTGCCGAGCGCCTCATCGATGAGCTCGACTTCGACCGCATTGAGAGCTGTCACCTCTCGCAGCTGATCCGCAGTCAGTGAAGCGGGGGCCCATGTCGCTGGGGCCTCGTAGTTCGATACTAGTGAACCGTCGTACCACATCCTCCAGTGACGCGGCTTAGCGTCGAGGATCGCCTCCCGCTCAGATGAATTCTCACTGTATCCGACCGGTAGTGGCACCTCTCGCCAGTCGATACGCGAAGTCTCCGACTGAGGCGGGTCCCAGGGATGATGTGGGTCGGGGAAACTCATCCAACAGAACCAGTCTGTATCGTTACCCAATGAGTCGAGCCACGCAACAGTACGGTCAGCAACCCAGTCGGTGTGGTACCACTCTCGCGGTATCGGATTCATCTTCACTTGAGGAGCGGAGGTTGCGCCACCTCCCAAAGCGCTCACCGCGAGCGAGGAGTCGAGCACCTGATAGAAGCCGTCAATCGTCGCCGGGTGATGCTCACGAAGCCACTTCGTATAGTGCAGCATCCCCTGTACACCGTGGGTAGCGAACTCGAGATGCTCGAAACCTCGGTGACTCCCGCCAGCAACAGAGGTCTCTCCTGACCAGCCGAGTTGGTTCTCCTGAAAGCGCACAAATGGATCGAGGTAGGGCTCGAAGTGCGCCTTGCCGATTAGTGCAGTGCGATAGCCACTCCGTCGAAGGAGCTCGGCAACCGATGGAGCATTACTGGGCAGAGGTACACCGTTCATCCATACCCCATGGGTCGCCGGGTGTTGACCGGTCAGGATCGTCGATCGCGAAGGCATACAGACTACGGACTGTGGAACCGCTCGCTCGAAACGGATCCCTGCGCTTGCCAGGTTATCGACGACAGGAGTTCGTGCGATCTTCCCGCCATTGCAGCCTAGGGTATCGTATCGCTGCTGGTCGGTTGTGACGAGGAGTATTTTACGTCCCATTATGGCTGCTCTACCTCCATTATTTTCTTGAGTTGTTCTAAGGCATTTCCTCCACTGGCGCCGATGACAATTGCCATCATTGCTGGCTCGGCATCGACGGAGTAGATCGCAAGTGCGGTCTCATCCTCCATGTCGATTACGTCGATTGTAGAAAGGTGCTCTTTGAATATCGGTGTTGTGATGCGGTATTGGAACCGCCGTAGTGAATGATCAATCGTTAAGATCTGCTCGGGCATCGGTAGACCAGATACCGTAGTGACGACACGTCTATCGCCATCGACCTTGGCAGAGACGATGCCTGGAAACCACTCAGTAATCCGTTTCGGATCACCGACTACTTCCCATACGTCCTCAGCAGATCGCTTGATACGCACCGATCTACGTACGCTTCCACGTACAAAGGTCTTATTTGTCATCTCCACCTCCTGGTGACAGGCTGCCGGCGCCCTTTTCAGAAGGAGTTTCCTCAGCCGTCTCCGTTACGGGGTCGGTATCCCTCACCTCCTTACTTTACACTATTGACAGTGTTTATGTCAATAGTTCGCTAGAGTTGAAGTACCTCTAGGAGGTCACGATGAGTAGGAGAAGTCGGTGGATTAGTGACAATCTGTTCGTTGAGAGGGAAGACGTCTCTACCAATGTGTAGCCCAAAGCCATAAAAAGTTCAAAACTTCAACTATTTGCAGTTGCTACAGGCGCTCCATACATTCATCTTCTGATACTAGAGAACTACGGTTCAAAGGCATCTAACAGGGAGCGAAATTGTGTTTAGTGGATAGTCGGATTACCCAATACAGATAGCGAACGTGCTGACTTCCGATGAGCCCCATTTTCGGAAGTTCCATAAGAAACGTTGAGATACTACGAGCGCGACTATCAATGAGATGAAGAAAAAGTTAGAGACGATGATATTCGATGAGCCGACATTCTACTTAATGCGCCCCCGGCAGGACTCGAACCTGCGACCTGCTGATTAGAAGTCAGTTGCTCTATCCGCTGAGCTACAGGGGCAATTATCAACACTTAAATGATAGTCAGCACCCCTCTTTGCCAATCCCTTCTTGACCATAATGGTCAGATACAGATTCAAAAGCAATTAGACTTTCAGAGTCTTGGTGGCCGTAGCTCAGCCCGGTTAGAGCGCCAGGTTGTGGCCCTGGAGGTCGGGGGTTCAAGTCCCCTCGGTCACCCCATACGAGCCCTGCACCGAAGTTTGTAAATTTTGAAACCTTTGTGCAGGGCTCTACCTTTAGATTGAAACCTGCTTTTCAAATTCGTCATTAGTGAACTAAAAGGCAGGAAAGCCACTAACCTACGGTAAAATTATGTATCCCAAGCGCTTCTAGCTCAACGGCAGAGCAACGGACTCTTAATCCGCAGGTTCTGGGTTCGAATCCCAGGGGGCGCACAACCAATAAGTCTCAAACTCCAAGGCGGAGCGTGCCGTAGAAAAGCAGATTTCCTTCGGCATTTGATCTTCTAATACGATTTCCCCTTGAGAACTCTATTTTGAATTGTGCGCCTACTATACTTCCTGCGGCCGATCGGATATTTCCAACTCTAACGGGTTGCCCCTTCACTATATTCATTAGTTACGACCTATTTTTTAGTCGCTGACCATGTCTTTTTGCCTGTTGTGTATCACTATTTGTTTCTCATTTGAGTAATTTGAAGAGTCCAAAGTCATTCCGCAGAACGATAAGTGGGTGACCTCTAACATCCGCAGTGGCTATTCGTCTTGGCTACTTGCTTCTTTTAGTCTGCCCATTTCCTCCTCCAGTATTGAGTCAAGTACTCTGTAGGTGGATCTTCCACCTACAGAGAAGTGCTCGTATGCGGCAGTTTACTAAGTGTCTAAAACTAACGGCAACATGCTCTACTCTCTCGACTCGGGTATTGAGCTCGACGGTTGGTCCATTTTCCTTTCGTGCTTCGTGTAAGGCTAGGACTTTGCAAAGCAGCAAACAATTTTTCCATCAAGTCTTCTAAGCTCACTTGGCATAGATTTAATAGGTATTTGATTAACCGTTGACTTTGGGTCTTATGTGCGATTTGCAACTGGTCGGCGGCTGTTGAGTTCGTTTGCTACCTCAAATAACAATTTTCTTCCACCAAACGTCGTCGTTGACGATTTGGCAGCTCTAGTTGCGAGTAAGCGTTGTGAAGCTGTAATACGGTGATCACCATGCGCCTAGCTCCACTAGTCGCCTGAAAGATGTATGTGCAATGCGATTGTTCTTCCACTTGATCCTCGTAGGAGAACCTCCAAATGGAAGATCGATTCGGGTGACTAAAGGCCACTCTTTATGCATGCGTGATTAAGCCACTCACAGGATAGCCAACCCCTGAGATGATCTATTAAATGTTGATCGCGGCAAAAGGACCAATGCTCTGATATTTGATGACACTCACTCCTTTGGGTCATCGAGGTAATACAAATATCGTTAGGATCGAAAGCGATGGGATGCCTAAGTTGGTTTTTTACAGCATGTCCGGCTACGGGCTTCGCCATCGCTCTTCTTTGCGAAATTAGCTTTTATCGCCTAGGTAGTAAATTCACGTGCCTTGTTGCTAGATGATTTTCTAAGTTGGCGAAATGAAATTGGGGCGACTGTATAGGATAGATCGTGGAGTGGAATACCTTGAGCCTACGCTATGAGCGGAGTGGATTGATAAAGTCAAAGGGCGCTATTTTTCCTAGGGGGAGGGCATGGCAGACCAACGTTTTGAAACGTCTGGCACGGAGGAACGTTCCACACAGAGAGTGCGAAGACTAAGGAGTGCTCTACCAACCGTCATATTCGATGTTGTTGGACCACTGATTATCTATTACGGTCTTAAGTCCGCAGGTTACTCTAACGTCTCGGCTCTCGTAGTGAGCGGCGTTCTCCCTGGGATTCGGGTCGTGGTGGGTTTGGTTTCGAAACGTCGAGTTGACGCCATCGGAATTCTTGTGCTTGCTGGCGTGATTGCCGGAACGGTCGTCGGCTTAATTAGCCATAGTGCACGACTATTACTTATCGAGGGTGTTGTTCCCACTGCGGTTTTTGCACTTGCTTGTCTATTCTCGCTCGCCACTTCTCGTCCATTGATGTTTCGCCTTGCTCTGAGCTTTATGGGTACTGACTCAGAAAGGGGTCGACGGTTCGCCTCAATGTGGCAGTATGAGCGTTTCCGTCACGTTTTTCGCGTTATCACCCTGGTCTGGGGATTTGCCTATGTATTTGAGGCTTGCGTGAAGGTCTTAATCATTGAGACGCTGAGTATTTCTAATGCCAAGGCGATCACTCAGATACTTCCATACATTGTTGCCGGTGTTGTCGGGATGTGGAATCTTTGGTATGGGCGCAGGCGACGGGCCGAGGGTTTGCGAGCCGCGGATCGCATCTCGAGAGATTCGTCGGAGTCATAGGGCGGGCGTGATTGGCGTAGATTGGTGCGTTAGTTGCGCCATAAATGCGGTAAAAGTTACTGTCGATCCTTCTCTAAGGGTCGCCAACTTGTAGATTGCCCTCAATACGCTCTCAGGCGTTGCAGCGGCTTTGGACTAATAGCTGAGGAGCCTAATTGGTTGTGAGAAAGCTGATGAGTCGAGTTTTGTACGACTTCCGGGTTGATATAAGGTCGTGGATGGAGCCTGATATGCACCTCAAATTTCCTCGTTCTTAGCACGCTGTATTCAAATTGCGAATGCGGCTGTCAGATCGATGGAAGAGCTCTCATGACCGACGTGAGCTCGTGATTGAATCTACCCCAGATTTTTCGGAGCGGCCGGATGGCGAGGAGAATTTTCGAGGAACGCGTGGTTGTGTGGTCGCTCCGTTACAGAATTTCAGCGGGTCATCAGCGATGTTAATTTCAGCTAAATGATCGTACGGAGGATCAAGCGTGCTGCGATGGTGCTCCGATATTGTTGTGAGAGTTCAACTAAGAACTAATTCGCCGCCGTATTGCATTTTCGGTACAATCAAGACAACTGACTTTCCGCTTAGATGCCCCATCCGATGCTCTGGTCGGTCTTTTCGTTGTGAGGACTCTTTTGTGTTGTAGACCGAATTGTAGGCCTGTTTCAAATTTTGAAGAGCGTTGGGACGAGAAGAATTTATCGCCATCATTTTTGGCGACCACGTCGCTGCTATCGAATCGGACGGAGGGATAGTTGCCCGGTGAAGGTATTCGATAGAGCGTTCACGTTGATATTGAGTTGTCCGTAGTAGGTGAAACCAGTCGATGATTGAGCCTTGAAGTTAATCTCACTAGGGGTGTAGGAAGTTACGGACCCTATTATTTTTGCGTGATCCATAAGTGTCAATTCAGTCATAGAGGCACGAATTGACAGCGATCCATCAGGCATCGGCACACCATTAATTGCTATGTGGAGTTGCGGAAGTACCGTGTGGCTGGTGAAGAATATTACCGAAAGCGCACCTTGAAAATTTGGCTGCCCCACAACGACACGACCCGAAAGCTCATACTTGAGGATATTTTTTCGAATTGAAAAGTGAGCCTTGTGAATAGCTGGGCGTGACGATACGGCAAGGGCGGTCGCGGTACTCTCGCTTTTGGCAAATATATTATTCGAGACGAACGTAACCAAAGTCGCTGCAACCGCAATGGTGAGAGCTAGTGACGTTATCTTCTTGTGAAGTTTCAACGCTGCCCCTTACCGAGTCGTGTAGTCATGTGATTATCGGATAAAAATTCAAAAAAGTTTATGCCCAATGTTACGTGTTGGAAACTTAAGAATGGCTAAATGTCCAGATAATTTTCAGTAATAATTAATTCTCTGGTACTTCCAATGAATCTTTCGTATCAATCCACTCAGCTAGGGTGAAGTTGTGGAAGTTTCGATCTCGTCCGTATCTGAAATAATCGATAAGGCCAAAGGCGCATTGGCAGTATTGGCTACAAGTAAGTCGCCGGTCCGAGTTGAGGGATTCGTCACCTACAATCTATCGACGGCAAATAGTCCTCACCTTTACTTCAGCCTTTGCCAATACCCACAACGCGATGTCATTGAAGGTAAGCCAGTTGCGAAGCTCGATGCTGTTATTTTTGCAACTCAACTTCGCCAAATTCGGGCTGCTTTAGCCGGCGTTGGGATGAAGCTAGCACCCGAATTGCGCGCTGTTTTTCTCGGTTACCTAGATGTATATAAGGCTGGAGGTAGGCTTCAGTTCATTGTTACCGCCGTTGACGTAGAACGAACCAGGACTATGGCGGATGAGTCAAAAGATTTGGTGCGAAGAAAGCTCAAGGCAGAAGGAATTTTTGACCGTAATCGCAATTTGAAGGCTCCTTTGGTTCCTCTTCGCATTGCCCTGATTACCTCGCGTGGATCGGCGGCTGAAAGCGACTTCATGACGCGTCTCAATATGCGCGACTATGCGTTCAAGGTGCGCCCATTTTATGTGAATACATCGGGTCAAAACGTCGCATTTTCGATACCCGACGCCATTGATTCTGTCAATTCGCTCGCTGAACACTTTGATATTGTCGTCCTAGCTCGAGGCGGGGGTGACTTTGTTGATCTAGCAAACTTTTCCCTTGAAGGGCCGACGCGCGCGGTTGCTATGTGCAAAGTTCCGGTTTGGGCTGCTATCGGGCACTCCACTGATGATGTTTTAGTAAATGAAGTTGCCTTCAGGGTTCTAGGAAATCCAAACGATGCCGCATCTCAACTAAACGATATTGTTGGTGGTTTCTTGACCAAACTGGAGCAGCTTAGGATAGTTTTGGCTCAAGGAGCTCGAAAGGAGTTGTCAATTTCCAACGGAAACGTAGCGAGGTTGAAGTCCGCGCTCTTCGGTTTTAGCAAAAGTTCTCTGTCGAAGTATGAATCTGAGCTATCTAGGTTGGATGGAAGCCTAGCCCTCCGCGTCGAACATAGACTGTCGACTCTTCGAACGGTAGTTGAAGCGCGGCGCGAGCGGCTGGTCGACGCAGCACAAGATCGGTTATTTCAGAGCAGGCAGAGCCTTCAGTCGCGACGATTGTTATATGAAGGTCTTGCTATTGCGGATATCATTCAGCTTCACCTTCAGCAAATCGCCAAGCTAAGGGAGCAACTTGTTGTCAGTGCTGGCTATGTGCTTGAGAAGGCGAATGTTGATGTAACTTCGGCTCTCGACGTTGTAAATGCATACGATCCTTCTAATGTCCTGAAACGTGGCTATGCCTTAGTCCATAAGGATGGATTGCTGATTCTTGACGACACTGAGATTGACGTGGGCGATGCGGTTGAGATTGAGCTCTTCTCAAAAACGGCACTTGCTACAATTGACAAAGTTGAATACGTGCACGATGGGAAAGATTATGTATAGAGGTTTTGTGCATGGGAGATAATTTGATTGAAATATCTTTTGAAGCAGCGATAGCCGAGGTCGAGCAAATACTCGCTCGGATTTCGACTTCAAAGTCTCTCGATAATTTGATCGACGATGTAAAGCGAGCGAAGGAACTACTACAGTACTGCGAAAGTAGGGTTAAGTCGACCGAGTCTGAGATTGCTGAACTCTTGAGCGAGGAGGGTCAGGGGTAGCTGGCTCTCTTTAGTACTGTTTCGGTCCATTCATTTGGAACACTCCGGAAGATCTCCATTCAAGATTAAATTCAATAGCGACAGCCAATAATTTCAATGTGTCGATCATTGAGTTTTTGCGCTAAATTGTCTATGGAAAACAGCGCCCCCGTAGCTCAGGGGATAGAGCAGTGGTTTCCTAAACCATGTGCGCAGGTCCGAATCCTGCCGGGGGCACATAGCGGATAGCCAGGATTTGCCTGGTTATCCTTTCTAGTGCTTCCATGCTTTGTGGAGAATTCGGAGCGTGGATGTTAACTTCTTTTTGAGGCCCGATAATAGGGTTTACTCTCGATGAAAAGGTATCCCACTTTTATAGTCTTGCTATGTCGACTCTATTTCCTAGTTTGACTAAAGATAGATTTCGGTAGCCCCCAGCGATTCATGACGATAATTACCCCTGTCCTACCTATAGCGCCGTGGAAATTTCAATTATCAAACGGGCGGCCACTGTCGAGCTTGTCGCGCGCCAGATAGCCAGTCGATCTAGCTTCATACTCTCATGAACCACCTTTGTCATCTGGAGAGCCTCTTCTCTGACGACGTCGGCGCTACGAACTGCAGTCAGTAGCAACAGGTTCGAGACCCGCTATCCCAGGAGCTCACTTTTCCGAGCGAGATCAAAAAGATTAGGATCAAGGCGCCGAGGAGAAGCGCCCGTTGCTTCCTGGTACGAACCGAGCAATAGCAAGGGCGATGAAGGAAGCTTCTAGGGCCACCAGGATTATTTACGCAGCGTCGCAGCCCGCTCCGGTCACCGAGCCTTATGTAAGCCACGAGTGGATCAATCCGCAATTCGCAGGTAGACAATAGTCCTTTCTCAACACTGACACGCAATGCGCCATGTAGCGCAATGGACAGGCAACCTGTGCGGCGCTGACTTTCAATACGGGACTTGCTGTGGAAGGTAAATGTTGTACGATACCGGCGGTTTCACCCCTAAAGAATTGGTAATTCGGGTTGCTGTCGTATTCGATTTGGCTTCATTAAATTTCAGTTGCTAGGAAAGAGAAGCTTTGTGGTAGGGCAAAAGTCGCGTCGGGAGTTGGTACCGTTATTGACGGTCGAAACGGATCTCCGAGAACCACTTGCATTAGTGAGCCCCAAAATCGTTCGGCAATCTCTGATGCACATATGGTGTGTTTGCTGTTACCAGTTGGCCCTACTAGCTTTGTGTCAGTGATCTCGGGGTGCTTTGATAGAGTCACAGTCTTTAGCAATCAAGAACTTAGTCACATCCTTGCCTCGGTCCTCTTTGCTCGGCGACATTAGGTACGGCGATAGCCCGAGTCAGTGAATGCCCACCAGGCGACAGTCTCAATAGAATTCTCACTGAAGTCGCGATCTTTTGTTTGCAAACAAAGCCCGTCAAGGAATAGCTCTAGACACCTATCAGGGAAAACGAGCACGGCTTTCACCTAGGGCCTTCGACGATACTATAGCCATGGACGCTAATTCAGCGAATTGCCGCCATGGTTTGATTCTGCGCCGTGTCGTATAACGGTAGGGATGTCAATTTCGCTGCATCTGGTTCTATTTGCCTTCAGGACACCAAATTCTACGGTTTGATGCTTAGCTTTATTGGATCTTTTCTTGTAGATAATTGTCGAATCGATTTCAACTGCAACGCGGTTAGTGCCACGACTTTGTTGTAACTAAACGTCGTAAGTGACGTTTGGGCGGAACCTATCAACGCTTTGTTTCCTGCAAATTTACTATCTCCCACTATCCTCGTTTAGCTAATGGATTCGGATAGCATGCAAACGAGGCCTTCACTTATAGATATTGCTCTTCAGTGGGGAAAGATTGGGATCGTAGGATTTGGTGGGCCGCCGGCGCATATTCGCTTGTTTCGTCGACTCTGCGTTGAAGAGAAGAAATACGTTGATGATAATTTTTTCGAAGATGCCATGGCAACGTGTAACTTGCTGCCAGGACCAGCGTCGACACAGTTGGCAATTTTTCTCGCCTTCAAGCTGCGTGGATATTTGGGTGCGATCGTAGGTGCGGTATCGTTTATCTCTCCTGGTCTATTTTTGATCATTCTTTTGGCTGAGATCTTTCTGTCTAAGGGTGCTCCAAATCTCGTTGTCGTGGCCTCCGAAGGCGCCGCTTCATCCGTTGGAGCGATAGCGATTAGTGCAAGTAAGGATCTGATACCTGCAAGTTGGGGGCGCAAGAATAGTCGATTTCGGTGGATTACATATGTGATACTTGGGTTCTTGGCCACCTTATTTTTCGGACAATATCTCGTATTTGTGCTGATTGGTTGTGGTTTGTTCGAACTACTTACGAGCAGACCAAGCATTTCGCATAAGTCACTTCTGATATTTGCCGTTGCTGCGCCAGTGGCCTTTAAAGTCAATACCTTTCTTGCGATCATCTGGATAGCTATAAAGGTTGGAGCACTCTCATACGGGGGTGGTTTTGTAATCATCCCGTTGATGAGAGCAGATGCCGTCAATACCTATCATTTGATGACCAACAATCAGTTTTTAGATGCGGTCGTTCTTGGTCAAATAACTCCAGGACCAGTTGTACAAACAGTGGCAGTTGTTGGATTTAGCGCAAGAGGGGTACTTGGTGCATTGATCGCCGCGATAGTAGCCTTTTCACCATCCTTGCTGTTTGTAATGGTAGGAGGTAGATATTTTGAAAGGATTCGAAATAATATAAATGCGAAGAACTTCCTCAACGGAGCGGGGCCAGCTGCGATCGGGGCTATCGCAGGTGCATCGGTTCCCCTTGCTTTAGCATTAAATCGCCCATTCGAATTTGCCTTACTTGGGGTGTCATTAGTTTTGCTTATCATATTGAAGCGATCTGTGACTATCACGCTCATTTTCTCTGCCGTTGTTGCTGTTATTCTCTTTGGCCTCGGTGCAATTTCTTGAAAGATTGTCCAAAATCGGTTAGTTTTCAACGCATGTAGTTCTCATTTGCAGAAGCTGATTGTTGGATTCTTTTTTTATCATTTATCCGTAGACACAAAGAGACTTTCCTAATCCGTTATCTACCTAGAAATTTTGCCGTGGAAAGAGATTGGCTCCAAGAGATAAGTAGTGTTAGGTCGTTCAACAAGAATGGTCAGCGGGCGCCCCATAAAGGCTTATTGATGCTGATCGTCCTAGCTATATTTCAGAGAACTGGTTCTGTGACTGTTAGCTTCGCTGAAGTTGAAGTATTGCTTCGTACGCTAATTGAAGAGTATTCAAAGACGTCAAAAGGAAGGGGACGACCTGAGTTCCCCTTTCATTACCTACAAAGCGATGGTTTTTGGAGGGTGAAGGGCCCTAATGGCGAAGATTCGCCTGGTGGCATGGTATCGGCATTACGCGATGGCTATGTAGGCGAATTCATTGACGAATTTCTGGTCGACCTCAGGAGTGATCCAGCTCTTTCCGGATCCTTAGTCCACGCAATTCTCGATAATAATTTTCCAAAGTCGTTACACGATGAGATCTTATTGAAAGTTGGATTTGACAACCAAGATATATCGTTCGAAACCGTTGTCACTCAGAGAATTAGCAGAGTACGAGAAGCTCAATTTAGGGAAGATGTATTGGATGCCTACGAATCGAAGTGCGCATTCTGTGGTTACGACGGTCGAATAGGTGGCGCTAGCGTCGGCGTCGAAGCCGCACACTTAAAGTGGCACGCCTTTGGCGGAGATGCCAACGTAACTAATGGTCTAGCGCTTTGCACGATGCATCATAAGCTCTTTGATCGTGGAGCGATTGCTGTCAGCATCGAGTATGAAATTATGATTTCGCCGCAATACTCTGGAGCGAGCGAGGCCTCGTTTCAGATGGTTACCGCCCTTGCGGGTAGGGAGATGAGCCAACCTAAGTCGCAATATCAGCCTCCGATGCAGAAAAATGTTGAATGGCATTTGAGATCGGTCTTTAGAGCTCCTTCAACGCTCTCCAATGGTCGAAAGAAGAGTAGACCTTAGGATTTGGTCTGAGCAAACTTATTTACTTGCGGCAAGACATCGGTTGCAAGAATTTCTATTGACCTAGCGGTTTCTTTGAAGGGTAGGCCGCCGAGGCCAATTTGGGCCAAAAACCTAGTGTGGCCTAGAATTTCGATCTCCCAAAGGATCTTTTCTGTTATCTCTTCCGGGCTACCAACCATTAAGGCACCAGCAGGTGAAAGCCAGCTCTCATAATTTGCGCGTGGCAAATTGCCACGACGCGCACCTGGCATGTTTTGACCTATGTACTGTGAGTAATGAGGGAAGAAGGTATCTCGTGCACCCTGTGAAGTCTCTTCAACGTAAAAGTGACTTGAAACTCCAATCCGACTTTGTGAACTTTTAGTTCCAAATCTCTCCAACGCTGATCTGTAGAGATTCGCAAGTTCTATAAAGCCTTTCGGATTTGAAAGAATAGCGAAGTACAGCGGTAGGCCGAATCTTGCTGCTCGTACTACTGAAGCAGGTGTTCCTCCGACGGCTAGCCATAGTGGTAGATCTGGGGAGGTAGCCCTTGGATAGATTCCGGCTGAACTGAGGGCTGATCTGAATTTCCCGCTCCATTCAAGGGTTTCATTCCGCAGGATCTGCGTCAAAAGGTCAAGCTTTTCCTCGAAGAGCTCTTCGTAGTCGGACAGTTCATAGCCGAAAAGTGGAAACGACTCGATGTAGGCTCCACGTCCAGCGGTGATTTCAGCTCTACCATCCGAGATTAAGTCCAAAGTTGCAAAGTCTTCGTAGACCTTGACGGGATCTGAGGTAGATAGAACTGTTACAGAAGATGTCAACTTTATTTGATCGGTTGCCTCTGCAATCGCTGATAGCACGACTGGTGGTGATGATATTGCAAAGTCTCTTCGATGGTGCTCGCCAACTCCAAAGACTCCGATTCCCGCTTGGTCGGCGATCTTGGCAAGATCAATTATCTCGCGTAATCGAGCCTTTGGATTGGTGATGAGGGAATTGTTCGACGTTGCGGACACTTCGCCGAATGTGAATACCCCAAATTCAATTTGTTGCGGGAGCGACACTTGCTATCCAACTGTTGAGGTGATCTACAATATCGGCTGTAATTTCGTGCCCACCATCGCTTTTGTGGGCCTCTAGATTTGACCCTGACTCGCTATGGAGATACTCCCAAGTTCTCTCCATGAGCTCTGGTGGCATTACGCTATCACTTTTGCCCTGTGCGACAAATACTTGAACTTCGCGCAAACTATCCTTTTCGACCGGTAGGCCTGCATCGAATGGAATTGTGCCGTAGAGAATGGCAGCTCCAGCGAGTGGGGTCAGCCGATCGAGTGCAATCGCTCCAGCAAATGCAGCCCCACCACTGAATCCAACAACCGTTACTGGTCTTTGGAGTGGATTTTCGATCTCACAAAATTGGTAGAACCAATTGAGCGATTGTCGCAGCGACTCTGGAATTGGTCTTCCGATACCGCGGTTTTGGAACCATGTAAAGCTATTTGGCGCTAATTCGATTGGCCCTCTGAGAGAGATGACTCGAAACCGAGGGTCTATCTCCTTTGCTAAGCCAAACAGTGATAACTCATTTGCACCCCTGCCGTGTAGTAGGACGATGAGCGGTGCCGAAGGTTCTGTATTGCCGAATTTTTCATATGTAAAATTTGCCATTGAAGCGCCTCTTTATTGGTTGTTTTGTCGTGTTATTTGGTCAACTTGTAGGTGGTCATCGAGAGTGATCCAAGTGTGCAACCTTCGATGACCTTTTCGAATCGAAGTCCCTTTTCGGAAGCGACGCCGGCAACGTAGGCCAAGGGAAGAAAATGATCAGGAGTTGGAACTGCTAGGCGATACGATTCATGTTCATGCATGGCCTTTATATCTTCAGGTCGATTTTCGACGGTCGATGCTACATCGCCGTCGAATTCCCATGCCCACTTAAATCCCCTGTCCTCAGCGCTCCATTGAACCTGTCGCAGATTGTGCACTACGTTTCCAGATCCAAGGATTAATACATCGTCGTCTAGTAGTTGTGCGAGTTTAGCGCCAAGATCTATGTGGTACTCGATGGGTCTACTGGCATCAATAGCCAGCTGAACTATTGGGACATCTGCGTTTGGAAACATATGTGCAAGCACTGACCACGTACCATGGTCGATCCCCCAGGTTGTGTCATCCAAGCTTACTACATCTGGCTTTGCGATTTCGGCGACTTGGCGAGCAAGATCTGGGTTCCCTGGGGCAGGGTAGTCAAAGTTGAAGAGTTCTTGTGGAAAGCCATAAAAGTCATGGATGACCTTTGGCCGCTCCATTGAAGTAACGGCAGTCGCATTGATATACCAGTGGGCTGAAATTGCTAAAATTGCCCGTGGTTTTCCTATTGTCACTCCAAGGTCTCGCCACGCAGAAGTCCACTTGTTCTTCTCAAGGGTATTCATGGGACTTCCATGACCGATAAATGTCGCTGTTGTTGCCATCTAGTTGCCTTCTCTTGTGCTTCTTCTCCAATTATATATAATAATTATTCCATATGCAATTATTCCATATGGTGTAATATGATTGTGTGACTAATTTCGACTCCGAACTTTTTGACAGAATTGGCCTATTCTTGGAGGCGGCCTCGTATCTCCAAAGAAACATCTACGCGGCCTTAGAGGAGGCAACTGGATTACAGGGGGCTTGGTTTGAAACGATGGTCCGAATCTATAGATCCCCTACGGAGTGTCAAAGAGTGGGTGAGCTGGCTCAGCAGGTAACCTTTCCGGCAAGTACCTTCAGTCGCATGCTAGATAAAATGGAGGCGTCGGAGTTGGTCGAACGGGAGACGGATCCCTCAAATCGACGGGCAACGCTAGTTAGGCTTACCTCTTTGGGAGTTGAACGCATAGAAGAAGCTCTCAAAAGTCATGATCCAATAGCCAAACGATTCTTTTCATCTACCCTCGAACCCATGGAGATGCAACAGCTGGAGGGCATTTGTCGTCGTATAAGGGACGTTAATTCCTAAAGGATCTTAACGGCTTTGACTTTGACCATCTAAATCCTGAAACGCTCTGCCTTTTGTAGTTCGTATCTCTTTCTAATGGCGACTTTTATGGCAAGATGTTGACTGCTCGCGCGGCTACTATCAGTACGGTGACCATCGAAACCAGAGATTCAGATGCCATTAGAGCCTTTGCAATCTTCGTCAAGGGCATGGTGTCAGTTGGGCTAAAAGCAGTGGCATTTGTCAGTGACAGATAAAGGTAGTCGAAGAAGGCTGGACGCCAAGGTTTATTCTTTAGCTGTTCGATCGACATCTGAGGAAATAGAAAGTCTGGCGCTAGGGCAACTCCATCAACGAGGGCCACGGCACGCTTCGCGGGTCCACCGCGATCGACTTCCCAAAACCAAAGACCGAAGACGAAGATATTGGTCAACCAAATTGCTGCGGCGGCTGCGACGAGAACTTTGCCGGAGAGAGAGTTGTTTACAAGAAGTTGTTTGACGAGTAATGCAACAGACGCTAGGTTTGACAAGTTGATTAGAAGTATAAGACCAACTGCCAAAGCTCTGAAGACGGTGGTTTCGGTGTGATTTCTAAATGGAACCGCTATATTCAGCGGAATCAAAAGTGCGGCCTCGAGTATCGGAATTAGGAAGCGCGGTCCAAAGATGAGCTTCGAAGGTAGGACGACATAAAGGGTGATCGCAATTGCTAGGGCAACGGTCGCTGGCCAACGCGGTTCGCTCTTAACGTGATGATTCAATCCAGCACACCTATCTACACTCGGCTACTCTAGGCCCAGATGATATCAGCATACGGCCATCGCGTCCCTAGATCATCACCTCTATCATTCGAGGATCCGTTGTGCTGGAGTGAACTGCTGTAGCTCTGATGTCGGCATAACTCCTAAGGGATTTATACCCTTTAATTGCGGTTTGTTTCGGTGGGGGATACAGCTTTATGAGTCGTTTGTGTGCCAAAAGTTACCTGAAATTTGATGTGCTTATACGGTATTGAAAGAAAATTCAAGAAGATTTGCAACTAGCCTGTAGGGCGAATGAAAGTTCGTGAAGGCTGAACGTGCTTAGCTCTCGCTTTTGTATGCCGAAGTAGGGCACGAGGTTAGGGATCAACACAACTGGAGTAGTAAGTCAGCTTTTGCGAATGTAAGTAATCTTTGCTCGAGCACTCTTAGCAAATGAAATTCTAGTATGTTTTTCAATTAGGTTTCTTTTTGAAACCTTTGCTGTTTGCAGTGGATCGATTCGTTGGAGTTTGTTTTAGAGTGATCGGAATTGCGGGTTATAATGTCAGTTACGCCTCGATGGACTGACTCCAAACAGCTCATTGGTGTCGCTAAACACATTTGCGCAACATTAGTACGCGACTGTAATGCGATGAGCGCCTGGTTGTACTGCTACGACCCTGATCGCCTCTCTCTCGTGAGGGCGGCCTTTTCAGGTGGTTCATCGCACCTAGATGATGAGAGCGATTTATTGCCCTCCCTTTGGCCAGTCTCTGATAAAACCAACTTTACATCGCCACTCTTTGGTCCATCGAATTCACGCTCACTTCACTTTGTTGAAGCTGACGAGGGCCAATTTTCCAAAAAGTTTCTTGTGGTTCCTCTTATTTCGGGTTCAGATGCAGTGCCGATATCAGGTGTTGTGATTGTTCAAGTTAGCCAGGAGTCGACACTTCAAAATTTGGCCACTTTGATAAAACACGTTGGGATACGTCGCACTGCTCGCTTCATCGATTCGGAGTACAACTCATCTAAGACGAATCGATACAAGGATGGATTTGCCTATTTGAGCGATGCATTGCAATCGGTGGTCTTCAATGTCGACGATGATGTGGCCTTTAGCGACATAGCACGTATTGCTTCTGCGGTTGTTAGGGGAAATTCCGCAAGAATTGTAGTTTTGGATCACGCTGAAGGGTCATCTACCTTGGTTGGATCTCATGGTCCCCTCGGAGGGGTAGTTGGCCGACGACGTAGCTCCCATGAGGGGGTCGCAGGATTCGTAGCGCAAAACCAAAGTCCTGTCCTTATCTTTCATCGCAGCAAGATGCGATATTACCCAATGTTAGAAGGCATGCTCGAATACCTCGAGTCTATAGTTTTGGGGGCGGAATCCATAATCGTAGTTCCGCTAATTGGTCCAAATGATGAGGTGGTAGGTGTGCTCGGAGTCCTCTCTGAGGTACCTGAGACATTTGATCTCGTCGATCTCGAAATACTACTTCACTTTGCTCGGTCTGCTACCGTTGCCTTTGAAAGGGCGAAGCTGAGGCGAAGCGCTTCGCGGCGTTTCTTCGAACTAGAAGCACTCATCTCTTTGGTCGATAACGCAAAGTCCGATATGACTCCGCGAGAGATTGCCAATCTTGTAATTGACGCGCTTGAGCTCCATGGTGAATTTGCTGGAGCTGAGGTTGCGCTGTCGATGCGAGACGGCGAACTTGTTCACCTTGCAAATGTTGACTTTGGCGAAAGAGGGCGAGAACCTAGACGGATGACAGATTTGGACGATGCAAGTGTCGTCCAAGAAAAGATTCCGGATATGAAGCTTTTTGGCGAAGGCGGCTCTACCATCGATTTAAGTGCTAGACCCCGGGGCGGATCAAAAGGGCCAACTGCTGACTTTGTAAACGTATTAGAGAAGTTGCTCAGCTTCATTGTTGTTAGTCAGGATCGACTGTACAGAATCGATAGCCTTTTGCGAGCCGCGGAGTCCGAGGCGGAACGTTTTCGAGCGATAACTGCAAACCTCCGTGACATGGTTGGAATTATAGACCTAGCTGGGACGGTTGAGTTTGCCTCGCCTTCAGTTGCAAAACTTCTCGACATAGATGAAGCAGAGCTAGTAGGCGTCAACCTTTTTAGTTTTCTAGGAGCAAATGAGGTTGATCTCGTAATTCCTTACTTTGAGAATTTGGTGAGTGGATTTAACGATGGTCGTCGCAACCATATGGGCTCTCTCGAATTGAAGATAGTCTCGGCAAAGGGACGACCTTCGTGGATTTTATTGAATGTTGAACCGATGAAGAGCAATGATGGATCTATCGCAGGATTTGTTCTGTCGGCAACTGACATTTCCGAGCGCCGGGAGCTAATAGCTCACGTTAGGGATTCATCGTCTCACGATTCGCTTACCAACCTTGAAAATCGAGCCTCACTTCTTTCGAGAATGCACAGCGACCTAGGATTATCCCCTTCTGCCGAGGACTCTATCGCTTTGATAGTCATTGACTTGGATGAGTTTTCGAATATTAACCATCTCTACGGTGAGTCAATATGTGACGAGGTACTCGTTATGACGGCGATGAGAATCCGTGCCAAGGCGCGCCCGGGCGAGGTGGTAGCGAGAATAGGTGGAGATGAATTTGCTCTCTTCTTGCCCCGTATGGACGCAGATGGCACCGCACTGTTAGTCGCTGAAGAGCTGAAAAGGGAGATATCTCAGCCAATCGAAACCGGAAAGGGTTTAGTTATCGTAACTGCAAGTATTGGTGTGGCAATGGCCTCCAAGGACATCGATGCATCGGGTCTGTTACGTATGGCAGAGAGCGCTACCTACAGGGCTAAGTATTTAGGAAAAGCGAGAGTCGAAGTCTATGAGGGTGGCATCCGGGCGGATGACATTCGTTACGAATTGCAAATGATCGTTGATCTTAGAAACGCCGTAACACGCGGTGAGTTGTACGTCATGCTTCAACCGGTATTCGCTCCTAATGGGTCTGATATTGCATTCTTTGAGGTGTTGGCTCGATGGGACTGTCCAAGCAGAGGAGCCGTCCCTCCATATGAATTTATTACTGCCTCCGAGCGACACAACTACATTATTCCCCTTGGGTGGAGTATCGTTGAACTAGCCCTCGATGAGTTGAAAAAGTGGCGCAACTTTGGATCAGATATGAGATTTTCAATCAATTTTTCTTCACTGCAATTTCTTGAGCGTGGATTTTGCGAAAAGCTGGTGGAAAGCCTATTCGAACGTGGGCTCAACCAGGGTGACGTAATAATTGAGGTGACTGAGTCTGCCTCCGCTCTCCAAAGTTCCGAATTTCAATCCCATATGCGACATGCCGTCGCATTGGGATTTCAAATCGCCCTTGACGATTTTGGAGTCGGTAACTCTACGATTGATAACCTCCGAAAGCTTCCATTTTCTATCTTGAAGATCGATAAGAGCTATGTGCTGGGCGACAACAGTGGGACGGACGCTACTAGGCACGACATGCTCCCCGCGCTATTTGATATCGCAAAGGCGGCGAGGTTGATGATCGTAGCCGAAGGAGTGGAGACAGCTGCTCACTTAGATCGAGTAGTTGCGTTGAACACTGACTACGTGCAAGGGTACCTCTTCTCTAAGCCTCTGAAAGTCGAAGAGGCTCTTGAGTTAGCGTTAAAGGCGAAGTAGCTCAAATTTGGCCGTCAAAGGAGTGCAATCGCTGCAAATGGCTATTGCACTCAAGCGTGTGCAATCGAGGCTACACCTTTAAGGTTGAGCTCTTCGATAGAAGCTTGCTTCATAACGTACTTTTGCACTTTGCCAGTTACTGTCATTGGAAATTCGTTCACGAACTTAACTTCTTTTGGCACCTTGTAGTGGGCAATCTTTCCTCTGCAAAAGTCCTTAATTTCGTCTGTAGTGACTGAAAAGCCTTCTTTGAGAATCACCCATGCCATAATCTCTTCGCCGAACTTTTCATCCGGAATACCAATTACAGACACATCTTTTATTGCGGGGTGGCCGTAAAGAAATTCTTCAACTTCGCGCGGATAAACATTTTCCCCGCCCCTTATGATCATGTCCTTTGCGCGACCAACGATGTTTACGTACCCGTCGTCGTCCATGATCGCGAGATCGCCGGTGTGCATCCACCTAGCAGCATCAATTGCCTCTTTGGTCTTCTCGGGATTATTCCAGTAACCAAGCATGACTGAATAACCACGCGTAAGGAATTCGCCGGGAACTCCTCGCGGGACAATGTGACCATTTGGATCCACGATCTTTACTTCGAGGTGAGGCATGACGCGGCCAACGGTCGCTACTCGCTTGTCTATGTCGTCGTCTACCCGAGTTTGAGTAGATACGGGAGATGTCTCTGTCATGCCGTAGCAGATTGTAACCTCTGCCATATTCATTCGGCTAACGACCTGTTTCATGACCTCTACAGGACATGGTGAACCAGCCATAATGCCGGTTCGAAGCGATGTGATGTCATATTTTTCGAGAGCGGGATCGGCAAGTTCTGCGATGAACATCGTCGGCACTCCATAGAGTGACGTCGCATGTTCACTCTCAACCGCCCTCAAAGCGGCATCGGCTTCGAAGGTATATGAGGGAATGACCATCGTTGATCCATGGGTCGTGCAGGCTAGATTGCCCATTACCATTCCGAAGCAGTGGTAGTAAGGGACCGGAATTACGACTCGGTCCTTCTCGCTGTAACCACATATTTCACCAACAAAGTATCCGTTATTGAGAATGTTGTGATGGGAGAGGGTCGCACCTTTAGGAAAGCCAGTGGTTCCGGAGGTGTATTGAATATTTATTGGGTCATCAAAATCCAATGAATTTAGTGCTGTAGATATCTCTGAAAGTGCATCATCATTGACAGGGAGAAGGAGCTCGTTGAACGAATCATCGTCGAAGATGAAGACTTCTACACTCCTTTCGAGGGTCGGAATGACTTCGTTGAGCATCTCTCGATACATGCTTGTTCTGTAACTGTCCATCGCAAAGACGGCAGAACATCCTGATTGTCGTAGTACGAACTCTACCTCTGAAGTCCTGTAAGCGGGATTTATGTTGACCAGGATTACGCCTATTTTGGCGGTTGCATATTGAACGACGACCCACTCGTAACGATTGGGACTCCAAATTCCGACTCGGTCTCCCTTTCTGAACCCTTTTGCCAGAAGGCCAGCCGCTAGAGAGTTGACTAGTTCATTCAATTGTCGATATGTAAAGCGTGCTCCCTGATGAGTCGAGACGACGGCATCTCGATCGCCAAACTTCTCTACCGTTGACTCAAAGTTGGCACCGATAGTCTCGCTAAGAAGCGGCTTACTACTTGTTCCTTGTTCGTAAGAGAGTTTCACGTAAACAACAATATGTCAAAATAGACAATCAGGCGTGTCAAAGGTCACAATTATCAACTCAAAGGTAGAATTTTCAACTTGTGATAATTTGCTCAAGCGCTGGTTCTAGAGTTGGATAAGTGAAGGCGAAACCACTCGAAAGTAGTTTTTGAGCCGAAACGTTAGTACTTGAAAGGGCCGTTTCGTTAGCCATCTCGCGACCCAAGATCGCCTCAAGGGCAATGCGTGGCACGGTCATGAAGGATGGTTTTCTAAGGACCCGCGCGAGGTAGGTGGTGAAGTCGGCATTTGTCACTGGATTTGGCGCGACGAGATTTACCACTCCAAAGAGATCTGAGCGCGCTAAATGTATCAGTGCGTTCACCTCATCTTCGATGTGAATCCAGCTCAAATAGGACGAGCCGTCGCCTATTCTGCCTCCTAGGCCCGCTTTGAAAATCGGAAGTTGCTTTTTGAGCACTCCGCCGTCTTTGGCGAGGACAATACCAGTTCGTGCAAGAACAATATTGCCGTGAGCTGCTACTGCTGATAGAGCACTATTTTCCCACTCTGCGACTACCTTTGCTAAAAAGCCATCCCCCTGTGGCGACTCTTCGTCGCAAAGTTCTGGGCGATTTGACCCATAGAAGCCGATGGCGCTTCCGACAACTAAGCGTTGTAATTTTGCACTTTGGGCGATTCCAGTTATCACTTGGTGCGTCCCCTCTATCCGGGACTTTAGGATCTCCCTCTTGTACGACTCACTCCACCTTTTGTCTGCCACTCCAGCGCCGGCGAGGTGAAAGAGGGTATCTACCTCTTCGATTGGGCCGGTTATCTTTCCATCCGACTGGTTCCAAATCGCGGTGTTAGGGTCAGGAGTGCCACTTCTTTTAAGTCGTATAACTCTAACTCCGTCATCTTCGAGGCGTTTTACAAGATGCCTACCGATAAGACCGCTTGAACCACTTACAAGTACACAGTTCATCTTCTTTGGTCCTTCTCTCTATTTGCGAGTTACCACGGGTCGAGGTTTGGTAGTGGCGAGTCCGCCGTCAACGTTGATCACGGCTCCGTTCATAAACTGATTTGTGGGATTGATAAGCAATTCAACGACGCGAGCCATATCTTCGCCCTCGCCAAGTCGTGACGCCGAGCACATTTCATACGACATTCGTCGTGCGACCTCGTCACTAAAGATGCTTGCGGTCATCTTGGACTCGGTAAGTCCAGGTGCTATGGCATTGAAGCGGATCTTGTTGCGGGCGTAGGTGGTTGCAGCACTTCGTACCATTGCCTCCACGCCAGCCTTGGCACTCGCAATGGCTTCATGGTTGGCAAGTCCAATTTGCGCAGCGGCGGAGGAGAAGAGAACTACAGATCCACCGTTGCTTCGAAGCGTCTTTGCAGCCTCTCGAATCACGTAATAGTTGCCGAGCAGATTCGTCGCTACGACGTCGTTTAGCTCTTCGTCGGTGGTTCGATCAGGTGATTTGAGGTGAAGTGAACCCACGCAGTTGACTATGGCGTCTAAACCACCTAGGGCTTCTTTTGCCTCTTTGACCGCAGTCGCGACCGAGTCGGACAACTTTATATCCAGAACAGTGTTCGACCTTGCGAATAGCCCTTCGACACCGTTGAGTTCATCGATGTTTCGAGCAGCACCAAAGACTGTGTATCCTGCGTCTTCGAGGTAGATCGACGTCGATCGCCCCACCGTTCCCGTGGCTCCAAGGACAAGTACTTTTCCAGACATTAAAACTCCTTCTAGGTAGATAACCATCAGAGGTGTTTGACTATTGCATTTGGATGAAAGTTATTGTCCGGCTTGTTCAGTGGAACTTCGATGCTTTTTGCGAACTTCAGAGATTTTGGATGAAGTCAACGATGATATCTGCCATGACATTGGGCTGTGAAAGATGTATCCCGTGGTTTGCTCCCTCCACAATCCGTGCCGTAGCGCCACTAATACTGTTAGCCAAATACTCAGTTGCGCGAAGGTGGCGGTTCGGTGCGATCGAGCCGCAGCATATCAATGCTGGGATAGATATAGCCGTCGGCTCAAATAACCGATAGTGGGAAGCCGTAGACATCTCTGATACCAGTGTTGGCCCCTCGGAGATTCTCTTCTCCCGCGTTGAGGGTGGAAGCCTCGACCATACCTCTTCACCGACCATGCGAATCATGAACTCTTTCGCAAAGGACGCGGCATATGCAAGATCAAGTTCCTCGCGGTTGAATGAGTATGGGCCGCTTTGGCGCCAAAAGTCCATGAAGGGAAGGGGTGATTCGTAGGTTATTAGAGCTCGTGGGGCCACGATTGACCTTGCGACGGCGGCTAGAGAGACTGTACCTCCGATGGAGTGGCCAAATATTACCCCGGGTTTTTCTCCTGAAACTTCAGCAAGGTCATGTAAGTGGTCCTCGAATGTCGGTGCCTGTTCAAGTGAGTTATATTGCATCGTTAAAGAATCTCCGTACCCTCTGCGGTCATATATTCGGGTAGAGAGACCTCTTTGAGATAGTTGAGTTGCTAAACGTCTGAACGATCTAGCGCGATCCATTCCACCGTGTACCAAAATAACGTCAACGGATGTAGTGGTAGAAGATGGGAAGTAATCGTAGACCTTTAGCCCCGAAGGCGTTGAAATGTACTCAGTTGATGTGCCTAAATGATCTGTCACCCTATAGACAGTATTCGATGCACCTCTGTGAATGCATGCTAAAAAGCATTACGCGGGCTAGCTAGCTGGTTCACCATATGGGCTACCCGCGGTCACGTAACACTCCGAATGAAAGTACTCAACCCGCTGCCACTTTCCATCTTCGTAAACATTTGCGATAACTTGCTTTGGTCTGACCTTCGCAGAGAAACGAATATGTTGTGAACAAACGGCACAATCGGACATAGAACCAGGGTCAACGGCACGTAAAACGGCTCGACTTTTGCTAGGCGTAACAATTGTCATATAAACAGAATCGACCTGTCTATAAGGACTCTTTAATTTTCTGGTTAATTTCCGCTACTTATTCTTGCGGGCGAGGGCGACGGAACGGCGAATTAGCTCGCGAACTTCTGCTTCAGGTACCGGATATTGAGACGTTAGCCTTGAGACTTCCAGCTCTAAATCTTCACCGGATCCCGCACTATCCTCTGAGGCCTGCGATTGCATGCTGGTACGTACCGTTGTAGTTGACGTAATCATCACTACGATTGCTACCGCACCAAAGGTACCAAAGGCGATGACTGAGCCAATGTGGTTGAGGATGGCTGAGACAATCATCCCGGTTATCGCAATTACACTCGTAGCGCCAACTAATGTTCTAAGGGTTTTGAGCTTCATGAAGGATCATCTCCGTCGGTGTTTCAGGGATGCTTGGATTGCATGAAGGTCCGTTCTCCCCACGAAAAGTTTAGAGTACCTTGACAGTTTTCGCTGTTTCAAATTTGAACTTCGAGTTCTGTCAATGTTACTTCTAGGTGCAGCAGCTGCGTATTTGCAATACTTCTCAAGGGGACTAGAGGCAGGAGGCTCTCGTTAAGTCATCTGACTGACCTCGCGAGACATAGTGTGAAAGTGAAAAATTATTTACACAGCTCGACGTGGGTGATTGAAATAGCGATCAGGCTCCAAAGCTAAATGATTGATAGAAACTTCGTGCCTCGGGAAGAAATATGACATTGGTAACTCTCGCCGATGCTGCCATTGCGTCTTATTGCGGATCGAGAAGCATGTGGATCGGGATCCTGGTTCGAACTAGCGTCGATTGGATTTGGAAAATTTAAATGATCTAAATTTAACATTTGCTCCAAACTTCGGTAGCATTTGGATGTGACTGACAAACACCATGACGAAATAAATACCTTTGGACCAAACTCTTGGCTGGTTGACGAGTACTACGACGCCTATCGTCGCGACCCAAACTCTGTGCCTGAGTCTTGGCGTGATTTCTTTGGTGACTATAACGGCGATCCAGGAAAAGTGAAACAAGCTGCTGAAGTGGCTCAGGCTCCTACGGCTGTGCCTTCAACTCCGGTAGCGGAGAGTCAAATTAAACAGGAGCCGACCTCATCAGGATCTTCAACTCGAAAATCAGTGGACCTTCCTGCGATAGTCCCCCTTGCTGGGGCAGAGGTACTCCCGCTTCGAGGAGTCGCGTCGAAGATCGTCACCAATATGGAATATTCGTTGACAGTCCCAACTGCTACGTCGGTTCGCGAGATTCCGGCGAAGCTTCTCGAGGTAAATAGGGGGGTTATAAATAATCACCTGGCTCGAACTAGCGGTGAGAAGGTATCTTTCACTCACATCATTGCATTTGCAATCGTCAAGTCAATTCGCACATATCCAGTGATGAACTCAGTATTTATCGACTCCATCGATGATAAGGGAACCCCTGGCGTTCAGCGGGCCAAGGAGATTAATGTCGGCATCGCCGTCGACCTTGAGAAGCCGGATGGAAGTCGTTCGCTTTTGGTTCCAGTCATAAAAAACTCCCAAGATCTGAGCTTCTTCGGATTCTTCAAAGAGTACGAAGCCGTTATTCGAAAGGTTCGAACCAACAAGCTTTCACCCGATGACTTCGCTGGTGCCACGATTTCAGTTACAAATCCGGGAACTATAGGTACTAGTCATTCGGTGCCGAGGCTGATGAGAGGCCAAGGTGCGATTATCGGTGTTGGTTCCATAACTTATCCGACTGGACTTGCATCAGCTGACCCGAACCTCCTAGTCGATCTCGGAGTGTCAAGAACCGTTACTCTGACCTCCACCTACGACCACCGAGTGATTCAAGGTGCCGAGTCGGGGTTGTTTCTGAACTATATCTCCGAACTTCTTACCGGAAAGCACGGTTTTTACGACGAGATTTTCGAGTCGATGGGTGTTCCGTATCCGCCTGTTACGTGGCAGAGAGATCACACTGAGGGCGATTCGGCAGATATGGTCAAGCTTCGGAAGCAGGCGATGGTCAATCAACTCATTGATACCTACCGTTCTCGCGGGCATCTGATGGCGAGATTGGATCCACTTTCGGCAAAGTCTCCTGCTATGCCGCCGGAACTAGACCCTGCCAACTATGGGCTAACCCTTTGGGACCTCGATCGAGAGTTCTTCAGCGGAGGTCTGATAGGTCGTGACTCGATGCCGCTTGGACAGATCATGGGGTTGCTGCGGGACACCTACTGCAGGACGATCGGCCTTGAATATATGCATATCCAAGATCCGGAGCAGAAGAATTGGATTCAATCTCGAGTGGAGGGGTCGATCCCCAAGTACTCAGTGGAAGAGAAGCTACACTTTCTTGGAAGATTAAACGCCGCTGAAGCATTTGAGCGCTTTTTGCATACGCGTTACATCGGTCAAAAGCGCTTCGGCCTAGAAGGCGGAGAATCGGCGATCGTATTTATCGATCAAGTACTTGATCGTGCAGCTACATCTGGAATTCAAGAGGCCGTAATAGGGATGGCTCACCGTGGTCGATTGAATGTTCTTACTAATGTTGTGGGCAAAAAGTACAAAGATATCTTCGAAGAGTTCGAAGGGAACCTCGATCCATCTAGCGTCCAAGGTTCTGGTGACGTCAAGTATCACAAAGGATATAGCGGAGAGTACGTCGGAATGTCTGGAGTGGCCATTGAGGTTTCACTCTCGTCGAACCCGTCACACCTTGAAGCTGTAGACCCCGTGGTTGAAGGTATGGTAAGAGCCAAGCAGGACATTACTCGTAATCGAACTGATTTTCCGATACTTCCTATCCTCCTCCATGGTGATGCAGCTTTCGCTGGACAAGGTGTCGTTGCTGAAACACTCAATCTTTCCCAACTAGGCGGATATCGAACCGGGGGTACAATACACCTGGTTATCAATAATCAAGTTGGATTTACGACTAACCCCGACCAAGCACGGTCATCTAAGTACGCAACCGATGTTGCGAAGGTGATTCAGGCACCAGTCTTTCACGTGAATGGGGATGACCCCGAGGCGGTGGCTACAGTGGCGCGACTAGCCGCTGACTATCGGCAGGAGTTCCACCGCGACGTTGTAATTGATATGGTCTGCTATCGAAGATTCGGTCACAACGAGGGCGATGAGCCAAGCTACACCCAGCCACAGATGTACGAGATCATCGAGGCGAAGCGTTCGGTACGCAAGTTGTACACAGAGCAGTTGGTTTCGCGCGGCGATATAACGATGGAAGAGGCCGAGAGAAGTCTCGATGACTTTTTGTCCCGTCTCCAAAATGCACTTGATGAGACGCGCCAGAGTGCTCCACCAAAGCCAACGGAGCTGCCGCGAGCACCTCAGCATAACGTTCCGATGTCGGTTGTTGACACTCGAATCACAAAGAGAGACATAGACCTTCTTGGAGAGGTTCTTCACACTTGGCCAAATGGCTTTACAGTCCATCCCAAGCTAGCCAAGCAGATGGAGGCTCGCAAGGAGACTTTGACCTCTGGAGAGGTAGATTGGGCTCTTGGCGAGGCCCTTGCCTTCGGATCGCTAATGCTTGAAGGCCATGACATTCGGATGGCTGGGCAAGATTCGCGCCGTGGAACATTCTCCCATAGGCATGCGGCCTTCATTGACTACCGCAATGGTGAAAACTACATTCCACTTGAGCATCTAAATGAGTTCACAGATGGTGATGAGAATGGTCGCTTTATGATCTTCGACTCCCTTCTCTCGGAGTACGCTGCGCTTGGATTCGAATATGGTTATTCAACGGTTCGTAAGGATGCCCTTGTAATCTGGGAAGCTCAGTTTGGTGACTTTGCAAATGGTGCCCAAATTATCATCGACCAATTCATTAGCGCGGCTCACGACAAATGGGAGCAGGAGTCAGGTCTCGTAATGCTGCTGCCGCATGGTTACGAAGGTCAGGGTCCTGAGCACTCATCGGGACGTCTTGAGCGTTTCTTGCAAGTAGCAGCCGGCGAGAATATTGCCGTCATGAACTTATCGAGCGCAGGTCAATACTTCCACATGTTACGGGGGCAGGTCAAGAGAAATCGACCGAGGCCTGTAATTCTCTTTGCACCAAAATCATTGTTGAGGGCAAAGAGCACTAGGGTTCCGATAACTGAATTGACCGATGGTACCTTCATGCCAATTTTGGACGATCCAATGTTCGCAATTGACGGAGGAGCATCGCCAGAATCTGTTGAGAGAGTCGTTCTCTGTTCGGGCAAAATTTCATACGAGGCGATGGCAAAGAGGGATCAGCTTTTGGCAAGCTCAGGTCGAAACACATCTGCTATCGTGCGTGTTGAGCAGCTTTACCCCTGGCCAGTTGTGGAGTTGACCTCTATCTTGACCAAATATCACAACGCAAGGGAAGTTGTTTGGTTGCAGGAGGAGCCAGAGAACCAAGGTGCATGGTTCTTCGTCCACTCTCAACTCCACTCGCTTTTGAGGGAGGACTTCCAGCTTCGCCATGTATCCCGAGTTCCGTCGGGCTCACCGGCTACGGGTTCTGCTGCAATGCATGCGTTGGAGCAGTCCGATCTCCTCTACAGAGCGATCGAGTTGACCGTAGCTGAGGCAATGGAGTTGAAGGCGAGAAATCATCAGTAGAGCTTGGTTATCTACTTCAAGGTGAACTTCTAATTGACACCCTCTATGCATTTAGAAAGATGCATAGAGGGTGTTCTACTAAGATCTAGGGGTGATGTATACCCCCTATGAATTAATTCCACATCGCCCTCCGTTTTTGTTGTTGGACGAAATAGTTGAAATTCGACCTGGCGAATATGGTAAAGGCATCTGGCGTTTGACGGGCAAAGAGGATTTTTTTGGTGGTCATTTTCCCGGTAGACCGACTTTGCCAGGTGTTCTTCAGGTAGAGTCTTTGGCTCAGCTTGGGGCCTGTATTGTCTTAGCCGATGAGCGTTACAAAGGCAAACTTCCACTGTTTGGAGGTATTGATAAGGCGCGTTTTAGGAAGCAAGTTGTACCCGGCGACAACCTAGATCTCGAAGTTGAATTAGTGCAACTATCAGCTCGCGCTGGAAAAGGCCACGGAACAGCTTCTATCAATGGAGCTAAGGCGACCGAAGTTGACATTATGTTCATCATTGCTGATGCCTAGTCAACTAGCTCTTCTAGGTCAATTTGCATCTTTACGGGAGATACTTTGAAAGTTGCAACGTGGAACGTTAATTCTCTAAAGGCGAGGATCAATAGGGTGCTCGATTGGATCGCGACGAATCAAGTTGACGTCTTGATGATCCAAGAGACCAAGCTTAAGCAGGATGCCTTCTTTCACGACAGGTTTGCAGAGATCGGATATCGATCTGTTCACTTTGGTCAGGGCCAATGGAATGGTGTAGCAATTGTTGCCAAGGGTGAGATGACAGAGGTCAGCTATGGCCTTCTTGGAGAGACCTTTGATGAGGCACGGGCGATAAGTGCCGTGGTGGATGGAGTGCGGTTTTTCTCGCTTTACGTTCCCAATGGTCGATCTCTGGATAACGATCATTATCGGTACAAGCTTGACTTTCTAGACAAGTTGGCCGAACAAGTGAAGGACCTTGTATCGAGTGATACCCCATTGATCCTTGGAGGAGACTTCAACATCGCCCCTAACTCTTTGGACGTCTATGACGAGAGTGCATTCGTCGGCATGACCCACGTTAGCAGTGAAGAGCGAAGGCGTGTTGAGAACCTTCGAGAGCTGGGCCTTGGCGATCTATTTCGAATATATAACCCAGGCGAAGCAGCTTTTACCTGGTGGGATTATAGAAATGGCGCGTTTCATAAGAATCAGGGGATGCGGATAGATCTTCTTTTCGGGACCAATTCTGTCGTAAAGGGTTTATGTAATGTTGTTGTCGATAGGGAAGAGCGAAAAGGAGGCGGCAAGGAGGAGCGTCCAAGCGACCATGCCCCTCTGATAGCTACTTTTGATCTTTTATAGAGGAGTTTTTGTTGGCAAATCTTTGGCTTGACAGTGTTCGAGGCGCTTTTGATGGAGTGGATGTACCGCGAAGGAGCCAGTTCGCACGCATTGGGCGCGCGACAAGGCGGATTATAGAGTCGGTAGTAGCTTCAAAGGCACCTACTGACGAACTAAAGAATCTCGCAGATGAAATTGAAGAGGTGGCGACCCGTATAGAGAAGTATCCTCGGGGTCGAGTTTACGAGGGATTTGCTGAAGCAGCCAACTCTGGCGGCAATGTTAGCTTTATGGATTTTTCACCCATATCAGGGGAGGCAAATCCAATTGCGGCTCCAGTTAGATTGTCGGTAGTTCAAAGTGCCAGTGGGGAATCAATGATTGTTGGGGAGGTGACCTTCAATGCCGCCTACGAAGGTCCTCCAGGATGTGTCCATGGCGGTCACCTTGCAGCTGCATTTGATGAAGTTTTAGGTTTGGCACAGTCACTCTCAGGCTCCCCCGGGATGACGGCTCGTCTCACGGTTAATTACCGAAAGCCTACACCGCTTCATCAGTCACTACGGTTTGAGGCTAAAATTTCGCACCGTGAGGGACGTAAGGTATTCACGGAGGGAAAGTGTTACGTTGGTGAAGTTGTTACAGCGGAGGCCGATGCTTTGTTTATCTCGGTTGACTTTACTTCACTTGCTGACTTGGCAGCGAAGCGCGAAAGAGACGAAACTTCTAAAGGTCAGTAGTTGGTGTTCAGCTACATCTATTGCTTTTAGGATCTTTACCATGCGTCTACTAGCTTCCCAAGTAGGGCTTATGAAATTCTATTTGTAAATCTTTGTGTAAATAAATAATAAGTCTCGCTAAAGCGAGACTTATTATTTTTTGACGCAACTTTTTTCCCGTAACAAGTTTGACTTTTGACTCTATTGTGTCGATAGAAAGCTAGCTACTTTGGACTTATGGGAATGACGGCTTTGATATCTTCATGGATCTTGATTGGAGACGGGTTCTGTATACTTCAGAATTAGTCTTTTGCCTTGTGGAGCACCATTTAATAAGATGTGACAGGAATTTTTCATCTAGGAGAGTTTGAGGAAAAAAGTTCACAAATGAAAAATATTAGTTTATAAGAAAATTAGTTTTTTTTCACGTTGAATATTTCGTAACATATAACTAAGAGTAAGACGCCACTGTTATGGCAAAAGCTATTTTAAAAGTTTTTTACTTTGTGTTAGTTTCAATCGAAAATCGACATAGGTACTGCAAGTAGGGAGGTGAAAATGTACGCAACAGATGTTGGATCATTTGACGTGAGAGATGTCTTTGGGGTTTCGGGCATCGTACTTGCTACGGTAGCACTCGCACTCATGCTGCGCCTTCTCGCCAAGCAGAGACGATCACTCGAAAATTATGAGAGACTCTCTAACTTCTACGCTTTAACCTCACGAGTGCATCAAATGTTTATGTCGATCTCAGATGATGAGACGTTACTTGAGTCGATATGCAGAGCGGCAACCGAAAACTCTGAAGTAGTTCTCGCATGGATTTCTCGACCGAGTGACAGTGGCGATTTTTATGTCGTTGCAGCCTCTGGCAGTGCTATCGGTTATTTGGACGGAATACGCATATCGAGCGATACTAATTCCCCATTTGGCAAGGGTCCGACTGCTAGGTGCTGGCGAGAGCAGAGGCCGATTTTGGCTAGCTTCAAGGAAGATCCAAGGCTTTCACCCTGGCGTGCCCATGCCCTGGAGTATGGGATTGGATCTAGCGCAAACTTTCCAATTTTTAGAAGTGGTGAACCATGGGCAGTAATAACCTTCTATACCTCTTCCCTTGAAAAGTTTGACCCTGTCTTGACGACGCTTCTAGAGGAGCTTTGCGATGAGATCTCTCGAGGTTTAGATCGTCTTGAACTTCGCCGTCGAGAGCTTCTTGCTAATGAATTTAACGGTACCCTCCTTGAGTCTCTTACTGTCGGAGTAAGCGTAATTCGTTATCCAGAGCGCGTTATAGAGCAGGTTAATAGGGCCTTTGTTCACATGATTGGCGCGGACGATGAATCAGAGCTCATTGGAACGACGCCAGTAGGTAATTACGCAGACACACATACATCGGAGCGCGTCTTCGAACTAGCAAAGCAGACACTTATCGATGGAAGTGGCACCCTTGGGGAGCTACCCTTTCTTCGAAAAGATGGATCCTTGATTTTCCTTGATGTTTCGGGGAAGCGGCTAATAAGCCCCGACGGAGTCCAAAGGATCGTTTGGACGCAGATCGATGTAACGGAGAGGCTTGAACAGCAGAAGTCGATATCCGAGCTTTCGGTCATGCGTGATGCGCTCTTGTCCAATACTGTCGCCGGAATTGACTTGGTGATGTACCCCGAGAGGGTTATAGTCGATACCAATCAGAGCTTCTTAGAGCTGTTGGGTTATGACTTTCCAGAGGAGATTATCGGTCGAAGCACAATGCACATCTACTCAGTTTCGGAGGAAAATGAGCGGATGGCCTTACTTTCCGAAAGCGTTTTACGTCTTGGGTCGGGGAGCATTTCGAACTTGCGAATTCGACGAAAGAATGGCGAGATTATCTATGTCGATATGCATGGCAGGCGAGTAGAGGGTGGTGATCCCGAGCACCCTGTGGTGGTTTGGACCTCTATTGAGGTTACGAAGCAGTTCCAGCTCGAAGAGGAGCTACGTCGACAGGCCAACTTTGATCCACTTACAGATCTTCCAAACAGGAGGGCGATAAAGTACCATCTTGATTCAGCACTTGCTCGTGGAAGGCGTAGTCGTCGAAGCGTAGTGGTTGGAGTTATCGATCTCGATTACTTCAAGCCTGTCAATGAAACCTATGGACATAGTGTCGGAGATGAGTTGCTGAAAAAGTTCTCGCAGCGCCTTCGCGAGAAGCTCCGTACGACAGACTTTGCTGGACGCATTGGTGGCGATGAGTTTGTAATTGTGCTCGAAGATGTTGACGGTGGAAATTTGGTCCGAAACCTAGGTGAAATTCTCGCGCAAATTCACACTGTGTGCGAACACCCATTCGATCTCGTTGGCGCACGTGGAGTGCAGATAGGGATGTCGATGGGTGTTGCTGTTGTAAGTGATCCTGATAGCGACTCTGAATCATGCCTGCGTAGAGCAGACCTTGCACTCTTCAAGGTAAAGCGCGGACGAAGCTCCGGTGGTAGTTGGTGGACACTTGCAGGTGAAGTTAGCGACGACTCGTCTCAAAATCAATTGCAAGAGGACGACGACTTTATCGCCCAGCAGTCGATCTCCGTTGTGGCAAATTGGATCGCCGCCAACACAGAGACCTTTGAAGCAGGGTTCTATAGGGATCTTGAAGAACTCTCTGATGTCTATACGGGAATTTCAAACTTGCATGAGAACTTTCGCCAGCTAGTGTCAAAACAGTTTTTTGAGTTCTTTCTCACCATGTTCGACCCCGAAATGAGCTTTGAGGTTGTTCTAGCTAGGTGCAATGAGGACGGAGTCGCATCTGGACTTATCGGTATAAACGCCAGCTGGATCTCGCAGGTGGCATCAACTTTACGCCATAGATTGATCAACGGCCTTGAGAATGACCTTCCACTGAGTATCGATCGTTATAACGTCTTTGAGGTCATTACGACGCGGGTCGAACGGGCTCTGAGCGCTCACTTAAGTGCAATGAGTCAAGTTGTACGTACCTACGAAAGTACTGCAGGAAGGGCCTTTCCTGATAGCTACGAGATCTGGGCCGATATCGCCAAGGAAGAGATCGATCTCGTCGGATTTCTTCCGGGCATATTGGGTGCGGAATTGCTCTATCCAGAGGTGGGAGGGCGTTTTGTACCCCTTGCATCGTCAGGAGACCGAGCTCGCGACCTCGACTGCCTACTTAGCGGGGATGAGATTGATCCTTTGGTTCCGTCTGAGGGATTGTCGAGTGGAATTATCGAAGAGGCGTGGAGAAGTTCTTCGATCGTTCGTATCGACGACTATGGAGTCGATCCACGGTGTGAACTATGGCGTAGAGATCTTGGTGATGATTGGTGCGCTTCAATGCTGGCCATTCCAATTACTCGGGATGGAAGCGTGGACTTTGTTCTCCTTATCCAAGGCTCCTTCCCCAGCCAATTTGCAAGTGGGTGGATGAATGCTTTTGCGTCAGCCTTGAAATCTAGATGGGAAAGATTGGTATTGGCTCCGAAGCGGAACCTTACGATGGGATCCCTAGCGGATGCAGTTAAGATTCGAAGTTTAATCACCAATGGCGACTTTGAGATGTACATGCAGCCAATCGTTGATCTTCGCACAGGTCGGCTTGCAAAAGTTGAAGCGCTGGCGCGAATTGAGACCGCTGAATGGGGAGTCGTCTCACCTGGAGTATTTCTTCCAGCCTTGCGTGAAGTCGAATTAGACCTACTCTTTCGTCATGGCCTAGATAAGAGTCTCCAAGCTCTTCGAGACTGGGATGCTCAAGGCCTATTTGTAGATCTAACTATCAACATTTCACCTTTGACGATCTCTAAAAAAATTGCGGTTGATTGGATCGTCGAGGCTCTTGACCGACATGAAGTGAATCCTTCTAGGTTGACCTTGGAGTTAGTTGAGACTGAAGATTTAGGTACTGAATCGACTCATGAAATAGTTACAACTTTGGTGGGCAAAGGTATCCACCTCGCAATCGACGATCTTGGTTCAGGATATTCGAGCCTCATGAGACTAGCAAGTCTCCCATTCGACGTCATTAAGGTAGACCAATCAATCGTTCGCCACGCTAATCAGGACCCATTTACAACACTGAGTCTGGTGCACACTCTGACTCAAATAGGTCAAGATTTGAAGCGTCGGGTCGTAGTCGAGGGACTTGAAAACCGATCGATTATTGAGGCGGTAACGATCCTCGGTGCTAGATACGGCCAGGGATACGGAATTGCGGTTCCCATGAAAGCATCGGCGATCGTGGCATGGGTTCGAGGGGTTTGGACACCTCCAACTCCAAATAGGGTGACCTCAGATCTTTCGGCGCTAGCTTGGCACCTAGCGTTTATGTATGGTGAGGTAAATTACGAACTTTCATCACTCACTACATGTCCCGTGACGGCTTACTTATACGACGTCGCCTACGGTGACGATTCGGCATTTTCTCTTCACGCCTTGGCACACGAGGATGGAGGTGTCAACGAACGGAGAGAATCGAGCCGCCCCTTTATCGATTGGATTGTGAAAAGAATAGAGTCTGCAGCTATTTCCGATAGTGACTCCATTGTGACAGAAGAGGAATCTGCAGTGGGCTACGGGGTGGGTTTCGGATGATTTACGATGCAGGTTAGTTTTCGTTAGATACTGACTCGCTGATTCTAATTTTTCTGCAAACTTTTACGAGTTCACGTGCAAGCTCGGGAGCGATATCTCCTGCGCCATCAATGAGTAGCAGTTCGCTTACGCTAAGCGGAAGGTGGCGTGCGACTTGGCCTAGGAGGGGATCGCTAAGGCGTAGAGATCTAACTCCAATAAGGGGGGATACTTCGTCTCTCCAACGTTGTATTGTCGCTAGCGCCTTCTCTGGATCTACGGGAAGTTTTCTGCCGCCATTTAAAAGTTCTCGCGACCTTCGAATTTCAGCTGCCGCCTCTTCGGGAGATAGTCTTCGATGACTTCCCGATTTTAGAAGTGACTCAATATTGATAAGGAAGTCCGATGCATAGCGAAGTTGGTCACTAGTACCTCTTCGCTTTGCGTAAGAGATCGATAATTCACTACGAGCTCGTGTTACGGCAACATACAGCAGACGCCTCTCCTCTTCGACGGCGTCTTCCGATAGAGATTTGGCGTGAGGGAAGAGTCCTTGTTCTACACCTACGACATAAACTCGGTCCCACTCTAACCCCTTGGACTTATGTGCCGTAATTAGAGTTACTCCAGCTTTTTTCATAAGTTGAAATTCGGTTGTTCTAACCTTGAAGTAGCTGATTAGTGCCCCGAAGTCGCCCTTGAATCCAGTTCTTATGCTCTCATTTATAAAAGATCTCACGAAGTCAAGTGCGAGCAAGTTGTATGATTCGCCGCTGCTCTCCATTTCACTTATATCTGCTGCAACTTGATCAATTTCCGAAAGTGCATCGGGCAGTGAACCACGAAGACCAACGGTAGAGGTTATGCGATTGATGGCCGCTTTGACAATTGGTGACGTAGAGATGTTTTCCGAGCCAATGATTTGATGGTTAACCCCTGCCTTCGAAAGATAGCCAGCATAAACAGGAAGTAGTGAGTTTACGCGAGCGATGATGGCGATTTCATCGGGACGTTCGCCATGCGATATGACGTTTGCGATCTCTGTAGCGATCTCCTCTGCCTCTTCGGCCGCACTTTCAAATTCGTTTAACCGTGGTACCACCCAACTTTCGCGATTAGCGATAATACGGGGGTCGAACTTACCTCTCTCCTTTTCGGAGAAGGTATCTGCGATTTTATTTGCGATCTGCACAATCTCTGGAGTCGATCGAAAATTATTGGTCAATTGTAGGAAGCTAGATGAAGGAAAATCAACGTCGAAGTTGTTGATAAATGACGGCGAGGCCCCATTCCAGGTATAGATCGATTGTTTGGGATCTCCAACGACGGTGAGGTGGTGACCCTTGGTTATCAGTGATTTGATTAGATCGACCTGAGGTTTGTTTACATCTTGATATTCATCGACAAAAATAGATCGAAAGTACCAACGTATTGTTGCCGCAAAGTCATTGCGTTCACTCATGAGATCAAAGGCTTCGAAAATTAGATCGTCAAAGTCTATCTTTCCTTCTGTAGCCTTTAGATTTTCATACTTCTTGTAGATCAGAGCTATCGTCTCAACGGGTAGGGTCGCAGCTTCTTGTTGCAGGGGGCGCCATTTTTCAAAATCATACCATCGAACTCCACGTGACTTGGCTGTTTCGATCTCTCGAACCAGGTTTGAGACTGTGGAGTTCCACTTAATTTCAATATTTTTTATGTCGTCGAGACTCGATATGGATAGAGCGCTCCGTTCTATCGATCGGTAGCGTGATGAGATTAACTTTGGGAATGGTCGGTTTATAGTCTCGTAAAAGCGGCGCAGGATTGACATCGCAAATGCGTGGAAAGTTCCAATCCATGGAACGTCACTGGTGCTAAGGGCACCCAATCTACTCTTGAGTTGTTCCGCAGCAGCATTCGTAAAGGTAATGACCGCAAAGTTTCTTCCGGGAATATCGCCGTTTTCCATCATGAATGCGATGCGATGGGTTAGGACTGTAGTCTTCCCGCTGCCAGGACCAGCAACGATGCAAAGCAACCTTTCGTTTGAAGTAACTGCCGCAAGCTGCTCTTGAGTGAGATTGCGAAGTGAACTACTCATCCGTTGCATGTACCTCTCTGCTGCGAAGGCGTCAGTGAGATAGCTGAGGTCATTGAGGTGGTAGGTTCGGCACAACAGTACCAACTTTCGGAGAGACGCGGTACCTCCCTACTGCTTGCAAGGATCGATCGTGTTGGTCGATTTGCAACTGAAGATACGACAGCATAGATCTTCTCAAATACTTCATGGTTACTGCTGCCTTGGAAGTTCTCAACGATATCTGAGATTTCATGTTGGAGCCCATCGAGCCTGGAATCACCACTCTCCCACACCAAATTCAAGCCCCTATCGGAACCTTCGCTGAATAGATTTGGATATTTTCTAAATGTAATTGACGTTGAAGGCACCAGTAGGCGAATCGAATACATGACGGGATCGATCGATTCAATTAGATCATGGTCGACGATAAAGTCCAGTAATTCGACCATTGATTCGAGTGACGTCCATGGGGTGAAGGGCAGGAGAGACGGTCTGATTTCAATGCTATTTTCACGGATGAGATTCAGTGCTTCGACCATATCGGCGACAGAATGGCCTTTGTCGAGGGCATTGAGTACATCGGATGAAGTGTGCTCGAAGGCACTAACGATAAATGTAACGTTGTTCTCCTTCAGGCGTGGAACCATATGGCGATATTTGAGGATGTGAGAGACCTTTATAGTTGCATCAAATGTGAGATCGGGAAAGAGGTCGTGTGCAATCTTTAGTACTTTTAACGAATGGATAGGAGCATTGAAGAAGTCTGGATCTCCAAACGTTATGTGGCGGGCGCCGAGTCGGTAAAGATTTTCTACCTCAGCGACTACCGATTCGACTGAATTGATCCTTATTCTCCCCTCATACGTAGCAGCTACAGGGCAGTGGGCACAGAGATGAAGACATCCTCTGCTGGCCTCGACGTATCCCGCTGTCACCATTTTTTTGCCTTGGATGTAGCTGGTGTAGCGAGACAGATCTGGTAGGTCATGGCGATCGAGAGGAGAGGCGATCTCTTTTAGACGTCGGCTCGGTTTCGTAGTGTGAAAGTGGGATGGTTCAGAGCTCTCCTTTGTTAGCGAATCAAAGTCACTTGCACCAGCGATATGTTCGACAATTTGATCGATGGATTCTCCCGAAGCGAAAAGACTTACCTCTTTAGGTAAAGGAGACGAAGATAGAGCTTCAGCGTAGTGTCCCATGAGTGTTATTGAGGGGACCAGTTCCCATTGGCTAATTATTTCTATGATCGATAGCGACAATCGAGCGGCCGTGTGCATGGGCACACCTATGACAACGTGGGATAGTTTGTTCCTGAATACTTCTAGGTCTAATACCTCAGAGATGGACAGGTCAATGATCGACGTATGCGCACCCGAAGAGTCAAGAGCGGCTTTTAATTGAAGCATCTCATATGGTTGGTGGCCGAGGTCATAAAGTGATATCAAAAGTGTATGGTTCACGAGGTACTTCCTAAAAGGAGTGGGACTGTTATTAGGTTTTGGAATCAGAGGGGGCAGAGGCCAGCCGAAACGAGATATCTCTAAGAGAGATACTATGTCTGACTTTGGCGAAACGCTACTGCCTGGATGCTACTGATTGTCTTTAGTAAGAAAGTCAATAAGGCTAAAGCTCTTTTCAAGTGCCTCTATGCATAATGCTCGCGTCGGTGCTTTTGCGTAAATAAAACCCAGGTAACTACTTACAGAGGGTAGTTCTTCGTAGTGGTTGCCGACTTTGGCATCGATGACTATGTCTGTAACAAATGGAATTCGCTTTGCCTCTTCGACTCCGGTGATATCCGCAATGACGCCACTTGCAGCTACTGGAATCATAAAGACGCCAGAGTATTGATTTTCTCTTCGTGCATTAGATGCGTTTCCTTCAGTTATCGCCTCGAGCAAGACAACTTCGAGCGTTCGATCGCCCACAAAAGAAAGTGCCGACGAGCACCTGCCGCCGATAGAGCGATTTGCAAAGTCGATTATCACTACTTTGAGGTCGTCTGTTATCCGAACTTCGACGTGCACGGGTCCATTTTCTATGCCTAGCTGCCTACACGCGGCCTCGATAGTTTGAAATACCTTTTTCTTTAATGGATCAGATAACGCTGAAGGTGTTACGTAGATCGTCTCGGGAAAGTATGGGCCAATTAGTGGGTGAGGCTTATCGAATAAGGCAAGTTCTACGAGGCTTCCGTTGACCACCATTCCCTCGAATGCGTACTCGCTTCCATCTATGTACTCTTCTACGATGGCGTGGCCATATTGGCCGAGTTTGGTTTCAATTAGGTGGATCGCAGCCTCGAGTTCTTCTGGCGATCTCACGCGTGATACGCCTATTGAAGCGCTTCCCTTTGAAGGCTTTACAACATAGCTTTGGTTTGCGAATTCCAAAGGATCAGTTCTTTTGAATAGTTTTGGCTGAGGAACTACTGCGCCGAGTACCATTCGAAGCTTCTCCTTATCCCGGAGCGCCAACGATCGATCGAGAGGTCTTGGTAGTCCCTTTGCTTGTGCCTTCGCCCATTCAAGTACTTCAACTCCACCTTCATCGATTGCAATGACCGTGTCTATATGGTTTTCCTCGACGATTCGATTGATCGAGGTGCCAGCGACGTCTGGATTGCAAAACTCAATGGAGTCAAATACTCTTTCGTCAAGATCTGGTGGAGCAAAGGTGGAGTCCGTTGCAAAGTAGGTTTCGAGATTCAGTGATATCGATGCATCTAAAAATTGTTTAATTCGGTATGAATTCTCTGGAACTATCAGAAGTATCTTCATATCTGACCTCGTCATCTTTGCGTCACTAATCACTATAACTTTAAGTCTAAACGCACATTTGCGGCTAGTTCTAAGGCGCTCTGTCGCTTAAGTTACATTGCGATTAGGCTTGAAGTGAAGGTTAACGGATGACTGCGTGAGGTGGATGTGGAAAAGGTTATTACAGTGACGTCGAATGCAGCGCGTTTCGTAGCAGAAGTTGCTGCTGGCGAGGACGACGCCTCTGAAATTGCCCTCTGGATTGAGGTATCTGGGGTAAGCGGCAATACATTTACCTACGATGTCTACTTTCAATCGAAATTTGATGCTGAGATAGCTGACTATGTATCTTCAGAAGACGGAATCACCGTCGTGGTGCCGAAGGCGAGCATAGATAACTTGATCGGGTCAACGCTCGATTTGCCAGAAGAGGACGGTGGCCTTGTCATTACTAATCCGAATACCCCATCGTCGTCTGGCACAGCGCCAGCGGGTTTGGAAGATGCAACTCTCGACTCTGACATAGCGCGTACGATCATAACTTTGCTACAAGACGAGATCAATCCAGCAATTGCGAGCCATGGAGGACGCGCGGATCTAGTAGGTGTAGCTGACGACAAGGCCTTTGTCCGTCTCTCGGGTGGATGTCAAGGATGTGGCCTAGCTGCAGTTACGTTGTCCCAGGGGATTGAGGTGGCGATAAAAGAGGCTGTCCCCACAATTGCAAAAGTCATTGACGTCACTGATCATCTCTCTGGTTCGAACCCCTACTATCAGGCGTCAAAGAAGTAACCACACGAAATACTGTCTTCGACAAAAGATTCGTTCGCGTTATTTGGAAAAATAAAAAGACAGAAGAACATCATTCGGTAGAGAAAGTAAAAGCGGGCTTCAGTGGAAACACTGGAGCCCGCTTTTACTTTCTCTCTTTGAGCTTTTTATCAAAGCACTATCATCGCTGAGCCCCGTACTGAGGCACTCGCCGCTGCTTGAGCGTATGTGAGTGCCTCAGTACTCCAATTCCACGTAGGTATTGACTGGTAAATTGACTAGGCCTCTTCAGGTTGGGTTGCTTGGATTTCGAGTTCGATTGTGATCTTGTCGGATAGAAGAACGCCACCAGCCTCGAGGGGTGCATTGTACTCCATGCCAAAGTCTTTTCTCGAAATCGAACCTGTAGCGGTGAAGCCTGCGCGAACGCCTCCCATTGGGTGGGCTGCAACGCCATTGAATTCGAGATTTAGGGATACGCCCTTGGTTACGCCGTGCATCGTTAGGTCGCCGTTTAGGACATAGTCACCGCCGCTTGCCTCAACTGAGGTGGAGTTGAAGGTAATGGTCGGGTATGACTCTGCATCCAAGAAGTCGCCAGAACGAAGGTGGTTATCGCGCATCTCTTGATTTGTGAAGATGCTTGCGGTTGCAATCGTCGCGTTTACCTGCGAGTCGAGAAGGTTTTCGGCAATAGTGACCGAACCAGAGAATTCATTGAAACGGCCACGAACCTTGGATACAACTAAGTGCTTTACTAGGAACTCAACTGTTGAGTGGACCGGATCGATCTCCCAGACGCCAGTCTTTAGACCAAGTGCAGATGCAGTTGTTGCGGACATATTTTTTACCTTTCGACGTTGTACTGTTACGCTTATGTATAAACATAGTTGCGTACGCAAATAATTCCTTCAATTTAAGATAAAGTAGTAGTAATGGTTGAGAGTAACGTGAGATGGTTGAGTGAAGATGAGTCCAAGACGTGGAGATCGTTTCTCCACTTGAATTCAATTCTTGGTGTAAAGCTCGATCATGACTTGGTGGTCAATCATGGCTTGACATTAGCCGAATACGAAGTCTTAGTTCATCTGAGCGAGGCCGAGGACTTCACGATGAGGATGTCCTCTTTGGCCGAACTATGTTACGTCTCAAGGTCTGGGTTAACGAGGAGGTTAGATTCGCTGATAAAGGCTGGAATGGTCATAAAACGTACCTGCCCAGCGGATAGACGTGGCATGAATGCGGTTCTAACGGCTAAGGGTTTAGATAAAATTCGTAGCGCCGCACCGACCCATGTAGCAGGTGTGAGAGAGTACTTCCTCGATGTTTTGAATGTTGAGGAAGTACAGAAGTTAGGTTATCTAATTCGTAAACCTCTTGCAGAGCTCGTCTTGGGAGATCACCCGCGAAGTGGCGATCGTGGAGGTTGCTGTGACGCGAATTAGATCTTCGTTCTAACCTGTGGCTGTGCTTGTCGTCGTTGAACTAGACGAGGGTGTAGCAGAAGTCGCCGTTGATGTCGTCGATGAACTACTCGTGGACCTCGAGGTGGTCGTAGTCGAGCTTGGTAGCGTCGACGATGTAGTGCTTGAAGTCGATTGCACACTCGTCGTTGAACTAGACGAAGGTACCGCAGAAGTCGTCGTTGAACTAGACGAAGGTACCGCAGAAGTCGTCGTTGAAGATGTCGTCGTTGTTTCGACCGGCTTTAAAGGTCCGTATGGGGGATGGTAGAAGATCTCATCTGCATTGGCGATAGATGGATGAGAAGTTCCAACACCTCCTTGTCCAAATGCCTCTAGTACATTGGTTGTGACTTGGTCAGTGAAGGGATCTGGGCAAAGTCCAGCAAATGGAGGACAACCCGATTGAAGCGTTACGACCCAGTAATTGGTTCCGGTAGAAAATACACCTCCGCCACTTGGTGTCGAGTAGTAGGCCATATCCGAAAAGTAAGGAACATTTCGACACAGAAGTGGTGAATGCGAAAGTATCTCAACGTTAGATGGATGAGGAACGTACGGAAGATACTGATCAAATTCTGAGCCGATAAGGTGCGGTATTGCTAGTCCCTTATAGGCATTGGTACCGGCAAAGATCCATGAAGTTGGATTCACTACAATCATCGGGGCATTTACTGGATTGCACTGATATTCGAGGCCAGTAAGCGCACTTTCATCCTGAGGATCGGGAGGCGAGGGCCAATTTGTGGTGACCTGTGAATTATCCTTCCCGTACAAGGGATCTAGTGTTGCAATTCTGTAATTGACTTCGATGCGATCGGGTCCAAGGGGACTTGGTTCAAAGCGAATTCTCCGAAATATTGCGTTTGCTCCAAGAAACATGATGCTTCGACCCTGGGATAGGGAGTCTTGGAGGGCATTTCTCATCGTAGGGGAGTAGTACTCGTCGTGGCCAAGACTTACGAATGCGTTGTGGTTCAGGGTCAACGTTGGGTGAAGGTCAAGGTAGACCGAATTTACATAGGTTACATTGAGGCCGAGTTTTTCAACGAGCGATACCAGTGGTAACTCGTTTCCAAGAAAGTCACCTGATCCGAGCCCAAAGTCGTATGAGTAAGGTCTATCGAAAGAGACTTTGGTAGCCCTGTCTCCGTATGCATTTGTTGGACCGTGGTACAGCGAATATCCACCGTAAGAGTTGTAGGCCTGCCAAGTTGTAACTGCGTTGTCCACGACGATCGCTGCATTGGAGTTTGGGTCAACTATTTGAAGTGGAATGTACTGCTGTGGCCCCGTGCTTGCTACTAACTTGAGCAAATAGTCGCCGGGAACGAATTGAGTGTTAATTCGAATCGATGTGGAAATTGACCAGTTGCTACAGGACGTGGTGTTTGTGATGTGCGTGGTAACACATTGAGGCTGTGCAAATCCAGGTATCTCTTGGGAGGTCCAAATGAGTCTCCCAAGAAGACCTTGATACCAGCCCATTCGAAATGCCTCAATATGGTACGAGGGTGCAGTTGTTGAGATGTAAAGGTTCAGGTTGTCGCCATTTTGAGCAAAGGTTGACGAGGCAAAGCCCTCAATAGCTCCAACGGGTCCAGCATTTGTGATTCTCCACTTCGAAGTTCCTGGGAGAGAATTTTCATTCGATATCGCGTTGGAATATAGCTGTCCCGGAGAAAGTGTTGGAAAGCTATTTGTACTTGAGCTAACGGACTTGGGTGCCGTAGTTGTGGTGGTCGTAGACCTTACCGTCTTCTTCGTGGCCGTAGGGGTAGATCGAGAAAATTGTCCTGTCGCAACGAAGGATCCTATGGCGACGATAACGACGACAACTGCGAGCGCAGCCAGATTCAATTTAGTTAGGGTGCTTGTTTTTTTGGAGTGGGTGCGCTTCAATTTGATCGAAGACGAGTCTAACAACAGAGTTTGAAAGGCGGACTAACTCTACGCCTTAGTACGATTGAACTCGTTACTTTCGATCACGGGTTTCGCGGCTATCCTCCAAGACCTGACGGTGTTGGTAGATGATTTTGGATGACTAATCTTGGTAGTTATCTGCTGTCGGAACGATCTTAAAAACTTGTGGAGGTGCGTTGCCAATCGTCGTCTTAGTCGGTTTCATGGGATCTGGTAAGAGCTCGGTGGGACGAAAATTGGCCAGGTCTCTTGGAGTTACCTTCATAGACTCTGACAACAAGATTGAAGAGCGACTCGGTATGACGATTTCGAGCGCATTTCGGATTCATGGTGAGAAGTTCTTTAGGCGTGTTGAGGCAGAGACTATTCATAGCCTTTTGACGGTTGAAGATGCCGTAGTTGCGTTAGGTGGCGGTTCACTAGAAGATGAATCGACGCTGGAGCTCCTGCAAGGCCAATTCGTGGCATTTTTAGATGTTTCTTTTAAGACCTCAATGGAACGCATAAAGGGAGATGTCAATCGACCGTTAGTTCAATCCGAGGAGATCGAAGCGAGATATCTCCGTCGTTTGAATGCCTATAAAAAATGGGCATCGATCACATTCGATGCCGATAATTGGACCACAGACAAGATCGCAAGGGCGCTTTTGGAAGAGCTCAGAGGAGATAGCGTTCGCGGATGACCTCTATTTCCTGCTCGGTGACTCCAATTTCAAGAAGATAATTGACTGAGCCCCCGTGGTTTTGGTCTACGTGGTTCAACGTTTTTTCCATATCGATTCTCTTTGCTCCAAGTATTATCGGAGCGACGTCACGGATTTTGTCGAGTTCTTCCGGAGCAACATCCTCTAGCCATAATTGAAATTGATCCATAGCTTTTTGAGTCGCGGCGTAGTCTTCGACGATTTGCACCCTGTGGACACCCAAAATGTCTAATAGCAGTGCGGCAACTATCCCTGTTCTGTCCTTGCCAACTGCACAGTGAAAGAGAAGCGCGCCCTCATTGCTTGATGCGATCGTTTTGAAGACTTTGGCTATATTCTCCTTCCCAAATGTCAACATTTCGACGTAACGATTGAATATGTAGTCTTTCCCACTCTCGCCGCGTGCTAGTTCGTAGTTTGCAGAAATGTCGATCATAGAGATGTGATGCCGGGTTGCATTCTCGAGAAGTTTCTCTGGATATTCGCCTTGGGTTAGGGTCTCTTTTTCGGTTCTTAGATCAATGTAGGATCTGATTTTGAGGTCTTTGACAACCTCTATATCGTCGTCCGTAAGCCTTCCAAGGTGGTCTGACCTAAAGATCATTCCTGGGGCGACTCGCCCTAGATTGCCAAAGTATCCGCTTACTTCACGGAGATTAAAAGATCCCTCGAGGCTAATGCGGAGGGCTTCGTCGTAGATGTAATTCATCGTATCCTCAGTGCCGAGTTAGTCATAAAGCTTTGGGCCATGTTACTACCTGATTGCCCTTTCGATTTTGATATTAGCGGTCTCGAGTTAAGCGTAAGTAAATGAATAGTGTCTTTGCGTACGGGTTTAGTAGTTGAAGCGATCTACCGATAATTAAACGACGAGAGAAGATTCATAGGAGAATTTGTGCTCAAAGAGCCTTGGAAGTTAGTTAGTCGAGGGAACTGGAGAATATATCCAGTAATCTACCTGTCCTTCACTCTGCTGTTCTATGTCATTGCAACCGTGATCTATCCTCTAACGAACCGTAGCCATGGATGGATATACTCTCTGGATTTTTTTGCCGAGCTTCGGGATGCCCACCTCATTTTGTGGGGAGGATACCAACTTCTTTACTCTTCTGGAACTGGGTTAGTCGTGCCTCCTCTTGGGCCGCTCTCTCTCACGCCTCTAGCGTTCATCTCATCTGCATTCGGGCTTGTTGAACCATTTCCATACCCAATACCCCGACCTACTGTATTGCTGGTGGCTATTCCGTATCTTGCTATCTATGCAACACTCTTTTTCTACGCCGTAAGGCGTTTTGTTTTGAGATTCGCAAATGCTAAGAATCTCTTCATAGAGGTATGTGCAACTCTCGTTGCATCGTTCGCTTTGATGCCTTGGGGGCATGTGGAAGATGTGGCTGCGGTAGCCTTTGCGATCCTTGGATATGTGAAGTTGTCTGAAGGTAAGCTTCGTAGTAGTTCGTATCTTTTTGGTGTCGCAATTGCGTTCCAGCCTTTTGCTGTTCTCTTTGTGATCCCAACGCTTTTCATGCTCGTTCACAAATATCGCGATTGTGTAACGGCGCTTGTTAGGGCAGCGATGCCAACTTTCATGGTCTACATTCCTCTTTTTGTTACGTCGCCTAGTGCGACGATAAGTACACTTCTACATCAAAACAACTTTCCTGCAGTTGATCACTTGACCGTCGTAGGTCTTTTGATTGAGCAAAGAAATAGGCCTATAGCAGCTGGGCCACTCCGACTTTTGCTAGTGGTTTTTGTGATAGCAGCCTCTTTGATACTTAGGAACCTTCGTCGCGATTCAATCCATAGCTATGGAGAAGTGTTCTTAATTGTTGGTCTCATTTCAGCGGGGCGAATCTTTGTTGAGCCAGTCATGGTTCCCTATTACGTCGTACCAACGATGGTCTATTTGCTTTTGGCAGGTGTGTTTTTCAAGAGCCACGTGAAAGTGCGGACCTTGGCCATATTGGTGGCTTCGTTTATCAGCTTTTATCTCACGTCAATCCGAATCAGTGCGGTTGCGTATTCTGCCTTTGTCTACTCCGAAGTCGTAATCGTCGCAGCTGTCTCTTCAATGTGGTACCTCAGATTCTCATTGAGATCAGAAGTTAATCGTCAATTGATTACGCCTTATTCCTTTGGTGAACTCTCCTTGGTAGAAGGGGGCGGCCCACCACGGAGTAGTAGAAATCGATTTGGCGTTGCAACGAGTGAGGAAGCTATCGATATCGACGGTGTCTCTTCTGGTGGTCTTTCTGGAGGAAATGAAAGTTGATGGTTACGCCGTCAGAGATTCTCACCGTCGCCTATCTTCTATTTGGGGCCGCTGTAGGTTCGTTCCTCAATGTCGTCATTTATCGGTTGCCACTAGGTATGTCGGTTGCCTCTCCTCCTTCTAGGTGTAGCAGTTGTGGGTATCAGTTGAAGCCGTGGGATAATATCCCAATTATCTCATATCTGATTTTGCGCGGAAAATGTAGAAGTTGTTCAAGAAGTTTTGGTGCTTCGTACGTATTTGTTGAACTTCTAAACCTTCTTGTTTGGACTCTCCTGCTTGTAAGGTTGGGGCTTACGTTTTTGACTCTGATAGAGGCTTTTTTCTCCTCTCTTTTGTTGGCGTCGAGCGCCATCGATATAAATACAAGGACTATTCCGCGTAAATTAATTTACGTAGGAACGGTAATTGTCGTGGTGCTAAGCGCTGTCTACGCCGTAGCAAAGGGCGATATTGGAGTTCTAGAACGCGCTCTATTTCTGGGGGCGATCTCGTTCTTAGTTTTTATTCTGATTTTTTTTGCATCGAGAGGCTCGTTAGGATTTGGCGATGTTCGTCTCTCGTTTGTAATTGGGTTTTCTCTAGGTATCTTTGGCGCGCGTCTAGTAATTGACTTCTTTTACATCGCTTTCGCATCGGCTGCCGCCTATGGAATTACTCTACTGATGCGTAAGAGGGCAGGTAGAAAGACAAAAATTCCATTTGGACCCTTCATGTCTCTAGGTGCGTTCGCAGGATTGATGCTTTTGAATTCTCTACGAATTCTTGGTTAGATATCTAAAATAGCAAATTTGTCAATCTGAAAATTTGTATTTCTTCGATCAAATAGACATGTAATTACAAAAAGTGCGAACTTTGAAATTACATAATTGTAATTTAAATTTGCTGGAAAATTTGATGAAATCTTTCAACTTTTTGGAAGTGTTGCCGATAAGGTGAAAGTTGAACTTGTTGTAAATGTTGAAGATGTAGACGATGATCTAACTCTTCAACTCCTTCAAGTTAGTGAAGTGAACTTTCACTCACGACTTTCGGAGCAGCCAAATGGATGATGAGTTAATGCGCGTGAAGGAAGTTGCGGACCTAATGAAGGTCTCGACGACAACTATCTATCGCTTGATTGCTGAAGAAGAGATCCCAGCGACACGCGTGGGTAAGGCATGGCGTATCCGCCGCGGTGACGTCGAACAATACCTCAAGCGAGGGGGCTGGAAGAATTGAGACGAGTAGTTGGACTTGACATCGGATCGTTTTCAGTCAAAGCAGTTGAAATAGGGTGGGATAAAAAAGGCCGTCCGAAGATTACGAATTTTGGCTTGGTCACTTTGCCATCGGGAGCAGTCGAAAATGGCCAATTCGTGGAAGCTGATGCGGTCGTAAAGGCGATCAAGCGACTTTGGCTGAGGGCTGAATTTGCAACCAAGGATGTGATCGTCGGAACTTCGGGTGATGGAACCTTCATCCGGGAGAGCAATTTTCCAACGCTTCCCGATAGCGAGATGAAGAGCGCTATTGCCGCAGAGGCGATGGAATTTTTACCCGGTTCGATCGACGATTATCGTGTCGACTACGAACGACGGATGTTGAATGAACCTGAAAGAGCAGAAACTAGCGCGGACGTTCACTTAGTTGCGGTCGATAAGACAATCGTGACTGAGCTCCAGTCAGTTATCGAGAGTGCGGGCCTCGCCCTCGTTGGTATCGACTCCGCGGTGATGGCGCTCTTTCGTGGAATTTGGTTGAACACTGGCTTAGGGGTGCAAAATCAGCCGGTTATTGCCGTTGATTCACCTTTGATCGAAGATGGCAAATCGTCTAAGGGCTCGCGGTCTTTGTTGAAGGCCAGGATTGGCAGGAAGGCGAAGGATGAATCTGAGGTTGAGACGGAAGGCGTTACTCCTTCAGATCAAGAGCCGCAACCCGAACTAGAGGGTTTGGATGAATCTGATCAGTCAACGGTGGTTGCCCTTGTTGTGATTGGTGCCAATAGGGTAACCGTTGGAATTGCAGAGGATGGAATTCTTACAGTTTCGAGAAGCATTGATGCTAAAGGTGGCGATGCCATAACGAGGGCAATCTCCACTGAGCTTGAGTTAGAGGTATCGGATGCCGAGGGTCTAAAGCGATCCCTGAGCGATAAGGAAATTGATTCTCTTGAGTTCGAGGAGAGAATCGATGGCAAGAAGCTTTCTTCGATAGTTAGAGAACAAGTTGCACAGTTGAATGATGCAATTGTTAGCACCCTCAATTCTTACCTCTTTTCCCGCGGAGACGTGAGTGACCTGCGAATCTACATATCAGGTGGAGGGTCGCTGACGAATGGCCTGCTCGAGTCGTTGAATGAAGCCCTTGGCGGGGAACGGCGGGTTGAGAGACTCAACCTATTTGACTACATCGACTTTGATATGCCCGATCTCTCATCTAGTGAGAGGGATCGAATTGCAGCGGTTATGCCCGAGGCGCTTTCATTGGGACTCGGCCTTTACTTTGCAGATGGTGGCCGCCACATCATCAATTTGCAAGGTGATGAGGTTCTGCAGAAACGAAGAGCGAAGCGAGATCTGACCGTAGCTGTGACGGGTCTCGTAGCAGGCGTGGTGGTGCTTGGAGGTTTAGATTACCTTCACATTAGAAACGCCAATAACTTGAACAATCAGTTGACTTCAGTCAATGCGGCAGTCAGCTCGGCTCAAAGTAGCCTCTTTCAGCTATCGAGCGTTGCAAAGACAAGGAGTGCGCTTGCCGCTCAAGAACAGCAGCTAAGTACGATTCTTGCTAATGATGTTGCATGGCCGGTCCTCATTAACCAGTTGAATGGCGCGACTCCGACTGATGTTTGGTGGACTAACTTCTCGGGATCTGCTCCGGCAGCCGGTGCAGCTGGAACACTAACTTTCGGTGCGGCCGGTTGTTCTCAGCAGGCGCCAGCTCACTGGTTGAATGCTTTGAATACGCTAAGCAACATTCTTGATCCTTGGGTTTCGTCCTCTGTAGCGAATCAATCGACCAGCTGCGTAAATGCTCCGTTGATAAATGGTGTAGCAGCTCCAACGGTTTCATTCAACTCAACAGCGACACTCTCTAGCGGCGCGACGCCATCTAGATTTCAGGAGTATTTGACAGGACAGGGGATTTCGCAGTGAAAAATTTATCTTTGCGTCAGCGAATCTTTGGAGCGACCGCTTTGGCAGCTATCGCCATTCTGCTCGTCTTCTACTTTCTCCTCTGGAAGCCGACCTCAAACAAGATTGCTACTGAAAGTGGCGCACTTAGTCAGGCGCAGCAGCAGCTTACGAGTTTGAATGGGCAAGTCTCTTCACTTAAGTCGTTTCAGCAAGAGTTGCCAGCTGCTCAAGCAGAAGCAAACAGGTTGACGAGTGCGATCCCTTCAACTCCAGAGCTGTCAAGCTTTATCTTGGCATTGAACACGATTTCGCAAAAGAGTGGGATCAGCTTCTTATCGATCTCGCCATCACAGGCGATTGCAGCAAGCGTTGGTTCAACCGCAACGACGGTGGCCAACCCGAATCTGTATCAGGTTGAGATTGGACTTCAAGTAGGAGGAGGTTACTTTCAGGTCCTCGATTTCATAAATCGTCTTGATCACCTTCCCCGTTTGGTAACTGTAAATTCAGTCAATCTGACCTCCTCGAACTCGACTACTAACGCAGCGTCGTCTACATCAACTACGGTCGCGGCTAATACTGGAACGCAACTTGCCGCATCGCTAAAGCTAACAATTTATTCTCAATCAGCACCTTTGGGCGAGCCTGGTTCACCTTCGACCGGTCCGGTTGGCGCCACAACGAAGCTTGCACCACCCGCAAATCCAGCATCAACGACGGCAGGTTAGTTTGACACTTTTGTTTTTAGGAGATGGTATCGATGGCTAAGAGTTCCTCTTCGCTCCTTAGTCGAGCGAGAACTGGTAGTGGGGGCGCTTCTGGCTCTCCAAAGAAAAAGCAGCTTTTTTATGCGTTGGGTGCAGCTTTGGCAGTTGTGGTTCTAGGTGGCGGATACGTACTGCTAAAGGGGAGCGGAACTTCAAGTAACGGCAGTACGACGCCTTCTATCGTGGCACCATCGACAACGCAGACTACGGTTGCCGCTTCCACCACAACAACTGGCTTAAATTATGGCCAAAAGGACCCATTCGTCTCTCAAGTGGCATCTACTACGACCACCGCCGCGCCAACTACATCAACGACGGTACCTGTGACTGGAAGTGGCGCAACCACGACTACCTTGGTCTCGCTCTCCACTACAACTACGGCCGCTGCTAGTCAATTGGCGCTTATTTCGGTTTCTCCTGTCGGACAGCCGGCGGCCGCACAGGTTTCGGTTAACGGAACTGTATACTCGGGTCTCACAGCTGGTCAGAGTTTTTCCTCGTACACAATTACATCGATCAATCAGTCGACTGGATGTGCGACATTCACCAACGGCGGAGGTTCTCCATTTCAGGTCTGCCTAAACCAGGCCATAGTCAAATAGAGACTTTTAAGGTTGCTCTTTCCTAGAGAGATCGTTTCGTAGGCAATATCATCCCTAGAGCTCTCTCTCAACGATTCGAATTGCAATTAGGCTTAGAGAAATGATTCGTTATTTAACTGCCGGTGAGTCTCATGGCAAAAGTTTGGTAGTGGTGGTTGAGGGAGTACCAGCAGGACTCGAACTTCTAGAGGAAGAGATTCAGGGCGAATTAGCAAGACGACGTCTTGGATATGGCCGTGGCCCACGTATGCGCTTCGAGAAAGATCAGATTGAGATCTTGGCAGGTGTTCGTCACGGCAGGACTTTGGGTTCTCCTATTGCAATTGAGATTGGAAATACGGAGTGGCCTAAATGGGAGTCTGAGATGTCGCCGGCGCCAGGAGCTCCAAGCAAGCCGCTTCACAAGCCACGTCCTGGCCATGCGGACCTTGCAGGAATGTTGAAGTATGGCTTCGACGACGCCCGAGATGTACTTGAGCGATCGAGTGCTCGCGAAACTGCAGCCCGTGTTGTGGCCGGAACCATAGCCAAAAAGCTAATCGGCCAAGTTGGAATAGGGGTGTTGTCGCACGTAACCTCAATCGGATCTATTTCAGTCAAGTCAGATTTCTTGCCAGCCTTAAGCGACCTAGACGCGATCGATGCCTCTGAAGTTCGTTGTTTTGATGCTGACACTGAAGCTGCGATGATTGATGAGATCAAGGCAGCAGCGAAGGTGGGGGATTCATTAGGTGGATCTGTGCAGGTGATTGCCTACGGTGTTCCAGTAGGACTCGGCTCTCACGTACATTGGGATCGAAGGCTAGATGGAATTTTGGGACAGGCGATTTTGTCGATTCAGGCGGTAAAGGCAGTGTCAATTGGAGAAGGTCTTGACATCTCCTATCGCCCTGGATCCCAAGCCCACGATGCGATCTATTGGAATGAAGTCGATGAAACTTACTTTCGAGAAACACATAGATCGGGTGGCATCGAAGGCGGAATGACGACTGGGTCTCCAATTACTTTGACGGCCTGGATGAAGCCACTGGCAACTCTAAATCGACCTTCACTTGCGACTGTTGACACCGAAACAAAGGAAGCTACGGTCTCTTTCAAGGAGCGTACTGATGTAACGGCAGTTCCAGCGATGGGAGTCGTAGCCGAGACGATGGTCGCACTAGTGTTAGCCGATGAATTACTTCGAAAGTTTGGTGGCGACTCGGTTGCAGAGCTGAAGAGAAATTTCGATGGTTTCCTCGAGACACTAGGTCAACGCCTCTCGGGACCCCTCGGGGCTGTTCAGGCCGAGTTCGAGGGTAATCCTGGTGTTACGGTGGACAACCCGTAGAAATTGTTGCTATCTATTGATTCTTTGAAATTTAGTATATTTTTGGACTATCGGCGGTATTGAGTTGATTTGTGTGAGGGTTGAGCCGCAATCTACCAGCGCCTATGACGTCCTCGTTGGAAGTGGCGTGGCGTCGCGGTTGAGTGACTATGTCGGTGAAGGTGTAAGGAAGATCTTTGTTATCACGCAGGATAACGTACCTCGAGTTGAGGTTCCGCTAGAAGTTGAAAATACGCAAAGGTTTGTTCCTGATGGCGAGTCCGCGAAGACGTTGGATGTCGTTGGCGAACTTTTAGGCGAAATGTCGTCCTTTGGCTTAGGAAGAGGAGATCTTGTTTTAGCAATCGGCGGTGGAGTGGTAAGCGACCTAGCTGGATTCGTCGCGAGCATCTACCTCCGTGGAGTTAGGTACATGACTGTATCTTCCACGCTACTTGGCCAAATCGATGCGGCGATTGGCGGCAAAACTGGCGTAAATCTTCCCACTGGCAAGAACTTGGTTGGTTCATTTTGGCATCCTTCTTCAGTCTTTTGTGATACGTCATTACTGAATTCACTAAGCGAACGAGAGTTCAAATCTGGCCTTGGTGAAATGGTGAAGTATGAGTTCCTCGGAGCTTCAGGCTTGACATTAGATGCACTCGATGAATCGATAGCAAAGTGTGTCGCCATAAAGGCGGATTTTGTCAAGGAAGATGAACGCGAAGGTGGTCGCAGGGCACTTCTCAACTACGGGCACACTTTTGGTCACGCGCTGGAATCGCTGGGAATCGCTGGAGCAATTGACCGTATAACTCATGGTGAAGCCGTGGCAAAGGGAATTCGGTTCGCAGCGCACCTAGCTCATCGATTAGGAAGAATTACCGATCGCGAGCTTGACCATCACTATCAGGTTCTAAGCGAGTTCTCCCTCGATATCTCAATCCCGGAAAAGGTGACTATTGAGGACGTCATGCCTTATATCGCAAGAGATAAAAAGAACCGTGGCTCAATAACATTTGTCCTTGCCCAGAGCGACGGCGAACCAAGCGTTATGCGCGGTATCTCTGAAGGTGACCTCCATTGCGCCTTGAAGAGTCTGCACCAATATTTGTAAATCGGCTAGTGTAGGCTATAGCTACAGTCAGAAGTCAGTTGTGTTGTCGCCGTTTTTTCAAATTCGGGACGTCACGGATAGTTTTCGCATCAACAAGGAGTGTGTCTTGAATTCAAGTCCGACGATTTACGCGTCAAAGCAAAAGCAGTGGTATCGACGGCCGATTCTTATCATTCCCGTGATGCTATTGGCGATTGCCGTTATGGTCATCTCAGACTATCCAAAGAGCGTCTCGAAGGCTGATCTGCAAAGTCAGTATGCCCTTATTCAAAAAGAGATCTGGACAGATATGCAGTCTTGCGCTGCATCTATTACTGATTCAACCACCGCAGTTACGGAGATTGTCAACAAAACGACTAATCAGATGGCGACGGCCCAGTCGATTGTGAAGAACGCCATCCCGAACTGTACCATCGTGGGAAATGGTGACTTGCTGGATATGGAATCAATCGAAGTCCCAAATATCCTTCTCAACTACAAGGTTAACACGATCATTTCAGAGCTTTACACTTGGGCGTTCCCAAATGCCAAGGCAGTTCTAGATGACCTTTCTCAACTGTTGACTGATCCAAGCAATCAAGCACTGAAGGCAGATATTATTTCACATCAGAAGACGATGGATTCACTCTACAAAAGCGCCCAATCTCTAATGAACGCTGACTCTGCTAAGTTTGGTATCCCAACGCAAAATCTCAATTTGCCAACGATGAACTCCTACTCTTCAGCGATCTTAGGATAGTCACAATTTCTGTTGGGAGTTTTTAAACCAGTGAGCCGAGCTGCTTATCAACTCGGCTCACTGGTTTTTAGCTATTTGTGGTGGTGATCAGTGGAGAGATCTCTGTTCGCCTATTTGTTTAGATATTCATTTGCGACTGCGGACAAAATCCCGTTGATGTAGTTAGTTGACTCTGGCAATGCCAAGTGCTTCGTGAGTTCAACGGCTTCGTTGATTACCGTCCCGACCGTGTTGTCGCCTCCGAGGAGTTCGAAGATCGCACACTGCAATATACAAACTTCTACTACAGGAAGACGATCACTCTCCCATCGAACCGAATGATTTGAGATCATTTCATTTATAGAGTCGAACTCGTCCGAAACGCCCTGAACTATTTCAATTGTCAAACTGTCGAGGGATTCGAGGCCGATAACCTTTGCTATTTCAATTGGCAAGGTATTTTTCATCGAAGCTTCATAGCAGATTGAAATAGCACTTATCCTCGCATCGCGACGGGACAGGGGCTTGTTCGCTCTTTTGAAGGTAGTCTTTTTTATATTCGATTCGGATTCCACGGCGTGGATCACGCTCTTGAAATGTAGTCGCCCGTACGGGTGTCTACAATTATCTTTTCCCCTTGTTCTATGAATAAGGGGACTTGAAGAACGTATCCGGTTTCGAGAGTAGCGGGCTTTCGAGCGCCGCTGACGCGATCGCCTTGAATGCCTGGTTCTGTTACCTCAACTGTGAGCGCTGTTGAAGCAGGTAGTTCGACACCGACGACAGCGTCATCGTGCATTGCTACCGATGCGGTGTCTCCCTCTTTGATGAAGTTGACTGCGCTTCCTAGATCACCTGGATCGACCGTGATTTGGTCATACGATACGTTGTCCATGAAAACGTAGTTTTCTCCATCGCGATAAAGATATTGCATATCTTTTTTCTCGATGATCGCTTGGTCGACTTTTTCATCGGCCCTATATGTCCGGTCGATGACTGCTTTAGTTCTAACATTTCGGAGCTTCGTTCTTACGAATGCCCCGCCCTTTCCGGGTTTTACGTGCTGAAATTCAACGATGGAGAAGAGTCCATCTGGAAGTTCAAGTGTCATGCCATTTTTGAAATCATTCGTCGACGTAGGAACGCCCATACTAATTACTCCAGATGTTGCTTGGAAGGTGGATTAACCCAAAATATCCTAGTGGCAATGGTGCTTAACCGATGACTATGCGATCACTTGTGGTAGTGAAGAAAGGCGGACATTTCCATTTTTTGTGACTCTGTACGCATCCTCGATTCGAACGCCAACTTTTCCAGCAAAGTAAAGACCTGGTTCAATGGTTGCGACATGGTCCGCCTCCACTTTGTCAGTCGAATTTGGCACTAGGAATGGGTATTCGTGAATTTCAAGGCCTACTCCGTGGCCGAGGCTATGAATGAAGTGTTCTCTATCATCAGCACTCATGCTGTCGCGGACGGCTTGATCAACTTCGTTGCCGATCGACCCGATCTTCAATGTCTCAACTCCGAGACTATGTGCAGCTAATACCGCTTCGATAATTCGCGCCTCTGCGGCGGTAAATTCTCTGTTGCTCGCCTTAACGGTTCGCGTTGTGTCGCTGTGGTATCCCTTGTACGATGCACCAAAGTCGATGATTACCAAGTCGGTAGCTTCAATTGTGCGATCAGTTGGGGTGGCATGAGGCATTGAGGCATTTGGTCCCGATGCAATAATTGTCGGAAATGAAGGGGAGTCAGCACCATGCTCAAGCAAAAGTTGATCGAGTCTTCTCTGTACCTCGATCTCGGTCATCCCTAGAATGCCTTTTTGTAGAAGTGCTAAAAGAGAGGCATCCGCGATTTGAGTGGCGGTTAACAATTTCTCGACTTCAAGATCGTCCTTGACCGATCGGAGACGTTGTAGAACCTTGCCGATGTCGTGGTAGTCGACGAGAGACGCATCTTTGCAAATAGTTCTAAAGCGAGCGATGGACATAGAGCTTGCATCGATGTAGAGCGGTTTGGCTGAGCATGATATCTTCGGCAATTCTCCTATCGCAACCTTAACTTGAATTGAGCTGAACTTCCTGATGGCGCTAGAGAATTTTTCATAGTATCGATTGTCCGTATAGACGGAGACGGTACTGTCGCTTCCCTTGTTGTCAATGTAAATTACGGCATTGCTCGATTCGACGTTGGTCAAATAAAGGCAATCGCTCGGATCGTCAACAATCGCCAAGAATGCGTCGTTGCCTTGAAAATCTTTTAGAGATTCAATTAGTCTGAGAATTCTTTCACTCGTGTCCATTTTGTGTCTTTCTGACCGTTTCTTTACGTGAATTACCTAGTGAAATGCCGATGCACAAAACTTGCGAACCGAATTACCTCATTCGAAGAAATGTTTCTAGTAAAGATCAACTATAGGTGATGCTACAAAAGGTCTGACTTTCCGCTAAGTTTTTACTGTTGTTTATAAAAGCATTTTTATTATTGCGCGTATCGATCTCAGAGAAAGCTCCGGATGAACTCAGTTCCAGCGACACTACGTCCAGCTCTTGGAGTTAGGACAGTCAAAGCTTACGTGGCCCTTATGAAGCCGAGAATCATAGAGTTATTGCTTACAACCACCTTGCCAGCTATGGTTGTTGCCGAGAGGGGTCTTCCCTCTATCGGAAAAATTCTCATTACCCTTACCGGTGGCACCCTTAGCGCTGGTGGTGCTAATGCTGTGAACATGTGGTATGACCGAGATATCGACTCGATCATGAAACGTACCAAGAGCCGTCCTTTGGTTACGGGTGATGTAACCCCAAATGCTGCTCTTATCTTTGCAATCGCGATTGAGGCAATTGCATTTGGAATCCTGTGGAAGTTCGACAACCTACTGTCGGCGGTTTTGGCGCTGGCAGCTGCTCTCTTCTACGTTTTTATCTACACAATGTGGCTTAAGCGTTCCAGCTCGCAAAATATCGTGATCGGTGGTGCAGCCGGCGCAGTGCCTGTTCTTGTGGGATGGGCGGCGATTCAAAATAACGTAACTTGGGCCGGCGTATTAATGTTTGGGATCATTTTTCTCTGGACCCCACCGCACTTTTGGGCCCTTGCCTTCAAGTACAAAGAGGACTACTCCAATGCGGGAGTTCCGATGTTGCCTTCGGTGGCTACCTTCAAGAAGACAGCCAACCAAATCGTAATATATACACTTGTTCTCGTTGTTGCCACTTTGGCGATGGGACCCGTTGCAAGGCTTGGTGTAATTTACGACGCTAGTGCGGCGATTCTAGGGTTCGGGTTCATCTACTACGCGCTACGCTTGCGTTCGTCGCAGAGCCCGAAGGTAGCAATGCGGGTCTTTAGTTACTCGATCACCTACTTGACAGTGTTATTTTTAGCCATGGGAGTTGACACGCTTGTCTTCCACCACTGATCCAGCGGCGAAGAAGTTTGCAAACTCGTCCAGAGTCGTAAAGCTGTCGGTTACTGGCGTTCTCGCTCTGATAGTGGTCTTGGTTGTCGTCGCCGTCACCAAGGCTTCTACGGCGACTAAAGTTGCGAATCTTACGGGCGGAGGATTGATAACAACGTCGCCTCTAATTGGTCAGAACGCACCATTATTTTCACTTCCAGACCTGCATGATCCAAACAAGCAAGTCTCTCTTTCGTCGTTTTCCGGGAAGCCAACTGTTATCAACTTCTTTTCACCAGCCTGTGTGCCGTGTCGAGAAGAGATGCCGACCTTCGCAAAGCTCGGCGCTACCTATAAGGGGAAGATCAACTTCATCGGCGTAGACGAGACTTCTACGGCCTCCGTAGCGAGGTCTTTCGTTGACTCGTTTCATCTACCCTATACAACTGTCATAGACGCTAACGGAGCTTTAATTGGTACGTATCTGCTCCCGGGTGTACCAGTTACGGTATTTGTCGGAAGTGACGGCGTTGTCAAAGGTTACGTGGCAGGGGCGATAACTAAGTCTGAACTAATTGCTAGAACTTCTTCACTCTAGGCATTACTAAATCGCTACTTGCTCGTAAACGGCTTGATTAACTGCGCATCCTGAGAGGGTCTGTCGAATCATACAGATCCTCTCAATTGTTTTACGGTCATGTTTCTGTGACGTCATTTCTCTCTGACGGCCCTTGTTTCTCAGCAAAAATTTACTATTTCTTGTTTTTTTTCTCTCAGTCGAAACACAGTATCCGCACATCCATAGTAAATTCTTGTCTGAAGGTGAAAAGTGGCTCTGAAAGTGGGTGCGTCCCATCGGAGGTGTCACTGGGAGTCTTCAAGGTAGTTGATGAAAGGGGTTAGATTGTCGAAAGGAGCAAGGGCAGGCGCTCTGTTGTTTGGTTTCGCCGCATTGATTGGTCTATTGATCTTCGGTGTGGCTGGCTATCTCAGAACGTCGCCTCCAACCGTTTCAGTCGGCGCATCTTCTTCCGGGTCAGTGAATCTTGTTATGCAAACTGACGGTGCTGTCGGAGTTGGACCACACCCAAGCTGGGTTGGTTACTTCGTACAGGACGCCAGTGGCGCATGGCATCAGACAACTCTTATCCAGTTGCCTCAAAACACTGACGTTCATGTAACACTCTACGAGTATGACTCAGGCGGCAACCTACGCAATAGCGTATGGTCGCAAGTCGCGGGTACTACTGGTGGTGTGGCTTACATAAACGGAGCAGCAGAGAGCGTCGTAAATCCAAATACGAATACCGGAAATGGAATTGCACACACCTTCAACGTTCCTGCGTTGGGGATAAACGTTCCTATGTACGGAGTTTCAGGCAGTGCCAAGAACTTCTGCAATACAGGTCCGTGCAATACGTCACAGGCTCATAACACGATCACTTTTACATTCCACACAGGTGGCGCTGGTACATATCGCTGGCAGTGCTTCGTCCCGTGCGGTCTTGGTTACCTTGAGGGTAACGGTGGTCCAATGCAGAGCCTAGGGTATATGGCCGGATTTTTGAAGGTGGTATGAGTTGGCTAGATTCGTTCTAGAGGATTCGCGCAGCGAAGAGGCTGGCAAGAGTGCTCTTGTCAAGATTCTTTCAGTCTGGGCGGTCGTTTCGATTATCGGAATGGCATTGGTCTGGTTCGTACTTGGACCTCACCTAGCGCCAGGAACGATGACAGATCAAGCGCAAGGTGCACAGTTCGACATCAAATTCGTGTCGACACTCGTGGTTCCAGTGCTATTGTTCGTCTGGTTCTTCTTCGGTTATTCGATTATGAAGTGGCGCGTACGTCCAGGTGAGGACGGAACACTGCCTGCGGCAAACCTAAGCGGAAACTCAAAGGCTCAGGGTGCATGGTATGTGATTACCACCACCTTGGTTCTAGGTTTGGCCGCATTCGGTACTTACTTCTTGATCGCACCTGCTGGAGCAGGTGGTGGCGAGGGGGCAAGCCCGATTTGGACGCCAGGAACAACCAAGCTTCTGCAAGTTCAAGTAATAGCTCAGCAGTGGCGTTTCACTTATCGCTGGCCACAGTTCGGCGGTATGGAAACTACAGGTATTGAGCTACCAGTGAACACGGAGATTGAGTTCAACGTAACGAGTTTGGACGTTATCCACGACTTCTGGGCATACCAGCTCGGTGTGAAGGCTGACGCAAATCCTGACTACAACAACGTTGCGTACACCAAGACATTGGCGACCGGTAGGTTCACAGTCCGTTGTGACGAACTGTGTGGTATCTGGCATGGTGCCATGTACAACTATGGGACAGTCGTAAGTCAACAGCAGTTTGAGCAGTGGGCAACGAACATGGAGCAGCAAAATGCATCTGTGACAAAGCTTCTGCCGAAGTACTCCTTGACCTACACTCCTAGCTATTCCGGTGCAGGTGGCGGTTACTACAACACCAGTGTTGATCCGAATGCAAACCTGTAGTTATTTGTCTTGTTACTTTTATTCAGTAATTTCCTTGGAGGATTTGCTTAATGGCAATTGACTTTTCGCAAGAAACGAAAAGTGGATCTTCGGGGGCCTCGGCTCATAAGTCGAGCATCTTCCAGCCCAGTATTATCACTGGTATGGTTGGTGGCGGTCTAGGGTTCCTCTTCGGACACTGGGCTGGAAACGCTATCGCAGGCGGATACCAGCAAGTTGTCGGAAGTGGTTCTAATGACGCTGCAATAGTGCTCGGATACTTATTCGCTGTTGTTGGCTGGTTTGCTGGCTTGGGCGCCCTGAACTATCCGTTGAAGAAGATGCTCGGGTTTGAGCCCGAGAATGTAGAGCATACTTCCGATCCTGGTTGGGGAAAGTACTTCAGGTACACAACCGACCATAAGGTCGTCGGCGTTCAGTACCTTTTCGGTATGCTTGTCTACTTCTTTACCGCTGGACTTCTGGCTCTAGCTATTCGTACTGAATTGCTTTCTCCAGTCCATCACATATGGGGACCTGACACTTACCTCGAGATCGTGGGTGAGCATGGCACCATGATGATGATGATGATGACTTCGGTCGTCTTAGGCCCATTCGGTAACTATGTGATTCCGTTGATGATCGGTTCCAAGAAGGTTGCTTTCCCTCGCCTTGAGGCTGCTTCTTTCTGGTTTACGCCAATCTCATACTTCATTTTGCTGTCTGCTCTGTGGCAGGGTGGATTCCAGTCGGGTTGGACTTCCTATGCTCCTCTGTCTGTTCAGCAGGGTGTAGGCCAAGATGGTTACATCTTCGGTTTCGGTCTGCAAGGTCTTTCTATGATCTGCGCAGGAACGAACATCGTTGTTACCATCATCAACTATCGTGCGCCAGGTATGACTTGGGGTCGCTTGAACGTCATGGGATGGTCAATGGTCTCCCTCGGGTTTACTATGATCCTTTCGGTGCCGGTTTTGATCGATGGTTTGTATGTTTTGGCTCTCGATCGCACGGCTCAGACCTCGCTTCTATATGGCCCCCACGGTGGATCTTCCTTCCTTTGGGAGAACCTCTTCTGGTTCTTTGGACACCCCGAGGTTTATCTGCTCGCTATTCCGGGCTTCGGTATGGTGGCTGAGATCGTGCCGGTATTTGCGAGAAAACCTGTATTCGGGTACAAGACTGCAGCAGCTGGTATGATCGGCTTGGCTATTTTGAGCTTCTTCGTGTGGCAGCACCACCTCTTCCAGAGTGGTATGAACCCAGACATGCGTCCGTTGTTCATGCTTACAACTGAGCTCATCTCGATCCCGACTGGCTTTATTTACCTAGTCGGAATGGGTACCCTTTGGAGGGCTCGAATTCGTTTGACCGTACCAATGTTGTTCATGTTGGGCGTTTACTTCAACTTCCTCTTCGGTGGAGTAACCGGGGTTTACGTCTCCGACGTTCCGATCAACGTTACGGTTCACGGTTCGTTCTTTGTTATGGCTCACTTCCACTACACAATTATGGGTGGTGTAATCTTCGCATTCTTTGGTGCGATCTACTATTACACACCACTCGTTACTGGGTTCCAGTTGAGCGAGAAGCTTGGCAAGATTCACTTCTGGTCAATGATTATTGCCTTCAACAGCACCTTCTTGCCGTTGTTCGCGGTTGGTCTCCTTGGACAGCCCCGACGCGTGTTTGAGTATGCAGCTCGTCTGCAAACCTTAAACGATTGGGTGTCAATCTCGAGCTATGTGCTCGGTCTTTCGCTCACATTCTTCGTCGTTACTTGGATGTGGCAGATTGTTGTTACCCGCAAGAAGTCAGTTCGTGATCCATGGTCGTCGAGGTCGCTTGAGTGGCATGTGGATTCGTATCCACCTCCCGCTTACAACTTTGAGACGATTCCGGTTGTTGTAGCTGGACCGTACGAGTACGCCGATCCAGACGCTCTTCCGATGGCGGATATCGTCGTGGCCAATGCTGGTCGTGACGTAGCAAGGGAGAACGTTAGATGAGTGAGATAACTGAATCTCGTCCAGTAGTAGACGAAGAGCAGCACTACCACGAGGCCGCTATTGGGTCGCTGTGGTGGGGTTCTCGAATCAGTATCGCCCTAGGTCTTACTGCTTTCGGTGGAATTATCTTTGCTTACTTCTACCTTAGGTCGTTGAATTCGCATGGACTGTGGGATCCTCATGGTCAAACGGCTTCGACCCTAATGGGAGCATTGATCCTCTCTTTGGTGTTGCTTAGTGCGATCCTGAACCAATTTGGTAACATACGGCTGCGCAAGGGATCAACACTGGACTGGCAAGTTGCAAATGTAGCCGCGCTCTTTGGCGGTTTGTTTGCAGCGGGCTTCCAGATTTGGGAGATGACCCGGTTGAACTTCCAGCCTGGTGCCTTCGGATACGCTGGCGTATATACCGCCTTTGGTCCTGTTTACGCGTTGGTCTTAATTCTTTCCATGTATTGGTTGGAGACTTTGATAGCGCGTAGTTTCAGGAGTGCTAAGTTGTTCGTGGAAGAGGGTGGAGTAGGGTTTTCGAACCTTCCCCAAGCGGAGAACTTCCGAGCCAACCTTGAAGGATTCAGTTATTACTGGGTTTTCATGGGTATAGCTTCGGTAGTATTCTTCGTATTGTTCTACGTTCTATAACGAAGCAGTGGAGAGCTCTTTGAGGGCTCTCCACTCAATGAAAGGTTGATCATGTTAGCTGGCGTTTTTCCAATGGATGTTCCTGCTGGTGGTGTTTTGACCATGGTAGTTCCATTAGGAATCTTTATCGGGCTTTTGTTCTGGGGTTTCTTCCAGCGTAAGCGTTTTAATTAATAGCTTTTTTTGCTCTTAGGAGAAGGGTCGAGCGTTGCTCGGCCCTTCTCCTCTTTAAATCTGATCTTGGATTCGGTGCCATTAGGTGCGTATGGCATTCCTAATTACTGCTCTGTTTATTCGGGTTTTTTTAGCGTAAATGATTTTTGTGGCTTTCTTGGCTTTGTATTTTTGTTGTGAATTGAATCTTGTTTCAGCTTTGGCACTGAGTTGATTCGTTGGTCCATGGGTTCCCTGTGAGGGTCTTTTGATCAATCCTCTCTTTGTTTGTGCTCCTCGATTTTGGTTTTGCTTCGGCCACACGTTTCTCTGAGCTGCTGCGAATTCTTCTTTGCTGGCCTACGAAGGTAGGTCCATTTATACCTGAGAGTTGGTATTTGTCATTAATTAGGTAGATTCAGTTTTTCATTGGCAAGGGGACGAAGGGTTCGTCTACTGGATAGTTATTGCCCGTTACTAAAATTGTCTAGTTTTTGTGGTTCACCCTGCTTGTGTGGGACATGCTCTTGGGTCCCACGGTTGTAGTGCTTGATTCGATTGTGTTGCCGGTAGCGTTACGGGGGCAGTTATCGCCGGTGCAGTACTTGTTACTTGAGTCGCGGTTGATTTGTTTGATGTTGAATTTGAAGTAGCGTTTGTGGTGGTGGGACTAGAGGTACTCGCCACTGTTAGTTGATTTCCTGTAATAACTTCTACGTCGGTACCAGTGGTTATCGATCCCATTCCCATTACTACGGGTCCGGATAAATCAGCCATTATCCTTTGGGCGTCTTGTAATCTTCCTGGCTGATACCTTACGACGGTTTCTAAGCTGTTTCCGTAAACGGTTGTGTTTCCGGTGCTCGTCACGTTGTAACCTAGGCTTCCTAATCCCGTAGCCACCTCTTTAGCTTGATTATATGTTCCTGTTCCATTCAATACTGAAACGGTAAATGAATTCTTTGGGATTGAAGGTACGGCAATTCCGAGACTTTGCTGGATAATGGTCATGTCTTGTGGTTGAGCCGCGAAAACTACGTCGCCGTAGTTGGCGCCGGCGTAGGTGTAGTTGTTCGCAAAGGCTATTGGAAGCGTTACGGAACCAACGTTTGATGGGGTAATACTTCTGAACGTTGACGCGATTGAAAATACTTGGTTGAAGGTGAAGCTTGAATCTACCGATAGGTATGGAAAGATAGAGCTGAGTATCGAATTGAGTTTCAGAGGGTTCGAGATTCCTTTTTGCTTCACTTGTGAGGCTAAAACCTTTAGGAATTCGTGGTCTCTTCTGATTCGTGAGAGGTCGCCGAGGCCATCTGGTGTGTAGTTGACGCCGTCTGCGGAGTAATAGAGTTCTCTGGATCGAACGAGAGCTAGGGCTTGAGTTCCGTTGAGATATATGCACCCTTTTTGTGTGATGTTCAGTCCTGTTTGTGCGTCTTTGACGTAATAGGGGAAGTACATGTAAAGGCCACCTAATGCGTTTACGAGAGACTGAAATGAGTCGAAATTTAGTTCCGCGTAGTGCTGGATTGGTATGCCCAGATCCTGTTCGATTGTGGCGACGAGTTGTCCTGGTCCTTGATTTAGTGCTGCATCTACTCTGTTGGATTTTGTTGATCCAGGAATCGGCAGAAATAGATCTCTAGGTATAGATACCAATGTGACTGTCTTTGTCTTTGGGTCTAAATGTGCAATCATTGTAACGTCCGAGCGCGCGCCTCCTACTTGGGCACCAGTGCCAAATGCGCTTGCTTGTTTGCCGTTCAAAATAGATCGTGAATTATTTCCAACTAAGAGTATGTTGATAGGTTGGTCCGTTATTTGAGCGTCAAGGTGTGCGACCGATACCTTTTTTATTGAGTTGAATTTTGACTTCGCGTAAAAGAATGCACCCCCAGCAACCATTGCAATTACTACGGCAGCGGTTACAAATATGAATCCCGTACGCCTCAACGCGATGTTTTTCTTTTTGGGGGTCCTGTGTGCCCCGGATTTCTTCGCAGGGTTCGGCTTGTAGTAAAACTGGTTCTCAGACATCTGGTTCGATAAATCCTGTGTTTGTGGTTACGTTGGGCAAGATTTGGCAGCCATGTTCTAGTTTGTAAACTAGCCTTTAACTAAGCTACCCGTAAAGCGCGTACTGTGATACGTGTACGGTGAGGGAGACTAAATGCAATCAAACAAGTTGAGGCTTGTCCCTAGCGGAACGCTAGGTCTCACTTTGAAGGCAGAGGTGCTTTCAAAGGCTGACGTTGATAGGGCAGTGACTCGGATAGCTCACGAGATTTTAGAGCGAAATAGAGGCGCAAACGAATTAGTTCTTTTAGGACTTTTGAGGGGTGGGGAGTGGTTCTCCAAGGCCCTGGCTAAAAGAATTGAAGCTCTTGAGGGAGTTGAAGTCCCCTCTGGTGTTCTCGACGTTAGCAACTTCCGTGACGACACAAAGTTCGATAGAGATGCAGTTGTAGATCTAAGCTTAGATAGAAGCGTGATCCCGGTTTCGCCTGAAAATAAAACTGTTATTCTCGTAGATGATGTCATATTTACGGGCCGTACGGTCAGGGCGGCGCTCGACTCTCTTTTATCTCGAGCGCGTGCTTCAAAAGTTCAATTGGCCGTGATGGTTGATCGTGGCCATCGTGAAGTGCCAATAAGGCCTGACTTCGTGGGTAAGAATTTGCCAACCGCGATGTCCGAATACGTTGAAGTTACCGCAGAAGGTATTCGGATATTTCAAGAGAGCGAAGCACCCAACCCAGCGAGTGAGGATAAATGAATTTGCCGGGCCGACGCCTCGGTCTTCACTCTTCTACCAACCTTAGTTCTGAAAATTTAAAGTCTCTAATAAACCGAAGCCTTGAACTAAGCAGGGGTGCAGATCCACGATCATTTTCCGGTCGAAATGCGATACTAGCTTTTTTCGAGAGTTCAACTAGAACGAAAGTTTCTTTCGAGGTAGCTGCTACTCAGCTGGGTATGGTCGCAATCAACTTCGACATCACTGGTTCATCTCTTTCAAAGGGCGAATCGATAAAGGATACGGCGGAGACTTTGGCATCTTATGACCCTTCCCTCTTCGTTGTTCGCTCTAAAGAGAGTGGTCTTTCGCAACTATTTGAAGATTGGACAAGTGTTCCAACTATTAACGCGGGTGATGGAGAACATGAACATCCGACTCAAGCAATACTGGATCTAACAACGCTCGTTGAACGTTTTGGATCATTAGATGCACTTGAAGGCCTTCAAATGGCCATTGTGGGCGATGTTTTGCACTCGAGAGTGGCGAGGTCACTCGTTCAGCTCGCTTCGACCTGCGGCATCGAGGTTTCGTTTGTTGGTCCAGAGTCGATGATGCCTAAGTACATTTTCCCTAATGTGGTCCGTCATTCGTCATTTGAAGTAGAGCGCTACGATGTCCTGTACATGTTGCGAATCCAGCGCGAGAGATTTTCAGAAGGAGAATCACTCGAGGTGAATAAGTATCGATCACGCTTTTCTTTGACAAAGGAGCGGGCCTCTCATATTCGTCGAGATCAGGTAGTTATGCATCCTGGGCCAGTCTTTCCCGGGATGGAGATCGATGCGCCGTTGATAGACATTGATAATTCGCTCATTCGGAGACAAACCGAAGTGTCAATCTTTGCCAGAATGGCGATAATCGAGGCGGTTTTGGAGGGTTCTATAGATGGCTGAAGACCGCTTCCTTCTCAAAGACGGAGCTCTATTCGACGGATTTAGTCTACGAAGGACTGATCTTCGCCTTGAAAGAGGAGTTGTTACCGAGATCGGCAACGGACTTTCAAAGACTCTTGGAGAAGAGAGTGTCGATTGCGAGGGACACCTTGTAGCTCCCTCATTCATAGACCTTCACACTCACCTTCGTGAGCCGGGAGGCGAGGAGGCCGAAACCTTCTTTAGCGGCTCGATAGCAGCCGCGGCCGGAGGTTACTGTCGCGTCGTTGCGATGCCAAATACTGACCCGGTGCCAGATTCATTAGGTGTCATAGATGAGATTCGTGGACGAACTCTGCGGCTGCCTATTTCAATCGATCTCAGCGCGTCGATAACTAAAGGTCGTAGAGGATCGAACTTAGTGGAGATTGCGGAACTGGCACAAAGAGGGGTGAAGATCTTCACTGATGACGGTAATGGTGTTCAATCGGCCATGATAATGAGGCGAGCCTTTGAAGCTAGCGCCGCAAGTGGTTCGATATTAGCCCAACACTGTGAAGATGAGTCGATTATGGCGAGCGGATCGATGAACGAAGGGGAGCTCGCTGAGCGCTTGGGACTCAAGATGATATCTCCTTTGGCCGAGACGGTAATGGTTGCGCGAGACATTGAGCTCTGCAAGGCGATTGGGGGAAGGCTTCACCTTCAACACGTCTCCACTTCAAGGGCCATCTCCTTAGTTGCAGAGGCAAAAGGTGATGGCGCAGCAGTGACGTGCGAGGTAACTCCGCATCACCTGTTACTAGATGAAAGCTATATCGGTTCAGGAAACTCATTATTCAAGGTCAACCCTCCATTGAGAACGGTGAGTGATATCGATGGTCTTTGGCGTGGGGTTGCAAGCGGCATAGTCGATGTAATTGGTACAGATCATGCGCCCCATCCGCGGTGGAAAAAAGACTTACCCTTTGAAAACGCCGCGTTTGGGATGGTGGGAATTGAACAGGCGCTCTCGGTCTCTTTTTTGGGTGCGAGAGAGTTTGTAGGTAGAAGTGCCGGCTATCTTCCGAAGCTGAATATCGCTCTCGACTCTATTGAAGTGCTAGAGGCTTCGCTTATCAGTCGCGACGAGCTCTCGTGGTTACTAAAGGTCGTGGAGCTGCTTGCGATTGGCCCGCGCAAGCTCTTGCGGCTCCCAACCGAACCGATAATTCAAGGCTCAAAGGTTGATCTAGTCGTGATTGATTTAGGTGCTAGCGGAGTCCTTACGAGCGATTTGATTTGGTCAAAGTCAAAGAATTCTCCGTATCTAGGTATGGAGCTACCGCTAGCGATTCGGCACAACGTAGTCAATGGAAAAATGATCGTCAGAGATAGAAATGTGGAAGTGGAGAGGTATTGGAGATGATCTATACGACGGAATCAATTTATAGGACGCCCGGATACTTAGTCCTGGCGGATGGTTCCACGTTCGAGTTGGAGTTAATCTCAAGTGAGCCTGGCCGTTTCAAGGGTGACTTCTTCGTTGGCGGGGAAGTCGTCTTCAATACCGTCTTATCTGGATACCAAGAAGTTATTACAGATCCTTCCTATGCAGGGCAAATGGTTACCTTTACAACTCCAGAGATAGGTAATTATGGCGTGAATACCATTGATATGGAGTCATCTCGAGTATGGGCTCAGGTCGTAATTGTACGAAATTACTCAGGAATTTACTCAAATTATCGGGGCGAACGATCCCTACTTGACCTTTGCGAAGAGTCAAATGTGCCCCTAGTTGCATCTTTGGATACTCGTGCACTAACTAGACACCTCCGCAACTACGGTGCTTTAGCTGGTGTCATCGGAACATCGGAGCCGCGAGAGTTGCAGAGGTTGATCACCCCCGAGATGTCGACAGATGGTCGAGATTTGGCTTCGGTTGTAAGTAGGCGCGAGATAGAGGTGCACGGAAGCGGCCCGAGAGTAGTCGCAATTGACTACGGGATGAAGCGGTCGATAGTTCGATATTTGAGTCATAAGTTTGAGACGGTAGTTGTACCTGCCAAGACGTCGGTTGAAGAGATTATGGCCTACAATCCGAGGGGACTCTTTCTCTCAAATGGCCCAGGAGATCCAGCAGCGGTTGATTACGCCGTCGATCAGATAGCCCCGATTTTAGGGTCGATGCCGATCTTTGGAATTTGTCTTGGACATCAACTTCTCGCTAGAGCAGTTGGTGCTTCGACAGTCAAGCTGAAGTTTGGCCACCATGGTGGTAACCATCCAGTCGGACGCAAGGATGGAGGCGCCGTGGAGATCACAAGCCAAAACCATAACTATGCGGTTACTCGAGAGTCACTTGCGGAGAGTACGTTCCCGACTGAAGTCACTCACGTAAATTTGAATGACGACGTTGTGGAGGGATTTTCGGTGCCGCAAATGCGTGCATTCGCGGTTCAATACCATCCAGAGGCTGCACCAGGTCCACACGACTCCCTCTATCTCTTTGAGGAGTTTTCAAAATTGGTACAAGGTAAATAAGTTCGTATGATGTGGCTAGAAACGTTTAGAGGAAGTAAGTAAATGCCAGCTAGAAGAGATATATCCAAAGTTCTAGTTATAGGTTCAGGTCCAATTGTTATTGGTCAGGCATGTGAGTTTGACTATTCGGGAACGCAAGCTTGTCGAGTCCTTCGAAACGAGGGATATTACGTGATACTGGCAAATTCAAATCCGGCGACGATAATGACGGATCCTGACTTTGCTGACGCTACCTACATCGAGCCTCTAGATCTTGACGTTCTAAAGCGAATCATTCAAATTGAGCGCCCCGATGCTCTCTTGCCTACTCTAGGTGGCCAAACGGCCTTGAATTTAGCTATGGAGCTCGCCGAAGCCAGAGTCTTAGAAGAGTATGGCGTCGAGATGATAGGCGCTTCGCCACTCGCGATTGCTACAGCTGAAAATAGAGAGCTCTTTAAAGGCGCGATGAATGAGATCGGTCTTCGTACCCCAAGGTCAGGATTTGCACACGACCTTGCTGGCGCTATTGAGGTTATGCACGAGATCTCTCTTCCGATAGTAATAAGGCCAAGCTTTATCCTCGGTGGCGCCGGAACGGGTATAGCAACTACCTTTGAAGAGTTTGTAGATATTGCACAAGCAGGTTTAGATGCATCGCCGATAAGTGAGATTCTCGTAGAAGAGTCGATCGCTGGGTGGAAAGAGTACGAACTTGAGGTCATGCGCGATAAAGCAGATAACGCGGTAATAATCTGTTCAATCGAGAACTTTGACCCTATGGGTGTCCATACGGGTGACTCCATCACCGTTGCACCGGCACAAACCCTTAGTGACGTTGAATATCAGCGCATGCGCGATGCAGCCTTCAAGGTGATTCGACGAATTGGGGTTGAAACCGGTGGGTCAAATATCCAATTTGCGGTGAACCCAAATACCGGTGAGATGGTAGTCATTGAGATGAATCCGCGAGTCTCGCGCTCAAGTGCTCTAGCGTCGAAGGCAACTGGCTTTCCGATCGCCAAGTTCGCCACTATGTTGGCGATCGGCTATCGACTCGATGAAATTCGTAACGATATAACCAAGGTAACGCCAGCCTCTTTTGAACCAACGATCGACTACGTGGTGACTAAGGTACCACGCTGGGCATTCGAAAAGTTTCCAGGTGTAGAGGCCCAGCTTGGTACGCGTATGCAAAGCGTCGGCGAAGCCATGGCAATTGGAAGAACGTTTATAGAGTCGCTTCAAAAGGCGATGCGCTCAATTGAATTGGGTCGCTATGGACTTGGTGGCGATCCCTTGGATCGAGTTGTAACCCCCGCTGATAAGGATGATCTCCTAGAAGAGGTAAAAGTAGCAACGCCTAGACGAATTTTCGTGGTGGACGAGGCGTTCCGCGCTGGAGCCACCGTAGAGGAGATCTATGAGGCCTCAAAGATTGATCCCTGGTTTCTATACCAGATAAAGATGATCGTCGAGATGAAGGACGAGATCGCTGCGCTAAGGGGTGCTCTTGCCCCCGGATCTTCGTTAGATGCGGTGCTAGATTCATCATCGCTCAAGAGGTATAAGAAAAATGGATTCTCTGATGCTCAGATAGCCCACCTACTTGATTGCAGTAGAGCCGATGTGACTCAACTTCGCCGTCGCTATGGAATTGTTCCAGGTTATAAGACTGTCGACACTTGCTCGGGTGAATTTGAAGCAGCGACCCCGTATCACTATTCGGGCTACGACGGCGAGAGTGAAGTCATTTCAAGTTCTAACAAGAAGGTAGTAATTCTTGGTTCTGGTCCAAATAGGATTGGGCAGGGTATCGAGTTCGACTACTGCTGTGTGCACGCAAGTTATGCACTTCGCGATGCTGGATATGAAACCATAATGGTCAACTGCAATCCTGAGACGGTCTCTACCGACTACGACACATCGGATAAGTTGTACCTTGAGCCTCTCTTTGCTGAAGATGTTGAAGAAGTTATAGCTGCCGAGGGTGGGTACGACTCAATCGTCGGTGTAATCGTTGGCTTAGGGGGCCAGACGCCTCTTAGGCTTGCCCAGGAGATTGCCGGCCTGAAGGTATTGGGAACAACCCCTGATGCAATCGACATAGCTGAGGACCGTAAACGATGGTCGGCTTTGTGCACAGAGCTGGGTATAGATCAACCCTCAGGTGCCACTGTCTATGAGATGAACGAAGCCATCGAAGCTGGTAGGAAAATTGGTTTTCCGGTCCTCCTTAGACCCTCGTATGTGCTGGGCGGGAGGGCGATGGAGATCGTCTATGACGAAGGTGAGTTAGTTGAGGCCTTTGGCCGCCTTGATGCGCTTGCACAAGAGGGTGGTATTTCAAGGCGTGGACCAATTCTTATCGACTCATTTCTAGAAGATGCAGTTGAGGTAGATGTTGATGCAGTTCGCGATGGCGTGGGCGGCTTTTACCTCGGTGGAATAATGGAGCACGTGGAAGAGGCGGGAATTCACTCGGGGGATTCGGCATGTGTTGTTCCACCGATAACGCTTACTCCTGAGGTGCAAGACAAGATCGTCGAAAATACAAAGGCCATAGCCGATGCTCTTTCGGTCGTTGGATTAATAAATGTTCAGTATGCCGTGAAAGATTCTCGCGTGTACGTAATCGAAGCCAATCCGAGAGCATCTAGAACTGTCCCATTTGTCTCAAAGGCTACGGGGGTTCCGTTAGTAAAAGTTGCCTCCTTGGTAATGGTTGGAAGAACCCTTGCATCATTGAGGGAAGACCGAACTATCGACCCGACTACGACGGGCGGCTACTATGCAGTCAAAGAAGCGGTGATGCCCTTCTCTAGGTTCCCAACGGCTGACACCTTGCTTGGACCAGAGATGAGAAGCACTGGAGAGGTTATGGGAATTGATAAGACCTTTCCTCTGGCCTTTGCTAAGGCGCAGCTAGGTGCAGGATCACGACTACCTAATCACGGTATGGTCTTTCTCTCCCTTGCCGATCGCGATAAGCACTCTGCAGTAAATCTTGCCAATCGTTTGGTTGGTGCAGGTCTTTCAATAGCAGCTACCTTTGGAACTGCTAAGTACCTTGAGGATAATGGGGTATCGGTTGACACTATCGTTGGCAAGATCGCAGAACGAAGCGAGGACCGCGCCGATGCAGTCGAGCTGATAAGTTCAGGGGCGGTTGGACTGATTATCAACACCCCTCATGGAAGAGGCCCTCGTAGCGACGGTTACCATATCAGAAGTGCAGCAAATCGTCATAAGGTTCCCTGCATAACGACGGTTTCCGCAGCGCTTGCTGCGACGGATGCTATCCAAGAGATGTATAAAACGGACGTGTCAATAAGGTCGATTCAGTCTTATCATCTGCGATAAGGCTTTGTATGCGAGGTGGAGTCGATGTCTAAGGTTCGAGTTGGTGATTCTGTAAATTTGGAGACCTCTCTTGGACCAAAATTGCTGCTTTCGAATCCAATCATGAATGCATCTGGAGTTGGGGGATTTTCGACGGAGCTTTCTGGCTACGTCGATCAGACTTCTTTGGGTGCCTTTGTTACAAAGTCACTGGCCGTCTTCGAGACGAAGGGCAATCCGGCACCCCGTGTAAGTGGTGCAGGTGCCGCAATGATCAATTCGGTTGGACTTACAGGGCCAGGTATAAGACGATGGCGAGAGGTGCACCTGCCCAATCTGGAGAGGGAGCGAGTTTCGACGGTCGTTTCCATCTGGGGTAGAAGCATCGACGACTATCGCAAAGCGATTGACGAACTTGTTGGCGTAAGTGACGTAGTGAAAGCTATAGAGGTCAATGTTTCCTGCCCCAACATCGAGGATAGGAATAAGATGTTTGCTCATTCAACTGAGGCGGTCGCCGAAGTTCTAAGAGCAACGCGCGGGATTGGCTTACCTCGTTACGTCAAGCTCTCCCCTAATACGCATCTCTTGGAGGAGATAATCGATACCTCGGCGGTCGAAGGGGCAGATGGTGTGGTCCTTATTAATACCGTGATGGGTCTTGAGATCGACTACCAGACACTCCTACCATCGTTGGGGGCCAAAGGGGGCGGCCTATCGGGCCCGGCGGTACATCAAGTTGCACTAAGGGCTATCTACGAGGCTTATTCGCGCCACCCCAATCTACCGATCATCGGGGTAGGGGGAGTGTCTTCGGCACGTGCGGTTATTGAACTAGCTGCCGCGGGTGCCAGTGCAATACAGATCGGAACAGCTTCATTTGTAGATCCAAAGGTATTTTCAAAGGTTTTGTCGGAGTTACCGATTGAGATGGGAAGACTTGGCTTTACTAGGTTTCGGGACCTAGTGGGAGCTTCACACCGAGGAGGTGTTGCGGCGCTCAGAGTGGATTAGTTTCAGGTCGCTCACGGATTTGCGGATGATCAACTATCAACCTTCGATCAAAGTAGGTGACTAACCGATCTAGGTGCTTTGAGACGATAAAGGTTCAAAGTTTGAGATTGCTATCAGTGTCTAAATGAAGGAGAAGAGAATCGTGCGAGAGTATGCAGTAGCCCTTGATGTGGGTGACAGAGAGAGTGCCATTTCGCTGGCTTCAAAGTTCAAAGACAAATTTGCATTTGCAAAGATCGGTCTTGAGCTCTTTACGGCCGTTGGTCCATCGATAATTCCAGAGGTAAAAGAGTTAGGTTATCGAGTCTTTTTGGATCTCAAGTTGCACGATATTCCAAATACTGTTAGGGGAGCCACGCTCTCGTGTGCACGTTATGGCGTTGACCTCCTCAGTGTTCACTGTGTTGGGGGCATCGAGATGATGAAGGCAGCTGTAGAGGCTGCAAATTCAGTCGATGGAGGCCCGTCGATCATCGGTGTAACTCAACTAACTAGCCTGCCACCGCTAGCGGTTGAATCCTTGACAGAGAGATTGTCATTAATTGTTGAAAGTGGAGCCCACGGCTTTGTCTCATCTGGCCTTGAGGTCGATACGATAAAGTCACGTTTCCCAGATCTACTTGCAGTAGTGCCAGGAGTTCGCTACGAAATGAGTAACTTAGGGGATCAAGTTCGTGTCGTTACTCCAAGCGACGCATTTAGGTCAGGGGCGAACCTAGTCGTACTCGGTAGAATTCTGCAAGGAGTCGACGACGTCGACAGGGTGCTTGCTCTACTCGAGAGAGACAGAAGCGAGATTTGACCTAGAACGGGGTCACTGCGACCTATATTTCGACGTAGATATTGCGTTTCGGGGGTAAATCTGAAATTACATCTAAAGCATTCGGTAAATTTATTCGACTCATCTCAAGACGAGATGATGCTGATTTGTTAGACATAGAATCGGCCTCTTCGTCCTAATAAAGCCCAAAGAGTGGACGAGATGAGGGAATTTCCAAATGAATAAAGGCGACATATTATGCCGCGATCTTTGGGGTAGTGAGTGTCTGGCTTTACTCGATGAAGACGATGGGTTTCGTTGTCGTGACACCAATCATATGAGTGGTAACTTCTGCGAGATGGTCAAAGAAGGCCTCGAAGCTGGTTACTCTCCTCGAGATTTTATTCACTTGCAAAAGACTGAAGTAAGTTACGCATTTACAGATGGGTTCTTGTACTTTGCGGCAAAGTATCCAGAGGGCCGTTCCTTTGTCGCCCGACATGTCAATGCTCCTGTGGCTCTGTTGCATCAAATAATAAAGGCCCATGAACTTAGGGTAACTTATGGAATTGCCTCTAATCCGAATGCCGACTTTGTTCTATTGAGCGCCCTCAGTACCTCACTTGATGTTGTCGCGCGCGCAAATGTCGCTCTAAATCGCTCCGTTAGCGACGAGGCAGCAATGCGCTTGAAGGATGATTCAGAGACGATGGTTCGACTGAATCTCGCGTCTAATACATTTGTCGACGTCGATATTTTGAAGATTATGACGGACGACCCCGCTGATCGTGTCCTGGTGGCGCTGGCGAAGAATGATCGTTCCAGCGAGGAGATGATCACGAAGCTCGCCCAAAGTGACTCAGTCGATGTTCGTACAGCGGCTGCCTCTCATAAGAATTTGAATTGTGATTCAGCAGCAGCACTCTCGAGTGACTTCGATTGGAGGGTTAGATCCGCCTTGGCCCAATCAATATGCGGGTCGCTGGTCAATTGCAAAGAGATACTACTCAATCTATCTAGAGACCCCAATCCAGGGGTGCGAGCAAGTGCCGCCTCAAATAGAAATCTCCCCCAGGATCTATTCGTCTCACTCGCCTATGACCATGATTATTCAGTTAGATATCGACTTGCTCAAAACCCCTCTTTGCCGCTAGATGTCTATGCAATGATGATGGTGGATGAACGTGAAAGCGTACGAAAAAACCTCTTCGATAGGCAGGATCGCCCCAGATTCGAGAGTGAAATCGATGTGGATCTTCACCTGAAGGACTTTCCTCACCTAGCTTTTCTTATTGGTTACGGCACCTGGGAGCCGACGGGAGTATATCGAGATATCTTTATGTCGTCGATTGAAGGTCGCAACCTTCCCTTCGATTCGTTCCTCGTTGTCAACGATGTTACGGTAAAGATCTTTGTCGAGGCCTTCCTCGATGGGCGCGTTTCCTTTGATAGAGATTCGGGAGTCGCACTTTTTGAGCGATTTTGCGCTATTTCAAACGATGTGGAGACCGCAATTCGACTCTATCGGGTCGTTGTAAGGGGCGGAGATATGGGACTGCTAAGACGTGCACGAGACATCGTTAAGACATCTGCCCATGGGCGTTCAATAAGACTCTTCACGGCAAGTTAACGGTACATATTTAGAAAAAACGTTTCGTATACTCTAAATTTTTATCGAAAAAATGCCTTTTTTACGAAAATATTCAATAAAGTGACCTTATTCTCCACGTCAAAGGCTAATTTTTTTCATATGCCATTGCCTCCACAATTAACACCAGAACAGCGTGCCGATGCCCTACGAAAGGCTGCTGAGGCTCGTAAGCAGCGCGCTGAGATAAAAGAGAAGTTGAAGCTTGGAACAGTAACTCTCAAAGAGTTGCTAGACAAAGCTCCCAACGATGAGCTAGTTGGAAAGATGAAGGTCTCTGCCGTTCTAGAGGCACTCCCCGGTATCGGTAAAGTGCGATCCAAGAAGATCATGGACAGTGTTGGAATTAACGAAACCAGAAGACTCCAGGGCCTCGGAGCCAAGCAACGTGAGAAGTTGCTTGAAGAGGCTTCTCGGGCATAGAACTTGCTTTTCGTACTTTGCGGTCCTGGTGGAGTAGGTAAAGGTACCGTCTCCTCCAGGCTCGTTGAGAGAGTTGAAAATTTGGATCTATCGAGATCTTGGACGACGCGAGATCGTCGTGACGGTGAAAGTCCGGACTCCTACGTATTTGTATCTCGTGAAGCTTTCGAAGAGCGAGTAGCTGACGGTGGATTCTTGGAGTATGCCGAATTTCTAGGAAATCTTTACGGCACGCCTGTCCCCGGAGACCAATACTTGACTAGCGATCGAAACCTTCTTCTGGAGATCGAAGTTCAAGGTGCAGCTCAAGTCAAAGAGCGCTTTCCAGAGTCCTCGATCATCCTTCTCCTTCCTCCTAGCATGAGTGAGCTTGAACGAAGGTTGATTGGTAGAGGAGACTCTTCCGAGCACGTTAAAAGGCGCCTAGACGTTGCCGATCTTGAGATCAGGACAGCGCGATCGCTAGGTGCAACCGAATTTGTCAACTCATCGATCGATGTTACAGTAACTGATATCGCTCGATTTATTGAATCAAATAGCCGCTAGGGTCTGTCGGTTGTTGTGTTGGACTAAGCTATTCTGTTTGACGCTATTTTCATAAGTCTTTTGAGGTTTTAATGAGTCAGTACGAACCGTCGTTGATGAACCCACCAGTTGAAGACCTTTTAGATAAGGTGGATTCAAAGTTTTCGCTAGTCACTCTCGTGGCTAGAAGGGCGCGACAGATCAACGCCTACTACTCGCACCTTGGATCGCAGGTGGGCTCTATTACTCCACCGCAGTTCGATGCAATAAATCACAAGGCGCTCTCGGCTGCGTTTGAAGAGGTTGCATCTGGTTTTGTGAAGCCTACGAGAGAGTTGGCTGAGGCTGTACCGCTTGCTACATCTACCGATAGTGAGGATGTAGACCTAGAAGAGATGGAATTTCTGACTGAAGAGGTTTATGTCGATACCGAGTTCGACGGCGAATAGCAAAAAGTCCTTATGAAGCGACTTGAAGGTGTCTCCATTGCTCTTGGTGTCGGCGGTGGCATCGCTGCCTACAAGGCCGTGGAGCTTCTCCGACGACTAGTTGATGAAGGGGCTCATGTAACCCCAGTTCTTACAAAGAACGCCCTCAACTTCGTCGGCTTGACGACTTTTCGTGCGTTAGGTTCTTCCGAACCGGTCGTCTCCCTCTTTGAAGACAGCTCACCAATTCCACATACCAAGTTGGGACAAGGCGTCGATCTTGTCGTTGTTGCGCCGGCAACCGCCGATATTCTAAGCAAGTTCGCGACGGGTGCATGCGATGATGCGCTTTCGACGATATTGGTATCTACCGATGCCAAGGTCGTCCTAGCTGCAGCAATGCACAAGGAGATGTGGTCACATCCTGCCGTCATGGAGAATATCGAGACTATCCGTAGGCGGGGATTTACCGTTGTCGATCCAGAACATGGCCGCCTTGCCGGAGGCGATGTTGGGTTTGGTCGCTTAGCTGCAACCGAAGTTATTCTCGATGCCGTTGTTGGCCAAATGGCTACGAGGGATCTCGCTGGTTATCACGTTGTGGTAACAGTTGGTGGAACTCGAGAGGCGATTGATCCAGTTCGTTACATCGGTAATCGATCTAGCGGACGTCAAGGCTTGGCGATAGTATCAGAACTTCTTGACCGTGGTGCCCACGTCACTGCGATATCGACTATCGATCCCGCTCTTTCTTCTAGTTACCTTGAGGTCGTACGAGTTGAAAGTGCAATTGAGATGGAGAGTGCGACTCGAAGTGCTTGCAAGGACGCTAATGCCTTGATTATGTGTGCTGCGGTAGCAGATTACCGGGTTGAATCTCCGTTGGTAAACAAGTTCAAAAGAGGCTCTGGTAATTTGCCTGAGATAAAGCTCGTTGAGAATCCCGATATTCTTGCCAACGTAGTCGCGGACTCAAAGATGTATTCGCAAAACTTTATTACCATTGGCTTTGCTGCCGAAACAGAGAATGTCGAGGCTAATGGACGTGCCAAGATTGTGAAAAAGGGGTGCGACATCCTTGTTGTTAACGATGTATCCAGGGAGGAGACTCGTTTTGGAAGCGCTGATAACGAGGTAATAATCTTGTCCGCAGATGGTAGTTTGAAGTACATTCCACTTGCGCCAAAGCGAGAAGTTGCTGCTGGGGTTGTAGATGCTTTGGTGGAGCGACTCCTATCGATAGAATTTGAGCAATAAAGAGATTTGTAATTACATTTGTTTGAGTGTTGATCACAACGGGAAGGTTGATTAATGTCGGATCGCTACACATTTACATCGGAGTCAGTCACTGAAGGACATCCCGACAAGATGGCCGATCAGATCTCTGATTCTGTACTTGATGCCATTTTGTCGTCAGATCCGATGGGAAGGGTCGCATGTGAGACACTTCTGACCACGGGTTTAGTGGTGGTTGCCGGCGAAATTACAACGACGAGCTACGTCGACATACCAAAGCTCGTGCGTAACACCATTTGCGAAATCGGTTACACCTCTGAGAGCTATGGCTTTGACGGAAACACCTGTGGCGTTATTGTTTCGATAGATGAGCAAAGCCCCGATATCTCCGCTGGTGTTACAAGCGCATTCGAGCAGAGATCTCTACACACCGACGATGAATTGGATACTCTCGGTGCAGGCGACCAGGGGATGATGTTTGGATTTGCGTGCGACGAAACGCCAGATTATATGCCTCTTCCAATCTGGCTTGCTCATCGCCTCTCGCAGCGACTCTCTGAAGTTCGACGTGCGGGTGTTTTGCCTTACCTGCGTCCAGATGGCAAGACTCAAGTAACGGTCGAATACGAAGGTAATAAGCCAGTTCGACTCGATACGGTCTTGATTTCGACGCAGCACCAGCCCGGTATTGACCTTAACACGCTGCTACTTCCGGATTTGAGAGAGTCCGTCATTATGCCTATGATTCCAGACTTTCTGGACTCTAAGGGTCTTCGGATTCTAGCCAACCCCACTGGTCGTTTTGAACTTGGTGGCCCTCACGCCGACACCGGCCTAACCGGTCGCAAGATCATCGTAGATACTTACGGCGGTTCAGCTCGACATGGAGGAGGTGCCTTCTCTGGTAAGGATCCAAGTAAGGTTGATCGTTCGGCCGCATATGCTGCTCGTTGGGTAGCAAAGCATGTTGTCGCATCTGGAGCAGCTACGCGCTGCGAGGTTCAAGTTGCGTATGCGATTGGAGTGGCACGTCCCGTATCGCTTATGGTAGAGACATTTGGAACCGAACAGGTATCCAAGGAACGAATTGTTCAGGCGATCAATGAGGTCTTTGATCTTCGGCCTGCCGCAATCATTAGAGACTTAGATCTACGTCGACCAATCTATCGACGCACCGCCGCCTACGGCCACTTTGGCCGAAGCGATAAGGGCTTTAGTTGGGAGAAGCTGTCGCGACTTGATCAATTCAAGGCCGCGCTGGGAGCCTAAAAGTGAGCGACCTCTACATCGAGGTCCTGTTTGACATCGTTTCTCTCGATCGCTCTTTCACGTATCGCTACTCTGGTGATAATCCAGAAGAGGTACGTGTTGGAGTAGTCGTATATGGGAAGATTCATAATCGACGTGAAAAGGGCTGGGTCATCGACGTTGGTGTCGATCCACCAAAAGATCTGACCATCCTTGAAGTCGACGAGTTATCGAACGTTTCGATTCCGAATGACTTTCTACTCTTCGCTCTTGAGCTGCAAAAAATATACGGAGGTTCTCTAGTCAGCTTCGTGAAGTTGATCGACTCGGCGTCTTCCCGAATACCAGCGCCCTTAGTCGCATTGCGGATGGGTCAAGATTCAAGATTGCAAGATCCAAGATCAATTGACCTAACTAGTAGTGCGTTATCTGACAGCAAATTCGCAGTCGATTCGTCAGTCGTTGACTCTTCGATGGCAGTCCCAGTTGATGAAAATGGGTTGGGAGAAGGTCACAGTTTTACCTCGGAATACGATAGCGAACGACAAGTAACGCCGGCTAGCGAAGACTCTGATGAGAGAAATAATCAGGGCCTGATCGAATCTATAAGAATCTCTCCTAATGTGTCGATCGCTGACATTGTCCGTAGCCGAATTGCAATGATGAGTAGTTTTCAAAGGGTAGCTGACACTGAATCACGTTTGAACGACGCTAACTCTTCTAGCGAAGGAGGATTGAATCAAAATAGAAGAGACGATAGCGGCAAAGTTTTAGTTGTCTACCCTGAGTACTCTCAGCTCAATTTCGATGCGCTTGGTATGTCTGGCGATGGTGTGGATTATGTAGTTATCGATAAGCCGCTGTCGAAGAAGGCGCGGCAAGCTCACTTTGGCGCACGAATCCTTCTTGGAACACGGATTTCTATTTTTGCCCCTATCGACGGGTTATCGACGATAGTAGTAGTGGACCCCGCTTCAGCAGGGCATAGAGCTATCAGTCACCCTCGTGTCGATTCGCTCTCCGTGGCATTGCTGCGACGTCAGTTGCACGGAGTTGACGTCGTTTTAGCGACAGGTTTCCCGGATCCCATTTTTCATCGAATTGCACGACCAAAGGGCGATCCAAAAGATTTAAATGCCTGGCCAAATGTTCGAATGGGTATGGTTAGAACAGGTTCGAAGCCCATCAGTGAAGAGCTGATCGACTGGATAGGTGACTCTCTTCAAAAGGGAATTGGCCCCCTTTTGGTAGTCTATAACAAGAAGGGGAGGGTGAATCGTTATATCTGTCGTAGGTGCAAAGAGATAGTTTCGTGCGAAGTATGCAGTTCGCCACTCGTCTACGGAGAGGTATATAGCGACGATGGGTCAAGTGATATTTCACCAGTAAGAAGGTATAACTTCTCCACCTACAGGGCTGAGGAGCTCTTCGATAGGTTACACGCGAGAGGGCTGTTCTGTCCTAATTGCCATTCCTCCACCCCCTTCGCGTGCGCGTTTTGCAAGGGCTCTAATATTCGTGTCGCATCGCTTGGTTCTCAGCGAATTGCAGATGAGCTTTGGGGTACATTTGCCGATCGAGTCGTTCACGTCGACTCCGAGAAAGACGAACTTCCTCAGGTGGGAATTGTCGTCGGTACCTCGATGCTACTGAATCGCTACCGCAAGGCGTTAGGGGTGGCACTGCTCGACGTAGATGCAATCGCAGGACAATTTGGCTTTTCTTCAATCAATCGACTATACGAATTTTGGTTTAAAGCGAGCCGTGCTTTGATTGGATCGAGGTTAGAGAGTCCGCTATTTGTAGGAGCTAGATCAACGGAGGTTGGTTATGTGAAACCAATCATCGAAAAGCGTCCCAGAGACCTTTACCAGTACGATCTTGTTTCGAGGCGAGATTTTTCTATGCCGCCATACTCATTTCAAGTAAGGATCACAAGACGACGCCAGAGCTCCTGCGCCTTTGAAGAGGTAAGGAGTGCCTTTTTAGATGTCCTTTCCGCTATCTCTAGTGACCAGAGGAACTTTGGATCTTTAGGCCAAGATTTAGCTGAATGCGAGGAGGACTTTGGTTCTGCCTCAATCTTTGATAACTCCGAAGAGAGCTTGGTTCTCGTTACTCAAAGCGAAGAGATTACAAACAAAATCATAGGCGAAGTTCGCGCGAAGGTGGGCAACAGTTTCCTTGTGGAAAGATTTATAGAAGATATTTGAAGATTTTTTGCAATTCGTTGAACCTTTCGTTGCCCCTGTGCGTTGTTAGGGCATGAATAACAAATTGACTGCAAGTAGATTCAAAGCATCAAGCAGAGGCAAGATCTTTTCTGCCCTCGCTGCTGCTTCCGTAACCGCAATTGGCTCCTTGACCTTGGGAGTCGGTGCTGCAAGCGCTACGCTAGTGCCTCCGACGGTCGCTAGCGGAACCAAGTCCGTGCTAAACGACTTACGCGATGTGATGGTTGGCTCAACCGTTGCAGCCAATGGTGATAACAATCCTTATGGAATCGCTGTCGTACCATCTAACTTTGTTCCAACCGCTGGTTCTCTCTGGCAGCCAGGCGATATTATTGTCAGCGACTTTAACAATGCGAGTGGAACCGCTGGTGCGGGAAGTTCGATCGTTAGGATTCGAAATGGTGTCACCACGACTATCTCTCAAGGAGCGCTCTATGGCACGGCTGGCCTCGCCTTCAATGCGAACGGTGCGGCGCTTTGGACGAGCGATATAGGCCCTACGCCAAGTGCAAATCCGAGCGGTGACGTCTCGATCATATTGGGCAACAGCAACCCTACCGGTAGTGCTGTAGGTTCTACCGCTGGATCGGGAACCATCAACAACACCACCACTGCCAGCAACGCAGTGACGAACTCTTTCAATGGTCCATGGGGTGAAGCCTTTAACGGTAATGGAAGCGCTCCAGCCTTTTTCTGGTCAAATATAAATGATGGAAAGATCTACGAGATATCTCACTTGGGGCAACCATTCGGAAGTGACTTGATCACTCTCTTGGGTCAAGTCCCCTGGGGGCCAGCTAGCGCAATGGCGTCATCTTCGGCCACCAACTTAGGGCCATCGGCGATCGTATACTCGGCAAAGCTAGGAACGCTCTATGTTACGGACTCCTACAACAACACTCTCTATGGGATCAGTGGCGTCGCGACTGGAGCGCCTGTCACCAAGGTAATTGCTCAGGGCGGGTCATTGAACTCTCCAATTGGAGTAACAATAAACCCAATCAATGGCAATTTACTGATCGCCAACGGCGGAGTAAATACCATCGTCGAGATCAATCCGATGACTGGGGCGACGGTAGGTAGCCGAAATGTTGCTCCGTCTGAGCCCGCAGGAAGCCTCTTTGGGATCCAAGCCGTAACACAAAGCGATGGCTCCGTAGCCATTTACTACTTGAACGATACCGAGAACTCTGTCCATGAGCTAGTTACTCGAGAGTCGCCAGGCGGCTATCGTTTCGCTGGCAGCGACGGTGGAGTCTTCAACTTCGGTGCCTCGCAGTCCTATGGTTCTGCTGCAAACTTGAACCTGAACAAGCCAGTTGTAGGAATTGCAAACACCCCTGACAACAAGGGCTACTGGCTCGTAGCAGCAGATGGTGGTGTCTTTGCATACGGCGATGCCAAGTCCTATGGTTCTGCTGCAAACTTGAACTTGAATAAGCCAATCGTTGGTATCGCTGCCACTCCAGATGGTATGGGCTACTGGCTCGTAGCAGCAGATGGTGGTGTCTTTGCATACGGCGATGCCCAATCTTATGGCTCTGCAGCGGGCATGAACCTGAACAAGCCGATCGTGGGAATTGCTGCCACCCCAGATGGTATGGGCTATTGGCTCGTAGCGGCTGATGGGGGTGTCTTTGCATACGGCGATGCCCAATCTTATGGCTCTGCAGCGGGCATGAACCTGAACAAGCCGATCGTGGGAATTGCTGCCACCCCAGATGGTATGGGCTATTGGCTCGTAGCGGCTGATGGGGGTGTCTTTGCATACGGCGATGCAACCTTTGAAGGTTCCACTAGCGGAATGATGTTGAACGCTCCAATCGTTGGCATTCAACCAACCCCTTACGGAGATGGTTACTGGCTCGTAGCGGCTGATGGGGGTGTCTTTGCATACGGCGATGCAACCTTCGATGGTTCGACCGGTGGAATGATGCTCAATAAGCCAATCGTTGGCTAGGGAAATTCTGATAGAAGTTTCTCATAACTGAAATAGGGGGGCTACCGCGGGGTTATAGAACGTGGTAGCCCCTTTGTTTTGGGGCCTCGAGGGGACTTTGGGTGGGTAAGTGATCGCAGCTGATCGAATCGATACTGTATGGAAATCTCACTCTAGTGATCTGATTGGGTACGCTGTAGCCCTATGTGGTGACCACTCAATTGCCCAGGACGTTGTACAAGAGAGCTTCCTGAGATTGATGAAGTGTCAGATTAGCGACTCCACTCTCCTGCAAGATGAGGTAGTTCGTCCTTGGCTCTTTAAGGTTGTACGTAACTTAGTAGTAGATCAACATCGTAGGGGTAACAAAATAGTGGCGACGGGAACGGTTGGCGACTTCGTCAAGCCGATCGACAATAAAGAAGATAACGACTTTGACATTCGAGTTTTGAATCGAATAACGTTGGAAAAGATATTAGGAAGTCTTTCGTTCGAGCATCGACGGATCCTAGAGGTAATAGTGATTGGCGGGGCTTCTTTGGCTGATGCGAGCTCTCTTTTGGGGTTGCCCCTTGGGACTGTAAAGTCACGCCTCTTTTATGCGCTGAAGAGCGCTCGTAGTTTATTTGCCGAGGTGGGACGAGATGCATAGTGACCACGATCGAATCAAGGAAAGCATCGCATCATTTATTATTGAGGGACCTGGAAGTGAGCCTGAACTTGAAGAACACCTCGCGAGCTGCGCAGAGTGTCGAAGTGAAGTAATCGAAATGAGGGAGACTATCGGACTGATAAGCTCTCTTGGGGTAGCTATTAATTCAAGTGGTTCTTTGCCGGGTAGTGATATAGCAAACTACTCCGGCGACTCCTGGGATCATGGTTCCGCAAGCAGTGCCGTTTCAAGTCTTTACAGGATAGACGCATCTAAAGATAGCCGCGGTGTTTTGGATTCCGATGCCGAGCCGGTTGACTTGGTCACTGAGAATAGGCGACTAAGACGTCGGGTTATGGTTTCGAAGGTGGTGGCCGTAGCGGCCTCTATCGTTGCCCTTGCATCTCTCGTCGGTCTGGCTACAACTCGCCATGGTGCTAGTGCAAACTATGTGGCAACGGTTTCGGCATCTCCGGCGTCGGCGACTATCAACATGGTGTCGCCTAATTCATCTAAGTCACCGATGGGAACGCTAATCGCCGAGCCAAGGGGCTGGGGTTCTCAACTGGTCTTAACTATGAAGGGTCTTGCACCTGGTAAGACCTATCAGATCGTTGTGGTAAGCGGTTCCACTAGTGAAGTTGCTGGAAATTATGCGGTTCCACGAAGTGGAACTTTACATGTGATTGCTGCCTCATCGATTTGGGCCAACAAGATTAGTGGTGTCGATATCGTCGCTAATGACGGTAAGACTTACTCAAGAAGTGCCTCGTAAAGGATCCAGCTAACCACACAGGCGTTCATTTCTTTCCGCAATGGCTATTCCGTGAGTTTTTGATATGGCATTGAGTCGGATTTTGAGTTGAGATAGTCGTGAGAGCGAGTTGAACGAAGCTTTGAGATCTGGGGTTTGACGGGAGCAGCGATATTTTAGGGAGGGAGCAAAGCCGTATTATCTGCCGCTCCCTCTGCTTGGCTTCGAACCGAGAATTAAAAAGGCAGCTTGTTCGCCTCTTTGATGACTTTAGTAACCTCTGTCAACTCATCTATAACGTCACCGGCTTCGCTTCCTATTGATAGTGGTGCCGCTGCACTCAAACGATCCGTGGTCTCCTCTACCCGATTCTTGAGTGCGTCCCCAACTGCGGTGAGACCTTCTTCGTCGCTCAAAATCCCTCGCTGTTGCAGGTTTGAAGTAGCCCTTGCCCACTCGTCATCGCTGAATCCACGCGTGTTTGTGATGAACTCCTTTGGAATACGCCCCGAGGCGATGTGGATAATATTTGCCTCGATACCTGAGATTCCCTCAGCGACGAGTGCCGAGATATGTCCATCTCCACGGTTTTCTCGAAGAAGTGTTATGGTGTGCCAAAGTAAGGCGCCCTTATCCTTTGGATTTGCCAGAGATGCGTGTGCCGCAAAGAGGGGTCGTCCGCCAACTTCGAGAGACTCTAACGCTCTTTGCAACTTTGAAAGTAGATCGTCGATGGCCGATTCGCCAAGCGCCTCTACGGCAGGACCAAATAGTTCGCCCGCAGCTTCAAAGCGTGCTTCGACCACGTCGCTTGGGTCGGCGATATCCCATGTGGATGGTATGGCTCTTTCGATAGAGTTCATTGAAAATGAGTAGAAGGTAGAAAAAACTAGTTCCTTCGATGCCCGTCCAAGCGGCGCCGAGCGCGATCCAAAGTATTGTCCTCCTCGAGAGGTCAAACCTAATTCACTATATCGACGACCAGCACCTTCAAAGAAGTAAATAGCCGCGTGCGCCTGCTCGTATGATCGATAAAAGCTTCTCGCTAGATTTAGATCTTCCAACTTTCCCCCCGCTTTTTATCCTTTGGATGACGGACTTTGCGACCGTTTAACCTCAATTGAACAAGGTTATCCCGATGTTCTAAATGAGAATGGATCAAAAGTACATTGCCCTAAAGTTGCTACTACCGCACTCTTTCAATGCGCTATTGCACCTTCGAGTTGATCGACAATGTGGTTAACCCCACATTTAGGACTAAAATGACCTACCGTGACGCTACATCCAATTCGAACATACGGGGACCCAGTCCTAAAGCAAAAGACCAAGGCGATTGAAGAGATCGACGGAAGTATTAAAGCCCTTGCGGATGAGATGATTGAAGTCATGCAAAAGGCCCCTGGCGTCGGTCTTGCAGCTAATCAAATAGGTATATCGAAGGCCATCTTCGTCTATGACGTTGGACATGGACCTGAGGTAGTGATAAACCCAGTGATAAGCGAGACCCACGGTGAGTGGACCTATGACGAGGGATGTCTAAGTGTTCCTGGTCTCTTTTGGCCAATTGTTCGACCCAAGGTTGTGCACCTTGAAGGGCTAGATTTAGAGGGTAATCCAATTTCAATCGAAGGCGATGACCTGTTAGGTCGAGTCTTTCAGCACGAGCTTGACCATTTGAATGGAATATTGTTGATTGAGCGCTTGGATCCCGACCAGCTAAAGGTATCAAAACGTGAGCTTCGAAAGATCGCTCTAGATCATTGACAGAGTGGCTCTTTTTAGGTTAGAGCGCTACGAGTTGCTTATGCCTCTCTAAGTGGATCGAATGAAATTATGGAGGCGTAAAGGTTTTGAGATGTAAGTTACCGATCTCATATGCCTATTGCATATGTCTAACTAACGCCGAAAGTTCGCTTTGAAAATAGATCTTTTTTCTACAGTTCCATCGCACCCCAAAATAGCATTTTTGGGGGCGTCAACTGAGTCAGCACAAGTTCTCGAGGCCCTTCTGTCGGCTGATGTAGAAGTGGCAATCGTAGTTACCAAGGAGCCAAAGCGAAGATCGCGTGGCTCTGACCTGAGTTTGAACCCAGTAGAAGAGGTTGCTAAAGAAGCCGGGGTCGATGTTTCATATGATCTTGACGCTATCACTAAAAGGGAATTTGACCTAGCTGTGGTAGTTGCCTTTGGGCAGTTGATACCATCTTCCTTCATTGCCAAGTGGCCGTTTTTAAATATTCACTATTCACTCCTGCCGAGGTGGCGTGGTGCGGCTCCAGTAGAAAGAGCGATTCTCAGTGGCGATGAGACCACGGGTGTAGCGTTGATGGAGATCGTTGAAGCGCTTGACGCTGGAAGGGTCTTTGACGTTGTTGAGGTTTCGATCGATCCAAATGAAAGCTCCGCTGAACTTAGAGCAAGATTGACCTCTATTGGCATTGAAAGACTTCTTAGAGTAGTCGAGGTAGGCGGTGACTTTTTTGCAAATGCCAAGGAGCAGAGGGGTGAAGTGACCTATGCCAAGAAGATCAAGAGCGAAGAGTTCAGGATCAGTGGCAGTGTTACTGTAGCTCAGATTTTGAGATTTGAACGAGTCTCGAAGCCCTTTGGAATCTCGAGTGAATTTGGTAGAGTCGCACTTTCAGACTTATCGATCTCAGATGAAAACATTGATGATCAATCTTCAATCCCAATAGGTGTGCTTCGAGGCGACGTCTTGCGGTTAGTCGATGGGCTGGTTCGGGTGGGAACTATACAGGTTGAAGGAAAACGAGCTATGGCCATCGAAGAGTTCAGGCGTGGGAATCGCCACGATATATCCTTCGTTTTCTAAGTTAAACTAAAGGTAGGTCGGATGTTTACTGGGATAATTCAAGCCATTGGAAAAGTTGACTTTAAAGATGGCAAGCGCTTTGGATTTCGATGGCCTAACTTCAATCGCTCATTCGTAATTGGCGAGTCGATTGCCGTTGACGGTTGTTGCTTGACCGTCGTGGCTATGAAAGATGACGTATTCTTCGTTGACGTCGTGGATGAGACGGTCGACAGAACGATCGTCTCATCGTACTCAATTGGTGACAATGTCAACCTGGAGGCTGCAATGTCAGTGGGTGACTCCTTCGGGGGTCACTTTGTTCTCGGTCACGTAGACACTACTGGTAGCGTTACGAAGGTCGGAGATAGATTCAGGGTTGACTTTGACGATAATTTTTCAAAGTTTGTCGTTGAAAAGGGTTCGATTGCAATCTCGGGTACGAGTTTGACGATAGCGTCATGTCAAGATGGCTATGTAGAGGTTGCTTTGATTCCTCATACTAAAGAGGTGACCACTTTGGGATCCTTGTCAATTGGCGATAAGGTCAACCTTGAGTTTGATACTATATCGAAACAAGTCGTGAAGGTAGCAGAAGCCCAGTTCAGCCAAAGATAGAGGAGACTCTATGGCGTTAGATAGAGAGATTGGTTTATTGTGCCACTAGCAAAGATTGAAGATGCCATAGCCGCTATCGCGAGGGGCGAGATGGTCGTCGTCGTAGATGACGAAGATAGAGAGAACGAAGGCGACCTTATCATGGCCTCCGAGTTTGTAACACCTGAGTCTGTGAGCTTTTACTTAGAGCACACCTCTGGTTTTATCTGTGTGGCGATGACCGGTGAGCGCCTCGATGAACTCGACCTTCCGTTGATGGTTCACGAAAACACAGAGTCACAAAGAACGGCATTCACCGTTACGGTGGACGCTGTTCACGGTACGACATCGGGTATTTCAGCTTCAGATCGTGCTCTAACCGTGAGGGCACTCGTAGATTCAGGAACAAAACCGCGAGATTTGGCTCGTCCTGGCCATATTTTGCCTCTGCGCTATCGCGAGGGAGGCGTTCTAAGAAGACAAGGCCATACCGAGGCGGCGGTCGACCTATCGATGCTGGCGGGCCTCAAGCCATCGGGGATGATTTGCGAGATCGTGACTCAGGACAAAATTTCGATGGCTCGCTTCGATGAGCTTGAAAAGTTCGCTGAAAAGCAGGGTCTACTCCTGATTTCTATCGCCGACCTGGTTCGTTATCGCCGCAATAATGAGAAGTTAGTAAGGCGGGTTGAAGGATCATCTGCTCGTATCCCAACGGACTATGGTGACTTTACTTCGGTGGTGTACGAACAGGTTCTTGACGGACAGACCCACTTCGCTTTGACGATGGGTGAGATAGATCCTGAGACCCCAACTTTGGTTAGAGTGCACTCGGAGTGTCTAACGGGAGACGTATTTGGTTCGCTCCGTTGCGACTGCGGCCCCCAATTAGACGCTGCATTGAAACTGATAGCTAAAGAGGGCAGGGGTGTGGTGGTATATCTAAGAGGCCACGAAGGGCGCGGAATCGGAATCGCTCATAAGATGCGTGCTTATTCTCTTCAAGATAAGGGCTTCGATACGGTAGATGCCAACGTCGAGCTTGGTCTTCCAATCGATTCAAGAGAGTATGGAATTGGTTCTCAAATCCTCGTTGACCTTGGTGTGGGAAAGATGAAGCTCATGACGAACAACCCTGCAAAGTACGGTGGTTTGGCTGGCTTTGGTCTTGAGATCACTGAAAGAGTCGGGATAAATATCCCGTCTAACCCAAATAACGTTGAATATCTTCGAACGAAGCGCGAGCGAATGGGACACTTGATTGAAGGTGTCGAGTAGGAGAGTTTCTCTCTCCATCGGCCCATCTAGCTAACTTAGGTTGATAGGAGAGGCTCTTCGGAGGGGTTGATTTGCCCCGTCGGGTAGTGTCCACCATTAGACGAGCTTGTCCCTCCTCGACGCGATCTTCGGGAGGGATAGTTCGACTTAATTGAATTTGAAATACCGTATTGATGGCGTAGTGGCTGGCGGAGATCCGCCAAACAACCAAATGAAGTATCAGTACCTACTGCTAGGTCGCTTAGGGTTAGGTATCTTATTCAGATTAGCTGATACGTGTGCCTATTGTCTTCACTCGACCTCGCCGCCTTCAAATATTAAAAGGTGCCTTAGCAGACTCTTATTAGGCGAGGTCGAGTGCTGAGCTTTAGGAGCGGTCCTTACTACCAGCGGGGGTGAATCGCCTCTCTTAGATAGCGGTTGTAGATGTCGACAACTCCGCTATCTATCGATGCGCCGACCTCCAAATATTCAAGGGCCGAGAGGTTCCCCTTTAGCTGTTCAAGATTGCGCGCCCCTGGAATAACTGTAGAAACAGCGTCGTGGGAGAGGATCCAGGCTAGCGCTGCCGTAGCCGGAGGCACCTCGTCCTGAAGGCCAGCAAATTTAGCCGCAGCTTCGATGCCAACCTCATAGTCAACGCCAGAGAAGGTCTCACCCATGTCGAATGCTTCGCCGTTGCGGTTGTAGTTGCGGTGATCGTCTTTTGCAAATACGGTATCCAATTTGTACTTTCCGCTTAGCAATCCAGAGGCGAGTGGAACCCGGGCGATTACCCCGACGCCTAAATGTTTAGCCCTTGGTAGTACTTCGTCGAGCGGCTTCAATCTAAATGCGTTGAATATTATCTGTATCGTTGCGACGTTTGGGCGTTCCATCGCACGAAGCGCCTGAGAGCACGTCTCGACGCTTACACCGTAGTGACCTATCGCGCCGCTGTCGACGAGGCGATCGAGTGAGTCGTATACCTCGTCTATGTCGAAGACGTCATCTGGTGGACAGTGCAGTTGAATGAGGTCGATTTTGTCGACCCCTAGATTCTTCTGCGATCTATCGATCCATGATGCGAAGTTATCGTAGGTGTAGTGAGATGAATCTAGAGGTGCCCTTCGCCCCATCTTGGTGGCGATTATTATCGAGTCGTCGTTGACATTTTTCAGGAAGCCTCCGATGAGCTGCTCGCTTCTTCCATCGCCATAGACGTCGGCTGTGTCAAAGAAGTTGATGCCCGCCTCATAGGAACTCTCAAGAATTTCAATCGCCTGGGCATCCGAGACCTCTCCCCAGTCGGCTCCCAATTGCCAAGTACCTAATCCAATTGAAGAGACTGAAATATTTGCTCGTTCTATCGATCTTTTTTCCATGGATATCACTTTAGTTAGTCGAAGTTATCCTGCCGAAGCCAACAGTATCCGACTATTTTTCTGTCGGTCGAAGGAGATCTAATTCGTCTTCGTCAATTACTAGCGGACGGCGAATTATCTACTTTATATACACACCTGAATTTATATCCTCTAACAATGTAGGGCCGGTGGGTTGCCATTCAATTTCGATCCTGGTTGCCGTTGAATGAGCAAATCCATCCATGGCGGCGAATGTAGCAAGGTACGAAAGCTTTGACTGTGCCTCCTCTTGGGTTATAGATATCGTTGGAAGGTCGAGGGTTCCGCCTATCGCCGAGGCAATTTCTCTAAAGGGCACGCCCTCTTCTCCGACGGCGTGAAGAATCGTTCCTGGCGATACGTTTTGAACAGCTTTTGCGAGCAAAGAGGCGGCGTCACTGATGTGAACCGCTGACCAGCGGTTTACTCCGTCGCCAACGAAGGATGAATGGCCATTTGAAAGTGCGAGGTTGTGTAGGTTTTTTACGAACCCTCGATCGCCATCGCCGTGGACTGTTGGAGGAAAGCGCACTATCGCGGACCGGACTCCCACCCCGGCGAGGGAAAGGATGTATAAGCCAGTTGAGTTGCGAGTGAATGGGGAGCTTCCACGAAATTGAGGTGGGACAACAATAAGTTCATCTTCTTTCAAGCCGTCGATGCGCCCAGAGCCTAAAAGGCCAGCCGCTGCGATGAAAGGCTTGTCTGATCCCATCAAAGGTTGCGCCATCGCCTCAACAGCTGCACGATCTGACGATATTGCCTCCGCAAATCCTCCACTAAATGCTAAGTCGTGGCGAAAGGCCAAATGTATAACGCCGTCTGACTCTCTAGTTAAGTCGGCGACTACCGATAGATCTGCGAGGTCGCCCGTGACCGCAATGCCGCCTAGCCCTTGAATAATCTCCGCGCTCTCCTTGCTCCGGGCGAGGCCGACCACTTCAATACCCCTTCGAACTAATTCGGCGGTCACGGAGCGCCCAATCCAACCTGATGCTCCAGTTACAAATATTCGCATTTCGACTCCTAACATGTCAGTAACTGACATTATAGACAATATGTCAGTTACTGACATCACACATTTATCGCGATTACCTTCGATTTGGGTTTTGAGTGCCTCCGAAATGGTATATGTTTTCGTCGCAAGCGGACATAAAATCCTGGTTATGCGAGTGTGTTGGTCTGCAAATCGTTGACTCTAACGATCGAGATTAGAGTTGGTCTACCGTGAAATTTGCACTCTCTAGTGGTGTCGATCCATTCCGTTTCTGTCCTGTAGACTTTTATTGTGGGACGTCTAGCGTTGGATAGCAGAGAGAGGATGCAAAAGGCAGCGCTCTTTCTATGTTCGAATAGGCGGTTTGATGATATCACTGCTGCTGAAATTGCATCTAGCGCGGGTGTCACCGAGAGAACCTTTTTTCGCCACTTTCAAGATAAGCGTGACGTTTTGTTCGTCGGGTTTCCGTTTGTGGCCGAAGCTATCGTCGTTGGGATTGAAAGTTCGGACCCCTCGGAGGCTATCTTTTCTCGAGTCAGAGGCGGCGTCGTCAATGGCGTTGTGCACTTCGCTGAATTTGGGCGAGATTTTCCAAGGACGAGACAAAGAGTTATAGACGAATCGCAATCTCTCAGGGAGCGTGAGCTAACAAAGCTGGGAGAGCTATCTGTATCTATCCGCGATACGTTGCTCTCGCTGGAGTGCGATCGCTTGACTGCAACTATCTTGGGCGATGTGGCGGTTGGAGCATTTTGGAATGGTTTTCGAATTTGGATTGACGGCGACGACGAAGGTGGCACCTTGGGCGGTGCTATTGAGAGTGTGTTTCGAATTTATGCCTCTATTGGTTGTAACTGAATTAGAGGGCGAATTGTTCGCTTGTCGATGAAGCCCTTTAGAGGCGGTTACTGTAGGTTCTGAAGTATCAGCAAGAGCTAATTTAAGTTAATGGTTTAGGAGAGTTTCCAGATCCCTTAGGTCTCGACCAATGTACTTAGCTCTAGCACCAAGATTCTCAAATGGGGCATTACGGCGGTTTACCCAGAATGTGTCAAAGCCATAGGTGGAGGCACCGTTGATATCCCAGCTATTCGAAGATACAAAGATGATCTCCTCTTTGGAAGATGACGTAAAGGTAAAAACCTGATCGTACGCCTTGGGACTTGGCTTGTAGATACCTTCCGCGGCAGCTGAAACTAGGTGATTGATGTCTCTGTCGACCTTCGCGTTACTTACGACTGTGCTTATTGATGACGGGGTTCCATTTGAAAGTATGAGGGTCTCATACTTTTCTTTGATTCGGGAAAGAACCGTGGGTACCTCTTCAAAGGCGGGAAGATCAAGGTAAGACTTTGTTATCCTTTCGATAATCTCTTCATCGTATTCCAGCCCCAGTAGTTGTACGGAGTAAATAAGTGCATCAGTCGTGATCTGGTCGAAGTCTTTGAAGTCACCCGTCAGCGACCTTAACCAGCTAAATTCAAGTTGGAACCTTCGCCAAAGGGTGACCAGCTCTACACCCTTTTCGCCGTATTGACTAACGCAGGCACTCATGGTCCCTTCGGTATTTACGAGGGTACCGTAGAGATCGAATACGACTGCTTTATACTTCATTTGGCCCTCCGACGTAACGGCATCCTGCGGAATCTAATCTTAGGCATTGAATTAGGTTTGATGTTCTTCACTGTCGCGTTGGAGATTTAAATTATAAGGGATGAAAGAGTCCTAAACTCTAAGTGATCGATCGTCGAAGAGCGATGAATTTGGCAATATATTGCTGGGCCATCGCTCTTCGAGATCGATTCACTCTAGCTATTAGTGACTGCCCTCTTAGCTGAGCAAGTCGTTAGCTGCCTGAAGAACTTCAAGTGGACTCTTTCGCTTGGTGTAATCAAGGTCAAAGAAGTTGGCTACGATCTCGGAGTTTTGATTTAAAATTACCGTTGCCGGTACAGGAAGTTCTATTCCATCATCGGTCCTCATGATGTCGAGGCCCCACTTTTCGTAGAGTGACACTAGATCTGAAGGTAGGGAAAAGACGAGGTTGAGAGAGCGTGCAACGCTCTGACTTGGATCTGATGCTATTGGAAATGAGAGTTCCCGCTTTTTGATTGTCGCATCAATCCGGTCCAGATCTTCAGGGGCGATCGCCAAGAGCCAAATCCCAGCCTCTTCGTAACGATCAATTATCTGTTGGTAGCTTTGGAGTTCGATGTTGCAGTATGGACACCAGCCTCCTCTGTAGAACTTTATTACTCCAGGACCCTTTGATAGTGCCTCTGATAGTGAAAACTTTGTGCCGTCAATCAGCTCTAGCTCGAAGTCAGCAACCTTATCTCCGACCTTGGCAATTCCTTCGCCGAAGCCACCGTCTTTGAGTGACTGAGTTGCTCGATCCATGATCTCTAGGGTCTCGGCGTCGATCCTACCTCTAGCGTTTTGGTTGTATGCCAGTAATTCATCGGCTAATGCCACATCAATCTCCTTTTTTGTTTACTTTGAAAATTAACTATAACCGACAATTGACATTTGTAACCCTCTAGCTAGTGATATTTAGCACTGAGTTAAATTGATGTTTCCGGCGTTATGCATGTATTAATCTCATCGGCTTCATAATGTCCTTAATCGGTAAAGTAGGACAACGACACTGAGACGGGACTATTTACCTGCTTCGTCGATTTGCGTCTCTAATTGATCAAAGCATTTGAGCATTTCCAGCAGTGCTTCTTTGGGCTGAGGGATGCTTTGACTTGGCGATATTCTTTGCCTTTCCGCCTCTTATTTGAGGGATGTCGGCGATCAATGGGGCGATGGCCATTGCGGAGAAGAGAAGTAGAAGTGCGAGGAAAATAATGGATGTCACGGAGTACCTGACCTATTGTTTCTGTGATTGATAGTTAATCTTCGACCTCAAAGTTAGGAATCGCCTTAGAGTCTCATATTCATCTACCGAGAGGGCGATTGCATAGTTCAGTTTCGTTTCAGCTAATGAATCCCTTGGCGGGCCAACATTGAAATAAAAACAGATGAGCCACCGCAATAGCTGCGGTGGCTCATCTGTTTAATTCATTGAGGGTGAATCGTTTGCGTTTTATTCAACTCATTGATCGTTGATCCTCAATGCTTCTTTGTTGATACTTGCTAAGTTGGCATGCGGATCCATTAGAGCAATAAGGTAGCTCGATCACTCTTGTATCGCCTTTACGAGCAGAAACTCCTCGAAGCCAAAGCTTCCAAATTCGCGACCGATACCTGACTTTTTGTAGCCACCAAAGGGTGCGTTGGGGTTGAAGGCTCCACCATTTATTTCGACCTGTCCAGTCCTCATTTGACGCGCAACGATGCGTGCTCGGTCCTGTGTCGCTGCCCATACGCCACCGGCTAGCCCGTACTCTGTATCGTTAGCTATTGAAATAGCTTCATCTTCACTATCGAATGGAATGATCACCAGTACGGGACCAAAGATCTCTTCCTTGGCAATTGTCATATCGGAGGTAACGTTGGTAAAGATCGTTGGCTTTACGAAGTAACCAGTATCAAGACCCTCGGGTTTTCCAAGGCCGCCAGTTATCAAAGTCGCACCCTCCTCGATACCTGTCGAAATATACCTCTGTACGCGATCCCATTGCGCCTTCGACACTAAAGGACCTAGCCGTGTCCCCTTTGCGAAGGGATCTCCAACCGTTAGCTTTTCTGCTGCATCCGATGCTAGAGCTTCGGCTTCGGCTAGTCTCGCGCGAGGAACTAGCATCCTTGTCAGGGCGGAGCAGGTCTGTCCAGAGTTTAGGAATGCCTTCGAAACTCCGTCTGGAACTGCACGTTCGAAGTCGGCATCTTCGAGAATTACATTTGCACTCTTGCCGCCAAGCTCGAGAGCTACCTTAGCTATACGCGATCCACATATCTCAGCGATTCGCCTACCAGCTCTAGTTGAGCCAGTGAAAGACACCATGTCAACGTCGGGATGAAGAGCGATGGCCTCGCCAACTACCGGCCCAACGCCACAGACTAGGTTGAAGACGCCCGCTGGGAGTCCGACTTCGTCGATGATTTCAGCCAAAATAAATGCGTTCAGAGGGGCGACCTCGGAGGGCTTTAGAACTACGCAGCAGCCTGCTGCAATGGCGTATGCCACCTTTGCTGCGATCTGGTGCAATGGATAGTTCCAGGGAGTTATGCAACCGACGACACCGATGGGTTCGCGAACGATAAGTGAATTTCCTGACCTCTCTTCAAAGTTGAAGTCAGATGCTATAGCGGCGGCGGTGTTGAAGGAGTTGATCGGAAGTCCAACTTGAATTAGGGAACTCAGGTTCTTTACCATCCCCACCTCTTGCGAAATAACCGTAGATATTTCATCGAGGCGTGACATTAGCCCCTCTGCGATCCTGGTGCAATATTTGGATCTTTCCTCAACTGAAATCGCTGACCAGGTGTTAAAGGCTCTCTTGGCGGCTTGTACTGCCCGCGCTACGTCCTCTGAAGTTCCCTCTGGTACCGTGGCCATTACCTCTTCGGTAGTCGAATTGACTACCTCAATCGTCGATGTCGAGGTGGAGTTGATCCATTGTCCATCGATATAAATTTTGTCTCTAATGATCATCGTCATTCCCCCGGAAGTCATGTGCAAATTTTGGACGATGGCAAATAGTTCGCCACTGTTGCAAGTGCTCGTAGATCTGACATAATCGTAGCATTTAAAGGGAGATTAGGCATTGAGAAGATCACTTTCACCGCAAGATGAGTTGGTATTTAGCTCTAAATGGAGGCGATCATCAATAAAGCCCAACGAACGTTTCACAGAGGTCTTCCTCTTGGATTGCGACTCTTTGCCACAACGGGTAGTTGCACTTTTGGATCGCGATCAATTCATATCGAGTTAGACGCTAAGCGTCGAAGACTCCTCGGGCGAATTAGCAAGTGTTTTCTTGCGCTAAGGCCCATAGATAGGCCGGCCTAAATAATCGCACTTTCAACGATCTCGGAGAGAGAAGGGATCGATGGCCTCCAGCCCAGTTCTTCAGATATCGCCTTGGAACTTGCTACTAATTCGGGAGCGTCACCATCTCTTCGCGGTGCGAAGTTGATTTTTGGAGATACGCCAAGTACTTCTCCAATTGTCCGTACTACCTCAAGGTTTGAATAGCCGTTACCATTTCCTAGGTTGAAGACCTTGAACGATCCGTCACTTATTCTATTGAGAGCCAATTGTGCTGCTCGTGCTAGATCTACGACGTGAATGTAGTCTCGTACGCAGGTACCGTCCCGAGTCGGATAGTCGGAACCGAAGATAGAGACTGCCTCGTTGTTCTTGATACGAGAGACTGCCACTGGAATAAGGTGGGTTTCAGGTTGGTGTCGCTCTCGCCTTCCATTGAAGCTTCCTGAGACGTTGAAGAAGCGAAGGCTCGTCCCGGTTAGGCCATATGCCCTTGCATATGATTCAATTGCCATGTCCATGGTTAGCTTGGTCATTCCGTAGGTGTTGGCTGGTGAAGGTGGTACATCTTCAGTGATTGGAGAGGGAGCTAAAGTTCCATATACGGCAGCCGTTGATGCAAAGACGAAGCGTGGTATCTCTCGCAACCTAGCAAACTCCAAGATCTTTTGTGTTCCTAGGACGTTGTTGTCCCAATACAGTGATGGGTCTTGAACTGACTCTTCAACGCGAGAGTGAGCAGCTAGGTGTATTATCCCGTCGTAGTGAGTAGAGTGGTCGATCATTCTGAGTGCGTCTTTAATGTCACCCTCAATGAACTTTGCATCTTTTGAGACGGCATCGATGTAACCTCTGGAGAGATTGTCAAGGACGTCGACGTCGTAACCTTGTGAAACAAAGTACTCGGTCATTACGCTTCCGATATAGCCGGCCCCACCTGTGATCAATATCTTCATATTTATCGTTCCTATCGTGATCTGCTCTCGATCGAGTCTGAACTATTTGATTACTGCTGATTGTTCACTCTTGTGGCTGCTAAGTCAGGCGACGTTGATCGACGTAAATGCCCCACTCGAAAGTCCTCGACTCCTTTGCACCAAGGAGGTGATCTTCTATCTCTAAGTTGAATGCGTTGGGAGGAGCCGTCATTGGCTCTATCGCAATAGAGTCGTTACCAGCTTTGTTTGAGTCGAAGTAGGCCTGAACGTGTGTGAAGTTCTCGTCAAAGACTACCCCTACTTCAGTGGCGCCATCTGTTATGTAAGAACGATTGAAGTTGCCGGAAAAGTTCTCACTCAACGCATTCATTATCTCATCTGATGCGCTCGATATGAGATCTGTGAATGCAAAGTCGAGGTAGGTATCACTTAATCTTCTAGGGGTTCGAAAGTCGAGATCTTCCACCTCGCCATCTGAGCCATCTTTTGCCGGGGTTGACTTAGCTTCAGTAACATCAACTAATATTTTGGGATTTTTATGGGCGTCTACGAGCCATACTTTTCGTGCCGGAATGCAAAGTGAACAGTTAGCTATCGTTGCGTTCGGTATCTTTAGGTATGGGTGAGATCCAAATGCTACGGGAGCTGATACTCGACTTTTGTTTCTACAGTGCACCTCAACCTTCAAGAGAGCGTCGAAGATCTGAAAGGTTATCGTAATCTCTAGTGAAAATGGCCATCCAGGAGTCGGAGCTAGATGATACCTAAGTACAAGGCGATCCGACTCTCGACTCATCAATTGAAATTCTTGCCACCGAACCAGACCGTGGATTGAATTATTTAGTTCGACTTCATTGATTGGTAGTTGAAAGGAGTCTTCTCGGAGATTGTATCGTCCATCGGCAACTCTATTTGGCCAAGGTATGAGCATTTGGCCACGTGCCCTCTGTACCATCTCATCAATGGGAGTTTCGTCTAAGTAACTTTGATCGTTGAGGGTAAAGCTTCTAATAGTTGCGCCGACAGAGGCTATGGTGGCAGAGGTGTTGTTTTTACTAATTAGATATTGAGTCCCCGAGGGGTAATCGTCTTCTTCAGCAAAGCCATTGTCGTCCATTGTCAACTTGTTCCCTCTTCTAGTCCTTGACCCGGCAACGCTCACCCTGCGTACGAGTTCTCTACCCCAAACTAAATCGCATCCTCGTAATATCTGTGGCTCAAAGTTGATTTTTTTCGTGATCAGCTATGGTGATCGTGGAGCTGTTTAGATCTTCGATCGAAAGTGTGGAGTTTGCTTGGGGTGTTGACTTCTCGAGGGAAGAAGTTCTAAGTAGTTGGCTCAAACGGTTGAATGCCCAATCGTCGAGCGTGTCGATTGGATCAGAAAATGTTCTAAGGCCGCCATTACCCTCCATGGAATGTGCAATTAATTCCCTAGCCATGATCGATGGCCTTGTAAGAGCACAGTCGTGATCGTTGATCCATAGGTTCCCATGTAGTGGGGCTCGACTCCTTGCGTTTGCAATCGCAGCCCTGCTCCCGGGTTGACTTACATCCTGTAGGGGTGGATTCCAATGGGGTGCTATGTCAGGAGAGATTCTCATTGCATCGAAGAGGCCGACGGAGGGTAGTAGCGGCGCTCCGCAGCCGACCATTTTGCTCTCTTTCCCAACTACTTCTCGCACCTCGCTGAGCACCTCTCGGTAAAGGGCCGTTGATGGGTCACTCGAGATTAGGCCAGCGTAGAGGAAGTCGAGTTTAAAGTAACTAACGCCTTTGTCGACAAGGAACTTAAAGGTGTCGACAATCGTCCTTCTTAGCCTTGCATCTTTCAAGTTGGCAACGAAGAGCTTCTGTTGCCAATTGAATCCAGCACTCATATTAGGTGCCGTAAATTCAGGATTATCGGTGAGAAGAGTTGAATTTTCGCCGATAAGAAATGGAGCGACCCAAATTCCAACGTCGTATCCAGCGCTTTTTACAGTTTTGATTACCGAATCTAAGTCTCCGAAGCGGTCAGATGGTCGCCAGTTCCCGAGGTCGATCTGCCACCCGTCATCGATCTGAATTGTTTTGACGTTGAGTCCTTTAGCGTTGATCTTTTCAGCCTCTGAGATGATATCAGCTGCCGTGACACTCGTCCAATAGCAGTACCATGAGCACCACGCTGGTTCTATTGCGCTCTTGAAGGTTGTCTTGAGACCGTTAGCATATTGGCGCGACAATTCGTCGAGAACCTGTGAAATAGTCGAGAGCGAAGGCCATGCGCGTACAATGAGCTCTTCGTTAGCCTCGATCTTGAGAGCCGAAGAACCGGGAATCGTATCTAGCTGCCTTCCCAAATGGATACTCTGACCGGCTATCGATATTGTCTCTGGACTTAGCAATTTTGCGGTAATATGAGGCACTTGTTCTGGGAGATTTGCTCCTTCGAAGGTTATGATTGGTGTACCATCGCCGGGATCGACAATGAGCCAGCCGTCGGAGACAAAAAGCCCTTCTGTCTTTGGGTCAACAAAGCCGGGTCTAAAGGCCATCGTCTCCCAAATATCTCTTTTTGGCCTCGGAGAAGTTGAGAGGACCGAATAGCTTCCCGAGGGGCTCCAGGATTGCCATCCCAACTCGAAGATTTGTGCCGTATTTGCTTCTATCGGAAGGAGATAGCTAGATAGTAAGTTTCTTGGCGCCATGAATGATCCTTACTTGCGAGAAATTTCCTTCAATCTATCAGTAAATGTTAGGCTTTGGGACTTTTTGTGAGAATTTGGGGTGATCAAGTGTCGGACATTTTCTTTAACTTCGCGCAGTTGCTAGCTTACAATGTAGCATCAATACCATTTTATATGTCTGAGCTGGACTTTTAGTTGAGAAAACCTAAGAAGCATCACTTTCAAGCAAATACCAAGCGAGTGTCGTATGTGGGAAAATGTTAGAAAAAGTAACAAATTTGTTGCTTCTGCGTTGCAATTTGTTTTCCGGCGTGTTAACTTCGAATGGGGCAACGCTCTAAACGGGCTGCGATGCTGGGGTTAGCATCGCGATAAGTAAAAGGGGGGAAATCAAGATGGGCTTACAAGGCTCAATCTCACGATTCTTCAAAAAAAGTGGTAAAGGTATTGCTTTAGGCCTGTCAGTGGCGACATTGGCGGCAGCATGCGGTTCTACTGCATCTAGCACTAGCAGTACTTCTGCTCCAGCTACTACAGCTGGTGTAGTTCATCTGACCTTCTGGTCTTGGGTGCCGGGCCTTCAAACTTCGGTGAATTTGTGGAATAGTTCACATCCGAACATTCAGGTAAAGCTTGATGAGGTCACTTCGGGGGCTGCTGGGACCTATGCGAAGATGTTCTCGGCTCTTCAAGCTGGAAATGCTCCAGACCTTGGTCAAGTAGAGTATCCAGTTATTCCAAACTTTGAGCACGTAGGTGGCTTGGTCAACCTAGCTCAATATGGAGCAAATTCGTATAAGAGCCAATTTGTACCATGGACGTGGAATCAGGTTTCACAAGGGGGCGGCGTCTATGCAATTCCTCAGGATACTGGTCCGATGGGGCTCTTCTATCGAGCCGACCTCTTCACCAAGTATGGCTTGACTGTGCCTACAACTTGGGCAGAGTACCTCGCTGATGCTCAAAAGATTCACCAGCAAAACCCAAATGCATATATCGCGGCATTCCCAGCCTCTGACTCGGCTTGGTTCTCCGCCCTTGCTTGGCAGGCCGGTGCTAAGTGGTTTGGAACTCAAGGAAATTCGTGGGTAGTGAACTTGGCTGACCCTGCAACTCAGCAGGTTGCCAATCTATGGCAGACCATGATCTCCCAGGGCCTCGTAAAGGTGGAGCCTGACTTTTCTACCGGTTGGTACAAGGATCTATCAGATGGAACCATCTTGACCTGGCCAACGGCTGTATGGGGTGAAAACACCATTGCAACCAATGCTGCTACGACTTCAGGCGATTGGAGAGTAGCTCCAATGCCAAACTGGGGTTCTACAACTGTAGATGGCAACTGGGGCGGATCAACAACAGCAGTCTTCAAGGACACTAAGTACCCAGCACAAGCTGCTCAATTTGCAGAGTGGCTAAATACAAATACCGCCAGCATCAACAACATGATCCAAACTGGTGGTCTCTATCCAGCATCTCTTGCAGGCCAGCAACTTCCTGCAGCAAACTCGCCAGTGGCATTCTACGGAGGCCAAAATATCTGGCAAGTCTTTGCTCAAGGATCAAAGGCAGTAAATACCAGCTTCCTCTGGGGACCTGTGATGTCGACGACCTTCACTCAGCTAAATGACGCATTTGCCAAAGCCACCACAGGTTCGGGTACTTTGACCGATGCTATCAATACAACCCAGAGCTCGACAGTTTCAGCAATGAAGCAACAGGGCTTCTCGGTAGTTGGTGGATAGTCGCCAAATCTAAGGCTCTTAGAGCGTTGACCTCGGGGAGTTTTGGTAGCCCCACCCGCTGCCAAAACTCTCTATGGGGACAGACAACCTTATGGAGCTAGTTATTCACAATTGATGCTAGAGGGGGAGCATAAAGGTGACAACATTGGATCTACCTGAGAGGCAAGGCGAGTCAGTCGGTGCCGGGAAAGGTAGCGTGAAGCGGGCCAAGAGTCGTCGTGGGGGGTCCCAAGGAAGTAGAGTCGCACCGATTCTATTTCTAACCCCATTCATGATCCTCTTTGCGATCTTTTTTCTGCTGCCCATTGGGTATGCAATCTATCAAAGTCTCTTCCACACGGAAGTATCTGGACTTGGGCTTGGTCCTAATTCAACTGTTACCAAATTCGTTGGTCTCAGCAATTTCTCTTCAGTCCTCAGTGACCACAGCTTTTTCTCGGGGTTAGGCAGAGTCGTACTCTTTGGTATCGTTCAAGTCCCCACAATGTTGCTGCTGGCAACGGTTTTGGCACTACTTCTCGATTCAGCTTCGACCCGTCTAAAGCGATTCTTCAGATTGTCGTTTTTTCTTCCATACGGAGTTCCAGGCGTAATTGCAGCTATCCTCTGGTCCTTCCTCTATCTACCGGGCCTAAGTCCAATCGTCTCGGTGCTAAAGAGCGTGGGCTTTGGAAATGTGAACTTCCTGGGTATCCATAGCGTGCTTTGGTCGATAGCAAACATTATCACCTGGGAGTACACCGGCTACAACATGCTCATCATCTACGCTGGCCTTCAGGCTATTCCGCAAAGCCTCTTTGAGGCAGCAAGGATCGATGGTGCAAGTGAACTTATGGTAGCTCTCCGGATAAAGCTGCCATTAATCTTCTCTTCGATCGTCTTGACCGCGGTCTTTTCTATAATCGGAACTTTGCAGCTCTTCTCTGAGCCACAGGTTCTACGAGCTGTTACTACCAACATCTCCTCGTCGTTTACCCCAAATCTCCTCGCTTACACCAAGGCCTTCGTGGAAAATGACCCGAACATGGCGGCGGCAGTTGCGGTGATTTTGGCCCTCGGTACCTTCATCCTCTCCTTCGGATTTCTAAAGATTGTTCAAAGACGCGCATTTAGTGAGGTTGAGCTATGACATTGGTCGACGTCGATAAGCCTCTCAAGAAGAGAGGTGCTACTGGTGCGGAGAAGCTCTCTTCACGTACCTCTATAATCTCTATGGCCTTCCTCTTCGTTATGGCCACTTACTTCTTAGTCCCCGTCTACTGGTTGGTGATCTCATCCACCAAAGGGCCATCGACTCTATATGGATCGCAGGGATTTTGGTTTAGCCACTTCCAATTCTTTTCGAACCTTAGCGGACTCTTTGGATATAGCAATGGGATCTTCGTACGTTGGATCCTAAATACTGTTCTATATGCAGGTGTTGGAGCTACGGTTGCCACCTTCATTGCATCTATGGCTGGTTATGCACTCTCGAAGTACAACTTCGCGGGTAAAGAGGCAGTCTTTTCAGTGATACTCGGAGGAGTCTTAGTTCCAGGAACGGCGTTAGCCCTCCCGTTGTACCTTCTCATGTCTAAGGTTCACTTGACTGATACCTACTGGTCTGTTTTGATTCCGGCATTCGTCTCACCCTTTGGAGTATTTCTCTCGCGGGTCTATGCAGGTGCTTCGATCCCTGATGAGTTGATCGATGCCGGCCGTATCGACGGTGCAAGTGAATTCAAGATATTCCGAACAATTGGCCTAAAGATTATGTCTCCAGCATTAGTGACGATCTTTCTATTTCAATTCGTCGCAATCTGGAACAACTTCTTCTTACCCTTGGTGATGCTCTCTAATCAAAATCTTTATCCCGTTACGCTAGGTCTTTATTCATGGGATAACCAATATGGTCAGGCACCGCAGTTGATCGCATATGTGGTAATTGGTGCGTTGATTTCGGTGATTCCGCTGATCATAGCGTTTTTGTCGTTACAGAGATTCTGGCAGACGGGACTTACCTCAGGAAGCGTAAAGGCGTAGTTGCGATGGCTAGTTTTGGAGATGGAACTTTGAATCCACTGATAGGTGATGGTCTTTATTTTGGCGGGGACTATAACCCTGAGCAGTGGGATCGTGAGACTTGGGTCGAGGACGCTGACCTCATGCGAAAGGCGAGAGTCAATCTAGTTTCAGTGGGAATCTTTTCGTGGTCTCGTATCGAAACCTCAGAGGGAAAGTACGACTTTGAATGGTTGGATGAAGTCCTCAATCTCCTTCTTGACCGTGGGGTCTATGTCGACCTAGCGACTGCAACCGCGTCTCCCCCTGCGTGGTTGATTAAAAGTGACCCCACGGTTCTACCAGTCGATCATGACGGTCGGCGACTGAGCTTTGGCGCAAGACAGACGTATTGCCCTAATTCAGAGAGTTTTCGGAGCGCAGCATCCCGCCTAGTTGAAGAGCTGGTTATTCGTTACAACGACTTTCCGGGGCTAAAGATGTGGCACGTAAGTAATGAATACGGTTGCCACGTCTCACGTTGCTACTGCGACAACTGCGCAGCTAAGTTTCGACTTTGGCTCCAGAAGCGATACGGTGGCATTGAGGCGCTAAATCATGCCTGGGGTAGTGCTTTTTGGAGTCAGCTTTACGGAGGCTTCGACGAGATAAATCCACCTAGGATCGCGCCTACTTTCGCAAATCCAACGCAGCAGCTCGACTATTATCGCTTTGCCTCAGACTCCCTTCGAGAGCTCTATGAGATGGAGGCAGCGATTATCAGAGGCCATTCGGATAAGCCCATCACCACTAATTACATGGGGTTTTTCAAGGGCGTAGATCAATTTGCTTGGAGAGGCGTCGGGGATTTCGTCTCATTGGATAGTTATCCAGATCCACACGCTGCCCAAGTGCATGTAGATGCCGCTGCTGGATATGATCTGACGAGATCGGTCGCTGAGGGAGAGCCCTGGTTGTTGATGGAACAGGCCCCAAGTGCAGTCAACTGGCGGGGAATTAACGGAGTCAAAAAGCCAGGACAGATGCGCGCCCTAAGCCTATCGGCCGTAGCTCGTGGCGCTAATGGTGTTATGTTTTTTCAATGGCGCGCGGCTAAGGCTGGTGCAGAAAAGTTTCACAGCGCGATGTTGCCACATGCTGGTGCAGAAAGTCGGATCTACAAAGAGGTTCAACAGCTGGGTGATGACCTGACAAAGCTATCTGGAGTTGCTAGCGCTAAAGTCTCGGCGTCGGTAGCGATAGTCTTCGATTGGAACAATTGGTGGGCGATCGAACTGGACAGCCATCCAACCGATCACATCTTCTACCTGCTCTCTATTCGAAAGTTTTATGGATCACTTCAGCGAATGGGAATAACTTGTGACTTTGTTTCGCCGAAGGACGATCTTTCAAAGTACAAGGCGGTGGTAGCGCCGAACTTATACCTCTGCGATCGTGACTTTGCAAAGTCTCTAACCTCATATGTGGACGGCGGAGGTGCGCTTCTTGGGACCTACTTCACTGGGATCGTCGATCAAAACGATCACGTCGTTCTTGGCGGCTATCCAGGATATCTACGAGACCTCTTTGGAGTCTTAGTTGAGGAGTTTGCTCCACTTCGGCCGGGTGACGGATTTGACTTCTCACTTGTAAATAGCCCCACTATCCACAGGGGAACTCTTTGGAGCGAGGTGGTTAGCCCCACTACTGCAAGCGTGTTAGCCAAGTCGAACGACGAGGTTGGAGTCGATTCACTAGGGGTTGGACAGGGTGGTGTCCTCTTTGAAAATAGTTTCGGTAGAGGACGAGCGCTCTATCTTGCAACTGAAGTCGAAGATGACTTCCTCGACATCGTAGTTGAGCGACTCCTCGGCGATAAATTCGAAAGGTCAGCCTCGGAAGAGGTAGAGGTCGTTGAGCGTGGCCAGTACACCTTTGTCATAAATCATGGAGTTGAGGTTGATTTTTCATTAAATCATCGTCAACGAGATCTTCTTTCGGGAAGGGTACTTGAAGAAGCGGTTAGCTTGAAGCCATACGATGTCCTCGTACTTGAGGACGTTTAGGTAGGGGTTGATATGGGTTTGGTCTTTCTAGAAGTTTTGGCTGGTGGTGGCCATGATACCTAGCCAGAGACGTAATCGAATCTTCGAGGAGCTTCGAAATCGAGGCTCTGTTCGGGTGGTTGAACTAGCTGACCTCTTCAGCGTCTCTGAGATGACTGTTCGACGAGATCTAGACCTGATGCAAGAGTCCGGTCTTTTAGTTAAAGTTCATGGTGGGGCTGTCGTTTCAGATAAGAGCGCGGAAGAGCCCGGCTTTGAGGTGAAGGTTTTGCAGATGGCCACCGAGAAGGCGGCTATCGCTAGGGAGGCGATCAAATATGTCGCTCCCGGAAATTCAGTTGCGGTATCGGCGGGTTCGACGACGTGGGCCCTTGCAAAGTTGCTACCAACGGTTCCAAACGTTACGGTAGTAACAAATAGCCTCAGCCTTGGAGTTGAGCTGCATGATAAGTTTCCGTCGTTGCCTTTAATCATGACTGGGGGAGTGCCTACCCCATCGGGCGCTCTCGTAGGATTGGTCGCCGATGTCGCAATTGAGTCGCTCTTTGTAGATGTTCTGTTTTTAGGTGTTCACGGAATGGATCCTGAAGCGGGTTTGACGACGCCAAATCTTCAAGAGGCGCAAACCAACAGAACACTATTGCGATATGCGCGTCGTGTCGTTGTATTAGCGGATCATACTAAGTGGCGAAAGATAGGGATGGCGCGCATCGCACCAATATCCGTAGCGGATGTTTTGATAACTGATGAAGGGATCACAGATGAGGCACGGATATCTCTTGCCGATTCAGTCGGAGATCTCACTGTTGCAAGCATTGAGGGTGAGCGTCTCGAGATGACAAGCTAGTGGCTTTAGGCCGCCGTATAGAAGTTGAAGATCAGGGTATTTGGGTAGTTAGCGGGAGAAAGTGTGATGGCGGATAGTCAGATTGAAGGTGAAGGTACGGTGACGGGGGATGTCGTTGAATTTCAGGGAATCGACTCTCTGATAATTCGTGAAACCAATTTCAAGGCAGATGGTCGTCGCATAACTTATTACTCGAAGTCAGAGGCTGGTAGCAGCCATGACTGAGCGCCGATATGACCCTACAAGGGGTGAGTGGGTTACATATGCTACGCACCGTCAGGATAGGACCTATAAGCCTAAAGAAGATTTTTGTCCCCTCTGCCCGACGAAGTCGGGGGCCAGAAAGACCGAGATCGATAGAGAGACATTTGAAATAGTCACCTTTGACAACAGGTTTCCTGCATTTTCTCTGTCCGCTCCAGCCCCATCTGTTCCCTCCTCCAGCTTTCACCCCGTTGCTCCGTCGAGGGGGAGATGTGAAGTTGTGGTTTACTCAGACGATCACCATCTAACATTTTCGGACCTAACCACTTCAAGAGTACGAATGTTGGTAGACGTATGGGTGGACCGTTGGAAGGTTTTAGGCGCGGAGAGCGACATCGACTATGTGATGCCATTTGAGAATAAAGGCGAAGAGGTCGGAACTACGCTCTCACATCCCCACGGTCAAATCTATGGCTATCCATTCATTCCTCCTGTACCGCTTAAAGAGTTGAGGGCAGCGGAGGATTACTTTTCCAAGAACCACACCTGCGTGGAGTGCGACGCCATAAATGATGAGTTGTCAAGTGGAGAGCGGATCGTCTTTGAAAATGATTCGGTGGTTGCATGGGTTCCATTCTGGGCACGGTATCCATATGAGGTTCATGTAGCACCAAAGCACCATGAACCTAATTTGGCGTCACTCTCGATCGACGTTCGACGGGACTTCGCAGATGCGCTTTTACGTGTGGCGAAGAATTACGATCTTTTGTTTGGCTTTTCACTCCCCTACATCATGGCATTTCATCAAAGCCCAACTGATGGTAGTGACGAGTGGAACCCCTTTTCGCACCTTCACGTGGAGTTCACTCCACCTCATAGAAGTGCGGATAAGTTGAAGTTCCTCGCTGGCTCCGAATCTGCAGGTGGCGCATTCATCTCAGACGTTGCTCCTGAGAGCGCGGCCGAGTTGCTTCGTCAGCGGTGGAAGGGTCGCAATGATTGATCTTTCGGATGCGGTTGGGTTTTTTAGAGCTAACTTTGATACTGATCCAAGTACCGCTATCGAATCGCCAGGACGAATTAACTACATCGGTGAGCACACTGACTACAACGGTGGCCTTGCACTTCCGATAGCCATAGATCGTGGAATTACAGTTGTCGTAGGAGATGGCCTGCGTGGAACAAAGATTCGCGCTACGTCTGCTGGCCAACGCTCGATCGTCGATATTGATCTTGACGATCTAGTCTCCACGACGGTTTTTGATGGTTGGTCTAGGTATCTCTTGGGAGGGATAAAGGTCCTTCTTGATGAGGGTTATCCAATCCGAGGAGTTGACATTTCTATCTCATCCGACCTTCAACTTGGATCGGGCCTCTCTTCGAGTGCGGCGCTGCTCTTGGCCGTCGTCTACGCGATCACATTGCATAACGATATCAACCTTTCGCGTGATGAAGTTGTTGAATTGGCCCATCGCGCCGAGGGACAATACGCCGGTGCCAACGTCGGTTATCTTGACCACTATGCCATCGGCTTTGCAATGCCAAGGCGTGCAACGTTCATTGACTTTTCGACCATGAGCCACTCTAGCTGCGAGATTCCATTCGATGAATTGTTGGTTGTTGACTCTAACGTCCACCACTCGATTAGTTCAGGTGGCTATGGTGAGAGAAGACGAGAGTGTGAACGGGCGGCAGAAATCTTAAATCGACGGTTCATCTCGGGTGCGAGCGTTGAAGAGGTTCAGACTATAGCTGATGTGGAGCTGCGTCTGAGGGCGATGCATGTTCTCGAAGAAAATGCGAGAGTCGAAGAGGTTCGTAACGAATTTAGCCAAGGTAAAACTGGTGCGAGGATGCTCTTGGACTCCCATAAATCATTGCGAGATCAATTTCGAGTTTCGTGTCCAGAGACCGATCTCATCGTTGAAAGTTCGATTGAAGCTGGTGCTGAAGGTGCGCGGATGGTGGGCGGGGGCTTTGGTGGTTCCTGTATCGTTGTAGGTGGCGACCCTAGCAACATTGAAAGGGTTGTTCGCTCTAAATTCGCATCTGGTGGCTTTGGGCCCCCGTCCTTCTTCATCGCGGCGCTCGATGGTTCTCTCAAAAGAGTTCTGTGACTTTCATTTGAATCTAGAGACGCTTTTAGTTGAGGTTTTTACGAACGAAGAGCCAAGCTAAAAGATGGCTTTTGAGGAGGCGAACGTCGGTCACCTCGTAATAAGGGCTGCCCTTGTCGGTTTGTTTGTCGATAGTGACGCCTCGGGTTGTGGTCTGGTAAAAAGATTTGCCCGGCCTCTTCAACTGCAATCTCTGTAACCTAGTTCCACCGACGAAGTTTGGCCGAAGGGTCGATTTTTGAGTTGAGTAAGTCATTGCCCAGGGACGTAGCTCGATCGGCTCAGAGCTACCCGACTGCGAGACGATAAATTTATCGTTGTGATGATTTACGTCAATGCTAAGAGCTTCCACCAGGTAAGCCTTTTTGGCTTGATAGCTTGAAGACAAATAAGAGCGAGCGGAATTGCCATAAGGCTAGTTATCTTTTCTTGCGCTTTCTTCACGCATACCACTAAGTGGTTGTTTGCCGTCAAACGATGGCAGCTCCTACGCATCCTCGTTCATCACTTTCGAGAGCGAACAGTAACTCGTTCAGGGTGGATAGCTCACTAGCTAACTGTGAAACGAACGTTGCAGGATCTAGAACTCTATGAGTGAGCATCTCATCTTGAACAAAAGGGTGAATTTACGTCTCGCCTTCGACAAGAATGACACCGCTTTCATCGGCGAGCTATTTCGATTTCTAAGTACGTCCACTAAATCTGTGCAACCTCAGGTGCCGGGATAATACGGATTGTATAAGTAGCACATTTTGTGCTACTTGGTAGCCGTGAATAAGATTGGCATCAAAGAGCTCCGTCAAAATGCAAGTAAGTATCTTGATCAAGTCAAGCATGGTGAAGTAA
>JAKCDL010000009.1:80191-97624 GCA_021841935.1 Actinomycetes bacterium | reverse complement strand
AACAGGCTCAAATGCAATAACAGGAATAACAATTGGTGGAACACCAATTACTAGCTACCACGTAACCTCAGATACCCAACTAACAATCACACTTCCATCAACAGGTCTTACTGCAAATCAAAACAACTCTCTCATAATCAAAAACAACGATGGATCTTCCCCACCTCAACCAATCTCAACGGTTACTACGGCAAGAACCCTCTATGTAAGTCAAAGTGGATCCGATACCAACAACAACACATGTTCTAAGTCATCCCCTTGTGCAGCTATCAAAAATGCAATCTCTATTGCAAACAACGGTGACACAATCATGGTCGAAGGATCTACTGCTACAAATCCCTTCAATGAGCCAGTAGTTGTAGATAAAGACCTCACCATCGAGGGCCAAGGTGCAAATTCAACCTTCGTTGGCGGAACCTCTTCAAAATCACTATCTGGCTCAGTCTTTACAGTTAACCAAGGTGTTGCCGCAACGATCAGCGGTATGACGATTCAATATGGAAAGGCTGATGTGGGCGGTGGCATCAACAACAACGGTACCCTTACCGCCACAAACGACACCATTTTTGGAAATACTACAATTCATGGCAATATTTGTGGCAATCAAGACGGAGGGGATGGAGGAGGGATTTACAACGCGTTCGGCGGAAGTCTGTTCGCTTCTAACGATACCATTTCTAACAATACAGACGGCAATGGCATAGGTCTAAATGGAAATGGAGGCAGCGGTGGAAACATATTCAATGCAGGAAACTTTGTCTCAATTCACAATACAGTAGTTAACGGTGTGGTTGGCGTGACAATTCCTCGCATCCCATGCTTTCGTCCCATTTCTACCAATGCGGTGACTAATTCACATGTTAGTTTTTCAGGCTTTGTCATCGGCAGCGAAGGTGGTGGCATCTACAACACTGGAAATCTCACCCTCGCAGCCACCATCATCGCCGATCAGCAATCTGGGGGCGACTGTTATAACTCCGGCGGCACCATCACCGACGCTGGCTACAACTTAGATAGTGATGGATCGTGTGCCTTGAGTAAATCTAATAATTCATTTCCGAATACGACCATAACGCTTCCAACCACCCTTACCCCAATAGGTAATAGCCAAGTAATAGAAGTTATCCCACCATCTCCAGCCTATGGCGTAATCCCAGTCTCATCACAGCTATGTACAGGTGGAACTGATCTAACGATAGGTGGAGTAACGGGGATAAATATTCCATCTACAGATCAGGTAGGAGATCCAAGAGTTGTACCTGGTGCTAGTTACTGCTCTATAGGTGCATATCAGTATCGTCTAAATGGACCAACAATAACTGGTAGTACTCCTTCAACAAACCAGATAACACTAGTTATCACCCCGCCAACAAATAACGGTGGAGCATCAATTGACTCCTATGGCATCTACTACTCAACAACACAAGGATCAGAGCTAAGCACAACTCCGATAGCCTGCAAATCAACCAGCACAACAACACCACAGAGCTGCACAGTAACAAACCTAAACCCAGGTACTACCTACTACTTCGAAGTAGAGGCACACAATACAAATGGTTATTCAAATCCATCAAAAGAACTTATCGCTACAACCCAAGCTCTAATAGTTCCATCCACACCCTCAACCTCTACACCTCCAACAACACCTACTACCCCTAATCCACCTACAACTCCATCTAGTCCTTCTCAAGTACCAAATGAAGGATATCTATTAGCTGCAAGTGACGGTGGAGTATTTGCCTATGGAAGCTCTAGCTTCTATGGATCTGCAAACAACATAAACCTCAACAAACCAGTAGTAGCAATAACATCTACTCCAGATTCAAAGGGCTACTGGTTAGTTGCATCTGATGGTGGAGTCTTCTCATATGGTGATGCAAGGTTCTATGGATCAGCAAACAACATAGACCTCAACAAACCAATAGTAGGAATAACATCTACTCCAGATTCAAAGGGCTACTGGTTAGTTGCATCTGATGGTGGAGTCTTTGCCTATGGTGATGCAAAGTTCTATGGATCTGCTACAAATATCACACTCAACAGACCAATAGTAGGAATCATCTCAACATCAGATGGAAGAGGTTATTGGTTAGTTGCATCTGATGGTGGAGTATTTGCCTATGGTGATGCAACCTACTATGGATCTGCAAACAACATAGACCTCAACAAACCAATAGTAGGAATCACATCTACACCAGATTCAAAGGGCTACTGGTTAGTTGCATCTGATGGTGGAGTCTTTGCCTATGGTGATGCAACCTACTATGGATCTGCTACCAACATAAACCTCAACAAACCAATAGTAGGAATAACATCTACTCCAGATTCAAAGGGCTACTGGTTAGTTGCATCTGATGGTGGAGTCTTTGCCTATGGTGATGCAACCTTCTATGGATCTGCAACCAATCTCCACCTCAACCAACCTGCCATCTCCATACAGGGGTGAGAAGGGTTGGTTTGGTTGAGTACTTCTTTTAGTTGTTTGGCTCGCCGTGGCATTTTCTGATTGTTGGCAAGGGTGATTGCGGTTTGCCTAATTAGTCCTTTCTTTGGAAGTAGAGGGTATTTGTTAGAAACTAGGTGGCGTGGCTTTGTCGCTATCATAAGTTGCTCTCCATATTGTTAGAAGAGACCCCCTCTATTAGGGGACTGTAGCTGGTATAAGTGCATGTATTCAGCAGTGCGGTAATTTTCACGCTTGTTGACGCGTCCGGGATATCTCAGATGTATGGCGTCTTAGCGACCATCCGTTCTGCCTTGGGGAATTCTTTTCACCAGGTTGCGAGCTATTAGTTTCGAGCTATAAGTTGCGAGCTATTAGTTTCGAGCTATTTAAGAGCTGATCGAGTTGTGGACTATTGCCATAGGCGCCAACCAATGTAGCTATGGGGACAACGCTTCGCGTTTGCCACAAGGCTACATCTTCGACCATAGGCTCGACAGCCTCTGCTACTACCGCGATGAAATGATTATCGTTACCTACAGAACTATATGGGATATTGAACCTTACTTTGAACCTGCTACTACCGCGATGAAATAAATATCATTACCTCCTACGGCGCGCTGGCAACCTATCGCCATCGTAACGCACGGGGTTATTGGTTTTTGGAAACAACGGACCAAACTGGCCCCAGTTAGCTTGAGCAAGTGGCCCCACTCTTAGACACATGAATTCCTATCATCGAGTTTATGAAAAATGACTCAAAAGACAGAAAAAGGATGCTATAGGTGGAACTCTACGAGAATATCAGAGTTGCGGTAAATAAAGAAGGCTTTTCGATTAGAGGAGCTGCAAATAAGTTTAAAGTTCATCGAAGAGTAGTTAGACGGGCTCTAATGAATGCAACGCCGCCGGAGAGAAGTCGAATTTCAGTTACTCGACCTAAGTTAGGTCAATACGAACTGATAGTCCGTAAATGGCTCGAAGATGATCCCTCTCTGCCAAGGAAGTTGTCACCCAACTTGATTTTTATTTCTAAGAGGGCGAAGATGGAATTGACATGAAAAGGTACCCTGCGGAACTAAAGAGTAAAGTAGTAGCGGCTCTACATGAGCTCGATAGCTTAGAGCCAGCGAAGGGTAGCTGAACCTTGTCACTAAACGCGACACGACTCTCCCTAAATCCAAGGAGAATGGTAGTCATGGACCAACTGCATCCAAAAGAGGCAACGCACCGTTGATAAGTCGTAGAAAGTTTGATTCAGATTTCAAATAGTGACACAGTCAAACTTTTAGAGATTGGAAATCGATCCATTAAGCAGGTAGCTAATGAGTTTCAGTATCTCAAGTGGCGACTGTCAATAATTTGCTCTACAACGCTCGGAGAGCAAAGAAGGCTTACCGTAAGACTACACCGGATCTCATTGAAGAGAATCTTCGTCTCCGTAAAGAGATATGAGCAAGCTGGTAAATGGAGAAAGACTGAGCGACTCTGTTTGGTGAGTACTTCCAGTTGTACCTTACTTCTTTTGAGGAGAGTAGAGCGTCTCGCCGATATCGTTTGTTGCCGAAGGTTTAGGGTTCGATAGATATTGATCCAAGCGTTGTGAATACGACGTTGCCCATAGATGGCGTACTTGAAGGCTATTCCACGCTTGTGGAAGGATATAGGGCATGTTAGTTACCGTCTGTTAGCGCGTCTCCATTCGATAGGTAGCACCTTATGGGTTGTTAAAGGTTCAAAGCGACTAGATATGCGGTAGTCCAATTCGGTGAATGTCGCTAGCGTGGCGATAAAGAAATGCCGTTGAAGAAATCTTCGCCTGCAAGGGAAGGCGATCGCATTTATAAGTTCGAGAAGGCTTTTTGGCAATAATTTTGGATATAATTGGAGTATGTCTAAAATCATGATTTCCATACCCGAAGAGCTGCTTCAGGAACTTGATTTAGAGGCGCAGCGAAGGTCCGTAAGTCGAAGTGCGCTTTTAGCGGTAGCGGCTAGACGAGAGTTGTCGCGGCGCGATCCAGATGTCGTAGCCGAAGCGATCGCCCGCTCCAGAAGTCGCTTTATAGAAGCTGGTCGATTTGAGTCAGTAGATGTTGTTCGTGAGATTCGCGACTCTCGACGTTGACCTCGCTTCTAATTGATACTTCTGTTATCATCAAGTGGTTCCATAGCGACGGAGAATCCGAAGTTTCAGCATCTAGAGCTCTTCTTGACGCTTCTCTGGTCGGGGAGGTCCAAGTCCATGTGATTGATCTTGGTTTCTACGAGGTTGGTAACGTTTTGCTTCGGTCACTCGGGTGGAGCGGATCCCAAGTTGCGGATCAACTTATGGACCTTTTTCTTATCTGTGGTACCCCATTGAACATGACTATGGGTTGGCTGCATGAGGCAGCCGAGCTTGGCGAGCGATTTGGGCTCACTTATTACGATGCAGCATGGGGTGCTGCTGCTAAGTCGCTTTCTATTCCTCTCGTGAGTGCTGATAAACAGTTGCTTGCTACCGGTTTGGCGCAGTCGCCAACCGATATTGCGCGGCGTCTCGGGCTTTTTCCATAAGCTGTGCAGCTAGCAGATTAGGTAAGAGCGATGCGGTAGTTAAATTACGAATACGCATCGGTATCTCAGTGATATCCCCTCAAATTATTTTCATTAAAGCGAGTGATCCGCGAATTGTTGTGTTTTCCCTGAGCAGCTTATCGTCAGAAGTGTGTGACCTGGTGACGATAGAAGTCGGAAATTAGGACGCTGGTACGTTTTGGTAGGGTGTAAATCGAGGGCTTGTGCCACAGGTGTGGACGAATTGAGGGATGGTATCGAAAGATAAGCCGATCACTTTAGGGTCGCTTGTTACGTTGCTTGGGATTAGTACCATAAACGAACAGTTCCCCCCATTTACTTTGGAGATAATTAACCGGGAGATGGGGCAGACAAAATCGAGTTCACCGAAATAGCGATAAACCAAAGCCTCTCCGTTTGGTTTAGAGTGAAGCGGACTCTTCGACGGATCACTACCGCTTCGGTTTATACAACCTTTGGCTAAGCACAGAATTGGTCAATTTCGAGATGTTAATAAACGCAATCTGCATTTCTGTACGATCCATGGCTTCGACCAACGTCCGAATAGACGAAGGGAAGTTATGGAGTCCCGGGAGAGCTTCAGGGACTTTACGTCTATCTAAATTTTGCGTGTCGTGTCTGACCAATAGGGCGCGCGGATCTGATGTTTGAGGATCTTGCCCGCCAACGAACGAGGAATCTCACCTACGAAATCTATTCTTCGCGGGACCTTGAAACCAGATAAGTTTTCCCTACATAAATTGATAAGTTCGGTAGCAAGAGCTTCGTTGGCTTTCTTTGGATCTACTGGTGACACCAACGCAAGGACGCTTTCACCGAACTCATCATTTGGAATACCGATTACCGCTACATCGAGAACGTCTGGGTGTCCATGGATAACCGCCTCTATCTCAGCAGGGTAGATATTTACTCCACCTGAGATAATCATGTCTATCTTGCGATCGGAGATAAAGAGATAACCATCTTCATCTATGTATCCGACATCACCAACCGTGGAGTAGCTGTCACCAATCTTGGTCGCCTTAGTTTTGTCTGGTTCGTTGTGGTAGAAAAAGCTTCGTTGAGATCTTGTAGCAATAATTCCTGGAGTACCGGGTGGTAGTGGTTCGCCATCTTCGCCTAGTATTGCGATTTCGACGCCGGGCACTGCTTTCCCAATTGACCCCGGTTTTTTGGCCGCTTCATCTGCGGAGATCATTGTGTTGACGCCGAGCTCTGTTGAACCATAGTATTCAGTTACGCAGTTGCCAAAGAGTTCAATGATCTGAGATTTGACAATTGGCGGGCACGGTGCTGCACCATGCCAAACCTTTACCAACGAAGAGTAGTCAAAGGAGCTCCTCAACTCTTCGTCTAGTTTCAAGATTCGAACGAACTGGGTCGGCACTAAATGGATATTGGTAACTTTCCACCCTTCAATTGCTCGAAGGGTCTCCAAGGCATCGAACTTACCCTGAATCACCGTGGACGATCCCGCCAACATTGGTAAGAATGCATATAGCCACTGCCCTGAGTGATAGATCGGTCCATCGAGCAATGTCACGCCTAGGGGTGGGGTTCCGATTCGAGAGTTATACGCTGCGCTAAAGTTGGCCAACGTAGTTCCTGGTGGGAGTAGGCTTCCTCGGACTCCTTTTGGTCTTCCCGTAGTACCGGAGGTGTAAAACATTGGCGTTCCAAAGACAGTTTCATCCACGTCATCGGGTAAGTCGCCACTCTCGATAGCTGCCTCGTAATCAACTATCTCTATGCCATCGGCATCGACGAGGTCTCCGTAGGCATAGACAACCCCGCTAAATTGCGATTGTTGGATCGCCTTTGAAGCAACTTCGAACAATGCGGGATCGACAAATAGAGCTTTTGGAGCCGCGTCACTAAGGATATAGCTAAGTTCTTGAGCTGTTGAGTGCCAGTTAATGGGGGTGTACCTAACTCCACCAACGGTAGCCGCCAGAAGAGTCTCCATATATTCAACGCGATTGAAAGAAAAGATTGCGATTAGGTCATCGGCCAAGATTTCGCGCCTTTGCAGCGAACCAACGAGATTGTTGACTCGAGAGATCGATTCAAATCGTGAAAGGCTCCGGCGACCATCTACCAACCAATTGGCCTTGTCGCCGATACTCTTTAGACCGTCTAGAAATTCTTTCATGCCAAAGACTAACTTATCGAAGTAGTCATTTTTGCGCTTTTTGACAATTTCACATAGGAGCTAAACGATAAAGGCCAACGATCTCCGTTGAGGAGAAATGAGCTTTTAGAAAATGGTAATTAACTACAGATATCGCACGGCCGCCGTTACCGCTTGTATTAGTCGAAAGGCTTTTCAAGGGACTGTTGGGGATTGCTTACCGAGAGAGATCTTAAGACGTGGTCAACAAAGCATCTCGGATAAGGTGGCTAAACGCTTTGTACTCATTTGGTAAAGTTCCACGGTTCAAAAAAAAAGGGGGGGGGTCTCTTCTCTCGGTAGCGCCATTGGGTCAATTTGAAGACCTCGACTCTCGTCTCCTAGCTGGTGTCGTAGTCTCTTCGATGCGTGAGCTTCTTCTTCAAATGAGCATTACAGCCATCGTGTTATCAAAGGTCTACCCAGCCCATGGGCTCCCATGTGCCCTCGGATCTCTGATTAGAGTCCGGATGACGTCCCCTCTAAGGTGCTAGTTGATCCGCGGGGCTCCTTTGAGATTTATGCCTTACTTTAGAAGCATCGAAGGAATAGCAACCAACCGGGATCTCACATACTCACCAGCCCCCTTCGCCTGAGGATCGCTGCGATTAGAAGATGACACCCCTTCGCCCAAGAGACCATGGATAACGAAGTTCAATGCAAAGATGTTATCTAGGCGATGGCGTTCGATTTTGAAGTTGCCAAAGTCAGGGAAGAGCTTGCTGAACCGTTCGACTGTGAGGAAATTTGCTAGCCAGTCGTAGCTCTCACGACTTTTGGTAAATAATCCAATATTGCAGTCGCCACCCTTGTCTCCTGAGCGCGCACCGACGATTGAACCAAGGGGTGCAGTTACGAAGTCATTATCGTCAACCCCTCCCTCAAAGCCGACTTTTACCGATCCTTCTTCGGCTTCGAGATCCATCAAGTCGGAGATAGTAGAGAAGTCCAATGGGTGACCAATAGTCTCGGAGACGTTGACCGATCCTATAAAACTCATCGTTTCAGTCGTTAACTGACGATTGATCAACGCCGGTATGTAGCGATCGAAGCGAGTTGCAGGTGTCGGTGGCGTGGTGGCGTGAAAGCCGGCGTAATTAGAGAGAGCTAGTTCGACGATTGAATTAGAAAAAGTACGACCCGCCAATCCTTCAGAGCTCGAGGTGACCGAGATCTTTAGATAGGAATTTGCCTCCTCGTTACTTTGAGGATTTGCCTTTGCGCCGGGAAGGAATTGAGTTTCAAAGGAGTCAAATTGGCTAAGGTCTATTTTTAGTTTTAGGTGCTTTATGAGCAACTCCGCCTTTTTCTCCGGATCGAGGCCGGTGATTACTGCGGTCATCGAGTTTTTATATCCGCCGTCAACGAGGAGCGAGACCTTGAGATCTTCGGTGGGAGGATATCCCTTCACCTTGCTTACAGTAACCTCGTTCACGGCGGTCTCTGTGATATCGATGGTCCTAAAGTCGGCGATTACATCTGGATTTAGATAGAACGGTGAGCCGATTTCATAGAGTAACTGCGAGGTGATGGTTCCTATCGAGACCAATCCCCCCGAGTTTGCACTCTTGGTAATGATTGATGAGCCATCTGAAAGTATCTCAGCGATCGGCAGGCCAAAGAGTCCCTCATCCTTTACCTCGTCCAAGAATGAGTAGTTGCCACCACAAGCCTGCGAGCCGCACTCGATGATATGACCAGCTACCAATGCTCCTGCTAATTGGTCGTAGTCGTCGCGCCCCCAATGGTGGTAGGAGATAGCAGGCCCCATCGCGAGAGCTGCATCGGTAACCCTACCTGTAATTACGATATCGGCTCCGAGATCTAAAGCTCTTGCGATACCGAAGGCCCCTAGGTAGCAATTTGCCGCTATCACTTCCTTGCCATCAAGGTCGATCTTGCTACCTACGTCTAAGTGTCGAAGCTCTTCAAGTGCGCTGTTCCTAGCTCCGAGGAGGTCATCGCCGTCAACGAGAGCAACTTTGAGTTTGTAGCCCAAGTCCGCGATGGTCTTATTGAGTAGTTCGGCGAGAGCACGCGGAGCTACTCCTCCTGCATTTGTTACGACCTTAATTCCCCTTTCGGCAAGTTTTGAGAGGTTTCTGTGGAGCTGGGGGAGTAGCGTCCTAGCGTAACCTTGGCTTTGGTCCTTCTGCTTCGCTTTATTCAAAATCGACATGGTAAGTTCTGCTAAAAAGTCACCGGTAACAAAGTCCACTTCGCCTTCTAGAAGCGCATCTAGTGCATCTGAGCGATCACCATAGAATCCCGAGAAGTTCCCTACTCTTACCGATTTGCGCGACATCATTCACCCTTGACCTGTCTTTTTGTAGCAATCTTGTTCAAATAAATCATCCATGACGAGGTACATCGAGCCTCTTCATAAGCGATAATGAGTTAAAAACTCCAAAGGCTATGCCTTATCAAGTCTTCTTCGAGATTCATCAACAGAAGATGGGGGACCCGCGAAGGCTTGTGCATACTTGATGTAAGTTAATGCTTGATCTCCGACAATCGAGAGGTCGGTGGTTGCAGCTATTCGCCTTTGGGTTACTACGAGTGCGTAGTCGATAGCACTTCCTGAAATCTGGTTCGGGGCTTCGATATCGCCCTTTGTAAACTTTGCCCCGGATGGAAGATCTAGTTCAAGGTAGAAGCCCTGAGTTGGTGGTGCCTGTCCGTTTACTGCGAATGAAAAGGATATCGTGGACCAACCCAGAAAACAGATGTGCGCTATACGGTCCGTAAAAACTTTTTGTTGTCCTAGAGCATCGTAGATATCTAAGCCGTGCGCAAAGGTCTCCATCAACCGCGCCGACGCCGCACTCATCGCTGACATATCTGGGCCATACCAAGGAACTCTGACCTTGGGGTCGACCTTTGATAGGTGCTCTATTAGTTGTGCGCGAGCTTCTCTGAATGCCTCTAGCACTTTGTCTTTTGCTAGTTTTCGCATTAGTTGAGTGGCGAAGTCAGTGCCACCGCGTATCAGATCTTCTCTTTCTACGTTGAATTTATCTGGGTCGCTAATGGCGGTAATTAGGGCTCGATCAAAGTAGGTCAAGTGGTTTATGGAGTCCGCGACATCCCATCCATCTGCAGGTGTCTCAACCCCTAATATATCGAGGTCGTATCGATCCATCAGTGAGATTAGCTCGGCGGTCTCATCTTGAAGATCTCTAAGAAGCACTTCGTAGCTGTTCTTTGGTTCGTTCATCATTTGATCCTTTACACCTTCTGCTTGCGATTTCGATTCGCCCTAATCGTCTTTTTGATGGAAGGGATAATTTTGTATTGTGGTCTGTGCTCGCCGTCGGGTTGCCGAATCGCCATAGCTTCGTTAGGTTGGCGATTCAGCTAGTCATTTCCCTGAGCCTTTTGTCTATCCCAATGTTCACAAAGAGCGCTGCTAGGTTCCAATCTTTGCGACTACAACTCCTCTATCGACTCGTTGACCTTGGGTAACGTAGATCTCTTCTACTTCGCCATCGACGGGAGCTACAATCGGTTGTTCGATCTTCATCGCTTCAATAACCGCAACGGTATCTCCTGCCTTTACCTCATCTCCGATAGTGACAGTTACCTTTGTGATAGTTCCAGCCATCTTGGTGGTAAGTGAACCGGCGGAGATCTTTTGACTACTCTGGCGGATCTTTGTCTTTTCATAGGCAAAGGATCCCCTTTGGGATGCTATAACCACGATGTCGCCACGGGCTTCAAAGGCAAAATTGTAACGAAGACCAGATCTTTCAAGTGAAATTGTCTTTTGCCTTATCGCAAATCGAAAGGCCTCCCCCTCGCCAATCTCAGATTCAAATGTCAAATGATCTTCGCGGGTGGCACGATATTGAACCTTTATCTCACCCTCGCCGCAGCTGAGGGTGATGCTAAGTGGCTTACTCGGCAGGTTTCTAAAGGATAGCGGTAGATTTTTGAAGTAGTCGCTAGCACTCCTTGCTCGATCGATAAAGAAGACAGCTGCAGCGATGACCTCTAGGCCATCGAATTTGGAGTTGCTATCCCTTGGTTGATCTTCAACTAAGGAGCTCAAATAATTAGTTGATACAGTACCGATTCTGAACTTCTCGTCGCGCACTACATCTCGAAGGAGATCGATGTTAGTTGAGATACCTGCCACATGTGAGGCTAGGAGGCCAGAGGCCAACTTTGAAATTGCTTCGTTACGATCTCTTCCGAGCGATACCACCTTTGAGACCATTGAGTCATAGAAGATCGACACCTCGTCTTGGACAAAGTAACTTTGATCGACTACGTCAAAGTGGTCGAGGTCGATTGATTTGATCTTCCCAGATGAAGGCATGAAGCCTTGGTCTGTAGCTTCTCCATAGATCCGAGCCTCAATCGCATGGCCAACCGGGGTTATGTTCTGAAGTGCTCTGGGCAAGCTATAGCCCATTGCTATCTCGAGTTGGATGCCAACTAGATCGATTCCGGTGATCGCCTCGGTGACACGGTGCTCTACCTGAATTCGAGTGTTTACTTCGAGAAAGTAAAAGTCATTATCTCTCGTTACCACAAATTCAGCTGTGCCGAGATTTGAATACCCAATTGCTCCAGCTAGTGCTTTGGTCGCCGCAAAGAGGCGCTCTCTTACTCGGTCGTCTATAGAGGGAGACGGTGCCTCCTCAATGACCTTCTGGAAGCGGCGCTGAATTGAGCACTCCCGTTCAAATAGAGTCGCCACATTTCCATAGTGGTCACCTACCAGTTGAACTTCAAGGTGGCGGGGCTCTTCGATGTATGTTTCTACGTATACAGTTGCGTCGCCAAAGGAAGAGAGAGCTTCCCGCCTGGCGGTTTCAATTTCGCCTATCAGATCGTTTGCCGATGGCACAAGTCGCATTCCGCGCCCGCCTCCACCAAACACTGCCTTTACTAGATAGGGTGCTGCGATAGAGTTGACGACCTCTTCGACCAGGGCAGAGTCAACTTTTGTCTCACTTGAGATAGTTACAGACTTTAGGACTGGGACCCCTGCGAGCTCGGCGATCTCCTTAGCGCGAGCCTTTGATCCCATCGCTGCAATTACTCGGGGAGGTGGGCCAACGAATGTAAGGCCAGCATCGATGACCGCTTGTGCAAAGGGGGCGTTTTCGGAGAGAAATCCATACCCCGGTGCTACTGCATCGCACTCCATAGCAATAGCTGCACCGATGACCTTTTCGATATTGAGATAGCTCGTCGATGGGTGACTCTCGCCAATTCCATAGGCTCGATCCATCGTATCGAGATATCGAAGTGACCTATCTGCGTCTGAGAAGATGCCTCTAGGTGAGATTGAATAACTTCGAGCAGTAGCTGCGATCCTCGAAGCAATCTCTCCCCGATTGGCGATAAGTAGGTTCTTGATAGGTCGAATGGAGTTGTTGTGGTTACATTCTAAAAACGCCATATGCCCTAGTTCCTTCGATGGTATTCGAGTTGATTGCTGATAGGACGATTGTAAGTACGCTACGGGTATCTCTTGGATCGATCACTCCGTCGTCATAGAGGCGACCCGACATAAAGAACGCCTCCTGCTCCTTTGTGATCTGATCTTCAACGTATTGGCGACGGATCTGATCTGCCTCTTCGTCAAAGGCCTGACCCTTGGGAGTTGACTCCCTTGCCACGATCGATAACACCCCCGCTAGTTGTGCAGCTCCCATTACAGCACTTTTAGCATTTGGCCAAGAAAATACGAAACGAGGGTTGAATGCTCGACCGCTCATTCCGTAGTTTCCCGCACCGAAGGAGGCGGAGGTGTTGACTGTGATATGGGGTACTTTGGAGTTTGCCACGGCATTTATCATCTTTGCTCCGTCTTTGATGATGCCGTTCTCCTCGTAAGCTTTGCCAACTATAAACCCCGTTGTATTTGTCAAAAAGATAAGTGGAGTCTCTCTTTGATTTGAGATCATTATGAACTCGGTGGCCTTTTTGGCTTCTTCGGAGAAGATGACACCCTTGTGGTTTGCGATAATTCCAACTTCGAAGCCGGCTATGGTGGCAAAGCCGCAGACTAGGTTGGTGCCATATAAGGCCTTGTATTCGCTAAAGAGCGATCCGTCAACCAATCTCGCGATGACTTCGTAGCTATCTAACGGGTCTTTGTAGTCCGTGGGGATAAGGCCTAAAATCTCCTCCATATCAAAGAGCGGCTCTTCGAATGAGGTTCGCGGCTCCTTCCCTAGCTTCTTCCACCCAAGAGACTCGACTATCTCGCGTCCAATTGCGATGGCATCGAGTTCATCGCTTGCGAGATAGTCGCCAAGGCCAGATATTTCGCTGTGCATCCGTGCGCCACCAAGTGATTCATCGTCGGAGATTTCACCGGTTGCCATGTAGACCAGAGGAGGTCCGCCTAAGAAGACCTTTGCTCTATCCTCTACCAAAACCGCATAGTCGCACATTCCAGGAAGATATGCCCCTCCTGCAGTTGAGTTTCCAAATACCAGGGCGATCGTTGGAATTGCGAGGGCGGAGAGTTGGGTTAGGTCTCTGAAGGTTGCTCCCCCCGGAATGAAGATCTCAGATTGAGTTGGAAGATCTGCACCACCTGATTCGACCATGTAGATGACGGGAAGACGGTTCTCTTTCGCAATTTCTAGGGCGCGTAGCGACTTCTTCAAGGAGAACGGATTGGTCGCACCCCCCTTGATCGTTGGGTCATTGGCGACTAATAGGACTTCGACGCCCTCTACGACTCCGATTCCGACGATGACTGAGGCCCCAGTTGAGTATGTGCTACCGTAGGCAGCTAGGGTCGATAGCTCTAAGAAGTAGCTCCCTTCATCGAGTATCGCCTCGATTCGATCGCGGGCCAATAGCTTTCCGCGTTCTAAGTGGCGTTTTATGTAGCGTTCGCCACCGCCCTCGAGTGCGACCATTTGGATCTGCTCAAATCTATCGATTAATTCGAGGTACTTCTCGTAGCGTTCCCGTGCGACCCCACTTGAAAGGTCGACCTTGCTCCCGATCCTTCTCAATTAATGTCCCCATCTCTCAGCTGCTATAGATAAGTTATCTAAGGCTAGGCCTCGAAGTGGGGTGAAAATAGAGATGACGACTGTAATAAGTCGCCAAATGATCAGATGTTGTGGTGAGAGAGTGATCGCAAGTCCAGAGAGATCGATCTATCTTCAGGGAATTTAATTAAGAAACTTCGACTTGATGGCATTAGTAATGACGTTGGAGTTTTGGAGGGTCTTGTTGACTAAGAGGGTCGTTGAAGAGTCAATCGTTGTAAGGGCAAGTGCGGCTCAGATCTTTGATCTTTTGGCAACGCCATCGAAACACCCAGTAATCGACGGTTCCTCGAGCGTAAAGGCCACTATCGAGGCTCCAGAGCGTCTCAGCTTGGGTGCTGAATTTCGAATGGATATGAAGATCGGCGCCAAGTACAAGATAACCAATAAGGTTGTCGAATTCGACGAGGGTAGGGTGATTGCTTGGCGTCACTTTGGTGGTCATATATGGCGATATGAGATCTCCGAGGGCGAAGATGGAACAGCGAGAGTTACTGAGCAGTTCGACTACCGAAGTGCAAAGAGTCCGTTGATCTTAGAGATCATGGGTGCACCAAAGAACAACCGTAGAGCTATGGCCAAGACCTTGCAAAACCTAAAGGCCTTCGTTGAAGAGGGTTCTATTTAGGTGTGACGAATGTGCGATGATGGGCCGGAGACTTGGGTAGGCCAGTAATTTTGCGACTGTAGATGCATGATTCCAACGTGTCAATCAGTCCTATGCACCGTGTCCATGTGTCTAAATCTTCAAGCTTCTACAAAGCTGACAACGGAGTTACCAATTCATTCAAACCCTGTATTTGAGTTGTGCCTTGCTCTTGGTTGGCAATGAGGTAACTCCAACGACTCCCTTTGGTGAAGCTTTGGACAGGCGCGCCGAAATTTAATTCGCGTTGGCAAAAGATTTTTCTAGGGCGATCGTGGCAGTTGGGATCCTTCAGCAAAGGTTAGCTAGTCAAAGCCAAGTGTTGCTTCGGGGCAATTCGTAGCAGGCGAGATACGTTGAGTTATCCTGATTTTTTTGATTCAGTTTTCAGGCCAACGGTGAGCACATCAAAGATTCACTTCGCTGGTTGAGGATTTTCTTTGGCTACGAGATCGCGGAGGTTATTTAGGTCCCGCTGGAAGATCTTCCGAAGAACTAAACCTGCGCTCTGCTCTGCAATTGGCCCACCTAAGTACCATGGGAAGTCCAACTCTTCGATCCAATAGAACAAGCAGTTTCCTGGAGTGAAGTCGTGTACTTCAAAGAATCCTCTGCCGCCTATTAGTCCTCTATGTTCTATTTCAATCATGCGATATTCGATGATATTCACGATACGCATAACGTCCAAGGTCTTTAGCGGACCTACTTTGGTGAGGGTTTCGAATACCGTTCCTACGATCTCGTCTTTACGCTCTTTTACCCTTATCTCAACTGCATCTTTCATCCACCGAGGTTGATCTTCGAAGTCGATGAGATAGCTCCAAAGAACCTCTTTGGTGACTGCTACCTCTACTCCTGATACGATGCGAAGAGTCACTGACCATTCCTTGTCTAGTATCGAATAAATCAACTCCCTAGAGAGTTTGTTGGACTACCACGTGGAGCGATCTTCACTTAGAACCTTGGCTACGACTTTCATCGCCGAAAGGACTCTAGGGACACCGATGTAGGGGATCGCTTGCATCATGATCTCACCTATTTCATCCTCGGTAAGGCCATTGTTTATTCCGCCTCTTAGGTGTATTTCAAACTCTTCGAGGAGATGTGAGGCCAGAAGGCAACTAAGGGTTACTATCGATCGCGTCTTAGAATCTAGTACGCCCCTCGTCCAAAAGTCACCCCAAGGTCCTTCTGTAACGTAACGAAAGAACCCCCGATTGAGGTCGTTAATCCTTGAATTTGAGGCATTTACATAGCTATCGCCCAAAACCTGGCGCCTTTTTCTATCACCACGTTCAAATGCCGATCCCAGAATGAAGTTAGACAACTCGCTATTGAATTGTTCGGGCGCATCGAGGTTGACGATGTGGTTCGCTCCACCAACTATTACGAGGTGAGCCCCGGCAATCTTTGTTGAAAGTTCAAAGAGCACCTCTGGCGGAGCTACTTGGTCGAGACCTCCTCCGACTATCAACGTTGGTGCTTTGATCCGTTCGATATCACTCGTCAAATCGCATCCACCGATCATCTCTGCACACCTTGCATATCCCTCATCCGAAATCGATTCAACCATCGAGATGGCGGCATCTACGACTATCCGCCTCTCCTCTCGTGTCTTAGGTGAAAACCATCTCTCGGGAAGTGTCGAGGTCAGTGCGCGAGTTCCATCGCGACGTACGATCGCTGCACGATTGGACCAATCGTTGCCATTACCAAGCTTCGGGGCTGACGCTACGACGAGAAGTTTTTCCACTCTGGATGGATGGGAGATAGCGATTTGAAGTGCTACCATTCCACCTAGGGAGAGGCCAACGATCGACGCCGATTTGATCTCTAATTCATCGAGTATCTCGACTACTGCATCGGCCTCACGACGGACCGAATACTCTCCGCCGATAATTTCATCGCCAACGAAGCTGTGACCTAGGTGATCGACTGCAATTACCAGGCAGTATGGTTTGAGAAGCTCAATTTGGCTTTGCCACATCTCCTTCTTCGTTCCAAGTGAAGGAATCATAACTACCACTGGCGCGGTTAGGTCTCCGTGCATTACGTATGAGAGTTGAGTCACTTTGCTCCTTTTGCCTACGATGATCCTAGCTCTCTATATCTTCGCATGAAAGGTTTGGCATCAAATGGGAATTGAAGAAAGTAAGTTCGTCCTAACGTTACCCTAATTAATTCCCGATTATCTTTAGGGTATCGTTGGTAATCTAAGGCGGCAGGGATAGTTTGTCAAAGTTGACTCTAGGTGGTTTGAAGAGGCGTTTAGCGTTTGCAGTTGCATTTGCGCTTTTTGCTTCGATGGCGACTTCAATTGCCCATGTTGCGCATTATTCGACCTCTGTTAGAAAGGTTGCAGCGATCGGATACAAGGCAAACTTAGCTGCTCCGGTTGTTTCTATCTCGCCAACACCTAATGGAATGGGATACGACATCGTCGCCTCTGACGGTGGAATCTTCGCCTTTGGTGACGCCCAATTCTATGGCTCTACCGGATCGATGACACTCAACCGACCGATCGTCTCAATGGCATCTACTCCAGATGGCAAAGGCTACTGGTTGG
>JAKCDL010000009.1:0-80181 GCA_021841935.1 Actinomycetes bacterium | reverse complement strand
GTCGCCTCTGACGGTGGAATCTTCGCCTTTGGTGACGCCCAATTCTATGGCTCTACCGGATCGATGACACTCAACCGACCGATCGTCTCAATGGCATCTACTCCAGATGGCAAAGGCTACTGGTTGGTCGCCTCTGACGGTGGAATCTTCGCCTTTGGTGACGCCCAATTCTATGGCTCTACCGGATCGATGACACTCAACCGACCGATCGTCTCAATGGCATCTACTCCAGATGGCAAAGGCTACTGGTTGGTCGCCTCTGACGGTGGAATCTTCGCCTTTGGTGACGCCTCTTACGTCGGTTCAGTTCCTTCGGTCTTAACTACTTCGTCGGCACATCCGATTCTGCCACCTAGCAATCCTTCAGCCAACACAACACCTAGCCCTAGCTTTGGCGTCTCTTGTTATCAGGTAACCTATTCAAGCTGTAACAGCTCTGCTATAGCGGCTATCGATAGTGCGAGATCTAGTCTCGAGGGATTAGCTCCGATGAACCTTCCAAGTAATTTCAACAATCTAACCCCCGCCGAACAAGTATTTGTACTGATAGATATTGAAAGAGTCGATAGAGGGCTAGCTCCAATTGTTGGAATGGTCAACGAGCTCAATAGTGACGCTTCGATTGGAGCTAATAGTTACACCGACCCAAATTATAGAAATGAGGCAATTCCGGGTGTAACCGGATCGTATGGATGGGTATCGATATGGTCAGATGACTACTCATCGGCGGCGTCAATCTTCGACTGGATGTACGACGATGGGTACAACTCTTTCAACTACGACTGCCAGAGCCCTACGTCGCCTTATTGTTGGGGCCACCGTGACAACATCCTTGCAGCGACACCTGCTGGAACCAGTTGGATAATGGGGGCTTACAGCATTGCGGCGAGCGGACTCTACTCACAGGCTGCTCTGATGTTGAATATTACCGGTACCGTCACACCCTCTGACTTTACCTATACCTGGGCTCAGGCTCAGGCGATGGGCGCTAGTTAACCGAAGATACAACTTAGGACGATTTGAGTCGCCTCTTGGATACCGCTACATCTTTTATTTGAATTCGAGCTTTTCGCTTTCATTCGTTATTATGAGTCGAAGGGACGAATGGAGTCGAATGTTATGAGGGTTAGCGCAATTCAGATCGAACAAAGATCTAGCGATCCTGACGCCAACATGGCAACTGCAATGGCGTACCTATCGAGAGCGGTCGAGGAGGGTTCTTCTCTAATCGTGCTGCCCGAGTTATTTAAGACTGGCTACCTTCACCAAGATCGTAGAGATGCGCTTTCATATGCTGAATTTGTTACCGGCGAGACGACTTCCGAGATCATCTCGCACCTTCGTGGGAGCAAGGCCAAGGTTGTATTCGGAATGATTGAATCAGACACCTCTACGGGGCTTCTCTACAATAGCGCCGTCGTCGTAGATGAGGATGGAATCGTTGGATGCTACCGTAAGAGTCACCTCTACGTCGCTGATTCACTTTGGGCAAGTAGTGGAGGTATGGCTCCACTTGACTTTGACGTTGAAGGATTAAGGGTTAGGGTAGTCATCTGCGCCGATATCGAATTTCCAGAGGTCGCTTACTCCAGATTGACCACTCCAATTGACATCATCTGTCTCCCGACTGCCTGGGTAGATGAAAAGGCACCATCGATGAACTGGTGGGCTAGAGCAATTGAAAGCGGCGCAAGCCTGATTTGTGCAGATCTTTCAGGTGTTGAAGAGGGTGTTCAATTCTCAGGCGGTTCGTCGATAATCGCACCAGATGGTTCTATCTTGGCAGCTATTGACACTGGATCGGGGCTCGTAAGTGCAGACCTTCAGGCGGGTAGGCGACCCTTTAGGAGGATTGAACAGAGGTTATTCTTGGGAACGGAGACCTTTTCTCGAGGAGAGCTGAAATTGCGAGCTCTGAGGCCGACTCCAATCTCTAGCGACGTCGAGATTGAATTGTTCATCTTTGATGGGCACGACGAACTTGCTTCAGCAAATTGGCCAAAGCTGCTACAAGAGGGCCAAGCCTTAACCCTTTCCAAGGGTGATGTAACGTTTGATAACCCAACCATTGGGGTCATCTCAGTGATTGGCGGTGATGGAAAGACCTCGATCGAAAGCGCTTTCGATGCACTTGAAGCATCGATGGTCGATGGCTCCTCCATGCAAGTTGATAGCTTGCGCCCAGATAATGAGCAACGATCGATTGGAGACGGCCTAGGTGGTAGGGCAATATTTATAGGTGCCACACAAGTTGACCTTGATGGTGATAGAGGCATTGGTATCTTTTACGGCGGGAAGTGGGACCTCCTGCGATGTGGAGAGGTTCGAGAGGTACATCTTGCTCAAGTTGGCGAAGAAGCAGTAGCCTCGGATAGTGCTTTGACGCTTTCGGTCGGTGTGGTCGATACCCGTAGCTTTAGTGAATTTATCGAGACGAGAGTCGTCGCCCTAGAGGGTGCAGATCTTATATTTCTTGTAGGAGATGAATCTGAGATCTCTCCACTTACTCCAAGGCCCTCATCAAAGATTGACCTTCCCCCCTACGAGAAGTGGGGTCCACAGACGTATAACTTTTCGATCGTGCGTCAACGGGCCGGTGAAAACTCAACTCCGATCATTGCCCTTTTGCGTGATGACTTGGTAGATGAAGGGGAGGGGTCGAAGATACTTCGACAGAGTGGGGTATTTGGAAGCGACTACTGGACCTTCCCATACAACGAAGCTATTTTTGGGCGTGATAGCCGAAGTATCGATGTGGGAGTCGACTTTCTTGGCCATAAATTTCGTCTTCAAGTCGAAAAGGGTTACATGCGTCGTCGTCACCCTGATCTATATGGCCTCCTGTGAACTAGCATTCTCGGATTGATTTGCCTCGGGAAGGCTAGGTTGCTTAGCAGATGTGATGTCTAAGGCTAGCTACAAGGCGATAGATTTAGTTCGAGAGGGCGCTTGAAATTGCTATCTGTTCACTGATGTAACTATTTCATATAGGCGAGTGAGAAGGGAGGTTTATGGCTTGGTTGGTTAGATCTGATCACGTTATCTCAAGTCTACATCGCTCATCACGTCGGCTGACTTTGGTCATCAAAGATCGGGGTGAACTTGGTGGAGATGAGTCGACCCTCTTACGCAGAGGATCGATTTTGCTAGCTTTACGCCTAGATTTTGGAGTCTTTATCGTTCGCTTAGGGAAAGACGGCTCGATCACCTCGCTTCGCTATCACCGTCCGGGGATTCTTCCGATTCTCGTAATTGCGATGAAGGAGACTTTCATAGTTCCTCAAAAGATCGCAGAGCACTCTCGGCTAGCACTCGGCGATATCTTTGAAGTCATAGAGTGATATGTTCCGGGTCGAATAGTCGGTTGTTTTTCTCACCTTCGACGAAGGTGGTCATAGCCGATACCTCCGTTGCAATTAGGAGAGGCGAGGCCATATGTTGGGGTAGGCTTCCATAATTGGCTTCACCAACAGGGCAATGTGAAGCAAAAGTCCAGCGCTATTAGGAGATGAAGAGTTGTCAAACGACGCTTGGAAGTGGTTGAGCACAGGCGCTGAGGAAGTTATTTCCTCTACCTTCTACTTGGTCGGAACTCCCATTGGCAACTTGGGTGATCTGAGCTATCGCGCAAGATGGATTTTATCCTCGGTCGACGTTATCTTCGCGGAAGATACTCGTGTTACCTCATCGCTTCTTCGCCAGGTCGGATTGGAGAAGAGGCAATTAGAGCGCTTTTCGCCCTTTGAAATCGACGATTCAATCGAAAAGGTCATTAGTTACCTTGCATCTGGTTCCAAAGTAGCCCTCGTCTCCGATGCTGGTATGCCAGCTATATCGGACCCAGGTTCAACGATAGCTCCGCGGGTGCGTGCAGCGGGATTTCAAGTAAAGGTGATACCAGGACCAACGGCTGAGTCGGCGGCAGTTGCCCTAAGCGGGACGATATCGGGCGGATACGTATTTGTTGGATTCATCCCCAACACCAAAGCGAAGATCGCAGAGATTCTAAAGGGTGCAAAATCTCTCGATTATGGAGTCGTGTTTTATGTTGCACCGCATGATTTGAGAAAGATCCTCCCTCTCCTTGCTGAACTTGGTGTCGTCTCGCTTTCGGTTGTCAGAGAGATGACCAAGTTGTACGAAGAGGTGGTGGAAGGTTCGATAGATCAGGTCATAGATCACTTTGAAACTACCGAACCTAGAGGAGAGTTTGTGGTTTCGATTGATGCAATGGCTATCGAGAGCGCTAAAGAGGGTGTTTCAGATGCACAGTTGGTCTTTGATTTGATTGTCGATGCTGATTTGACGACATCGGAAAAGGCAAAGAGAATATCGAAGGTCCTAAAGATGGAGAGGGGTGAAGTCTACGACCTTCTGAGGAGGGCGTAAGCAAGGCTAGCGACTTCTTCGCTAAATTGTTGTTGTGGGTATTTATCTAGACTATGCATCGACTACGAAGATGAGCGAAGTGGCACTCTTAGAGTATCTTCGAATTGCGAGTAACTATATTGGCAACCCACAGGGTAACCACCGCCACTCGCGTGAAGCACTCGCAGAATTAGATGGTGCTAGGGAGCGTGTAGCCTCTGTACTTGGAGTGTCGCCATCTGAAATCTACTTCACAGCCTCTGCAACGGAGGCTAACAACATCGCATTGAATGTTGAGGGCGATATCCTAACGACTGCAATTGAGCACAAGGCGGTTTTAGCGCCGGCTCTATCCCGAAAGGCGAGTGTCCTATCTGTCACTAGCAACGGCACCATCGATAGGGATGCATTTAGAAGGTTGCTGAAAGAGAATGGCGATCACCTGAAACTCGTCTCTATTATGGCGGTCAACAATGAGATTGGAGTCATAAATCCCGTTGAGATCTTGGGCGGAATGGTGAAGAAGTACACCTCAGCACTCTTTCACAGCGATGGGGTTCAAAGTGCTAACTACTTCGATTTGAAGACTCTGATTACAAATTGCGACCTCTTTACCCTCTCGGCACATAAGTTTGGCGGTCCTAAGGGTGTGGGAATTTTGTTCGTACGTGAAGGTGCCAAAGTTAAGCCGCTTATGCTTGGCGGGGCCCAAGAGCGAGATATTCGACCAGGTACAGTAAATTTGGCAGGTGCAGTCTCTGCGTCGTTCGCCCTTGCTGAAGCCTCGTTGAAGACTAATGATAGCTATCTAAAGGTGCAAGCCCTTCGAGATCGTTTCGAAGATTCGGTTCTCGCAAGCGATAGTCGAATCATGGCCACTATTTCATCTGATACTCCGAGATCACCGGCTATCTCTAATCTGCTCTTTCCCGGGACGGTGAACGAAGAGATGCTGTTTCTTCTCGACTCGATGGGGGTATATGCATCTGGTGGGGCAGCATGTGCCTCAGGGGCGCTCGATCCAAGCCACGTTATTCTAGCTCTTGGTTATCAGCCAAAGCTTGCTCGCAGCGCACTGCGCTTTACCTTTTCACCGGATCTAACTACAGATGAGGTGGACGAGGCGAGCCAGATAGTAAACCGGGCATACCTCAAGCTAGCTCCCCTTGGAGGTGGCGTTGAATCCTAATGCCCCCTTGTACGTGGTGTTTTTGCTTCTACATGCGGCAAGCGCAGTTTTAGGATTCGGTAGCGTTGCGATTGGGGGACTTTACCTTCCAAAGTTGGCCCGCAAGGAAGAGGAGGGTATTGCATTCTTTCGACAGGGGAGGGCGCTTTCAAAGGTTGTAATCCCGCTTACCTTGGCCTTGGGAGTAACTCTCATGTTCTTAGCTGGCCCTAACTCGAACTTTTATAGCCATCTTTGGTTTCAAGGAGCCGTAACCTCTTACTTGATCGCATACGGGCTATGTCTGATAGGTATTTGGCCCAAAGAGGCGTTGATCCGAAGGGCTCTCTTCGACGATGAAAAGATCGATGCAAAGACGTTGGTTGGGATCCAAAAGGCGATTGTGGGGGTTGAGTTGTTAGTGGTGGTCGCCTTCGTTCTTATGGTCAGCCAACCTGGATAGCGATGAGGAAATAGACTCTACCTTGTGACTTAGTGTCTCCCTGATCTGTGCCGCGAGGTTAGAGGAACGAAGTTATAAAGTTCGATGAGTAACCATTTTTAGCTGCATTGTTTTAGATTGTTAAAGTACCGATTTCAACTGAAGGGCATCATTAGTGACCAGCGCGCCATCTGAGTACTTCATCTCTACCCCTATCTACTACGTAAATGATGCACCCCACCTCGGCCACGCCTATACCATGATCAACTCAGATGTCTTTGCTAGGTGGCACAGGGGCCTCGGTGAGAGGGTCCTGTATCTGACGGGCACAGACGAACATGGTCAAAAGATCTCTGACTCAGCTGCCAAGGCCGGTATGGACGTCGGCGACTGGACAGACAGCTATGCAAATAAGTTCAAGGAGACTTGGGCTAGTCTTCACATAAGTTACGACGACTTTATCCGTACTACTGAAGAGCGCCATAGTGTTGCGGTAAGAAAGTTCCTGCAGGCTGTCTACGATAACGGCTATATCTACAAGGGTAAGTATGAGGGACTTTACTGCGTCTCGTGTGAATCCTACTACACCGCTACCGAAGCGATAGATTCGAATTGTCCCGTGCACAAGAGGCCACTCACGGTTATGGAGGAGGAGAATTACTTCTTTAAATTGTCGGCCTTCACCGAGGCGATCACTAAGTGGTATGAAGAGGTAGATGACTCTGTATTTCCTGACTTTAGAAAGAATGAGTCGGCTGCCTTCGTCAAAGGTGGCCTTGAGGATATATCGATCTCAAGAGTATCGCTCAAATGGGGAATCCCACTTCCTTGGGATGAGAGCCACGTCTGCTACGTATGGTTCGATGCACTGATTAATTATCTGACTGCCATCGGATATGGTTCGGATGACCCTTTGTTTGAGGCGAGATGGGAGAACTCCCACCACCTGATCGGCAAAGATATCCAACGATTTCACTGCGTATGGTGGCCAGCTATGACGATGGCTGCCGGACTTAGACCCCCAAGGCAGGTTCTGGTCCACGGTTGGCTACTCGTAAAGGGTGAGAAGATGGCTAAATCGGGGGGCAACGGTGTAGATGCTGTGTCGCTCTCTGAGATCTACGGAGTTGATGCCGTTCGGTACTATTTGATGCGAGAGTACTCTCTTGGATCAGATGGAGACTTTTCCCTTGAAGCCTTAGAACAAAGGTACAACGTTGAACTAGCCAATAACCTTGGTAACCTGCTCTCTCGCGTTACCAACATCGTCTTTCGAAACTTAGGTGGTGTTACACCGGGCTATAGCGGGGAGATAGCAGATCGGGCAGTTCTCGATGGCCACATCTCCTCGTTTAAAGATCACATGAACGGCTATCTGACCTCTAAGGCTCTAGAGGAGATAGCTGCTATGGTTCGATATGCAAACGTTCTCATTGAAGAGAATGCTCCGTGGAAAGAGAAGGATCCAGAGAGACTCTCCTCGATACTAGGTGACCTTCTTGAGATAATTCGGTTGGCCGCGGTAGCGCTTTCACCGGTTTTAGTAAGTGCCTCTCCTAAGATACTCGAGGCAATCGGAGTAGATGCGAAAGTTATCGAAGGTAACTTCGTTAGTGAACTAGAGGTCGGACGCTACGTTGGTGGCTCGATAATCGAGAAGGCGGCCCCCCTCTTTCCTAGAATTGAAGGCTGACAAAATGACTTGGTTTGACTCTCACTGCCACCTTGAGGCTGACGTTGATACGAGCGACCTGAATGAAAAGCTTCGCGAACGTAATGTCTATGGGCTTATTAACATTGGAACGACTATGGAGACCTCAAGAAGGTCACCGATGGTTGCTCGGCGAGTAAAGGAGTCCAACCCAGAGCTTATAGTGGGTGCAACTCTTGGCATCCACCCCCACGATGGTGCCGAAGTCGAAGGAGGCGACTACCTCCAATTTGACGAACTAATCGCCGCTACCAAGGAGGAGCACTCTGACCTTTTAGTGGGGATCGGCGAGTGTGGCCTTGACTACTACTACGACTACTGCGATCGTCGGGTACAACGGCAAGCCTTCGTAGCCCAGATAGAGAGCGCAGTTAAGTACGACCTTCCGATAGTCATACACACTCGTGATGCTTGGGAGGACACCTTTGCGGTGCTAGACGACTTCAGAGATCATCGGTTCGTGCTCCACTGTTTCACCGGTGGTCCTGGCGAGGTAGAAAGGTTGCTCGACTACAACATGGTCATCTCCTTCTCGGGAGTTGTTACCTTTAAAAAATCTGTTGAAAATCAAGAGGCAGCCAAGATCTGCCCTGTTGATCGAATGATCGTCGAGACAGATGCGCCCTATTTGGCACCCACCCCATTTCGAGGAAAGCCAAACAATCCATCTTTAGTTTCGGTAACTGGAGACTTTATAGCGAAGTTGAAGGGTATTGACGTCGATTTGTTTGCTAAAGCAACTACCCAAAATGCTCTCACCTTTTTTTCGCTATTGCCGACTCTTTAGTCGGTTCACAAAATTCGACGTCAAAGATATAAATTCAGTAAAAGTACTTTCTTATACGCCCTTCATGATAAGATATTTCAAAGTTGCGGATGCCCCGTCAATTTGGTGTGCGTCCCCAGAGTGCAACTAGCAGCCAGCTCCCTAATAGGTTGAGTCAACTGCGCCAAAACCATTTGAGCTAAGTCAAGGAAATCGACAGCAGCTAAATAAAAACAAGTGCCAAGTTCGTACTAAAGTGCCGCTACATCGGCATCTTTGCGACCCTATAGAAAGTTGAGCATAAAACCCTAGACACACACCACAATCCGATCCAGTTGTTACGAGAGGTAATCAAATGTCCTATCAAAGCAATTGGAGAAGTAAGGTCGTATTGCCGATAGGTCTTAGCACAACCTTGTTATCTCTACAACTTCTCCAAATGTCTACTACATCTATGCCTGCATACGCCTCGACCTCGAGCGTTGAAAAGGGATGGAGCAAGATTCAAAAAGAGCTCAAAGCAGAGTCACTCACTTCGATAAGCGGTGCTGAAGTAGCTCCAATAACTACTCAATTCACGAGTGTTGCTACTTCAAGTTCGGTTACTTTGTCGGACGCAGATCAAGTAATTCCTGTGACAAATGACACCGGAGTAAACACTCTTTATCTGCCTTATTCGCAAAGGTATAAGAGGATTCCGCCCCCACCTCCGCCGCCCCCAATTGTTCAATCTCCAACTCATCGTGTCGTTGGAGTAGCTTCCTGGTATGGAAGTGCCCCTGGTACCTGTGCGAACCTAATGGCTCCATTCGGTACATTACTTACGATCACTGACCTTTACTCCGGTGCAGTTGCGCACTGTGTAGTCGATGACCATGGACCCTACGTAGGGGGTCGGATCGTCGATCTGTCTCCGAGTGTCTTTAGTCAACTCTCCTATCTGGGCAATGGCCTGATATACGTATCGATCTCTTGGTAAGAGTTTCGATGGGTTAGGTTTGAAAGATCCCACCCCAGGAATGGGTGGGATTTGCCTTTGACTCAATGCCGGAAGCTAGATTAATTGCTTTGGATCTTTGGATAGGGTTATAGAGATTGTCTGAGCGCGGGTTGACTAAGAGTGATATCCGAGAGTTACTAGGACTCGATGGAGGGTCGCCAAAGCGTTCGCTTGGACAAAATTTTCTAGTTGACCCCTCATTCGCCCGAAAGATCGCTAGCGCAAGCGTCTCTTTTGAAGATGGAACAATCGTCGAAATAGGACCTGGCTTCGGTTCTTTGACACTTCATCTCGTTAGCATTGTAGATCGCGTGGTCGCTATAGAAAAGGACGACATTGTCGCGAAGAAGCTAGTGGAGCTGGCTGGTGCGAGATCTGTAGAAAACCTCACGATTGTAAATGGCGATGCTCTCGATATCGAGTACGCCGACTTTATGAGAGGTATTGGTTCCAAGGTAATCGTCGGCAATCTCCCATATAACATTTCGGTTCCATTGATCTTAAAGATTATCTCCGAAAGTGCAGGGGTCGCCGAAAGAGCGGTCTTTATGGTTCAAAAAGAGGTAGCTGAGCGGTTAAGTAGTGACCCTGGTAATAGGAACAGCTCGTTTACGTCACTCAAGAGGGCCTTCTTCGCTTCAGCCCGAATTCTCTTTGATGTACCTCCGTCGGTCTTCTTCCCAGAGCCAAACGTTACATCTTCGATCATCGAACTTAGAAGCGATCGCAGTCTTCCAGGTCATATGCACCCAGCCGAGACTGAGATGGCACTATTGTTGGCAAAGAAGGCATTTGGAAATAGGCGACAGATGGTGCGACGTACCTTGAGGGACGAATTAGAGATTCTGACCGCTGCGGGTATCGATGGAGCTATGAGACCTGAGGCTTTAGATGTGGCAAGTTGGTTAGCAATTGGAAGGCGAGCGGTCGAAGCTGGCTTAGTCTCGACCGAGATCACCGGTGCTAGACGGGGCGAGCTATGATCTCCCTCTTTGCCCCTGCGAAGCTGACATTAGGGTTTAAGGTCACTGGACTTCGAGAAGATGGTTACCACTTTATCGACTCCGAGATGACGATGTTGAGTTATGGAGATTTGATCACTGTTAGGGCTCTCTTTGATCGGGCAAGCTCCAAGGCCTCTAACTTTAAGGTCGATGATCCGTGTGGTCTATCTAAATTTGGCTTTGACTTTGGTCAAGTGCCAACCGGATCGTCGAATCTACTTGACAAGGTAGCTTCTCTCTTTGAACTTGGTTTAGAGGCGACGATCTCGAAGCGGATACCAGTTGGTGGAGGCCTCGGTGGAGGATCGGCCGATGCTGGTGCACTTGGACGTTACCTATGGTCGATCGACAGTGAACTGCGCTTTGCTTCTATAGATGACTACGTAGCGCGCCTTGCGAAGTTTGGGGCAGATATTCCAGTTTGTTTCCTTGGAGGAAGATCTAGGGTGAGTGGAATTGGCGACGTGGTGTCTATCCTTTCGCCTACCACAGGGGTTCAAGGGGCTGAGGTTGGCCGTTGCTTTACGCTATTTATGGCACCAATTACAATCTCTACCCCTGAGGTATATCGTTCTTACGATCGAGGAGACTCTTTCGACTTTGAAGAGGGACAGTTTTCTAACGATCTCGAAGGTCCAGCTCTCTCAATTTCTCCGCGGTTAGTAAATTTCCGACGAAGTATCGAGGAGACGTTCTCTATCACCCCTTCTCTGGCTGGTTCAGGTTCGACCTACTTCGTCTCTGGTCATGTTCTCGATCGAATTTCGGATAAGCAGACAGCCCTTACCAAAAACTGCGATTTAGATGGAGTCCGAATGGCCTACTTCTCTGACATATATGACCCTTCGAACCTCTATCTTGCGTGCGAATGTGTCGAGGTTCAACTTGGTGAGCCGATCTAAGGCTGCCTTTCCTTACTCGTTCTACCCCCTAGGTAGTTGCGAGTCAAGCAGTAGTAATTTTGGGCTTGACTAGCTCTGCTAGTGGTCGGTGAAGAGTTCTTCTCGTGACTTTTGTACCAGATTTTTTGGTTAGATACCTACCTTCGAGCCCAGCCTTGCAACCTACCGGGCAAAGCTGGGCTCCAATGGACGACGGGAACCAATTTGGTACGCGAGCTTTATGTTCCCCATCTCGGCTCGGTCAGATCATCATGAGATCATCCGACGTTGCTGTAGTCAAATTGGTATCCTGATTAACCGAATGTTGCCTCCGTAGCTTGACTGTAATAAGAGCGGCGCTAGCTAAGAGAATTGCTCCGACGGTTATCGCGGGCCTTAGCCCATCGATAAATGCAGCTGGACTTCGAAATCCCCCAAAGCTCGAAAAGACTGCTCCTAAAGTTGCAATTCCGAGTGCACCTCCAACCTCTCTAAGTGAGTTGTTGACGCCCGATGCAATCGCCTCCATCTTGGGGCCAGCTGATTCGAGGGTGATCGAAGCGGTGGGGACGAAGAAGAGAGCCGTCCCAACTCCAGCCACTACGAAGGCACCAACGAGCGTCGGATATGAGCTTCTAACTCCTATTACAAGAGCGATCCAACCAAGTCCTACTCCTTGAAGGGAGAGACCTATTTGAACCAGGCGTTCACCGCCGAATCTTGTGACTAGACGTCCAAGAAATGGAGTCACAACTATTGGCATTGCGGTCCAAGGAAGTATGCGAATTCCAGAGGCGACGGGGGAGAGCCCCTGAATTAGCTGAAAGTATTGAGATAGAAAGAAGACTGAGCCAAAGAGGCCAAAACTCATCAAAAGCGATACCGTGTTGATGATAGTGAAATTGGTGCTGCGAAAGATGTTAAGAGGAACCATTGGTTCTCTTAGTCTCATCTCTGCTACCACGAAGGCTATTAGAGAGACCAAGGCGACGACGAATGAAGCTATGACGCTTTGATTCGTCCAACCCTTCGACGATCCATTTATTATTCCGTTTACTAGCCCAAAGAGACCCACTGTAACCAGGGAAAGTCCGACTAGGTCAAGTCGTTTGGGAAGCTTGGAATTGGTTTTGAAGGCAAAAGTAGTAAGAACTGTTAGAGCGATGCCCGTGGGAACGTTTAGCCAAAAGATCCACTGCCAGTTTGCAATCTGAACGATCGCGCCGCCAACTAGAGGTCCGATAGCAATGGCGAGGCCACCTAAGGCGCCCCATATTCCAAGTGCGAAGTTTCGCCTCTGCCGCGGAACTCCATCTGAGAGTAGTGTCAGACTTAGTGGAACCATAAGCGCTCCTCCGACTCCTTGAAGCGACCGCGAAGCAATGAGCGTTGTAATAGATGTTGAAAGTGCAGCTGAGGCGGAGGCGGCTGTGAATATCACTATGCCAACTTGAAATATCTTCTTGCGTCCGAACTTGTCGCCAAGGGCGGCGCCGGCGATTAGTAGCGTTGCAAAGGCGAGGGTGTAGGCGTTAACGGTCCACTCCAGAGAGGATAGTCCTGCGTGTAGGTGTTGGCGAATTGTTGGCAGAGCTGTAGTTACTACTAAGTTGTCGAGTGCGGCCATAAATTGTGCAAGTCCGGTGGTGGCTATAACCAGGCCGATCTTCTTTTCCCGTTCCATTTCTCTCCTAGTAAGTGATTACTTACTTTATTATAAGTAAGTAATCACTTACTTCATTCCATTTATGAGGAAAGATCGTAAATTACAACGTAGGAGGGGTAAGTATGAAATTCTTGGTAGTTGAAGGGGCGCTTAAATGAAGCAGGGGGGCACGATAGGGATATCCCTATCGTGCCCCCCTGAAAACAAAGATAACTACTTGCCAGCCCTTCGCTGCCAGCGCGTAGCCTTCATCATCTTCTTATGCTTCTTTTTACGCATGCGCTTACGACGCTTCTTGATAAGTGATCCCATAGTTTGATCAAAACTAGCAGCTATTTCGTCAGATAAAGCACATATCGCTAAGAATATCGACTGTGCGAAGGAGCTAATTGCAGAAGATGCGGTGGATGAACCATAATAGCCATGTCAAATTGTGCTTTTATCCTGGCTTCGAGAGGGGTGCATAGTCGTCGTCTTTGTCGCTAGAATAATGATGCACTTTGGCGGATAGTTCAATCGGCAGAACGCCTGACTTTGGATCAGGAGGTTCCAGGTTCGAGCCCTGGTCCGCCAGCTAGGTGCTCTTCGTTGGGCTGTTATCGCTTGAGAATCTCTTATCGCGCACACCCTTCTCTTCTGCCCTAGTCTTCTTCGAGATTTTTATAAATGTTTCGATTGCTTGAATTCCTGGCGAAAATCCTTTCGCTTGTTCTTATTTTCGGTTAGTGTCTCGAGTGAGGTGTAACGTCGATGAGGGGCTGGAGGAGAATTTGTTAAATTCCGAGGTGACGGCGCAAAGGGCGGCTGGAGAGATAAAGCCCCTCAAGGAGCGCAAGATCGACGTCGCGATATTGATCTTCTTCTTTGTGAATATTCTTTTTATTACCTACATCGTTGACCTTGAGCAACTTGTAATTGCGAATCCTTACCACTACAAGCAGCCGATATGGCCTCCGTCAATCTTTCTTTCGGTTATTCACTCCTATGGCAAGACCTACGATCCTCTATTGATGGCGAGGCCAGTTTGGTGGAAGGCTACGATTTGGATCGATGCACTGTTCTTTGGCCCCTTCTACCTCTTCGGGATCTACTCGTTCATCAAAGGTCGAAAGTGGATAAGGATTCCTGCGATTATCTACTCGTCGGTCATGATGACAAATGTTGTGATTATCTTGAGTGAAGAGATTTGGGGGCCGCACGCCTCACCTCACCTCTACTTTGTGCTATTGGATAATGCGCCGTGGCTGATCTTTCCAATACTCATTATTACCAGGATGTACCGCTTCGATGACCCATTTGCATATCGAGGGTAGTTGAGCATCTAGAGGGCGGCAAGTATCGATAGTAATTATCCTTCTATCAAAGATCGTCTGCCCCATATGCTTGCAGTTCTTCGATCGACAATGGATGGCAGAAGGCAATTTCGGTCACCGACGATCACCGTTTCAATTTCGAATTTTTTCTCTTGCTCAGTCTCGACTACTTCATTCGATAAAGTTGACAACATTAGGGGTTGAGGTTCAATTTGAGAGGTGCCAATCGAATGAACGCCTTGATTTTACCCCAAAGCTTCCCTCATGGGAAGAGTTGTATCGAGGTGAAGATAAGAAGTTTGAGCTACCTCCGAGTGCGCCCCTTGAATGAGGTGCAATTGTCATTCGTTTCAGCTATTTAGATGTCGCTGCCACTTATCGTGAGTGATCGTCCGTTACGGGAGGGCGATTGGCGCTACGTTATTTACGCCGGTTATTTGGAAGTTGAATCTTTGTCCGTTACCGGTGGGTGATGCGGTTCCAGAGGCCTGTTGGACGATGCTCAGCAGGGCACCGTTTGAGTTAGAGATGCAGGCAACTTGTTCGATCTTTAGGATCGTCACGTTGGATGGAGATGCCTCGGTATAGGTTGTTCCAGGGATATTGGCTACTGTGCACGTTCCGGTCTTCTCTACTGTTACTCCATGAGCTTTGGTAAAGTCTACGAATTCATTTGCTGCCTCGATAATTCCTTGTTGCTGGAAGTAGTTAGGACCTATGCTTATCTTCTGAGGAGCTAGAGGGCCAAGTACTTCATAGGCTTGTCCTCCCACGAAGATCGTGTGAGTCGAGCCTAAAGATATTTCGAAGTTAGTAGGGCTATGAATTAACCCAACCATCGTCAAAGATGCCCCTCCATTTCCTACTACTTGTGTAAAGCTGTAGTTTTTGATGCTCGTGAGGCGTGACAACGAAAGAACTGATGTCGCATTGGAGGCGGAGTTATTGCTCGAAGTAGTTGAAGGATTGGTCGTTGTACTGAGAGATGTGCTTTGAGAGGTGGTTGTCGCAGTCGATGAGGAAGTTCCGTTGCAAGCCGCAAGTGATATCGGAAGCGACACGACCGAAGCAACTTTAAGAAACGACAGTATTCTTTTTCGGTTCATAACAATATGTGACAGTAGCACTAATTTCATTATTTTTAATGCGAGATGTAAAAGTTTCTGAAATTATCGTTAATTTCGACTTGCTTTCATCTCTAAAATCATCAAGTAGGCCCTAGGGGCAAGTCGAACTGAAAATCTTTGTGAAACCACTAGCCCGTAATCGTCGCTAGATAGACCATTTGAATTATCTTCCGAAAGTATGCAACGAATCTCCAACTATTGACCTTGAATTTTCCAAGCCACCGGATGGCAGGGGATTGCGCTACTCTGAGGTTCTCAGTTGGACACAATTGATTTGATAACGAACTATTCAATTAAGTCTCTGATGGCCTATTGGTAGTAGTATCAAGTCAAAGAAAGATAGATGATATTGACAGCTTCAAAGTCGTTGCACATTGGAGCACGGGTATTGGATTGGAAAAGAACGTGACCGATGAGTTTCTCAAGCTAACCCTCAAGGAGATAAAGGCGCTGGCATTGGAGAAGAGGCGCGCCTACTATGGGAATCGCATCACATATTCACCCAAAGTCTTCATTCCCCTTACTCGCCTCTGCCGCGACCGTTGTGGTTACTGCACCTTTGCGACCGCTCCATCAAATTTGGTTAGCCCATTTCTATCCGAGAGCGAAGTATTAGAGATTGCCAGAAGGGGTGCATTTGCCGGTTGCCATGAGGCGCTGTTTACCCTTGGCGAGGCGCCAGAGGACCGATACCCAGAGGCCAAAGAGTGGTTGTCAGATCGAGGATACTCCTCAACGGTTGACTATCTAGCTGCGATGTGTAAGTTGGTCCTCGATGAGACGGGACTACTTCCACATGTGAACGCGGGGGCACTAAACGCCATCGAGATGGCAAAGTTGGCAAAGGTCTCGGTTTCACAGGGGATGATGATTGAATCCGAGCGCGACGACCTCTTCGCCCACAAGGGCGCTCCAGATAAGCGTGTATCTCGTCGTTATGCCACCGTCGAGGCCGCTGGCGCATTGAAGATCCCCTTTACTACTGGTCTATTGGTCGGAATTGGTGACAGTGTTGAAGACCGCCTCGAAGCCCTTGAGCACATAGCTCGAGTTCATAGAGAGTATGGCCACATTCAGGAGGTGATCATACAAAACTTTCTTCCAAAGCCAAAGACTGCGATGGCAAAGTTTGAGGCCTGTACTCCAGAAGAACATCAATTTACGATCGCCCTTGCCCGTCTAGTTCTACCACCTGAGATACACCTTCAGGCGCCTCCTAACCTCAGTGATAGTGAAGAAATAGCTGAACTACTTGAGTGTGGAATCGACGACTTTGGTGGAGTTTCCCCTGTAACTATCGATCACGTCAACCCAGAGCGGCCATGGCCTGAGGTCGAAATTCTTCGGAGTATAGCTAGATCAAAGGGGATGACTCTAGCTCCTCGTCTTGCGGTATATCCAGAGTTTGCTAAGCGGAGCGATGAATTTATTGATCCTGCACTTTGCTTTTCGGTACTCGATAGGAGCGATGCAGAGGGGCTAGGACGAGACGACCCCGGGTCGATTTGGCCGGAACAGAGCACAGCGGCGCAAATTGTTGGAACTGGTGCTGAAGTAGTCCAAATCGGAAGGAAGTCAACCATTTGGACGTCGGGAGCTAACTTTGAACCCTCTGATCTCCTCGGTGATTTGCCCGAGAGAGTTCCTTCGCCTCGATCATTTGAGGTAAATGTCACGTCGAATTCGCACTTGCCAAAGAGTCGAATCGATGAGATCTTAGAGGGTGTAACCCTCGGACAAGAGGTTGGTTTCGAGGAGATAACAGGACTCTTCTCGGCAAGGGGCTATGAGATCCGAAAGATCGCACAAGTGGCTGATCAGCTTCGTCGTGAGATCGTCGGCGACGATATAACGTTCGTCGTCAATCGAAACATCAACTACACAAATGTATGCACCTTCAAATGTAGATTTTGCGGTTTTTCAAAGGGTCCCCTAAGTCTGAACCTTCGTGGAAAGCCTTACCTTCTTACCCTCGATGATATCGTAGCGAGGGCGCGAGAGGCGGTAGAGATCGGAGCCACCGAGGTCTGCCTGCAGGGTGGGATCCACCCCAACTTCGACGGTGACTTTTACGTTGACGTAGCTAGGGCTATCCATGAAGCCATTCCAGAGATTCATATCCATGGTTTTACGGCCCTTGAAGTATTTGAGGGAGCGAGAAGATCTGAGGTGGACTTGGCAAGTTACTTAAGGCGATTGATGGATGCTGGCCTAAAGTCGCTCCCAGGTACAGCCGCAGAAATTCTGGTCGATAGCGTTCGAGAGGTACTTTGCCCCGACAAGATAGATACAAGTCAGTGGCTTGAAGTACATGAGGTGGCACACTCGGTCGGACTTCGATCTAATGTTACGATGATGTTTGGTGCCGTTGAGTCCCCTGCTGATTGGGCTACTCACATGTTGGTCACCCGCGACCTTCAAAAGCGGACTGGTGGCTTTACTGAATTTGTAGGACTTCCTTTTGTCCATAATGCGACACCGCTCTATTTGACAAAGAGGGCGCGAAGAGGACCAACGTGGCGCGAAGTGCTTTTGGTCCATGCGATAGCGAGAATCGTCTATCGGGATACCATTCCAAATATCCAAGCCTCATGGGTAAAGCTCGGTGTCAAGGGTGCCTCGCAGTTACTCAGGGCTGGGGTAAATGATCTTGGAGGAACGCTCATGGAGGAAAATATCTCCCGGGCGGCCGGCGCAGAGCACGGTCAATACCTCGATGTTGATGGCTTTGCCAAAATAGGAGAGGCCGTTGGACGCCCTGTGAAGCAGAGGTCGACGCTCTATAAGCTTGTAGCGACTGCTGCGAGCAAGTAGGTAACCCTTTTGGGTCCAATCGTTCACATTGCGCCGTTTCAAAGATCGCCAAAGGAGATCCTTGATAAGAGGTTGATCTTGTACTGAGATGCGAAACGGCGCTACTGGTTTCTTATATACTTTGCCTTTTAGGGTGGCCTATTTGAGGTGGGTACTTTTTAGGTGTCCTCGTCGTGGATGTTTCGCCCATTGGCGGGGTAAGTCGCTTGAATTTCAGGGACAATTCTCCAAATTATCAGAACTTTGGGGTCGCAAATATCTAAACTGCGTCGATGATCGTTGTGGCCACTTTTGCCGATTGAGTGATTTACTTTGGTTCTTGGGATTAGCAAATGCTACTTACATCTAGACGCGGCTCATTGTTACAGAGCTATCTTCAAGCAACTGTAATTAGATCTAATTCAAAATTTTGTTGTGCGACTCATAGATGGAAATCTTGGTTTGCCTCGCGACTTTTGATAGCAATGGAAGATCTCATCACCTGTTCTATTGCAAATTTCTAACCCAATTGGCTAACCCAGTCATCTAGCTCCTTGAGTTGTCAGCAGTCTCGCACCTGCAGTCTTGTATCGGCTGGCGTGCCTCTTCGTCAAGTTGACTTGACTTGGTCGACTTGGCTCAATCGACTGGAACGAGCTGATGGGTGTCTACATCGTAGACGTATCCCCAAACCGCCTCCTTCATTGCGATAAATGGAGAGTTTCTGATGCGACCGATCGATTGACGCACGTCAGAGTAGGGATCGCGAAACGCCTCCACCGCCCATGGGGGCCTCACGCCACTTGACTCTTCGAGAAGATCCTTGAAGCTGTCGTCTGTTACCTTTTGAAGTCCGCAGTCAGTGTGGTGTATCAGAAGTATGGCCTCGGTGTTTAGTAGCCTTTGGGAGATGGAGAGCGAGCGAATGACATCGTCCGTTACAACGCCACCTGCATTTCGAATCATGTGGGCGTCGCCAATTTCAAGGCCGAGAAGGCCAAAGAGATCTATCCGGGAGTCCATGCAAGAGACGATTGCTAGTTGGCGCCTTGGCTCGACGGCTATGTGTCCTGGAGCAAGCGTAGAGGTGTATCTCTTTGAGGCATCTACCAATTCGCCGTGAAGGAGTGGGTCGCTCATTTCCGTATCCTCATTTTTAAAAGAATTATTTATCTATCCATTCAACGGCAGATTAATGACTATTGAGTAGGGGAAGATTACCCTAATTATTTGTGATGAATCCTAAATTATGAAATTCAAACCACACTCAAGGATTCGTGAACACCTCTTCTTCAATGAGACCTTCTTCATGTGTAAGTAGTTGGTTTGCATGGCGGCGATCGTCGGTTCGCATGCGCCATGCCAAAAGATCTATTGCTAATTCGCTGGCGATTGATCTGAACTGACCATCGACCAAGTAAAGATTGTGGATTTGATTCTTATCCTCTTCGACGTCGAAGAGGAGTGGCGGAAGAAAGTCTGTGGGAGCAGAGAATGTCACCAATTTGAATTTAGATCCTCTAGAGACTGTGAGGGTAAAGTATGAAGGTGGAATCTGGAGCAAGGGGCCGCCGAGGCGTCGGCGAAAGCTTCTAAAGTCCCATTCATAGTGAGCGCTACTTCGCCACCAAGTTGGGAATGGTTCGCCTTTTAGGTAAGGTAAAAGGCTATTTCCGTCGCATTGTTTTGGGATTTGTGCATCGATTATTTCGCAGATCGTTGGCAAAATGTCTACAGCCTCAGTAAATACATCAAAGCTTTGCCCCTTTAGTATCCCAGGCCCCGAAGTTATGAGTGGTATGTGAAAGGTCTCGTCGTAGAAGCCCAGTTTTTCAAAGAGGTGGTGGTCGCCATTTTGATCACCATGATCTGCGGTGATGATCACATATGTGGTCTCGAGTATCCCCGATGCTTCAAGGAAGTCGATCAGCGTACCAATATGAAGGTCAACTTCAGCGATTGACCCGTAGTAAGTTGCCCTCTTTTGCCTTCGATCTGCTTCGTCGGTAGGTGTGAGAAAGTCAACTCCAAGGGCCAACTCAGTAAGTGGGTGGACCTTTGCCTCCTGATCCTTTGTGTTGGCTCCAAGGAAGGGGTCTACCTCTTCCATATCTACGAAGTCGTGGAATCCATAGGGATTCCGTCGTGGAGGATGGGGGCGAATAAATGACGCATGGATGAAGAAGTCGTCACTTTCTCGCTGGGAGATATATTCGATGATCTTTTCGACCATGAAGGCACTCTCGGATTGTTCAATTCGAAATTGTGTCGGAGCATAAGTATCAGGGCGATTTTTTGAAGAGACGAAGGTGGGGTCTGCCTGGTAGAGATCGCGGGGGAAGGAGGGTACATCCATACCGTGTTCAGAGAGCCACCTTCCCCATTCGAGTGAACCGGCCTCGAAGGGGTCATGCACGACCGGCCTAAGCCCGGGTAAGACTCCTTCGTAACTGAAGAGTCGCGGGTCGTCGAGGGCTAGATTGCTTGGATCGACCGAGGTGTCGGTATATCCAAAGAGCACGGGATCGTACCCTTCTCCTCTAGCGATTTGTGCGAAGTTGGTAAAGTCATTCGAAAGCGGAGTCCCATTTGCCACTGATCGGTTTTTGTGGAGATAGGTCCCCGTGTAAAGACAAGCCCTTGAGGGGCCACAGGGAGCGGCGTTCGCATAGTGGTTTTTGAAGATCGATCCCAAGGCGGCTATTCGATCGATATTAGGGGTCTTGACTATGGGGTGGCCAGCGGCAGAAAAGCAGTCGCCACGCCACTGATCGAGGGTGATAAAGAGAATTCTCTTTTTATTCATAGACCAATCCTATTTTTATTCGCCCCTCGCTTCGTAGGTGAACAATCGCAATTAACGAAGTGTTTGTCAAAATTAAACCTTGAGGGTAAGTCCGCCATCTACTGCGATCACTTCGCCTGTTAGGTAGGTGGCTTCAGCGACACTAACAACTACTTGAGCGATATCGTCGGGGGTTCCAGATCGGTGCAATGGAGCAACTTTTCGAACGTTTTCTCTAAGTTGATCCCAACTCTCGGTCCATGGGGTGTCGATTAAGCCTGGCGCAACTGCGTTGACTCGGACATTTTCCATAGAGGCCGCTAGCAGGCGGGTCATCTGGTTCAATGCAGCCTTTGATACCGAGTACGGAATCGATGATCCAATAGGTCTAATACCAGCGATCGATGTGATGTTTACTATTGCTCCTAATTCAACCTTGAGGAGGTCATAGAAGAGGGTTGAGGCCCACCAAGTGCCCATGACGTTGGTGGTGAATATCTTCATCCACAGCTCATCGGTTGCTCCGTCGAAGTTTGAATGGGGCACTACTTCGGTATAACCTGCGTTGTTGACTAACAGATCGAGGCGACCATAGTGTTCGACGAGTGTAGCCTTCACAGCCGTTAGCTGCTCCTTGTCGGTCACGTCACATTGGAGATAGCGTAGTGATTCACGATCTTGACCTGCTATTTGTTCGCCGGCAGCGACAGACTTTGAGGAGGTAAATGCCACGACGTAACCTCTTCGATGAAGCGCTTCGACTGTGGCTAGGCCTATGCCAGAGGTCCCACCTGTCACAAGAGCTATCTTCTTCACTACATACTCCTTTGGACTTAGTTGCGACAATACTACCGAGATGGAGATTGCCGATCTCTTTATTTTTCAGTCAATTCCTAAATGGTGGATCTTCGACGTTGGCCCTATTGCTCAACTGCTTGATGTGGATCTACTAGCGGTGTCGTCTTTATTGAGGTTTTGTAGTCTGTGAGTATCTTTTATCGTTGGTCGCTGAAAATTTAAGTAAAGGGTGCGTAAGTTATGTTTAACCAGGAGCAACTTGATCTTTTGATCGATCAAATCGATTCGACGATCGACTATGCCGAAGACTTTTCCTATAACTACTTGGTGGGGGTCGGCGAAGATGAGATTACCTCAGCGTTGAAGTTAGAGCGTGAGATGGCAAAGGTTGTACGGGCCCTTCGAAAAGCGAAGGCTGATGCCGAACGGCTAGCCGCATTTGCAAAAGAGATTTAGGATAAATTGTGCTATTTTGATGGAATTGTTCTAAAAACCTTTGAATTTTTCTGTGTCGATAGGCGGTTAAGTAAGTTGATTCAAGAAGGCGACCTTCTCACTAAGCGCGATCCTGAAGTCGCAGCTATGTCCCAGCTAGCAAACTTCATTGAGTTTGTAAACGACTGTTTCAATTTAAAGCTTGAAGGATACAGGGATATTCACCGCTGGAGCTGCAGTAACTTAGAGCAATTTTGGAGCGCAATATTTGCATTTGACTCGCGCGATTTTCGTGAAGGTGAGCTCTTCAAAGCCGTAGTAAGTGGTGATGAAGAGGCTCTTTCAAAGGTGCTAAAGGGCGATGAGATATCTCAAATGCGCTTCTTTGACGATCTCAAATTCAACTTCTTGGACTTTGCTCTCCGTGATCGAAGTGATCGAGTCGCCATTGTCGCCTACGATGAGTCAAGTAGGCGAGAGATCTCCTTTGACGCTCTGGCTCAACTTGTGGCCTCGATTCAAGATCGTCTAAAGACCTTCGGAGTAAAGAGAGGGGATCACGTAGTTGCATACATCTCTAATTCAATCGAGAGCGTCGCTTCCTTTCTAGCGTGTGCGGGGATGGGTGCAATTTGGTCGTCTTGTTCTTTAGACTTCGGCGTGAAGGCAGTTTTAGATCGATTTCGTCAATTGCGTCCAACGTTTTTGATAGCACAGGGCGGCTATGAGTATAACGGCAAGTTTTACGACAGGAAAAAAGAGATCGAGGAGATCTCTATCGGTCTTAGTGAGAGCCTTTTAGGGGCGGCCATCGGCCTTGCCCACACCGATTCGCTCCCTAATGCTGTTTCGTTTAATGAATTCTTCTCACCTCTACCATGGAGAGCCGAACCCTTAGCTGAGAAGTTGCCCTTCAATCATCCGTTGTGGGTCCTCTACTCCTCGGGAACCACGGGAATGCCTAAGGGGATCACGCATAGCCACGGTGGAATCTACCTTGAGCACTTCAAGTCGCTCGCGCTTCATCTCAACATTACCCCTGATGACGTCTACTTCTGGTTTTCAACTACCGGTTGGATGATGTGGAACTTCCTAGTCTCAGGCCTTGGCCTCTCGGCAAGAATTGTTCTGGTGGATGGCTCTCCGTCGTATCCTAACTTTGGCCGACTCTTTGAAATCGCCCATCGCGAAGGTATTACCGTCTTTGGAACTTCTGCACCATTTATAACAGCGATGATGAAGGCGCAGTACCAAATACCACGAGAAAAAGTATCGTCGATTCGTTTGCTGGGATCCACCGGGGCCCCGCTATCGATAGCTGGCTTCGAATACATCGTCGATCAATTGGGGTCGGATATCGATCTCGCCTCGGCTAGTGGTGGAACTGACGTTTGTAGCGCCTTTTTGACCTCCTCTCCATTTCACGACACCCGCGCTGGACTTTTGAATGCGGCAGGTTTGGGAATTGAGGTTGAGGCGCTAAATCCGGAGGGGGAGCGTGTCTTTGATGAAATGGGGGAGTTGGTGATCTCAACCCCCATGCCATCTATGCCCATCTACTTTGTCGGCGATAGCGACGGTTCAAAGTTGCGAGAGGCATACTTCAACTTCTATGAGGGCAAGTGGCGCCATGGAGATTTTGTAAAAGAGCGAAGCGATGGTGGCTTTGTCATCTTCGGTCGCAGCGATTCAACTTTGAATCGAGACGGTGTCCGAATGGGAACTAGTGACTTCTACAGTTTGATCGAGGCGATCGATGGGGTAGAAGATGCACTCGTAATTGACACCTCGATGGTCGGGAGAGAAGGGGAGCTAATACTCTTCCTTGTCTCAGGGGTAGATGAGAGTCAACGCGAAGAACTCTCTCAAAGGGTCAAGGGAGCTATAAGGGAGAATCTATCTCCACGGCATGTTCCAAATGCGATATTTTTTGTGGAAGAGGTACCTCGTACCCTAAATGGCAAGAAGATCGAGGTTCCCATAAGGCGACTCTTTACCGATGGAGAGCTTGTCGTCTCAAAAGAATCCATGGCAAATCCCGGGGTCCTAGAGCAATACAGGGAGATCTTTGCTTCAAAGATGAACGATAAGTAGTTAAGAGACGGAAGTGCTAGCAATTACTAAGAGTTTTAGTTGGTACTTTGATCTAGTAACCACTGTATGAAGTTGCGCGAGTTGTGCGTGGGAAATCTTTTATCGGCGAAAGTGTATATGAAGGAGCCCGGAGATCTAGTAAAAACCGTCACTCCGGGCAACTTTATAGTGTGAATCAAATATCGAATCAGGGATTCACCCTTTGACTAGCGAGACTAAATAACTGGCGCTACGCTCCCTTCGGCTGCTAGCTCGGAGGCCTTCGGCGGTCGAATGGCAACTAATGCAATTATTAGACCTACGACGGCGAAGCCAGCCCCAACTAAGAATCCAACATCCCATCCGTGAATCGCTGCTAGTGCTCCGAGCTTTTGCTGATATGCGGGAGATTTAGCAGCTTGTCCGGCGGTGACCAAGAGGGACTTCATCTTAGAGGTCGTAGCGGTTGCCGAAACTGTTACAAGTATCGAAAGTCCGAGACTTCCACCGACCTGTTGCATTACGTTTACCATCGCAGATCCAAGGCCCGCCATCTCGGAGGGGATCTTTGCAAGTGCTGTAGGGAATAGCGATATAAAGGCGAAACCAAGGCCAGCTGCCATGATCAACATGGGAGGAAGGATCGCCGTCGCGTAACTGGAATTTACACCAAGGCGACTTAGCCAGGCTAAGCCAATAGCCACAGCTGTAAGTCCAATTACAATAAGCGGTAGCGCTCCGATTCTCTGGAGTAGAACTGAACCCAAACCAGCAAATGCCATAATTCCAAAGCTCACTGGCAGGAATGCGAAACCTGCCCTAAGGGGTGAGTATCCGTGGATCTCTTGTACGTAGATGGTGAGGAAGAAGAAGATTGCAAAGAGAGCTGCAGAGAGGAGCAGCATTACGACATAAGTCGACGTTCGGGTTTTATCAGAAAAGATTGCAAGCTTCATTAGTGGCTGCCTTGCGGTCATTTCGCGTACTACGAACGCAATGAGGCTGACGCCTGCGATCACGAAGGATGCAATCGTAATGGTTGTAGTCCACCCAGATTGAGATGCATGGATCAAGCCGTAGACGAGTAGTCCTACTCCCGCTATTGAAAGGATCGAACCGGAAAGGTCGAGATCGATCTTCTCCTTCTCTGATTCATTTAGAATTCGAGGGGCCGCGATCGCGATGATCAAGGCGATTGGAGCGTTCACGAAAAATACCCATCTCCACGATGCATATTGCGTAAGGATTCCACCGAGAAGTAGGCCGAGTGCGGCTCCTGCGGCCGACACACCCGAATAGACCCCAAGGGCTTCGTTGCGCTGCTTACCTTCGGCAAAGTTGGTTGTTATCAAACTGAGCGCGGTCGGTGATGCAATTGCGCCCCCTAAGCCCTGAATTGCACGCATCGTTAGAAGCCACGCCTCATTAGTCGCAAATCCACCGATAAGACTTGCTGTGGCGAAGATCAAAATACCGACTTGGAACATCCGCCTTCGACCAAAGAGGTCACCAGATCGACCGCCAAGGAGTAGTAGTCCTCCGAAAGTTAGGGTATAGGCATTTAGGACCCAGGATAAGCCAGTAGTTGAAAAGTGAAGTGCTCTTTGAATCGATGGTAGAGCAACATTAACGATGGTCGCATCTAGCACGATCATCAACTGCGCCCCAGCAATCAGCGCAATTGCCAGCCCAACAGGGGCTGAGAATTGATTTTCGCTCTTGGTGTTAGTCATTTCCTTAGTTTCTCTCGTCTTTGGACAGTGGTTCGATGGTTACTTCAAGGTTGCAGTGTTTCAAGATCACACTTATGGTCGTAAAACTGTGACGGTAAGGTTGATTCTCCCTCAAAATCTGAGGCTTTTACTTACAACGTTGACCTTCGACCTATATTCCACTAATTAGTAATTGATCACTTACATTTTATTCGGCTGGAAGCTCACCTCGTTCGCCGCCTATTTGTACTGGAAGGTCATAACGCGTCGACCAAGCTGAGAATGAGCCGTTATAGAGTATCGGTTCTCTGCCGGTAACTTCTTCAACGAACATTGAAAGGTGACATGCGGTAATCCCCGAACCGCAAGAGACCACTACTTGTCGTTCGTTATTGACTAATTCAGTGAATACATCTTCGCCGACGACTTCTTTTAAAATCGCTTTGACACCTTCTAAAGGTGCAGGATTGATGCCATCAATCATCAGGGAACGAGTCGGTAGATTGTACGCTCCTGGAATGTGGCCAGCTCTAGGATCGACGGGCTCGAAGTCACCACGGTACCGATCTTGGTTTCGAGCATCCAATATTACGATGGTCCGATCTTTGGAGATCAAATTGATTAGCTCGTCAGTCGTTACTGATCCTTCCCATCTAGAGATCCCCGCGTCGATCACAGATCTCTCAATGTCTACCTCTCCAGCTTCGAGTGGACCACTATAGCTTTGGATACCTCCAGCGATGATGTAGGTATTTATTGATAGTCGCCGAGTCATCCACCAGATACGCGCAGCGATCGTACCGGAGTCGCTGTCGTAGAGGACTAAAGTTGAGTCCCGGGTTATTCCTAGTTCCGCTAGTTTTTGTGCGAAGTCGTGAGTCGATGGCAGAGGATGACGCCCATTTCCTGTTACTGACAGGTCCGCTCCGACCACTTCCATATCGAGAAAGCGAGAACCTGGAATGTGGCCCTCTAAAAAGATTTGATGGGCATCGCGTCCATCTAGAAACCAGCGACAATCCAACAGGATCGCCCCTTGATTCTCTACCAGCTCGAGCGCCGACTCGATTGAAATATAAGGAATAGCCATAGCTTCACCTGCTTAGGTTATGAAAACTCACGCTTCAGGCTAGTTGGAAACCCACTTTGAGGGGATGAGTCGATTGCAGGTAACGCATTTGAGTCGATTTAGTCCTACGATAAAGTGTGTGTTTTTCGAATCTAAGGTAGGACAGTTCGATCGTGAATAGATACATTCTCGCCGCAATTGGTGATGACCGCCCCGGCATCGTCTATCGCCTGACTACCGCACTAGCCAAGATGGGCGCCAATCTTGCAAACTCTACTATGGCAGATCTCGAAGGTTACTTCGTAGTGGTTGTCGCCTTTGACCTTGATCAACGTCGGGATAACAACTCGATTCTCCAGGAGTTAGAGGAGGATCTCTCAGATCTACTACTTACGCTCTCACTAAGAGAAATTCTACCCTTCGCTAAGAACGGCGATAAAGAAGAGTTTCTAGTCGCTTTGAGGGTTTACGGAGGTGACCGCCCCGGCATCGTCGCTGGCGTAACTAAGGTCATCTTCGAGTGGAATGGAAACGTCGTTGAGTTGAAGTCCTACCAATCTGCTCAATCCGTAGGCGGAACCTATGTAATGGTAATACTCGCTGCCTTCTCTGTCGACCTCGACCTCGCCGACTTCAAGTCAGCAATCCAGGCACGAGCCGATGAGCTAGATGTGCACGTTAGCGTTGAAGAGGTTGAAGCTGAAGCTCTATAACTCTACTGAAATGATCGATCACCTTGGCAGTTCGTGAGGTAATCGGAGTAGGAGATCATCGCCTTTCGTCCCGTGCACGAAGGGTTGAGGCCTTCGATAGCGATCTAAAAGAATTGTTAGCCGACCTGATCGATACAATGAGGGTCTCTCCTGGTTGTGTCGGCTTAGCCGCAAATCAAATTGGAGATGACAGATCGGTCTTCGTAATCGATGTTGCAAATGCGCGGAGAGTAAAGACCTATTCAGGGTTAATCGTCGCTGTCAACCCCGAAATCGTGAGCCTGGACGGGCTCGTGGAGTTGCGGGAGGGGTGTATGAGCGTCCCCGACTTTACAGGTGCTGTACCCCGGTACCAATCTTTGGTCTTGGCGGCTGAAGATGAAGATGGAGTTCCATTCAAGTTAGCAACCGACGGCTTCGAGGCGCAAGCAATTCAGCATGAATGCGACCACCTCTTGGGCTTTACTTTCTTGGATCGAATAGCTGCTCCATCTAAGATGTTTTCCCGCAAAAGGTATCTCTGACGCTAAATTCTCTTTTATAGCTAAATGTCTCTCCAAGACCTTCGACCCTTGTGCTCTTGATGGATTCAATGCGCAAATAGGCGTGCGAGCGCCGTCTTGAAACAGATCGAGATTCGTAGAAGTCTTATGATTCTCGAGTTACTTCGAAATTTAGGTGGCGCTTTGTGGCAAAGGGGCTGAACTGCCTAAATGGAAGTGACCCGAGACCGTAAGGTTGCTCGGGTCACTGAGGATATGAATCTCCTGGCGCTAAGAGTCGCCTATCTTTGCTTGGTTATGCTTGGAGGCCAGCGTGAGCTACGAGACTGTCGATTGCAAGTTTTAGCATGTTGATGGTATCTTGATCGACGAGCTCATGGTCTTCGTTGAACTTGGTGTGAGCCGATGCTACGAACACCTCGGGGCGAGCTACCACATTACTCTCGGTCGAATGGAGAATGTCACGGAGGTGGAGTTGTCCCCGTACGCCTCCTAAGATCGACATCGAAGCGGATAGAGGAAGAATTGGCTTACGGACGAGAGAGTGAGCACCATAAGGCCTTGAAGCCCAATCGATTGCGTTTTTGATCAACGCTGTGACGGAGTAGTTGTACTCTGGAGTTGCGATGATGACAGCGTCCGCATTGCGGATTGCATCGCGAAATGCCTGGGCCAAAGCCGGGCGCTCTTGATCATTATCGATCTCAGGTGTGTAGAAGGGAAGCTCCTTTAGCCCTTCAAAAATTTTGAAGTCCACGTTGGATGGAAGCATCTTCCCAACTGCTTTTAGCAAGTGTGTATTGTAGCTGTTTTTAGAGGCTGAGCCAGATAGCCCAAGCACACTGTATCTGCGTTGTCCCTCAAAATTGATGTCGCTCACTGAAGTTCTCTTTCCGTTTTTTTGGATTACTTGCGTATACAACTATTTTTAAATGTACTCTATTCCGACCGGGTCGCTAGAGATATGAGCGCATTGTTTTCGAAGTTCGAATAAGTCGCAGAGTTGACCTCCGATGATTTGGCTAAGAGTCATCTCTGAGAGTGTCTAGTCGCGATAGAGTTGTTCTATTCGATCTTGGGTGGTCTAACTAGCGCTAATCCAAAGGGTGATAGCTCGAAAGTTCAGTGCCCAAGTGTGAAAATGTTGGCTTCGAGGGCGCCACTATAGAAGATGCAAGGGGTATTTGAAGTGACTGATCAAGCTGATACGAGTAGCCATTTGAATGACGAGATGCGCCAGCTCATAGATGAAAGTTCTATGTTCTTTGTTGCAACGGCGCCCCAATCACCTACTGGAAGTGTAAATCTATCGCCAAAGGGTCTCAAAGATACCTTTACAATTCTAGATGATCATCGAGTTGCCTATCTTGACCTAACAGGTTCTGGTGCTGAGACAGCTGCTCATCTGAAAGAGAACGGTCGCATTACTCTAATGTGGATGAGCCACGACCCCAAGGCTCCAAATATCCTCCGTATTTACGGCCGTGGAGAGGTGCATGAAGTTGGATCCTTAGAGTTTGAACTTCTAAAAGGTCGCTTCGGTGAGCACATAGGTACTAGGGGAGTGATAGTCGTAACGATTTTGCGAACTAATTTGTCGTGTGGATTCGGAGTCCCGGTCGCGACAGTGTTTACAGAACGCCCAGAGCTCGACGAATGGCTCTCAAAAAAGGGCGAAGAGAAGCTGCTGGACTACCGAAATCGCAACAATCGAAGGTCGCTCGATGGCCTTCCCGGCTATCTAAGTTGAAGCTTTAGGTTAGATAGCCACTTCACCTTGGCTTTCACGCCTCCGGTACATTTTACGCAACGAGTGTTTCGGCCAAGCGAAGAGCCATTGCTGAGGATCTAAGAGCCTTAGCAACTCTCTTAGATCCATTATTTTGAGCCCCTTCTATTAGGTCGTTGTAGAAGAGGCCCCAGCTGCTCCCGATGATCTTGGGTAGTAGGGGTGAGCACAGTACTTCTGAGGCTTTAGAAAAGAGAGAGGGGTACTTGAGGGCCATCCGTTGTAGCGATGCAGTTGCCTCAAGGTAGGTTAAGTGACGCTCCTTCATCTCAATGGCGTATGGGAAGAGGGGGCTGCTAGGTCGATCAACGACTGCTAGGGCAGCGCGATAGCCAGAGTCGATGGCGGCAAAGATTCCCTCTCCTTGCAGAGGGTTCACTAGTCCTGCTGCATCTCCAACTAAAAGTACCTTTGAACTTCCAAAGCTCGAACCGCTTCCCCCCATTCGAAGCCACCCGCCAAGCCTTCTTCGCTCTGGGGCACTATCGCTTAGTACTATCCCTTTAGTGGCCAAGAACTCCTTGTAGTAGGTGAAGGCTCTATTGACGGTTGAGGCGGCTTTTTTGTCCGATCCGACCCCGACTCCTACGCCGAAGTTGCAAAGCCCGTCAGAGGCTGGAAATATCCAACCGTATCCTGGAAAAATGCCCCTGCCTTCTCCGCCAAGCTCGCTTTGATCGAGCAGGGAGATGATCGCTTTGTTGTTATTTGACTCTACATAGCCGCGCAGTGCGAAGCCAAATAGCGTTGACCTCTCGTCGATTAGATTCAACGACCTCGCAACCTGGGAGTTTGCTCCGTCGGCTCCTATGACAATATCAGCTGTGACCTTGCCCTTTTCAGTTGCAATTTCGTACTTTGAATCGAGCGCGACGACGCCTTCGACGCGGTCGTAAATTGCAGTTGCACCGCTTGAGATGGCAGCATCGTGGAGAAGGGCATCGAAGCGAGATCTTTGCATAAGTACGCCGTGGCCAGGGTAGTTGACTCCCGGAGCCGCAGCCATTGTGAGTCGCCTTCCCTTTGGGGAGTCAAGATACATATCTCCTACACGTGTCGAATCGTTGGGAAGTTCGATTCCAAGTTGCTTTAGAAGCGCAAGTGCACGAGGACCAATTAGATCTCCGCAGGCTTTATCGCGCGGAAATTGGCTCTTATCGATAAGGGCGACGGTGACTCCCTTTGAGGCTAAAGTTCCGGCGGCGGTTGATCCCGCTGGCCCTGATCCCACTACCGCTACGTCAAAATGGTCCATATCCGCTCCGGTCGCCTCGCCCCTCGGGTCGCCTAAAATTGCCGCGCAAAAACTACTGGAAAGAAGTTATAAGTATTCGCTCTGTAATTACACTACTGATATTTGAATTTAATGAGGTCAGATTTGCTGGTGGAGGAGATATTTGAAAGAGCATCTCCCAAACGTTGCCATCTTGCCCCGCTTTTTGGAGATAATACGAGTCGGTTCCGTTCTTTTGCGTCTTGGTCATGATCTTCCATCCAAAGTGACTCGCGAAAGATGTGCCGAATGCATTGAGTTTGGAGTTAGAGAGGGGAGAAAGGTATGAGACTGAGCGGTCGAATTGTCCATTGCCTTGATCCAAGTTCTCGAGTTGATAGAAGGTAGAGTTTGCGGGAACTACAGAGGCGTCATAGATGTTATTTGGGACGACGTGCTCAGGGTCCTGTTTGAGCATTTGATTCCGAATCGACATGTAAGGTTCGGTGACAGCAACGCTAGGGTTTGGTTTAGATCCGATTGGTATCCCAGCTAGAGTCGAAAGTGTAAAGATAGCCAAGAGAGACGCTAATATCCACCACTTCGCCCTCTTCGAAAGTCTCGGCTTTGCTTTGACATTGGATCTTCTACTGCTTTCGATAGCCGAATCGTCGTAAGTCTCTTGATCCCTTGATCTACCTCTAGTTGCCATGTATCACCTTGGATTCGTCACCTACTACAACTCTACCTTTCAAGAAACCCTGACTGTATTTCGCCTCGATCAAATGGGCTTTAACAAGCTGGTAGGAGGGGGCAGGTGTGACAAATGTGTAATTTTTTTGCTTAGTGACTCACTCTTTAGCTCCTTCCCGCTAAATTCTATGTACCTATAGGGCGGCGTGGCCGAGTGGTTTAGGCAAGGGCCTGCAAAGCCTTGCACAGCGGTTCGATTCCGCTCGCCGCCTCTAGTCAAGATCCGTTTTAGGTAGTAACTCTAATTTTTCAACGTGTATCGAATTTCGGAAGGTCGCCCACGAATGGGAGTGCGACTTGTTTTTGTTGAATTTTCAAAGAGTGTGACTTCGATTACAACTACTCTTAAGGGCTTAAAGCACAAAGTAGCGCGCTGGGTCCGCTAGATCGAGGGAGTACAAAACGGTTTTTAAAATCTTTGACGATTCCAAAGATCTGCCGCCTGGAGTGTCACTTTTGCCAAATGGGCAGATGGCGGTGAAAGTCTTTGCCGGTGGAGCAGAACGAGTTGAACTCTGTCTCTTCACCCGTGAGCACCGTCTAGTCGCATGTCAGGATCTAAAAGAGTCAAGTGGCGGATGGTGGAGCGGAGTATCTGCATATCAGGATCAGATGCTGTATGGATTTCGCGTTCACGGGAGATACGATCCTTCAAGCGGAAGATTTTTCAACTCCAACAAGGTGCTCTTCGATCCTTATGCAAAGGTTCTCGATGGAAATTTGGCATACGGAGATGTAACTAGGGTTCACTCACCATTCGACTATGGAGCTCCCTCCGAGATCGACTCCCTTGGAAATGTGCCGTTAGGGGTGATCGATAAAAAGGCGTTATCTGCTTCGTATAGTATCTGCGACGGTCCAAAGATTCCTTGGCGAGATACAGTCATCTACGAGGTGCACGTTAAGGGTGCCACGATCTCCAATCACCATGTTCCACCGTCTATTAGGGGAACTTATCTAGGGGTTGCTTCAAAGGCGTTCGTCGACCATCTTGTTTCGCTAGGCGTTACGACGGTTGAGCTTCTTCCGACATTACACTTTGCTGACTCCGAGACCCTTCTACATAACGGACTGATGAACTACTGGGGATATTCGCCTCTTTCCTTCTTTGCGATCGAGCCCCGTTACGCGACAGAGTATGACTTTTCACGCGCTCGGGATGAATTTGCAGAGATGGTGGAGGGGCTGCACCAGGCGGGCTTGGAAGTGATCTGCGACGTCGTTTACAACCATACAGGAGAGGGCAACATATCGGGGCCAACTGTTTCGTTGCGAGGTCTTTCCGCTAGCGAGTACTACATCCTCGAGGGAGGTGGTCAATATCAAGTCGATCTAACCGGAACCGGCAACACCCTCAATTTTTCTTCGCCGATTACGACATCGCTTGTGATCGATTCGATGCGATCGCTCGTAGAGGACTTCAAAGTTGACGGATTTCGTTTTGATCTAGCTACGTCCCTAGGTAGAAGTAGCGGCCGTAACGGCGGATACTCATTTTCGCGCGCCTCGGGACTCCTGAGCCTGCTGAGACATGACCCCATCGTATCGCGAGTTAAGTTAGTTGCCGAACCTTGGGACTTGGGCTATGACGGTTATCAAGTTGGTAGCTTTGGAGAGCCATTTGTTGAGTGGAATGACACTTTTAGAGACGCTGCTAGGCGAGTCTTTGTGCAAAGGGACAAAGGCTCCTCGGAAGCGTTGAAGTCGTCGATCTCAAAGGTATCCTCTGGAAGGTTGGAGATTTCGAGGTCAGTAAATTTCGTGACCTGTCACGATGGTTTTACGTTGATGGATCTTGTCTCGTATTCGACTAAACACAATGAGTCAAATGGTGAAGATAATCGCGATGGAAGCGATAACAATTTCTCGAATAACTTTGGATTCGAAGGTGTCCACGCTGCTGCCCCAATTAGAGAGGATCGAGACCGAGCTCGTCGGGGAGTGATAGCACATTTGATGCTAGCACCTGGAGTTCCGATGCTTCTCGGAGGAGACGAGTTTGGAAGAAGTCAAAGCGGTAACAATAATGCCTACAACCAAGATCGAAAAGACTTTGGTATCGGTTGGTCAGCCTACGACGACAAATTTTTAACCTTCGCGAGAGGGGCTATTGCCCTTCGAAGGCAATTTATCTCTAGCGCAGAAGAAGTTGAAGACCTCACCGTTGCGGGCGACTCGCTTATTGTATACGGGTACTTCAAGGATGGGAAGAAGCTAGCGACGGTGGTTTGGAATTGCGGGGATGCATCACGGGAGTTGAAGGTATCGCTAAAGGACTTTGAGGCAAAGCCAAAGATGGCAACTCTCGATACATTCACAGGTTCAATTGACTTTGGTGTATTTGCGTCGAACTCAGAGATGCGGGCGATTGTTGCACCTTTTTCGATTTACGCTGTAGTAGCGGCGGACGTTGACCAATAAGCAACTATCTTTATTAAGGCAAATTTATAGGGGCCGTTGGCGCAGTTGGTTAGCGCACTTGCATGACACGCAAGGGGTCAGAGGTTCGAGTCCTCTACGGCCCACAAGATAAAAAAGCCCAACACAAAATTCTCATCTCATCGGCTGTTAGCGCTGTCGAGTGGTATGTTCCTAAACTTTCGGCTCGTAGGGTATCAGCGGCTGATCGGATAATGACTGGGTTCTATCCCAATAATTTCGAAATCTTGATCTGCCTAGAACTGACGAGAGTTCGGCAACATAGGGGCTCATCAACGGTGATAGTCGCAACTAAACGAGCTAGATCTTCGATTCGTTAATTCAGTGGGACAGTGCTTATTCAAATCTCTTGCTGCAAATCGGCGAGAAAGTTGCTGCAAATCGGCGATGCTAATGTAGGGTGGAGACATGACCTACATCCTCCGAAATGTCAAAAACGCATGCTAGAGGCGCTTCAAGATACGCGGATTGTTGTCATTCAAGGCGCTTGACAAGTTGGAAAAACTACCCTTGCCCGAGAGATTGTCGAAGAAGTTGGTGGAAGATTCGTCACGCTCGATGATTCGGTTGTAGCTAACGGAGCAAGAATGGACCCAGTAGGGTTTCTTGACAGTTATCCCGGTCGTCTCTTAGCCGTTGATGAAGTTCAGTGTGTTCCCGAATTAGTTCTTGCATTGAAGTTGATCGTTGATAGGGATCAGCGTCCCGGAAGATTTTTGCTTACTGGGTCGGCAAATTTACTGAACCTTCCGATGGTCGGGGACAGCTTAGCTGGAAGGACAGAGTCGATTAATCTTTACGGCATCAGTCAAGGAGAAATCAACGGTCACAAAGAGAGGTTCATTGACAGGACCCTATCGGGGGAGAGGTTTCTAGATTACTCGACTAATTTGAGTCGAAACGATTACATGGAGATAGTGACGACTGGTGGTTTCCCCGAAGTTATAGCTAGGAGAACGGGTTCGCGAAGGAACATCTGGTTTGATAATTACTCCAACGCGATAGTACGGCGAGACGCTGAGGAAATCACTAATCTTCATCGCATTTCAGAACTGCCAACAATTCTGAAAATACTGGCAGCTAGAAGTAGCGGTGAACTAAATATCGCTGACGTCTCTAGAGATACTTCGATCCCACAGAGAACATTGGTGCCCTATTTGGAGTTGCTTCAGACACTTTATCTAGCACAACATATCCCAGCGTGGAGGACAAATCTTGCACAACGAGTCGTTTCAAGGCCGAAGGTTGCGCTCCTCGATTCGGGTCTAACAGCGCGTTTGATGAATGTCTCCGCTAGTGCGTTATCTCAAACGGTCAGTCCTCATCTCGCGGGTGGACTACTTGAGGGCTTCGTGGCGGGTGAAATAAGTCGACAGATGACATGGAGCTATGAAAGGTTAGAGCTCAGCCACTTTCGTGACCAAAATGCAGGAGAGGTAGATTTGATTTTAGAAACCCCTGATGGGCGAGTAGTAGGAATCGAAGTGAAGGCGACCTCGACTCCAGTGCCCCGAGATGCTAAGGGGCTCATTTACCTAAGAGATCGCCTCGGAAGTCGTTTTATTTCTGGAATCATTCTTCATACGGGATCGAGTTCAGCGTCGTTTGTAGATCGAATTACAGCGCTTCCTCTCGATGCACTGTGGAAGACATGAAACATTTTCACGGACTCAATTTATGTAGCGTCTATTGAGCTTTTGGAACTCGAAGCGTATTCAACTGGAGTTAGTGAATTGTGAAATTCGCTGAAGTTGGAAAAATTCATCGTTGCCGGTGTCGATAGAGCGATAGAGATTGAACGTTCAAGTCGGTTGCAATTCGAACCCCTTCTCTAGTTGCAGACTCTTGTGACTTTTTTTGCAAGTGCCACACCTGGGCACTTATGAAGCAGAACTCATCATCGGTGCTCGTTGCGCTGACCACTTAAAACGCCCATACGGCAACGTGCGAATTGGTCGAAATCTATAAAGTGAGTACCGCTCTCTCTAGATAGATACACATTCATTTCAAAAGTGTCGTAGTGTGTCGTACCTAAGAGGCGGCCTGGAGTATCGTCTATCCAGGTTGATGTGGTTTTCTATTACCGGTGGCGAAGGATGTTGAACTCATAGCGTTGACCCCTTGAAGCTGCCCACGAATTTCATGTCGCTGAATATTATTGCATGCTCACTGTGTGATCGATTTCTAATAACCTGTCTTTGTCGGGATATGGCATGAGAGGGTAGCAAGTGATAATCGCATACTTGGGTCCAGAGGGGACTTCGGATCATCGGGCTATTTCGCTTTTAAAGAGTGTTACTGATTTAGAGCCCCTACCGATGACTTCTATCTCGGACGTTGTCGAAACTGTAAATTTCACACCTCAACTTTTGGGAATCATTCCTTTGGAAAATTCGACTGACGGTGAGATGACGACAAACTTAGACAAGTTGATTTTTGAAGCTGAAAACGTTCTGATTCGTGAGGAGGTTGTGTTGGCTGAGAGCATTAACGCCTATTGTCTTGATCCTACGATACCTCCTGTGACGGTAATTTCGCACCCGCTAATCCTAGATCTATGCTCTAACTACATCAAGCAGCATTCGCTAACGGTGCGTCACTGTCTTTCTACCGCTGAAGCAGCGCGAATAGTTATGGACGAGCACGATCCAACTTTGATTGCTCTAGCGCCTCCAGTAGTGGGCGAGGCCTTTGATCTTGAACTTGTTGCTAATTCCGTTATGAATGTCCCTGATATTCGAACTCGATACGTGATGATAGGAAGAGAGGTAGCTCAGGCTACCGGAGATGATAGAACCTCCGTCGTGATCACACCCAATAGTGATCATGTAGGATTTCTCTCGGCTGTCGCTGGGAAGTTCGCAGATAACGATGTAAACATGAACCATATTCTTTCACGGCCACTAGCTGCGAAAGTTGGCAACTACTCGATGCATATCGTCTTTGAGGGTCATATCACCGATACAAAGGTTCAAGCTCTTATGACCGATCTGGTTAGCCTGGATGCCTCGGTAAAGTTGCTCGGTTCGTATCCGCGCTGGCGTGGAGTTGAAGTCTGTACGCCGTCACCAAATCTACCTAGAGGAAGCGTAGACCTTAGCTTGAAACACTCGCTCGAGACCCTTATAAGACCTCCGGTAGCCAAGTAGTTATCGATGGCAATCGACGGATCAAGGTACCTGCCGCAAGGGGAGTCGCCAATCATTGGGATAATTGGCCTTGGGCAAATTGGTATGTCGCTGGCGCTCGATCTACTTGCGTCAGGTCTGAAAGTTTTGGGATTCGACCTAAATGTTCTAGCTTGTGAATTTGCGGCCGAGAGGGGAGTCGATGTCGTTAAAGATGTCGAAGATCTGCTCGGTGTCGCAGACCTTATCTTTTATGCCATTCCTGCTGGAAGCATGAAGGGTGCAATTAGGTCTTTGGAGACCTTCGAGTTTGACAAAAATGTTGTTGTTGCGGATCTTTGCTCGACAAAATTAGATGTCGAGAGAGTCTTTGCCTCTGCCAACATAGATCGATCAAAGATATCTTACGTAGGCCTACATCCTCTAGCCGGAAGTGAAAAACGGTCATTTCACGGGGCAGTGGCTAACCTTTTTTCAGGAAGAGTCATTGTTGTTGCCGTCGGTGCACTGACTGACGTGATGACAGTCATATATTTGACGCGACTTCTAATTGCAACGACAAGGTGTAGAGTCATCTTCGCAAATCCGGCAGCCCATGATCGACTCATAAACTTCACAATTCAAATACCTCACGTATTTGCATACGTCGCCTCCTCTTTTACAAAAGAGGTAAAAGACCCCGTGGCTCTCGAGATGTTTACTGGAAACTCGCTACGCGACGTTATACGTGTCGCGCGAAGTGATCCTTCGATGGTCGCAAGTTTTCTCTACTCGAATAGAGAGATTCTGCTAGCGACGTTAAAGAGTGCCTCTAATCGAATTGAATCCATGGTCTCGATACTTGATTCAGGCACTGAAGAGGAGCTTGCTCGGCTCTTAGATAACTTTGCGCCAACAACTGCGAAAATAGCATTCGAGCCAACAGAGCGTCGCTGCGGATCATCGGTAGCTGAACTTCAGGAGACGATAGATAGCTTGATGGCAACTGCGTATTTCGTCGACGATATCTCAATCGACGACGATGGAAGCTATCTCTTTTCTATTGTCCATCTCTCCGAGGAAGAGAATTAAGGCCACGACGAAGCTAATTACGATCAAAAGTTGACCCCCTTTGGGCGATAGTTGATACTTTTGGTGGATAAGGTAAAGGGCGAAAGAGAGAATTTGAGCCACTTGAGTACTTCTCGGCAATCATCACGGCGAATATCGGTTTGGTCACTTCTAATTCGCTTTCCAACGAGGTTTGAAGAGATCGTAGTTCTTTACTTGCTTCCCCTCGCGCATTTACGCGCATTGAAGACTAGGAGAGAGGATCTTCATAAAGTAATTCGAAGGGGAAGGGTTAGGTCATTGCTCGATGGAGCAATTACTGGGACATCCTTCTATGGCGCAATACCAGCTGCGTTAGTATCGGCTATCGTCACCAAACTCTATGAGTTTTCGCTAATCGCAATCGACTCCCGTGAGAACATCGATTCAAATAGCCTCACTCTGCACTACCTCGTGGTTTCAGGGATATACCCTAGCCTAGATGAAGCGAGTAAAGGAATTTCGCAACTTCGTGAAAGCAGAGATGAAGGTGCAAAAGTTTGGGAGTCAATTCGCCAGGTACCGAAGTGGTTCTTGGAGCTCCTGGAGTTAGCCGGAGTTCAATATAGATGGTACCGTAGTTCAACTTTGAGTGAGAAGATCAATTTGGTCTTCACCCTTCTCGCATTCTTCTTCCCGTTTGTCGGTGCTCCATTCTGGGCTCGTGCTTACTATGTATCCAATCGTGGTTTAGTCTCTAAAAGTGTCGAGTATTTTTCGATGGAGCAAGGTGACTACGAGGGTCATCATCGTGATCCATTTCGCCTACGGCGGGTCGATAACTTTATTTTGGTGGGCATTATCGTCCTAATGGTTGCCTTTTTTGCTGGCGCAGTGGTGCTTTCGATAGCCTTTCACTTCGCCCTCGGAAGGCGTTACACCAAGCAGCTTCTGATTGGCGATCTACTTTTGGTCGTATATTCGATTCGACTCGGGCGAATACTCTTCTCTAAGAAGTAGTTACCTCGATGACCTGACAAAATGCCCTATTTGCGGAAATTGGTACCACAACTTGCCTTTGCCCAAAACACGAGGGTGGCCTAAGGCAAGTTGTGGATTGAATTTCACTATGTCGCTGGTGCCTTGAGAGAAAGCTAAATGGCTATATTCGAAATTGCAGTGCGGCTCTGTCCGATATGTTTGGGACGATGATCGCCTTTAGTAGCTCCTGATGAGCTTCGGATAAGTTGTACTTGGTGTAGCCTTCTGGGTCGTCGAATAGCACCGTTACGCCGAAGTCGAAGTTTCCTTCACGAATTCCTAGATCCCGTCCAAATTCGAAACCTTTGTGTTCGGTGTAGCCGTTGGTGAAGAACTCTGTGAACGCTTCCTCGAAGACCTTTGCGAGCTTTTCGGTATCGTCTGATGCAAATTTGAAAAGTGCCATGTGTCGAATCAATTTTTTTCCTTGATTTAGCTTTGATGGTTGATTGTAGGTGATTCTAAATTTACATTAGGTTTGTGGTTGTTCCGCCGTCGATCGCAATTGCCTGACCCGTAATGTACCAACTCCACTTCGATGCGATAAAAGCGGCGATCTTACCGAAGCTTTCGGGATCGCCGAGCTTTCCCATTGGCGTCTCTTTGCTTCGATGGGATGGATCTCCGCCGGCGAGATTTATAAGCCTATCGGTAAGGTGGAGGCCAGGTAGAAGGGAGTTCACTGTTACTCCATAAGGTGCAACCTCTATTGAAAGGCTCTTTAGATATCCAGTCAAACCTGTACGAGCTGTATTGGAGAGGGCCATATTTACAGCAGGAGCCTTTACGTATAGAGATGTAATCGCGATGATGCGTCCGAATCCGTTCGACTTCATGTCGTCGATGAAGTAGCTGGCTACCTCAATTTGTGAAAGAAGGTTTGCCTCGATGGCACTTTGATACTCATCGATCGACTTTGAAAGGGCGCTCCCAGGATTTGGTCCACCGCTATTTGCCACGACGATATCGGCAGAGCCAAATTCGTCTCTAACCCTTGCAAGTACCCCTTTTGTTCCTTCGACAGTGGAGATGTCGGCTTCGAAGATGTGAGCCTCCGGCCCGAGTGCCTCTTTTGCCTTCTGTAACTTTTCAATACTTCTCGAAACTAAAGCGACTTCAACTCCCTCTTGAATGAGTGCGGCGGCAGTTGCGAATCCAAGTCCGCTACTGCCGCCTGTCACTAAAGCTCGCCTTCCTTTTAGTTCTAAATCCATGATCTATAACCTTAGCTAGGGTGGTAATTTTTCTCCTTTCTAATCGACGTTCTCTAGGTCTTTCTAATTCAAGCAGCCAGCTGCCCTACCGAGCTGCGCTAGCCCCGTCAAATCTCCGCTTTGGTAGGTGTTTAGTGAGCCTTGAACGTACGGGTACATTATCTCTGATGTGCTAGAGCTATGGCCAAGACCAATCACGTGACCGAGTTCGTGAAGCACTAGGTCCACCTCTTGTGCTTGGGAAAGAGGATATGAAGAGGAGATGGCCGCCTCCCCACTTATCGTCTGGTACTGCTGGTAAGTCGAGTTGTATATCGTTACAGATCCACCCATTCCAACGTAGCTACCGGTAGGAAGGTAGTCGGTTTGACCGTTGGCCTCCCATGCTACGAGAATTGGGTTGGGTTGACCATTAGCGTTATACGCCGCACGACTTTGCGTTGGCAGTTCAGAGCTTGGACCATCGTATTGGAATGTCATTCCAGTAGCTTGAGAGAGTTCAGCGAAGACCTCTTGTACTAGCTGGAGTCCATAAGATGGTGCATTCGCGGTATTTACGACGTAATGAATGGTTTGGCAGGGGTTCCATCGTACCGGATACGGTGAAGATGAGTTTTGATACTCCAAGTACGAATATGGAGCATTTGGGGTTGCGGAGAGTGAATACGGACTCCCGCTAAAGCTCATCGTGCTCATATTTTGAGCGCCCATTGTGTTCCAAGTTACACCAGTAAGAGGCACTAATGATCCTGCGCTTGTGGGCGCCGGAGAGCTAGTTGATGGACCTGAATAAGGGGTCGAGGAGTTGAATTGATAGGTCGCACCGTCAGATCCAAAGGTGTCGTAACCTCCATTTACTGAATCGATTCCAACAACGTTGTAGATTCCCTGTCCGCCAGTAGATCCATAGAACTTGGCATCTCCGAATGAGAAGATTCCGCCGTCAGATGCCACCAACCAATAGCCGTTTCCAGTTGCCGTTCTGGTTATCCCTACAATAGGGTTGGTTAGCTGGGAACCGCCAGTAGATCCATAGAACTTGGCATCTCCGAATGAGAAGATTCCACCGTCAGATGCCACCAACCAATAGCCGTTTCCGGTGGCCGTAGCCGCCATTGCTACGATTGGCTTGTTGAGAGTCATGGCTCCGGTAGATCCATAGAACTGGGCATCTCCGAATGAGAAGATTCCACCGTCAGATGCCACCAGCCAGTAGCCCTTACCGTCGGGCGTTGCTGCCATTCCAACGATTGGCTTGTTGAGATGCATCCCGCCAGTAGATCCATAGAACTGGGCATCTCCGAATGAGAAGATTCCACCGTCAGATGCTACCAGCCAATAGCCCTTACCGTCGGGCGTTGCTGCCATTCCTACGATTGGCTTGTTGAGGGTCATGGAACCCGTGGAACCATAGAACGATGCGCCGCCGTAGCTGAAAATACCACCGTCAGATGCTACCAGCCAGTAGCCTCCGCCACTAGGAGTAGCGGCAGAACCGACTATCGGCCGATTAAGGTTCGGAATCGGACTTGTAAGCAACGCAGGCGATGCCGGCGCTGAGACCGAATCCATCGCTTCTCTCACAGTATGGAGAGCGCCAGTATTCAACGAATTAGTGCTGGCGGGAATAGCACTGAAGGCCATTAGAACGAGTGCAGTAGACAGTGCAACCCCAGTTCCTCTTCGGACTATCGACCCTTTTCCGCTCACTAGAGCCCACTTGCTTTGGTCGCGTGTCGTCATCGGAATCCTTTCCCTAAAACAACTTCTTGCTATTAAAAACGACACATAAAGTGATGATCTTTAGAAAAACAGGTACATTTAGTGAAATTATGGTGACTTTATACTCTACCTGGGATATCCTTATCACAAATAGTGGGAATATTCACGAAACCGTGTGAAAATACCACAAAATAATCGCGCGGTTCGAATCCAAAGGAGGCTTCAAGGCTCTAATTTGAGCAAGGGTTGGGACTTAAAATAAAGAAGCGCTCGTGGGGAGCGAGCGCTTCTTTACCGGGTTTGGGGGTTGGGGTTGGAAATATTACTTGTCTTTATGTCTTTCAGGGTGAACAATAACGACGGGTGTCGATGCGTGATGAACTAGCTGCTGCGAAACCGATCCGAGAAGCAGTCCAGTGAATCCGCCGTGGCCGCGTGATCCGACTACGACTAACTTTGCATCCTTGGATTCTTCGATAATGAAGTTCGCGGGAGATCCCTCTCCTAGCTTCGAATCTATGTTGAGCTCGGGGTAGCTCTCTTTTGCCTCTTTGACGACACCTTCTAGAAGTACTTGCGCATCTCTTTCATAGTCATCTAATTGGCTAACGTAACCGGAGTAAGCCGCCTTTGGAATTCCCCAAACGTGGAGTATCCTAAGCTCGGCACCACGTAGCTTTGCCTCCTCTGCTGCAAAAGCTAGAGCGGCGCTAGCAGCCTCTGATCCATCGACTCCTACAATAACTCTGTTTGCTCTTTCTGCGGAGGTCATTTGACCATCTCCCTATCTTCTCAACTAAGTATCATTGTGCGGCGAATAGCTTGGCCACAACTAGTAGCAAAAATCCCAAAGCAAAAGGCAATTAGTCCTAAGTTGACTTTGGTATCTATTGAATTTACACATTCAAAGCTTGCTTACCCTTACCGCAGTTCCATATGCGCAAATCTCGGTTCCTAGTTGTGCCATTTCGCTTGTGTCGAATCGAAACGCCACTACTGCATTGCCGCCCTTAGCGATGGCTTCTTCAATCATTCTGGCCATCGCCTCGTTTCTACTTTCTATTAAATTTTTAGTTAGACCTTTTAGTTCGCCGCCAACGATCGACTTCAACCCTGCACCAAGTTGTGATCCAATGTTTCGAATTCGAACAGTTAGCCCAAATACTTCTCCAATGACTTCATCTATCTGGTAACCAGGTAGATCATTTGCGGTTGTAATGAGCATCTACTCTCCTTGCGGGTAGGACGTTCGATCGCGACGATCTCTTTGGCTAACCTCACGTGTTGAAATCTACACCAGCAGACGCCGCGATGCTAGAGAAAATGCTTATTTATTCAAATAAATAAGCTGAGCGACACCACTTGCTTGATTAAGTGTGCTATTGCTTAATTTTTTATCAAGCCTCGAAGGCAAGGATAATTGTCTGACTATAGATCGCCTTTGGCGGACGGCTAATCACCACAGTGTAGTTAGCGGAGGCGGCGTTGGAGGCGAGTGGCCGCAGAGGTTTCCTCTATTTAGTCCATTTTGATAGCAAGTTTTGATGGCAAGTTGGACGCTTGATCGGCGATGTGTTTTGGGGAGCCCTTTGTTCATCGACATTCGGTGCGTCGAAACGCCGCTACTGATTGATCCTTTGACTTTGAGGGCCCTGATCAGTCCCTGTCTCGCATCCTTTTACGCTCAGATAGGCGAGCCGCATAGGCAGCGGCCTCGCTCCTGTGCCCCATTTCGAGCTTCGAGAGCAAGTTCGATACGTAGTTCTTTACCGTCTTTTCGGCCAGGAACATCTCGCTTGCGATCTGGCGATTCGTCAAACCATCTGATATGTAGTTGAGAATCTTGCGTTCTTGGTTTGAAAGGCGGGAAATTAGTTCGTCTTCGGGCTCGGGGGATCGAAGACGCGCAAGGACCTTGGACGTGACGGCTGGGTCGAGAAGAGATTCGCCCCTTGCAACTCGCCTAATACCCTCAATCAGATCGCTTGACCTTATTTGTTTTAGCAGATAACCGGAGGCTCCGGCGAGGATGGCGGAGAATAGCGCCTCGTCGTCGTCGTACGATGTAAGCATCAAGCAGCCAATCGATGAACTTTGAGCCCTGATGTCGCGACAAAGCTCTATGCCGTCACCGTCGGGTAGTCGCACATCAAGAATCGCGACATCGGGTCTTGTGGCGGGAATTCTATTGAGTGCGTCGCTAACGTTGCCAGCTTCACCAACTACTTCTAGGTCCTCTTCAAGATCGATGAGGCTCGCTAAACCCCGTCGAACTACCTCATGATCATCAACTAGAAATACACGAATCGTCACGTCTTATAACAATAGCCTCCCTAATAAGTGAATTTGAGTTGTTGTGAGTGCAATATTTGTGCAACTATTTCGGGGGTGGGTGTAGTTCGAAGACGAGGAGTACAATGATTCGCTCAATGGCAGTTGCCTATGATCACAGTGACGAAGCGCGCGAGGCTCTTGGTGTGGCAATCGAACTTGCAAGTCGTTTGGGAGTGCCTCTTGTTGTAATACATTTCGTCGGCCTCCTTGAAGTAGCTACTGGAGATTCAAATAATACCGTTGATGCAATTGGTGATGCTGTCTCGCAAGTTGCCCAAGGCCTTGGACTATCAACGGACGATCTTTCGATCTCACTTCGAACGATGGACTCTTCACCGGTTGAAGGAGTGATTCTCGTAGTCGAAGATGAAAATATTGACCTTGTAGTAGTTGGATCACGGGGTCATGCGATCGATGACTCACTGCTTGGTTCGACCTCTCATCAGTTGATCGAGCATTTGGGCCACCCTGTACTAGTGGTTCCAAGGAGGCGTTGAGGATGAGCGCCTGTCGCTAGTTGGGACTTGCCGCAGCCTTTTTAGGGACTTATTCCCCGATGTTTTCTTAAAACATTCTGTGAGAATATAGATAGTCTAAGTATTAGAGACTTTGAGCAAGTAAGAGGGTGGTGAAATGAGACTGGCACTGAGCGCAATAATTCCGATCCTTGCCAGCTTGGTGAACCTTGATTCGCCTGGCCATTATATCAACTTCGGGGTAATCTCCATATCCGTTGCTAACGCTATCGTGATCCTATTGATGATCACGGTTTTTGTCGCGGCTATATTCATTCCCTTTCCTGGAAAGAAGCATGAATCATGAGTACCACGTTGAATGATCAAGATCGTGAAAAGATGGTAGCTGGCCTTCCTGAAGACCAGGATATGTGGACTAATAAGCTCCGCAGGAAGTTTTATGGCAAGCTTCCACCAGAGAAGTTGCTCCCAGATCGACAGCCATCGTATGTTTCATCGTGGATCTACGTATTTGGTATTTTGACCGTCTCCGCCCTTGCTGTAGTGGCTGGATCCGGTGCAATTCTTGCAATTGAAGGACCTTCTTGGTGGCACGAGTCATCAGTCGGACACTTCGTCAACTCGTTGCACCTCTGGTCGGTCGAACTCTTCTTCTTCTTTATGATTATTCACCTTTGGGGTAAGTTCTTCATGGCCTCTTGGCGAGGAAAGAGGGCTCTCACGTGGATGACGGGAATGTTCGCATTCCTAGCATCAGTTGGGACTGCCTTCACAGGATATGTTTCGCAGCAGAACTTTGACTCGCAGTGGATCTCCACTCAGGGTAAGGACGGATTGAATGCAGCTGGCGTAGGTGCGATATTCAATGTCTTGAACTTCGGTCAAATGTTGATGTGGCACATCGTCCTACTTCCTGTGATCGTGCTAATCATCGTTGCAATTCACGTTGTGATGGTGAGACTGCGCGGAGTCGTTCATCCATTCCCACCCAAGAACGCTAAGTCCTACCCGGCAGATGATATGGCGTGGACTGGAAAGTATCGCCGTTACGATATCCTCAAAGAGGGTACGATCGCGATGGTTGTGGTTGTCCTTCTGACCTTGGTATTTTCGATAGTCTTTTCTTCACCTGATGAAAAGCCGATAACGCTGCAAAGTTGGGCTAAGGCTGCTCCAATCGACTTCGTAACCACTGCATCGAGCGAACTCGCTGGTACATCTGCTTCGGCAGGATATGGATATCCATATAACAACGTCCCAGGCTCAGGTCAAAAGATTGGACCGATCTCACTGCCATCGATCTTTGGAGTAACCATTCCAGTCGATCCAGCCCAGGACTTCGTTCTAAAGCCCCTCGCGACAATTACGAATGATTCAACTTTGACGAACGATCTTGCGACGTACAATAGTGCGAATAGCGCTACGCAGTCGAAGTGGCTCGATAACTACACCAAAGCCATGGATAAGGCGACGTATGCTAATGGCCAAATTCAAATTGCATCAGGTAACTACGGTCCAGTGCCCTACATGATGAGCGATTTGTTGAAGTTAGCGCAGTCCGGTGGCCTTGATTCGAATCTCGTCGCGGGTGGTAACTTCTACGGTACGAACTACACCAAGCCCCTTCTCTTCCTTGCAGATGGTGGTTACATGGCGGGTCTCGCACAGAATCAGCACCTTACTGGCAGTCAGTGGGGAATGATGAATGAGACTGGAAACTATCCAGGTCAGGCGTGGCTATGGCTCTACACCTTCTGGTACCAGATCTCTCCGTTCTCTTCCTCTGGTAACGCAGACGTTCTAGTCTGGGGGTTGATGATACTTCTCTCTGGAGTTATGATCGCCCTACCATTCATACCAGGTTTGAGAGATATCCCAAGATTGGTGAAGGTATACAGGTTCATTTGGAGAGATTACTATCGCGAAGAAGAGCAAGTCGACCTTCGCAAGTAACACCAAGATGAAAATCTAATCGGCTAAAGGGGCTAAGATCTCGTTTCAACGGTCTTGGCCCCTTTGCATGAGTCACGTTATCCATTTATTTGAATGGCAGAAGCTATGAACGACAGTGCTGGATCGAATGGCGAATTGTTGAGCGATGAAGAGTGTATTTCACTTCTAAAGGAACACAGTCTTGGACGAATAGGCATTTCGATAAATGCCCTCCCTGCCATCTTGCCTGTGGTCTATAGGATCGTGGACGATGCTATTGTCATCGACGGTTGGGGCTCTGCACGGATCGGTGATGCCCTTGTTCAATCTGTTGTCGCATTCGAAGTTGATGAAGTTAAAGATGAAGTGGGTTGCGGTTGGTCAGTATTGGTTATCGGGGTGGCCTCTTCGATTGAAGATTATCTTGACCTGTCAGATGGCATGAGCGGCTCGAGCCATCGGGAAACATTTGTCATTAGACCCGACATCATCTCGGGTCGAAGGGTGAATCCAAGCCGAAGATTTGCAAGTTAGTAGCGGTTTAGGCAAACACCCTAAGGCCGTCAACCTTAAATTGCGTTGACCCAGGGTCTTCTAAGTAGCAATCAGAGTTAGTGCCGTGCCCAAAGTCCACTTAGAACTCGTCCAAGATTTACCGCATGGTCGCCGAAACGCTCGTAAAATCTTGCAATCAATGCAAGTTCTATAGTCACTGGAATAGTGACAGCACCTGAAGCCAACTCGGCGATTAGGGCAACTTGTAGGTCGTCTAACTCGTCGTCTAGTGATTCGATGGTGTCGAGGTGGGTTGAAAGGTGGTCGGCAAAGTCATCGGCAGTTAATCTCCACATCTTCACACCGATTTGACCCATTTGAGCGATGATTCCTCGCATCCGTGGTGTAAGTTCGGGGGTGATCCCTCGCAGGGCTCTAGATGCGATGTGCTCAGCTAGATCGCCAGATCGCTCTAGCTCTGGGATTATTCGTAGTATTGAAATCAGATAACGCATTGAAGCTTCGCCCGGTACGTGTGTAAGAAGTACTTCATATGCGAATCGTTGAATCTTATGGTAAAGCTCGTCGACCATTGAATCTCTAGCTATGAGATCGTGTGCAATCGTCGCGTCATTTGCTAGGAGAGCCTCTGTGGCTCCTCCAAGGTGTCCTCCGACTAATCCGAAAAGTTGTATCACAAGGGTCTCGATCTCTTTGAATTCATCAGTTTCAAAGAGACGCTTTAGATTATCTTGGTACAGCTTTCCTTCTTCAGAAGTCAAAGTTTCTCCGAACTTAGTTAGTCGAACGCTCTTTTGGTCAGCATCTACTTTCCACTATTACGTTGACAAGAGATAAATTGCCTGTATGAGACTACTACCTTCAAGCATAGGGGTGCAGCAAAGGTAGTGCGTGAGAATTTGTAACCAAGTATGTCTCCCATTCCTACTTAGACACTTTGCTATGCAATAGGTCTATGTCGACGTTGAAGTGAGGCTTTAGCTGAAATACCATGATTCGAAAGACCATATTCCTGGGGCTAAGAGAGGCCACGGGAATATGGTCTTTAGTCGGAGGTACTTCTTGTCGCTTTTACCTCAAAGTGGAGATCAGGCGAAGGTAGGAGCTTTACGAACCGCTCGTTTGAGTTCGTAGAAGTCGTCCCGAGCCGCAAGAGTCTTGTAGGCCTTGAATATTTCAAGAGCCTCCTCACCCTTTGGAACTGTGCTCATAACTGGGCCAAAGAGCGATGGTCCGCCTGCTCCAAAGGTAATAATTGGTGTGCCAACGTCGCGTCCGGTCCGAGAGAGGGCTTCCTCGGTTGCCTCTCTAAGCTTGGCGTCCCAAGTTGGATCGTCGAATGCGCTAGCAAGGGAGGTGTCGACACCTATTTGGGTCAATATCTCCTCTATCGGAGCCTTCGCTATGTAGCTCTCACGCTTTCCATCGTTGTGGATTTCAGTGCCAACTGCGGTGTAGAAGGCGTCCACCTCTTTGTTGGTGTACTTTTCTGCAATTGCAGCAGCGACCCTCAGGAGGTTGTGTCCTAGGCCATGAATGTCACTGTAACCGGCGGGAAAGTCGTCGTAGTTTCTCGATGAGTTGACCTCGCGAAGGGAGATGAAGTTCCAGTTGACCTCCACCGCTCCTTCTTTTTCGACCTCTTTGATCCACCTTGAGGTGATCCATGCCCACGGGCAGATTGGGTCAAAGAAAAATTCAACGCTATCCATGTGTGTCCCCTTAGTAGTACGTCTTCGGAGACTAATAACACCGGTGCTCTGTGACTTCTTCCAATTCTCTATGAATTTAGTCAGATTTGATATCGATGTGAAGGGGAACCTTACCTGCCGACAGAGGCTTGATTGGTTGAAAATAAGTTGAACTCCGCGGCAAAGTGGTTACAACGATCGCTTTGGAGTCCAACTTTGGTTGTTCTTTTATCGGATTTGAGATTTGATCGAAGATTATTCACTTCAAATCTGTGTCAGCCGGTAGTTGACTTACTTAGGGATACGTCCAGACATATCAGCATTCTTAGCGGCCTTATCGACGAGGTCCGGAATGAGGCCCGCCAACTCTTCAACGGTCCAACGGTCGTCCTTATTGATAGATGGGCCGGCGTGCCAACCCTCGGCAACGTCGATGTGTCCACCTACTATGTCGAATACGCGACCCGTGATTGAGGCGGACTGCTCGCTTCCTAGATACACGACGAGAGGCGAGATATTCTCTGCGGCAAAGGAGTCAAATTTGGCTGGGTCGTTATCCTGTGGTGCAAAGCCGAGATTTTCAGTCATCCTAGTGAGGGCGGCTGGCGCAATGGCATTTACAGTCACGCCGTATCTAGCTAGCTCTTGGCTGAGAATGATACTAAAGGAGGCTATCCCAGCTTTGGCAGCACCGTAGTTTGCTTGGCCGACGTTACCATATATTCCACTTGCCGAAGAGGTATTGATTATTCGTGCATTGTTTGCAAGGCCTTCCTTGGACCTCTCCCGCCAGTAGTTTGCAGCCCACCTTGTAGGCGCAAAGGTTCCTCTAAGGTGAACTTTGATCACTGCGTCCCACTCAGCATCGGTCATGTTGACAAGCATTCTGTCGCGCAAAATACCAGCGTTGTTCACTAGAACGTCGAGGCCACCGAAGGTATCAACTGCTGTATTGATGAGCCGTTGCGCTCCCTCCCAATCGCTGACGTCGTCGCCGTTTACTACAGCCTCGCCGCCCATCGCCCTGATTTCATTGACAACTTCTCCAGCCGGTCCGTCAGATGAACCCGAGCCGTCGACGTTCGCACCGATATCGTTAACGACTACCTTTGCGCCGTGACGAGCAAATTCAAGGGCGTGAGCTTTCCCAATTCCACGTCCAGCTCCAGTTACTATGACGATGCGACCTTCACAAAGTCGTGCCATGGTCCACTTACCTTCCTTGTTCAAAAATATTACCTGCGGGTAATAAAAACGGAATTACATAAATTAGAGTACTTCCATTGATGCGCCGCCGCACATCTAAATTGTGTATCTGAAGAACGATACTAGATTTTTAGAGCTACGTACTCTTCACTGGCGTATTGCAAGGACGCCATTTGGCAGGCCGTATTTATTCGATAACTCCTCGCTAGTGAAAAATTCATCGATAAGTGCGAGAAGTGTCTTGGCGGCCGCTGAGTGGGCGGCTCGTTTTCGCCGTGCTACTCCAACACGTCTTCTAGGTATGCCAACCACCTTGCAGATGCCTAGTCGGGAAGTCATAAAGTTGGGAATTGCAGTGGCTGGTGCGATCGTTGGGGCAAATCCGTCGAAGGCCATCGACGCTAGCAGCCTAACTCCGTCTATCTCTGCCTTTGGAATAAGATTTACCCCTCCTTGGGCTGCGATTAGTTCAATCTGGTCTCTAAATTGAGTTCCCTTTGGCGGTAACAGTAAGGGAATGGAGTCTAAGTCGTCTAGGGAGACCACCGTCTTTTTTGCCAACGGGCTATCTTGGTCGCAGATAAGGACTAGTTCTTCCTCGAAGACTGCGTTGAAGAGTAGTTCGTCTGTGTTGTTTGGGCGAGTCATGATCGCAAATTCGAAGGCGTTTGAGAGGACTCGATTTTCCAGGGTTGTGGTTGTACCCTCTGCTACTTCAACTTTCAGATTTGGATGTCGATGCTCAATCTCATTAATCAAAGGAGGAATGAACCACCGAGCTACAGTGCCTATCATTCCCACCCTTACACGTCCTCTGACATCATCTCGTAACGCAGAAATATCGGAGTCGATTGCCTCGAGTTCAGCTAGGAGGCGTCGTGCCCTGAGAGATACAGCTTTGCCTTCGTCGGTGAGCTCGCCGGTTCTTCTATCTACCAAAGTTGCCCCTACGGTCTCTTCCAGCCTTGCTAGGTGGGCTGAGATGTTGGACTGTACCGTTGCTAAAGAATTTGCAGCAAGTGAAAAACTCTTGAAGTCCTCAAGGGCCAAGAGGGCACGAAGTTGACGAAGCTCGATCATAAATTATGATTCTAATTATCTTTATTATTTGAATGTAAGATAAACTCAAAGTGACTATATTGGAAGTTAGCAAGATTCGGATCCCCCCTCCAAACTTGCAGTCCAAATACGAAGGCTAGCTCCCCCCGCTAGCCTTCGTCCTTTAACGCCATATTTATTGAACTGCCAACTCGAACCCTTACGCTTTTGGATACTCTGCCATTCACGATCTTTTCACTTTGCAATGCGGAGACGTAATCGATCTTTGGAACTTCTCGCCTAAGTATGCTTGAAGATGATGAAAAAAGACTTATTGTCGCTCGATGGCGTTACCGAAAAGGTCGCCGACCTAATTGGTACCTCTCGTTATCAACGGCTGGTATCTTCACTGGCTGAAGCTGTCGGAAGTGTTTCAAAGGCGACAAAGCGTGGTAGTGGTGAAGCTCTTTCAGCCATGGTCTTATCGAAGCTAGATTCCGATGCATTGAGTAGATTTGCAAAAAGTAAAGAATTGATCTATGTCAGTGCCACCAACGGAAAGACCACTACAACTGCAATGATTACCGCGGTACTTGGTGGTAGCGATGCTGTGATCACAAACAAAGCCGGAAATAACATGACCGCGGGCGTCACCTTCGCCCTAAGTCGAGCCGGCGAGCGCAACCTTGCGGTACTAGAAGTTGATGAATCTCACCTTCCGATAGTCTCGAAGCGGGCTCCAGCGACCTCCTATGTTCTAATGAATCTTTCACGGGATCAGCTCGATCGCGTTAGTGAGGTTAGAAGTATCGCCGAAAAATGGCGAACGATGTTAGCTTCAAACCCGAGCGCTAGGGTTTATGCCAATGTATCAGATCCTCACATCGCTTACGTTGTGCGCGATCACAGCGATGTCGTTTCATTTGAAGTTGGGTCGAGGTGGAATTTAGATGCCACAGTTTGTCCCATCTGTGAATCCAAAGTTGACTTTAGGGAAGATATAGGTGACTACCACTGCGTTAGCTGCGACTTTGGTAAGCCTAAGAGTAGCTATGTCTTTATGGGCGATGAGCTCTATCGCGGCGGGAAGTTGGTGGCCATCATCAAGACCTCGCTTCCGGGAAATTTCAACTTGATGAATGCTGCTGTGGCGACGATAGTCGGAGTTGAGCGAGGAATTTCATTTGAAGCTATTGAATCGGCCCTCACGACACTTTCTGGAGTTGGCGGCCGCTACTCGATCTATAAGGTCTCTGGCAGATTCGTTACCGCCTTTATGGCCAAAAATCCTGCTGGTTGGCAGCAAATCATAGAGATGCTCTCTGATTCCACTCAGCCTTTGATAATTGGGATCAATGCAAACGTTGCAGATGGCAAAGATACATCGTGGTTGTATGACATCGACTTTAGTCCATTTGGCGATCGCGAAGTAGTTGTTGTGGGCGAGCGGCGTTACGATATTGCCGTGCGACTCTCGTATGGAGGTGTCTCGCATCGCGTTGTGGATACTTACGGAGAAGCTATTAACTCATTTGAAGAGGGATCAGAAATTACATACGTCGGCAACTACACCGAGTTTTCTAGTGCCTTGCGTTACCTAAACGAAGTAGGTGAAGAGATTAAATGAAGGTAGTTCAGTTGTTTCCTGACCTCCTTGGGACCTATGGTGACTCTGGAAATGGAGAAATTTTATTTAGACGAGCTCGAGCAAGGGGAGTTGGCGCTTCCTATCAAAGAGTTTTCTACGGCGATCCGATTCCGAGAGATGGGGATATCTTCGTTCTTGGAGGTGGCGAGGACGGGCCGATGCAGTTAGCCCGTGATGCTCTGCATAGAGATGGGTTTTTAGGCGACCTAAGTTCCACAAATCATCAGATATTAGCCATTTGTGCTGGACTACAAATTCTTGGAGAGCGTTTCGTTACCTCGAAGTCGCCTTCTTCACCAGGATTGGGAGTAATACCGATAGTCACCGAACGGATTGAAAATCACAAGCGGATAGTTGGTGAAGTTGTAGTTGAGGCAGATTCGGCTCTGGAGTTGCCGATTCTAACTGGGTACGAGAACCACGGCGGCGAAAGTCGACTTCTTGAAGGAGTACCTCTAGGGCGGGTCATATCGGGAGTCGGAAATAGCTACTCTTCTAAGATCGATGGATTCTTTAATGATCGCATCATTGGTACATATATGCACGGCCCAGTACTTGCTCGAAATCCCTTACTTGCAGATCTAATTATCTGTCGCTTAGAACCTAAGGGATTGAATTCGTTTTCACCATTAGAGGTTGACCGTGAAGTGGAGCAGTTGCGCGAGAACATCCTCTCACAAAGAGGCATGAGTCTCTCTCGCCGAATTGGTCTGCGATAAATTCTGGTTTTGGCAGTAGCCCGAAGAATTTGATAGTTTTTAGTTCATAGAAACTAAAAAGACACCTAGATATATCGAGATCGCAGATGCGCTTCGGAGTCAAATCACCTCCGGCCCAATCAACCGTGGATCGGTTTTGCCAAGTGAAGCTGCACTCTCGAGGATGCATCGAGCGAGCCGAATAACAGTCAGAAAGGCTCTAGATATTCTCCGCAGCGAAGGTTTGGTCGAATCTCGCCAGGGATTCGGGTGGGTGGCAACCGCCAACCCTCTTCGCCAGTCGTTAGGACGCTTTACCACGATTGAAGCTCAGATGTCGGAGAAGGGTGTAGTTCCAGGACGAAAAATCATCTCGGCCAATTTAGAGTTGGCAAAGGGGCGTCCCCGTGAAGTCTTAGGCGAGGGTGAGCTACTTGTTATCACGAGGATAAATCTCGCCGACGGTGCGCCATTTGCGAGGGTGACAGTTTGGGTTCCTTCTCAAATTGGATCCCAATTTTCAATACCAGAGTTAGAGGGTGCATCCCTCTATGAATTAATAGGGGAGCGAGGGGCACTCTCTAAGCCGCTTAGGCGAGCGATTCAGTCGATTGCTGCAGTGGCGATAGATGGTCACGATGCTAAGTTACTCGGTGTCCCAAAGGACTCACCAGCTCTTTGGTGTGAGAGGATCACCTTCGATGAGGATGGCAAACCTACCATCTACTCCGAGAGCATATTTCCTGGTCACAAAACAGAATTTGTGACAGAGCTAACCTCTGAGCCAGAATCGATCGCCCCCTCTGGACTAAGGCTAGTTCAGTAGGAGTATACGACATCGATGACTAAGTAAGCATGGGCCCCTTTGCCTACTTTGGATGGTTAGATCGGTTTATCTATAATGGGGAGGCGAGGCCACCTTTTGGTTCGTTTCTTAGCGTCAGAGCGATACCTTGGGCGATTCCAATCTGCGATCCAATCCTTCTCGTCGACGTTGCGCTTTGGCGTGGCACCACTTCCCTGGTTTAGAGCGGCGATCCAAAAGTCGTTTGCAACTTCGTCGGCAAGGCGATCGACCCTTGCCTCAACTTCACTGATGATCTCTTTAGTGCTTCTTCCAGCGGGATCGATGGGACGACCGAAGTAGACGGCTGTCTCGCCTCGTTTGAAGGATCTTCCCTTGCCAAGGATCTCATAGGTTCCCGCGATGTGTACCGGTACAATCTTTGCTCCGCCCTTGAGGGCTATCTGAGCAAGTCCACCCTTGAACTCTTGTCCAAAGCCATCTGGTGTACGGCCACCCTCTGGAAAGAGCACTAAGTTCCAACCGTCTTCGATCACCTTCAGGGCCAGATCGTGCGATCTCCTTGAGACCTTATTTCGCTCGATCGGTATAGCTGCTAGTAAGAATGACCACAATATCGCCTTGTATCTCTTGTCAAAGAAGTAGTCGGCTCCAGCTCCAACAGCGGTCTTGTGTCGGAACCTCTCGGGAAGTGAGCTAAGGAGTAGTGGGGTATCAAGGTGGCTCGCATGATTGGCGGCAAAGATTATCGGACTCTCCGCATTCGAGATGTTATCTAGACCGTAGATGGTAGGTGAAGCCACAACTTCAATCGCGGGTCGAGTTATGAAGTCGGTAATCAATGCTCGTAAAGCCCGAGAAGGATAGGTTCTGCTCCAGTCGGTTTCGAAGTTTGCGCCGAGCTTGCTCCTTGGGGTTGGCTTATCGACGTCGATTGGCCAATTTGGCTTCCCGAGCGGAAATGGTAACTTACTTCGTTTGATAGAAAATTTCATTGATCTGTTACTCCACCTCGGACATGAATAATGGTGGCGTATGTAGGTGAGTAAGGGTCGGCGACGAACCGACGTAGTGACTTGCCATCTCCAATGCATCGTTCATCGTTGAGGCGGCCATGAATCCGAGGCGCTTTGCTACCTTGGGGTCTCCTCCGAGGATTATCACTGCACCGAGGTGGTCGAGGGCGTGGGCTCCCCAGTACCACATGTAGAAGGGGTGCACGCCGTGGTATGCATTACCAGTTCGATAGAGGTGTATGTACCAGGGGTCTGTGGCGTACTGCTCTTCAAATTTTTCCTCTATGACCTTGGGATCGGTGCTCTCAGATAAAACATTCTCATAGAAGTCAATGTAGGAGGGGTGAAAGACGGGGTCGAATTCATTGCGAGCCGGGTGGCTCATGATCAAAACGCCACCCTTTCGAACCAGGGGCTTGTTCTTGTACATGTTGAAGAAGTAACCAAGTCCAAGGCAGTAGACCAAGATTGGGTTCATGATCGAGTTGACGTTATAGGGCCCAACGAAGGGAAGACCCATCGTCAAGATGTCGCTCTGTCCTTGAACTCGCACAAGTTGTTGCTTGTAGACGTTTTCAAGGGTTCTTTCGTGAACCGCTTCAACTTCACCGGCCTGAATAGAGGTCAATCCGTATGGAGATCTAACCGAGTGAAAGATACTACGGGCCAGCCATGGTGGTGTAGCCTTTAGCGACTTAGACGTCGCTAAGAAGGTAGCACGGTCCTTGAAGCTCCACTCCCACTCTCGCTTTTGCAAGAAGGCAAATTGATCGGGAAAGGTATTGTTGTTGAGGGTAGTTTCAATCTGGAAGATCTTTATCCCTGCATCTTTTATGACTTTACCCATTCTCCAGTTAGAAGAGTGTAACTCTGAGTTGTGTCGATCCATGAAAGAGCGGGAGTGAACCATCGTCTTTACGTTGTGATGGTGGCGTAGCGACCGATACGAAGATAGTCCCGTCGCAACGCTCTTGTGGCCACCGTCCATAGAAACCAAGTTGATATTTACATATATGATGAGGTCACTGGTGGCGGCTCGTTTGGAGATCTCAACCTCTTCGCCGATTTCGGTGGTTCCGATGAATTCAAGGTTAGTTCTATCCTCGGCGTCGTGCTGCTTTAGAAGGCCGCGGGGGTAGAAGGCGTCATATACGCGATCTCCAACTGCGTGACGAAGCTCAGCTTCGGTCATTCGACGGTGGAGCGCAAGAGCTGCGATTAGCTCTACGTCGGTTACTCCAGCTCGAGCGGCTCTCTCTAGCACCTCTTCAATGATCAATGATCGAATATCTGGTGACTCCATTTGAGGTAGAGGAAGCGAAACGTCGTCGAAGGCGATCGTAAGTTTCATCCCCCTAAAAAGAAGTGCATCTAATGGCTTCGAGTCACCGACAGGGTTGTCGAGTGCATCTGAAATTTCGGCGATCGGGTCAGCTAGGGCGTCAATTGGCTCTGGAGGATAGATGACTCTGGAACCCTCGGGAAGCTTTTCAAGGCGAAATCCTTCGCCATGCCAAAAGAGAGTTCCTGGATAGCTTTTGTCGACGTTTAGTATAAAACCTGGTCTAGGTGCCAACTACGAAACCTTTCGGGGAGTTCTTGAATGTCGTGTACTGGGGTCGAAGGCAATTTTTACTGCTCCGCGGCTACCAGCATCTACGGCGTGGTTGATTGCATCCTCGTAGTCTTCTAGAGGATAAATTTTGGTGACTAGGTTACCTAGCGAGAGGGAAGGGGCGAGGTCTAGCGCAATCTCAAATGTGGATCGCACCTCTCCATTTACCTCTTCGACGCCATATGCATAGCGCCCCTCCATTGAGATTGACTTGTGCCACAGCGCAGTTAGATCTAGGGAGGTCGGTTTTGGAATCGCTGCCATAAGGATTCGACCACCAGGTGCTGTTACCTCGAGAGCTAATTCTACCGAATCCTTTGAACCAACGGCGTCTATTGTGAGGTCGAAGCCGTCGGTCACTCTTCCATTAGCGAGGACCCCCCGGGTAAAGCTGCGTGCAACGCGTCGTAGTTCATCGTTACTTTTGACGATCGAGCTTCCGTATCCAGAAGCAATCTTTTGTTGATGGCTATAGCGAGCCAGCGATATGACTTCGATATCGGGGCGAAGGCGAGACAACGACGCCGCTACCAGCAATCCAACCGTCCCACTTCCGATTATAGCAACTCGCTTTACGTCGCCAATATTGCCGCCCTTTACTATATGGAGGGCGCATGCCAAGGGTTCAACGAGGAGTGCCTCTTCGTCGGATAACGAGTCAGGGACTACATGAAGCTGAGAAGGGTGGCAATAGAGGTATTCAGACCAACCCCCACCGGTAGATTCACAATATCCGCTTTGCACACCAGGTTCGAGGCAGCCTACGACGAGGTTTACGCATTTGTCCTTCTCGCCCTTGGCGCAGAAGCGACAGGGGTTAGGAACGTTTCTCGCAATGCAACCTAGAACGGGCTCTACTACGACTCGTCGCTCGACGCCATCTATGTCAGCTCGACCGACTATTTCATGGCCGGGTACGAATGGGAAGGTTATAAAGTCCTCGAAGTATCGTGAAGACGAAGCGCTAAGCATTCCTAGATCACTACCGCATATCCCAGAGAGGGTGACATCTGTCTTTATATAGTCCACATCTGGAGCTACAAGTGAAATGCCGTCCTTGAATACGAGAGGTGATGTGGACGCCCGATATCTCTTAGAGACGGTTGAGATTGCTTTGCTAGCTATGTACTTGGTGACAGAGCGTTCGAATTGAAGTGCCTTCATCGCTCCCTCCCAATTGGTAGCATTAGTTTAGAGTGGCCAGCTTGGCGCTCCCAATTTTCGACGACCCACCCTCGCCGTTTTGCGATTTGAAGGAGGCGAGGCTCCGGATTCACGGCAACGGGGTAACCGACTATCTCTAGCATTGGAAGATCGGATGAAGAGTCCGCATATGCGACACACTCTTGGACGGGAACGTCGTATTTGCTAGCAAATTCAGAGATCAGCAGAGCCCTCGCTTCGCCGGTCGGCGGAGTACTTGAAAGGTTGCCCGTTAGCCTTCCGCGAGAATCAGTAGTCATTGTGCAAGCTACTATTTCGTCAAATAATGGCGCGATTGGTTCAATTACGAAGTCCAGTGCCCCTGTTATGAGCACTGTCTTGTGGCCTAGCTGACGATGGCGCCTAACTCTTTCTATCGCCTTCGGAAATGCCTTTTTGAGAAGGTAGGCGTTGAATAGTTCATACGATTGAGAAGATAGGTGGTTGATGTCGGCCTTTGAGTATCGACGGTAGAAGTTTCTCAAAAAGTCACCCCTGTCACGCTTATCTAGCGTGACAAGCGATGGCCCCTCGGCCGCTAACGCTAGAGCAAAGAGGGCCTTTTTCGAAACTGGCAGATCCTTTGTCGCAAACCACGCGTAAGCGTCAACGACGTTTGAGGCAATGATTGTGTTTTCAAGGTCGAAGGCGGCGACCCTGAACCGATCGCTGAGAATCTGCGAAGTCGTCTTTTCGCTTCGGTTGTTTGTAGTCTTCTTCTCTGCAGTGGTCTTGACGCGAGCGTGTTTTACTACAGACGGAAGGTGGACGTCAGAGACGAAGGACGACCAATCGATGGTTCTCGGATCGAAGTCGAGAATCCTTTGGTCTGCTTCATCGAGAGATTCGAATAGTTCGATCAGATTCGAAACATCAAAGATCGCCTCAGTCTCTGCGTAGCTCCCGTAGAGTTCAACATATGACAGGGCTCGATCGACGGCCTCCTTCTTCTCTTCAAGATCGGTCACGATCTCGGCCCTTTTACCTCTAAGTGGAACGAGAGATAGGATTCCGTCTACAAATTCGAGGTTGTTCGAGAGTTTTGTAAGCTGCTTTTGAACTCTACCTCGCCCTGGAAAGTTCCATTCGGGCACAGCAATTGGCTGTCCTTCGGAGTCATAGAGGGGGTTCTGTAGAAACCATTCGCGAACCAAGTCAACCAAGACTTTGTAGCGAAGGGGATTTACCGATCCTGAAGCAACTTGATAGACCGGTGGATCGTCACTTGGTATTGGCGCCTCTTTAGCTGCTACGGCTATGATCGCTCCAGTTACCTGATCGACGGGGATGACGTCGATGATACCTTCTGGAACGCCGGGGAACTCTTTTAGTAGACCTCGGGCGTATGAGATGATGATCGGTTCGGCCATTCTGAAGCCTTTGATCCAACCAGGATATGGATAAGACTTCGAGGACTCAATGATCGATGGTCTAACGATTGAGATCGATAGGTCACTTCCGTGGTTTTCAACGAGTGCCTCTTCGCCCAATGATTTGGTAAAGGTGTAGGCGTCGGGCCATCCTAAAGACTTTGCTCGTGCAATGCCGAGGTCTATAAGTTGTTGCTCAACCCAGTCGTTTCGGAGCTTTTCGAGCTTTTGTGCCAATAGAGGTCCGCCAACAGCCCCTAGTTCTTTACGTGCCTTCTTTTCAAAGTCGACGAGAGCTTCGATTGATCGACTCTTTATCTCAACGTCGGCTTTGAGTCGATTGGTGAAGTCGATCTCACTTTCGAAAGATGGCATCGGCGAAAATGGCGTATTGCGTAGAATCCGCTCTGGAGCTAACCCTCTTCTATATCCAGCTACATAGCTAGTCGAAACTGCAATGAAGTGGGTTTCAGCTGGATCTTTTCCAACTACTACTGCGGCTGCCTTGATGGCATCTCCAACGTTTGTTGGACCTAGTAGATTGACGGCTACTGCTTGGGTCAACGGCGAGTCGAAGCTCACCGTTGCTGCGGAGTGGATCACATAATCGCATTGTCCAAGAAGGCGAAGTCCATCTTCGTCTAGGCCAAGGTTACGGCTCGAAACGTCCCCAGCTACGGCGGTAACGTGACCTTCGATGTACTCGTCGAAGGCTGTTCCAAGTCTCTCTCGTAGTGGATCGAATGCGTCGTTTTTGATTATCTCACGCTTAGCACGGTCCCACGGCGAAGACCTTCTTCCGGCGCGGATCAACAGAACTAACTTTGCACCTTCAAAGTTTGAAAGGATGCGTTCTGCGAGGGCAGTCCCGAGAAAGCCTGTAGATCCAGTTATAAAGAACGTCTTGCCGTCTAATTTTTCACTTATCACTAAGCCACCAAAATCTAAATTCAATCACCCTAAACAACTCTGTGAGTCTTACTTTTTATCTTCGTTAGTTGTTCCTGCTTGACCTTGGGGCCCGAGCTTTCCCAAAGATCCATAGATCGAGGTCTTTTGCTGAGGCTTCTTTTTGCGTGCTTTAGATGGGGTGATGCGATTAGAGGTAAAGTTGCTCGATGTTCGAGTATCGGACTTTGAATTGGCTTTAGTCTTCGTCGGCGCTACCGCCACGGGGGTTCCATCGGCATTTTGCCTAGCGTTCTTTGGTGTCATGAGGTAGCGGAAGCCAGAAAATGCCGCAAATATAACGGCAGGCATCATTAGGACCACGTATTTGCTTAGAGGACCTAAGGACATGGCGAGTCCCACGAAGCCAATCCACGTTCTTTTGCCAATTCCAACGAAGATCGCGAAGATGATTGCCAGTGCAGTACCCTCTATTGCGTATTGAGCTGGATTCACACCTGCAACTTTTTCGTGAATGTGTGGGAGCCAAAGGATTAGGTATACGGCGGCTGCATAGACCGCTATAGCAAATCCAAGGTATTTTTCTTTTTTCGTTAGAAATGGGCGCACGGCTAAGTAGTTTATTTCGATCGGCCCTTTTCTGTGGCTATCAAATTCAATGTTGACGACATTTGACTATGTCGAACCGGTAACCAACTTTATCTAAATGGGGTCACCAGAGCTATATTGCAGATATTGCAGCCGCAGTTCAAGTTATGGGAGAGCTCATGAACAACATCGACCCTATTCCTGTGACCTTGTCGCTTTTGCAATCCTCGACTAGTTCATGTTGCTTTGTGAAGCATATGTCTGTTGTGCTAAATCGACTACGGCCATGTCGCTCGACTCTACTACCGATATGCCGATCGCTAGTAGTGAGTCAACGATGGAAGGGTCGGTTACCTTGGTTGCAACGACTCGAACACCTCGTTCCCGCGCAATAGCCATCAGGGATGACATCTTGGTTGGTAGGGGCCGGTTCGAGTCCCCTATTGCCTCTGAGGCGTCGATGCTGAAGTAGGTAACGACCGGTGAACATAGATCGTAAAAGCGAGTACTTCGATCCTCTACGTCGGTAACCATCACTTCAATTCGATATCTGATAGCGACCGCGATGATTGCTATCATTAGTCCTTCATCTGTGGCGAGTCTTCTCGTTGATACGGAAAGGACTATCCGCCTATTCAAATTGTTAGTGGAGGCTATCTTTTCAAGAGCGCGGGCAATCCTGTCTTTGTCAGAGGTGTTGAAGTCGTCAATTGGAATCAAAAACTTTGCTCCACGAAAGTTATGACTCGCCTCGGTCGCTAGGAGCTGCCCCTCTGCTATCTCTTCTAGTAGGGTTGATTCAAATTCATTGGCTCGACGTGTGAGCCTCGACGGTTGTACCATCTCAAGTTTTGCGTCATTATCGCTATGGAGGTATACCTTTTGAATGCGATCGTGTGAATCGTAATCTTGATCTTGCCCTCTATCGCCATCTCCACCAAAGTTATTGGTTAATTCAGCTAGGGCGACCCTAATCTTTGCGATGTCGATGTAGTCAAGGCTAAAACGATGGAATGGCTTGTAAGTGAAGTTAGATGTGCCCACCGTAGCGGCGTGATCGGAGTCGTTGTATAAGTCGTCACTACTGTGTGCTTGATCGTTACTAGTGAGATCGATGAACGCCTCTTTGACGATGTCTGATTCTCCGCGGGTGTAAGCCTCTTCAACCTCGGCCAATTTCACTTCATCTTCTTCAACCTCAACGGCTACTTCCTTTGACTCTTTCACCGTTGAAGTGGCAATGATGGTTCCGGGGCCGTAACCGTCGCCATAAGTTAGGCGACTTCTTCCCTGCTTTTTGGAGTGATACATCGATCCGTCTGCGCGCTCGAGAAGTTCATCACCGTTGAAGTGGCCAACTGCGCTCGTCATCCCCATTGAGATCGATACGTTGATCCTCTTCAAATCTATGACGTAGGGTTCATTTAGCCGTTCGAAGGCTCTTCGAGCAATCTCTACGAGGTCGTTTACCTCAGGGGAGTCCTCAATGAGGACGGTGAATTCGTCGCCAGAGATTCTCGCTACAGTGTCGCTCTCTCGAAATACCCTAGAGAGTCGGTTGGATATCTCCTTCAAAACCTCGTCGCCGAACCTGTGGCCATAAGTGTCGTTGATCGTCTTGAAGTGATCTATGTCGATGAAGATTACCGCTGTTTGAGATCCGCTACGCTCCGCCTTCTGTGCTGCGAGTCTAAGGCGATCTTGGAAGACTTCCCTATTTGGAAGCTCCGTAAGAGAGTCGCGAAAGGCCATCTCCTTGAATCTTTCAAGGTTCAATTTTTCTTGGTGTCTAAGTAGGTAATTCTCAGTCACTAGCGTGGCGTTGATTGACCACTCGTAGGTAAGTTGGCGTTCGAGTAAATTCCAGAAAGATCTCTCATTTGAGAGCACTCCAGCTGCAACTCCAACTAGTCCCTGGGATGTATGGATGGGAACGATAACGTAAGGGTACGAGCCGGTGAGGTACTTTACAATGGGGGTATATAGCTCTGATTGGTTCGGCTCGGCAAAGAATGGGACGTTCCTAGAGTCTGAAAAACCTGGTATGGAGATATCTTCGACATTTGATCCCACTAAAACTCGTTGAATTGCCTTTACAACTTCGCCTTCATCGCCTGCACAAGATACTGCAGTGATAGTTTTGTTCGAATCAACTTCTATGTATATGGCACCATTTGAACCAAGGCTTGTCGCCAACGATTTTGGAATGAACTCCCGCAATCCCTCTTGCGAAAGGATAGATGTAGCTGCGTCAAGCATCATGGCGAGTGCCTCGGATGCTTGGATTCTAAGATCACGCTCGTGAAAGTCTAGGATTTGAGAGAATAGGATCGATAGGTGCGCAACCAAGTGGTCGATGTCGACTAGGTCTGTGATATTGAGCCAGTTGGAATCGTAGGGTGATCGTAGTACCAACACCCCAACTCGTTGATCTCCACGGGTAAGCGGAATTACGAGCCCTCCATAAGAGACGTCGCCATCGTCACCAAAGGTAGCCGATGTCAACTCCTTTATCTCATCGTCGATAACAGTTACTTTACGGAGATTAAGTGCATTGGTTCCAACGCTTTGAATCTGCTCTAACGGTCCCTCTATCTGGTTCATAGATATAGGGCCTGTCTCGACGTCTTCGCATCCAACCAAGGGAATGAGTCGATCACCGTCTGCAACTACAAAAGTCGAAGATCTAAAGCCAAAGTGTCGAGCAAGTGTCTTGCAAATTTGATGCGCTATCTCCTCCCATGAGTCATTAGTTGCAACTATCTCAGAGAGTCGGGGAGTAAGTCTTTCAAGGGAGATTTGACTTTGTTTGGAGGTCCCGAGAAACCGTAGAGAAGTCGTCTCGAGGAGGTAGGTCATCTCATTTAGAGGTCGACCCTTCCACGATGTTGCGCCAACGGCTGCAATTACAAAATTACGGGTTAGCGATGGAACAACGATGACTGATTCGCCTCGTGCAATTTGACTTCGTGTTATTCGAGATAGTTCCTCCGAACACTCTTCGTCTAAAAAGAAATTCCTGCTCTTTCGAGCTGAAACAGATGAATGGAACTTTACGAAGATAGATGGTGCATTGAAAAATTTATCGCGATCGGTATTGAATAGATTAGGGTCAAGTGGCTTTGTAGATCTCTCTGAGATCACCCTTATTTTATTTGCAATTGAGAGGTCTGCTATGAAGCAATAGCGGGCGCCAGAACTTACCAGCACGTCTGATGCCACGGTACCGACTGTTTCATCTATCGTTAGCGAATAATCAACGTTCATGCCCGCTTTCACCTCCCTGTGGCGGAATTGAATCAGTCGGCTCTACTAATTACTCTTTGTGGTCAATTATAACGAGATATCAGGAACACGTGGAGTTTTTCCATACTTTTAGTGACAATAACGATTAAATTAGTCGAGGCAATGTGAAACTTCTATCATCGATTTATCTATATAAGTTACTTCCTATGGCCTGCATTATTGTTAATGGAACGGGTTAGGATAGTGAGACGGTGCCGGGCACTTAGCTCAGCTGGTTAGAGCGCAGCCTTCACACGGCTGAGGTCGGGGGTTCGAGTCCCTTAGTGCCCACTTAGTTACAGTTCTTCAATCAATATGGTCGCTGCGTTGGCCAACTCTCTAAGGATCAAATCCGATCTTCGGTTTGTATTGCGCTCTTTGAAGTCGTCAACAATCCACCGAGTTGGAGACTGCTACTTCGAGGATCGCGTTTGATTTTTTAGCGTCCTAGGTAAATCGGCTCTGCCAACTGGCGACCCCGAAGGGCCGCTCGGGGCGATTGACGGTCATTTTCTACAGATGTGGCAAGAGTTATGATTGGCGCAAAAGCTAAGTGTCGGTTGAGCTGCACCTAAATTAGCGCGAAGTACATCTTGGCGACTCCGATCGAACCAATTTCAGTCTCTGGTTTACCGTCTCAAGCGATCATGTTATAGCAAGAGCCGATGGACGTAGAGGGGTGGTCTTCGAGCACGTGGTAGATATTTTCGAGAGTCTCCCTGGCACCGTGGTCGACTTCTTTGAGGTCGTAGATCTTTGGCCAATTACGTAGCGAAGAGGATAAGCCGTTTTAGAGGTCGGATCTCTGATGGATCGTTTCGACGGGGGCGAAGCGCACACTTTCGTATGAAAATTAGAATTGTATAAAAATGAGACTTGGCAATATGGTGCTATCGCCAAGTCCAAATTGTGACTTCGGCCCCGGTCTCATCTGAGGCAACTCTTCCCCTATTCGAAGGGGTGAATCACCAAATGCGGTCATTCGCCAGTTGTTCGATCATCTCTGCTCGCTGTAGCTTGCCCAAACAGAGAGATAGCCGCCATTGCGGATACCTCGTGAGCTCATCACGGACATATGCTCAATTTGCCCGACGCATATGTGGTTGCTTTCGCACCTCTGGTACTTCGTCGGTGTGCTCCCTGAATCTGAACTAGGTTGGCCTACTTATGGTAAGGTTAGGTCTCAATAGAAGCATCGTTTGCCTTTGACGATTTTTTACTTAATTCGGCTCCTCTCGCATTGCGAAATCTCAAAAGTTGAATGGAGAAGGCAACGAGTAGTAGATGCAGTTGCCACCGTGCCACCTCTTGCGTCTCGCTACATAAGCCAATATAGGCAAAGGCTTGCCAGGGATAGGCTAAATTCAACAAAGCAAGAACCTTGGCTAGCGTTGCTTTTTAGCCAGGGAAGGGAAAATCGTAGGAGGGGTTCGAAGACATTTTGGAAGCGCACAGTTTCGGTTTGATAGACAACGAATTGAATTTTAGGGGGCTGGCAACGAAGCTTTAGAAGGTGTTGATGTCGCGATCCATAGCTTCGTTTGCAAGGCCATCTAGCATTCCCGGAAAGACGAAGGTGTGAAAGGGAGCTACTGAGTACCAGTAGAGGCGACCGAGAAGCCCCTTTGGTCGAAAGCGTGCTGTCTGCGTAACTCTATAGTGCCCCCGGCTCTCTTCGGCTATCTCCCACTCCAAGGTTGCCTTTCCCGGTAGACGCATCTCTGCATTTAGAACCAGGCGCTCGCCGTTCCTAACTTCGCTAACTCGCCAAAAGTCGAGAGGTTCACCTACAGATAAAGTTTCGGGGTTCCTTCGGCCTCGCCTCAATCCCGGACCACCTACTACTTGGTCGAGGATCCCTCGTACCTCCCATAGGAAGTCGCCTCCATACCACCCTTTTTCTCCGCCGATAGAGGTTATCGATCTCCAGATGTTTTCCCTGCTAGCGGAGACTAGAACGCTTCGTATGTCCGATAGTTCAGTACCACCGCTCCAGGGAGGATCGGTAGGTAGCGTTGCCGAAAAGTCCAAATCCGCGTCGTCGAATCGTGTCGGTATTTCGCTTCTAACTTCGGCACCAAGTGCTCTGCGAATCGCGAGACTGAGAGGTGTCTTTGGAAATTCGCCTAGCTTGTTTGCGCTGGTTTCATTTACTAAAACTTGATTTGCAAGAGATTCAACTAGCGGCTTAGCGATTGAGGAGGGAACAGGAGTTACGAATCCAACCCAAAGCGATGAGAGTCCTAATGAAAGAAGGGGTAGGGTAACTATCCGACGCCTTATTAACCCAGCTTCACTCGCATATATGTTCATCATCTCTTCGTAAGTTACTTGATCTGGTCCGCCTATCTCGTAGATGCCGCCAATGTTGCCACTTGCTTCAATCGCATTAGTTAGATATGTCAAGACGTCACGAATTGATATTGGTTGGCAGATCGTCTTTACCCACTTAGGGGTAACCATAATCGGTAGCACTTCGGTCAAGTATCTGAGCATCTCAAAACTTGCAGATCCGGAGCCAATTATCACTGCTGCTCTAAGTTCAACCACCTCCGTTCCGAGGGCGGCAAGTTCCCTTCCAACCTCGTGGCGAGATCGAAGATGTTTACTCAATTTAGTGGAGTCGTCACCGAGGCCTCCTAGATATACGATTCGTTGAACGCCCGCAAGTTTGCAACTCCTAGCGAAGTTCCTTGCCAATTCACGTTCATGGTTTTCCCAGTCGTCACCGCTTCCAATGCTATGTACTAGGTATATTGCTACATCTATCCCCTGCAATTTGGCGGTGAGATCCTGATCAAGGCCGCCGCGAATTATCTGCGCCTCTTTTGCCCATTCAGATGATGCCACCTTTGCTGGTGTTCGAAGAAGGCAGGTGAGCTGGTGCCCCCTCTTGATCAATAGTGGCGCTAATCTTCCCCCAACGTAACCGGAACTACCCGTCAGAAATATTTTCAAATAATCCGCCTGACCTTTTAGCTGTTCAATTGGTTCATCTCAAAACTAACACTTGGACAACTCCTATGTATTACTCAAAAGTCTCGTTACTTTGATGTGGCTTCTACTTTCGACGGTGCATTATTAAAGGTTGGCTTCTCGAATGGGAAACTATATCGTCGACCGTTTCAATTTCATTGATTTTGGACTTTATTTGCTTAGGGATTGAAGTTGGCATACTTCGGTGGGTAGTTATCAATCGAAATTGCTGAATTATCGTTGGACAACTTTGAAGGTCATGAAGGTAAATATTACGGTTACGGTGGTATGTCGTTTGGATGGATTCATATTTGACAACGCGGTTCCATGATATAGGTACACACGGGGCTGAAACTATGTAATAATCATGTCAGGGAGATCAAGGGGTTATTTTCTTCGAGTGATGAAGGATATTGCCTCAACGTTGAGTGCACCACTTGGTTCCTTGGGGCTTTATAAGTCGGGGCGTGTTTATCCAGTATTTTTGCAAACTTAGGGCATCAGCGTAACTCTTTAGAGATGCTTGCTCCTACGTTGCTGTTAGGGGGAGCGGTGACAGATCAAGTTTTGAGGCTCGAAGGTGAGGAGTCCAACCTTTCGTCTTTAGGTTTTTGGGCCCTACCAAAAGAGAGCCGTGATCGTGCCTTTGCACGGCTGCGAAGTGAAGACCCCATTGCCTACTTTGACGAACCTGATTGGATGTTCACCTCCGATGGTAAGGGATTTTATGCGGTAACTAAGTACGACGATGTGTTTTCCATATCGCGCAACCCTACCCTCTTTTGTTCTGGAAGGGGAGCAGTCTCTATCCCGGATCTGCCACCACAATTTTTAGAGTTCTTTGGATCGATGATCAACACCGATGACCCTCGCCACGGCCACCTGCGCAAGGTGGTGCTGAGGGCGTTTACGCCACGTCGTATTGAATTGCTCGAAGAGAGAATTGAAGAGCTGGCCAAAAGTCTCATCGCTGAAGTAGCGACAAAGGATGAGGTGGACTTCGTCGCAGAGGCTGCATCGATTCTTCCGTTGAAGATAATCTGCGAAATGATGGGTGTCCCCTCCGACTATGAAAAGTATGTGCTGGACCGATCGAATATCATCCTTGGGGCTTTAGACGATGAATTCTTGCCAGCTGGTAAGACGGTAGAGGAGTCTCTTATCGTTGCGGCGGTAGAGTTGACGGCGTTGATGGAGGAGATCGGCAAAGATAGGATCGCCAATCCTCAAGACGACATTACTACTTCGTTGGTGACGGCCTCGGTAGATGGAGAGGCCTTAAGTGCCTCAGAGCTAGCCTCTTTCTTCATACTCTTGGTGGTAGCCGGCAACGAGACTACCCGTAACGCAATCGCATGGGGAATGCACGCATTGGATCGTTATCGAGAACAGCGTGAATTGTGGTTCACGGACTTTGAAGCTCATAGTTCTACTGGAGTTGACGAGATCGTCAGATGGTCATCCCCTGTTATCTTTATGCGTCGGACCGCCACAGAGGCGACGCGAATTAGGGGAGTGGAACTATCCGAGGGTGACAAGTTACTGCTTCTGTACGGCTCTGCAAATAGAGACGAGGAGAAGTTCTCAAGTCCGGATGACTTTATAGTCACCAGGAAAGAGAGTCGCCACCTTGGATTCGGCGGCTACGGTCCGCACCAATGTTTAGGTGCCCATTTGGCGAGGCGCGAACTGCATGCAATCTTCTCCGAGGTCTCAAAGGTCATGCCAAACTACGAAGTAGTAGGTGAGCCGTCGTACCTCTTTTCTAACTTCATTAATGGGATCAAGCACCTTAGTGTCAGACCAAATTCAAGTAACTGACCTAGATTCGGTCACTTAAATCGACTCTGCTAGGTGCTCCCTGCTCTTTATATACTGCCAAGTGACGCACGTAGGATCTCGATGCGCCTGGCGGCAACGTTGACGTATTCGGATTCGATTTCGTAGCAGAGGTAGTTGACTCCAAGTTGTATCGCGGCTATCGCTGTTGTTCCCGATCCGGCAAAGGGGTCGAGGACGATTCGCGATGCTTCAAGTGGGAGTGTGAGTTCAATTAGTGACTTTATTAGATCTACGGGCTTTACGGTACAGTGGACGTTGAAGTCTTCTTTTTGAGCTGAATCTTTTACGCGTAGAATATTTGAGGCAAAACCGTCCTTGGTCTCTGCCTTGAATAGCCCGACTCCGTATCGTTCGACCGTTGTTGCGTAGTTGTTTATCAGGGGCTTTTGAAGAATTGCTACTGCCTCCCACTCATTTCTTAGGGCGCTATGCCATCCTTGCCACGAAGCGGGGTCCTTCCCCTCACTCTCTAGTTTTTTGGCGTAGTTGAGTCCCTTTGGGATTCCGGCGTTCTTTTGCCAAACCAAGACGTCACGGGCGAAAAATCCAGCCGCCTCTAGTGCCACTTGTAGGTGTGCTACGGTTCGGTTGCTATTGAATCCGCAGATAAAGGCGCCTGGTTTTAGGACTCGATGTACCTCAGCCCCCCATGCCGTGCACCACCTCTGATACTCCTCTAAGTTGGCTCGGTATCGTTCGTACCAACGAGCGTCCCTCTTCCCCCCGGACAATCCACTGCCATAAGGAACATTCTTTACGAGAGTCTTTGATGATCCAGAGATACGGTCGAGGCGACGTTTTACTTCGGCCGCATCCCATCTATGGCCTATGAATTCATAGTTGTAGGGAGGATCGGTAACGCATAGGTCAATTGAATCGTCGGGGATCTTTTTCAAGCCCTCAATGCAATCTTCGTTGAATATTTGATTTATGAATGGATCTGACATGTCCCTCGCCCTGCTCGCAAAAGCCTAGTTAGTAGAAAGTTCGACGAGTAGTCTCTCCCAAAGTGATTTGTTATGATTTATGGACTCCCTCTTTTTGCAAGATACGTGGCTGGGACAAGTTCCGCCTTGATTGTTCCGAAGTAGATAAATATCGTTAATTATGCTTTAGACGGTCTGCAGCGTTTGGCATACTGTTTGTTAGCGTTGGAGAATAAACCACAATGGATTGAACGGACTCTACATGAAGAGCATTTGGAGACATCTACCGAGCGATTTTTTGTCAATCTCACTTTACGGAAGCGGAGCCTATGGTCAGCTCCCTTGGCGAAGTTCGAACGAATGTAAGTCTAAAGGTCTTCCAAACGGGTACGGAGGTGAGTTTGTAATGCTTCGCAGTATTCGGTAGAGTGTCACAATATTCAGCTTTAGATTTTCTAGACGCGTCAGCTCTGGCGTGCTATATTCAGAACATAGCCGTCATTGCAAAGCTCTAGCGCTTTCGTCGTAGTTTTGAGTAGATTTCCGCTTAAGTTTTTGGAATACGATTGAGTGGAGCCGAAGAGAAGCTAAACACTTGACGTCCTTAGCTCAAATTGCATTTCCTAAGTGGGTTGTTGAAGGCGCGATTTAGATTAAACCTAAAGTGGTTGAATTCTTATGCTCCATGAAAGTTGGAACCCTCTTTTCGCGTGAATTTCCTTTTATTTCTACCGGTGAAGTGTTATAAACTCAACGATGATGGCTTCGAAGTGCTTGACCTCCCTTGAAAATTGTCAATAAATCCGACGCCAGCCTCTTGGCATTTTTGTTATGTTATCGTGTTTGTTACAGCTTGGGTGTAAGGTTATCCAATGCTCAAGCAACCGGTATTACACTCTCCAGCTCTAGTCACGATTGAGTCGCCATTGACGCTTGATCAATGCTTGGCTAAGTCATTTAAAACCCAAGACTCAACACTTCCTGGTCGAAATGTACTTAGCCATTGCCAAATTGTTGGCTTGGTAGCGCGTGAGATGATGAGGCGAATGCCAGAATTTATGCGCGAAGAGTTTTTCCCTGACGGTGCGGAATTAATTGCTGCGGCGCATGATATTGGTAAAGTAAGTCCAACATTTCAAAAAAAGATCTACAGCGCTCTATCGCAACCCGATCAATCTGTTTCAGAGTTATTGAAATCATTTGACGTAACTTTGGAGAAGCAGTGGGGCGGCCACGGCGGGGTGAGTCAAGCAACCGCAGATGGCCTCAAGGTTGGACAATACATTCCACAAATTTTGGGGCAGCACCATGGCTATGCGCCGAATTTGACAATGTTTCAGGCAAATAGCGAGGTGTTTGGTGGAGCTCCATGGTACTCGCAAAGGGCTGAATTGCTATCCCAGCTTAAATCTGTCTTAGGGTGTAATTTTCCAGAAGTTACTGATCAATTGCAGGCAAGGGTTTTGGCGGGTTTTACTACCGTATCCGACTGGATAGGTTCTGGGAAACTATTCGATAGATCGGATGACGATAGTTCTAAGAAGGTAGAACAAGCTTTAGACGAAGCAGGTTATGTTGAGCCAAAGGTTATATCGGGTTTGAGTTTTTTCGATGTATTCGGTTTCGCGCCTAAGGACGCGCAACTAAAGCTAATCGAAGCTGTCGATGCGCCCGGTGTTTACGTTCTTGAAGCTCCGATGGGGTTGGGAAAGACTGAAGCTGCGCTGTACGCTTCATATGTTTTGTTGGAAAGAAAATCTGCATCGGGTATTTATTTCGCATTGCCATCTCAGCTTACCTCCGACAAAATATACGAACGTGTCAATTCCTTCCTGTCACGCATTTTGGAGAATGAATCTGCCCACCAGCAGGCATTGTTAGTGCACAGTAATGCTTGGCTGAAACAGTTGGATATGGGCGAGGAAGTAAATCCTGGTGGAGCATGGTTTTCACAGGGCAAGCGAGGAATCTTGGCACCATTTGCTGTAGGGACGATCGATCAAGCGTTGATGGCCGTTATGAATGTCAAACATGGTTTCGTTCGAACCTTTGGTCTTGTCGGCAAGGTCGTGATACTCGATGAGGTGCATAGCTATGACAGTTTTACCGGAACAATAATGGATGAGCTTGTAGTGGCATTACGAAAATTGCACTGTACTGTCATAATTCTCAGCGCTACATTAGCCTCTGATCGTCGTGACAGAATTCTTGGTGTTGCAACCAAAAGTGAAAAGTACCCATTAGTTATTGGAAAGCCTAATCATGGTGACCCTTTTGAAATTGAAGTAGAAGCAGTACCTAATGTTGAAATTAGGATCGCTCACGATAATGATTTTGCCGCTGTTTGGGAGTCATTGAGCCGTGCTGAGGCAGGACAGCAGATCCTATGGATTGAAAATACCGTTGGGGAAGCTCAAAAGCTCTACTTAACGCTCGCTGAACGAGCTCGTGAGATTGGTGTTGAATGTGGGTTGCTTCATTCGCGATTCACCAAAAAGGACCGGGAAAACAACGAGGGTTACTGGGTAACTTGTTACGGCAAGAAGGGTGCTGCGGAACGTTCGAAAAAGGGGCGAATACTCGTAGGTACCCAGGTTTTAGAACAGTCGCTCGATATCGATGCCGATTTTCTAGTTACCCGCATCGCTCCTACAGATATGTTGTTGCAGCGACTCGGTCGCTTGTGGAGGCATCCAGAAACGTTGCGACCTGAATCTTCTAGCCCAGAAGCATGGTTGTTGGCTCCAAATTTGGACGTAGCGATTGCTTCGGCTGATATCACTTTTGGACCTTCTGCCAAAGTTTATGCTCCCTATGTCCTGCTTCGCTCGCTAGCTGTTTGGCAAGATATCGAAAGCGTAAGTTTGCCGAGTCAGATTCGCGAACTAATTAGAGCCACATACTCCACACGAAAAGAAGATGGAAATATGGCTACGTATTTGCGTCAACTTGAAGCTCAGCGCGATAAATTGAGGCGCTTTGCCTTGCAAGGTCTTTCCGAGGGTGGAACGACACTACCGGAAGAAAAAGTTCAAACTCGCTTCAGTGAACTCGAATCTACAGAGGTGTTACTGCTTAGGTCATACGAGCTCGACTCTAAACGCCGCGGTACTTCGGTGACACTCCTAGACGGTAACTGCATTTTTGTTCCTTTTAACGGACGTTCGGAATCGCGACGAAAGTGGCGTCAAATTAGTCAGCTTCTTTCACAAAACACATTGAATGTGGCTGATTATATTGCGCCCAAGCCGATAAGTAGGCAACAGATATCCTGGCTTGAAGATTACTTTTATCTAGGTAAAACTGATTACAGCGAGAATGTTTTGTTGCGTGTAGCTATCGTAAAGGAAGATGAGAATTTGTATGGGATTGATGGGTCACGGGCGAATGATGACTACGCACTTTCTTACGACGCATTACGAGGCTATCGGGCGGTCAGTGTGAATTCCGGAAACCATTGGATTCCAAAAGGCAGCGTATAAATGTCCAGTTATTTTAGCTACTGCGCAATAATAGGAGAATTGAGGTAAGGAAGGGAAGTTGGAAGAATTAGAAGCAGCCACTGTCAATGGAGAAGATCGTTTCAACCTGATTGATGAGCCTTGGTTACCAATTGTGGAGGTTGGGCAGGTGAGCTTAAAGCAATTATTTAGCTCGCCATATAACCGCGCAATTGGAGGGAACCCCGTTCAAAAGATAGCAATTACCAAATTTCTTTTGGCAATTGCCCAAGCTGCCTATACGCCTAACGATGATTTCGATTGGGCGCAGTTAGGGGATGAAGAGTTAGCAAATAAATGTTTGGAATATCTTGAATCTTGGAGAGATCATTTCTATTTGTATGGAGAGAGACCATTTTTGCAGATTCCAGCCATTCACAGTGCTGCGAAAAAGTCTTTTGGGGATGTAATGGTAGAAGTAGCTACTGGCAATACCACCGTGCTTACCCAGACTCAAGTTGGCAATGAATTGACTGACGCAGACAAAGCTTTATTGATTGTTCAATTGATGGGTTTCGCTCTGGGTGGTAAAAAAACTGATAACTCAATAACGCTTTCATCGAATTATCCCGAAAAGTTAAAGTCCGGCAAGCCTGGAACCTCAATGGGACGCTTCGGTTTCTTGCATAGTTTTTTGCAAGGGAAATCAGTACGTGAAACTATTTGGTTGAATCTTCTTACTAATCAAGATATTAGTGGGTTGAGAACGCTTGAACAAGGGAAAGGTACCGCGCCGTGGGAGCAGATGCCTCAGAGTGAAAATTGCATTACTGCGGAAGCATTGAAAGGCAGCCTCATGGGACGACTGATTCCACTTTCCCGTTTTTGCCTTTTGACCGAAGACGGACTCCATTATTCAGAGGGTATCACCCACCCTGATTACAGTGATGGCTTTGTCGACCCTAGTATTTCGGTTGATTTTACTAAAAGGACTCCGAGTGCTATTTGGGTCGATCCGGAGAAGCGTCCTTGGCGAATCTTGACATCCTTGTTAAGTTTTTTAGGCGAACGGAGTTTTGATTGCCCTCAGCTTCGCTTTACTATTCCACGAGCAAAGCAATCTGTTCAAGTTGTAGGTATCTGGTCAGGGGGCTTACGAGTGAGTAGCAATGCAGGGGAGCAATTTGTTTCAGGATCCGATGATTTTGTGGAGTCACTTATTTACCTACAAGCAGAGATTCTGGGAAGCATCTGGTTTAGCAATTTGTGTTTGGAAATGAAAGAGCTCGATGATGTCTCGAAAATAGTCTGGAGTTCGACTTCTCGTTACTTCAAAACTCAGAACGTGGATTCTAAAGATCGAGCGGCGCAGGCAAGTAATCTTTTCTGGCAACTTTGCGAACGTCAATTCCAGTCATTGCTTGAAGCTTGTTCAGATGCGGTCCAAGCTAACGCTCTTCGATCTGTTTTCGCAGACTGTGCTATTAGGGCATTTGACACTTATTGCGCAAAGGAGACGGCGCGACAGCTTGATTCTTGGGCAAAAAACAGACCTGATTTTCGAAAGTACCTTCATAAAACTAATGAGGAGTCAGTGTGAATAAAGGAACATCGGCGGTGGATGTAAGTACAAGGAATCGAGATATCAAAAGTGATTCATTCGTGAGTTATGTAATAGATCGATGCCAATTTGATAATGGTGCTCGCGCAGCGTTTAAACGTGCTGACAATCCAGCCACGGAGTATCAAAGTTGGGAACTTCTGGCGCGTTTCAATGTTGACCTTGAAGATCAAAGCCAGCGTCTCCCGTTTTTAGCTGTCACGGCAGCTATTGCGCGTGCGAATATTGAGAAAAATGGCGCGACCGTAATAGGCGCTGCGATTGCTAGGTGCTACGAAGACGGTAACGCAAGCGATCAAGCTAAGGCAAAATTACGGCGCCTACTTGCTTGTGACGATGTTTCCGAGGTGTGTCGCCTTCTTCGTCCGTTACTCAGCTTTATTGATTCCAAGGGCAACGCGACTTTGAACTATAGCCAGTTGTTGGATGACCTACTCCGGTTTAGGTATGAAGAAAGCCGATTAAGGGTCAAGGCACGGTGGGCGCAGGATTTTTATGGCAGGCCGGGTGTGAAAGGCGACGATGAGTGACGAAATTTTGGCTTTCGCCAGCGTTTTGCGTTTGAACCGTACTGACGTGAAAGTGCTAAATATACGTGACGCTTACAGTGTTCATAGGGTTGTGTACGGGTTGTTTGAAAACGTACGTAATGATACGCAAAGTCGCTCCAGCGTGCCAAGCGGCATTTCATTCGTCGATAAAGGCGGTGATTTCAACTTTAGGCAAATTTTGATTATATCCAATCGTCGCCCGCATCAGACGCCGCAATTTGGCGTCGTTGAGACAAAGCCAATTCATAGTGATTTTTTGAAATATGACCGTTATGGGTTTGAAGTTACTATCAACCCATCCAAACGCGACTCTAAAACTGGAAAAGTTGTGCCAGTAAAGGGACGGGACGAAATTGTTAGTTGGTTTACAACTCGAGCTGTTTCATCGTGGGGCTTTAGCGTCATTCCTGACAAACTGCAGATTGAACGAATTGGAGTGCAGACTTTCAGTAACAAAGACGGTAAAACCGTCACCCACGGTAGTGCGACTTTTAGAGGTGCTCTTGAAGTTGTTGCCAGGGATAAGTTTCTTCAGAGTTTTATTCAAGGTATCGGACGCGGACGTGCCTTTGGATTCGGCCTTTTGCAGATTATACCGTTAATTTCGTTCGAACACCGAAAGGATCATGGCAATGACCATCAATAACATACTAAGGAATACACGGATCGAATTTCATATTTTGCAATGCTTTCCTGTTACCTGTCTCAATCGAGATGACGTTGGAGCTCCTAAAACTGCAATGGTTGGGGGGGTGCAAAGAGCGCGAGTAAGTTCGCAGGCATGGAAGCGTCCGGTTCGTATGGCTATGCACGAGGCTGGGGTGAAGCACGGCACCAGGACAAAGCTTATAAGTAAGTTGATAGCAGATGCCTGTATTTGCAAAGGCGCCACGGAGGAACAAGCGAGGGAATGTGGTGAAAGCGTAGAAGGCGCATTCATCAAGAAGAATGCTAAAGAAAGCAAAAAAAGTACGAAACTGAAAGACGTCAATGATCATGAAGACAGTGAAGGAGAATTGAATTCCGGAAAATCGGATGTCTTACTTTTTTTGAGTCCAAAGGAAGTTGAAATAATTGCCAATGCTTTCGAGCAAGCAAATTTCGACCCAAAAAACGTAATCACCGGAAAAGATCAAAAAGCGCAATCTAAGCAAATCGTTGGCTTGATTGGCAAATTTTCCGAGACTATAGATGCCGTTGACATTGCGCTCTTTGGTCGTATGGTTGCTCAAGCGGCAGAACTTAATGTTGAAGCAGCGACTTCATTTTCCCATGCGATATCTACGCATAAAGTGAGCAACGAAGTGGAGTTTTTTACGGCACTTGATGATTTGGCGACGGAGCCTGGTTCTGCGCACATGGGTAGTCTTGAATTCAATTCGGCCACGTACTATAGGTATGTTAGCCTCGACTTGGGTCAGCTCTACCATACGCTTGGAGGGCAGGGAATCGAGGAAGCTGTGGAGCAATTTACCAAGGCTTTATTCGTCGCTATTCCAACGGCACGTCAGAACACACAGTCAGGCGCGTCTCCGTGGGAGTTTGCGAAGGTACTGGTGCGCAAGGGACAGCGCTTGCAAGTTCCTTATGAGACCGCAATCAAAGCAAAGGATGGCGGTTTTATTCAACCCAGTATCGATGCACTCAAGTCTTATCTTGAAAAGCAGGAAAAATTGCATGGGAGCTTATTTGGCAAGCAATTGGATTTTACCTACGGCGAAGATGATAACCATAGCATCGATGATTTAATCGCTTCGCTAAGGGATCATATTGAAGCTACTATGACGAGTGAGCTTTAAAGTGATTAATCCTTACCTGTCTCTGTGGCTTGAAGCTCCTCTTCAATCATGGGGCACGGACTCGAAATTCGGACGCCGTGACACTCAGTTGTTTCCTACTAAATCTGGGGTACTTGGGTTGGTGTTCGCTGCGTTGGGTGCAGGTGGCGAACAGCGTGATTTTCTAGCTGAGTTTGCCTCCTTAGATTTAGTAGTTATTTCATTTTCGCGCCGAAGGAATTCTTATGAGGGTGCGGTTGTAGATGACGGTGAGCCGCTACTACGTGATTTCCAGATGGTTGGTAGTGGTTACGATGACCAGGATATTTGGTCAAGCTTGTTGAGTCCGAAAACAAGAGAGGGAAAGAAGGCCGTAGGCGGCGGAACAAAGCTTACTTATCGGTACTACTTGCAGGATGCTGCGTTTGGCGTGACGCTCGAAGTACCTTTGGGAAAGGCCATCGCGATCGCTGAATCACTTCAAAGCCCGTCATGGGATATCTACCTTGGACGTAAAAATTGCGTGCCTACTGACTTCATTTATAGGGGTAGTTTTGAAACCAGGGATGACGCCATTGCCAATTTACATACAGTTGCGGAAAAAAAATCCCGTTTTGAGAGCTTTAGAGTAACGCAAGGTGCTGATGACGAGGCTGACGAAGTCATAACTCTCAACGATGTACCGATTCGGTTTGGCGAAGAAAAGCATTACCGGGAGCGTTTGGTGAGCATAACGTATGCCAGATAGAGAAGAAAATGCCGAAAATAGGGCCTCAAATCGTCTCCTAGTTAAGATAACTCGTGATACTCTACCGCAGGTTAAAGATAAATACCCCTTTATATATATAGAGCGTGGCCGGCTAGAAATCGATGATTCTTCTGTTAAGTGGATTGATAGTGAGAACCACGTTGTGCGGTTACCGATAGCGACGCTTAATTGCTTATTGCTGGGGCCAGGAACCTCGATCACGCACGAAGCGGTAAAAGTTATTGCGCAATCCAATTGCAGCTTGTGCTGGGTTGGAGAAGATAGCCTCCTGTTTTATGCATTCGGGCAAACGCCGACTGCAGATACGCGAAACTTTCGCGATCAAATCAGGCTTGCTTCCGACCCTAAAGCTTCCGTGGAGGTTGCGCGACGTATGTTTGCAAAACGTTTTCCTGATTCGGACCTAGAAGGAAAGACCCTAAAGGCGATGATGGGGATGGAAGGTTATCGGGTGCGAGCGCTTTACGAAAAGAAAGGACAGGAGTACGGCGTAGGTTGGAAAGGGAGAAGCTTTACACCTGGAAATTTTGAATTGAGTGACATTACCAACCAAGTTCTTACGGCATGCAATGCTGCCCTTTACGGTATCATAAGCTCGGTAGTACACAGTATGGGATATTCTCCCCATGTCGGATTTATTCATTCTGGTAGTCCCTTGCCGTTCGTGTATGATTTGGCGGATTTATACAAAGAACAGCTTTGCATTGATCTGGCATTTTCTCTGACTCTGGAAATGGCTGGACTGTATAATAAGCACAAGGCATCCTCAGCATTTCGCCAACGCGTTATTGAAACGGATTTGCTTGGGAATATAGGTCAAGACATAGAGGCTATATTAGGAGTGAAGTATGCTCGTAGTGATCGCTAATGACTTACCGCCTGCGGTGCGAGGTAGGATGAAGCTATGGTTCATAGAACCTCGACCCAACGTGTTTGTCTCTGGGGTCAAAGATGCGGTCGCAAAAAAAGTTGTGGATTACCTATACAAAAATTGCCCTCGTTCAAGTGGACTAATGGTTTTCAGTCGTATCCCGCAAACCCCCGGCTACGAGATTCGTGGAATTGGCGATACTAAGCGCGGTTTGACCGAAATTTCGGGCCTGCAATTGGTTATTGAAAAGTGAAAATGTTGTGGGTCCGCAGTCTAAGATCTGCTGAGTTTTTAGCTTTGTTATGACAGTGCTTCGCTCCTCGAATACTAGATGTTGTGGTGTCCAATTATTTTGACGCAAGATGTTGGTGTCTTCCCCACGTGCGTGGGGGTGTTTCTTAGACGAGGCGAGAACTGGAAGA
>JAKCDL010000024.1:25885-33296 GCA_021841935.1 Actinomycetes bacterium | reverse complement strand
TTCCGGTGGCCATAGCGGCGGGGAAACACCCGTTCCCATTCCGAACACGTATAGTGAAGACCGCCAGCGCCGATGGTACTTGGGGGGCAACCTCCTGGGAGAGTAGGACGTCGCCGGATAACTAATTGAACTGACACCAACTACCAAGTGTCAGTGACATAATGACTAACAGGGACCCCACAAGGGTCCCTGTTTTCGTTTATTCCTAGGTAGTTTGTATCTCGGTATTGCGGGCTATTAGAGGATCCAAGTGGATCCTCTAAGTCGTTTAAGGGGCTGTTTGTAATAGCGTGAGATTGCTAGTGGTGTCCGCTTTCTTTGTCTGGCTTGGTGCGGGCGTTATTTTAGTTGGATGGAATGGAGGAATGGCCTGACGTTTCGATGATGTAAGGTTGTGGATATACGACATATTTGGCTAATTGAAGCTACTTAGTTGAAAGAAGTGTCTTGGCAAGGTTTGTATCGCAAGAGGAGCTCATTGGCGTATTAGAACGCTTTCAAGGCTTGGTTCCCCGTGTTGTTTTTAGCGGTAACTTCGCATCGCCGGCTTTCCTGTTGAGGTTGGTAAACGAGGCTCTCGAAAGTTTTCGCCTCTTTACTTTAAATCCCCAGAAGATCTTTCCAATAAAGGATGGTGTGGAGCTAGAGACTCCGTTTGTTGGTCCAGCGTTTAGAGAGCGAAGTGACTGTTTGTCATATATCCCAATGCGGTTATCGTTAGTTCCTCGGCTTCTGCGTACGAATCGTAAGCCTGAGATTGTTCTATTGAATGTATCTCGTGTGATAGGTGGAAAGGTATCGCTTGGAATTGAAGTGAATCTTATGGTTGCCGCTATTGAGGAAGCAAGAAGAATCGGTGCAATTGTGATTGCTCAAATCAATAGTCATATGCCCTATACCTATGGCGATGGTGAGATTGATCTCGAGAGGATCGACTACTGCATCTATAGAGATGAGCCGATTCCATCTCCGGGGGAGGTGGCGATCGATGATACGGCCGCTGCTATTGGGACGAATGTCGCTCAGTTGGTCAAGGACGGTTCCACTCTACAATTAGGAATTGGGGCAATCCCTAATGCTGCTTTAGCTGCATTGAAGGATCGGCGCTATCTTCGGATATGGTCCGAGATGTTCTCTGATGGTGTTTTGGAATTGGAGAAGGTTGGGGCGCTTGATCATGGCGTGCCAATCGTTGCATCTTTTATTTTTGGTTCTGAGGAGTTATACAACTGGGTGGATATGAATCCTCGTGTCCAGATGAGGCGTACCGAAGTAACTAACGACCCGTCCCTTATCGCTCGTAACCCCCAGATGACGTCGATCAATACGGCAGTACAGGTTGATCTGTACGCACAAGCAAACGCGAGTTTCGTACGTGATAGTATCTATTCGGGTTTTGGCGGACAAACTGACTTTATCGTTGGAGCCCTACACTCCGTTGATGGAAATGCGATAATCGCACTCCCATCGTGGCATTTGAAGAGTGGTACTTCAACAGTTATCGATAAGGTTCAAGCACCAGTGACTTCTTTCCAGCATTCGGCACTTGTAACGGAGTGGGGAGTTGCTTCAATTTTCGGTAAAAGTCAGAGTGAGCAAGCGACGGAGATTATCGAGCGTATCGCACACCCAAGCGCAAGAGATTATCTTAGGGAGGCCGCGGCAAGGATGAATCTACACTAGGAAAGTGTGTATCTTGCTTGGTTGGCCTATGCGGCCTTGGCGTTGATTTCGGTGGAGGGTTAATTTGATCGTGGTGCTCCTTATGGAGGTAGCTGATTGGATGAAAAGGTTCATAAGTTGGTGACGGGAAATAACTTTGCGGAGTCACTGCGGTTTGATGGTGGTTCGCCGCTCTTCAACTTGCTAGCGACGAAGGGTGCTAGAGGGAGGGGTGCGGTTGAGCGCCTCGCTGACGACGAGAAGATAGCAACATTCTTGGACCGTGCGCTTGGTGTAACTGATGACATTGTTCAAGGGGATTTAATTTCGATCGGCTCTCGTTTGATCGCTGTTCGAGATGCGATTGAGGCAATTTTTTCATTTCAGATTTTTGGTGTGGAAAGCAATAAGGTCGAGGCTTACAAGGCTGCTGAATTTTTAAATGGACTTATTGCGGCGCAAGGTTCGCATCGAAGATTCGGTATTGACTCGCATGGAGCGATTATCACCGAAAGTGCTGCTTCAACTTTGGACTCCCGTGTGGTGGATATAGTTTCAGAGGCTTTAGATCTACTTTCGTTTTCAGAGAAGCGATCAAGAGTCAAAGTATGCGCAAATGAAAGCTGCCAGGCTATTTTCATGGATCGTTCTCCGACTAATAACAGGATCTGGTGCTCTATGGCAATATGTGGAAACCGGGCTAAGGCGAGGCGTTATTACCATTCCAACAGATAACATGCTCGGCATTGTTGACCTACTACGTCATGTTCACTGTTTGGGATCATCTTTGTAGGCTTTTAGTTGTAATTTTGCGAGCTCAACCCTTTGAGGATATGTTGTGAGTATTGGCGCCTTTTTTAAGAGATTTTTGGTAAGTTCATCAGTTCTAATACTGCAGATTAAGCCTCTATTTCGCCTTGTAGATGCGGGAGTTTCTTGGGCGAGGACGTACGTCGGGAAGAATGTAAAAGTCGATCAGATGTATCGCCGAATGGTGAAGGTGATTGATTTCGCCGACAGTTCAAGTGGACTCTATGGTCCATCCTACTTTGGTTTTGGACGTACCGAGGGTGATAGGGAAGGGTTGAGTGGCTATGATTCGCTCTCAATCGATACTAGTAAAAGTGATCTTTCTGCAGCCATTGTTGACTATCTCTTCGCGCCAGCAAGCGTTATCGAGGTTGGTTGCGCGGAAGGTCATTTAGTTAGCGCTCTGGTCAGGCTTGGGATTGATGCGAGAGGTTATGACTATTCACGATTTGCAGTCCGGCACAGCCTTGAAGAAGTTAGTGATCGAATCAAGTGGGGAGATCTCTTAAAGGGCCTCTCTGCGGAGTCGAAGTCAGCCGATGTCGTGGTTGCCCTAGAAACCTTGGAACACCTTCCCCCCGAGATGATTCACCTAGCTATTGAAGAGTTGATTCGGTTGTCACGAGGGTTCATCTACGTGACCATGCCATCATTTGGCCCTAATGACATGGGATTTGACGGCTGGTTTGAGGGCAAGGTGAAAGATGAGCGACTCGAGTACTACAAGTCGCTCGGCGCCTCATATGAAGGTCCTGTTCCAACTGTTGATTTAGCGGTTGATAAAAACGGCAACTTAGTTGAAGGACACACGGCGATAGCATCGTTTTCCTGGTGGCGGCGTCAATTTCAAAATGCTGGATGCGTCCGAGAGATCGAATTAGAAAAGCATTTATACGAAAAGATCGCTGAATTTTCAATGACACCCCATTGGAATGCCTACCTCTTTCGCGTTCCAAATGCGAAGGTGGAGGTAAAACGAGACCTCGCCGATGAGGAGGCTTTCACTCGCTCTCGACGCCTCTTTGACCTTGATCGATACCTTTAGCTTCGCTCAAGCTGCCGACAGCGTAAGTTGTCGCTAAAGTACGCCTCTAATTCGTCGCTTAGCTAGAGTTCTGGGTTCAGGCGAAGGCTTTCGCAGACCTGTTCTTGGCCTCTGCGGCCGCACTAAAGCATTTCGGTTCAATTTTATAAAGTGACCCTCTTTGGCGGAATAACTGCTCCGCTACTGCTATTGTATGTAATCGTAATGAAAATGATTGCAAATAAGAAGTGGTATTTAGTCGGGGTTATTCTGCTGGTACTGATAGTCGTTCAGCTAATCACGCTTCCCCCTATCCCAACCTCCACAGTTACGGTTGTGGCCGCTGAGGATACTTGGGGTAGTGTCGTATCTCAAATTGGTGGAAAGTACGTAAATGTCGTCTCGGTTATGACGGATCCTAATGCTGACCCGCATGAGTACGAGGCGTCGATGCTTACAGCTCGAACTTTTGCTCGCTCTTCGATAGCTATCGTTAACGGAGCGGGATACGATGATTGGGCATTGAAGTTGTTGGCAGCTAATCCATCGGCGACCCGAAGCGAAATCAATGTTTCAAACTTGCTTCACGCCACCAACGGTGCGAATCCGCACTTTTGGTATGACCCGTTATACGTCGAAGAGGTTAGTCACGCAATCGTATCGGTTCTTGATGCCAAGTTTCCTGCCCATAAGTCTTACTTCCAATCAAATGAAGGCCGTTTTCTGGCATCGATGAAGGTACTTGAGCAACAGATCGGCAAACTCAAGGCGATCTACAAAGGAAGATCCTTTGGGGCAACTGAAGATATATTCGTCTACTTTGCACGCTTCGCTGGGCTAAATCTAATATCGCCCCCTTCGTTCATGAGAGCCGTTGCAGAGAGCAACGATCCTTCAGTCGCCTCGATTATTTCGATGGAGAACCAGATCAAGACGCGACAGATATCGACTTTGATCTTCAACACCCAGACGATTACACCTTTGACCGACTCGATCAAGGCGCTCGCTCGTAGTAATTCGATTCCCGTTGTGGGAATCTCTGAGATCATTGAACCCGTTGGCGCCTCGTATCAAAGGTGGATCTCGAATGAGGTTACCGCAATTGCTGCTGCTGGAAGGGTGAAGTGATAGTTATGACCGAGTTAGTTTCGGCGAAGAATTTAGCAGTTGGCTACATGAGTAGAACCCAATGGTCGCATGCTGACTTTCAACTTAGTCAGGGCGAATTTGCAGCCGTTATCGGGCCTAATGGATCAGGAAAGTCGACTTTACTGAAGGCTTTGACTGGACAGGTTGAGATAATCGAAGGTGAACTATTGATCGATGGTCTAGGTATTGGTGAAGGGCGTCGGATGATTGGATACGTTCCGCAACGTAGAAACCTCGACGAAGATACTGTAATCACATCCCGCGAGTTCGCCCTTTTGCCCCACCGAGCTCGTCGATTGATAAATAACTCCAAGGCTGAGAGGTTGGAGAGCGAGAGACTAGTAGATGAGGCCCTTGACTCACTTGGCATAGGAGATTTGGCGAATCGCTCTATCTCTACCCTCTCGGGTGGCCAACTCCAAAGGGTCTATATAGCTCAAGCACTTTCACAAAGGCCCGAACTCTTACTGCTCGATGAACCCCTCTCAAATCTTGACATTCGCGCATCAGCGCAGCTCGCAAAGAGCGTTTCGGAACTCGTTCGCGGTCGAGGAGTTGGAGTGATGTTGGTGGCTCACGATCTAAATCCGCTTCTGCCCTACTTGGATAAGGTTTTGTTCGTTGCAAATGGTCGAGTGGTATGTGGATATCCAGATGAAGTGCTCACCTCTGAGCGTCTCACCGACCTCTTTGAGTTGCCGGTCGAGGTAGTTAGAGATTCGAGTGGAAGGATTGCGATAATGGGAGACTTTAGCGAGGCACATCATGATTAGTAACCCACTACTTCTTTCGGTTAATTCAGGAACGTCGTTTTCTATAAACATCATCTACGACTTGGTCGTGATGTTGCGTTACCCATTTATGCGCAATGCATTCATCGCTGGAAGCGCGGTAGCGATCCTTGCCGGTGTCGTTGGGTACTTCATCGTCTCGCGCCGCTCATCCTTTGCCGCACATGCTCTTTCGCACGTAGGCTTTGCGGGAGCGGCAGGCGCTGTCGTTGTGGGCCTTACACCCCTTGAAGGACTCCTTGGATTTACAACCGTAGGAGCTGTCGTGATGGGCGCCCTCGGGAAACGAGGCGAGCTCCGAGATTCGCAGATCGGGATAGTTCTCTCATTCATGCTTGGCCTAGGCGTACTGTTCATCTCCCTCTATCAAGGTTACGCCTCTGAGGCGTATTCGATCCTCTTCGGTCAGATCCTTGGAATTTCAAATGCCTCGGTCATCTTCACTGTTGTCTCTGCCGTGGTACTGCTTATTGTCATGCGAATTGCGCTGAACGTCCTCCTCTTTGCCTCCTTCGACGAGGAGGTGGCAAATTCGCAGGGTGTTCCGACACGTCTAATCTCATATGCATTCTTGATCGTTGTTGCGATTACAGTGGCAGTTGCGGTTCAGATAATCGGGGTCTTGTTGATCTTTTCTCTACTAGTAACCCCAGCGGCTGCTGCGATTAGAGTCTCTGGTCGTCCTAGAGTTGCGATAGTGGCCTCAGTGGTAATCGCGTTGCTGATAACTTGGGTTGGGTTGTTTATTGGCTTTTATCAGCCTTATCCGGTTAGTTTTTTCATAACTGCCCTTGGGTTTGTTGTCTATCTTGCGACGAGAGTCAAGCCGCTGACTGCACAACTTTCACGGGCAATTTGATCTTTTGCAGATTCTTTGGGGTGACGATTTAGGTGTTGATGGAAAATTCCAAGGGTGAAAAGGTAAGTAGAAAGACGCAGCAAAAGGAGCAGCTCGTTTCGGTTCTTGAGGCTGATCGATCGTTCAGGTCCGCACAGGAGATCTTTGCGCGATTGAGAACAGATGGTATACAGATCGGGCTAACCACCGTCTACTCACAGCTCAAGGCGTTAGAAGCTCAGGGAGCTGTTGAGGTGAGCAGATCGATAAATGGTGAGGCAACTTATCGTAAGTGTCAAGTTGGTTCTCACCACCACCACATCGTCTGTCGCGACTGTGGCGTGAGTGTTGAGTTTACAGTTGACTCCTTTGAGGCGGCTGCAAATCAAATCGCGAAAGAGAACGGATTCACGATGCTTTCTCATACAGTCGAAGTCTTTGGACTTTGTGCTAATTGCTCCCAAGAGCCACCAAAGGATAGCTAAAACAGAAGCTGACCTTGACTCTTCGTTGGAGATAGATTCTTTTTCGCGAGGGAAGATAGCTGAGTAGTCAATTGGTTGCTACCTAACTTTTGAACGATTTCGATTAGGCTATTAAACTTTGTATTACGGTAAATTGGCCATCCTTGCTAATTTTTAAGGCCGTAGATTTTGAACCGTAGCGGAGTAGTTGTGGCAGCTGAAGATAGAAATAGTTCACGAGGAAACTCAAGAGGCGGAAGCTTCGGAGGTGGCGGTGGTGGACGTCGCGGCGCAAGCTCCGCTGGTAGGCAAAGTTCACGTTTAAATGGAGATCGTGAGCGCTCTCCACGTTCCCAAGACCGAGATATCGACGCAAGCCGTGACTTTGGCGATGCACCTCAGAGGCCGAGACGTCCATATGTTCCCGGTGCCGGGCGAGATATAAAGCGTGATCGAAGTGGCAGAGGTAACTTCGATAGAGATCGTCCCCGTGGTGAATTTGGCGGAGAGCGTCGTGAACGACGCGACTTTGGTCCAGCGCGTGATGGTGGCGATAGGCCACGTCGCTTTGAAGATAGAGACGACAGAGGTGGCTCCCGATCTGACTCACCAAGGGGTGGAGGTTATAGAGGAGGATCATCTCAAGGCGGCGGACCACGCGGTGGTGGCAGAG
>JAKCDL010000024.1:0-25875 GCA_021841935.1 Actinomycetes bacterium | reverse complement strand
GGTGGCGATAGGCCACGTCGCTTTGAAGATAGAGACGACAGAGGTGGCTCCCGATCTGACTCACCAAGGGGTGGAGGTTATAGAGGAGGATCATCTCAAGGCGGCGGACCACGCGGTGGTGGCAGAGGTAACTTCGATAGAGATCGTCCCCGTGGTGAATTTGGCGGAGAGCGTCGTGAACGACGCGACTTTGGTCCAGCGCGTGAAGGTGGCGATAGGCCACGTCGCTTTGAAGATAGAGACGACAGAGGTGGCTCCCGATCTGACTCACCAAGGGGTGGAGGTTATAGAGGAGGATCATCTCAAGGCGGCGGACCACGCGGTGGTGGCAGAGGTAACTTCGATAGAGATCGTCCCCGTGGTGAATTTGGCGGAGAGCGTCGTGAACGACGCGACTTTGGTCCAGCGCGTGAAGGTGGCGATAGGCCACGTCGCTTTGAAGATAGAGACGACAGAGGTGGCTATCGGTCGGGATCATCAAGGGATGGCTCTAGCGAGGGTCGTGGGCCAAGAGGCCTCTCGGCACCGCGTAATCCTCGGGAGAAAAATGACGGCGGTTCGCGCGAGAAGAGTGGCCAGTATGGTGCACTGACCCGAAAGGGTGCCCGCATCGTCTCACCACGTGGTGATGGACAGAGCTATAGCCCGTCAGAGTCTTCGACTAAGAAGTATTCAGCTCCTCAACCCCTCGATAAGTGGGTCGACAAGGATAAGGCTAAGGCCAAGGGGACGCGGAGAAGCGAAACTAGCGGCGGAGTAGTCGGATACAACGTTGAGGAGATAATCGCCCGCGAGACACCAAAGGGACTCTCTAAGTTTAGAGTTGCCCGCATAAAGAGAGAATTCTCCGAAGGTGTTCGAGCATATGAGGCGGATCGATATCGTGATGCTCAAAAACTTCTCGTCGGCCTCCTTGAGTTGATGCCCCAGTCGCAGTCTCTACTTGAGATAATTGGTCTTAACTTTTACCGATTAGGTCGCTGGAAGCTCGCGCTCGAAAACCTCGAGGCCTCCAAGGCGATAACCAAGTCAGTGGATCAAAATCCGGTGATCGCAGATTGTTACCGTGCTCTTGGCAGGCATAACAAGGTTCGAGAGATCTACGAAGAGGTGGGCGAAGTCTCGCCCTCTGCTGAGGTCATGGCAGAGGCCCGAATCGTACTTGCAGGGTCATTGGCGGATCAAAAGAAGTTCACTGAGGCGATTTCGCTACTAGCTCGCTTCGAAGAGACTGAACGTCGTAAGCCTCGTTTGATCGAAATTCGTCAATGGTACGTCTTGGCGGATCTCTACGAGAAGGTAGGCGATATTGTTCACGCAAGAAAGCTATTTCAGAAGATAGCAATGGCTGAACCTGGTATCTATGATGTCGCTGAGCGACTAGCCGACCTACGCTAACTTATTGCATAGGGTTTACATCTAGACCGTACTTGAGGAGGATTATTTTGGGGACTGATATCGAAGCTCTTCTTGGAGATGATGCCAAGGATCTTCTAGATCACACTTGCGTAGGAGTACCGAAGGAGTCTTTGGTTCTTTCGGGTAGGAACGTCATCGATGACGTCTTCGTCTACTCCGATAGGACGCCTCAAGTGCTTCGTTCACTTGGTGCCCTCTATGGGGGCGGTCGCCTCGGAGGAAGTGGATACCTCTCAATTCTTCCAGTTGATCAAGGAATCGAACACTCAGGAGCCTCTTCGTTTGCTAAGACCCCTGAATACTTTGACCCAATGAATATCGTTGAGTTGGCAGTTGAAGCGGGCTGCTCGGGGGTAACTACTACCCTTGGAGCTCTTGGTATCGTCTCAAGAAAGTATGCCCATCGCATACCAATGATCGTAAAGATGAACCACAATGAGCTTCTCTCGCTACCAGCAGAGCCAGATCAGGTAATGTTTGGTCAAGTTCGTCAAGCATGGGACCTCGGCGCAGCCGGTATAGGCGCAACGGTCTACTTCGGCGCCCCAAATTCGACGCGTCAGATTCAAGAGGTATCTGCTGCATTCGCCGAAGCTCATCGCCTGGGTATGTTCACTATCCTCTGGTGCTATCTGAGAAATCCAGCCTTCAAGACCGCTGAGGCGGACTATCACCTAGCTGCTGATCTTTCAGGTCAAGCAAATCACCTTGGTGTCACGATTCAGGCCGATATCATAAAGCAAAAGCTCCCAGAGAATAACGGTGGCTATGTAAAGATTGGATTTGGTCGTACTGACCCTCTCGTCTACTCGAATTTGACGACCGACAATCCAATCGACCTAACTAGGTGGCAAGTTATTAACTGCTATAACGGTCGTATTGGCCTCATCAACTCCGGTGGAGAGTCGAAGGGAGCATCCGATAAGGCAGAGGCTGTGCGGACCGCGGTTATCAATAAGCGCGCTGGCGGAGTCGGCCTAATTGCTGGAAGAAAGGCCTTCCAAAGGCCTCGTGCTGAGGGAGTTGACCTTTTGAATGCAATTCAGGACGTCTACCTCGACGATGCAGTTACCATCGCGTAATCAGTTCATACATAGATCTAAGGCGAAATAAACCTCACAATTGTTAAAGGGCGGAGCTAAGTGATTAGCTCCGCCCCTATTCTTCTTGTACACCAATTTTGAGGATTTGACTAACAATTGCACTTAGATACTCTCGAACAGCTCCTACTTCTCCTTTTTGCAGCACTTGGTGCGGGATTTGTAAATTCAATAGCGGGCGGGGGAACCATGATCTCCTATCCCGCCCTCCTCGTCGTCGGCCACAGCCCTGTAGTTGCTAACATCACGAATTCGCTCGCCTCGCTTCCTGGTTACCTAAGTGGGACCTATGGATATAGATCACTTTTGGTTGAGCAGAGGCGTGATCTCAGAAATGTTGCACCATTTGCGATAGTTGGTGCAGTTTTGGGTACAGTAATTTTGCTTACTACTCCTTCGTCGTTCTTCAAAGGGATCGTTCCGTTCTTGATCATTATGGCCTGCCTTCTTCTGGCGTATCAAGAGAGGTTGGGCAAAGTACTCGATGGAATCGGCTTTGCGAAGGGGGAGCGATCTACCCTTTCGATCTTGGTCTTCGTAGCCTCCATCTATGGATCCTACTTTGGAGCTGGGTTGGGGATAATACTGCTCTCGACTCTCACAATATTTCACCACAGCGATATTCAGCGCAATAATGCGTTGAAGATCTCGATCTCGTCGATTATCGCCACTACCGGAGATCTGATCTACCTCATCGTTGCCCACGTTGCAATCTTTGACGGACTCTTGATGTCGGTGGGTTTTATAGTAGGTGGGCTATACGGTGCTAAGGCCGCAATGAAGATACCGGCCAATCTACTTCGGCGAGGAATAGTCACCTTCGGGTTAGTAGTGGCCGCCATTCTCTTGGGTCAAAACCTTCATATAAAACTGTGAGATCCACGCTTTATCTTAGGGATTAGCTGCGATGATGCCATTCGGTCATGGTGGCACGCCAGTGTGGCAGTTGAGATTAATTCCTCTCCCCCTGTTCCTTTTCTTCCTTCACCGTTGCAACATGGAAGGTTGCAACGGTGAAGGTTGCATCATGGAAGCAGGTGAAAGATTAGATCGCTCTCGATGACGACCTCTTGGCCGTTGAGCGACTCCTCTAATTCATCTGTCACACCTCGATTGACGTGCTTACTTGAGAGCTTAATCGATGAAAGGGGATCTAAATCGCTGCTGCTTACTAGAAGTACAACATCGAAGGCGCTCGTTGAACTTAAAGCTATTTCATCTAATACCAAGCACTCTCGCGACGATACCCCTTCGAGTACCTGCTGGATGACAGATGGTGATGGTGCTACAAAGAGGCGATGTAGTTGCCCCCTAAAGTCTCCCATTCGCGATATCGGCCCAATGGCACTTGCATAGGGGAGTGACGAGACGTCGCTATCGATTGCTAGGAGGTGTATCCTGCCGTTGGCCTCTGAGGAAAGAGTTCGAAACGCAATAAACCTTAGTCGAACCGGTGTAGCAAGGTTTCGATTTGAGATCTCGTAGAGGTAGATCGACTCCTCTTCATCTTCTACCAAGTGCTCTTCGATCAGCCCCTTTGACAACTCTGCCGGTCCAGCTACTGCTGTGTCGAATCGCAGCGATCTAAGTGGGGCTAACTCCCCCAAGGGGGGCAATTTCGTTTTGTGGTATCGACTCAAGTCCATTTGGCTTCTAGCCTACATTGGTAGAGCTTTAGATTTGTAAATATGCGCGAGCGACCAAGGTGAATGGGGAGTATTGATGTCAAACGGGTGGGTCATAGATCTTGACGGTGTCGTTTGGTTGCTAGACGATCCGATCCCTGGCTCAGTAGAGGCGATAAATGCCCTCTTAGATGCAGGTGTGGCCGTCACCTTTGCAACCAATAACTCATCGCTAACCCAAGAAGAGTATCGGGCTAAGCTCTCGAAATTTTCGATCCGAGCCCAAGAGACGACAGTTATCACCTCTTCGATGGCGGCTGCATCACTCCTTGACGATGGCTCATCGGTATTTGTAGTTGGGGCAAGTGGAATCTATCCCTCGCTAGAGGAGAGGGGTATTGAGGCCAAGGATTCATCAGAGGTCGATGCCGTAGTTGTTGGTTGGGACCGTGAAATCACCTACTCTAAGATCGCCAGAGCAGCAAAGGCGATCCACAACGGGGCGAAGTTCATCGCCACGAATTTAGATCCGACCTATCCAACTCCCCAGGGTCTTCTCCCTGGCGCAGGCTCGATAGTGGCTGCAATTGCTACAGCTGGCCTCAAAAAGCCAATAGTTGCAGGAAAGCCAGGTCAAGCTATGGCTGATCTGTTGGTCCAAGTGGTTGGTAAACCTCGATATATGGTCGGCGATCGCATCGATACCGATGGCGCCTTTGCTCAAAACATAGGTTGTGACTTTGCCATGGTTCTCTCGGGGGTTTCAAAGGTAGAAGACATCGACGAGATAGTGCCAAGCGTGGTCGCAGCTGATCTGTCAGAGTTAGTTCGAAGTGAGATCGGATCCCTCTAGATCTCTCCTTCGCATTGCCATCCCAGCTATTGCCTCAAGGGCGATCCGATGGGCGTTATTGACTGTAACGTCTGCGTGGTCAAAGGGGGGCGATACCTCGACGATATCGACGGCAACAACATTGACACTTCGACAGATTCGCCTCACAACCCTCAACAGATCAATTGGAGCTAAGCCACCTGGTTCGGGTGTACCTGTTCCGGGGGCAAAGCCGGGGTCTAATACGTCGATATCAACCGATAGGTAGATCCCTTTGGGTGAAGCACTAGCCTCGATGATCGCCTGATCGATGACTTCTAGAAGTCCGCGCTCGTAGATCTCGTTCATAGTGTGCCACTTCATCTTCTGTTCGCCCATCCAGTCGAAGACGTCTTTGGGTGGCCAATATCCTCTAAGTCCAACTTGAACAAAGTTCGCTCCTTTGATAGCCCCTGATTCGATAAGGCGCCGCATTGGAGTACCGTGGCTGGCGTAGTTGCCATCGATCTCCTCAGCGGTATCAGCGTGGGCATCGAAGTGAACCATACCGATCTCGCCATAGCCGTAGTGTCTAGCTACAGCGGTGGCACTTGGATAGGTTATAGCGTGGTCGCCCCCAATTACAAGTGGAGTAATTCCACGTGAGACTACTTCATAGACCCGATCTTCAATGGCCTTGCGACTTGACTCCCACACTCCATGGCTACATATTGCATCGCCGTAGTCAACGACTTCTAGCTCATCAAAGATCTCAAGTCCATAGTCCATATGGAAGGTACCTGGTCCATAGGCTTGTGCTCGTAGGGCTCTCGGGCCGAACCTTGCCCCTGGCCTATTTGTGGTCGAGTCGTCCCATGGTGCTCCTACAACTGCTATATCGGGTTGCCACTCGTCTAACTGGGAGGTGTCGGTTAGAAATGGACGCTGGGCAAAAGTTGCTAACCCCTGATAGGAGGCTGTGTCGAGTTGACTTTTCATTCCCTCTGACATCTTGCGCTCTGCTGGCACCTTGCCCTTCTCGGATCCTTTGCGTTCCACTTTTATCCTCACCTAACTCTGACTTGGCCTAGAAGCTACACCATAGGTTAATCTTGAATTGGACTAAAAGTGCTTGATCTGAAATTACCGAGCTATCGATCTCGGCTAATTGTAGGCTCGTTAATTGTCAAAATGTATGGAAGTGCCATATCTAGTCTCTTTAGGAGAGAATGTGACTTTAACCCGTCAAATTACACTTGCAAAACGGCCCGTGGGTCTTCCAACCGATGAAAACTTCGCAATCAAAGAGGTCGAAGTTGGCGAAGTCGCTGAGGGGCAAGTTGGTGTAGAGCTAGTTCATATCTCAGTCGATCCTTACCTCCGCGGAAGGATGAATGAAGGCAAGAGCTATGTACCTCCATTCGAAGTCGGTGCTCCAATTCAAAGCGGCGCAATTGCCCGTGTTCATAGTTCGCGTGCCGAGGGTATCTCAGAGGGCGATCTCTTGACAGGAATCTTCAATTGGCAGGAGAGCCAAGTCGTAGATCCTACCTACTTCAGAAAGTTGGAGACGACCTCTATCTCTCCAACCGCCTACTTGGGGATACTCGGAATGCCTGGTTTGACTGCATACGCCGGCCTTTTCTTCATTGCGGAGGCCAAAGAGGGAGAGACGATCTTCGTCTCGGGTGCAGCTGGAGCCGTAGGCTCAGCCGTTGGACAGATGGCGAAGATCAAGGGTCTCAAGGTTATAGGTAGCGCAGGTGGCGAGGGTAAGGTTGCGCGCCTCAAAGAACTCGGCTTCGATAGTGCTCTTGACTATCGTGCCGGTGACATCAAAGGTCAGCTTTTGGATGCTGCTCCAAATGGCATCGATATCTACTTTGATAACGTTGGTGGCGATCATCTAATCGCGGCCCTTGAGGCGGCGAATGACTTTTCACGATTTGCCCTCTGTGGCTCGATCTCTGAATATAACTTGACTGAGCGATCGCAAGGACCATGGAACTTATTCAGGGCGGTTCAGAGGCGTATCAAACTTCAAGGTTTCATCGTCACCGACTTTATGGATCGAAGCAGAGGCTTCTATGAAGAGGTTGTTCCTTGGATTCAAGAGGGCAAGCTAGTCTACGACGAGACCGTGGTTCGTGGCTTTGAGAATACACCAAGCGCCTTTATTGGCCTCTTTTCGGGGTCGAATACCGGAAAGATGATAGTAACCCTCTAGGTGCAGCTGAACCTTGGCTAGCGACTAGGGAATGGTGGGCAGCGACGTTGGATTCGGAATCTCAGCTGAAAGCGTCGTTGTCCACGCCGAGTTCACTGGTGATAGAAAGAACGGTGGCGTCAGATAGGCTAAGCGAGAGTCGTAGGTGTACGTTGTAGCGTAACCTTCGACGATCGAACTTCCTGAAAATTCTCCCTCAATGTCGGCGTACTTTCCAGCAAGGGATCCAACTAGGTAGATCGTCCCTAGTTTCCCACCGGTGCTCCAGAAGTTTTGAACCATAAAGCTGTGACTTAGGGTTAATATCGCAGCCATGATCACTGGGTTATTCTTCGCATGGCCATAGCAGGTGTCAGAGGTTGTATTCAATGATCCAAACTTTGACGAAACTTGAACAAAGTTTTGCGCTATGAGCCCTAGTACATCGGACGATGAAGATGATGCGCAATTTGTATATTCGAGGTTTCCGCTAATCACAACGTTGTCGTCGGAGCCGACAGTCACCTGTCCCGTTATCGTCCCTTGAACTGCAATCTCGCTTGAACGACAGCTATAGGAATTTCCGCCAACTGTAATATTGGTGTTGGAGGCGCACGACATCGTCGATGGCATTTGAGAGACGTAGATTACGCCATTTGGTGGTAGTGGTAGTGCGCCCGTACCTACGCACCCTGCATTCGTAGACGATGATGTTGTCTCGGGTGAATAGACCGTCATGGTCGTACCTGAAAAGGTAATAGAGGTGGGACCATAGTAGGTACACCCTCCGACTTGCGCCGCTGACTTCAGGGCAGCATTTGTAGAAGGAAGAGCAAGTGGAGCTTGATAGGTTGGATCTCCACTGTGACTAAATTTAGGTGACGTCGTCTCACTGTATCCGAAGTAGTCATTTAGTGGGTCGATCCAATAGGGGTGAGTCGAGTCATTTGGATTAGTCGCTTGAGTTGCTGACCCAGAGTAGACCCGCGCATTAAAGATGGGATCTCCGGAGAAGTAGTACATGTCGTTTGTCATGATCGGTCCGTTGAAGGTTTGGCCTCCAACGTAAAAGTTGATCAACGAGTAGCATTCATTCCACTCTGGTCCAGTGGTGTACCTATCTTGTTGGTACTGGTCCGTGTCAAGCTCCGTCGCGCCACTTGCGTTATCATTTGGCGAAGAGAACTTATAGGCGCAATCTGATGCAGCAGCCGACGGCGATGAAAACGAGGTAAAGTTAGGCGCCAAAGTCGGGTCGATCATCATGGTGTCAGTCATCAAAAGGTAGTCGAGAAATCCGTTCGTTCTAAGTTGGACCTTTAAGGTTCTGTATTGACTAGCACTTCCGTGTAGTTGTAGACCAGTTGAAGTTAGCGTGACGATGCCAGTAGATGCCGTGGTTGAGGTGTCAACCGAGTAGTGAAAGTACTCATCTGAAGAGCCAGGAACCTTTACCCAACTGGTGAAGGCTTGATTTCCATCTGGTGGCAGATTGGTAGCTGAATACTTCCAGTAGTTGCCAGCTTGGTTAAGTGCGGTTTGGTTCAACCGATTTATGTAGTCAGCAACCCCAGATTGGGCCGCTCCTAGTGCCGATTGGAGGTCTTGATTTCCCCTGGTGAGAGGTAGCTGATTGGTAGTAGCCGCATATGTAGCTAGTGGGATGGCGGCAAGTAGCATCACTGCCATTACAGCTATGATGACAGCGGCTTCGCCGCGTTCGTCGTGTCGAACTTTGACTTTACGACCAAAATCTTTAGGGCTTTTACGCCTTACTATCTTCACCTTTTATGACCTCGCATAATCTGAGTCACACTTAGCTGCGGTCTTTTAAATGATGTATTTGTTCCATTTATTACATTCGATAGGGCTACCTGTTGGCTAAGTGTCGCATTGGTTGAGTTATTTAGCTCAGAGACGTCCAAGGTCACCGTGACAAGTGCAATCTGGTTAAGTGTCGTAGTTGAAGTGGTTCCAGTCGACGGAACTGTCACAGCTGTCGTCGTCTTTCCGTTAGTTGTCACGCCATTTGCAAAGGTGAAGATCTGATTTGAGGTTAGGTTGGTAGCAAGCAATAGCGAGAGCGTCTTTGGCGACGTTTCTTTTTCATAGAGTGAACAGGGACAACTGCTTCCCGATTGATAGGTGGCTACTAAGTCGAGCGCCTTGGTTGAGTTGGTAGTTGGATCGAAGGCGCTGAACTTTATCTCATTGGGTGCTGCATATGTGAGAGGGGTCGCAGTTGACGAGAGATTAATCGCATTTCGAATATTGCGTGTTATCTCGCTCATAGCAGTCATCGCCGAAGCCGTGTTGTTTGAGCGCGCTGAAATGTTCGCTCGAGAGACTTCAAATGTGTTTACGAGGTTCAGCGTCATTACTAATATGAACGAAAATAGGGTAGAGGCCACAAGGAGTTCGATGAGCGTGAGTCCTTCGTCGCCAAATCGTCCTTCCATTGAAGGTGATTGATCAAATTTTGCCCCCGATGCATCTTTTGAAGGAGCTGCACCTCTTCGAGCATTAGGGATGAAGGTCTTAGTTACCCACTGCATAGGAGGCCGCACCTCCATTCGACGCCATAGGGGAAGAGGTTGAGGCCACTACTCCAAGGGATGAGACGAGCTGAAATTCAAAGTATCCGACTGGTATTGGTGCTTGGAGCGCTCCACTTGAATCTGTTGTTCCAAGTGGCACTGGATTTGAATTAGCACAAGCAGTGCCAGAAGAGTCTGCGACTGGAATTGCGTTGATTGTGTATCCAGATGCCGGTAGCCCCAGGATGGTAGCGGTGAAGGTGCCCGATGTATACGTTGGGGTTATCGATGTGGTGGCGCCCGGAGTTACCTGCGTGATTGGAACCTGTGATAGCTGAGGGTATATGGGCGTACCACTTAGCGAGTAGCACGATCCAAGCCAGATCTGGTACCCCGAAGTAAATGGAAAGGCGGGACCAAAGGGGTTGGCACTTGCCGTTAAGGTGGCTGCTCCACCAACCGGTAGGGTGCTGTTTCCGATCGTTAGACCAAACTTAGAGGCTACTTGAAGGGCGTTCGAGTCGGCTATGGAAAAGAAGGCACCTTTGTCGTACTGGAACTGAAGTGACGTTGTATTTCCCAGGGTTACTCCTGCAGATGCCGTTGGGGATGGGTTATTGGTGTTATCGACGTATCCCGGGTTTAGGCTCGATGGTAGGGAGATAGTGTAAGTTCCTACGGGGAGAAATGGAAAGAAGGCACAACCATTCGCGTCGGTGACGGCTGTCGTCGTCGATGTCCCATTTGTAGCTTCGACTGAGACTCCCGAAGATCCACCACCTTGAGCATTGAAGATTCCAATAGAGATATTTCCCGAAGTGCTTGAGTATGCGCCAACTGGCGGGGTGAGAATCTCGTTGGAGTATTGAGGAGGGGTCTGTAGGCTTCCGGTCCAAGAGACGGTCACCCCAACTTCAATTACCGGTTGGTTGTACGTCTTTGAAGAGGTCGTTCCGCAGCTTCCCGAAGAGAACGTCCCAGATGACCATGAGACCAGCGTTGATACTGTATAGGTCGAGCCATTTACGGATTGCGTTGTAGTCGTTGTTCCAAGGTTGGAGCTGACAAACTGTGCAAAGTTGGACGTTGCGAGGGTGCGGTCTAGCTCTAAGACTGAAGTTGCAATCGACGCCGCTATTGCCCTCGACCGGTTGCTCGCAGAGACACCTAAGGTCTTTTCGAGTAGTTGACTCGCAGGTATTAGCGCTAGTACTAATATCGAAGCAGCAATGAGTACCCCGACGACCGTAAAGGCGTCGTCGTCTCTAGATAACCTCTTTAATCTTGGGATCGTGGTCCCCCTCATGAAAATTGTTATCGACACCGAAACAACTTTTCTTTATTTGCGACATCTCTCCTCTGACCTGATATTGACAATTGTGTGAGGGAACTCTCATCTTTTTCTCATGAACTTTCACTTTTGTTGAACCAAGATGTTACTTATAAATAGTGAACTGCAACACTTGGTTGAGTGGCTCTTGTATCAGCGGTTTCACAGATGAAAAAAGAGCCCTACCAATAAGCGCAGCGATAGTGACTATTTGAAAAATTTACAAAGTGGTATTGAAGATGAGTGATGACTTCGAGTCAGGATACAGTGTCCCCAAGACGAGGAGATTTTCCTCTCCAAAGCAACTGAGGGTAATTTCAGTAGTAGCCCCGGCGATAGTGGGTGGCGCCATCGTGGCATCTATCATGAACTTTGGAGTCTTTGGAGGTAAAAGCCAACTTCCGGAGGCGATATTGATCTCCCCGTCTGGGCAAAGCGAGGCGACTACTACTGTTGTTGCCACTACCTCAACTACTTCGACGGTGGCCCCGACGACCTCTTCAACTGCTGCAATTGCGGTACCATCAACGACAGCGGCACCCCTGGTGAAGACCTCTGCCCTAGAGATAGTTCCAACGACGTCGAAGGTATATGCCTACGAAAACCCATCCTCTAACCCTTCAGAGTTATCTAGTAGTGAGGCTGATCAATCACAATCTTCGGTTGATTCGATCGTCGATAACAATGGTCAAGGCGGCTCAAAGGCTAGTACCACTTCAACTACTTCGGCTGTATTGGCAACCACAACCTCCACGCAGCAAAACGGGCAAGGTCAAGATAACGGAGACGGGCAAAAGTCTACGACAACTACTAGCGCCAGCCAAGTTCCAACGACTGAAAGTGACAATTCGCCGATACTGACGGTCACATCGACCACGGTAAAGAGCGATAATTAGAACGTGCTCTCACATTGCAGACTAGATTCAGTAACGGGTCTTAGATGACCATTGTCCAAAGAGAGAAGCATAGCCAAGGGATGAAAACTTCTAAGGCACTCGAGTCACCTTCGACGCGGCGTCCGTCCTTCACGGGTTACAAAGTTACTCAAAAGGCTGACCTTAGCAAAAAGAGTAGAGAACGTGGTTCTAAGAGGACGCGGGTAAGAATAGGTACGGTCCCAAGATTGGTCGCTGCACTGTTTGTGGTGACCGCAGCTGTTCTTGGGCTGGTGGTAGTTCAGATTTCGAAGACCTTTGAGTCAAAGCTGGTAGGCGTTACGCGCACTGTATTGGTAGATGAGATCAATGAGTTTCAAAGATCTGTCCAGGGTAGTAATTCTTCGAACTTATTTGGCGCGACAGAGCGCTATATCCGAGACCACAGAGTGACAAGTCAAGGAGCAATTGCAATATCGATCGCCGGCGATCCGATCTTGGGCTCAAATGGATCGCAGACGATACTCAAATCACCCCTCGTCCAAAGTTGGATCACTACGCCTCCAAAGGCGACGATTGAGGCTCAATTCAAGATAGGAACTACTCCATATTTAGGTGTAGTAGCTCCGGTACTTCTTTCGGGCAAGGTAGTCGGTGTGATGGTGGCTACAAGTGACCTGATCTCGCAGGTCCAGCAGTACCATCAGATGGTACTCTTGGTCCTCTTTGAAGCCGGTATAGCCCTCTTGTTTACGATGGGCAGTGGCTACTTCCTGCTGCGCAGGGTTCTGACGACGGTCGGGCGTATTACCTCTGCGGCGATCTCCATCTCCAATGGCGATACGTCGACGCGAATCGAATATAAGGGCGCTACCGACGAGGTCGGTCTTCTGGCGCACACCTTCGATAATATGTTGAACCGTCTTGAAGAGATCATGGACTCCCAAAAGCGACTTCTGTCCGACGTCTCCCATCAATTGAAGACTCCCTTGACGATCATCAAGGGAAATTTGGAGCTCATCGAGCGAAGTGGAGAGCCCCTCTCTGAAGACAACCTAGAGAGTTTTGAGGCGGCGAAGGAGGAGATTGTCTTCATGAGCCACTTAATTGATCAGCTACTTCTCCTCGGTAGAACTCTCGAGCGAGACTTTATCAAACCCGAGCCGGTAGCACTTAGGGCATTCTTGGCCGATATCTACACGTCGTCGACAGTGATCGCTTCGCGGGATTGGCGCTATGTCGAACCACCGGATATCGTCGTCGATCTTGACGCCGGCAGGGTTCGGGGTGCTCTATTGAATTTGATCGAGAATGCCTCTAAGGTCACCCAAGATGGCGACATCATCGAAATTTCGGGGAAGGCGATTGGTGATCTATTGGAGATCTCAATATCTGACTCTGGCCCAGGGGTTCCAAAGGGAAGGGAAGAGGAGATATTTAGACGATTTGAGAGGGGAAATCAGCCTTATAAGAAGGGGGCAGGTTTAGGCCTTTCGATAGTCGATGCAGTTGCACGGGCTCACCACGGTTATGTTTCGGTGGGGTCATCTATATACGGTGGCGCCAGCTTTACCTTTTCAGTTCCGCTGAATGTAATTAGCCTCAACGACGATTTGGCTTAGGCGATTATCTAGATAGGAGTATTCAATGAATATTGTGATCGTTGAAGACGACCCAAAGATTGCAAGTTTTGTCTCGAGGGGACTGCGCGCCGAAGGGTATGCGACAACACTCATTCAGGACGGTGACTCTGCGATGTCTGTAGTCCCGCTGATGAAGGATGACGTGGATCTAGTCTTGCTCGATCTTGGCCTACCTGGCAAGGATGGAAAGTCAGTCCTTGCGCACTGGCGAAGTGAGAAGTTCAATAAGCCAGTAATAATCTTGACCGCTCGCGATGAAGTCTCAGAGAAGGTCAAAGGGTTAAACGCTGGCGCTACTGACTACGTAACCAAGCCTTTTTCCTTTGATGAACTCCTGGCACGAATCCGTGCGGCTCTCAGGAGCTACGAGTCGACATCGATCACCACTCTAGAGGTCGGCGATGTCACTTTTGATCTGGTGGCAAAGGTAGCCTTTCGAGGCGGAAGAAGAATTGAGTTGGCCCAACGTGAGTGGGCGCTACTCGAACTTTTCATGAGAAACCCGAATCAAGTACTCTCCAGAATCCAGATCCTAAATCACGTATGGGACTACTCTTTTGACCCAGGATCCAATATCGTCGATGTCTACGTTGGATATCTCAGGAAGAAGATTAATATCCCAGGCCATGAGGCCCTCATTCAGACCGTAAGAGGAGCTGGCTATAGGTTTCTATCTCCGAGCTCCTCATTTAACGGTTAGATAAAATTAGCTCCTAGGCCTCGCCAGCGGCGATTGCGCTTTCGATGTCTTGGATCCTCTTTTTGTCTATGTCCTCGGCGAACTGCTCGTCCTCGGCCATTACTTCATCGAGATCGATAGAGGTATAGCCCATGACTCCAATCTTTTCGAAGGTCTCTCGCATCTTCTTGCCAAAGAGGCCAATGTCGCGCAGGACTGGTACTATGCGCATAAAGAGAAGTGATCTAAAGGCGAGTTGTCCCTCAGAATTGGTCATGTAGTCGACCGCCTCGCCGGTGTCCACGTCGAGGTTCTCCCAGACTTCGTGCGCTAGGAAGCGGTCTCTCATGATCATTATGGCCTCTGCGCAAAGCTCTTCGCGTTCGTCGCGCTCGGCTTGGGTCAACTGAGGATAGTAGTCCTTCAATGCATTACGCCCAAATGCTACGTGGCGTGCCTCATCTTGCATCACATAGGCGGTTAGAGACGTCGCTAGTTCGTTTGTTGAGAAGGTCCTAATTAGGCCAAATGCGGCAAGCGCTAGCCCTTCGATCAACACTTGCATCCCCAGATAGGTGATATCCCAGCGAGAGTCGCTTATGACGTCGTCGAGGATCGACCTGAGATTTGGGTTGATGGGGTACGCTAGCTCCAACTTCTTGAGGTAGGTCGAGTAGACCTCAACGTGGCGCGCCTCGTCCATGACTTGGGTTGCGGCGTAGTACTTAGAGTCGATGTCGGGTACGTTCTGGACGATTTTGCTAGCGCAGATTAGGGCACCTTGTTCCCCGTGGAGAAATTGAGAGAATTGCCAGGCTGCCAGGTGGTACTTGACCTCCTCGCGCTCTTTTTGGTTCATCTTATCCCACATTCTTGAACCGTATATGGGTACCCCGTCTTCGGGTGTGCCAAGGGGATTGCTAAAGTCGATAGCTAAGTCCCAGTCGATCCTGACCTGGGCGTCCCACTGACGTCGCTTGCCCTTGTCGTAAAGGTGCAGTAACTTCTCTCTTGACTTGTCGTAGTCCCATGTAAAGTGAACTTCGCCGCTCTTGTCGGCCACCTTCCATCCACTCTGCTCGACGGGCAAAGCGTATTTGATTGTTGCCATCTCGAATCCTCCCTTTCAACAAGTTACCACTTGGTAGCGGGCCATGTTGACCGGGACTAAATATCTTCAGATCCACTTTCCTCGAGATTATTTGATTCATCGATGCAAAGGTGGTCAATGTCGGCAAAGTCAGTGTCTGGTCCGGAGAGTTGTGCAAGTATTAGCGATAAGAGTATCGAAAATAGTTCGAGTGGGCGAAATTCGTAACTGCGGCCGGTAACGATAGCGTCAAAGCCCGAGAGCACGAACCCTTCTCGGGGCGATGCCAACGCGACTACGTCTCCTAAGCGGTTTACGAAGTGAAACCCAGTTGGACCGTCGCCATGAATTACTAGGACGGTCCGAAGTTCGTCATTTACGACGGCTACAAATCGATTTGAGACGACGTGACTTCCCGGGCCCTCTAACTTCGGGTCTCTTACTCTGATTACAACGCTTGCTACCCTAGAGAGGTCTCGATCGAGAAGGGCTGCGGTGAATTTATTATCTCGTCGGATTGCCAAGAGCGAAATTAGAGGCTTCTCGCTGTTCGGAGAGTAGATTCTCCAAATTCCATCCTCGATGCGAGCCTCTGCTAGTTCAGTCTCACCGGCGATCCAGGTAAAGGAAGTAGCTGTCGGTAGTAACGAAAAGTTAGCAGGTTGAGCATAAAGTTGCCCACAAAATGCGCATGCCAAAGATTCGTCGGGGGCTGGTAGTCCACATGCTGCGCAAGATTTCACAATTATGTTTATCGGTAATTATTGGCAAATGCTTGACAGGTGGTTAAGGCGGTCGATCAATTGGCGAAGGAGTCCGTGAGAGGATCTATCGAATCGCAGTGCGATCCGTTCCATGTCAATGGCGTCCTTCTCTCCTTTTTCAGTTCCGGTTATTGGGATTGCCTCGATGGTCCCACTTTGACAAATAAGTCCAAAGTCCCTATTGATCTCCTCGAGTTCTTCAGGTGTTGGAGCCTTTTGCATTCGAATAATGAGCAAATTTCCGACCCATCTCATCGAGTGGTAATTTCGATAGAAGGTGAGGATCTCGCCGACTGCCTCATCAACGTCGTCGGTAATTCGAAATAGAGATCGATCCTGGGGCGAGACCATTCCTCTGTCGAAGAGCTCAGCCTCAACATATTCAAGCCATCGGCTCCAATACTCTTCGCCCTTGGCTTCGAGGAGAACTATTGGAGCTGGTTGGGCCTTACCAGTCTGAACTAGGGTTAAAAGTTCGAAGGCTTCATCAAGGGTTCCAAAGCCACCAGGCATAACTACAAAGGCATCAGACTCTTTCATAAAGATCAGCTTGCGAGTGAAAAAGTACTTCATCTCGACCAACTTTGGATCTTGGGCTATGAAAAGGTTGGCGCTACTTTCAAAGGGTAGCTTTATATTTACGCCAAAAGATCGGTCTCGTCCAGCCCCCTCGATGCCAGCAGCCATAATTCCTGGTCCGGCGCCCGTAATGATCATCCAATCCTCACTGGCAATCCGCTTGGCAATCTCAGCTGTAAGGCGGTAGTTCGGATCATCCTCTTTCGTCCTTGCCGATCCGAAGATGGTTAGCTTTCGGACGCTACGGTAAGGGGCGAAGGTGGTAAAGGCGTCGTTTAGCTCTATGAGAGCGCTGGAAACGATCTTTAGATCTAATCGGTCTGTCTCATCGCTTGCAAGATTTACAGCAGCGTTGAGCACTTGAAATATAAGATCTCGGTTCTTTTTGGGTGCGATCTTTTCAACGAGGGCACCGATCTCGTCCGAATATAGCGACGACTTAGGAGTCTTTGATTTAAATCTTGAATCGCTTGTCAAAATAACCTGCTGTACTCTTCAACGTTAGACACAAGAGTTTAGAACGAAATTATCGCGCGAAGGATATAAATTTCGATAGCTCAATTTGATCAGCTACCTGAGATTGCATCCCCCGCCTCTTGATCTACGACGAAGATTAGTTGCTTGGGCGAAAGGTGCGCAAGCGGAATTGAATAGTCGTTATTGAGAGCCCGCGCAATCAGTTCGCCCTTTAGTGATCCGGAGGCGCTAACAACTACAACTTCAGCCGAGTTCAAAGTATCGAAGGTAACTGAAGTCCGAAGCATCTTGTTATTTTGATCAAGATCGACCGAGATCTGTGAATACTTTCCAGAGATTCCTAGATCGCTCCGATTTGGAAAGAGCGATGCAATGTGGCCATCTGGTCCGAGACCAAGATGTACAAACATGGTCTTAGGCGACTTTGAGATTATCCGGTCGTAGTTAGCGACGACTTGCCTAAGCAGCGCAGAGTAGCTATCTAAGATCGTCGATGTCTTATCTTGGAGGTTGACACTTTCGTCCCCCATAATCTCTTCGATCTTTGCTAATTCACCTTCGAGTGGCAGTACCGGTGACGAAAGGCTGAGTGCCCCCTTTGCCTCATCGAATAAGTCAAAGAGCATTGCGGTATTTGACCAGGTCGAAGCGAGCGGTACCAGGCGTTCGTCTCCAATGACGATCTGGCCATGGCTAGCTTGGCTTTCAAAGTAGCCCCTAAGGGTGGGGTAGCACGCAGTAGCCTGGTGTCCTCCAGTTGCCAAGAAGGTAAATTCTTCTACCGACTTTGAAAAGGCAACTACCTCTTCAGCTAACGTCGTCGGGATATCTTCAGTTATGGTGATCTTGGTGTTAGTCATATCTTTTGCTTAGACGTAGATCCTGCTAACTGCCTGCCCGCGATCTTGGCACGCAATCGCGTCTCCATCGGCTTGAGCCCTAATCAAAGATCCGAAGTCGCTATCGCGGCCGGGTATATCTATCTTTGGTCCGTAGTTCGTGGAGACGATCTGGATAAGCTCAAGGTTTGCAGGGCCGCCCTTATGGAGTTGTCCAGTGGAGTGGAGGTGTCTTGGAGCTAGGCCTGCTGCAACGGGTGACGGCCCAGAGACCTCAGCTAGGCGGTCGCGAAGGAGGTAGAGCTCATCTTCGAATGATAGAGGCTGATAGGCCGAGATTGAAAAGTACTTGCCCTCATCTCTTTTTTCGGTGATGTATCCCTCTAGTTCGTCTAGTTCGAGGCGATTGAGCGTTGGATTGAACTTCTCTCCTGCGAGCACCCGTCGCGTAATCTCCTTAGATACACCGACGTCTGGTTCGTTGAAGGGGTCGATTCCGAGGGCATAGCCAGCTGCGGCTGTTGCAAATTGCATTCCGTAGAGGTGCTTTGCAACCGAAACTAAGTCGCTGAAGTCGATCTCAGTGATCGTAGAACGATAGTCGCTATCTTCAAGCGTCGGGGTTACAGGGATGATCCCCTTCTTTTCCTTGCCGGTGCTCTCTGCTAGGATCTGTTCTGTCCACATTGATATCGATCTTCTTGATTTGTCGCCATATGGAAATTGTGCGAAGCGATTCTGATCATTTGCTGCCTCGCCTAATGAGAGGCCAAAGTTGACATAGCGATCGAGGTTTGCACTCTTAGCTGCGCTGAGGAGTGCTTCGAGATCTATGCCGGCAAGTACCGCTGGAACAAGACCAAATTCGGTAAAGACCGAGAATCTACCGCCCACGTTTTCAGGGGTGTTGAAGACCCGCGCAACTCCGAGCTCTCTCGCTTCTTGGTCGAGGACTGTACCTGGGTCGGTGATGACAATGAAACGCTTGGGGTCCTTTACCCGAGCGTAGAAGAATTTGAAGTATGAGTCTGACTCTACTGTAGTTCCAGACTTTGAAGAGACGATGAATGCAGTATCGGTGATAGAGATCTCTTCAAGGGAGCGTGGATCTGTTGAATCGACGACTGATAGCTTGCGCTTTGCAATCTTTAGATTATTAGTAAGGTCCGCAAAGAGGCGGGGGCCTAGCGAGCTACCACCCATACCGAGTACTACTATGTGGCTCTGGTCGATGCTCTCTGCCCACTTGGTCAACTCTAAGACATACTCGCTAGTTCGATCTACTAGATCTATCCAGCCAATACGGTTGGGTGCTACGCTCTTTGGACCCCAAATAGTTGAGTCGTGTTCCAGGATTCGTGTTACGAGGTCTATTGCCATTTGCCCTCCATCGCATTCTACGATTGTTAGGCTACATGAAATTGAAATGGCCTGTGTAATTATCCTTTATCAAGGGCATCCGTTAACTTTGCAAGAGCGGGTTTACGTAGGCTCAGTTGTCAGAGTCAAATTGCGACGCTACTATCGCAAAGCGAAGATCCTCTAGGAGAGACATGACAGCTCCTGAGTATTCAAAGAGGTCGTCACTTAGCTTGGCTCTCTTTTCGCTATCGCTAGCTATTGCGGCTCGAATTAGCGTTGCTCCTGTTCGATGAACTGCATTATGTGCCTCAAGTAGCGCGGTGAATGAAACTAGATCGAAGTACTTTTCATAACCGACGGTATTTATCCAACGACCCAAACGGCAATTTTCTTCAGTTGGAACTTCCTTATCCACGATCTCATCGATTGGAAGAGCCGCGATTGTCATAACATTTTGGACCCACATCAAATGGTCAGCCTTAGCAATCGAGACTACTTCGACGTCGCTATTTGCCTTAGTCAAATCGGCGGCGATTGTGTGGCCCTTCTCGGTTAGCTTTATCACGCCATCTGTGATGGTGGCAAAGTTGCTTCTAATCTTTAGAAGTTCGCTATCGACGTTAGAGACGTTGTTTGCCATCTCAGAGGAGGTAACGCTCTGTTCTTCGGCACCTGTTGCAATCTGAAGAATGCGCTCTTTGGTCTCTATTGATGCGTGCTCTGCTTGGCTCATGACCGCTATTGCATCTTCGACGTGTCTGGTGCTAGTTGTAGCCATCTCTTTTCCTTGGATTGCTACCCGCCTAACTACCTCACTCTTTGAATTGATCGAAGTTGCGCTCTCAGCTATCTGCTTTGCCATATCTCGGGTTCGATCGGCGAGGCTCCTTACTTGTTCTGCGACGACCGCAAATCCTTTGCCGTGTACGCCGGCTCGAGCCGATTCAATCGCAGCGTTCAGTGCCAGAAGGTTAGTTTGGTCAGCTATGTCAGTGACGCTCTCGGTTAGTTTCGTGATTATCTTGGTCTCGGCGACAAACTCCTCGATGGAGTGAGATATCGATGCGACGGCCTCCTCCATCTCTTGCAATTGGTCGAATAGGCGCTCTAGAACATCTGAGCCCTCTTGAGAGTTGGAGCGTGACGTCTCGGCCACCTCTGAGGCGATCTGAGCGTTGGATGAGATCTCTTTTGCGGTAGCTGACATCTCTTCTATTGAGGCTGCGATGGTTGATGTCTCAGCCGAGGTGTTGTCTAGCCTCTTGGCGAAGTCTCGTGCCGCAACTGCAATCTTTGCTGAACCTTCGATGATATCAATGACTCTATCGACTAAATCTATGTTCTGTAACAGAGTCTCTCTCAATTGAGCTCGTGAGTATTGAGATTGGTTAGTTTCAGCACTAATGGTCATCGAGTCCCTCAAAATTCAACAACCTTCAATCGACCTTGAAGGCAACTGAAGGTTGTATCGGATTAAAGTGATGACTTTTTGAGAGTTTTTATGCAAAACTCGATACTTTTAGTCTGTATTTCTTTGGGCTAGAGAGCCTTCTTCTCAATCTCATCTAGAAGTTGCTTCCACGACGCTGAAAATGAGCTAACTCCTTGGCTTTCAAGCTCCGCAGTAACGGCTCCTAGGTCGATGCCAGCTTCGGTTAGCTTCGTTTCAATGACCTCTCTGGCCTCGTCGACTCCTTCGAGGATGGAGTTCTTTCGGGCTGCGCCGTGGTCTATGACGGCCTCCATGGTCGCTAGTGGCATGGTATTTACTGTATTTGGACCAATCAAGTTATCGACGTAGACGAGGTCGGGGTAGTTGGGGTTCTTGGAAGAGGTAGATGCCCAGAGTGGCCTCTGCGGAGCCACACCTGCCTCGATCGCTCTCTGTGACCTTTCGCCTCCTGCAACTTCCAAGAAGGTTTGGTAGGCGAGTTTGGATTGCGCGATTGCGACTTTACCTTGAAGTTCGGGATGCTCTGCTAGTCGAGGGTCGATAGCAGTATCGAGGCGACTCACAAAGAATGAGGCCACTGATCTATGGTGGCTGTAGTCGACTCCAGCGGCGATCCCTCGTTCTGCTCCACGGAGGAAGGCCTCGTAGACTTCGCGGTACCTTGCAATTGAAAAGATCAAGGTTACATTCACGCTAATTCCTGAGGCGATTGCCTCTTCGATGGGTCCAAGTCCAGCCTTTGTTGCAGGTATCTTGACCATTACGTTTTTGTGGCCACCTTCAACTACTAACTCTTGGCTAATTTCACGAGCGGCCTTTATAGTCGCCTCTGAATCAAATGCCAGAAATGGATCTACCTCAAGGGAGACCCAACCGTCAAGATGGCCAGTCCTTTGATAGACCGGCTCAAGAAGGGACGCTGCGGCAGCGACGTCACTCTTTGCAAGCTCGAGTGCGATTTGGCCAGCGTCAAAGCCCTTGGCCTTCAACTCTTTGATTTGGCCGTCATAGACGGATGACTTAGAGATTGCGTTGGCAAATATCGTTGGGTTAGAGGTGAGGCCAACAACGCCGTCGTCAATTAGGCGACTTAGTGTTCCGTCCTCTAGCCAATCTCGGGAGATATTGTCTATCCATGGCGACGTCCCGAAGTCTGCCATTGAATTCAGATGGGCGTTTTTGCCTGATGCCATAAGAAAGACCTCCAACTCGATCGATTTGACCTTATCTCGCCATTCTAGGAACTTTTTTGGCGAGCCTTACTAATCAAATCTTATGAGTTGGAGGTCTTTGTCTAAGGTGTTGAAGTCGTCACTTTAGGACTAGCTAGGAGTGACTTCTCTAGTCCGTCTTTGGGGATTTACAAACTTTGGCTCGCTGTGGCGAATCTTAGCCTGCTTGGTAGCTACAAGGGCGCTGATGATTGGCCAAGCTGGGTCGAGTTGCCTCTTGCCAAGTGCAAGCTTTGCCGAAGTTGGGGCAGCGTGGTGGTTGTTGTGGAGGCCTTCGCCGGCGGTCAGGAACGCAAGCCATTGGTTGTTGGTCGCAAGGTTGTCGTATGGCTTGCGGCCGAAGGTGTGGCCAATGGCGTTGATCGCTCCAGATAGCAGAAGATACATAACGGTGTGTAGTACTGACGCTACGAGTGCTACCTGCCAACCAAACACTAAGACGAGGATGGCAATTCCAACCCCAAGGCCAAGGAGAGCGCGATCGAGTAGGGCTGAGTCGAGACGATCAGGAGCCAAATCTTTGGCGTATCTCTCTACGAGCCCCGGGATCTTGATGGTTCTGCGGTAGTAGTAGACGTTACCAAATTGTATTGCTGCAAAACCTTCGATCGTTGGGCTGTGTGGATCGCCAGGTACGTCCGTATAAGCGTGGTGGACCCTGTGAACCGCCACCCATTGCCTTGGTCTAATACCAGTGGTTATCCAAGTGATGATTCGAAAGACCATAGTTACAGGCTTCGAGAGCTTGATAGCCCGGTGCGATGCTGTCCTATGAAGAAAGATCGTCGTAGTGAATATGGCGATCTGCGTCACTACAAATGCGACGATCAGTGATTTGAGGAAAAGATGCATGAGCAAATAATAGTTGTTATTTATAAGAAATAGTTGTCGCTTAACGCAAAAAGAATTATTTTTATTTCAAATTTCTTATTTTGCCTATTTTTCCGGCAAAACACCATATCAAAGGGTGTTTATCGGCGAAAGATAATTCGTAAAATGCACTACAAAGATGCAACTTTAAAGATTAAAATTCTCGATTTTTGTATATTACTTAGCTCATTTACTAGAGACTCATCAAAAGGCGCAAGGGTTACAGCAAATTTACTTTGATCTCAAACTACTTCTTTGACCTCGGTGACTTTAAGTTTGACGATATAACCATTCGACCAACATCATACGGAAGTAGACTCGTGATAAGAGTGACCATCAAGTAAAAGGAGTCTCTTTGGCATCGCAAGTTAAGATTCAGGTGCCGCCTCCGTGCGACCTGACCCTTGGTATGGAATGTATCGATAAAGCGACGCCAGGCAGATCAGTTTGGAAGATGGTTGCACACGAACGCTTTTCTAACCCCGCCAACGTCATGCAAGGCGGATTTATCTCTGCGTTCATAGATTCAGCCATGGGGGCTGCAACTGTTACCTTTGCAGGTCGAAAAGTGTTCACCTCAAATACCGATCTTTCAGTTTCGTTCTTGAAGCCAGTTATCATCGGTTCGACGATAACTTGCGTCGCCGAAGTCGTTTCTGGTGGTGAGCGCGTCCTCTTTGTCGAGGCCAAAGTGCACGACGATCGCGATCGTTTTGTAGCATCTGCAAGATCGACGTATTTCCTGAGACCGAGGGATTGAATTGCCTAATGTATAACGATGTTCCGTTTATAGGAGAGATGCCCTCGGGAGTATTCGTCTTGAAGGTTGTGCTGCTTCCAACAGAGTCGATGACGCTAAGGGTCTTTGAACCTCGGTACCATCAGCTCATCCGTGATTGCGAACGTAATGAGGGTACCTTTGTGATCGTAGATACTACCGATGAGAGGATCACTGTCCCCGTTCGCGAACGTGAGGCTCTCTATGGAATACGTGTCCGAATATCGTCTTCCGGGCTGATACCAACTGGTGATCGGATCGTTGAAGTTACGGCAGAGAACAAGGTTGCTATAGCGAGTTGGCTTCCAGACGATCCATACCCGGTGGCTCTCATAGCGCCAACTCCAGATTTGGATCTACCCGATGAAGAGCGCTTGAGGGACTTGACGACCTACGTCAACCACCTGCTCAATCTGACCATTGAAATGGGTGGAAATGTAGAGCTCTTTTCGGCAAATGAACTCTCTGAGGATCCAGGGGTCCGTCTTTGGCAGTTGTGCGCTCGTACTCCACTTACCATCGATCAGCGTCGTAAAATGCTCAATCAAAGCTTTGCTTCAAATAGGCTAGAGATGTTAGGTGAGATCGTAGCTGAGAACATCGCATTTTATGAGAAGATGCTTGGTCTTAGGTAGCATATGACAGGGGAGCCGTTGTGGCGTTGAAGGATTTATTCGGGACTAAGAGTCCATTTGATGATCTAAAGTCCACTCTCATTGCCTACGTAAAGCAAGAGACGCTTGATCCTGCTAAGAAGTTAGGTCGGTACCTCGCATTTGGCCTTGCGGGTACCTTGCTTATAAGTCTTGGCCTTCTCCTTTTAGCTCTTGCGATACTTCGCCTTCTTCAAGGCGAGACTGGTTCAACCTTTAAGGGCCATTTGAGCTGGATTCCTTACTTCATAGTCCTCTTCTTTTTGTTGGCAGTCGGTGGTCTCACCCTAAAAAGTGCATTTCGTAAGGCTTCGGCCAAAGAGCTAAGTAGATAGGTTCAAGAAGTGGCGGATAAGAAGATTACCAAAGAAGATCTGACCAAGAAGTTCGAGGCCATCGAGGAGGGCGTTACACAGGCTGCATCGAAGGCCGCCCCCGCTATTCCTGTCGTTGCGAGCGCGGTGGGTGCTGCCGTCTTTGTGATCGCACTCTATATTGGCTATCGGTTAGGTCGAAAGAGGAGTTCTATTGTTGAAGTCACTCGTCTCTAAGGCAGGACGTCTGGCAAAGTTCGTCCTCGGCGCTCGGGCGAGCGAACTTGGCCGAGGCGAATTAGCTGCCATCGCGCGGCGATATTCACCGGTTATCAGGAACATCTCGATAGCCCTCTTTATCTTCAGAAAGGTAAAGGGCTGGGCCGCTCCAAAGTCAACGAAGGTCAAAGTTTCTCCAGGCGAATCCGTTCTGATAGTCAACAAGCTCCGTCAAAAGTAGTGCTTTTAGTAGCTGGTAGAGCCAAATTTAGTGCAAGAGGTATCGTTTGAATAGTAACGACGCTGCGTCATTTTGTGACGGCGAAGTTGTAATGGTCTTAGACGATAAGCGCCGTGGCCAAATCATTAATTTGAAGGCCGGGAGTGGCTCGAATACTCACGATGGAATGATCGATCATGATCAAATCATCGGTAGGAATGAGGGCTTCTTGGTCGAGACCCGCAAGGGGAAACACTTCCGTGTTGTACGACCTTCGCTCTCTGAGGTGATTGAGCTGATGCCTCGTGGAGCTCAGGTAATCTACCCCAAAGATCTAGGTCAAATTTTGATGATGGCCGATATTCGCCCTGGACTAAAGGTCTTAGAGTCAGGAGTCGGCTCTGGTGCCCTGTCGATGACTCTTCTAAATGCCGGCGTGGATTTGGTTGGATATGAGATCAGGGAAGACTTTAGAAATCGAGCGATAAATAACGTCACGAAGTTTTTGCCCCCAACAGCTCTAGAAAGATACAGGGTAGAACTACGCGACGTCTACGAAGAGATTGCCGAAGGGCCATTCGATCGAGTCGTCCTCGACCTTCCTGAACCATGGCGGGTCGTGGATCACTTAGAGGGCGTCCTCCAATCTGGTGGCTTGGTACTTTCGTACCAAACGAGCGTTGGACAGCTAGAGCAGTACCGTGCCGCACTTGCTAAGTGGAGATACTTCATGCCCCAAACCGTAGAGGTAGCGGTTCGCCCCTGGCACTACTCTGAAAATGCGTTGCGCCCCGAACATA
>JAKCDL010000002.1 GCA_021841935.1 Actinomycetes bacterium | reverse complement strand
TGAGCTTTACTGCTCACAAGCGGACTTAATAAGCTATACGGGATTTGGTTATGTTGATGTCGTTTTGGGAAAGAAAAAAGTGAAAATGTGTGCTAGCTGGGGTTTCGAGGGGTTGCGAGGGGTTGCGAGGGGTTTGGGGGGTTTGGGGGGTTTGGGGGGTTGCGAGGGGTTGGTTTAACGAATATTGATACCACAGGGGTACTGGTGATAGATCTGCTTGATTGAAGGCTTGTTGTTACCAGCCGGCAGATTGTTGCGTTGGCGACATAGTGGCACAGTCAGGGGGTGATGTTGGCGAGTAGGCGGTTGAGCCAGGACCATAAAACGTAGTTGAAGAGATCGAGTAAAAGATAGCAAAATAGTGTCCAGAAGGTGACAGTGTCGCCAGGCACACTCCTCCATTGGAGGTATTTACAACATCAACGTGATTTTCAACCTGAGAAATCGAGGTTGCGAATACGATCGAACTTTCCAAGCTCGATAACGCGCTCGCAGTACTCGAAGTGGAACCAGGAAATCCACTGCTGCTATTCAAAAGGTACTCGTGGGAAGCTGATAGCGCATTTCTTAGCGTGGACTCAACTGCACGATCCTGAGCCTTACTCTGTGCAGTCAAATAGACAGGAACCGCAATTGCAACGAGAATACCTACTATCAGCACTACGGTAGCGAGCTCCACCAAAGTGAATCCTTCGTCGTAATCCGATCTATCCCTGAACATATGCCTCGCTACTCATCAGTTGAGAGGTTTTACTCCTCTGCACCTACTTCGTCACAATGAGGAACTTACTTTACCCCGCTACGCATAAGCCCTCGAAGAAACAACAAAGGGTGTGGATCTCGCGACCCACACCCCATCACTAAACATGTATTGGGTATTTCCTATGTATTACTACCAACCTGCAGTGGTCGCATCCGTTCCAGCAGTGCCGTAAGTTCCGCAAGTTGGGGGAGTGGTGCTGCTATATCCACTTGATTTAGGACCGTAGTACGTCGTTTGGCCCTGCGATGGGTCATCCATGATTCCGAAGTAGGAACCTGAATCCGACTGGGCTAACAAGCAAATCTGGCCTGACGACGAGACGGCAACAGCAACCGTGTTCGCCGCGTTTGTACCCGGTGTTGAAGCGAGGCTTGTAGTCCAAGTCAATGTCGGTTCCAACGAAGCAATGGCCAGGGAGCTGCTAACCACAGAATTGGCACCCGTGTAACTGTTATTATCCGTGTAGTAAACCTTGGCGGCGGTAAGCGCATTGCGAAGGCTCGACTCAGCGGCCTTATCTTGCGCGCCTTTTCTAGCACCAAGGAAAGTGGGTACGGCGATTGCAACCAAAATACCGATGATCAACACAACGACCATTAATTCAATAAGGGTGAAGGCGTCATCGGAGTTACGTCGAGAAAAAATTGACTTTACTCTTTCCATCATGGGATCTCCTGTTTATTGTCACGTCCATGTTTGGCGAACATATAAGACATGAGATCTTGTTTATGCCGCCATGGAGTATTTCGATAATATAACGCAAATGCTTTAGTGATTTTTTGACCAAGATCTCATTTAAACACGAAACTTTCCCAGCTAGAAGTTACATTTTCAAGCACTTCACGCACTTCTCCTGATCGAACCATGTTGAAACAACATCGCGCGCTTTGGTCTAGATTGAAGTCTGTGACGGCATTTACGGTAAGGCAAAGAATCGGCGAACAGGACATAGCTTCGATTGCATCGTTAGCTAACGAAATCTCGCAATTCGATCATCACCAAGCACTCGACGATCACACATGGCTCGACTTGGTCCACGGAGGAAGAAAAGGTATCCTCGGCTTTACCGCGCATAGCTCGAGGGATAATCAGCTAATCGGTTATGCACAGGTTTCAGAAGGCAACGAAACTTGGGCACTTGAGGTTATTGTCCATCCATTTTTCAGAAGAAATGAAGATGGCGTCACAAAAGGACTCATAGACAAGGCTATAGGCGCTATCGCTTCAAAAGGTGGAGGACACGTTCACGCTTGGCTTGCACGAGGCGGTGACGAAATCGCAGATGCGTTCAAAAGCGCTGGCTTCAAGAAGGGTCGTTCTATCGTTCAAATGCGTCGAAAGCTTCCGTTAGATCCTTGGCTACGTGGCACGCAACTATCCGTGCGTAATTTTGAAGTAGATACCGACATCGAACCATGGCTTGAAGTTAACAACCTAGCCTTTGCGCGCCATCCAGAACAGGGCGGGTGGACAAGAAATACTCTAGAAGCCAGAATGAAAGAGGCTTGGTTTGACCCTAATGGCTTCCTACTTCACTTCGAAGGAGATCAACTTGCCGCCTTTTGCTGGACAAAGATCCACGAATCGAATCCAAAGCTCGGCGAAATATACGTAATTGGAGTACATCCAGATTTTGGTTCGAAGGGCCTTGGTAAAGCAATTGCCATAGAAGCACTCGAATATCTAAACCAGAAGCATATCCCAGTTGCAATGCTCTACGTTGACCTCGAAAATGAAAGAGCTCTGTCGCTTTATCGATCCCTCGGCTTTTCCCCTGACCATATTGACGTGGCCTACACCTGCGACATCAAAGCAACGGACACCTCGGTCATCATTTGAGAAGTGGCGATACTTGAATATTTAGATAATTAGATAGGCTCTTGAAAAATCGCTCGCATTCATTATCGGGGGTTCATCTGAAAAACGCAATTGAAGCAACTGATCTCCGCAAGAGTTACGGCACCGTAAATGCGCTAGATGGTATCGATCTATCCGTTGAAGAGGGAAAGATCCTGGGTGTACTTGGTCCCAACGGAGCAGGAAAAACCACGCTGGTTAAGATTTTGACTACTCTTACACGACCCGACAGTGGTCGATGCATCGTCGCTGGCTATGACGTAGTAGCACAAGCGCGTCAAGTCCGCGAGAAGATCGGCCTAACCGGGCAGGCAACCGCAGTTCAAGAAGAGCTAACTGGCGCCGAAAACCTAGAAATTATGGCACGTCTATATCACATGCCAAAGAGAACTGCGAAGAGTCGTGCTCTTGAACTTCTAGATAGATTTGATCTCCTCGATGCAAAAGACAGAGCAGCTAAGACCTATTCGGGAGGAATGAAGCGAAGGCTCGATCTTGCCGCAAGTCTGGTCGGATCTCCAAGCGTACTGTTTCTAGATGAGCCGACGACTGGACTAGACCCTCGTGCCCGCATTGGGATGTGGAAGGTTATAGAAAACCTTGTCGGTGGCGGAACAACTCTTCTCCTAACAACTCAATATTTGGACGAAGCTGACGAACTTGCCGACGAAATAATCGTCTTTGATAAGGGAAAGATCATAGCCAAAGGTACCTCTGACGAACTTAAAAGGAGCGTTGGAGGAGACGTCCTAAACGTTCAAGTTGCCGAGGAAGAAGACTTAGCTGAGGTATCAAGGGTACTCGAGACTCTTGCCTCCACCTCTGCCAATGTCTCAAACGAGGAATTGATTGTGCGCATCGGAGTCGGATCTCGAGGAAGTTCAGCGCTAGCAGAAGCCCTTCGGGAGTTAGATCGACTTGAGATCTCAGTCGCTGATATTTCAATTCGTCGACCTTCACTCGATGACGTCTTCCTTCAACTGACCGGTCACTCCACAGCTGAGGGGCCTGGAACTTCGTCATCAAAACGAACAAAGCTCAAGAGAGGTGAAGCAAATGAGAGCTAGCCCTATTTCAGAGGCGGTAAACGATGCGATAGTCATAGCCAAACGCGACCTTCTGGTTTGGCTTAGGGTTCCAGCCTTTATCTTTTTTTCGATAATACAGCCAGTAATGTTTGTGCTCCTGTTCAGATACGTCTTTGGCGGTGCAATCAATGTTCCAAATCCTGGAGGATACGTTGACTTTCTAATGCCCGGAATAATTGCCCAATCTGCGGCTTTCGCCTCTTTCGGAACAGCAATTGGATTAGCAAAAGAGATTCAACTCGGCGTAGTCGATAGATTTCGGTCGATGCCTATGGCTCGTTCAGCCGTTATCAACGGACGACTTCTTGCTGACACCCTACGAATCGCTATCACCACGGTGGTTATCCTCCTAGTGGGCTTTCTCGTCGGATTTCGCTTTCACGACTCAATTGTGCAGGCGATAGCGATGGTCGCTTTAGCAATAGTATTCGGCGTCGTTATCACGATCGTGAGCGCCTATTGCGGAATCGCGTTGAAGAACGAAGAGTCGGTTCAATCCTTCGGCCTCGTTTGGCTCTTCCCCCTTACATTCGTATCATCGGCATTTGTACCGGTCCAATCAATGCCGGGGTGGATGCAGGCCTTTGCAAACAATCAGCCCGTCACGATCGTCGTTGATGCAATGAGAAATTTGGCACTCGGCGCTCCTAGCGGTCACGATTTGCTTCTTAGTACTGCCTGGCTGATTGGGATTGCCGCGGTATTTGCCCCCTTGGCGGTAAGGTCATTCTCAAAGATCAGTTAGTCTCTGAATCGATTTCGCCTTGTAGGCTAAGGTCTCAAGAGTTTACAATAAGGTGAAAACTGATGTCCCTCCTATCTTTATCGCGAAACGAATTGAAAGAAATTCTCTCAGATCAACCCAAGTATCGCGTAGAGCAGATTTGGAAGGGAATTTACGAGCAACAGTTAAGACCTTCAGAGATTACTACCCTGCCGAAGAATCTTCGTGAAGAGCTAGAGCGCGACCCAAGGTTCAACCTTCAGGGAACCGAAGTTGAGCTATTGCAAGCCGACGGCGGAAAGACTATCAAGACCCTCACTCGCTTTCCCGACGGGCGCGAAGTTGAATCAGTTTTAATGCGTTACGAATCACGTGTTACGCTCTGCGTCTCATCTCAGGCAGGCTGTGCAATGGGCTGTGTCTTTTGCGCAACCGGCCAAGCAGGTTTTTTTCGCCACCTTTCAGCAGCGGAGATACTCGAACAAGTCTTTATTGCGGCAAGAAGGGCCAAGGACCTTTATGGGGCTCGACTGTCCAACCTTGTATTCATGGGAATGGGTGAACCTCTAGCCAACTACGACAATGTTATCGAAGCTATTGCAAAGATCAACTTCGAATTCTCGATTGCAGCAAGGCATATCACGGTATCAACAGTTGGAATCGTTCCAGGAATTTTGAAGCTCGCCGAAAACCCTATGCAACTATCGCTAGCTGTATCGCTTCACGCTGCCAACGATGAGCTTCGTACCAAACTCGTTCCAATCAACTCGCGGTACCCCCTCGATGATCTCGTCGCCTCACTCGATACCTATCGCGAACGGAGCAATCGTCGAATCTCTTTTGAGTGGGCAATGATGGCAGATATCAACGACCACGATAGCGATGCATTCGAATTAGCCGATATTGCAAAAAGGGTAAAGGCGCACGTCAATCTGATACCTCTCAATCCAACGCCCCTATTCCCGACTCCGGGTACTGAACTTGATCGAGTCTATGAATTTAGAGATATCCTCGTTGGTTCAGGAGTCAATGCCACAGTGCGCATGACACGTGGTAACCAAATTGCAGCTGCTTGTGGCCAACTTTCCACACAGGTAAAGGTGCGCAAGTCAAGCAGAATTACTGAACTAGACCTCTAAGGAACTTAACAGCAAAGTCATACCAATAGCAAAAAGAATTAGGCCATACTCTTTAACTAAGAGAAAACTTTGACTTACCAAGTGCGGCGGCAGCGTCGCGAACGGAGCAACCAGATGAATAACGTGAGACTTTTCAATCGATCACTGCCGCAGATGCTAAATACGGCTCAGTTGCTCCTATATCTAAATGGAGTTTTGGACCTGGTCTTCATAGGTGGAACTGGGTACGGATTAATTCTTCCAATTGCAGAAGCACTCGGCGCATTTGGTCTTGCCAACGAAAAAAAGTGGGGTTATTGGGTGGCACTGATCGGAGCAAGCCTACCCGTGCTCTTTTTCCTCACACAAATGTCATCTGGCGTCTATTTCAGCGGCTTGATCACCATCCTTATCAGAGGTATGATCATCGTCTTCCTACTCCACCCTCAGAGCAGAGACTATCAAAAACTATATTTCGCCTAGAGATAATAAGCTAAGTCAAATTACGAAGACATCAAGAGGACCGCTGCGGTCCTCTTGATGTTGTTAAGTACCCAAAGAGTACGCGGCCATCGAAATCGAACCAAACGAGCACCCTTCAACCACACTCGTAACATCACCCTTTAGCTCGTCAACAATTCCCGCGAAGTAGACAAGCGGTAGAAAGTGATCTGGGGTTGGCGATGCTAGGGTGAAGTTTTTATCATCCAGAAGCCCAATTACAGAAGACGGTCGAGACGTAATCGCATCTTTCGCACGCTCATCGAACTCAACAGCCCAATCAAAGCCACCATTTGGATTCGACCAATCCATTGACGCTAGATTGTGCACGATGTTTCCACTGCCAAAGATCATTACACCCTGGTAGGCCAGTTCGGCCAACTTTCGCCCTAGTTCGTAGTGATACTTCACATCTTTCGTAGCGTCAATCGATAGCTGGACAACGGGTATGTCAGCCGCAGGAAATATGTGCGTAAGAACCGACCATGTCCCATGGTCCAATCCCCATTGATCTGCATCTTCACCAACCCAAGTGGGCTTGACGGTATCAATTACGAGCTCTGCCACCTCTCTACTTCCAGGTGCTCCATACTGGAAGTCAAACAACGGCTTTGGAAATCCATAGAAGTCATGGATCGTTCGGGGTGCGTCCATTGCCGTGACAGCCGTTGCATTTATGAACCAATGAGCCGAAATGGACAAGATCGCTTTAGGGGTTGGAACCGAAGCTCCGTAAGACCTCCAACTATCGGTATATCCGTTGAAATCAATTGCATTCATCGGAGAGCCGTGACCAAAAAAACTTGGTGGAGTAAACGCTGACATCATGACTCCTATTTAGTTGCATGCGCAACTAATATCCTATCGCATCTATGACTTTATTTGACAATCTTGGAATTGATACGCCTCTCGGCTTTTTAGATGCTAAAAAATAATCCATGGCAACAGTGATAAATGGCAAAGATGATTTGAAGGCAAAGATAGGCGAGCACCTCGGCTACAGCGAATGGTTCGAAGTTACGCAGCAGCGCATAAACGACTTTGCAGATGCAACCGGCGACCACCAATGGATTCACATCAACGAGGAGATGGCAAAGTCTGGTCCATTTGGCACAACGATCGCGCATGGGTATCTGACGCTTTCGCTCGTCCCGATGCTCCTGTCAAAGGTCATGGTCGTCGACGGAGTGAAGATGGGTGTCAATTACGGAACTAATAAAGTTAGGTTTCCATCGCCCGTTCCATCGGGATCAAAAGTACGTCTAGGTGCTACGGTCGTTGCTGTAGAGGATCTTCCGAATGGATCAACTCAAAACCTCGTGGACGTCACTATCGAAACCGAAGGTTCAACGAAACCATCTCTGGTCGCTCAGCTTGTATTTCTCTACTACTTCTAAGTGGGATCAAATCTAAAGACCCCACTTGGAAGACGTTCGATCTCGGCCATCCTCAATCTATCTTTGATGGGGTGGCCGAGAAGAATCAAGGTGTGACATACAGATTTATTGAGAATCGTTGGACGAAAGTTGACTTTACTGAAGTCTCAAGTCACCCTCACGATCATCGCCCTCCTGTTCTCCTAGTTCATGGCCAGCCAGGATGTGGAACGAGATGGGGCTCTTTGCCAGAAGTTCTCAATTCGAAGTTCAACGTCTTCTCTTACGATCGACCCGGATGGGGGAAAAACAGAACTAGAGCCAAAAATGTAAATGAAAATGCGGCTCTGCTTGAAGACGTAGTTGAAAACCTGCGAAAGTTTCTAGGCACCACCCCAATCGTCGTAGCTTACAGTTACGGCGGCGCTATTGCCGTTAGTTCGCTCACCAATAACCCTTCCAAATACGCGTCGGTACTACTTATTGCACCGGCTATCAGTACCTTGGCAATAAACCGTTACGATCGCATTCTTACCTATCCGATCTTGGGATCGGTGGTATCACTTGTAACGTCTCTGTTTTCAACCAAGTACGTTGGGAGTAGCTTGTTAGACATTGTCCAGTCGACTAGGTCACTTCGCATTGAAGGAATAAATCTTCTCCAAGAACTCTCACAGATGCCCTCTCGAGATCTATCTAATGTGAAAGTATCAATCCTCTCGGGTACAGCCGACTTTGTTACGCCCCCCGAATCAATTTACGACGGGGCAAATAAGTACTCAATTACATCTATCGAGTGGATAAATGGAGGAAGTCACCTTCTTCCTTGGAAAAATAGTGAATCGATTCTCTCCTTTGCGCTGCGGACACTTTCGCTTTAGAAAACCCACGTAGAAGAGAATTTTAAATAATTTCTTGAAAAACGCGTGACTTGTTTACAAACTTGTACTAGAACTTGTATTATCAAGTTGTACATTTCAGTTCGGTAAAGTTTTTCGAACTGGATACGCGATTAAAGAGCGCGATCTGGAAAGGTCAAAAGTGGAGACAGAGTCACACGCAACGTGGAACTACGATTACTGGAAGCCTCGGGCACTTTGTTCAGAGTTTGACGCACAGCTGTTCTTCCCGGTAGGAGTTACCGGTGATGCTGAGGCGCAAATAAGCCGGGCTAAGTCGGTGTGCTCTCGCTGTCCAGTTGCGATGCAGTGTCTCGAATTTGCCTTACGAACCAACCAAGAGTATGGAATCTGGGGAGGTCGTGACGAAGAGGAACGGCGGGTTATTCGACGGATGCGTCGTCAAAATCGAAAGCTTGTTGCTGCTTCTTAATACTCAAATTAGCAAACGGGAAAAGACTACAAAAAAGCCATCGCTCACAAAGTAGTGAGCGATGGCTTTTCATATTTCAACCAAAATTATCCTCAGAAATTGAGATCCTGAGGCTGATTAAATCACCGCAATTTGCAAAACGAGTCCCTTCGATGCCCTCGAGAGAGGATCACACAAAGACAAAATCTCATTGCTTTTATTATGCGGTGCAACTATACCTCGGTAAGATGCGCTGAGGCATTTCTCACCTGATCAGATGAAATGACGAACAAAACGTCGAATGCAGACTAATGCATTGAAAGCATCTTCGCAGTTAGTTGTTGAAGGACATGCACCCTCAAAGATTCCTATTCAAAGTCATTACTACCAGCATCACGATCTTGCATCATGACGTAGATCGTGCGAAAGAAATGCAGTAGAGACCTCAAGAGGCGTCTAGCTACTAAGCAAAGCTTTTACAATTAGCTCTTTTACTAAATGCTACAAAGTTTGGTATCGCTAGAAAAAAGCGATCCCCGATAAGGATCGCGAAATGCTACCACGAGGGGCGTAACAGTCCAATCAAAATCGTCCTGCATAATGTTCCGTTGCGTTACGCACTCGCGCCTAACTAACTCCTAATTTCGATCCGTTCTTTGTGGCTATAGACATTCATCCCGTTACCACCCGCAAATCCCAACAATGTAATCCCGGCGTCATTTGCGAGTTGCACAGCAAGATTGGTTGGCGCACCGACCCCGACCAAAAGCCCCAATCCACATCTAATAGACTTTTGAACCAACTCAAATGCGATTCTTCCGGATACAACTCCGAAAATCTCAGATGAATCGAATTCACCTGAAAGATACCGACTCCCAACGACTTTATCAAAGGCGTTATGCCGACCAACGTCTTCACGTACCTCTATTGGCCTTCCATCTCTGTCGCATATCGCAAAAGCGTGGACACCACCTGTAACTTCGAATATCTTCTGCCTTCGCCTTACGGCCGTCAGCGATTCAGCTATAGCTCGAACTTCGAAGGTCTTACCTACTTGCAACTTTTCGACACCCTGCATCAATTGGTCGATAGTCTCGGTACCACAGATACCGCAAGAGCTCGAGATCAAAGTCTCTCTACTGCGAGGAAGCGGAACTTCATCATTTAGTCTCACGGTTACTATGTTGTAATCCTGCTCAGCTGTACCATCGATACCACAATATCTAATGGTCCTCACTAGGTTGGATTCGCTAAACTCTATGATTCCCTCACTAACTAGGAAACCGATGGCCAGTTCGAAGTCGTTGCCAGGGGTTCGCATCAACGTTCCTACCGATTGTGCCTCGTCCTCACGTATTTGGACCCGTATCTCGAGTGGCTCCTCGGTTGCTATTTGGTCCTCTTTGCGCCTCATAATCGAAGAGCCGTCATCTTGGTAGCGGATAACGTCGATCCAGCGCTTATCGGTACTATGACGCATGTGAATTTCCTAAAGTATGATCTAGACAATCTTTAGGATCATACTAAGTTCTAGAAGCGATCAAATGAACGCACGGCCGACAGTGCGTTAGATCAAATTATGTAACCCAATCGTTCTAAACTATCCAAATCAAAGGCTCAAACACCCCTAAGAAGCGCTTATTGCAGGCCTTTGACCACCAAGGACAATTCTTAGCACCATTCCTATTTAGAGCTGTTCCTTGACCTTGTTCGTTCAATTGACTTCTTCGCAATAGCGCAATAGACGACGGTTTCGGCGAACCGTAAAATCGCCGGAACGCCTAGTACTCTCTCCCGGATCCGAGGATATTGAAGATATCATGCACCATCGCTTTTCTAATCAGATGAGAATTCGGAGCAAAACTTTTGACCCTATAGAGCTCTAGCGGCGATTTTGCTTGAAATCTTCAAGATCTTCAAAGGTATCTATATCGGAAAAAGGCGAGCGAACTCTCCATCGGCGATCATCAAGGATGACCACACCTTCGCCTAATGCGCTACGTAGCGAATATTTGGGATGAGTCATCGCCATGGACCTCGCCAAAGCTAGCGAAGCGTGACCCCACCTTGCACCAAGCACCTGTAGCGATCCATCAAAAGGCACCACAGACCTTGCCGAAGGGAAAGTAGCCACTCTAGTAATCGTGATCGGATCAAGAGCAACCATATCACCAGCGAGGACCATAATCGAAATATTCTCATCGCCGAGAGCCTCTGCGATAACACTAAATCCTTTCGCCAACGCAACAAGCGGCGAGGTAAATTGGGTCCCGGTGATCTGGTTAAAGTCAGTCATTCCAAGTCCAGCTTCGAATACCGGAAGTCCAACTTGCGAAAGATTGTCTGCTACAACGTCGATTACACGGTTACCATCCGTGACTTTCGCCTCCAGCTTCATTCCATTTGCAAATCTGCGAGAGTATCCGCCCGTCAGCAATAAAACCGCCACCGCACTACCACGCTCACTTGCCATTAGAAACGAAATATCCCATTTAGACCCATAATTTTCAGACGAAATAACAATCTAAGCAATCCCACGTCAACGAATGAAATATAACAGGGCGCCGCCCTTTGGAATTTCATCGAAGTAATATTGCGTTGCAAGCATTGGCCACCGGGTCGGATGATAGGGAGATTATGACCAAGCTTTTCAAAAGAATAACCCCCGGATACCTGCTTCTTCCACTTCGGTTGTTTCTTGGAGTCACATTCACCTTTGCTGGACTCCAGAAAATAGCGAACCCAGCGTTTTTCAACGCAAAGAATCCAGCGTCAATACAAAGCCAGATAGCAGCCTATGCCCTACGAAGTCCAATACATCTCCTGTTGCAGATCGCTTCCCATGCGCCAGTCGTCTTTGGGCTAGTGATCGCTCTCGGTGAACTTGGAGTCGGAATTGGGACACTACTAGGGGTATTTAGTAGAGTTGCCGCAACCGGCGGAGCCGTTCTCTCCTTCCTGTTGTTTCTCTCAGTATCCTTCCATACGAATCCCTACTACACGGGGGCGGACATTGTTTTCCTCTTTGCCTGGACTCCCTTGATTCTCGTCGGGGACGGAGGAGTACTCAGTCTCGAGGGACGACTAGCCATGCGGGGTAAGTCAGGTGTCGACCCATCGATCGTAGCTGGAATACCGCTAGTTTACCTAACTAGGGTGTGTGGTAACTATTCTGATGGCCTTTGCTCTGCAATGGAAAATAAGGCGTGCTCGGTAGCAATATGCCCCATAATCGATGGAACTCTTCCTAGAAACGACCCCACAAGGAAAGTCGCCTCAGGTGCCAGCTATGACCCCAATCGACGTAGCTTTATAGTTGCAGCGGCAGCGGCATCGTCGGCGGCAGCGGTAAGCGGAGGTGCCGCTGCATTGCTAGGACGAGCGCTCAATAATGGCGCGCCAAGAACCCCATCTACCTCTTCACTCGCTGCAAGCCATGTCACGAATACTCTGCCAACCACTACTACCACAACAGCTGTAGCGTCATCAAAATCAACTGGCACAACGTCTGGAGCAGCTAAGCCCAAGGGAACAGTAATTGGGCCAGCTAGTGCCGTAGGGGTAGGCAAGATTGCATCGTTCGTAGACCCTGCATCTAATTCTCCCGCTTACGTTCTCCAACCAAAGGCAAATGACTTTGTGGCTTACTCCGCTATTTGCCCACACGCAGGTTGTACGGTTCAATATGCAGGAAACGACCTCTTTATCTGCCCATGTCATGGGTCTCAATTCAATGCCACGACGGGTGCAGTGTTGCAAGGACCTGCACCCACGGGGCTCACTCCGATTCCAGTCGTAGAAGGGCCAGATGGCAAGTTATACGCCGATGGATAAGGTCCTTGATTGAAATCTTTTGTCTGTTTTGAAAGAAAGTTCTTTTAAACAAGAGAAAGGGGGCGGATCTTTCAAGGAAGATCCGCCCCCTTTCTCTCTAGCTATTCACGATTGGAAGCATTGAATTAAGTTTTGAATCTATCTCCGCTGCTTCAGCCTCGGGATCTGATTCATCCACAAGTCCCACTCCGGCCTGAAACTCAACCTCACCCTTCACCTCATCAACGTATATGGTGCGGATGATTAGGTGCCACTCCCCATCGCCACGACCATTTTGAAAGCCAACCGCACCAGCGTAAAGGTTTCGGGGCTCGTCCTCTAAACGCTGTATCAAATCAACCGCCTCAACCGTCGGCACGCCGGCTACAGCTGGAGTCGGATGTATTCGATACAGAAGATCGATAGAAGAAATATCATCGCTGATCGTCTCACCCTTGATCGAGGTACCAAGGTGGACGATATCACCAAAGTTCAATATCGACGGGTTTTGGGCAAACTCCACAGTGGCCGATACATCACGAAGCGATTCAATTATGTGATCAACAACGATTCGATGTTCATAATTATCTTTATGGGACTTGAGCAACTCTGATTCAGCGCCGGTCCTCGTAGTTCCCGCTAAGGGGTGGCTTGAGTAGAAGCGACCCTCCCTACGCAAAAGCAACTCTGGGGTTGCTCCTAACAACCTTCCCACAGAAAATATCGTCGCTCCGGTGTATAGCTTTGCGAGGCGTTCAATCGATCTAAGACGATCTATCGAACCGCCCTCGATCACCATCCTCGCACGTCTAGATAGAACTATCTTTCGAAACCTTCCTGATCTTATCGCCTCGATGGCGCCGGCGGCACTTCCAATCCATTCATCACGGGTAACGGGAAATATAAGCTCACCTGACGCCCGACCTTCAACAAATTCGCCATTCTGTAGGTTTCGAAGATCTTCAATTATCGCAGATACCGATTCAATAGATTCAGCTACGACAGTTATATTCACAACCGTACTTGTGACTCTGATTATGAGATTTGGAATCGAGATATCCACCGAGGAGTTACTTGGGTCGAAAGGAATGGTGGCAAAAGCTCCAATCGAAGATGCTATTTCATCGTCGACACAGCGAAGATCGTCTCTCAGATCCCTAAAAGCCTCCCTTGGATCAGAACCGCACTTACCCACTGCCTCTCCGTATGCAAGCAGGAGCGATCCGGACGAAAGAAGCACACTAGCAGCACCACTTCGAATACGTTCAGCGAAGTGATCTAGCACTTCTTCCACTTCTCCGTCGAAAGAGGTCACAGCTTGAGAGACTAAGGTCGACGATCCAAAGAGTGAAATTTCATTCGGACTATTGAAATTCGCTTGAGAAAGCGACTTTTGAAAGGAAGTCATAGGGCTGCGCTCCTGGTCGCAGTTATAACCTGCGAGGACTTACCCAAAAAGTACTTGAAATTTACTCCCTCAAATCCGCTCGATAAGAGCATTGCACGCAACTTTGCCTCATCTGGCAAATATGCGGTCGAAGCAGGAAGATACTTGTAGGGCTCGCTAGATGAAAGCAGTGCACCAACCCTTGGAACGATCCTGTCGAAGTAAAGTCCATGTCCAAACTTTATAAAGCCATTCGTTGGGCGTGAAACTTCAACTAGGCAAAGACGTCCGCCGGGTCTAAGTACCCTGGAAAACTCGTCGAAGACAATTCCAAGGTCTGCAAAGTTACGCAGAGCAAATCCACAGGTCAATCCGTCAAAGCTACCTTCAGCAAAGGGCATTGACATCGCATCGCCCTGGGCTAAACCATCGATGTTGGCGTGGCTGAGCATGCCAATCGAAAAGTCAATGCCAACTACTTCGTAGTTCATCTTCTTGAGAATTTTTACAAAGTCACCAGTTCCACAGGCGACGTCCAATATTTTGCTCCCGCGTTGGAGATTTAGTGAATCAACCCCAAATCGCCTCCAACTTTGGTCCATCTTGAAGGTCATAACCCTGTTAACCAAGTCGTATCGCGGTGATATCGAGTCGAACATCTCTTGAACGAATCTCGCCTTGTCTTCGGCTGAAGGTAGTGGCGAAGTTCGATTTTGATTTTTTTCAGACATTGGACTCCAAATACTCTTTAAATAGGCGTTCTACGGTCTCTTTTTCAAGTTCTGACCCAGTTTGATCGAGGTGCCTCTGTGCCTTGTTGGTCAATAGCCGTTGAAAATTAAGTGAAACCAACCTTGATAGAACCTCGCTAATCTCGATGAAATCTTTGAACTCTTCACCGAACTGCTCTCTTGTAGAGGTCGGATGGCGTCTCACGACCCTATCGAAGATCGCAATAGCATCATCGATCGTCTCTTCCATCCTTGCAATGTGCACCTTTGCGAGCTCTAGTAGATCCCCAAATGGAAGGCCCTTACCCAGCAGCTGCAAAGCGGCACAGGCCATATCGATGTCGTCGCTACTGAACTTTTGTACGCCATCGACGTTCAATGGAATAAGAACCTGCTCCGCCATCAAACTTTGCAAAATTGGAGCAGGTATCTTCGATCGCATCGCAAGTTCGTCGAAGCTCATCAGCATGTCTGGCTCGCTATCGCCGGCCGAAAACTTGCGCTCTATCTCTCGCAGACTGAACCCTTGCTGTCGAAGCATCGAAACTTCGTTCAATCGCTCTAGTGTCTCGGGGCCATAGTATCCACGACGTCCATTGCGCTCTGGGGCTTCAATCAATCCTCGCCTTTGGTAGTAACGAATCGTCTCGACCGATATGCCAGAACGGCTCGAGAGCTCATCGATAGAAAGACCCATCTGAACTTGATAATCAGAGGAACTTCTCTGACGAACAGCCATATCGCCTCTAATTCTCTCGACTTCAACGTCGTGGTGTTACGCAATAATTGTAGTAATTTTTACCAATATTGTAAAACGCACCAACAAGTTGAGCTATTCCGTCACCGGCGCCCCACAGTGGCGACATTTGGCATATCCACGCGCAGTAGGGCGCTGGCAAACCGTACAGAGATAAGGGCGAATGGATGCCGACTTGATCCTTCTAATTGAAGATACGACCATACCTCCAATAGCGACCACGAATAGGAGTTCTATTAGATCCCTTACGATATTCACAAATAACCCTCTTCTGCCTAATCTGGGATCACTATTCCATCAAGGGGTCTTGGTGGTGGTGGAAACTTTGGGTCAAGACTTCTCAAATGATGCGCCACGATCTGCAATACAGCTCGATCTCTGAACCACTTCTGATCGCCCGGAACTACGTACCATGGCGCATGTTCATGGTCCGTCAGCTCGATCACGCGAGCGTACTGTCGAACGTATTCTTCAAAGTGAGAGCGAGTTACTAGGTCAGATCCGTCAAACTTCCAATTTTTTGCGGGATCGTCTATTCGTTCTTGAAGACGCGCTTTTTGCTCTGGCTTTGAGATATTGATGAATACCTTCACGACGTGGAAGCCATTACGAGCTAAATGAGCTTCAAACTCGTTGATACTCTGGACTCGTTCAGCAAAGACAGCATCACTGATGGTTCTGTTAACTACAGGAACTAATAGATCCTCGTAGTGAGATCGATTGAATAGGGCTATCTCACCCCGACTTGGAACTGCTAGGTGCACTCTCCACAGAAAATCATGAGACAATTCAACTTCACTAGGAACTTTAAAGTCATAGACCTTTACACCCTGTGGATTGAATCCACTGAAGACCCTTCGTACTGTACCATCCTTACCAGCGGTGTCTAGGCCCTGGAGGATCAAGAGAAGACCGCTTTTGCGCTCTGCCCAAAGACGCGCCTGAAGGGCCTCAAGGGTCTCCCTGAGGCTGACCATCTCGTCCTTTGCAGCCTCCTTATCGATCTCGTCACAGCCAAAGTACGAGCGATGAGTCGCCTTCGAAAGGTGCGAAAGCGCCTGCGAGGCTCGGAACATAGAGTGCTTGATCTCTTTCAACTTAGGTTTCTCCCTCTGCAACTAAACGAGATGACATAACCGATATCGCAAATGTTACGCCACCTAAGGCGCAAAGGGTAATTACGATCGCAGCTGTACCAATCGTGGATGTGATGTGATCCCTGAGAAAGAGGACACCAAGGGCCATTGCAACCGTTGGCTCCAAAAGGTTGACGACGGGAAGTACCCCACTTAGCTCTACTAGCTGCAGGACGCTCTGAGTCATTATCAAGTCGATTGCTCCGATCAAAATCAGAACATAGCCCGGCCAATGTGTGAGAAGGGCGCCGAAACCCAATGAAGTTACCAGCGAAGTGGTGGCCTTTGTTACAAAGATGGCAATGCCATGAGTGACCCCAGTAAAGACAGGGAGGACAAAGTCGATCCACCACTTCGAACTACGAAAGGGAGCAAACTTTGCAGTGACGAAAATCACAGTCACTGTAAGTGAGATAATTATACCTAGTCCGATTCCAGGGACGAATTTACTCGAATTTGTTGTCGTGGTAGAGAGAAAAACAGTGAGTAACGCACCCGCCATTAGGGTTAACAAAACGATCGACCTCGATGGCCGCTTTCTTTCAAAGATGGCGTCGACGAAGATGGTTATGCTCAATCCAAATGCCAAAATTGGAGATACAACCAAAATTGAACCTGCCTTGAGCGCCAGGAACTGACCGACAAACGCAAAGATATCGAAAATGACGCCTAGAATCCAATATGGGTTTTTGATGAGTTGCCAAAGTAGAGCAACCTTCAAATTCGCGTCGGTTGAGACACCACGAACTTGCCGCTTCTGGAATATAGCAGCAAGTGAAAACGATATAGCTGATGCGATTGCAAGTATGTAGACCATGGATCTCTGAAGAAAAGGTTATTAGCTAGATGCCGAAACGAGTGCTGATCATCTCCGCTCGCATGGGCGCCGGACACGATGGCGCAGCTAAAGAAATCGCACAAAGCCTTTCAAACTACGGTTTTGACGTCGAAATACGAGACTTTCTCGATGCCGCTCCAAGAATAGGGCGGTTTCTTGAAAGAACCTATGAGCTTCAACTAGATCATGCTCAGTGGAGTTACGAGGCTCTATTTCGCATCTTCGCATCCTTCAAGGCAATCAAACCACCAATTGTCACCATCTTCTACAAGATCTTCTTCCCACGAATTCGAAGGTGGATCAAGGAACTCGACGCCGACTTAGTCATCACAACTTATCCCTTTGCCTCCCTCGTTCTCGGTAGGGCGCGTCGCTCTCTAGTCAGGCCGATGAAAGTTCCGGCGTATACATTTTTGACAGATTTTTCTGTCCATACCATGTGGGTCGACGAGGGCATCGACGAGTATCTAGCGGTGCACCACATAAGCGTTCGACAAGTTGAAAGACTCGTTGAGAAGACCCCTGCTGTAAGCGGCCCAGCGGTTTCGTCTCGCTTCAAAACCATGGATAAATCTAAGGCTATAGAGATACGCGCAGAGTTTGGGATTCCAGTCGATCAGGCAGCAGCGCTAATAGTTGCTGGAAGCTGGGGGGTCGGAGACCTCAAAGATACCGTTATGTCCCTGGCAGATGCGCCAGATATCTTTCCCGTAGTAATATGCGGAAAGAACAAAGCACTATTCGACGATTTGAATAAGTTAAATGTAGGCAAAGTCGTTGGATGGACAGACCGCATGCCCGAACTAATGGCTGCCTGCGACGTAGTCATTCAAAACGCCGGCGGCCTGACGGCGAATGAAGCCTTTGCCGCAGGAGTCCCAGTAATTAGCTACAACCCCATTAAAGGTCACGGCCTAAGAAACGTAATCGAGATGGAGGCAGCAGGCGTATCGCTATGGGCGAAGAATCGTAATGAGCTGATCGAGACGATCCATGAACTAGCGCGAAATCCTGAACTGACAACGAGACGCGCATCTCAAGTTTTCATTGACGATCCAGCGAAAGTAATATCATCGATTTACTCGGGTGGTTCGATTCCGCGCCGTCAGCGATCAAGTCAGCCCCGACCACTTGTCACCTCGGCGAAGGTAGCCTTTGGATCAATCTCACTTCTGACTTTGGCAAACGTTGCAACAAATGCAGCTACTAACGAGGTCAATATCGCGAGCGCAGCGGTAGCGGCTCCATACTCCTACCTCGAAGTTCCAATGACTAGCGCCACCATCTCTGACCCAAAGATAATTCGCACGCTAGCAAGCACTGGTATTGGAGCGGTTGTCAGCGGTCCGCTTGCACTTGAATACCCGTATCAAGTTCGCAACCTTGTCGCAAAAGGCGTAACAGTCGTCAACGGAGGCTGGCCAATGAACTCGGGCATACGCCTCTTCGCGCCTATCGAAGGAGCAACCAAAGCAGAAAAGATCCTCAGCGGGATAACTGGCAAATCTAACCTCATCTACTCCCCTGAGAGTATCATTTCAAGTGTTGATCTCGCCTGGGCATCGCTCTCTCATAGTCCCGTGGTAAAGGCCTACGGCCTCGAGAACCCTCTCCACTTCAAAGCAGTATCCGGTAGGACATATCTCATTCCAACCGAAAATCTAACCTCAGCAGCGGCCCTCGTAGAGATCAAACAAGTACTTGCTACCCTAAATCGGCAGAGCTTTACCGTACTACCCTTTTCGCAGCTCACCCCAACAGACACCGCTAATCCCGCCTAGTTAGAATAAACATAAGGAGCCCTTGGCATTGAAGAAGATCGCTCTTGGTGTGGCATCGATAGCTACAATCGGCCACAGTGCTAGCGCGCTTTCGTGGTTTTTCCCTGTAACAAAGAGGATAATTCCAACGATTACAGGAAATAACCACAGTTCAAGTTATACGGCACTCTCCTTTGACGACGGACCCGATCCGGCCTTCACTCCTCAGTTACTCGAGATCCTCGCGGAGAAAAAGACAAAGGCAACCTTCTTTATGCTTGGTCAAATGGTTGCCAAATACCCAACTCTGGCACGTGAGGTCGCATCCGAGGGACATGACATCGCCCTCCACGGCTACGAGCATCGAAATCACCTCTTTAGAAGCGCCAAGACCATCGCCTTTGACTTAAAAAGAGGTAAAGAGGTAGTCGAAGATGCCGTCGATCGAAAGATCGAACTTTATCGCCCTCCCTATGGTGTCATATCAGGAGGAACGATCTATGGATGCAAGAAGAGTGACTTGCGGGTCGTTACTTGGACTAATTGGGGAAGAGACTGGAGGGCTATAGCCACCCCGGAATCAGTGATACATGATGTATTTCGCCACAATCCACGAGGAGGAACCGTGCTTTTGCACGATAGCGACTGCACCTCTGCCCCTGGATCAATCAACTCAACTATTGGAGCATTGCCTCTTCTTATAGATCGATTCAAAAGTGAATCTATCTCGATAGGTCCTATTGTGGCTCGGTAACGTTTGGAATTTGATCATCTCCGTCTATTTCGTCTGGCGCTCGCACGTCCCGGGATGGACTATATCGGTGCCAAAGCTCCTGCGAAGTTACCTGAATCATAGCGGCAACAGGTATCCCAATAAGTGCGCCCGTAAAGCCTGCAAGATCAGTTCCAACTAGAACCGAGATCAAAATCCATAGCGGGTTCAATTTGACCGTTCGAGCCATTACAACGGGATTCAGTATGTGATTTTCGATCTGTTGGTAGGTCAAAAATACAATCAAAGTCACAACTCCCGCGATTGGAGAGTGCAAAAAAGCGATAAATACTGTAGGTATCCCTGCTAGCAACCCTCCTACCAGCGGCAGCAAATCAACGATAGCTACCCAAAGTGATAGAAGTAGCGCAAAGGGGACACCAAGAATCGCAAGAGTGGCTCCCACGACTATACCTGCGATAACTGAAGTTGCAAGGTTCCCAAAGACGTAGCCTGCTACTGCCTTTTCACTGCGTTCAAGTATTCGATAGAGTAGCTCTTTATTTTGTTTCGGCAGAAGTCCAAGAGTGCTGTGGACAACCCTTGGCCCTTCCAAGAGAATGAAGACTGAAAGTAGCGCAATGGTTATAACGCCGGTCAACCCCGTCAAAAATGTCCTTGTAGCCGATAACAAAGTTCCTGTTACGTTGCCGGCAGCACTTGTAATTTTGGAGACATTTGTAGAGACAAATGACTCTATGTGAAATCGCGTGATCAACGAACCCAATTGACCCTTACCGCTTTGGGCTTGGGCTACGAGACTTGGAAGTTGATGTGCGAAGGTAAAAGCAGCAGAATAAAGCGGCTTTGTGAATACGTAAACTAATTCAGTCAGGGTCGCCAAACCTACGATTACGACGACCACTACAGCAATCGACCGGCGTATCTTGTGGCGAACCATGAATGAGACGATTGGGTGCAGAACGATTGCGAAGATAGTAGAAATCAATAGATCCAAGAGAAATCCACGAAGGACTACAACCAAGTAGATCGATAGCAGAGTTGCAATTGCGAGCAAATCAATGATTAATACCCTACGTAAAAACTCTTTGCGATCCACTTACCACCTCACCTCCTGCAACCTTAGTTCAAGTACCTACAATTTACGATTAAGATATACGTAGTCAAGCTAGCCGAGGAGAGGCGTTGGCAAGACGGCTACCGGGCCGTTCGAAGGCGGAGCTACCATAATCGAAGAGTACGAAGAGCAAAATAAAGAGCGTCGAAAACTTTGGCGAAAAAAAGGGCCACTGCGTCGCTTTGCATTTGGAGGTGCAAAGGGCATCCTAATCGTACTCGTCATCGAGTACCTGGTATTTCCTCAGATAGCCGGTGCTCGAAAAGACATCCACGTCCTATCCACGGTAAACATAGCCTGGATCGGACTTGGAGTAGCCCTAGAGGTCGCCGCACTTCTTGCGTATGCTAAGTTGACCGAGGCGATGTTGCCAAAGGGAGCCATCAGCTTCAGCAAGGTGCTGCGAATCGACCTAGCCTCACTTGCTACCTCTCACATCATTCCAGCCGGAACAGCCGGCGGAACCGGCCTATCGCTGAGGCTAATGACTAACGCCGGCGCAAGAACAACCGATGCAGCATTTGCGATCGCGACCCAGGGGATTGGATCAGCCGTTGTCCTTAACGCCATCTTGTGGGTAGCGCTGATCGTTTCCATACCCCTCCACGGACTAAGTGCATCATATGCAATCGCAGTTGGACTTGGCCTCTTTGTATTTACCTTCTTTATCTTGACCGTTGTTGCGCTGACAAGGGGTGAAGATAGAATCGCTCGAATCATTCTTCGCCTTAGCGAACGTGTTAAGTTCATTCAAGCTGAAAAGCTGATGCCGATACTCTCACGTGTCGCACTGCGCATAAAGGACCTTGAATCGAATCCTGAATTACTTAGACGCGCAGTCATATTTGCATTCTTTAATTGGATTTTAGATGCAGCATCACTCTGGGTATTTATGGCAGCATTTGGGTACTATGTCAACCCGGATGCGCTTTTAGTAAGCTATGGCTTGGCCAACGTACTGGCCGCAATTCCAATAACTCCCGGGGGACTTGGAGTCATCGAAGGCGTCTTGACGTCGACCCTTGTTGGCTTTGGATCTCCAAGAGCGATAGCAATTTTAGGTGTAATTGGCTATCGGCTAATAAATTTCTGGCTACCAATACCAGTAGGGGGTCTACTATCGCTGGGCCTCGGTAAGGGCGTCGTTCCGCAAGGCGATCAAGGAACACCCTCGGAAGACTAAGTAGTCACAGACGCTTAGTCTCTTTCAACTCCCACATCTCGAGGAGTCGAGATTACGCCTCCACCTCAGCGCCACTAAAGATATCCAAAAGCATGCCCACCTGTTGGGTCGCTTCATTCGGGTGCCTAAAGTACATCTCTGGATTTACCTTGTAGTGGTTTCGTCTTCCGACTCGAGTTACCTCAATATAACCATCGGTAACGAGATCAGACAGGATCATTTGAGCTGCTCTTTCGGTAATTCCCACCTCTTTAGCAATATCTTTCATCAGGGCATCCGGCGCAGCATTTACCGCTATGAAGACGTGGCCATGATTGGTCAAAAATGTCCACCCGCGTTTAGTTCCAGCCACTTTAGCTCACCTATGCCTTATCTTATTTTTTCGCCCCGAAGGCACCTAGCAACTTTTTGTACGGTTCTCGTAGATACTTCATTGAAAAACTATATAGATTCGCATTCACGAAATACCTTACAGATCCAACATTATCTGTAATTGTATTCATCAATCCTCCGCGACATATAGTGATGCAATACCCTATCGACAGTGGCAAAAGTCCTTACCTCGAGATTGCGCTTAGATTGGAAGTTGGATTAAAGGGGAAAGCGTGGAGATTGACTATCTCAAAGATAGCGAACTTGCTGAATTGGCATCGAAGGGTGTAACGGTAGCAGCCCTTGATATGGGCTCAAACTCGTTCCATCTAGTTGTAGCGCGAGGCCACGGGAGAAATAACTTTGAAGTTATTCTCAAGGAAAAAGAGATGATGAGATTAGGCGACGAGGTCGCCGCTACCAAGCGCTTCTCTGATGAAACTAGATCGCGAATCATCGAGGTAGTTTCGCGAATGACAACCCTTTCCAAGTCTGTTGGAGCAACGACTATGAAGGCAGTTGCAACTGCGGCCTTTCGTGATGCTCGCAATGCAGGGATCGTAGTAGACGACTTGGAAGAGACCCTCGGCATTAAAGTTAGCGTCATCGCGGGCAGAACAGAAGCTGAACTCATCTGGACAGCCCTTAGCCAAGGGGTCGACTTCGGCGGAGAAACCATAGTCGGAGCAGACTTGGGTGGCGGATCGCTAGAGATAATGGTGGGCGAGCAGAGTCGGCTGATCCATTGCGCAAGCTACTCCCTTGGTGTTGGCAAATTAACTAGCCGATATAGAGCCCCTGGAACCCTTCCGGGAGTCGACAAAGAAGAGGTGGTTAGGGCAATTCATCGAGATATCGACGACGAAATGGTGAATGCTATTTCAAAGAGCAGGCCAACGACGCTGATTCTATCGAGTGGATCGCTCTTGAACATAGCTCGTATGACCCTCCTTCGGATCGACGAGCGACGCTGGAGCGACTCATCAATCAATCAGAGTGAGATTCCTATCGATGAGCTTCGAATGACTTGCAAGGCAATCATGTCAACTGACTTCAAAGGAAGGGCAAAGTTAGGAGGCGTAGACGAAAAGAGAATCGATCTACTACCATCAGCTGCACTAGTTCTAACGGAGCTACTTTCAATAGTGAACCCCAAAAGGGTTCTAGCAAGCGAATGGGCCCTACGCGAGGGGATCATCCTCAAAGAGCTATCGCTTGTAAGTGAGAGTGAATTCGAGGGCGACAATCCCTCGCTAAAGGTTGAATCAATTACTGCCATCGCCGAACGGTACCGTTGGAATGAGCGACACTCCCGGAAGGTAGCCGACCTCGCGGTTTCGATCTTTGATCAAACAAAAAAACTCCATGGCCTCGGCGAAAAGGAGCGCGAAACCCTCTATCTAGCTGGCCTTTGTCACGATATCGGCGAATTCATCTCGGTGGAGGGCCATGACAGACATAGCGCCTATCTTCTAGAAAATTCACGTTTACCGGGATTTGATATCCACGAACGAAACTGCCTTCTATCTGTCGTTAGATTTCATCGGAAAGGCACTCCTAAGGCCGACTATCCCCCCTTTGCTGAACTAAACAAAGTTCAAGCTAACGCCGTTGTGAAATTGACTGCTCTTTTGAGGCTCGCCGACGCCCTCGATCGTTCCCATCGAACCATCGTCGAGTCAGTTAGAGTCGAGATAGAGAAGAGCCAGATCCTACTCTTTGTCGAAAGTAGCAGTGCGGTGGAGTTAGAAGAGTACGGGTTACGACGCAAAAGACAGCTCTTTGAAGACGTCTTCAAACTAGACGTACACCTGATCACCAAATAGCCCTTTGGCAAATGGCCTTACAGACCCAACTTTGGGTGAAGGATTGAAAGAGCTAGGTGAAGTTTCGATGGCGATTCTGAGTATCGGGCACCCGCTTCGATCAACTTTGCGACAACCGCATTACGCAGAGTAAGTCCTCCATCTTCACTTAGGAGTTCAACTTCGATCTCGCGAAATGTGTGAGCTATGCTATTGTCTTCCAGGGATAAGACGTTGGCAACGTCATCATCGATAGCGACTCTCTCCTTTGCCAAAGAGATTTCGGTTGAATGCCTATTTGAGAGAATCCTCGCAATTGGCCTGAGCAACTCACGCTCTATGGTGCTAACTTCAGCGCGACTAAACAGCTCTTCCAAGGGATCTCCAAAGGCTCCCTTGACGTTAATCTCGTGACGCTTCACCGATATCACCCCGTCCGACGTTGAACTTTCACCGCCGTCCTTGATGGTCCAAGTACCCTTTACGCCATCATGGAGCGTCAAAGACTCATCTAAATCGGCCAAGGCACATCTAAAACGCAGCGACGAGAACCTCATCGTCATGGAAAAGTCCGATGTGTCAAAGTACGTCGTAAGTGTCTTCGTAACTCTATCGGCATCGACCGCAGATCCAGGCACTAATCCTTCGTAGCTAGCCACCGAGAAGTCAGGACCAGTAGTCAGTTTTACTTCTTCTTCAATCATTGTTCCTCACATTAGAGAAGGTGCGGGTTTCCTCGCCTCAATATTGGCCTGCTCCATCAAGATATCCTGAACCGAAATGCCAAGTAGGGACGTCTCCCGCTCATAGAAGCCCGAACCATTCATCGTCCAAGAGTATTGATCGTCGGCCGCACAAAGTTTTAGGATCTCTTCTACTTGCGCGATGTCACTTGCTTGGCTGATAGGAAAGATGGCTTCAATTCTTCGATCGAGATTTCTCTCCATCAAGTCAGCCGAACCGACGTAAACCTTGAATGGATTTGCGTTGCCAGAGCCACCAAATGCAAAGATCCTTGAGTGCTCCAATAACTTCCCAACTATTGACTTAACTCGAATATTCTCAGATAAGCCAGGCACTCCTGGTCGAAGACAACAGATACCTCGAGCGATGATATCGATCGTTACGCCATGGTTTGAAGCGTTATAGAGGGCATCGATAATCGACGAGTCGGTAAGGTTATTGACTTTTATCACAATTCGACCGTCGCTACCCTTTTGAGCCTGTTCGTCGATCAGTTCCATGATTCGATTCCTCAAAAATGAGGGGGCAAGGACGATCTTACTAAAGTCTCCCGGCCTTGAAAATCCTGTCAATAGATTGAACGCCTCAGCTAGATCACGATTCAATTCACTATCGGCACTCAAAAGGCCTAGATCTTCATAACTTCGGGCTGTCTTGGCATTGTAGTTTCCGGTACCTAAGTGACAGTAGAGCCTCACTCCCTCATCCTCGTTACGGATGACTAGAGCAGCTTTGATATGAGTCTTCAACCCCATGAGTCCATAAACAACGTGAACTCCAGCCTCTTCTAACCGCTTGGCCCAGGAGATATTGGCAAGTTCATCGAACCTTGCCTTCAACTCGACCAACACTGCCACTTGCTTACCAGCCTCAGCAGCGCGGATAAGAGCCGCCATCATTCTCGAGTCACCCGAGGTGCGGTAGAGAGTTTGCTTTATCGCAAGTACGTTAGGGTCAATGGCAGCTTGTTCGATAAAAGCCTCGACCGTATTGGAAAATGACGTATACGGGTGATGAAGGAGTATGTCTCTACTCCGAAGAACTTCGAAGATATCAGCCCTTCTGCCAGTATTGCTCTCGCTAAATTCCTGTGGCGTGATCGGCGAGAAGCTAGGAGCCGATATCTCTGGCATTCCAATAGCGTGAACCTGCCATAGTCCCGATAGGTCGATCGGAAAATCCACCTCGTAGATATCGTCACGATGCAGGCGTAACTCTTCTGCAATGAGATCTATTGCAGTTGAAGGAGTACCTCGCGATACTTCAACTCTCACCGCTCGTCCAAATCGCCTACGACGAAGCTCAATTTCGACTAACTCAAGTAGGTCATCTGCCTCCTCCTCTTCAAGTGAGAGGTCAGCATTTCGAGTCACCCTAAACGAATAGTGATTTCCTATAGTCATCTCTGGGAAGAGGCGATTCAAGTGCGCCGCTATAACCGACTCCAAGGTGACAAACTTATAGGAATCTCCGATCGGCACGAAACGGGGCAGTATGGCTGGAACTTTGATTCGCGCTACCCTGGACTCATTTGAAATCGGATCGGATACTGTAACCAAGAGACTCAAAGAAAGATTACTGATATAGGGAAACGGATGGGCTGGATCGAGGGCAATCGGTGTCAAGACTGGAAATATGCGCTTCTCAAAAATTTCTGAGAGCGTACGGCGATCGTCATCGCCTAATTCGTCGAATGAGGCGATCTCGATACCATGTTCTTTTAGACCCGCAACGATATCTTGATTGTAGATCTTTCCAACCCTGTCGAGGATCGGCTCAAGTTCGTTTCGGATCGCCTTCAACTGCTCTTTGGTGCTCATTCCATCGGAGCTCTTAGATCGCACGCTTGCTGCGAGTCGATCCTTTAAACCTGCAACTCGAACCTGGAAGAATTCATCAAGTCCAGTTGAAAAAATCGCAAGGAACTTTACGCGCTCTAACAGCGGAATAGTGTTATCGGCCGCGAGTTCTATCACCCTTTCGGCAAAGCGAATCCAGGAGACCTCGCGGTTCAGAAATCTACTCGGACCAAGTGCTGTAATTACGCTTTTTTCTTCCATACGGCATTAAGGCTAGGCATACTTTTTGATTGATTCGCACGATTTTTAGTAAACATTTACCAAACAAGCTATCAGATCAACTCTCCAACAAAAAGTTAACGCTCAGTGGCAAATGATGACTCGAGCTCTTCGAACTTAGCGACGACCACAGGTCATCGACGAAGCTACCGAGCTCAGACAAGTGTATCAATTAAGGGTGTTGCACATGACTTTTTACTTCGGTGAGTCAACTACTACGACCAATTCCGTTGCATTGACAGATTGGTCAACGTGGAAAGCCACTTCAGAAAGGTTAGTAAAATCAGACCTAAAGTGAGCTCCTCGAGACTCACGCCTCAAAATAGCTCCACGCATAACAAGCTCTCCGACTCGACGTAAATTGAAGTTCTCGATCTCAAAACGATCATAACTTTCACCATCTGCAATCGTCATCAGCTCCTTTAGCCCAACCGATAACTCTTCTCCGTTTCGCATGACCGAGGCAACTTCGTCCATCAAGGACTTTATCCGATCACGACTCGAAGAATCTATACCCCTTGGAACTGGGGGTGCGTCGTCGTAACTTATACGACTCCCACCAACTTCATCGAGCGCTGCAAGAACGGCCTTATCGCCCATAACCAATCCCTCTAGAAGTGAATTAGAGGCAAGGCGATTAGCGCCGTGAAGACCAGTGCTAGCTACCTCTCCGGCCGCATAAAGCCCCTTTAGATTACTTCTACCGCTTGCATCAGTTCGCACACCACCCATTTGATAGTGCGCGGCTGGCGCAATTTCAACTGGGGCCTGCCTTGGATCTAGCCCGAGAGATACACAAGATTCAAAGACTGTGGGGAAGGCCTCTTCGATATTTTTTATTGGGCGAAGATCAAGAAGCACTTTTCCAGTCAATCGGCGCTCCTCTAGAACAGCTCTAGCCACTACGTCGCGAGGTGCTAGCTCCATTGCTTCGTCGTATCGAGACATAAAGCGTTCTCCAGCTCCGTTGAGAAGGATAGCCCCCTCTCCTCGACAGGCCTCGCTTATCAACGATCCGTCCATCAAAGCCGTAGGGTGGAATTGAGCTAATTCAATATCGCGAATCGTCGCCCCCGCCTCGAAGGCGAGTGCAATTCCGTCACCTGTGGCTTCGGGGGGATTTGTGGTAACTCGATAGAGCTGTCCTGATCCACCCGTAGCCAAGAGGACCACAGATGCATCGACCCTGATGAAGCTACCATCACGTGCGATTAACCACGCACCTACAACTCGCTTATCAACTACCCTCAGTGATACAACCATGTGGGAATCTAAGACGTCGATCTTTCCAGATATCGTCTCATGAATGAACTTCAAGAGAAAGAAGCCACTTCTGTCCCCACCGATGTGGCGAACACGGGGTCGAGAGTGCCCTCCTTCGAGGGCGAGCTCATCGTCAAACTCCATACCAAGCTTGGACAACCTCTCAAGGTGGCCCAAAGACTCCTCGAGAATCATATTTGTGACGTGTGGGTCACTTAATCCGCGTCCCGCCCGAAGAGTATCCTCTAGGTGGCTAGCTACATCATCGACGCTAATAGGAAAGGCAATTCCGCCTTGGGCCCACGAGGTCGAGCCAGAAATCAACCCGGTCTTCGAAACCAAAAGCGACTTAGCCCCTTTTTCTATGGAACGAAGGGCGGCATAGGCCCCAGCAACCCCAGATCCGATGATCAGTAGGTCGACCTCTTTAACCTCGGTGGCAAAGCTATCCAATTGCAATCATCTTCTCGATAGCACGGCGAGCTGGAATTGCAATCTCTTCGTCAACTTTAATTTCAAATTGATCCAACAGAAGGCTATCTCTAACCTTCTCCAAAGTGATCATCTTCATGTACTGGCAGACTGCAGACTCTTTGACTGGAAGAAAGCGCTTGCCCGGAGCCATCTTGTTCAGTCGATGAATTATCCCAACTTCGGTGGCTACAACAAATTCGCTCTTCTCACTTGCAGCTGCGTACTTTACCATTCCCTCAGTACTCATCATCTTGGCATCTGGCTTTAGAAATAGGCACGAAGAGCCGCACGAACACTCCGGGTGGATCAAGAACTCTGCGTCAGGAAATTCCGTCAGCTTTTGCTTGATTTCAGCGTCACCGATGCCGGCGTGGACGTGGCACTCGCCCATCCAAACGTGCATCTTAATTCCAGTCATCTTTTCGACATATGCCCCGAGGAACATATCGGGGAGAAAGAATATGGGCCTCGTAGGGTCAAGGCTCTTTACGACTTCAACTGCATTTGCAGAGGTAACACAGACGTCAGAGAGAGCTTTTACTTCAGCGGTCGTGTTAACGTAAGATACGACTTGACCATCTGGGTTTTCATCGCGCCACTTCCTCACATCGGAAGCAGCAATTGTATCAGCCAACGAACAGCCAGCGCCAAGATCTGGGAGCAGGACTTTCTTGGTTGGATTCAAGATCGAAGCGGTCTCAGCCATAAAGTGAACACCGGCAAAGACGATGACGTCAGCATCGGTTGAGGCGGCAATTCGCGATAACCCGAGAGAGTCTCCGACGAAGTCCGCAACCTCTTGCACTTCACTTCGTTCGTACGAGTGAGCAATAACGATTGCGTTTCGATCCTTTTTTAGTTGGTTTATCTCTTCAGCAAGAGAGGTATCAACAAGCGACATTTGTTCACTCCTATTACGAGCTGCGCTATGGCCTCTATAAATAAGTCAACAGAAATTACAGCGAGTAACTTCCATCTACTTTCAGACAATGCTAGTGGACGGTCAATGAGGCTCTTATAGTTCAAAGTCCATAGAGATATCTGCGGCAGAGACGCTGTGGGTTAAAGCCCCAACGCTTATTAGGTCAACGCCGCACTTTGCTACCTCTTCAACGCGTTCGAGGTTCATTCCTCCGCTTGCCTCGACGATAGCGCGTCGATCGATGACTTCAACCGCGCTGGTCATCTCTTGATTTGTCATGTTGTCAAGCAAAATCGCCTCAGCTCCCGCATCTAAGGCCTGTAAAACTTCATCCAACGTCCCGACCTCTACTTCAACCTTCATCAGGTGGGGTGCTCCAACTTTGGCTCTTCGAACCGCCTCAGCGATGGAACCTACCGCCTCAATATGATTGTCCTTGATTAAGATTCCATCGGAAAGGCCGAACCTATGGTTGTAGCCTCCGCCAACACGGACCGAGTACTTTTCGAGTTGGCGCAGTCCGGGAGTAGTTTTGCGAGTATCGATAACCTTGCAACCGTATGCTTCAACCCTTGCAACGTACTTAGACGTGGTATGTGCGATAGCACACATATGCTGCAAAAGATTTAGACCAAGTCGTTCACCAGTCAATATAGAGCGCGAAGAACCACGGAGAACAGCGATCTTATCTCGATCACTTACTCTCGAACCCTCTAGCATCAGAGGTTCGAATTCAATCGATGGATCCACCTCTTCAAATACCAACCGCACAACATCTAACCCCGAGAGAAGTGTCTCGCTCTTGGCGAGCAATGTTCCAGTTGACGTCGAAGCTGAGTCGATCGTCAATTGAGTGGTTATGTCACCACTACCTAAATCTTCTCGCAACCATCTTCGGATGTCGCCTCGAAGCTGATCCAAATTAATCTCTAACAAAGCCCGTTACCGCCATTTAACTTTCAAAACTACAGTGATCTATGAATTTAGCACCGCTTGGTCGCTAACTCAGTTTTGAGCCGCACCAAGGGATTACCTTGCAACGGTTTCGAACAAATTTGAAGTCAAAGCTTTCGTGCGACAAACGGTTTGTTCCACTAAGACGCACTCAAATTCGATTGTTCCAGATTTACAACTACAATCAAAAGAAAGAGCGACGGGGAGCAAGGCTGAAGATTTCCGAGTTTTACACCAAAAACCGAAGAAGCGAATTAGGCATGATCCTGATCGTCACGATAATCTTCATATTGGCTTACCTTCTCGCCTTCTTCGGGAGATTCCCAAATGCGAAGTCGGTTCCGATACTTGTTCCGATACTTATGGCCCTGACGCCCTTCGCAATTCACCTGACGAATGTCGCCTTCGCTCCAAATAGCGACTCCGCATTTATGCCGATCGTAGCACTCCTCAATGACCTTGGCTACGTCATGATTTGGAGACTAAATCCGCACGAAGCTTCCCTTCAAGTACTTTGGACCTACGTTGGAGTCGTACTCTATGCGCTCACACTCTTCTTCGTCGACAGATCGGCGATCTTGGAACGCTTTCGATTCCTATTTGCCTTGGCCGGCCTTGCAATGCTGGTGCTGCCACTCGTTCCAGGAATAGGCGAGACTATCAATGGTGCACGCCTCTGGATTCACCTAGGGCCATACACCTTTCAACCAGTAGAGATCTCAAAGCTGCTCCTAGCAATATTTTTTGCCTCATATTTTGTAGAAAAAAACGACATCATAGGAGGCGCAAAGGGGCGTCAAACTCTAAGAGATACTCTCAATCCGCGCATTCTCGGACCACTTCTAACAGCATGGCTAGGCTCCATCCTCATCATGCTTATGGAGCGAGACGTTGGCTTCTCTTTAATGCTCTTCCTGGTCTTCATTATCACAATTTGGCTGACCACAGCTAGGGTTCGTTACTTGGTTGGGGGAATTCTACTTTTCGTCGGAGGAGCGCTCTTGGCTACGCACCTCTTCGGTCAAGTAAATGAACGCCTTATCACATGGATAGATCCCTGGAAGTACGCCCAAACCATTGGATATCAGATCGTTCAAGCTCAATATGCACTTGCAGCCGGTGGAGTTAGTGGAACTGGTTTAGGCCTCGGCCACCCCAACCTTATTCCAGTTGTCTCGAGCGACTTCATCTTTGCTGCCGTAGGTGAAGAGCTTGGCCTAGCCGGCACCTCGGCGATGGTAATAGCATTCGTCCTGCTAGTCGGAGTCGGGCTGCGCACAGCGCTACGTGCCAGAAATGACTTTACAGCTCTGGTTGCAACCATATTTACCACAATGCTGGGGCTCCAAGCATTCTTCATTATGGGTGGAGTAGTCCGACTCATACCACTTACCGGCGTTACCTTACCATTTGTTGCTTATGGTGGATCTTCGCTTGTCTCGAGCTACATCTTGGTGGCGGTGATAATGAGAATTTCAGACGAGGGAAGCGTCGATGAGTTCTTCGTAAAGGCAAATCGTTTGAGATTTCGGCGTCACTCGCTAATCGAAGCACAGAGTCGGCCATGACAAATCGACATTTTTAATTTAAAAGAGCACTGGGAATTTTAATTTAAAAAAATCACTGGGAATGAACTACCGTCCATTCCCAGTGCCTAAATATAGATATCAGTTTCCTAATTTGAACCTAAGAGTTTTAAATCTTCTCTAGAATCGCCTCTGCGGAGCTAACGGTGAGGCCTCCGCCTGGCTCAACGTCGACCGACTTCACAACTCCATCTTCGATGATCATCGCATAACGTTGCGAACGTAGCCCCATTCCAAATGACGAACCGTCGAGCTCAAGGCCAATCGCCTTTGCAAAGTCGCCATTTCCATCGGCAAGGAGAGTTATCTCTTCGCCTAGATCTTGTGACTTGCCCCAAGCTGACATCACGAAAGCGTCATTCACCGATATGCATGCGATCTTATTTACGCCCTTGGCAAAGATCTCGTCAGAACGAACCATGAATCCAGGCAAGTGGTAGTCGCTACACGTGGGGGTAAAGGCACCCGGAACCGCAAAAAGAACTACCTTCCCTTCGCCCAAGACGTCCTTAGACGACGCGGGGCTGAAGTCATTGCCCTTAACCACTGTCAACGTAACTTCAGGAATAGAATCCCCTACTGAAATTGCCATCTTCTCCCCGTTTCAACAAGAGTATCCGCGCCACATCTAGCGCCTCAGTTTCCAAGATCAAATTAGGAAAAAATATTCCTAGAGCAACTTTGTAGCATCGCCATCGAATGCGAATGGACTACCATGGCCCGGAACAATGACATGTGGGTTCATTCCAAGGATCAACTCTCGAGAAGCTCTAAGTTCTGCTAAATCATACGAGTATGGATCTTCAATCGGCCCCTTGATTGTCCACCATAGGTGCGTGAAGGCAACTAAACCATCGCCGGTTTTTACAACCGTAGTTATATCCTCCCTCGTGTGACCTGGAGTAGCATAAAGAGTGACGTTAGCAGACAAGCGAAATGGACTCTCATCGTGATCAACCCAGGAGTCATTCCGGTAGCTGGCCATAAAGTCATGGACCGTTGCATTTGGGAAGATTGCAATATTGATTGTGTGGTCGATGTGCAAGTGGGATACAACTACGTCAGTAATGTCCGCGGGGGATACACCTAGCTTCCCTAAGGGAGCCAAGATATTGTCTCTACTGGCCACCATCCCAGGGTCTACAATTATCTTTCTATCGCCGTCAACTACAAGTGAAACCGTGGAGGCAACTCCTGGAGAGACGTATCCGTCACTAAGTACAAAGTATGAAGCTGTCATAGTTTCGATACTATTTCAAATGAAGAAGGGCGATCGTCAATAACCGATTATTCGCGAGGGCCAACCGCCATAATCTGTGAGGTAAAAGCTTTAAGGCAGTAAGTTAATAGAGATCATGCTTGCATACCTACCCAAGAATTTCGCCTCCGCCAATCTGCCCTCGAACATTACAGTAGAGATCTTCGACGGAGATGTCGACCCGGTACCAGATTCCATAGACGAAGTTGAGATCTATGTCCCTACCTATATGGGGAGTGGATCCGTCTACGAGGTCATAGCGAAAATGCCGAAGTTACGCTTTATTCAGCTACTAACGGCAGGGGTTGATAAGGTAACGCCATATCTGAAAGAGGGATTGACGCTCTGCAATGCACGTGGCGTACATGACCTTGGGACCGCCGAGCATACCGTAGGGTTGATACTTGCATCGATGCGAGGAATCGTCGAGACTGCACGGCTAGGTAACGATGGTTGGGAGACGAGACGCATCCGACCAACCCTCTTCAATAGTGCCGTTACAATCGTCGGTGCTGGTTCGATTGGTAGGGAGATTGCGCGACTTCTCGAGGCCTTCGGAGCCAAGACCTCGCTTGTATCTCGAAGTGGAAGAGACGGTAGCATCGCCTTCAGTCAAGCAAGCGACCTCTTTCGCACTTCAGACGTAGTAGTCGCTGTAATACCGCTAACAAACGAAACTAACTCCCTCTTCGACGCCTCTTTCTTTGGAAAGCTAAAGGATGGCGCACTTTTTGTAAATGTTGCGCGCGGTGAAGTTGTCGATCAAGATGCAATGATAACCGCACTCCGAAGTCAAAGATTCAACGCGGCGCTCGACGTGTTTACGCCAGAGCCGCTTCCCAAGGACAATGAGCTTTGGACGCTGAAAAATGTAATAGTCACACCGCACGTTGGAGGAGCCACTAGAAGCTTCTTTCACAAAGGAATTGCCCTCCTTGAAGAAAACCTCCCACGAATGGCAAATGGTCTAGAGCCTCTCAACGTAATCCGGGGTGAATATTAAAGGCGCCGCTTCATCAACTGAGCAAACTCTCTTCAACCATCAAAGGAGGAGCAAGTGGAGAAGCCAAAGTCAGCAGAACTGCGTCACTCAAACGCGCCGGCACGCTCTTGGACTTACCACTTGAGTCAACTGTTGTGACTTCACTGCGATAAACCCCTCCGTCTTTAGAAGTTATCGAAACCATAGCAATACTTACCGCATACTGATTCAAGATATCGATCATTACTTCGGGCAAGAGCGGGCGAACCCTCGAAACACCTTTTAAGTAAATTGAAAGCATCGACGCCTGGTCGAGGCCAACGGGAACTTTAAGGATTCGATTTGGACTATCAACCTCACGAATAATCAATGTTCCATTGGTCTCCGGAAGCAGCACCCTAACGTCTTCGACTAGGCACCTTCGCATCATCGAAAGCCTAGAGATCGCCTCGCCGCCATGAAGGTCAGATACCTCTGCAAACGTATCCGTAGTCTCCTCTTTCGGCGCTTCAACCTCCACATCGCTGACGTTTATATAGGGATCTTCTTCCCCAAAACCAGTCTCCACTGCGTAATTCCATTCGCTCATCAAGATTATCTTCGCCTCAGGTGGCACTTTAGTATTGCACTTACTCGCGTCGCATCATCTGAAGAGCACGCTTATCCTCAGGTAGATACCTAGCATTGCGAAAGCCAATTCCGAGGGCGATTCCTATCGCAGTGAAAAAGGAGAGTGCTGCAGAGCCACCGTAGCTCATAAATGGTAATGGAATTCCAGTGATAGGCATAATACCCATTGTCATTGCAACATTTTGAAAGATCGAAAATGCTAACAACGATAGGACGCCAGCTGCCAAGACCCTTCCGGTCTTGTCACGAGCTATCGAGACTACGTGCCAAACTCTCCAGCAAACATATCCGAAGGCACCAATAACAATTGACCCCCCGACAAATCCAAACTGTTCTCCTAAAGCTGTAAAGATAAAGTCGGTCTGCTGCTCAGGAACGTAGGATAAGTTGGTTTGCGTTCCGTGAAATAGCCCTTTGCCATATATTCCGCCAGCTCCAATCGCAATCTTTGACTGCGCAAGATTGTATCCAGTCGTAGATGAGTTTGTATTGGTATGAAGAAACGACGTCAATCGATCAAGTTGGTACTTCTGAAGAATATGCAACTTGATTACCAAATAAATGCCAATCACGCCCAAAAAGACCAAAACAATCAGATGAGAGAGCCTTATACGAGAGACTACGAGCTGCGACAGGAGAACTATACCGATGATTATGGCAGTTCCAACGTCAGGCTGTTTGACGACCAGGGCCATCGGAAGGCCAGCCAAGACAAGTACCCCGCCTAATTTCTTGAGCGAGATATAACCCTCCTCGTCCCCAAGGTAGAAGGCAACCATTATCAAAATCGCCAAAGTTGCAAATTCAGAGGGTTGGAGCTGCAGTGGACCTAGCTGAAACCAACGTTGAGCCCCGAGAGCGCTGTGGCCAAATGGAGACAAAACTCCAACAAGACCTAAAACCACCCCACCGTAGATCACATACGCTAGGCGTCGTATATGTCGATAGTCGACGAAGATAGTAACAAACATTGCCACAGTACCAAGGACCACCCAAAGGGCCTGTCGTTCTAGGTAGTACTTTGGATTTAGGCCTTTGGATACAAGTAGCCCCTTAGTGGCGCTATAGACCATCAAAACGCCGACCATTGCGAGGCCGACTGTAACTAACATCAACGTGTAGTCAAAGTGCATTAAACTTTCTTTGACAATACGCCTTCTACTCTGGACTATCGAAAAATTAGTCACACATCTCCAGCTTTCGTAAAACACGTCCAAAAGTCAAAAGTTACGAGCCTTCGAGGAGGGCAAATGCCGAATCCGGTTATGCCTCGAGAACCAACTTTTGCAATTCGCCTATGAACCACTTTAGTAGAAAAATACCCGGTACCTAAGCGAGCTCCTAGCCACTAGGAGATAAGGCAGTGACAGTGGCTCCAATAATGTCCAACTCTCGGGTAATTCTCAGACGTTGAGCGCTAAGTTGGTAGTTGTTCTAAAGATGTGACTCGGCTACTTTAAAGAGATATTCAAAGTGCTAAGTGGTTGAGCAAAGTGGAAGGGACCAAGCCCAAATGAGCGTCTTTAAAAGGATTTCCCAGGTATTTCAACAGAAGGCCAATGCTGCGTTAGACAAGGTTGAGGATCCAACCCAGGCACTTGACCTCTCCTATCAGAAGATGTTAGAAAACCTACAACAGGTTCGTAGGTCAATAGCAGATGTTGTGACTTCACAAAAGCGCCTTGAAGCTCAGAAGGCCCAGCTATCGAGTCAATTTGAAAAGCTACAGGGTCAAGCAAGGCAAGCGCTGCAGCAAAATCAAGAGGACGTAGCACGCTTAGCGCTTGAGAGGGCAAAGGGGATACAAGGCCAGATCGAAGCGCTACAGCCCCAGATTGATCAACTAAAGACGCAAAGTGCTGCGCTTGAGGATACTGGACGTAAGTTACAGACCAAGATCGAGACGTTTAGAACTCAACGAGAGACGATGAAGGCCCAGTACACCGCAGCTAAGGCCTCAACTGAGGCGGTAGAAAACCTCTCTGGACTATCTGAGCACATGACCGATGTAAATCTAATGCTCGATCGAGCCCAAGATAAGATCAACAAGTATCAAGCTCGATCGGCAGCACTTGGAGAACTCTCTGATTCGGGGGTACTCGACTCTCTCACACTTGGAAGCGGTGGAAGCGACGATATAGAGCGCGCTCTCTCCGCCGGTAGGTCAGGGCAAGGAATTGACCTCGAACTTGAGAAGATGAAGGCCGAATTAGGCATGGGCGCAAGCGCACCTCAAGAGGCGTTAGCGGCTCCAGCGAACCAAGCCATTGAGTCAGCTCCGGCAACCCCCACAAACAACATCTACATTCGAATTGCAGGAGAAGAGATCTATAGCGTTCCGATGTCAATCAAACCCTCTCTTGACGCACTCGATGACGAAATGGAGAAGGCGATCAACCAAATGGACGAAGCAGCTTTCTCTGCTTGCGCCACAAATTTGACTCACCTCATCACTACGATTGGCAAGGTCGTTCCACCTGGTCAAATAGTCAGCTCTGACCTAGTTGTGCCGAGCAAGGATATGTCGATTAGCGAGGCGAAACAGCTTCTCGAGATTGAGTAATGATGACACCAATTCGAACCTGGCAACGTACGAAACGGAGCACTATTTGAATGGTGCTCCTTATTTTTATGGCCATGATTTTATAGACAAAAAACCAATCGAATTTAGCTTTCTTAATGTTTTGTTTTGATATCCTTAGTCGTGGCGGTTGAATTTAAGGGTCGCTACTCGAGGCTTTATTCGCTTGGCATCATAGCAATTTAACAAGGGACGCTATTCATGGATGAGATGGCTGGATTAGGCGGTGAAGGTGATGCGGAAGATGTCATCGATCTGACTCACTTCGACGATGACTCGAAACGCGGCGATGTGGGCAGCAGCGAACAGTTCGCTACATCCAAATCCCAAAAAATAGCAGTCGAACTCTACAAACCCCAGGAAAGGGTCGTATCAATAACGGGCGAGGCACCATCGCCGTTCAACAGAACCAAATCGCCTGTAAACGAAGAATACTTCTTGAGGGCAACAAACGGCCCTGATAGGTCCAATAGGGTTCGGCGACGCGAATACATATCGCTCTTATTTGCGATCCTCCTGATAGTCGTCGTCGGCTACATCATCTTTAGAGCTACTCAAGCATCGCGACAACAGGTCAGCGTTATGGCTTCTAGCGGGGAGCAGGTAGTTCTCAACTTTCCGAATACGGCGACGATTAGTTCAATATCGGTTCGCCCTGGCGAATACGTCTCGACGGGACAGCTTTTAGCAACTCAGGACTCATCCTCTGCTAGCACCAAAATCAGTGCGGACCAAGCAAATATAGCTTCAGATCAAAGCTCAATCGAAACATTGAAACAGCAACTAGGTCAACCTACAGCCGCTCAGTCAGCAAAAGTCAATAGCGATAAGGCCACAATATCAGCACTACAAAGTCAACTAAATGACACTATCGCATCTGAAAATCAGATCATCACTACGGCTCAAAATGACTATAACTCGCTACTTCAAGTCGAACAGAATGATCTTTCAAGCTACTCGACAATATGCCCAAATGGTCTCACCTCACTGAGCAACCAGATGAGTGCAAATACCTGCAGCAACCTTTACGACCAAATTGACTCGGACAAGAGAGCACTTAGTGCGGCCGCAGGGGCGGTAAACTCTGCAGAGGCAAACGCTGTTATAGCACGTGATCAGGTACAAAATAACCTAAATCAAGCCAATAACCAGCTGGCCCAAGACGAAGCTCAAATCACAACCTCCGAATCTGCGACGGCATCGCTTCAGCAGCTGAATCAAAAGTTAGCTGCTGATCAAAATACTTTGAACCAGGACCTACAACTCGTTGGCCAGACCGAACTCAAGTCACCGCTGTCTGGTGTAGTAGAAGAGATAAACGGGAACATCGGCGAACTTGCTGGGCCAAGCGGAACTGCCAATTCAACACAAAGTGGGATTTCGACCCCTTCAGCTAACGCGCAACTATCACTATTTCAAAGCCTTAGTAGAGGTCAATCGACATCTAACGCCTCGTCCGTACCGTTGATCGTCATCGACGATAGAGCTTCATGGAATGTCAAGCTACTTGTACCTCAAAGTCAACTTGGACAATATTCACCGGGCAAAATTATAAAGACAGCTTTTCGAGTTCCAACCAAACGAACTTTCTCCGGCATTGTCTCTTCCGCGAGTCCGATCCAAGTAAGTGAAAATGGTACCTCCTACTTTCTAATAACCGTAGACGAAGACGGAGCCATGCCACAAGGACTTTATCAGGGCCAAATTGGGTCACTGAGCTAACGAGGCCGTGGCGCTGAACTTATGCAAGTGAACCTATACCACCTCTTAAGCTTGCTTTTTATTCTCGCCCTCACATTTGCATACTTATATGAAGGCATCTCGAGGGAGTCAAAGTTAGATGGTGGCAATGGGCTCAATCTAGTCAGTATTCCAAAGCCCGCTAAGGCAGGTCTGGGGCGTCCGCTAATATTCATGGTAGCCATAGCGACATTTTCGATCGCTACCATCGTCTTTTCAGGTCCGTCAACCACTCTTTATAAAGGTCTCCTCCAGTCGTTGGTAAACTATCTGATTAGCGGCCCTGGGGGCGTGAAGGTCTCTACTGCCGGCCAATTGGCAATTGCAATACGTCTTCTATCGCTTCTCGACTTTCCGCTATTAGCACTCGTACTTAAGGCGCCACTACTAACCCGCCTTAGCATCGCTGTACATGGTTTGGTACTATTTATCGTTTTGATGATCGTTGACGCAATAGAAAGCATGGTTGCCTCAACTACGAACTTGCCGATTGGACCATTTGCGATTCAGGGCTCATTGGTCGTGATAATTATCTCAACTTTGGTGTACTTACGTTTCTTACAGACGACCTTCGTTCTTCCAAAGGCGACAGCCGTTCGTCGTCCAAGGCGATGGACATATATCTCGCAGTCGGCCTCGCTAATTTTGGTTGCGGTACTTCTCGTCCTACTTCTTGGAGCCGGCCTCTTCTCTGCGTCAATCCTCTTTGCGCTACCACTTCAAGAAGTCTCTCTCCTCTCAATCTTGTCGTACCCAAGTTTCTATACCCTCTCTTCGATTATTCTCCTCGTGGCGTTTTCAAAGATAAAGCCAGGGGAGCCCCCGATAGATCCCCCTCGGCTCGAAGTTATTATGCCGGCATTTAATGAGGAGAGTTCGATCGAGCTGGCAATCATGGCACTAGATAATGCTGCTAGTGGATATCGGGGGTCCGTAAAGCTTATTATCGGCAACGATGGATCAAGCGACGACACATCAGCAGTTGCTAACCGAGCGCTCTCGCGGTGCAAGTACCTGCATGGCGAGGTGATCGACCTCGAGCACCAAGGAAAGGGCTTCGCCCTCAACGGGGCCTTCTTTGCTGGTACTGAAGAGATAGTCATTCGAATCGACGCCGACATAATCATAGAAAGGGAGAGCCTCTCGCACCTTCCAAAGTGGTTCGCAAACCCTCAGATTGGAGTCGTCGGCGCCCTACCGACTCCACGTACTGACAATGGAATCACCTGGTTCGACAAAATGCGTAGATTTGAAGAGTTAAAGACCTTCGGATTCAACTTGATTGCCCAGTCAAGGCTGCGCGCAATTAACTGCATTCCAGGAACTTTTGTCGCATTCAGGCGCAGTGCAGCGATTGAGGCTGGAGGCTTCGTTCACGGTATGAACGGCGAAGATGCGGACTTTACAATGGGGATAACACGTCTTGGATATAGCGCTATCGTAGATCCAAATATCAAGATCCAGGAAGATGTTCCGGCGAACCTCACCGATTTTCGGGAACAACGGGTTCGCTGGAACCGTGCAATAATCCACTCTTGGGCTCGCCACAATCCCCTCTATGCGGGTAGTACCGGTCCAAGAAGTTGGTTCTTCTACCCAAAGATGCACTCAATCCGTGCACTGTCATTGGCTCGGGGAATGGTGCCAATATGGATCGCCGCCTCCATTATTACCCAATGGCACCTAGCCATCCATGCCCTAATAGCAACTGGTTTGGCTGAGATCTTGAACTTCGGAACGATAGCTGCTTTAGCGATAAGGTACACGGGAGCTAAAACCTTGACTAGTTTGCCCTCCTACTTTATCTACGCAATTATCAAGCGCCTCATCCTCATTGAAGCCCTCCTGACCCTCCCACTTATCGCGAGTTACAGATCGGAAGCAAAAAATCGACACTTTGTTCGAAGTGCTTCATCATTTGGTCTTTGAAGGAAGCGCTTCACGTAGTTGCAACTTTAACTCTTAGGCGGGAGAGAAGGACTTTCCTCCGTCTGTAGATACCAAAAATGAAAATGGCGACCCTTGAGAGTAAGACAAGACGGCCGCAAAAGAGGGTGAAAGAAAGTAGGGACCGTAAAGAAATCCACTTCCCCCAGGAAAACCTGAGAACGCTGTCTTGAATGTCGCACCGCCATCTGTGGAGGTATAGAAGAAGGTCGCTCCCGATGTAGCCGAAACGATCACCGTCGATGGAGCTGCTGCGTCAATTCCATTCGAAATTCCCCCATTTGGTGCGCTTCCCTTCGAAGCCCAAGAGGAGCCCATATTCGAAGAGGTAAATATGGTCTTCTGGCTTGAACCTGCACCGGGATTTGACGTGCACAAGGCATAGATAGTCAGCGGTGAGGTATCGGCAATCGCCATCGGAGGTAGAAATGGCAGAGAAAACTGAATTTGAGAACATGGGTTTTGAGTAATCGCAGTGAAGTTAGATGAGCCTGGAGCTCCAATTAAGGCCGTGGTGAAGTTGTTGACTCCGAACTCAGTAAGTACCGCAAATGGATAAGCCCTTATAGAAGCGACTGCGCTCTGAAGCGATGCCGAACTAACTGGCGTAGAAGAGATAATCTTTATCGAGGGATTTACATCGGCGATGGAGATGTTCGGGAAAGATCCAAAGACTATTGAGTTAGGCGAAACACCACTGAAGTTGAGCCCCACTGCTACAAAGTAAGTCGTCGAGCCTCCAACTTCAACGTCTAAAAATCTTGTTGCTGAAGTGGTAAATGATCCCAAAAGAGGAGAAAAATTAACTCCACCATCGATGGTAAATGCGAGTGCGGGATCGAATGCGTAGCCCACTAGAGGTGTCAAAAAAGAAACATTGCTAACTGCAACACCGGATCCACTCGCTGTGGTGTTAGGAAAAGCTGGGGCGGAGTCATAAATCCCGTGGGTAGAGATAAGCCCCCACGAATGCCCCGCGTCGCTCGTGCGAAGGATCCCTGCACAAGGTGGCGTAGAGGTGGGGCAACCCTCCTTGTAGCTTCCAAACATGAAGCCCATCGTCGAGGAGACGAACGAAAAGTTGTGAGGAGCAAAGTCAGATGGAGCACCTATGGTCGAAGGCAGCGGGGGTAAAGTGGTAGTAGTTGACGGCGGCGTAGTTGAAGTAGGAGTCAACGAAGTTGAAGTAGATGCGCTTTGTGCTGGCTTTGAAGTCGTAGTGGGCGTAGAGCTGGCAGAACCGCAGGAGGCAATCGCCAAAGAGGTAACCAACAGGGCAGATAAGCGCGATATAAGTTTCTTCAAATGATCTCTCTCCAACTAGCTACCGTCTAGAGGCCATAACTTCGGCCAATGATCTCTTTCATGATCTCCGAGGTCCCTCCATAGATAGTTTGAATTCGGGCATCCACATATGCTCTAGCGATTGGATACTCCCTCATATAACCGTAACCGCCATGTAGTTGAAGACATCTATCAACCACTCTCAGCTGCATCTCTGTGGTGTGTAGTTTCACCTTTGCTGCACGGATCGCATCGAGTTGCCCATTTAGGTGTGCCACTAGACAACTTTCAACAAAACTTGCAGATACATCGAGCTCCGTCGATAGGTCCGCGATCGTAAACCTACTGTTCTGAAATGAACCAATAGGTACGCCAAATGCTTTTCGCTCTTTGATGTACTCAACGGTCCACTCAAAGGCTCCCTCTGCGGCGCCTAAGGCTCCAAGAGCTAACGACAACCTCTCTTGAGGTAGATTCCTGACAAGATAATAAAATCCCTGTCCTTCGTCACCAAGAAGATTCTCTCGCGGAACTCTGCAATTTTCAAAGAAGAGCTCAGAGGTGTCCTGGGAGGCGAGTCCTATCTTGTCGAGATTCCTCCCCCTTGTAAATCCAGGTGTATCGCGCTCCACCACAATTAATGAAAGGCCCTTGTGGGGATCTTGAGACGTGCGAACGGCAACAACGACAAGGTCAGCATTTTGGCCATTCGAGATGAAGGTCTTTGAACCGTTTATGACATATTCATCTCCATCTACAAGTGCACTTGTACGAATCCCGGCTAGATCGGATCCTGTATTTGGCTCTGTCATTGCAATGGCGATTATGTACTGCCCGCTGACAATCTTTGGTAGCCACCGCTTCTTTTGCTCTTCATTAGTCAAATCTGAAAAGTAGGGTAAGACTACATCATTCTGAAGGGCTAAAGCTAGAGCTGCGCCAGTGAAACCACTTCGCGCTATCTCTCGATCAAGGACCGCGTTATAGCGGAAGTCTTTAACTCCACCACCGCCAAAAGATTCGTCTATCTCTACCCCAATAAACCCCGCCTTTCCGGCCTCGATGAAGAGCGACCTGTCAACTCTCTTGTTCTTCTCCCACTCCTCAAAGTTAGGTGCTATATGGCGGTCGATAAATTGTCTTACAGATTCACCAAATGCTAAGTGCTCTTCTTCAAAGATGGCGTTCATTTAAGGGGTCTCTTTCACCGGATCATATTGCTCAATGCAATATCCTTACTTAATCATCACCCAAATACACGTCAAATGATTATTTAGGCTTCGTGAATCTTGGCAACGCCCTCGATGAAGGTTAGGTAGCGGTCGATAACCCCATCAAGACCGTAGCGAACTTCGCCGTAATTCCTACCGGCTAATCCGAGTTGATTCGCAAGCTCAGCATCTTCAACAAGAAGCGAAATAGCTGCTACGAAAGATTGAAAGTCGTCAAAGAGAAGTCCCCCTCCACTACTTTCTACCAACTCAGACGTAGCCTCGCAACCGCCGTTTACCAAAGTCGCCTTTCCAAATTGCCAAGCTTCAAGAATCACCAAACCAAATGACTCCTGAAAAGACGGCGAGAGCAAAAATAGGCAGTTGCGAAGCAACGTCTCTCTCTCGGAATCGCTCACTCGGCCTAGCAGAACTACCCTTTCGCTCGCGACGAAATCATCCTCTATCGGCCCAGCGAAGACGAGCTTCAATTCGGTTGGAAAGATATCAAGTGCACTTTCGAAGAAGGTAGCTGCCATCTGCGAGCCCTTCTCTTTTCCTACGCGCCCTAAAACCAGTACATATTTCCCTCTGGCGATATCAGCAACGCGATCAGATACCTGGTCATTTGATGCACTTTGCGACCTTATCCCCATTCCTAGGTCGATGGATGGGATTTGCCCCACCTTAAATCGTCTCTCAACAAAACTGCGTTCGGCTTTCGTCTGATAGACGAGGCCATCAACGCTGGTGAATACCCTTTTGAATATCGATAGATCAATTATCGGCTCATCGTGTGCAGCTGGGTGGAGAATCTTAGGTAAGGACGATCTCGCCACTCCTTCGACTGTCGGGAGATATAGATAGGGATAAAAGACAATAATTCCTTCATCGAGTTTTGCAATTGCGTCCAGCATCTCCAAAGAGTCAGGACCCTGATCCCAAATAAGTGCCTTCTCCTCTTCAAAGTCGGCCGAATGGGGATGAGCCAATACTCTGCGATAGTGGCGACTAAAGTTGGCGGGCCTTTCACGATCTACGTCGAAACGTGTTACGGCAACGCCATTTAATGTACTTTCTCCCCTCGCATAGTGAGGCGCCCAGGTTGAGTAGTCCCTAGCTGTTGTCGTTATCACTTTAACCCTGACGCCAAAGGTCACGAGAGCCTCAGCTAAGGTACGGGCAGCGCTCTCCGCGCCCCCTACAACGTCCTCGCCATAGCGTGGTACAACATACGTGATTGAAGTCAATTGGCTAATTACCTCATGCTCTATGCAAGTTAGCTGGATAAGACCAGTTTGGATTGGGTCCACTTTGGAACGTCATAGGATACTCCAGCTAACTCCAATAACCTGACGATCGCTTGATCCAACAGAGGAAGTGTTGCGCGCGCGCCTATCTCTTCAAGACGCAACTTAGCCATATCTCTCAGATTTTCCGCCAAAGACGGTAAGGTGCAAATTTCATGCGCATACATTGCCAAGACCCTGGGGTCGACCGAATCAACACAAATACCGCCTTGGCCTAGAGTCTCTCCGATAGCACTCGTATCAACAGCCAAAATAGGAAGGCGGTTGTACATTGCCTCAACTAGGGGCATGCAAAAACCCTCGTGTTCAGAGGTGGAGATAAAGAGATCGCTCATCGAATAGAAGGATGCAAGTGCATTAGTGGAGACTCCAAAGGTTATGTTTAGCCGATCTTGCACACCGAGCTCTTTCGCAAGATTGACGAGTGCCTTTACATAACCCTTATACGATGGCCTGCCGACCAGGTGAAGATAGACGCTGTCGCCATAGAGTTCTCGATGCACCGCCAACGTCATAATCAGCTTTTCCTGTGCCTTATTAGGAACCAATCTCCCAATAAATACCCAGTTAGAGAAGCCACTTTCACTAAGGTTCCACAACATTTTGTCGACTTTCGGGTCACCATCGACCATAAAGTCTTCGGGGTTGAAGACAATCGGAGCATAGAGAACCTCCGGAAACGCCGCATCGACAAGATCCTTTGCGTTGTATCTAGAAGGTGCGATTCCCGCTATCGCCCGTGAGGCAAGATAATCTAGGTCTGCTTTGGCGTGTTCTTGAACCTGTGCAGCTAGGGGATCAAACTCAGCAAAGTACTTTGGCGGGGTCAAGTTATGGTACATAACCGCCAAAGGATTACCAAGACCCCCCAAAAAGCGCGGCATTGGCGACGCAGTGGCCAAATGGTAGATCAAGATATCGTCATTACTACCCTTGTAGTCAAGGTAATAAGGAAGTTCACGCTTCGATCTGTCCTCCATAACAAAGAGTTCAGAATCTATCCCGAGTTCGCGCATCCGGATCTGCATCGATAGAGCACAATTTGAGGTCCCGTCACCGTCAGAGAAGGTAGGAATAAATTGGTGGATGGATGGCATATTGGCTAACGAGCTTCTCTGTCGAGCTTCGTTCCTTTAGCCTTGATAGAACGTCTTCCCGAGACCACTGACCCTGCTAAATTAGGCAAACTCTGTACCTGAATCTCTTCAAAGCCAAGGATATCCAAGAGGAATGTCCACGTCTCAACGGCCAGCGGCCTTCCATCTGAAAGGTCGTGTTCAAGGTGATTAGATGGATCGTCAAATACTTCGCTAGACGCCAAAAGTAGGACCAAGAGCGAACCAGGTGCTAGTACAAAATGGCAATTTTGTAGTAGCTCGACGCGATCGCTATTAGACGCCCTATCAACGACTCCGCTTACAATTAGTCCTGAAAGTGACTCCGCCGCAACACTATTTAGGTGAAGATTGGGGCTTTCAATTACGACTTCGATACCTTGAGCCTCGATAGCATCGACGTAGTTGTCGCGAGTTTCAACGCAGTAAACATTTAGACCGACTTCCCTTAGTGCCTTGGCAAGACTTCCGGTTCCTGCCTCTAGATGACAGATCCTCCCAGAAGTATCCTGAAGAAGAGAAGAGACCGTCTTCGTTGCTTCGTCTACCACCTTCAACGATGCGGTATCACCCAAAAACTTCAATGGGGGAAATGATCGTCGATCAAGTTCAGCCTCGAGTCGACTGAGTCGTACATTAAATACTGTTATGAGCCTCATCAGATGTGAGGTGAAGTTATTGAATTGTTGAGAGACGTAGGTCAAATACCAAGCCATTGAAAGGCGAAGGACTTTTTTAACCAATCCGACTATTGGCTTTCGGCTTTCGGTAGGAACATCAACGTCCATATAGGCCACGCGGTCCGTAAGCTTGTACGCGGCCTCAAAGTCGCCCTCATACTTGCCAGTACCTTTTGGTAAAAGCTCATGATAGATGCGGTTCATACGATCGATCTTTGATGCGGGAAACTTTCCGCTCAATTTGAGCTCAGCTACTCGTTGCTCTATGCGTGATCTCGCTTCATCGATGAATCGCTCTGCTTCGCTTTTATCCTTCGGCTTATCTGTCTTTTCGGCGAGGTACTCATTGACTCTCTCACTTGAATTGACCGGATCAAGGCTTAACTCCTCAACCCGGTCCTTTCCCTGAAGATCTCCCGCCATTCTCAGACCATCCCAATCGACTAAATAAAAGCTCTAGCCAACATCATAGAAGTAATTAAATGGCGGCGAGATAATCACTGTCGCCCAAGGGCGACTAACTTTCGTACTTTCTCAATTCGCGACGTGCGATAGTCATGCGATGGACTTCGTCCGGTCCATCGGCCAACCGAAGTGTTCTCTGTCCCGCATACATCCTTGCAAGTGGCGTATCTGGACTAACTCCTGCCGCGCCATAGACTTGGATGGCCCTATCGATGACCCGCAACGCAACATTTGGGGCCACTACCTTAATCTCAGAGATCTCGGTTCTAGCACCCTTATTGCCGACGGTATCCATTAGGTAGGCGGCGTAGAAGGTCAAGAGGCGAGCCTGATCAATTTCAATCCGGGAGTCCGCAATCCAAGTTTGAACGACCCCTTGCTCTGCCAATGTCTTACCAAATGCAACTCGCTGACGAGCACGTTGGCACATGAGAGCTAGAGCCCTCTCTGCGGCGCCAATCGACCTCATCGTGTGATGTATTCTCCCGGGTCCAAGTCGAGCCTGGGCAATTGCAAATCCTCCGCCCTCTTCTCCAAGCAAATTCTCAACGGGGACGCGAACATTATCGTAATGAATTTCGCCGTGGCCTTCCCTGTCGGTGTAGCCGAAGACCGTTAGGTCACGAATAATTTTGACCCCAGGTGTGTCCAAAGGAACCAAAACCATCGACTGCTGGCTGTAAGTTTGTGCGGTCGGATCTGTCTTTCCCATCACGATCGCAATTTTGCAGCGGGAAGATATTGCGCCTGAAGACCACCACTTACGACCGTTGATTACGTATTCGTCTCCATCGCGAACTATCGAGCATTCAATATTCGTGGCATCAGAAGAGGCGACTGCGGGTTCAGTCATCGAAAAACACGATCGAATCTCACCATTTAGCAGCGGTCGCAGCCACTGCTCTTTTTGAGTCTCGGTCCCAAACATCGTCAATATCTCCATATTGCCGGTATCAGGCGCCGAACAGTTGATTACCTCTGGACCAAGGTGGCTCATCCCAGCGATCTCTGCTAGAGGCGCATAATCTAAGTTCGAAAGCCCATCGGTCCACTCGGTCTTATGGGGAAGGAAGAGGTTCCAAAGCCCCAGATTCCTCGCTTTAGCCTTCAGATCCTCAATTATCTGAGGGTGAAAGTGAGGATCTCCCGCCTCGGCCATCTGCTCCTCGTAGATCTCCTCGCCGGGAATAACCTCGGTTTCCATAAAGTCTTTAAGCCTTGCTTGAAGCCCTTTCGACTTTTCGCTAAATTCAAAGTCCAATCCGTCCTCCTAACGACGTTCTATCGTTCATAAACTATCGAAAGATTGAGGACAGAGTGGGGCTAATTTGAAGAAGTCTCTGCCTTTAGTTCAGCAACCCTTTTGAGAGCCGATAGAAATGTCTCTGCCTCTTGGGCTCCAGTGATGACATACTTGGATTCAAATAGGTAGAACGGCACCCCAGTAACGCCAAGTTCCTGAGCGTAAGCCTCATCAGTTCGCACCTGCGCGCCATAGTTATCTTCACCGAATATACCTCTACCGCCATCTAACTCTTCGTCTACGAATGAATCTACGACCTTTAGAAGGTACTCGCGGTCGGAGATCAGCGCTCCAGATTCAAAGTATCCATTCATAATCTCGTCGAGGTATTGATCGGCATAGCCCTTCGATTGAAGAAACTTCATAACCGACAGCGCATCGAATGAGTTTGTCGACTTCATTGCATCAAAATCAAAGTCGATCCCCTCGGCAACTCCGATATTTGAAAGGCGCAAATTCATCTCTCTCGCCTGATCGATCGACACCCGGTACTTTCGAGCTAGAAGTTCATCTATTTTGTGACCACTATAAATTGATGCGTGAGCATCTAGTTCAAATGCACGATAGATCACGTTGACGTCACCGTCGAAACGCTCGATAGCACTTTTTAGTCTTCGACGACCGACAAAACACCAAGGACATAGGATGTCTAGAAATACCTCTACGTTAATCAACGTTCTAACCGCCGCTTTCCACAAGAACCTCTGCTAAAACATATTAAACCCTTTAAGCGACCGAAAATTTCGAATGGTGAAGAACTCTGCAGTTCCCTGTGAAATCAGTCACTCAAAGTTACATTTATGCGATAAAAGTTGCTGTTACAACTATCTCGGTTACTCATTGCGTCTACGATCAGTAGAAAAAGTTACGTACAAAGATCGCAATGCCTCTAAAGTCTAACGAACACCAACCTGAATTCGCACTCACCGTTGACCTGGCCATCTTTACTATCAAAGATGGAAGCTTGAGCATACTTCTCATAAAGCGAGCCGAGGACCCTTTCGCAGGAAGTTGGGCTCTACCGGGTGGATTCGTGGATATCAACGACGACGTTGAAGATGCCGCTCGACGAGAACTTCAAATCGAAACAGGCGTAGACCTTCAAAAGAGTCACTTGGAACAACTCGGAACATACGGGAGAAAAGACCGGGATCCAAGGATGCGCGTGATCTCTGTAGCCCACGTTGCCTTAGTTCCCTCGGTTGGCAAGATCGTTGCCGGAGGGGGAGCTAGCGCCGCAACTCTAATAAAAGTTAGCGACCTCAGCCTTCCATCTGCTAAATCTTCAGGTTCGATTCACTTAGCCTTCGACCACGCACAGATTATAAGTGACGCAGTGGAAAGGGTGCGGTCGAAGCTCGAATATACAACCCTCGCTGCAGCACTCTTGCACGAACCATTTTCACTTGCCGATATCCGTAGCGTCTACGAGGCCGTATGGGGGAGGGCTCCCGACGTAGCAAACTTTCGCCGCAAGATCCTTTCCACTACGGGATTCGTCGAAGCTATCGGCAAAGCCGCAGTACCGGGTAGCAAAGGTGGAAGGCCTGCGACTCTTTATAGGAGAGGAAGTGCCAACTTCCTTCACCCTCCGATTTTACGCCAGCACGTTGTCCACGACTGATCAGTGGATTAGCTTGATGACATTGAACATCGGAAGATAGAGCGAAACTACCATCGAGCCCACCACACCACCAAGGACGACGATCATAACTGGTTCAAGAAGGGAAGATAGGGAAGAGACCATGGCTTCAACCTGCTCAGCGTAGAACTGTCCTATCTTTTCCAACATGCCGTCGACTTCACCGGTCTCTTCGCCAACGGCAACCATCTGGACTACCATGGGAGGAAATACTGAATGGCTTGCCATGGTAGCCGAGAGCGATATACCCTGCTTAACTCCATTTTGCATCGCTGAGATCGCAGTCTCAAACATCGTATTGTTGGAGGTTCCCTTCGTTATATCTAAAGCCTCTAGTAGAGGGACGCCTGATTTAACGAGCGAAGCTAAAGTTCGTGAGAATCGCACAACGGCGCTCTTATGGATTAGCTTTCCAAAGATCGGAACTTTTAGAACGATGCGGTCCTTTATCGCTCGACCATTAGGAGTTCTCATAAAGCGAACCAAGCCAAAGACCGCAAGTCCTACAACGACGACAACCTCTAAAAAGTAATGAACAAAGATATTTGAGACGTCGAGGAGAATTTGAGTTGGTAGAGGCAGCGTGCCATTTAGAGAGGCAAAGATCGACTTGAACTGCGGAATAACAAAGAGCATCATTGCCGTGAGAATCAAAATAACAAGAATGAGAACCGCAACTGGATATGTCATCGCTGACTTTATCTTTCGTCGAATCGAAGCAGCGTTTTCAAGAGCCGTCGCGAGGTCAAGGAGAACCTTATCTAGAACTCCGCCTACCTCGCCGGAGCGTATCATGGAGACGTAGAGGCGATCGAAGATCTTCTTGTGTGAAGCCATGGCATTTGAGAGCGACTGGCCGCGCTCGATCTCTTGGCGAATTTGTACTAATGCCTCAGCGAGAGTCTTATTTTCTACTTGACCCGACAAAATGGCCAGCGAACGCACTAGCGGAAGGCCAGCTGCAATCATGGTTGCGAATTGTCGAGAGAAGGTAGCTAAATTGTCTGCGCCCACACGGTCTGTAATTCCCGGAATTCGAATATCAGCCTGAAGTCCACCTCGACCCTTGGGCTTTACCTGAACCGGCAGATAACCCATTTCGCGTAGCCGCTCTTGCACGCGGGATTCACTCTCCGCTTCGATTTCGCCACTGATCTTGGAACCGGTCTTTCGATCCCTAGCTTGATACTCAAAGGTCTTCACTCTTATTGGCCCCTTCTCTTAGGGTCTGCCTACCGATACTTCATCGACATAGAAGATTGCTTACTGAAGCCTCGGTGGCTAGGCCCCTCTTCGCTGTACGGTCGGCATTGAAGTCACGAGGCGCTTTAGTTCATCTGGGTTGGAAGATGCAGCGATCGCAACCTCAGGGGTGACAACTTTACCCCTGACGAGAGATGCCAGGGAAGCTTCCATGGTCTGCATTCCAAAAGCCCCTCCCGCCTGCATCGACGAATAGACCTGATGTATCTTCGCCTCGCGAATGAGGTTTCGAACTGCTGGCGTAACAACTAAAACCTCTACTGCTACCGTCCTTCCACCCGAAGCCTTTGGAAGGAGCTGTTGGGTTACCACCCCTTGAAGGCTCGCTGCAAGCTGAACCCGAATCTGAGATTGCTGATAGCTCGGAAAAACATCAATTATTCGGTCGATGGCCTGGGGCGCATCTTGAGTATGGAGGGATGCAAAGACCGCGTGGCCAGTCTCGGCAGCCGTTAGAGCCATCGAGATCGTCTCATGGTCTCTAAGCTCACCAACCAAGATCACATCTGGATCCTGGCGCAGTACGTGTCGCAGAGCGTCAGAGAAGCTAAGCGTATCCTCCCCCACTTCACGCTGGTTGACCACAGACCTCTTATGGTTGTGCAAAAACTCAATCGGGTCTTCGATGGTCATTATGTGACAATCTCGAGTCGAGTTGATGGAATCTATCAGAGAAGCCAGCGTTGTCGACTTGCCAGACCCTGTTGGGCCTGTAACAAGTACCAATCCACGGGGAATATTTGCGAAGGATCCGACAACCGGCGGCATTCCAAGTGTTTCAAGGGGAGCAATCTTGTCCGGAATACTGCGCATAACAGCTCCAATGCTTCCACGCTGCATCATGACGTTTACGCGAAATCTCCCAATTCCACTAACTCCATACGCTGCATCAAGCTCCTTATTCGCCTCGAACCGATCGCGCTGACTATCGGTCAAGATGGAGTAGACCAACTCACGGATCGTTTGATTGGAAAGCTTCGGGAACTCCTCTAGTCGAACGAGGCGGCCGTCTATGCGAATCGTTGGTGGTGTTCCGACCGAAAGGTGGAGGTCCGAAGCTTTTCTAGTCGATGCAATTTTAAGAAGTTCTGCTATCGAAGGGAAAGAGGAGTCGAGGTTTGCTGTCGAGGCGAGCTTTGGCCCCTTCTTCTCAATCTTTCTTCTAGGGTTCGCCTCTATGAATGCATCTTGAACTTCGCTTCCAAAGAGGGTGGAGGCGACCTTCAACATATCCTGATAGGAGATCTGGACAAGATCAACGCCGTACCCTAGTGCCGACTCGAGTCCATTTGAAAACTCTGGTCGATAAGGGTCAGTTGAAGCGATCTGAAGTTTAGAGTTCGCAACTTCAAAAGGAACTACCCAAAAACGCTTGAAAAGCTCTGCCGATGCAATTCGCTCTATAACTTTCGACGAGAGCACCGTCTCGGCTGCCACAAAGCGCACGCGTTGGATCTCTGCGATCGAAGCGAGGAGGAAGTCCTCAGAGAGCGAAAAGTGAATTGCCAAAGCAGCCGCGATGTCGGTAGGATTTGAAAGTTCAGCGATAGCATCTCGTGCTGCCGCCACTTCAACTACGCCTCTGTCTCCCAAAACATTCAACACTAAATCAATATTCATTGACCTTCTATCCGCAACCCTCTCTGGTCTAAACAATCACACGGAAGATCTCTTCGATGGTGGTCATACCTGCAGCAACTTGCTGTAGTCCCGCCGCACGCATCGGTATCATTCCCTGAGAGGTCGCTAGATCTCTCAATTCATGACTATTGCCATTACTTGCAATAAGTCGTTCCAACTCATCCGAGATCGTCATTACTTCGTGTATCGCAAATCTTCCCCGATAGCCGGTACCCGAGCAGATTCCACACCCCTCCGGTCGATACAGCTGCGTGGGAACCCCTATGTTGTATTGCTCAAAGTTCAACATCTTGAGCTCCTCCACCGAAGGAGAGTAAGCTACCTTACAATTATCGCAGAGCCGCCTAGCGAGTCTTTGTGCCACTATGCAGTCAAGGGCGCTAGAAACAAGGTATGGCTCAACACCCATCTCCACCAACCGAGCGGGAGTCGAAGCTGCGTCGTTGGTGTGAATAGTCGAGAGAACTAGGTGACCCGTCAAAGCCAGCTCTGTAGCGATTATCGCTGTCTCACGATCCCTAATTTCTCCGACCATCACTATGTCTGGGTCGCTTCTAAGTATTGACTTTAGGACCGATGCAAAAGAGAGACCGGCTTTGGAGTTGACTTGAACCTGGTTGATGCCAGCGATGCGATATTCAACTGGGTCTTCAACCGTAATGACATTTTTTTCTTTAGAGTTAAGGACATTCAAAGTTGCATAGAGTGTCGTTGATTTGCCTGAACCTGTTGGACCTGTAACCAAAATAGTTCCGTAAGGCTTTTTGAAACTTTTGCTATAGGCCTCAAGAGATCGGGGCAAAAAACCTAAGTCCGCAAGGTCTCTCATAGCGGTCGAATTCTCAAGAATTCGAAGCACCACCTTCTCTCCATAGTTGGTCGGAAGCGTAGCTACTCGTAGGTCGATAGATCGACCACCTATGACACCTGATATACGGCCATCTTGAGGAACTCTTCTTTCGGCAATATTTAGATCGGCCATAATTTTGATGCGCGAGATAACGCCAGACTGTAGATTCTTAGGCAAATTAGAGACTTCGTGTAGCACTCCATCAATGCGATGCCGCAGTCGAACTCCATCCGACTGCGGTTCAATATGGATATCTGAAGCTCTATCATTTACTGCCTGGGCAATGGTTGCATTTACAAGCTTTACAATCGGCCCCTCGTCCGCGATCTCCTTGAGATTTGCAGTCGTGTCACTGTTGATCTCGGCGATCTCTGATGCCGCTATGGCATTAGCCTCAACTGAGTCGCTTCCCAGGCCAATCAGCCGGTCGATTGTCGACAAGATAGCTGTGCGGGCAGCAACAACTACAATAATCTCTTTTCGAATATATGCACGAAAATCGTCTATCCCGGAGACGTTATTTGGGTCTGCTGCAGCAACGACAATTCTGTTATCTCGGTGCCCGATCGGAATCATCTCATGCTTTAAAGCTAGATTGCGAGATATTAGAGATGCTGCGCCTGGATCAATCGGCATTTTGGCCAAATCAATGAACTCAAGTCCAAGACGCGTGGCAAGTATCTTGCCTAGTACGACTTCGTCGACGACCTTATTCTCGATCAATATCCTGGTTAGCGGGAGATTACGGCGCCTCTGTTCTTCAGTCGCGCGCCGCAGCGCATCCTCATTTACAACTTTTTCTTGGAGTAAAAACCGAGCGAGAGGGCTGAGAATTCCGCCCCCGCCGGGCACAAGTCTCCCTGGCAAGGACCTTTCACCACTAGTTGCCGGGGATACTGGAAAACTCATCACTTTGAATTTCGTCAACGATGAGCAAAAACTTCAACAAAATTACCGGATATGGTTATCCGCGTCGAAGCGTCTCCGCACGAACTGCCGATCTAATCTCTTCGATCGGCGCCTCCACACCCGTCCACCTTTCAAAGGCAATTGTGGAGAGTCGAACGAGCATCGATACACCACTTGATGCAGCTATCCCACGACTTCTAGCAACGTCGACCAATGGGGTGACGTTGGGGTGGTAGACGATATCGTAGACATACTGGCCATCACGTAACTGATCTGCTCTAATTGGCGTCAAACCCGCAAGATTAGTACCTGCCATGCCGATGGGTGTTGCATTCACAATAATCGAAACTCGATCCAGGTCCTGATTTACCCCAACGTATCCTACTGAACCTGCCAACTCGGCAGCTACCGACGCCGTCAGTAGATTTCTCGAAATTACATAGACCTCCTTGGCGCCGTTATCAGCCAACGCGAGGGAGATGGCCCTTCCCGCACCTCCGCTTCCTAGCACGGCAACGCTTTTGCCATGGACCGAGAGGTCAAAATCATCTCGAAGCGCCTCGATGAGAGCCTGTCCATCCGTCGAATCACCAATAAATTTGTCGTCTTGGCGATATACAAAGTTGACGCTTTGTAGCCTTCGGGCCCGCTCGGTAACATCATCAAGATATGGGATAATCGCTTCTTTGTGAGGCATCGTAACAGAAAAGCCAATAACGCCAAAGAACCGAAGTGCTTCAACAGCCCTTCCAATCTCCCCCTCGGGAACCCGTAGCGCCACATAGACACAGTCGAGTCCGAGGCGTCTAAACCCGGAGTTGTGGATGACTGGGGAGAGTGAGTGCTCAACCGGGTCGCCCAAGATGGCAAGCACCTTTGTAGCTCCGGTAGGCCAAGCCCACGACGCCATTCTTGGTTCAGCTTCAAAACTACTCATCAAAGACCTCTACTTGCTGCTAGCTGTTCGTTTGCTAATTGTTCGGCGTATGTTGTGGAGAAGGCTTCCAAGCCGTTCGACTGGACTGTTACAAAATATATCCATGGTCCGGGTTCTGGATTTAATGCGGCCCTTATAGCATCTGGACTTGGTGCGCTAATCGGAGTCGGTGGCAATCCAGCGTTCAGGTATGTGTTGTAGGGAGTGGCGATTTTAAGCTGACTAAGCGTCGGTGACCCCGACGTCAAACCAAGACCATAAAGCACCGTCGAATCAAATTGAAGATTCATCGGCAGCGCTAGGCGATTGTAGATAACTCGCGCTACCTTGGGATAATCGCTGTAGAGTAGGGCTTCACGCTGTATCAAGGATGCGACGGTAAGTATCTGATAAGCATCTAAACCATTTACTTTAGTACTAGGCAAAAGACCCGCTGATTGGGCATTAGCGGTCGTTTGATTGATCATCTCCTGAATTACGCTACTATCGCTCTCACTTGGCAAAATAAAGTAGGTCTCAGGGGCGAGTAAACCCTCGAGAGAGGGAGTTGAAGGAGTGATAAAGGGACTCGAGTACCCGCCAGCTTTTAATGCAGCAAGAAAATTGGCACTACTATGACCAGGAATATTACCGACTACAGCAGCGATCTGTTTCAGTGTCATACCTGGTATAACAGTAACTTTAAACTCATTGGGACCCTTCTTGAGCGTTGAAAAGACGTCCTTCAAAGACTCATTTCTATGCATTGTGTAGAGGCCCGGAAGCAAGACTGGAGGAGGATTCAACTTCAAGTACAACGAGTAGAAAGTCTTAGAGGAGGTGATCCCCTTTGAGACCAGTTGATCACCCAACTGAGAATAGCTATCTCCGCTTGCGATAGTCAAAGTTACTGGGGCTCCCGAGGGCAACCCAGAGATAGCGCTTTGATACCTTTGGTAGTAGGTGTAGAGGACTCCCGCAGAGATCAAAACAAGCACCAACAAGGCGATCAGTGTTACCTTAAGCGCACGTCTTTTGACTCTTCTCGGGGAAGGATCGAAATTATTTTGAATGTCACTCAAGATTTTCCACCAAAGTTTTCACTATGAACGACAAACATCCTACGAGATCGCGTCGAGGTAACCCTCTAGAATTAGCCCAGCAGCTATCGAATCTAATGCTCCTGATGCCCTATTCAACTTCTGCCCACTCGTCCTTGCCCGATTAGATGCCGTTCGTGATGTCAACCTCTCATCGACAAACTTGACCTCGACTCCACTTTTTTCCTTGATCAACTCGGCAATCGCATGGACCTTTTCTGATGCGACAGAGGCCCTGCCTGAAAGATCGATGGGGTCACCAACGACAAAGAGGTCAGGCGAATACTCGCTAACGTGTTCCAAAAGCCTTTCAAGTTCATCTGTTAGCGAATTTTTAACCACAAACGCATCAACGGGTATTGCGACCATAGCGACAGTGGAACAGTAGGCCACACCAACCCTCTTCTCTCCAATGTCAAGCGCTATTATCCGTGCCAAAGTCGATTCAATAACCTTACGAGAGCTCGGTCAATCGATCTCTGAGCAGTGCCACAGCTTCGTCGACTTTGTCGATGAACTTTCCGCCGCTCTGTACAAAGTCTGCGTTTCGGCCAACTCCACCGCCTAAAGTTCGGGCAACGTCGCCCATGAGCACAGAGACGTCATGATCGAATTCACTACTTCTGCCAGCAATTATCGCTACCTTACCGTCAGGGGTAGTTGAAAACAGAGCTACAAAACCATATCTACCAACGGCCATTAAATCGCCATAGAGTTCTCGCAGGAGGTCGCTCGTAAGTCCACTTCCACTCCATACGACGGATGAATTGGTCTCACTTTTAACGATCTTTTGGGCAATTTCTGCGATTCGCTCCGAATTTCTAGCAGCAATTTGAGTCGATAACTCTCGCTCCTTTGCCCTCAACGCCTCAACCTTTTTGATAACGTCTGCGTCGGTTGCCGCCATAACGTCGTTCAATTCGTTTAGCGTATCTGCCCTGCTCTTCAAATATTCATAGGCGGCAAGAGAGGTCAGAGCCTCGATTCGACGGGTATTTGAACCTATCGACGCCTCGGAGACGACGACAAAAAGTCCAATCGAAGCGAGGTCTGAAACGTGTGTCCCGCCACAAAACTCAAGCGACTTGCTTCCTGCGCGAACCACACGCACTTCGTCTCCGTACTTATCGCCAAAGAAGGCAATCGCCCCCATCTCCATTGCATTGGACTTCGAAGTAACTTCAGTAGAAACCTTTGCACCATCGGCGATAGCTGCGTTTATCGACCTTTCAACGCCTGCGATCTCAGATGGCGACATTGGCCCCCAATGGAAGAAGTCGAATCGCAATCGATCTGGCGCCACCAACGACCCCTGCTGCTTCACATGGTCACCTAGTGTCTCTCTCAGAACTGCGTGGAGAAGGTGGGTAGCGGTGTGGTTCTTTCTAATCTTCTCCCTGCGAACCTCATCAACTTCAAGTGATGCCACTTGTCCAATCCGGATTTGTCCCTCTATCTTTTCGACCCTGTGGCAGATCAATGACGGAAGGACAAAGACGGTATCTACCACCTTTGCAACGCCTGAATCTGTAGAGATTGAACCATTGTCACCAACCTGGCCACCTTGCTCGGCGTAGAAGCAGGTCGTGTCAGTGAAAACATCTGTGGACTTGCCGTTTTCAACGACTCCGATAATTCGTCCGTGGCTTGAAGTTGTTGTATACCCAGTGAATGAGGTGGTTCCGAAGGTCTCTAAAATTTCGCGGTACCGATCAGCAACTTCGCTATCTTGTACTTTTCCCTTTCGGTCGCTACGTGCCCTCTCACGTTGTGAAGACATCTCTAGGTCAAAGGCTTCAATGTCGACCGAAACACCTCGATCGCTTGCGATCTCCATCGTTAATTCAATTGGGAAGCCGTAGGTATCATGAAGTCGAAAAGCACCTTGACCAGATATCGCACCCTTCTCCATTTCAAGATCTAGTTGAGCAGAACCAGCGCGAAGCGTCCTCGCAAAGTTCTGCTCCTCGCGATCTATGACCTTTGTAATGAAGTCTTTCGCCGCGACTATCTCCGGGTACGCTTCGCCCATCTTCTCGATTACGACGTCCACCAATTGGATGAGAACAGATTCAACCTCGCGAATACGCCAAGCACGTAGGGCAGCCCTTCGAATAATGCGCCTTAAAACATAACCACGTCCCTCGTTTGATGGAATTACCCCGTCACCAACTAGGAATGTCATCGATCGCGCATGATCAGCCATAATTCGAAGTGATACGTCTGTCTCTTCATCGTCGCCGTATTTGACTCCAGTTATTTCAGCTCCACGAGTCAAGATTGGCCAAAGTAGATCGGTCTCGTATACCGACCCTTTCCCCTGCATTACTGGCAAAATTCGCTCCAAACCTGCACCGGTATCGATGCAAGGCTTGGGAAGTGGAGACAGGGTTCCGTCCTCTCCACGGTCGTATTGCATGAAAACTAGATTCCAAATCTCTAGAAATCTCTCATCCGATCCAAGGGCTGGCCCGCCATCTGCACCGTACTGCTCGCCTTTATCAAAGTAGATCTCAGAGCATGGACCACAAGGTCCAGTATCAGCCATCTGCCACCAGTTGTCTTCATCGAGCCTTTGGATTCTCGATGGATCGACGCCGACCTCATCCCTCCAAATAGCTTCGGCTTCATCATCGGACAGGTGCACTGTGACCCAAAGACGATCTTTATCTAATCCAAGGACTTTGGTGACCAACTCCCACGCAAATGGTATGGCATCTCTCTTGAAGTAGTCCCCAAAACTAAAGTTTCCCATCATCTCAAAGAAGGTGAGGTGTCTCGCTGTTCGACCAATCTGATCTAGGTCGTTATGCTTGCCACCAGCCCTCATGCACTTTTGAATTGTCGTAGCGCGAGAAAAAGGTGGCTGCTCCTCTCCCAAGAAGTAGGGCTTAAATGGCACCATTCCAGCGACAGTGAAAAGAACGGTAGGGTCATGCGGAATAAGTGATGCAGATGGAACCAGAGTGTGGCCCCTAGATTCAAAAAAGTCGGTAAATGCTTTACGAAGGGTATTTGCTTCCATTATGCATCAAATCCTAGCACGTCAGGCGATTGACCAACAGATAGCATTCGACCGTCATTTATTGCAAATCCGAACCCCAACCCAAGAGAGACAATTTTGTATCGATTGCCGTAGTCAACCATCGCTAACCTTGCAATTAAAAGTTAGGCTATCTATAGAAATTTGCACTTCGAAGCGGACTATTACACGGATAGATCTGTCGGAGTGGCTACAAAGTTGCCTAAAAAAGTGATGGAAATAAGATGACACTGGCCCGTGGGTTAAGAAGCAATTACTGCGGTGAATTAATGAGTGGTGACGTAGGTAGGTCCGTAGCTCTATGTGGCTGGATCGACAGGATCCGAGATCACGGAGAACACCTGTCATTTATCGACCTGAGAGACCATACGGGTATAGTCCAAATCGTCGCACCCCGTAGAAATGATTTGCGCTCGGAGTTTGTCGTTCGAGTTGAAGGTATCGTCGCTAATCGCCCCGAGGGCACAGTCAACAAGACGATCGCCACGGGAGAGATCGAGATTCAAGAAAGCGTGATAGAAGTTCTATCGTCGTCTAACACGCTTCCTTTTTCGATCAACGATCGCCTTGACGTAGAGGAGATCACTCGCCTTCGCTATCGTTTCCTCGATATACGAAGAGACAAGATGCAGCGCAACCTTCGAACCAGAGCACTTGTAAACAGCGCTATCCGTCGTTCGCTAGAGGCACAAGGTTTTACAGAGGTAGAAACTCCAATGCTTTGGACGCCTACGCCCGAAGGTGCACGAGAATTTTTGGTTCCATCACGCCTTCAGCCGGGCAACTTCTACGTACTGCCTCAGAGTCCCCAAATTGCAAAGCAGCTTCTGATGGTCGGCGGCTTTGATCGCTACTACCAGATCGCAAGGTGCATGCGCGACGAAGACCTACGCGCAGATAGGCAATTTGAATTTACGCAACTAGATCTAGAGGCGTCATTTGTCAACCAAGAGGATATTTTCAACTTCATTGGTGGCGCAATTGCCGAGATTGTTTCGGTCACAAGAGGTGTAGAGATTGGTGAAATACCTAGAATGACCTGGTTCGACTCCATGGACAAATATGGCGTCGATAAGCCCGACCTTCGCTTTGGATCTACCCTGGTAGACGTGACTGAAATTCTTTCTCCACTTGGGATTAGGGCATTTTCTGCACCCACAATCAAAGCCTTACTTGCACCGGTCCGTGAAGCCTTTACACGAAGTCGCCTTGATAGCCTCATCGAGCGTGCTAAAGCTCTGGGCGCAAAGGGTCTTGCTTACTTCAAAGTGGTGGAGGAGGCTGGACGGCTCTCATTCGAGTCGCCACTCGCCAAGTTCTTGGAAGAAGCCCCTACTTCGGCACTAATCGAACGCCTCGGCGCGGTTTCGGGAGACACAATCTTCGTAGTGGCAGACGAGTGGAAAGTTGCAACGACGGTACTTGGTCAAATTCGACTAGAACTTGGAAAAGAACTCGTAAGCCACGATCAATTAGCGTTCACCTGGATCGTTGACTTTCCTCTCTTTGAGGGTCTCGACGAAAATGGCAAACCAATCTCCGCCCACCACCCATTTACGATGCCACACGTTGACGACTTTGAATTCCTCGAATCCGACCCCTTGCGCGTCCGAAGCCAATCCTACGACTTAGTTCTAAACGGATGGGAATTAGGTAGCGGAAGCATCCGAATTCACCGCCCTGACATTCAATCGAAGATATTTCAAATCATCGGCGTAAGTGACGAAGAGGCCCAAAGTCGCTTTGGCTTCCTACTTGATGCCTTCAAATTCGGAGCGCCTCCGCACGGAGGATTTGCATTTGGAATTGATCGAGTTGCGGCAATCATGAGCGGAGAGGATAACATCCGCGAAGTTATAGCATTTCCGAAGACCCAAAGCGGATTGGACCCGATGACAGAGGCACCAAAACCAGTTGATCCACAGACACTAAAGAACGTCGGATTGAGCGTAACACCAAAGAAGTGAAGTGCCAGAATTTGAACCCCTCGGGGAGCGATTAAGACCAAAAAGCCTCGACGAAATCGTGGTTGGAAGAAAACTTATTGAACCCCCAAGTGGGCCTCTGTACACTATCGCCACAGCTAATTTGCCGATAAGTGTCATAATAAAAGGCCCACCTGGGTGTGGAAAGACCACCCTTGCCCGACAATTGACGCGAATGGTCAACTGTGAAGTTGAGTACTTTACTGGTTCGACCTTTGGTGTAAACGATGTGAAGCGAATCGCTGAAGAGAACGACTCTAACAAAAGGTCATTATTTAGATCAAGAAAGATCATTGTCTTAGACGAAATTCATCGACTTACAAAGGTCCAACAGGATAGCATCCTAGAACCGCTCGAAAGCGGAAGGATTGAAGTAGTTGGTACAACTACAGAATCGCCGTACCACTCGCTTGCGAGGGCACTCGTATCGAGGTTCGATATATTTGAGGTCGAACAACCGAGTCAAGAAGAGGTGAAGTTGATACTTGGGCGAGCAGCCGATCATCTAAATTTAACGATTGAAGATGAGCTTCTGGAAATGATGGTTGGACGAATTAACGGTGACGTCAGGCAGGGACTTCGCATTCTGTCATACACCGAAGAGCTAAAAAATAAAAATGACTCACAGACACTTCGAGAGTTCATCGAAAGCTTCAGGTCAAACGCAACCTTTATAGATCAGAACCTACATTACGACCTTGCTTCCAAACTAATAAAGGCAATGCGCGCTTCAAACGAAAGGGTTGCACTTGCGACTTTAGCCGAGGCAATCGATCTGGGGGAAGATCCGAAATTCATAGCTCGGCGACTAGCAATCTTTGCATCAGAGGATATCTCGATCGCAGATAACACAGCGCTCTCACTCGCCGTCTCAGCTCTAACCGCATGTGAATCTATTGGTATGCCCGAGATCAGAATAATATTAGGACACGTGGTACTTGCATTCTCGAGATCACCCAAGTCACGCGAAAGCTATGACCTGTACAACGAACTAGCTCAACACCATCGCCAAACCTGAAGGTGCGCTGAATGGCCCGATTAAAGCAATTTCAAAATATCGACGAACCTATAAACGAACTGGTACTTCGAATCTAAGGAGAGAAATGAACGTATCCTCAGCAACAACACCACCAGTAGCCGCACAGCCAACTTCATCACAAGTTAGCGGAGCTACCTCAGGCAAGAAGGATGGAGACGGAGACCACGGGATTGAGCCCGCAGGCTCGAAGGCTACCGCTACTCCGTCCTCAAGCGCACTTTCAACCCTAGCATCTGGAGGAAAAGTATACGCGTAGGGCCAGACGTATAAACAACCACTGCGTTACTTGGAGGTAAGTAGTTTCACAAACTCTTACATAGATCCCTTGCGCAAACCGCATACACCAACAAGATAAGAAGGGGACCCCAAAAGGTCCCCTTCTTTATGGATCCTCGCATATCTAAGCAACAGGGAGATTTCGGATCGACAACTATGAGCGGTTTTGCCGACAATCAAATCAATGTCTATGTAGACGATCGGCTACTTATTTTTTTGGTAAAAATGCTGCGTTAACGAAGCATCTGCGGAGCTTCGATTCTGGAATAGCTTGACGAGAAACTTCCGAACCGACCATCGTCTTGATTCCATTGTCGTCGAGCCTCCGTCAGCTCATCCCAACTTCTTCCAACGAAGTTCCACCACATCAAAATCTTCTCACCAAACGGTTCGCCACCTAACACCATGAACTTCGAACCAACCGTTCCACTAAATCGCAGTGAGTCAACTTCATGCAAGAAAGCAGCTTTACCAGACGCTACATCATCAAATTGAAGATCACCAACTATCGGAACAAAGATATGCTCCAACATAGGGTTGAGTTTGAGTTCAAAGGAATTGGACTTAGCTGTAATGATTACGCAGAGGGCCGAATGTGATAGTCCGACATCAAAACTTTCGTCCATGAAATTACCAGAAATTAGTTCAACTTCGAAGTCTTGAACCTCGAAGCTATTACCGCTCGAAAAATGTCTGAAACCAGATTGTCCAAGATATGTTGCGGAGGGCAATGCAGCCCAGAGTTGAAGACCCATCAAAGCTTGCCCAGAGCGCGAAACTTCGCTATGGCTAATTCCTGCTCCCGCAGTCATCACATCTATGTGCCCAGGCACAATGTCGATAAGATTACCTAGAGAATCACGGTGTTCCACCGTTCCCTTCAATAGGTACGTGACGGTAGAGAGCCCCATATGAGGGTGGGGTGCTACCTCCATCGCGGCAAGCAGTGGATCGTTGAGATTAGACATGCGATCCACAAAACACCAAGGACCAACCGTTCGCAATTTAGCCTTAGGCAGGAACCTATCAACCGAGATTCCCCCTAGATCGATTGACCGCCCAACAATCTCATCCCTCTCGCTCACGATCTTCTCCGATTTAAATTTTTCATCCGATGGCACCAAAACCAAGCTAACGAACAGAAGTCGTCGATAGCAAATTAAGATCTAATAACGGTCATGTTCGCTAGGAGGGTTGAATGACGATTGAGATCATCGCCGCCATTACAGCTTGCGTGTCGTTCGTGACAGCTCTAATTGCTTTGTCAACCATAAAACGCGCATCAATTATCGCCAAGTACCTTGATCGTGCGGTTCTAGAGATACGTGACGAATTGGTAAGGCTATCTGAAAGCGCATCGGGCACCCTCAAGATCACAAATCTAGAACTCGACAAACTTGACGATCTCATAGATACGACGATGTCAGCAACTGAAGTTCTCAATACAACATCAAAGGGAGCACTTCGGACTATCAATGCCCCAATTCGCAGATTGCGAGCCATAAGCGTGGGTTCAAAGGCAGCCATTTCAGTGTTTAGACGAAAGCGAGAGAGATAAGAAGATGGCGAAAAGAACGATATGGTTTGCGATTGGAGCCGCCGCCGGCGCATCCGCCGGAATCTACTCAAAGATCAAAGTCGATAAAAAGATCCAAGGGTCTACACCTCTACGGGTTTCAAAGGACATAGTGGTATCGTCGACGAAACTCCTAAACGATGCCAAGAGGGCGATCGAAGAAGGATTTCGCGAGATGAAAAGAGAACTAGATCGAAGTCAACCGCTAAATTGAGATATGGGTACTAGGTTCTGGCTTTTACCAGGTCCTTATCGAAAAATAGCGGCTCCGCACTAAAACCTTCAATTGGGAAGGCATTAGCTAGAGCCCTCAAATTGGCGCCTAGATTTTCTGAAAGGCTGACCTTTTCGGCGACTTTACGTCCGTTTTCGATTACAGCCCTTCGTAAGCTTTTGTCGTGAAGCAAAACGTTCCAGGCTGTCGCCATGATAACGGGATCGTTGTCGGTTAAAGTAATGCCACCATCTTCAATCGTCTCTGGAATTGCGCTTGTCGAAACGGCTACGCTTGGCAAATCATTTCGCATTGCCTCAATAAAAGGAAAGCCGAAACCTTCGTGATGAGATGCGGATACAAATAAATCCGAAGTCCTGTAGAGTCGAAGGAGCTCGGCATCATCAACATTTGAAATAAAGTCAACATCTCCATCAAGCTCTAGCACTACAGCTAGCTCCTTCAAATATTTGACATATCCCGCCACAGTCTCACTCCCAACAATCATTAACTTGGCCCTCGGAGAAAAATTATCGTTATATGCTCGTAGGGCTCGAATCAAATCTTCCTGAGCTTTATTTGGAGCTAATCGGCCTACAAAAAGAAGAGTTGGCGCTACCGCAACTTCTCGGTGTTCCGAGCCAACTCCATCGGATGGAAGGTGTCGGATAAGCGGAGGGGACAACACAATTTTTCGGTAGTCAGCCTCAATCAGATCGCGGGCATTATAAGGAGATATTGCAAGTGCCAAATCAACGCGTTGACTAAGGAGCTCGAGCTGGCGTCGCCCTAACGCCATAGACGTGGAAATCCCTGGCTCCCACATCACAAACTCTCTACGTGGTGTAATGTTATGGAACTGAGCCAAAAGTGGCTCTTTTCTTGACCTGATAAATCTATAAATATTTGAACCAGTGGCCAATTGATATAAAAAGTATCTACGTTCAGAGTATGGACGCGCGATCAGTCGGCGATAGCCCCTAGCTTCAGATGCAATTTGAGGTTTTATTTCATCCGCATATATAACAGCTTCGATTCCGTGACTACGTAGACCGTCCCGCAATTCAATTACGTGGGTCGAAATTGCATCGTAGGGTGCTATCGATGGAAGTAAAATCGGAACTTCGATGCGCTTTGATGCTCTAATTAAATTCATTTCATTCACGCCCTAAATTAATTTAAATCGTCGATGGCCATAGCGAATCGCTCGTAAAGAACTCGTCCCATCGAGCCACCATGTATGCACGCTCGTTAGTGTTTCTTTTTATCTTTTCGAGGGAGATACCGTCGATTCCTCTACTCTTTGACTCAAAGTGAATAATCTCAGAGAAGGGATTATTGATAACGATCTTTTCAGCAGAGCGCACCTTCAAGCAAAGATCTATGTCGTTATAAGAGACCTTCAGATGTGTGGCATCCATTCCACCGACCTCTTGGAAGAGTGTTCTCGATAAAAGCATCGCCGCACCGGTAACTGCAGAAAATTGAACTGGGGCTAAATATTGCCCAAATTCAGGTTGTTCGACGCGCATTTGAAAGTGCTCAGTCATGGCCTCCCCGATACCAAGACGTACGCCACAGTGCTGAACGTCGCCATCAGGGTAGAGCAACTTTTGACCAACGACTCCCACATCCTCCAAAAGAGCGAGGGCTACCATCTCTGAGATAAAGTCCCCCTCTTTGACCTCGATATCGTTGTTTAGGAGCAGGACGAAGTCGTCATCTACATTATCAACGGCAAAATTGGTAATGGCGGCAAAGTTGAAGTCAAATGGATACGAGATAATCGAAATCCCATCTTGCGAAAGCTCCTCGAAGAGCTCTTTAGAGTCAACTTCTACCGATCCGTTGTCTACGACAATGAGGCGATAGTTAGGATACGTGCAATTATGCCTTACAGAAGCCACGCAATTACGAGTTAGATCGGCACGGTCACGCATCGGAATCACAACGGCGACCGAAGGCGACAACTTTGGATTTCGTCTGATAATCTTGGTATTCAATTCATCGAATATCTCGTGCGATACATTTGGTTCGGCGATGTCAAGAAGCTTGGCATATCTATCGTTTTCGAAGCTCGAACTGTACCTGAAGACGCCTTTGTTACCACTCGATTCGAAGAGGGCAAGCGGCTCGTCGATAAAGATAAAACTTGCAGTTGAAAGGTTTGCTACTTCAAAGTAGACATCCGCCGTCGAGGCCTTTGAGAATGGCTCGAAACCTCCAAATCTCTCCTGCGAAAAACGAAGAGCGTCGAAGATCGCGGTTTCAACAAAGACTGATGATGCCAGGGCAAGGTGCCTTTGAAAGGTGGGGAGCCCCAAGCGTTTTACCTTCGTACCAGTTACATCCCGCACTAGGGGTGTACCGTAAACAGCTAGTGCCTCGTCACCAAAATAGCTAGAAGCGACAAATAATGAATCGGGGCGATACTCCCTAGCAGTTGAACAAAGCAACATCGCCGTTGATTCAAGGTTGCTCAATGCGTCCAACTCAAATGAAGCCACTACCCCGTAAAGGATCGACATTCGTTCAATGAATTTGACAGCTTCAAGCTTGGGGACGCTTTGGCCGCTGACGATAAGACAGATCTTTGAAAGACCGATCATCGACATAAGGGACCCGAGGCATCTTCGCCATTGGTCATCAAAGATCCCGTCTATCGATATCTGTACTATTAGAGAGGTAAACCTTGTTCTAGCTTGATCAATCTGCAACAGATGTATCAGGTCCGCGTCCAATTGACCCCTAAACAGCTTTCGCTCTGAGAGGGACCCTGTAGCCACCGAGACAGCAGCCTTGAGCTCTGAGACAACTCCAATGAAATCATCTTTCGATTGCGCCTCACGAACCTTTCGAAGAGGGTCGAGAACCTTTGAAATACCCTTCTCGGCGGCGAGATTGCTAATTGCCGACCTTGTAATCGCACTCAATCGACTTACCTTTGTAACTTGCAAATCGATTGAGATGAGTACCAAACCTTGCGATGACAAGGAGAGCAGAACCCGATCGCCTGGGTTCAGAAAAACCTGAACCTCATAGGTGTTCTCAGCCTGATCCGTGAACCTTATAGCCTTGCCGCTCTTGACATCGCCACTCGTGACTACCACAAATGGCTCAAGCGACGCTTCATCAGCGACCAAAAACAGAGTTGCCGCGTACCATCCACTACCAAAGAGCGAGGTCACGTCTATCACGACATGCGGAGCTACGTGTATCGATCCCACAACAAGCTCGCGCTTCAACGCCTCTACCGGAAAGATTACTTCAGAAACTGTTATCTCCTCTGCACAACGACAGTGTACAGATTAGTGTTTTGCCGATATCGCTTCAGCATCGCTACCTGCACCCTCAACAACCCGATAGGCGTCGTATACGCTATCAAGACGCCGTAGTGCAGTTAGAACAGACTCAAGATGCGAGGGGTCTGCTAATTCGAATTCGAATCGCATTCTTGATATTCTGTCTACACCCGCTTGAGTACTCGAAGACAAAATATTTAGGTGGTGTTCAGCTAGAACACGGGCAACATCAGCTAGTAGTCGCGCCCTATCTAGTGCGCGAATCTCAATAATTGCAGAAAAGACAGAGTTGGCAAAATCTGTGTCCCATTCGACATCGATCATGCGTTCGTTCGATGAACCGGCGAGAGCAACGGCGTTGGAGCACGTAGCACGGTGGACCGAAACACCTCTTCCCCGTGTCACAAATCCAATAATTTCGTCGCCAGGCACCGGTGAACAGCATCGAGAAAATCGGATTACTACATCATCAAGGCCTTCAACGTAAACCCCAGGGGTCTTTCGCTTGCGATTGGTGCGTCGATTGGTATTTACCGTCGTCGGTATCTGAACTTCGGTCTCTTCAGTCGAGAACTCTCTCAACATCTTTTGCACTACGCCTTTGGCAGACGTATGACCTTCGCCAACTGAGATGTACAGAGCATCGACCTCAGTGAAACCCATGCTCGTTGCAATCTTATGAAGTTGCTCAGCACCTGAGATCTTTTGAACTGGAAGACCCTCTTTGCGCATCGCTTTGATCATTTCATCGCGACCACGATCCAATGCATCCTCGCGACGCTCACGTGAGAACCAGTGACGAATCTTGCTTTTAGCCCTAGGAGTGACGACTATCGCCTGCCAATCTCGAGATGGGCCAGCGCTTTCAACCTTAGAGGTAAAGATCTCTACCGTGTCCCCCGACTTAAGTGTTGAATCGAGTGGCACAAGTCGTCCATTCACCTTCGCACCTATGCATCGATGGCCAACCTCGGTGTGAATGGTGTATGCAAAGTCGATTGGGGTCGCCTTCGCAGGCAATGAAACCACTTTGCCCTTCGGGGTAAAAACGTAGACTTCGTCTAGTTCTAGATCGAGCTTCAAGTTTTCCAGGAATTCAATGGGGTCTGGTGTGTCTTTTTGCCAATCTAGTATTCTCCCCAGCCACGCCATCTCCGCTGAAGAGCTTCCCTCTTTGTATCCCCAATGTGCCGCAATTCCAAATTCAGCTCTCTGGTGCATTTCAAATGTTCTAAGTTGCACCTCAAGAGGGTTACCACCTGGTGCAATAACAGTTGTGTGCAAGCTCTGATACAGATTAAACTTTGGAGTGTTGATGTAGTCTTTAAACCGACCAGGGACTGGATTCCAAAGTGCATGAACCACTCCCAAAGAGGCCCAGCAATCCTTCTCCGACTCACAGATGATTCGAAGGCCGATGATGTCGTAGATATCATCAAATTCTTTGGTCTTTACGACCATCTTTTCATAGATAGACCAAAGGTGCTTCGGCCTGCCTTTGATCTCAGCGACGATTCCGACGTCCGCTAATCGTTTCTTGAGTCCATCTAAAAGTTGTTGAATGGAGGTCTCTCGCTCAGGACTGCGGATCTGCACCATTTGCTCAATTTCGGCATATCGCCTTGGCTGTAGTGCAGCAAATGCCAAATCCTCAAGTTGCCACCTAATCTCTTGAATACCAAGACGATGTGCCAACGGCGCGTAGATATCCATAGTCTCTTGGGCCGTTCGCCGCTGTTTCCACTCTGGGAGCACCGCTAGAGTACGCATATTGTGAAGCCGGTCAGCAAGCTTGATGATAAGGACTCGCGGATCTTTCGCCATTGCAATGATCATCTTGCGAACCGTCGCCGCTTGCTGCTCCTCTTTTGAATCGAATGACAAGCGATCGAGCTTTGTGACCCCATCAACTATCGCAGCCACGTCGGAGGAGAATCTCTCCGAGATCTCTTCCAAATTCATTGGAGTATCTTCAACAGTGTCGTGAAGGAGTGCCGCGCAGATCGTAGTTTCATCAACACCGAGTTCAGTTACGATTCTCGCGACAGCGATCGGGTGCGTCACATAAGGTTCTCCCGAACGGCGAAACTGTCCGTCGTGCATCTTTACGGCAGTCTTGAAGGCCTCTTGGATCATCGAAACGTCGCCATTTGGCCGTCGAGCCAAATAGGAGTCAACAATGCCAGAGAGTAAACCGGCCTCAAAATCTGCAGTTACGCCAGGTACCATAAGTTAAAGATACACCCATTCGTCAATAAGTTGCTTAGGTGCTTTTTAGTTAACTATCTTCTTCGACGAGAAGTTGAACGAAGTTGACGACTACCTGGTTCAATTAACTTAGGTCGAACCCTATTTTCATCTTCAACTACTTCAGCTTCATTTACCGAACCATTCGCCTCAGTTACTTGCAAGTCAGTACTAGCGCCTTCTTGCAGAGCCGAGTCATCGAAGTCGTCACCAACTTCCACATCGGCTTCGTCAAGTATTGACGCAGAGTCATTCGAAGTGCGATCCACAATGACTTGTCCGAGCTGTTCAACCACGGGCTGTTGCCTGCTATTCGAGTTGCGCTTTGTCTTACTTCTAGCCTTCGACTCCGCCCCCTCTCCCTTGGACTTCGTACGAGCGGCCTTTTCAGCCTTGGCCTCCTTCGAAGCAACACGGGTAGCGATCTGTTGGTACTTTGCCTCTCGCTCCTTAAGTGTGGCCAAGATTGGAGACGCAACAAAGAGTGATGAGTATGCACCAGTCGTTAGGCCAATAAACAAGGCCAAACCAAATTGCTGAAGCGTCGTAGCGCCCAATATCTCGGCGCCAATTATAAGGATTGACAGAATCGGGATAATCGCAACGATCGAAGTATTCATCGAGCGCATCAAGACCTGGTTCATAGATCTGTCGACACCGTCGCTATAACGCATCTTTCCGCTGTCAACGAGATCTTTCACATTCTCTTTGACTCTATCGAAGACGACTATGGTGTCATACAAGGAGTAACCCAAGATCGTCAATAGAGCAATAACCGTCGCCGGAGTTACGTCAAAACCAACGATCGCGTAGATTCCGACTGTCACCAAAATGTCGTGAACGACAGCGATCAAAGCGGCAAGGGCCATCTTAACTTCGAAACGGATAGCAATATAAAGTGCAATTGCGATAAAGAAACCGATAAGAGCCCTGATGGCTTTGGATGTAATCTCACCACCCCACGTAGGTCCAACGTCATTTAGCGAGATCTTCGACTGAGGGACATTGGCCGCCTTCGCGAGGTCGGCGGTTACTTGATTCTCGATAGTGGATCGCTGCGATACGGGGTATCTTGAGAGGTCGGCCTGGACTTCGATTGTCGTATTTTTGCCAGAACCAAGCGCCACGATCACCGCTTGATGAAGTCCGACCGGTGAAATCGCGCTTTTAGCATGAGAGACGGTTAGCGACGAATTAGTAACCTGCCACGACGTTCCGCCTTTGAACTCAATTCCAAAGTTGAGGCCTCTTACGAAAAGGGCGCCGATACCAATCAATATTACGATTGCCGAAATCGTATACCAACGACGACGGTTCTTTACAAAACTGTAGTTAGTGTGGCCATAATAAAGACGACTCCAAAGAGACTCTTTTTCCAGTACAACTTGACTTTCCATTTGATTCCCTAAAACTTTGTGTTAGCGCAACTTATACGTTACTTACAGCCAAACCGCGCGCGACTCCCAACCAACGTGCTCGCGTGAACGTCTCACTCCTACCAAGCAAGATAACTAGTGGACGCGTGAAGGTATACGAGGTAATCACGTCAAGCAAAGTCGAAAGTCCAAGGAAGAAAGCGAATCCTCTAACAGGGCCGATCGACAATAGGTAGAGAAGCAACGCTCCAATGAATGAGACGAGGTCAGCTGCGACGATCGTCCTAAATGCCTTTTTGAAGCTTCTGTCGATCGATGCTCTAATTGACCTGCCATCGCGTACATCGTCCTTTAACCGTTCAAAGAAGACGATATAGGAGTCAACCGTGACACCGATCGAGACGATTAGACCCGTTACTCCGGAGAGATCAAGAGTCAATCCACTCGAATGTCCGATGTATGAAATTATTGCCCAGAGGAGAGCCGCCGTGGTAGCCAACCCAGTAACAACTACTACGCCCAAAGCTCTGTAGTAAAAGATCGTGTAAAGCATCACTGCGATCAATCCAATAAGACCAGCAAAGACGCCAGCCTTAAGTGATGCTGCACCCAGCGTCGGTGACACCGTTTGAACTGTCTGCTGCACAAGCTGAACCGGAAGTGCACCGTATCGAAGAACCAGCGCCAAATTATCGGCTTGTGACTGATTGAACGAACCAGAGATTTGACCATGGCCACCAAAGGAAGTGGAATTTATCGTTGGAGCACTTATCACATTTCCATCGAGAACGATTGCGATGTTCTTTTGGTAGTACTGCCTTGCGATTGAATCGAAGAGCGGAGAGCCCTTGCTCGTGAGTGTGAACTGAACAATCCAGTTGCCAGTCGAATCAAGACCTGCTATCGCGGTCTTGAGCGAAGCACCCGTCATCAGGGTTGGACCAAGTACATAACGTGCAGTGACAACGTTATTAGTGATCTGAGGCAAGAGCACATTTGCATTCGCCGTGTCATTTTGCGCAGTAGTTGAAGGTACATACGAGAGCAGATTCGAATTTGTCGCCGTCGTCGGGCACGTTGGCTTTAGCTCGGCCGCAGTCAGGTGAAGTGACTTAGGAGGAGCCACGTATGCAGTCGTACTACATAGGACAGGGCGGAACCGAAGAGTTGCCGTCTGACCAACAACTTTTAGTGCGGCTTGTGGATCTTTAACGCCGGGCAACTGCACGACTATGTTGTGACCTTGAGCCGATATGTTCGGCTCTGCCACGCCAAGGCCATTAACCCTATTGGAAATAATTGAGATCGTCTCATTTAGCGTTGCCTGGCTCACGGGATGCGCCGGCGCATAGACCACCGACAGCCCTCCCTGAAGATCGAGGCCTAATACCGGCTTGTAGTTGAGGGCTAACACCGCAAAAAAGGCGCCTAACGATATCACCACAGTTGCCAGGACCATGATCAAAGAAGATCGTTTCATTTATCTTTCCTAGTAGAAAACGCAACGCCGAACCTTATCGGCTGCGACTCACTTGACCCTTAGATACTTACTTGACTTCGCCTTCGTTTGAGGCGTCTTCGCCCTTCTCTGTCGCCTCATCGCTAATCGACTCATCCTCGACACTATCATCGTCACTATCTTCCTCAGTGTCGGGGTCGAAGGCTACGTAGAGAGGATCACTTTCGTCAAGGCGACGGCTAATTGCCCTCTTCGCGAACGTTAGTACGAGATCGGGCGATACCTCTACAGCAACGGTCTCATCATTGATTCCAACAACTCGACCCAACATTCCAGAGGTCATCATCACTCGATCGCCGACATCTGCCAAACGAGCTTGGGCTTGCGCAGCCTTAGCCTTATTGGCCCTCGGTCGAAGGACTAAAAAATATATTCCAGCGAAGAGCACTAGCGGTAGAAATAGAGAGATGGAACTCCCACTGCTTGTCGAAGCGGCTGCTAAAAGAGACATTTCCGGACTCTCCCAAAACAAATAAGCGAACGGCGCGGAAACTCGACGCCGAAAATTGAATAATTAACCCAAATTAGCCTAGCGGGCGTAAGCACTTCGAATGGTTGTTACATACCGATCAAGGGATTTTTCACGGATCGCACTGCGCGCTCCTGCTACTAAGCGATGCATAAAGGTGAGGTTATGGATCGTCAGCAAGGTTCCTGCAGTCGATTCTCCGACTAGTAATAGGTGTCTAATCAGTGCAATCGGAAATCGCTGACACGCAAGACATGGACAACCCATTTCAATGGGTTCATCCGCCTCTTCGTACTTCTTATTCTTGACATGAACCTTGCCCTGGAAGGTAAGAGCACCACCGTGGCGTGCCAAGCGCGAGGGAGCAACACAGTCGAACATATCCACCCCGCGCGCAATGGATTCAACGACCCCTACTGGATCACCCACTCCCATAAGGTAACGAGGGCGATCGTTGGGAAGAAATGGCGTGGTTGATTCAATGGACCTAAGCATATCTTCACGACTTTCCCCAACAGCTAGTCCACCGATTGCATAGCCTTCGAATCCAATATCGACTATCGCTTGAGCGCTCACCTGTCGTAGATCATCTTCAGATCCGCCTTGGACTATTCCAAATTGCGCCTGGTCTTCTCGAGACTTAGCCGATCGAGCTCGCTTTGCCCAAGCATGGGTCAAGTCCATGGCGCGCTGCAGCTGGTCTCTGGTAGCAGGAAGATTTGTACAGACGTCAAGTACCATAGCAATATCGGCGCCGATCTCCTCTTGCGTTGTTACGGCACCCTCTGGAGTTAGGTATACATTTGCCCCGTCGTAGATCGACTTGAAGCGGACCCCACCTTCATCGAACTTGGCCCCCAAAGACATAACTTGGAATCCGCCTGAATCGGTGAGCATCAACCGATCCCATCCAGCAAACTTATGCAAGCCTCCAATGCTCTGAATCACCTTAGATCCAGGCCTTAGCATTAAGTGGTAGGTGTTTCCAAGAACGACATCGAAGCCGATATCGGCCACGTCTTTTGCCGTTGCAGCTTTAATCGTTCCTCTTGTTCCAACTGGCATGAAAACCGGAGTCTGATAACTTTTAGAGCCGATAGTTACAACTCCGTTGCGAGCACTGTCGCTCTCTTCAACCACATCGAAAGTCAAAATAGCCATATATGATTCCCAAGTTCGTCGTATCGCCTCGTTAGGCTCGAGACTTTTCTAGCCTCCGATCGATCAAACCGAAGGTGATTCGAGTCCCAATCAGGACTAAACCCAGAAAAGCCAACGACACAAGGATAAAGGCGAATGCGGTTCCTTGACCTGAAATCACACGAAGTATCTGACCGATTCCAACGGTCAAAACCCAAATAATTAGCCCCGTCGGCCTTACTTGGATAGGGTTCTTCCAGCCTCTAGACGCTAACCAACCCACCACAAGTCCAACCAAAAACGGCCAAAAAGTAGAGAAGACACCACTTAGGCTTTCACCGTGACCATGACTTTTTCGTCCGATGACGACAAATGCAAGCACGAGCAAAAAGTCCACCAACGCTGCCCTTACGGCTTTCACACTCAAAATCGATCTCCCACTTTAAAATGGCGGCTAGCACGTCCAAAAACTGACAAAAGTCTATCTAGGCAAAATAAGTTCATCCCGAATCTCACTCTATGACTTTGGACATCCAGATTTGAGCTCTTTGGTTTTCGTTATAGGCGCTTCCCTCGCGATATCCAAGAGCCCGGTATAGGCCAACTGCCTCAGTTAGATCTGCGTGGGTATCTAATAAAAGCCTCTTACACCCCATCTCACGTGCAACTGACTCGAGACGGTCCATTAGCCCTCTGCCAACTCCCATTCCCCTCGCCAAAGGAGAAACCCACAACCTTTTTACTTCAAAATCATCATTTTTTAGAGCGGCTAGAGTGACCGTACCTACAGCGTCACCCCCGAAGAGTGCAACAAAAAAACGTCCGACACCCTTACTGTTGAACTCTTTCAATTCTTCGTCGGTTACCGGATCGATCCCAATCTGGAGATAGAGCTCCTGTCGGTACCTTTGCGTACAGTAAATGAGACGCGGGTCGTCGAAGTCAGTCTCCAAGAATTCAACTAGGGCCCTTTTCGAATCTAAATCAGAGCGACCGCGACCTTCGATAGCTATACCTTGACCTTCTAGGCTCTGACAGATTTTTTCTATGGTGATCTCAAAGAGTGCATCGGAGTACTCCGCATGAGAGTCGTCGATAAAAAAGTGAGATCTACCAACAAAGATGTGCTTTACTGTTTCGGTAAACTCCTCGGAATAAGTTGCAAGGGAGATCTGGTCCTCTCCATCAAAATAAGGGTCATCTCCTGATGCGATGACGGTCACCTTAGGTCTGGTCGGGACCATCGAAGATACTTCCGGTGGCACAAAGGCAGAGATGTAAATCAAATTGCACGAATGAATATCTAAATACCTAGAGAGCCGTGAAGCAATCAGCGCCCCAAAGGATACCCCTATGATTGCATCAAAAGGTACATTTGAGGATACGACCCCATCTGCTGCATCGAGTACTTCATTCCAGTGAGACTCTGCATATTCCAAACCATCGTCAACGTTGTCGAAGGTATTTGTCATGAAGAGGTCGGGCATGACAACCTCTAACCCCAAGGCTTCGAGTCTTTCCTTGAATCTTGACAATCCAGGAGTAGCTCCAAGGACATGATGGAGTAGGAGAATTCTTGCCATAGTTCCCTTAACACTATTTTGAAGAATTGGACTCAGTTACTCTTCAACTCAAATCCCTTCCAAAGATAACCGCGGCATTTGAAGAGTAAAAAGTTGATTCGAGTCATCGGCTATGATAGGGCTATGGCAAAGAACTCTGGAATTCGCAATGATGGCATGGATTTGGCCGTCTCTGCTAAAGATGACCTATTTATGCATATGAACGGTGAGTGGATACGAAATAGCGAGATACCCTCTGACAAAGCGCGTTACGGATGGTTTGCAAAGCTAGCAGAGGCCGCTGAAGTTGCGGTAAGAGAGATTGCAGAAGAGGCATCCACAGCTCCTGTCGACCCAGAAGAAGAAAAGATCGGAAACCTTTACAGATCATTCATGGATGAAGTTCGCATCAATGAACTCGGTTATTCGCCTATCTTGCCGGTATTAAACGAAGTCGATGCAATCGGGACTATAGAAGATTTCTTTGGATTTCTAGCAAAGAGTATCCCCACGAACTTTCCATCATTCTTCGGAGCATTTGTAGACAACGACCCTGGTAATCCAAGCCGTTACATCCTCTTCCTCGAGCAAAGCGGCCTTGGCCTTCCTGACGAACAGTACTACCGAGAGGAGAGATTTGCTCCAATCGTTGAAAGTTATGAAGGGCACGTAACTCGATCGCTAAGCCTGATCGAAATAGACGAAAGTGCAAAAATTGCGGCAAAGATCGTTGAGTTCGAGCGCCATATCGCAAGCTGCCATTGGGATAACGTTACATGCCGAGACCAAAGTAAAACTTACAATCTTTCAACATGGAAGGAACTGCAAAGTAAGATCGCCGGGGCCGAAACGAGAGTCTCAAAGGCTATCGAAGTCTACTTCAATGGGATCAATTCAATAGTTTCAACGATGGACGAGATCGTAATCAGGCAGCCAAGCTACTACGACAAAGTAGCAACCGTAATCGTCGATACCCCTCTTGACGTTTTAAAGGCATGGCTCAAGTGGGGAATCGTAAGAACGATGTCACCCTATTTGAGTGATCCATTCGTCCAAGCTCACTTCAATTTCTACTCAAAGACTCTGACGGGAACTCCAGAATTAGCACCAAGATGGAAACGCGCTGTTGGTCTCCTAAATGGAGCCGTCGGTGAAGCCGTAGGAAAAAGTTACGTCAAACGCCACTTCGACGAAGAGGCCAAGAAGTCAATGGATCACTTGGTGGCCAATCTAATCGAAGCATATCGCCGAAGTATCCTCGAGATTGAATGGATGAGTGAAGACACCAAAGCTAAGGCGATTGAAAAGCTCGAACAATTCACTCCAAAGATCGGCTATCCGAATAAGTGGCGCGACTACAGTTCGTTGAAAATCTCAAAGGACTCTCTCGTCGAAAATATCTACGCGATTTCCCTCTTCAATCACAACTACGAAATGTCTAAGATCGGCAGCGAAGTAAACCGCGATGAGTGGTTTATGAATCCTCAAACAGTAAACGCCTATTACAACCCCGGCTTCAACGAAATCGTCTTTCCCGCGGCTATTTTACAATTTCCATTCTTTGACAAAGACAGCGATGATGCTGCCAACTACGGGGCAATCGGAGCCGTCATCGGCCATGAAATCGGCCATGGATTCGACGACCAAGGCTCTAAATTTGACGGCAGCGGAAAGATGGAGAACTGGTGGTCCGACGAAGATCGAAGCGCGTTCGAGCTACGCGCCAAGAAACTAATCGACCAGTACGGTTCCCTTTCACCGGCACAGACGCCACATCTAAAAGTCAATGGCGAACTTACCGTCGGAGAAAATATCGGTGACTTGGGAGGTCTTGGGATCGCCTGGAAGGCTTATCAAATCCATTTAAACGGTAATGATGCGCCATCCATCGACGGTTATTCAGGTGCCCAGAGATTCTTTTTATCCTGGGCACAAGCATGGCGCGAAAAACGTCGAGACCCTGAGATGGAGCGGCTTCTCGCCATCGACCCGCACTCACCTAGCGAATTTAGATGCAATCAGATCGTTCGAAATCTCGACGCCTTTCACGAGGCCTTTGGGACCGACGAATCATCAGGGATGTGGATGGCGAAAGACGAACGCGTAACAATTTGGTAGCACTCAAAAGAGTGCAGCATCAAAGGAGGCTAAAGGGTGGCATCCAAGATCAAGGTTGACCTTCATCCGATATACAACAGCTCAAAGGCGATCGATGCCGCCCTCAATGATGCATTTGAAGAGGCTGAGCGCATCAAGGCAGCCTCCATTGAAATAATCCCAGGCAAAGGAAGCGGACAACTCAAAAAACACGTAATCCGATATCTAGAACAAAAAGAGGTCAAATCAAAGTACCACCGAATTGAAAAAGACTCAGATAACTTCGGAAGATTATTCGTTCACTTCAAGTGGAAATGATTGAACAACCATCTAGTGTCAGCTAGACGAAGATATTTGAACCAAAGGGCATCTCATGGCATATGACCAGATAGTTCCAGACGATAAAGATTGGACATTCGTAATTACTGAAGGTTGCAACCAATGTTCGTTCCAACCTTACCCCGCACGCGAGACCTCATCGCGCTTAGCAGAAGCTACCAAATATTACGAGAAGGCTCTTGCCAACCCTAACGTTTCTTTGCGACCATCAGAGGGAATCTGGTCTCCTCTCGAGTACTCATGCCACGTCCGAGATGTACTTGAGCTCTTTAACGAACGCCTCACAAAGATGTTGACAATTGATGACGCCCAATTTGACAACTGGGATCAAGATCAAAACGCCATCGAAAAGGACTACGAAAATCAAAACCCCGACGAGGTCCTCGTAGAACTTCGTAAAAATTCAGAACTACTTTCGATGGCCTTTAGCCAAGTTGAGGAAGATGACTGGAGCAAAAGAGGACTGAGAAGCAATGGCTCACGCTTCACAGTTGAAACGTTCGCCATCTATCTAATGCACGATATCGAGCACCACATATACGACATCGAAAATCAACTTCACCTGGGTCGATAATAGGCAACTTGGCCTCATTGATTATTTTTATAGAGTGAATCTACAAGAAGCCTTTGACAACAACACCCTCGCAACTTTCCCTCTGATAGCAATTGGAAAAAAGGGTATGGTTCGCCGTAACCCTTTCATGTCGGTACCTCAATCACTTTTATCCGAGCACGCTAACTTCCGGTGAACCATTTTGTTCTCTATACATCGACTAACTAACGATCTGGCCACCGGATGACTGGTCTACCACCGTAGATGAAGAAGATAATCAGGCACTTCTAGTCGTGCCGCGGGACCCCAGGGGCAACCTCCATACTGGCGTGCCACAAAGGCGCTCTGTTTTGCCTGAGCCTTTTGCAACTGGCGCGCGGAGCCCGGTGCCGATCCAACCGGTGGGGGCCTAGCACGGCTAAAAGTAAAGCCCTGACAGTGCTTTACTCTGTCAGGGCTTACGTAGTGGCGGGGGCAGGATTTGAACCTACGACCTTCGGGTTATGAGCCCGACGAGCTACCATGCTGCTCCACCCCGCGATGTGCTTTAAACATCATAATCGAAATGGGCAGCATTCCTGTAGCTGAGACGAGTTATTTAGCTTATGCCGATGTTGCAGCACCAGCCTTAGGAGTCGTGACCGTAGTCGTCGATGTGGATGTGGAAGTGCTTCCACCTGAGTTCGAAGAATTCAGCTGAGAAAGAATCGACCCTATCTGGTTTACATAACTCTGGTAAGAACCCAAGTTGCCAGCTTTTAGAGCCGCTTGAGCTTGAGAATATAACTGCTGCGCTTGTGTAACCAGCGGAATATTTGAGTTGCTTCCCGTCGTAGTCGAAGTCGATGAGCTGGAAGGCACAGATCCACCCGAAGTCACGCTCCCTGCTCCTTCAACATTTGGCAACACCGTTCCAAATATATCGTTTAGAGCACCTGCAAGCGTTGGCTCCATCGCAGCCTGGGTACCGTACACCACGATCACTTGCTTGATCTCTGGTAACGAATTCTGCACTGAAGCTACGTAGAGCGGCCTTATGTAGAGCAACGACTGTCCGACGGGGACCATTAGCGTCGTTCCGAAGCTTACTTGCGAGCCATGTTGATCTAAGAGGCTTATCTGCTGCGAAATTGCCGTTGTGGCGTTGATTCGAGCGTTTATAAGCGCTGGGCCATCAAGTTGCTGCCCGCGAGGTGTGACATAGTCGTACAACTTTCCGTAGCTACCCGGATCGCTGCCGGCGACTAAGAATCCAGTCAAGTTTTGCTGCGCACCTGACTGAGACACCGGAACAAATGGCTCAAGCAACGTAAACGTTGGCTTGCTTTGACCAGGAAGCTGCAACATTTGGTACTCAGGTGCAAACTTTGCAGCATTACCATTGCTTACTGAATTCGCAAGCGCCTGATTGACAGGTCCCGTTCCTGGATCCTGTGCTATCGTCCACGCATCGCCTGCATTGTAGAAGCTCGTAGCATTAGTTATGTGGTAATAGCCATACATGCTTGCCTGGACGCTCAGAAGGTCCTCTGGATATCTAAAGTGCGCGGCGAGCGTAGATGGTAATTGGTTGGCACTCGTAAACATCCCTGGGAAGATTTTTTCGTACGCTTGGATGATTGGATCCGACGGATCAGTAACGTAAAAGTCCATTGAACCGTTGTAGGCATCGATAACAATTTTCACGGAGTTGCGAACGTAATTGAAGTTCGTGTTTAGCCCACTAGAAGCTGGGAGCTGGGCTACGTTTACCTCTTGAGAGTAAGGGTAATAGTCAGTCGTAGTGTAAGCATCAACTATCCATACGATACGACCATTAACTATCGCGGGGTACGGATCACCGTCAAGCTTGAGAAATGGAGCAGCCTTAGCTATCGCACTTTGGATGTTTCGATAGTACATGATTCTCGAATTCGGCTGAATTAGGCCGGAGATAACCAAGTTCAAATCAGAGAACCGAAGAGCAAAAGCGCCGCGGCGTATAAAGGATGTTAGAGGTACCCCTCCAGATCCGTTGTAATGGGTCTCGACTGAAGTTCCATTTTGAGTTTGGAAGTCAATTTCAGGTTGCGACGTATTGCCAACCACGTAGCTCGATTCACCCAAGCCATAGTAGACCTGCGGTTGAGTAATTGTAGGTGCGCCATTATTTGACACTGGAGGAACGTCACTAATGGAAAATGAGGGGTTTCCATCGGCGGTTACGTTATTTGCCGGTGCGAGTACCGCCCCGTAACCATGAGTGTACTGAAGGTGCAGGTTGACCCATGACTGCGAAGGAAGATCAGCTTGATTGAGTTCGCGCACACCGATTATGGTTGGCGTTTCGGTACCAGAAATAAAGTAACGATCCGCAGCTAAAGCATTGAACTGGAAGTAAGAGCGTATCGCTTGGAGCTTATTGAAGGTATTGATTGGAGAGATCGGATCCCAAAGTCGAACCGCTGCCAGTGTTGCATCTGCTGACTTCAACGTCGTTCCAGTTAGATTTTGCGAATACGCGAAATTGACTTGATTGATTCCGTTCAAGCCATAGGCGTACCTCGTCGCCGTGATGTTTCGTGCAATATATGGAGATTCTTTGGATACTTGAGATGGCTGAACGATGAATTGTTGCATGATCGCCGGATAGATTCCTCCGAGAATTACTGACATCAAAGCCCAGAGTCCCACGGCGATTATGGGCAGAACCCATCCCTGTCGGCGAATGTTATATATAAGTATCCCTGCGGATGCAATCGAGATTACAACAAGTAATGAAAGAGCAGGCAGAACCGCATGGACATCTGTATAGCCGGCACCTTCTACGAATCCGCGAGTCGAAGTAACCAGATGATACCGCTGGAAGTAGTACCCTGCCGCTTTATCGAGTGCCATTAGCGCCACAAGCAAAGAGAGGTGGGCCTTAACTTTGGAACCGACTCTTGGCCCCTGGCCCTGAACTTTGATGCCGCCATTGAAGTAGTGGAATGCCAGCGAAGCCAAAAGAATGACCATCAATGCCAGGAAAATCCAACCGATCACAAAAGTGATGAATGGAAGCTTGAAGACATAAAACGACGCATCTTGATGAAAGAGTGGATCGCTTTGGTGGAATGGAACAGAATTTTGAAAGAGCAACCAATTTTGCCACTGCGAGGGAACGCTTGATCCAACAATTAGAGCAAGAATTGCGGATACAGCTGCCCTACCTAGTACTCGAACACGAACTCGTGAAGCCCTGAATCGCCGAATCAACTCTTCTTCAGGCGATGCGATTGACTCGTTTAGGCTTAGACGTTCGGCGACAGTCAAACTTACAAAGCACCCTGCGAAGAAGACGACGTCAAAAATTACACCTAGTATGACCTTGGTTGATAGAGTTGTACTCCAAACATTCGACAGATTTACTGAGGAAAACCAAAGATAGTCGGTATAAAAGATTGCGATACTTCTCAGCGAGAGAATCAATATTGCGATCACCGCTACGACGACGAGCAGAATAATCTGGCGTCGTGAAAGGCGCTTTCGGGCTACGGGTAGGTCTGATGGTCGTTTCATTACGATTTTAACCTTATGCGAAATAGGGGACTAAGAGACATCTACACCCAATATGGGCAGGTGGGGCCGGGTTTCCGGTTGGGAAGTTGTTCCCTACATCAATAATGCCTTCTAACTCGTTATCTTCACAATCCGCACAACCTCCCGGTCCTCCCCGAACCCAAGTCACCTTGGCGATGTCGGTACAGGTTATCAGCCAGGTCGATACGAGAATTGAGATCATATCCGATACCAACGTTTCAACGAACTCGGTCTTTAGTTCCCTAAATGTAGCGCCGAGCCTGGTTGAAAGCGCTGCTAATTCATCACCCACACCAGCTGTTATGACCCCGAGAACTCTAGTAGAGACTTCTTCCGCTAGTTCGAGTGCGAGTTCATCAACTGCTGCCCTCATCTCAACACTCGGCTTCACGGAGACATTCCACTTACCACCAGCCGCCCCCTGAAGAATTTGAATCCGTTGAAAGTAGCGCGAAGACTCTTCCACAACTGGCTGAACGAAAGAGCCCATTACATCGGCGTACGCCCGAGCAATCGATTCTGTCTCTGACACAATTCGCTTAGCCTCGTCGACTCCACCAATTCTGAGGCCTTCTAGCAGTGAATTTTGGTCATCCTGAACTACGCGCTTGATACGTCGTGATGCTTGGCCTCTAAGAGGTGCGAAGAACTCTTCATAAAGTGATGAGATCGTCTCGGATAAGTTGCCATCTTCAACTTCACTTACTTGATTCATAGCTAAATCATCCTTGACTGCGGTCTCAAATACACTCTCTGAGTCAACGGCAATTTCTTGCCATCCGAGTTCGACCTCAACGGAGTTGGACGGGATCTCTTTAATCTCATCAGGTCGATCCAACAACCTACTAAAGATGCTTTCAACTACTTGATGGTCTCCGTGACGCTTCTCAAGCTGAAAGGCATTTGGCTCTGAATTGGGCTTAGTGTAAGCAGCTACTTCAGGCCTATCTATAGTTATTGATTCCAACTCCTCCGAGACATACTCTGTTGAGTCCAACTCCTCTGAGTCGGGCAATTCAGTAATAACTTCACGAGATATCTCAATCTCACCTGAATTATCATCTGTGAATTGAGTAAAACCTTGGCCTATCGATGGCCAGCGCCCCAGTCCACCATCTTGTGGTGAAACGTCACTTTGTGATGGCTCTATGTAGCTACCGCCCTCAAATTCGTCGGAGTCAGTATCGTCAAAAAACAGTACTCTAGCTGTGGAACGGGGACGTAGAGATATCTCCTTTTCAGCTTCATTCGTCGCGTCAGTTTCGTAAGTGTCAATCTCGCCTACACCAACACCTTGTTCGACGCTTTCGACAACTTCTACGACCTGATCATCGGTGATTAAGACTTCGTTTTGAGGAGTTTCTTCATCTTTCAAGCTGTTTTTTTCTATTACGAAATCGGGATCAACCTCGCCAAGCAAATCACTCAGCGCCGACTGAACCGCCCTGAGCTCCTGGGTGTACTGAGACTTTTGAGACTCGATGAGTTGAAGGATCTCGCGAGCTTCGATCGTTCGTCGATCGATCTCGGCATATACCTCGGCTCTAACATCCTTAGCCTTCCTCACTATGGAATCCGCTTCGTTACGAGCATCCTGAACTAGCGTCCGAGCCAATTCCTCAGCTCTCTGCACTTCGCTTGTGATTTTGGTATTTGCCTCTTGGGTTATGCGATCGATTTCAGCCCGGTGTTCCTGTAGCTCCTCTGCCATCGCAAGTCGATGCGCCGCCTCTTGTTCTGCAATTGCACTGTCAGTAGCTTCACGAACTGATTTAGCGTATTCGTTTGCCTTCGCACGGATCGACTCTCCGGCAGCTGTCGCGCTCTTGAGGATCTCTGCAGCCTCCTCCCCCAAGGCAGATGTAATGGATGCTAAATCAAGTCTTTGGATTGGCGTCACTTCAGCCTGTTGCGGTGGCGTACTTTGACTTCTTACCTTTGCTGCCAAAAGGTCGTATAAACGATGCTGCTCAGAGATGTAGGATCCAATGAGTGCTAGGTATCGGTTGACTTCTTCAGGCTTGAATCCTCGTCTAGTAACCGTAAACGTTTTAGAAACGATCTCATTAGGAGATAGTCGTTCACTCGGCTGCGACATCAAGGGGTTATCACTCATAGTTAGTTACAGCTTAGGAGCACAGAATTTAAAACTTCTAATTGTTAGCCATGCGTTCGGAGCAAAACCTTGTACTTCATTAGCGCATCAATCGCCTGGACCAAAGTTTTCACCCCCACAACCTTCAAACCCTTGATCCCAGCCGAGTTAGCAGCGGCGACTTCAACATCTGGGACAATGAATAAACGAACTCCGGCGCTGTAGACAGCAACAGCCTTTTGCTTCACACCGCCAACATCTCCAACGGTTCCGTCCGGCGATATTGTCCCAGTGACTGCCACCTTCTTTCCACTAGCAACTTGAATCGCTCCCAGCTGCTGGAGAATGCCAAGAGTAAATGCCAAACCGGCCGATGGCCCGCCTATCTGGCCAGTCTCGATAGCGAATGGTTTCTGCAATTCAACGGTCTCCGACGGAGCTAGTGTTACCCCAATGACCTGCCTGCCTTGATCTAAAAACTTGTGCAATGTAATCGTCTTTTTTACGGGGCTTCCAACCATTGACGAACTTCGGTAGACGGTAAGCGTCAATAACGAACCCGCCTTTTCTATATCCTTAGCCACTACTGCAAGTGTTGTCGCACTTTCCCCATTCACAGCAACGATTAAATCGCCGGGGAGAACCGATGGCGATGTCTGAGGAAGGGTACTGATTACTTCAACTCCTGGAAGGATCGTATATTTACGCCCCGCATAGGAGTATGCGGCAATTACGGCAGCCGTTTTAGCATCGATCATTTGTCCTACTTGCTGAGTCACGATTTGCCCTGGATTGCTAGAACCAAAGATTGCCGATGCCGGATAGATGTCTATGTTCTTGTTGAATGAATCGATTATGTCTAAACCAAGGGTTAGCTGCATCAAATTGACATCCGTCATAAAGATGTGGCCCTGTCGCCCGATAGCTTGATTGTCTAGGTGAATTTGGTCTTCGACCGCTATGGCGTTACCCGGTGCAAACGAATAGTAGGAGATAGGTACAAAGGCGACCAGCAAGAGTGCTACCAACAGAACTAGACCGCCGCCAAGAAGATACCTATTCCTTTTCTTCATTCTAAATTCCTTGTAAGTCCGGCTCTTAATCTTGACATTCAAGAAGACTCCCTCGCAACTACGCTTGTTTGAGCGTAAGTAAAACAATGGCGAATCGGTAGAACCAATTTGGGTGGCGATCTCATCCCATCCCTATTAGTGATCATCCCGGGCTAGGCAAATAATTCATAGAGGAGACCAAGATCACCACTGGCAAAGAGTCATTTCGATTCAATATAAAGCCACTTCACGAGAGTGAACTCGAGGCCGTATCGATATGTGTAGAGGCTTACCACACGAACAACTACGAAAAGGCAAGGCCATATTTACTTGACCCGAATCCTAGAGTCAGGGCCTTTGCCATTGACGCGTTGGCTAAACATCGCCAAATTTCGACGAACGATATTGAGCGCGAACTAGACCGTGGAGATCTCGAAAGCTCTCTTGCGGTAATTCGAGCCGCTCGCGCACTTGGGTATACCTTCGACAACTACATCTCGCGACAAGACCTCCACCCCTTAGTTAGGGAGGCGATCCTATTTGAAATCGGGGAAGCCAAGATCATTTGCCATCTAAGCGTTCTACATGAAATTGGCACTAAAGATGACGACCCGCTTGTTCGAGAGGCGGCGATCGTTGCGATCGGCAATATCGGAGATCCGTCATCGCTTCCAGTTATTCTCTTGGCGACAAAGGACAAGACAAATATCCGAAGGAGAGCCGCGGTAGCACTTTCGCAGTACGAAGGCGACGAGGCCCTAGAGCGACTTCGTCTCCTCGCCGTAAACGACCGTGATTGGCAGACGCGTCAAATTGCCCAAGCAATCATCGAAATCGAAGAGGGCGAGTAAATCCGACCCTCGTCACCTAACTGCGAACCTGCCCAAGTATCTTTGCGGCGCCAAGTACCACCGCTCTTTCAACAACTGGAGGATGGTGTGCCGGGATTCTTACCATCGACTCAATTAGATCGTCTAAGCCTCTGAGCAAGCTGGCTCGACCGACTAGGTGGATACCCTGTTTTGATAGATCATTTGAAATCTCAGCGGGAGCTTGCTTCAAAGTATTCAAAACCACGTCACAGATCGATCCAATGACGCTCCTAACAGCACCTGTCAATTCAGTTGAGTCAACTTCTACTTCGTGATCTAATCCCGTCTCTACGTGGCGCCCTTTCAGCGTTGCAACGACCGCCTCCGCTCCATGGGTAAGGTCGATCAAGGCGACTTTTAGCTCCTCGATATCCGTATCAAGCATAACCAGCTGATGGACGTCACGTAAGTAACGACTGATAGCTTCGTTGAGACTATCTCCACCCACGAAGTCGTTTTGAACCTCTATCGAATCCCCTAAAGCTAAAATCCCAGCGAACGTCGTTTGGGCTCCAATTGATGCTACCATCACCCCATCAGGGCCCTGAATATCGGCGCCTGCTCCAACCGCTGCTGCCACAGTAGAGTCGACGAAGATGACGCTCGCCGCTCCAGCCTTCGATAGCGCTGAAGCCATCACGCGCTTCTCTGCAGTAGTCAAAAAAGAGGGCGTTGCGAGGCCAATATGGGGCTTACCACGTCGCGAGGCCATTCTTTTGATGACCGCTCGAAAGTAACGTTCGGCGAGTCGAACGTCGTCTAATCGACCCCCTCGAATGGGCCTCATCACGATCAGGTTACCTTCGGCTCGGCCTTCCAAAGATGAAGCCGAAGTTCCGACATCCATTACTTTCCATCGCTTTTGATCTACAACTATGAGGTTGGGTTCAGAGATAACCTCTTCGGTCGCCAAATCACACCACGATATTGAGGAGCTCCCAAGATCAAGAGATACGTACCTAGACAGCCTGCTTCCCTTCGTCTTCGAAGGTGGAGGATCGATTTAGCGTCGAAATAGCACTCATTCGAGCACTGAAAGACTCGATACTCGAATGATTACGACGCGGGATCTTCTCTATGAGCGAAATGAGAATTCCTAGGACAAACACACCGCCTAGCGGTATTCCTACATATAAGAGATTCGACATCGCAACTCCTTTCAGGTTAATTTCAAACTGTTAAATCTGCTCGATCACAGTGGCATTACGTGACCAATCGTCGCCATCGATCCAAGTCTCTTTTTTCCAAATTGGAACTGATCGCTTGAGGGTGTCGATTGCGAACTTGCCGGCCAAGAATGCCGCCTCCCTATGTTCAGCTGAGACCGCGACTACGACAGTTGACTCGCCAACAGAACACTTCCCAAGGCGATGACCAATCGCAACCTTCAAGATTTGCTCAAAGTCAGACGATGCAACAAGTGCTACTTTGCGCAGTTCAGCTACTACAACTTCGTCGTATGTTTCGTATGTTAGGAACGAAACCCCCTCGCGCCCCTCTGAATGGTTTCTCACGTTACCGCTGAAAAACACGACAGCCCCAGCTCTTGGGTCTTCTACGAAGCGTATTGCTTCATTGAAATTAAGCTCTGCATTAGTAACGTAAGTCCACAACTTATCGTCTTTATATTCACGAAGGCCCGGACTTTCCGACATACTTAGAATTCACCTCAACACAGATCGTAATAATTCTAGTATGCACTTTTAATATTTGATGAAGATGGAGGGCCCCGTACCAAATAGCCACAAATTTTAGACTGTTGAATGAAATCGCCTTGGGGTGCTTTGAAGTCGGTCTTCTCCTCAAGTACCCTGTTAGTGGTAGCTATGAGTGAATATTCCGATTGGAACAACGAAGACGATGACGAATTTTCAGCCGGATATATTCCGCCTGACGATCGTATTTGGCTTCATCCAAGCGAGAGTGGAAGTGCACTGTCAGTACCACGAACCCGTAAAAAAAATCGTTGGCAACGAGTCGGAACGATTCTTCTCAAGCGACCTATCACTATGGCCGCATCGTTCCTGATAATCGGCTTGGGCATCGGAGGAGCTTCGACTTCTCTCGCCACAACTATCAAAACCACACCATCAGCACTAACAAGCAACGCTATTCTGCTTCCATCGGGACTCTCTTCGAAGATCAGCTCCTTATCGGAGGCCGTGACAACCATAAAGGCCCCAAAGGGTGGCATGTGGGAGGCAGCTACCTATGTCGGAAGTTCGAGTTTGTTGGTTACCGCCGCTGAGTATCTGAAGCTATATGAAGACGTGTTACTTCAAAGCACCTCGAAAAAGGGAAAGCAGACGTGGGTTACGGCAAACGTAGCTGCGATCGATCCCTTGACGAATGCCGCAGTTCTAACGATAGGTAACGGAGCACATGCCTTCGTACCGAAACTATCGACTGACACCCCGCCAGTAGGCGCCCTTGAAGAGATCATATCCCCGAGCCTCACGGGGGGCAAAAAGATCGTCTCGGCTGAGATAATCTCTCGAGCAACCGCTATATCGATCTCAAGTCAGATTTACATTCCTAACGGCATTGCTCTTGCATTAGGTCAACAATCTGTTCCACTTGGTTCGCTGGTGCTCGATCCAGAAGGTGATGCCGTAGGTATTATTTCGGATGTTCAACACTCTTCGGAGGGAAACACAGCATATGCAACCCCGATGCCCTCGCTCATTAATGTGACAAACTTGGTCAACTCTCACCAGTTAGTTGCTCATGGCTACTTCGGCGTGGTAGGGGTCTCGGATATAACCGAAGTCAAAAACAATGAAGTTTTTGGGGTTCGCGTTGAGTCGATTGGTCAAAACTCGCCTGCATCATACGCTGACATAGCCGTCGGTGACTTCGTAACCTCCGTGGACGGCATCAAAGTTACCTCGATGCAAGAGCTTCAAACCATAATTCAATCTAAAAATCCAGGGGCTACAGTAACGATCGGACTCATCCAAGCAGGACAGGAAAAAAAGCTAAAGGTAGTACTTTCAGCTCATCCCAATAATTGAAGATGAATTTTCATAGCATTATCTAAGACTTCGGGAGTAACCTACTCGCATAGAAGAATTTGCTACTGCCAAAGAGCTCCAAATAGTCCGATTTCACGATCTGACCCGGAATATCACGAGAGCGATCTTTGATACAGGACGCATAAGCTTCTAAAAATTATTGCTTTTGACAGGAATTTCGAAATGACTGAAAATCCATTTGGCTTCAACCCACTCGAAACCGTATTCAAAGATCTGATGAATATGCTTTCGGGACAACGCGATGTCCACAAAATGGTAGCCATCCAGATGGCGACCTCCATCGCCGCATCAGCAGATCCTGACAATGTTGATCCGTCGCTTCGTATAAAAGTCGAAAATATGGTCGATATAGCAAAGAACGAACTACTCCTAAATTCACCCCTTGGCATATCAAAGACTCTCAGCGCTAGCACCATAGTTGCAGCAAACGGACCTAGCAGGGTCGAAAATATGACCGCTAGATTAAATTCGCTAACAGACCTACTTGTTGCGCAGACTGAAGAGTCTTTGTCCAATCAATCTACGAATCCTCCTGATTTGGGAGGGATGCCATTTGGTCAGCTTCTTGCCTTGACGGGACCGATGATGGTTGGCGCAAATATTGGATCGGCCATCGGTCACTTGGTTTCTGAGATCTATGGCGACTCAGACATTTTATGGCCAAAGTACGGTAATGAAATTGCGATATACCCAAATCGGATATCGAAATTCGCATCGGCCTGGACGATAAATTTTGATGCATTTTTGATGTGGACAATGATCAACCAACTTGTCTCCAACACTGTTGTTCAAATCGATCACATCGCCACCGAACTCGCAAATATTGCAAGACGCCACATCGAATCGACATCAAATACAGCTGAGGCGCTTTCGAACCAACTCGGTGGAATGGACCTTTCTGATCCATCTGCCCTAGAAAAACTCAGTCAGGACCCCTCGGCGCTATTTTCTATTTCCAAGAACGACACGCAAGATCGACTCGTTGCTGACTCTCAGCCATTCCTTGCAGTCGTTGTTTCACTGATTGACTGGTTTACACTGAACTCTGCGAAGCGATTGGTCGGAGCTACCGATTCAATCAACGAAGCGAGAGTTCGAGTACGACGAGATAGGGCAGAAGGGCTGATACTTTTCGAATCCCTCTTTGGTATCGGTGTATCTCCAGCCACCTACGAGCTGGGAAATCACTTCATCTTTGGAGTAATTGAAAGAGATGCAGAATCTTCACTGATAAAGATCCTGGAAGATCCGGAATACATGCCCACCTCAAGCGAGGTCGAGGCCCCTGGTCTATGGCTCGCACGAATTGAAACTATTTAGAAATTCAAAGCGAATTACATCTTTAGAACTACTATCTGACTGTCGATATGCGTCGTATGGAATGGTCATTTAAAGGCGATGAAGATGACGCCTTCAATAAGTTTTTCGCTCCGAAACCTGCTTCAAAGTGGGAATCCGATGACGAAGCGGGGGCTGTTGAAGAAAGCTCAGTAAAAAACGAGTACGAGGGTTTCGAAGCAGCGCTTCTCAAAATAGCTGCTCTCGACCCTATTGACGAGGAGACTAGCGCCCCAACTGCACCGACCCATTTCGTATTCGACTCCTTCGGCGCAATAGAATCTAGCGAAGAGCCCTTCGATGACGAAGAGGACATCATCGATATTCCGTTCAACCCCGACCCTAACTTTTCGTATGAAACTTTCAACTTCGCTAAAAGTGAGGCAGCTAAAGCCGCAGAGGTCTTTGACTACGACGAGTTCGAAGAGGACACACCAGAAGTAACCACGCCTGTCGCGACCGCTGCCGATGTAGAAGTCAATTTTGATGCGGAGAGAAGGTTTATGGGTGCTAGGGGTAACGAATCCTTACTCGGCGGTGCGCCCAAGATGAGGCGCGACGAGTACGGAATCAGCAAGGAACTCTTTGAGACATTAAGGAAAACAGCACTCCTTGCCTCCTCACCGAAAGAAGTTCGTGAATCCTACTTCACAGTAGCTGAGTCGGCCTCGGATAAACCGAATGTAGTACCGTCGGGAGATGTAACTGACGATTTAGCCTCAAAGCCAATCGAATCGAGCGACTCTGATGATATCGACATCATGCAACTTAGGCCCGTGCTGCGAAATAGCGTTGGCGTGATTGAACGTCAAGTTACCGCGCCGACCGAAACTGCCGCTATACAAGTAGTCACGGATGCTCAAGTTGAATCAATAGTCGAGCGGGCTCGTAAAACAAAGATAGACCCAGTTGCAGATGAGCCAAACCTAGGCGATGACGACGGTTCTTTCTTCAAGGATCTTTCGGCCAAGAACAATATTTTTGGCACAACAATGGAGATCGATTCCAAAAAACTTCAAAAGCAGGAGAAAACCAACGCTAAGTGGGAGAGGGGGGACGATGACATTTTCGTCGCTAAGGATGAAAAACATCACCACCGACGCTCTAAAAAAAGTAGCAAAAATGATGACTCCGACCCTGTGACCATGGAGATAATAATGGATGAGGGCAAAAAGAAGAGTCGGCTGATGGAGATTCTCACAAAGAAGCTCTAATGGGGAAAGTTCCAAATGAACAAAGAGGCGGCGGGTTTGAACCCGCCGCCTCTTTTAGTTGCAAGGGCTACTCCTCGCTAATTCCGAGATCCCAAACCAGAGTCACCCTCTCGATCTCAGCGTCCTTGATAATTCGCTCACGATTCCTCTTGAACTGAGGATCATGTGGAGGCAGAAGTAAAAGTCGCGCCAATACACGTTGTCGGAACGTATCTACAACTTTTCGCTCGCCACCGGTATGGTAGACCTCCCAGTGGGGCGCAACAGGCCCAAGATAGACAATCCTTGCGCTAGCGATTGGAAGTGTGTTGGAATCGGTTTCTGTATATGACATTGTCTTCTCTGAATCATTCGATTGGGCATTCGCCACCTAATTACAATCTACATTCACCAAGCAATTTTTAGTTCATAGACGATTGCGTGGTACGAAATAACAACGGATACTGAAGTTGTTGTGTAAGTAGTAAATCTGGACCATTCGATTCGTCGTTTGCGCTAGATTACAGAGTAAACCTATTGTAAACAAAAGATTACGGGTCAGGTAGAACATGCAAGATACCTCATGGATGGCAGACGGCAACTGCAAGGATGTTCCCGCTGACCTATTCTTCCCGACGGATGGAGCAGGGGTAGAGATCGCTAAAAGAATCTGCCAAGATTGCCCCGTTATCGAGCGTTGCTTAACCTACGCGATTGAAAACAAGATAGACCACGGTGTTTGGGGCGGTGAATCCGAAAGGGCGCGCCGCCGAATAGCGCGCGCGAGAAGGAGTAAGTCAAGAGTGGTCCTTCGCGACATCGCAAAGTAATATAACGCTTTGACTTCACCTCTAGAGTGCGTCGTAAATATATCTTCCGGAGATCCCGCTGTAGTTTCAGAGCTCTCTAATGTGTGTGTTAGCTCACTCCTTGATGTGCATAGCGACATGGACCACAACCGTAGCGTATTTACTCTTTACGGATCCAAGGTACTTGACGATCTAAAATCACTATGCGTTGCATCGTTTGATCTAATCGACATTTCGAAGCACACTGGCGTACACCCGCGATTCGGCGTAGTTGACGTAGTTCCTTTTGTACCCTACGAACTCGAACAACAGCCATCGGAACTTGACCTGACGGATGCGGTTGCGACTCGCAACGAATTTGCACAATTTGCGGCTAAAGAGTTCGGAACAAATACTTACCTCTATGGCCCCGAAAGAAGCCTTCCTGATACAAGGAGAGCAATCAGGGCAGGGGCTCTTCCATCCTTTAGTGCCGATAGGTACTTCGAGACCCGAGGGGCCATGTGCGTGGGAGCTCGAAGCCCATTAGTCGCCTACAATCTCATAATTGATGCTTCACTAAATGACGCGGCAAAGCTAGCAAAGAATCTGCGAGGCGACAAAGTAAGGACCTTAGTCTTTGAAGTTGGTGGCAGAACCCAGCTATCTGCAAATTTAGTTGCACCTTGGAGCGTCGGCCCGATTCAATTTTACGAAATGGTAGAGGAAGAGTCCAAAATAATTGGTGCCGAGCTAGTTGGATTAGTTCCAAGCTATTGCATAACAGAAAGTAGTCGCCCTTTGGAACTTTATGGACTTTCAATTACCTCGACCATTGAAGCACGAGCTAAGAGCCACTCTTAGCTCGTAGAAAAATAGACCCCAGGTCTCGGATTTAAGCGATATAAGAGCATTAAAAGCAATAAAGTCGGCAATTCGATCGATAAGAGTTCTCGATTGCCGACTTTATTAATTTCTCTCAACTTTGCCTATTGAATATGGAGCCTCAACCTCGTTCGTTGACGATGGAGCTTCCTGCGCTCTCTTTCGGATAGGCCCCCCCATATACCGAAGCGCTCGTCGCGCCTCAATGCATACTCAAGACAATCTCTTTGAACCTGACATTCATTGCAGACCGCCTTCGCGGATGCGGACGGAACGCCGCGATCGGGATAAAAAACTTCGGGATCCCAACCCTTGCAGCTGGCAAACTCCTGCCACTTCTCTTTACCAACAGAGAGATCGTTGCCAACAATGGTCACCGTCCCCCTCCTTCCCCCAGGTAACGCTTTCCAACGCTTGACGCCTTGACTGTTTTAGCTACGGCTCAAATAGAGATCTTACATAGGCCAAGTTCAATTTCGTTCAATTCCAAACTAATTTTTTTCTAAATTGAATAGTAAAAATTACCTAAGATCACTTCGACGATTCATAAAGTCAACGATGACAAAGTCTCCCAGGTTATCAGGGTTACAAAAGTAATTTTTACCCCCATTGATCGATGACAGCTTATTCATGAATGACATAAGTCGATCATCAGCGTCTAGGACGAAGGAAGTTATCAAAAGATTCTCTCGCGTGCACCTTCGAACTTCAGCAAAGGTAGCCTCGATCGTCTCGTAAGCGGGTGGATATGAGAAAAATGGAGTCCCATCGTCCAAGATATGAGCCGTTGGCTCCCCATCGGTAACCATTATTATCTGCTTCGTACCAGATTTACCCGCCAACATTCTTCGGGCCTTTCGCATCGCATCTTCCATGTTCGTGCCATATACATAGTCCCATGCCACCGTCGGAAGATCGGAGATCTTGATCTCGTGAGCCGCTTCGGAAAAACCCACAATTCCCAAATAATCTCTGGGGTAACTGGTTCTTATCAACGTAGCCAAAGCCATAGCCACCTTTTTAGCGGCTAAAAAGTTATCTCTAAGTGGCATCGAAAGTGATAAATCTAAAAGTAAAACTGTCGATGCCGCTACGCTTCGCTCCTTGAGTTCAACCTCGAAGTCGTCGACTGACAACTTGATAGGCGTTCCACCACCTTCTCGAAGAATGGCATTTTTGAGAGTTGCATTCAGATCAATTTCAAGAGGATCACCGAATTCGTAACGTTTTGTATCGTAGTTTCGATCGATACCCGCGCCGCTTCCACGACTAATATGGGCTCCGAAACGAGATTTGTCAAGGTTGCGAAAGAGATCTCTGAGAACCTTTGAACCGATTTTGCGCATTCCAGCAGGGGTCAGCTCTAAGGCCGCCCCGTCTCTTCCAATTAGCCCGGCTTCTTCGAGTTCGGCGACTATCTCCGAAAGTCGTTTCAGTGAATTCGCAGAGTCTTTACCAACCAACTTTTCCACGGCATCTAAATCGACTTTAGAGAGATCCGATGGTGACGTAACGGAACGAAGGAAACTCTCTATTGAATCTATATCTGAAAGGCTAGCCATGGCATCAGAGGCCTCACCCATCGACATCGATTGATTGCCCCGGAATCGCATCGAATTGAGGCGGGAGGGATCCATCAATGGCGACAGAGAAGAAGAGAGTCGATTCATCTGCCAGGCAAGGTCCATGTCGTCCATCATCATGGAAAATAGCTCGCCGAGTTGCTCCTGCTGCTCTGGCGTCAACGCCCCAAAGGCTAGCTGAGCTGCTTGCATCTGTTCAACCAAAAAGTCGAGTAACTCCTGAGTGCTCTCTATTCCCGGGGGGAACGAGTCGCCATATTTCTCCTTAAACTCAGCAAACTGACCGTCGGTATTGTCGCCTCGAAGATGCGCCTCAATGAGGTCGTTCATCGCGCTCATCATCTCGCGGTACGCCTCGCGATTAGCCCCAGATAAAGACTCAAGAGATTGCTTTGTGCCTTGGAAGAAGTTATCGAGAACTTCTTGTCGCAACTCTTCCACGATCTTTTCAAAGCTCTCTCGTGCGGCTTCAGATTCAAAGCTGTAATTAGAGAGCGATTCAAAGATCGAGGGAAGGGTCGATCCAACGTTGTCGAGCTCCATATTTCCTTCGAAGAAGCGATCTTCGTCGGATCTGGTAATTTCACCCTTTGACGAATCGACTAGTTCATCGAGCCTCTTTCGTTCAACGTCGATTACGTCACGTTCAATTCGTTCCCTTATTTCTGCACTCTTGCCGCTAGGGTCAAAACGGTTCAGGATATCGCGTCGCTCCTGCCTAAGCCTTTCAAGTATCTCCCTAAGGCCAACTAGGGATCGTCCGTCGGGAAGTTCGAGGCCATCTGCCAACAATTGCCTAAGAGCCGCTGATGGATCGCCGTGGTAGAGCAGAGAGTCTGAAATTGCGTCGAAGATTTCAGACTCTTCGAATTGAAGTGCTTGGCTTCCGTCCCATTTGGCAAAGCGCTTTACGCTCTGCCCATATAACGGTCTCATCTGCTTCGCCTAGCGTATAACATCATCGCACCATCTTCATACTTGTTAAGTCTCTTACTTTGGTGCATTCCATCGAGGACGAACTCAACCGCGGAAATCTTCGCCTCCCGATCGCTATTTGGTTCAATGGAATCCACGACTGATCTGAGGTCTGGAATCGTTTCATAGAGCGAGAAGAGGTCGTGGTCAGAACTTTCAGCTCCGACGCTTACTTCGATACCACTTTCGAAGTACGAAGTCACCCCCTTTACTTGATCTAGAGAGATGTGACGTCGAAAGACCTCAAGAACCGCCCTTGATAGCAACTTAGGAATAACGCTTATTGAGTCACTGTCATCTGACGCGTCGATCTCGATCTTGCCGGCCATCGAAGATACGATAACCCAGAAGTCACTAAGTCGACAGATTGCACCTTCTGAGTCACTTATCAGAGAGCGTCGAATTGCCGCTGCTTCAATCGCCTCATAATTTGAGATCGTCGCACGTACCGAGACTCCAGATCTTTGGCTAATGAAAGAGGATTCACGAGCAACCTGCGATATCGTCGCGACTAGTTCTCGGAGATAAGGAGGAAAGTATGGCTCGCTATCCCTGTAGGTGACAGAACTCGTCTCAAAGTCAACTATTGCCAATTCAGTTTCAACACTTTGGGGATAGTGAGTTCTTATCTGAGACCCGAATCTATCCTTCAATGGAGTTATCAATCTCCCTCTATTGGTGTAATCTTCGGGATTGGCAGTAGCGATGAGAAGTATGTCAAGTGGCAACGAGACTCGATATCCCCTAATCTGGACGTCGCGCTCTTCAAGTATCGACAGTAGTCCTACCTGAATTCTCTCGGAAAGATCAGGTAGTTCATTTATCGCGAAGATGCCTCTATTGGTGCGTGGAACCAACCCAAAAGCGATCGTCAATTCATCACTCATGTACCGACCTTCAGCCACCCTGATCGGATCTATGTCGCCTATTAGATCCGCCATCGATGTATCGGGAGTCGCTAACTTCTCCGAATAACGCTTACTTCTTGGAAGCCATTCAATTCGTGTAGCGTCACCGTTCTCTTCAATCAGTTGAATGGCATACTTCGAAACCGGATTGAAGGGATCGTCGTATATCTCCGATCCAGCGACATAAGGGATGTACTCATCCAAGAGCGAAACGAGCGATCGGACTATTCGACTTTTTCCCTGTCCTCGCTCCCCCAAGAGAATGATGTCATGTCCTGCTATCAGCGCCGCCTCTATCTGGGGGAGCACTGTATCGTCATAACCGGCAATCTTCGGAAAGATGCTCTCGCGCTTAGCGATCTTATCGATTACGTTGTCTCTAAGTTCTTGACGGATTGACTTCGACTTCCAGCCGCTTGACTTCAAGTCGCCAAGCGTTGCGATCTTTTCAATGTTCATCTCTTTAACGATAGGACAAATCCGGGATCTATGTAACTTCAATAGGAAACGGCAGGCCCCGTAGAGTCAAGTCACACCGTATCGGTGATTTTCGTCACAAATGGACAAATTACCGCAAAAATCCCGATAAAAACTTCATTTCGGATTTCCAAAAGCAACGCATTCGTGCGAAGCTATAAGGTGTGAAAGTCCATTACCACAGTTACGATGCAGTTATTGTTGGAGCCGGTGGAGCCGGACTCCGAGCGGCCATAGAGGTAGCCGGGAAGGTAAAGACGGCGGTAATTACCAAGCTCTACCCAACGAGGTCCCACACGGGGGCCGCACAGGGTGGCATGTGTGCAGCGCTCGCCAACGTCGAAGAGGACTACTGGGAGTGGCATGCCTTCGATACCGTCAAGGGATCTGACTACCTCGGCGACCAAGATGCCATTGACATCATGTGCAAGGAGGCCATAGACGCAGTGATCGATCTCGAACACTTCGGCATGGCGTTCTCTCGAACCCCCGAAGGAAGGATCGACCAACGACGCTTTGGCGGACATACCCGAAACCACGGAGAAGCACCTGTTCGTAGATCTTGTTATGCAGCAGATCGAACTGGTCACATGATCCTTCAAACTCTCTACCAGCAGTGCGTTGCGCGTGAAGTTAACTTCTTCAACGAATTTCAAGTCTTTGATATCATCTTCGACGAGACAGAGGGCGAGAGGCGTGTATCAGGCGTCGTCGCTTATGAGCTAGCCACAGGGGACCTGCACGTCTTTGCCACAAAGGGAGTTCTCTTTGCGACTGGTGGCTTCGGAAAGATGTTCAAAATTTCATCAAACGCCCACACCCTAACTGGCGATGGACCAGGACTTCTCTTCAGGAAGAATATTCCGATGGAAGATCTTGAGTTCTATCAATTCCATCCAACGGGTATCTACGGATTCGGCATCTTGCTCTCGGAGGCAGCTCGAGGTGAAGGCGGGATCCTACGCAACGTCAACGGCGAACGATTTATGGAGCGCGTCGCACCAACAGTAAAGGACTTAGCTCCACGAGATATGGTCGCGCGTGCAATTCATGCTGAAATTCGCGAAGGACGAGGAGCAGGTCCCGATAAGGACTACGTCTACCTAGACCTCACACACCTCCCACCTGAGCAGATTGACGCTAAGCTTCCCGACATTACCGACTTTGCTCGAACCTATCTCGGAATAGAGCCAAAGCAGCAACCAATTCCGATCCAGCCAACGGCACACTATGCAATGGGTGGAATTCCTACCAACGTGGAAGGCGAGGTAATCGCCGACGGCGATGGCACGATCATTAAGGGTCTCTATGCGGCGGGCGAGTGCGCTTGTGTATCGGTTCACGGTGCCAACAGACTCGGAACAAACTCTCTGCTAGACATCGTCGTCTTCGGAAAACGTGGCGGCCGTTCGATGGCCAACTACGTAAGTCAAACAGATCACATAGACCTTCCAAGGGGCGTTGAACAAGATGTGGTCGAACGAATCAGTGCAATCAAGGGAGCTACAGGAGCCAAGAAGGTCTCCGACATTCGAACCGAGCTCCAGCTGACAATGACGGATAATGCTTCGGTGGTTCGAACTGCTGAAAGCCTAGATATGGCTCTTGCCACTATCAATCGACTCAAAGACGAGTACAACAACATCCACATCGACGACAAGGGCGAAGTGTTTAACTACGATCTCGTCGAGGCATTGGAACTCGGTCACTTGCTTGACCTAGCTGAGGCGTTCGTAATAGGTGCCCAAGCGCGTAAGGAGAGTCGCGGCGCGCACTGGAGAGACGACTACCCGACGCGCGACGATGCGAATTGGATGAAGCATACCCTCGCATATAAAGAAGCTGACGGAAGTGTTCGCCTGGAGTACAAGGGCGTTATATCCGGCCGCTACGAACCAATGGAGCGAAAGTACTAATCATGACAATGACAATGGATAAGTCACCACAGATTGACTCGCATGAAAAAGAGGTCAAGGTCACTTTACGTATCAAAAGATACAATCCCGAAGTTGACACAAGGCCCCGCTTCCAAGAGTACGAGGTCATGCTAAAGCCAGGAGATCGAGTACTAGACGCTCTTCACGCAGTCAAGTGGAAGATCGACGGGACCCTAAGCTTTCGACGGTCTTGTGCACACGGGGTCTGTGGCTCTGATGCAATGGTTATAAATGGCGAAAATAAGCTCGCCTGCGTAAACCTAATACGTAATGTTGGCACTGACCTGACCATAGAGCCGATTCGAGGTCTCCCAGTTATCAAAGATCTCGTCGTAGACATGGAACCCTTCTTCGCGCAATATCGCTCTGTGCTCCCCTACCTTATAGCAAATGACGATCCAGGCTACAAGGAGAGACTCCAGTCGCAAGATGATCGGGAGCGCTACGATGACACCACAAAATGCATCCTTTGCGCCTGTTGCACCACCTCTTGCCCTGTTTATTGGGCAAATGACGAATATGTCGGACCTGCTGCAATTGTCAATGCGCACCGTTTCATCTTTGATTCAAGAGATCAAGCAGCTAGCGAGAGACTCGACATTCTGAACCAAAAGTCTGGGGTGTGGAGATGCCGAACTTCATTCAATTGCACTGAAGCTTGCCCGCGGGGAATTTCTGTAACCAAGGCAATTGAAGAGGTAAAGCGCGCAATACTATATGACCGTGTCTAATCATCGAGTCGAATCAGAGATCGAAGCCCTTCGAATCTCAATAGGTAAAAAATTAGAGAGACTCCAAGTCGGATCATCATTCGGCTTGGAGGTCTTCGTAGACGAAAATACTGTACTTGGATTTGAAGTAACAACCAAAGATTCTGAGGTGCAAATATCCAATCTCAGCGGTAAAGCAAGTTTTTACGTAAAACTAAGTGCCGATTCCTTCCTATCAGCAAGAAGCGGTGACGTAACTTTGGCTACACTGTTGACTGAGGGAGAAATCAAAGTGCGGGGGGATATCTCTCAAATTGACAACTTCCAAAGCCTGTTGATTTCTTAGGGGGGTCGGTCGGCAAATGAGTCGATCACAGAGCAAGAAGCGGCGGCCATCTGTAGCGGGATGGTACCAAGTTCAAACAAAGTCGTCAAATGACATAACGCTGCGCTACTTTGACGGATATGTTTGGACAGATCGATTTCGAACAGCTCAGTACCTCTCGAATACATATGAGTGGCACGACGTCTTTGGTCTAGTCATTGAAATAGATGCATCTAATCCAACCTCAGTGATGCGCTCAAACAACTACGTCAATGGTCTCCCATCCCTTAGCTCTAGGAGCGGTGGTCGCAAGAGGAGGTCAAGAAAGGTCTTGATCTTTGTACTGCTAGTACTTGCCGCCCTCTCATCCTTCTCCTACGTCGCTGCCATGTTCACGCGAAGCTCAGGAAGAGCTACCACTTCCTCAAACAAAACTCCTTTAAAGGCCGACCAAAAGCTAACCACCGCCTTTAGCCTCGTCTGCACCGAAAACATCACTCCCCAGGGATCGATCCTCGCCACATTTGCATCTGCGGGATCTAATGAAGCTCAAAAACTGATCTACATCCGTACTCTTGAAACTTCCTTAGCAAAGGTTGATGCAGGGATGCACTCCATAATCGCGCCCTCATCGCAGGCAGAAAATATGGCTACGTGGATAGCGCTTTGGGATGATGCATCAGCTACCGCAAAATCGATTCAAACAGATCTTGAAGAGGGATCGATCTCCCAGTCAGCCTTTGACAATCTAGTAAACGACATGAAAGAGATCGATTCAATCTCTGCAACAAACTCGATCGCTGGTTGTTCGCACTTTAAGATTTGACCTCACTAAGCGTAGTGATATAATTGCGCTGTAGCGTCTCATCAGGGAGGTCAATTTGAATCCCAAGGTTATAGTTGACGACCAGCTCTTGGCAAAGTACAGAGCCCTCCTCGACGAGGAAGAAAACGCCTTCAATCTCGCAGAACACTTCTTCGAAGAGGGAAATCGGATTGGATTCGAGGAACAGCTCGAACGACTCGCAACTGCTAGCAGCAAGAAGAATCTACTTCTAGAGCGACTCGGTGGCCCCAAGGCTCTCGTCACTTTGGCTTAGCGAGGCAATCTCCAAGTCCAATAGAGCCTCACGCCATGTTTGAAGTCACCTTTGAGATAATTTCTACTGCGGTGTAGAGGTCGTGAAATGAAACATAGCTCGAGGCAAAGCCAAATCGTATCAGATCCGGCGTTCTAAAGTCCGGGACGACCCCGGAGGCTGTCAGAGCCGGTACCAGTTGCCGAGCTTTCTCATGACCTAAAGTTACATGAGATCCCCGCAACGTCCTTTCGCGCGGAGATTCAAGGGTGTAACCGAGTGAAGATAGGTTCTCATCAAATAAATCGATAAAAAAATCACCAAGCGCCCGTCCCTTTTCAGCTAACGCTGCTATGCCAGCCTCAGCGATCAGACGTGCACCCTCTCGAACAAGATATGTACCAATTACATTTGGTGTTCCATTCGAGAACTTTCCAATTCCGGGACGGGGAGAGTAGATTGAATCCATCTCGAACTGATTTTGCTGCGAAAACCACCCCTTAATTGGCGTCTCCACTATATCAGTGACGTCATTTTTCACATAGATAAAGGCTGGGGCACCGGGACCACCATTTAGATACTTGTAGGTGCAACCTACGGCAAAGAGGGCTCCGTCACCATTCAAGTCAACTTCTGTTGAACCCGCTGAGTGGCTAAGGTCCCAGACTACAACTGATTCAGACCTTGAAGCTAGATCATTCACCCTTTTCATGTCTACCTTCGCCCCGCTCTTGTATGACACATGAGAGAGGCACAGTAGCGAAGGGCCCTCTGCTAGCACAGATTGAAGATCTTCCATGTCGATCCCACTGCCTGGCGACGTCTTTATGGTTCTCCATCGAACGCCTAGCTCATTCGCGAAGTCGGCAGTCAGGTAAAGGTCGGTAGGGAAGTTATCCTCCTCCGTTACTACTTGAACACAAGCTACACCTCTTGATACAAGGAGGCTTCTAGCGGCCCTCAAGGTCTTGTAGAGATTGGTAGTAGTTGAGTCAGCGATGAGTACTTCGCCAGCCTTTGCCCCCAAAATCTCCCTTGCTACAAGATCACCAACTTCCAATGGCAACTTCTGCCAGTGAGACCAGGAGGTAATGAGGTCTTCGCCCCACTCCTGCAATAGGACGTCGTTTGCAACTTCAATCGATCTCTTTGGGGGTCGACCGAGGGAGTTCCCGTCTAGGTACAACTTCCCATTCGAATCAAAGTGAAATCGGTCTCTAAAGTTCGCTAGTGAGTCTCGAGCATCGAGGTCTCGTGCGATTGCAAGAGTGTTGGAGATAGCCACGAAGTGCCCTACTTTCAAAAAATGACCAATTCTATCTATAAGCGGTTCTACCTCCAATTTATACAACGCCTCGATGTGGGTGTTTCATATAAGCGCCTTTGCCCGTAAGCTTTCGGTAATGAAAATCTCTAAAGTTAGATCCATAGCACCTATTGGACTCGCCGTCATTGCAAGCGCGTGCGGATCTAGTGCAGTTACCTCAGCAAATAGCATCGTGGCACTAAATGCGGTATCGGCTGAATCCCAAGTCACAAAGGCAATACTCGCCGAATCTGGCGTTCACATGGACATTCGTGTGACGCAAAATGGGGTAACGACCGAACAGGGGCTAGATGCAACGAAGACTAACTCTCTACGCACCATAACCATCAACGGGCAAACTGCAAAGATCATCATCACGCCAAATGCAGCGTTCATAAATGCACCAGCTCCGATATTGACGGCGAATTTCGGCTTCACATCACAAGAGGCCTCCACGTTTTCATCGAAGTGGCTCTCGGTAGCTGCCGGCAACTCAGAGTACAACGCCCTAGCCGCTGGATCAACGATCGCCAACATTGCCCAAGCCGTTGCCCTTAGTTCTCCAATCAAAAGGAGCCACGCACCCATAAATGGAGTGAGCGTTACCGAACTGTATGGTCAATCGATAGGAGGCAAGTTGGCACTAGAAGTTCCAAATGGCAGCGATCTCCCGCTTCTAGGAACAATAGCCAGCTCTTCAATCGACGTCACATTGACATTTTCCAACTGGGGGACCTCTGCGAAGATCACCCCGCCAACGTCGGCTATTCCACTTACTGCTCCATCGTCTACAAGCACGACTTTAGCTCAGCCCACTTCGACGACCGCCGCTGGATGAGGTCACTGTCGACCTATGTAGTCAACGACTGCCTCGATTGACTTCGACGACGTCCCAATGAGGTCCATATGGTCCTCATTGGCAAAGTCAACGTATTCAATGTTCGCGCCAACCTCACGAGCTCTCCGTACGAATGATTCTGCGATTGAAAGTGGAACTACTAAGTCCTTGCCGCCGGTAACGACGAGACCTGTTTCATCGCCTGACAACCGATGGCGCGGTGAAGCTTGGGATAATAGCTCAAGGGTTGGCCTGTCCGTAATCGCCAGAAACTGCCCCACCACTCCATCTCCAATATGATCATCAAAACCAATCTCGAGGTCCAGCACTCCGCCTAGAGAAATTCCGTAAAAATCGAAGCCGTCTAAGTTCAAACCCGTAAAGTACGAGTTGGCCAGGGACGCAAGGTGGCCACCGGCAGAGTGGCCTACAAAGAAAACTTTGAAGGTCGTACTCTCGCCACGTCGATCTTCTAGATTTGCCATGATTAGGCGAACTGCAGACACGACGTCGTCAAAGGTAGTTGGCCAGCCCCCGCCACCTGTTAGTCTTCGATATTCAACATTAAAGATCAGGTCTACCCTTTTCGAAAGAAAGACTCCTAGATCGTTCATTAGCGTTAGGTCGTAGACTCCACGCCAAAACCCACCATGAATAAGAACCGCGACCTTGACTATCGCTTCTGGGATAACCTCGTTCCGCTCTAGGTCGGATATCAACTCAACGAATTGACTTGGATCGTCTCCGTAATTCATACTTATAAAGTTCATAGCAAGCAACCTCCAATATCTTTCAGATACTTATTGTCGAACACTTACCTTTTACGACATCGAAACTTCACGAATCCATTAATTTGTTATAGGAAAACTTTTTAGCCCATTAGCTCCCGAAAGCTTTGAACATGAGCACCAAGTAATGTCGTCTATCAGTGATGAGATATATAGTAAGCTTCGAGAAGAGATCCTAAGCGGATCTCTTCCAACTGAAGAACCCTTGAGAGAGCAGAATTTGGCACAAAGGTATGGGGCGTCGCGAACTCCCATTAGAAGTGCTCTCCGGCGGCTTGAAGGTGAAGGATTGGTCCTTTTACTTCAAAACAGAGGCGCCCGAGTCCTCTCATGGAATAAGTTTGAAATTTCAGATACATACGACCTCCTTTCGGATATCGAATCGCGGATCGCTGCACAAGCTGCGGCAAATGCAAGCGGCGATGAGGTTCAGACCCTAAAAGACGTCTTGGAGCAAAGTTCCAGATTGCTGCGAAGTTGTGAGCAAAACTTTGATCAAATATTGCATCTCAACAAAATGTTTCACCATCGGATCTCAGAGGTAGCAAATAGGCCAACTTTGACGGATTACCACAATTCGATAGTTCAACGGTTTCCACTGAAGGCAGCATTTCAACGATCGGGATTTGAAAGACTCATAAAAGTCCACAACCAGCACAGCGAGCTAATCGAAGCAATCGAAGCAAAGGACCCTGAGTGGGCAGCGTCTTTGATGAAATCTCATACTTTAGGGGTAAAACGCTATATCATCGCCACCATGGTGAACTAGCGCTATTTGCATCCAAGCTCTTTCAGGACTAATAAGATAGCCTTCAAATAAAAGTTGAGAGGCTCCAAGGAGCCTCTCAATCATACAGCGGTTGAATTTAGCCGATCTTGTAATGATCTTTGCTATTGACCTAAGATTGCCTCTATTTCAGATCTCTCAGCTATCAGTTCATCACGTGTAACTGCGATCTTAGCCGTAGCGAATTCGTTAACCTCGAATCCCTCAACAACACTCCATTTTTCGCCGTCAGAACGAACAGGGAAGCCAAATTGAAGTCCTTCGGGGATTCCATACTCTCCATGTGACACTACGGCTAACGATACACAAGTGTCATCTGGTGTTGGATTTACAACCGATCGCACCGAGTCTATGGCGGCATTTGCAGCCGAAGCCGCAGACGACGCCCCTCTCGCCTCGATAATCGCCGCACCACGCTTTTGAACCGTGGAGATAAAACCATCGTGTAGCCACTCATGGTCGCTTATTACATCAAGAACCGGCTTAGCTCCAACTTTGGCGTTGAAGAAGTCAGGAAATTGCGTAGCAGAGTGGTTTCCCCATATGGCTACGTTAGAGACCTCGGTAATATCAACACCTGCCTTTGCAGCCAGCTGACTTACTGCCCTGTTTTGATCCAATCGTGTCATAGCAAAGAAGCGCTCGGCGGGAACGTCCTTGGCTGCACTACGAGCGATATAAGCGTTCGTATTGCAAGGATTACCGACCACGAGTACACGTACATCCGAGGCAGCGTGTGCATTGATTGCTGCCCCTTGCGGGCCGAAGATCTTTCCATTTACCGAAAGAAGATCTCCACGCTCCATTCCAGCCTTGCGAGGCATCGCGCCGACCAGGAGGGCCCAATTTACGCCATCAAAACCTGTAGCTAAGTCGCTCGTGAGCGTCATTCCGGAGAGTAGCGGAAATGCGCAATCATCTAGCTCCATAGCCACGCCCTCAAGAGCCTTCATTGCTGGTTCAATCTCGATCAACTTGAGATGAACTGGTTGATCCTCGCCAAACAGCGCACCAGATGCAATTCTGAAAAGTAGCGAATAGCTAATTTGACCCGCAGCGCCAGTAACGGCGACTACCTTAGGTGCCTTTTTCGTCACAGATTTACTCCAAATTCAATAAAGATTACAAAAGAAACGAGTTATAGCCGATCAACGATCGCCGATGCAAACTCTGAGCACTTAACTTCAGTTGCGCCCTCCATGAGGCGAGCAAAGTCGTAAGTGACAATCTTGTCAGCGATGGTTGCCTCAATTGCGTTGACTATATCGTCAGCCGCCTCCTGCCAACCTAAGTGCTCAAACATCATCACGCCGGAGAGGATGACCGATCCTGGGTTGACCTTGTCTAGACCGGCATACTTTGGTGCCGTTCCGTGAGTCGCTTCGAAGATACCGTGACCGGTGATGTAGTTGATGTTTCCTCCAGGTGCAATACCAATTCCTCCAACCTGAGCTGCAAGGGCATCAGAAAGGTAGTCACCATTTAGGTTCATAGTAGCTATAACGTCGAACTCATCTGGACGGGTCAAGACCTGCTGTAGCGTAATGTCAGCTATGGCGTCTTTGACCAAAATTTTGTCGCCGGGCTTACCGCCGCAATCGTCCCAACCGACTGCAACATCGCTGTATTCGTCGCGGACCAACTCGTATCCCCAGTTTCTAAAGGCGCCCTCTGTGTACTTCATGATGTTTCCCTTATGGACCATCGTTACGCTCTTGCGGCCTCGACGTATCGCATATTCAAGAGAGGCACGAATCAATCTCTCTGAGCCAGTCTTAGAGACTGGCTTTACGCCCACGCCAGAGTCGGTTCGAATATCCCAACCGAACTCTTCACGTAAAAAGGAGAGGAGCTTCTTAGCATTCACGCTCTCGGATTCAAATTCAAATCCCGCATAAACGTCCTCGGTATTTTCGCGGAAGATTACCATATCCACTTTTTCGGGGTGAACTACGGGAGAGGGAACGCCCTTGAACCATCGAACTGGTCTTAGGCAAACGTAGAGGTCAAGAATCTGTCGTAGAGCGACGTTCAACGACCTAATGCCGCCACCGATTGGAGTGGTCAATGGGCCCTTGATACCTATTAGGAGGTCACGAAAGTCTTCGATTGTCTGCTCTGGAAGCCAACTCCCAGTCTCCTTGAACGCCTTCTCGCCAGCGAGGACTTCCTTCCAAGCTATGTTCTTTCCGTACTTCTTAGCAGCTGCATCCAAAACAAGCTGGGCAGCGGGCCAAATGTCTACGCCAGTACCATCACCTTCAATAAAGGGGATAATCGGCTCATTTGGAACATTTAGGGTGCCATCGGGCGACATAGTAATTTTTTCAGCCATAGTTGGTGATATTACTATCTATTTCCACGAAACGCTAAACGAAGGGTTTTAGAGATTACCGCCGATTTAGATTTCCTTTTACAGAGTCAAAGATCTCCAACGTGGTTGAAGCTTGATTCATCGTAAATATATGTACACCTGGGACACCTTCGTCTAAAAGTGCCAAGCACAATTCTACGGCGACTTCAGTTCCGGCCTTTTTAAAGTCATCTGGCGAAGCCTCATAGGGCGCCAATCGATCAACTATGTCTCGTGGGATCTCAGTCCCAGAAAGTTGTGCCATCTTCTGCAAGGTAGAAAAAGCTGTTGGAGCCATTACACCCGGAATTACCGGCTTGCTCACACCTAATTTCTCTAAGTCGTCAATGAGCTTCAAATAGTCGTCCACGCGATAAAAGAATTGTGTTATCGCAAAGTCAGCCACCTTCAACTTCTCAGCGAGGTGTCTTCGGTCATCGTCTAACGACATTGAGTCAGGATGGCCCTCGGGGTGTGCAGCAACTCCAACACACAGTGAAAACTCCTCTTTTGCGAGTTCAACCAACTGTAGCGCTCTAGTGAACTCACCAACCTCGAAGTGGCCTGCTCCATCGATAGGCGGGTCGCCCCTAAGCGCCAATAGATTCTCAATTCCATTATCTCTATAGCGGCCAAGAATGGAGCGGAGCTCATCTTCACTGTGCGATGCAGTCACCAGGTGAGCAACGGGATTCAGATTAAATTGCCTATCAAGCTTTAGTACGAGTTCGTGAGTGTTGTCACGGGTAGAACCTCCAGCACCATAGGTTATAGAGGCGAAATCAATCTCTACAGTGGAAAATAGTTCGAGGGCCTCTGCCAGCTTCTTCTCAGAGGTAACCGTCCTAGGAGGCCAAAGCTCTATCGAGAATAGGGCTCGCGAACTTTGTTCGATCAGTTCATCTATCTTCAACGTAAAGTCATTTCTTGTCTCTATCAGGGGCGCAGTCGAGCCGCGCTTACCGTATTTCTAAGTAGCATCGCTCTCGTCATCGGCCCAACACCACCAACACGCGGAGTTATCGCGCTTGCGACTTCAGCGACGTCATCGGCAACATCAGAGGCGAGTTTCCCATCGACAAATGGGGTTCCGGCCCCTACTACAACTGCGCCAACCTTAACCATCGAGGCAGTTATCAAATTTGCGACCCCGGCCGCAGCCACTACTATGTCACCTTGGCTAACAACGCTAGCCATGTCATTGCTTCCCGTATGGCAAACAGTAACAGTTGCATTGCAATTTGGCCTCTTTGAAGCTAGGAGCAGCGCAAGGGGTCTTCCAATTGTAAGGCCACGACCAACTACTACAACGTGACGTCCTTCGACCTCTATCTCATAGTGCGCAAGAAGTCTTACTATTCCAGCTGGGGTACATGGAAGAGGAGCCTCCTCTGACATGACAAGCTTTCCAAGATTGACTGGATGGAGGCCATCTACGTCCTTGCGTGGATCGATAGCAAGAAGGGCTTCGAGTTGATTCAGATGCTTTGGAATTGGTAGCTGAAGTAAGATCGAGTCGATCTCACTGTTTTCATTGAAGGAGGAGATCACCTCTAGGAGGCTCTCGAAGGTCGAATTTGCAGGTAGATGTCTATGGTGCGAGACGATTCCGACCTCTTCGCAATCTCGGTGTTTCATTGCAACGTACTTCGAGCTCGAAGGATCGTCACCGACTAATATCGTCCCGAGTCCAGGCACTACTCCACGGGCGCGAAGTTCTCGAACCTCATTTGCAACCTCGTCCTTTACAATACGTGCTACCAAATTGCCATCTAGGACTTTTCCAGCCATCGTTTCTCCTTAATTGGTCAGTGCTTAAAGTGACGCTCGCCGGTGAAGATAAGAGTAACACCGACCTCGTTCGCAGCGTCAATAACTTTTTGGTCGTTTATAGATCCACCAGGAGAGACGATCGTTGAAATGCCAGCGTTCGCAAGAGTTAGCATTCCATCTGGGAAGGGGAAGAAGGCGTCGCTCGCGGCGACCGATCCATTCACTTGTTCCCCTGCCTTTTCTATGGCGATACGGGATGAGTCGAGTCGATTTTGCTGTCCAGCTCCGATTCCAATTGCCATTCGATCCTTTGCGATGACTATCGCATTTGAAGAGGTTCGAGCACACACCTTCCAAGCGACTTCGATGTCATCCCAATTTAGGTTCGTAGCGGCAGATGAAGTGACCACCTTCCAAGACGACGCATTCGAGATGAAGGTGTCAGCCTCTTGAACCAGTGCCGCACCTCCAAGGGTGCGAATTTGAAGATCGATCAAATCGGGAGCTTCCGCCTTTACGAAGCGGGTATTTTTACGCTTTGTTGAAAGTAGTGCCAACGCCTCAGGGCTATATCCATATGCAATGACCACATCAGCCTTAGGGTTAGCGACTATCGCCTCGGCAAGTTCGAGGTCGACGACCCTATTGATGGCAACTATCCCACCAAATGCAGAGACGGGATCGCACTCGAATGCTCGCTTATAACTTTCGGCGGCACTAGAGGTGATTGAAAAACCACTCGGATTGGCGTGCTTGATGATCGCTACTGTCGGATCATCACCGAATTCGTGCACCAACCGCCAGGCAGCATCTGCGTCGTAGATATTCAAATAGCTGAGTTCAATTCCACTCAAGAGCTCCATTGAATCAAACCAGCTCTTCTTGCCGGCAACTTTGTATAGTGCTCCCGTTTGATGAGGATTTTCACCGTATCGCAAAGATTTGGTCTTCTCAAGTGAAAGCGTCAAATTTGAAGGCGGAAACTCATCGGCGGCTAACCAATTTGCGATGAGCGAATCGTAACGGGAGAGGTGAGCAAAGGCCTTGGCGGCAAGCTTCTTCTTGAATTCGTAGTCGTCCACACCTTGGCTGATTTGATTCAGGACCTCCGAATAATCATTTGGATCAACTATCACAAAGACGTGCTTGTGGTTTTTAGCGGCCGCTCGCACCATCGTTGGTCCACCAACATCAATAGTCTCGATGCCTGGGTTCTCCTCAAATGGGTAGAGGTTGCAAGCAACCAAGTCGATGGTGTCGATCTCTGCAGATGCAAGGTCTTGAAAATGACTTTGAAGGTCTCGATTGGCAAGAATGCCGCCGTGAATCTTGGGGTGCAGTGTCTTGACCCGACCATCGAGCATCTCCGGAAAACCTGTAACCTCTTCGACTTTTACATGAGATATGTTTGCCTCTGCAAGTGCTACTGACGTTCCACCGGATGCAACTATCTCGATACCAAGTTCGAGCAATCCCCTAGCAAATTCAACGATGCCTTCTTTTCTATAAACCGACAGAAGTGCTTTCATTTCTATTCCTTTTCACTAGGGGTATCTAACTATTGCTATTCGGGTAGTTACGAGCTTGACCGACCGAACCTCGATCAAGAAAATCGTTGTAGAGCTTTATCGTCTCTGGATAGAGAGAGCGCTCAACCTCTTTAATGCGCTCATGCAAAGAGGCAGGGGTATCATCTTCAAAGACCTCAACCGCCCTTTGAGCTAGAATCGGGCCGGCATCGACCTCGACTGTAGCGAGGTGGACTGTACAGCCCGTCACCATAACCCCAAATTCAATAGCGGCTTCTACTGCGTGCCACCCAGGAAACGATGGCAGAAGGGATGGGTGGGTATTTAGAATCCGAGCCTCGAAGTTTCGGTGCAGCTCCTCAGTCACAATGGTACCAAATCCCGCCATGGCTATTAATTCGATACCTTTTCCAAGGAGGACTCTCGATAGATCCTCGCTGTAGCTCTTTCTGTCAAAGGACTTTCCCCAATCGCTACGGTAAAGTGACACTACATCAATTCCGCCCGCCGTAGCTACTTCCTCAGCACGGCAAGGCCGATCTACCACAACAAGGGAAACTTGAAGACCGCTCGCGACTATTGACTCTAATATCGTGCCACTTCCCGAGGCCAAAACAGCGATTTTCACGTTGATACATCCTAAAGGCTCAATCGCAGTTGGCAACTCAGGGGAGATCTATTGACAAATACCAGAATCCTCAGCAGATCCAAGCAAGATGATTGATCGAAGCTCAAATTAGCCTCTATCTCAACTTTTAAACCTATGTGACTATATGCCCTACTACCCACTACATAATTCCCATGTATAAATGTACGTACATTTGTTAGCTTAATTAAATGAAAAGAGTGTCACCAACGAAGTGACAACAGGGCACTGGAGACGAGATGGCAAAGGTAGTCGTTTTAGGTGGTGGAGTTTCTGGGCACACAGCTGCGCTTTACCTAAAGAGGATGCTCAAAGGCGAGCACGAAGTAACAGTCGTAACTCCAAATTCAAAGTGGAACTGGATTCCGTCAAACATCTGGGTTGGCGTCGGGAAGATGACCACCAAACAAGTCACCTTTGACCTTGGTCCAATCTATAAAAGAAAGGGAATCAACTACATCCAGGCCCTTGCAACCGAGATCCACCCCGAAGGTAGCGACGAACGCGCGAACCCATTCGTTACCGTTCGAAAGACATCTAGTAAAGAGGCTGGGCAAATTCATGAGATAGAGTACGACTTTCTAATCAATGCCACCGGTCCAAAGCTCAACTTCGGGGCCACTAAGGGTCTCGGCCCTGATGGAAACTCACTATCGGTGTGCACCGCTTCGCACGCGGCCGAGACGGCCGACCAACTCGAGAAAATAATCGTTGAAATGGAAAAAGGCGCCCCAAAGACCTTAGTAGTCGGGATGGGACACGGCACTTGTACCTGCGAGGGAGCAGCCTTCGAATACACATTTAACGTCGAACATGAACTTCGTCGTCGCGGCGTTCGTGATAAGGCAAGGGTCGTATACCTTTCAAACGAAGCTGAGCTAGGAGACTTTGGTGTTGGCGGAATGGTCTTTGAACAGAAAGGGCGCAGAGTTTCAAGTGCTGAATGGACAGAATCCATCTTCGCAGAGAGGGGCGTTGAGGCGATCTTAGGTGCGCACGTCGAAGAGGTAGAAGAAGGAGCAATCCGCTACGAACAATTGGATGGCAGCAAATCTTCGTTGGACTTCGACTTTGCAATGCTTCTACCGCCGTTCCGCGGAGCGGACCTGAGAGCCTTTGATCGCGAAGGATCTGACATCACCGAAACGCTCTTCATGCCTAATGGATTTATGAAGGTCGATGCCAACTACACATCGAAGCCCTTCGACGAATGGAGCAGCAGCGATTGGCCTAAAACCTATCAAAACCCTACCTACGATAATATTTACGCGGTAGGGATAGCGTTTTCCCCACCTCATCAGATCTCTCGACCACGAACCTCCCCTAACGGCACCGTCATCGCTCCCGCACCTCCGCGTACTGGAATGCCATCAGGTGTTATGGGACGAGTAGCAGCCGAGTCGATTGCGGATCGAATTCGTAATGGCGCTATGACTACTAAGCACGAGGCATCGATGGCCTCCATGGGCGCAGCTTGCATAGCTTCGGCGGGAACTGGGTCCCTGAAAGGAACTGCCGCGGCTATGACGATGTTTCCCATCGTTCCAGATACCAAGAAGTATCCAACTGGCGGTGGGAGAGACCTTGCAAACACCACAGGTGATATCGGATTAGCAGCACACTGGACCAAAGCCATGCTGCACTTCCTATTCATCTACAAAGCAAAGGCACTTCCCTTCTGGTATCTAATCCCAGAGTAAGAAGGACGCCACGAATCGAAAGGCTAAAGACACATGCCCAACAACTACCAGACAGCAATCACTGCATCGAAGAGGGAGATAAAGGCCCGCAACAACTTGTTACGCCAAGTAATAAAGTTTGTGCAACTCAACCTCAAGATGGCAAAGATGACAAAGATGCACGGATAAGACCTTTTCCCAAAAGCACCAATGCTCCCTCGATCATCTCGAGGGAGCATTGGTACTTTGTTATCCGCAGATTTGTGCCTTTAGAAAAGTAGCTAAAAGGCGCGAACGATATCGACCATCATCTGGCCGGCAACGGTCGGGTTAGGGGCGACGTGCACGCCAGCCGCCTTCAATGCATCCATCTTTGCTGAAGCGGTACCTTGTGATCCCGAGATGATAGCTCCCGCATGGCCCATCTTCTTCCCAGCTGGCGCCGTCTGTCCGGCAATATATGCAACCACTGGCTTTGAAAAGTGATCAGCTATGAAGGCTGCAGCCTTCTCCTCTTCGCTACCACCGATCTCACCGATCATCAGAACGGCTTTAGTATCGGCATCGGCCTCAAAGGCGGCAAGGCAGTCGATAAAGTTGGTACCAGGAACAGGGTCTCCGCCAATGCCAACACAGGTTGTCTGCCCCACATTTTGCTGTGACAATTCGTGGATGGCTTGATAGGTAAGCGTTCCCGATCTCGATACGATTCCAACCGGACCACCAGGTAGCGCAATGGCACCCGAGGTAATGCCGATGTTGCACTTCCCGGGCGAGATGATCCCTGGGCAGTTGGGCCCAATCAAACGGGTGCCAGGAAATTCATTTGCTAAAAGGTTATAAAAGTAAGCTTCATCTTTGGCTGGAATGAACTCTGTAATGCAAACTACGAGCGATACTCCAGCTCGAGCTGCCTCAAGAACGGCATCTCCCGCAAAACGAGGAGGAACCGAGACGAAACTAGCATTAGCTCCGGTTATGGCAACTGCCTCTTCCATGGTGTCAAAGACAGGAATGCCGTCGACGTCGGTACCACCTTTACCTGGGGTTACACCGGCAACGACTTTGGTACCATAATCTCTGTTTCTAAGTCCATGAAAGCGACCTTGTCCACCAGTTAGACCCTGGACAATCACCTTGGTGTTTTCGTCGACAAAAATACTCAATTAAGCACCCCTATTTGCAAGTTCTACTGCGCGCTTTGCCGCCTGTAGCATGGTTGGTTCCACTATTACTGAGTCAGATCCTTGCTCAGCCAAGATCTCGCGCGCTAATTCTGCATTGGTTCCATCGAGTCGAATAACAATTGGAGCACGCAGTTCCACTCGCTTTAGCGCCTCGATGATTCCCTTTGCTACCTCGTCACAACGGACAATTCCTCCAAAGATATTTACAAGGACAGCTTGAACCTTCTCATCGGTATTAATCACTTCAAGGGCGGCCGACATCGTATCCGCACTAGCGCCACCGCCAAGATCTAGGAAGTTGGCTGCCGAGCCTCCAACTTGGTTTACAACGTCAAGGGTTGACATAGCTAGTCCCGCACCGTTAGCGATAATACCGACGGTTCCATCAAGGCCTATGTAATTTAGCCCTTTTGATTTGGCTAGCTTCTCGCGTCCGTCATATTCGACTGTTGCCTGCCAATCGGCCCATTCACTGTGGCGATAAGCCGCATTATCGTCGAGGGATACCTTGGCATCTAGTGCATGAACCTTGCCATCTGTATTCAAGATCAATGGGTTAATTTCAGCTAGATCGGCGTCACCTTTGACGAACGCATCATATAGAAGCTCAAGTACATCCGCCACTCCACCTCTTGCCTCTTGATCAATCTTGGCGGTCGCTACGGCTTCTTCAATCTCAGCCCGCGAAATTCCCTTCGTGGGATCGATATGGCGATAGACAATTGCATCGGGATCGGTCTTTGCGACCTCTTCGATCTCAACTCCACCTTGTGCCGAAAGCATCAAAAGATACTTCTTAGCGCCGCGATCAAGGGTATAACTTGCGTAGTACTCCCTAGCGATATCGCTACTTGCCTCTACCCAAACCCTCTTCACCAGATGGCCTTTGATATCCATCCCCAATATGGCCTCTGCATATTGGCGAGCTTCATCGGCGTTATTAGCGATCTTGATTCCGCCCGCCTTGCCACGGCCTCCTACTTGAACTTGTGCCTTTATGACGGCAGGATAGCCAGCAGCGTCAGCTTGAGCTACCGCCTCTTCGATGGTATCTGCAACCCCACCAGGAGATGTAGCGATACCGTATTGAGCAAAAAATTGCTTACCTTGATATTCGAAAAGATCCATTCTCGACTTTCCTAAAGCGTTGACATCAACGAGAGTATTACTTAAATAGAGGAAATTGCAAATACAGTCCTAAGAGTGCTGCGCACGTTCACGATCATCTAAAGCGGTCTCTAACCACGACGAGACCTCTTGGAGGGGCGTACCAGGCGTAAAGACTCGCGCCACGCCCACTTCGGTGAGTCCCGGAATATCATCTTCAGGGATAATCCCCCCGACCATTACCAGGACCTCGCTAAGGTCGTTATCCCGCAGCGACTCTACAATGCGGGGCACAAGAGTCATGTGGGCGCCAGAAAGTAGTGACAATCCAAGGGCGTCAGCGTCCTCTTGGATAACTGCCTGGACTATCTGTTCAGGAGTTTGATGAAGCCCGGTATAGATAACTTCAAATCCCGCATCCCGAAGAGCGCGAGCTATTACTTTCGCGCCACGATCGTGGCCATCTAATCCCGGCTTTGCAACGATAACTCTGTAAGGTCTATCCACGGAGTCTAAGCATAGGCAAAAAGAAGCTAGCGAGTGGCTCAAATTGCTCGACGTTATGCAAAAAGTAGCTGTATGTGACTATTGTCTCGTAGTTTATTGTCACTACTGAATGCGACTAAGAAAACTTCGCCTCAATAGCGTCGTTGATCAACTTCGGCACTAAACCAGCGACAGATCCGCCATAGGATGCCACCTCTCGCAGAAGTCTCGAGGCCACAAATGAATACTCCGACGATGTCGGTATAAAGACGGTATCGATACCAGAAAGCTGATGGTTCATTTGAGCCATCTGGAGTTCATTTTCGAAGTCAGATACAGCTCTTAGGCCGCGAATAATTACGGTGGCTCCAATTGTTTTGGCAAGATCAACAACTAGAGACGATAGCGATACGATCTCAACATTAGGAAGGTGTTCGACGACGCTCTCAATCATCGCCTGACGCTCCTCTAATGAAAAGAGTGCCGAGGCCTTTTGAGGATTGCGCATTGCTGCAACTACTACCTTGTCAAATAAGACCGAGGCTCGCTCAACGATCTCCATGTGTCCATTATGGAAAGGATCGAATGATCCTGGAAACAAGGCAACCTTCACGGCATCTACCCTTCTATCGATCCATCTCTTCCTCGAAGGTGCCTTCCTAGAAAGTGCGTTTCAAGAAAGAGACGTACGTATCTCCGTATTTTTTGAACTTTATTCTCTCATATCTAATCGCCTGAGGAAGCTCTCTATTGCTCTCGGCAACGATAATCTTCGCATTCAAGGTATCTAGGATCTCGCTCCACTCATCAAAGACATATGGCGGATCGACGAATGCAAGATCAAATTGCGCCGTTGCATTTCGCTTCAGATATGTTACTGCATCAAATTGGACAACCTTAAAGTCGCACTCGATATCGTCTTTGGAGAGCAAACCTAAAGTCTTTGAAAGTGACTTTGACGTAGCTATATTCGACTCAACAAAGACGACGGATGATGCTCCGCGCGAAGCACATTCGAATCCAAGGGCTCCGGTCCCAGCGAAAAGATCGAGGACCCTCGCTCCCTGAAAATCTACCACATTGAAGAGTGAGTCGAAGATCGACTTTTTTACCCGTGCCGTCGTCGGTCTAACGTTCGCACCGATATTGCCTCCGAGCTTGCGCCCCTTTGCACTTCCACCCTGAACCCTCATTGTTCAACCTCCAAGAGAGCTAGCAAAGGAGTCAGAGTAACCCCAAGCAAAAAGGGACAAATGGCCCGAAGTTCATTCAGGGCTAAATTCGCATCATCACACATGAAAGATCTACGCCAACTTCAATGGTGCGTGAGAGATCATAACCTTTTTGACTCCAAGACCTCGAAATCTAATAACTGCCGTCATTGAAGTGCCGTTTCCAGAAACTTCTTCAACTATTCCTTCACCCCAGCTGCCGTGTACTACCTTGATGCCGACCTTGACTTGACTTGGCTCTAGGCGCGGTCCGGAATTAGATTGTCGCTGCGAAATCTTAGCTAATTGGGTCGCCGATATTCCAGATGAGGTTCCGTTACGGTCGTTGTCGGATCCCCTACCTCTGTCAAAGTAGCGGCTTCGGAGCTCATCGTATGACTTTGCTTGAGAGACATCTTCAATGAGGTTTGGGGGGAACTCATCTATAAACCGGGAGGGGATCGATGCACTCTCTGAACCAAAGACAAAGCGTCGGCTAGCCCTTGTAACAAAGAGCTTCTTTCGGGCACGAGTTACAGCGACATAGCAGAGGCGACGCTCCTCTTCTAACTCTGATTCATCGTAAAGCGAGCGCGAATGAGGAAAGATTCCGTCTTCAAAGGCGGTGAGAAAGACGAGGTCAAACTCAAGGCCCTTAGCAGTATGGACCGTCATCAGCGTAACGACGTTATCGTCTTGAATTTGATCGGCTTGGGCTACGAGCGCAACCGAGTCCAAGAACTCTTCTAGGCTTTGGTGCGCGCTAGCAACTCCTATAAGTTCAGTAATATTATCCAATCGGGCGAGGTCATCGACTTGACCACTGGCCGAAAGCTCCTCACGATATCCCGACTTCTCCAAAAAGTGCTCAATTATGGCCATCGGCGGCGTGCTATCTGCGACGAGCTTTGAAAGTTCATCGATCAAGGCGACAAAGGAGGCTATTCCCGTCAATGCCCTACCGGAAACACCAGCTTCACTTGCTCGTCTAAATGCCTCAAAGGCGGGAACGGAGTTCGATTGGCTGAACTCAAAGATACGCAATACGCTAGCTTCACCCACACCCCTCTTGGGAGTATTACACACCCGACGCAGTGACATTTCGTCGTTTGGATTTACCAAAAGGCGCAAGTAGCTAACTACGTCACGGATCTCTTTGCGATCGTAGAATCGAGTGCCACCGACGACACGATATGGAATCGAACGTCGCATAAGGGCCTCTTCAACCGAGCGAGAGTTCGAATTGATTCGATAGAAGACTGCCATATCGCCAAAGCGCGTACCCTGCGAATTTTCCCGTTGAATCGTGGTCGCGACGAAGTTTGCCTCCTCTTCGTTGTCTGACCCGACGAACATCTTGACCTTATCACCGTCACCCTGATCGGACCAGAGGTTTTTTTCTAGACGGTTTGAGTTTTGAGCGATTATCGCATTGGCAACTTTGAGGATATTTTGCGTAGAACGATAATTTTGCTCTAATTTAATCACTTTTGCATCGTCGAAATTTTTATTAAATTCGAGGATATTACGCATATCAGCACCGCGGAAGCCGTAAACGCTCTGATCGGAGTCCCCGACCACAAAGACGTTGCGATTTTTATCACCAAGAGCCATGACTAGGCCATTCTGGGCTACGTTGGTGTCTTGGTACTCATCGACCAAAAGGTGCAAAAAGCGACGTTGATAGTACTCGAGGACAGCGGGATGGTCGTCAAAGAGACGATATGTATTTACAATAAGATCGTCAAAGTCCATTGCATTAGCAGCTTTGAGTCGCTCCTCGTAAATTCGATATACCTCCGCAACGCGCCGCTCCATGATGTGTGAGGCTCGCTCTAGTAGTCTTGCCGGTGAAACGAGTTCGCTCTTTGCGTTAGAAATCTGGCCAGCAATTGAACGAGCCGGGAACCTCTTGGAATCTAAACCAAGAGAACCGACAACTAAAGAGACGAGTTTCTCAGAGTCGTCAGAGTCGTAGATTGCAAAGTTCTTACCGTACCCGAGCGCATCTCCATGGCTTCTGAGAATTCGGACGCAAGCGGAGTGAAAGGTTGAAACCCACATACCCTTTGCTTCGGGTCCAATAAGGTCAGCTACCCTAACCTTCATCTCAGCCGCTGCCTTATTGGTAAAGGTGATGGCGAGAATCTGAGATGGCAAGATTGACTCTTCCTCTATGAGATAAGCAATGCGTCGAGTAAGTACTCGAGTTTTACCGGATCCAGCTCCGGCAATTACCAACAGAGGTCCGTGGCCATGCGTTACTGCCTCTAGTTGCTCCTGATTCAATCCATCCAACAAAGGATTCATCTAACTCCAAATATCTTTCAAATGCCGTGCCTTAAACGCTACGGCAAATTCCCTTTAAGGAAACCAATCAACAGAAGTCACATAGGAGAAGTTCATTCGACTTATTCTGCTCTAGCTGCGACAACAAGCAATTAACTACCGAAACTGATCATGGGGTTGAATAGCACCGCATACTTTCAGCAAGGTCAGGATAAGAAGCACCATCGCGGAACGCAGTTGCCAACCGAGAAAACCACATTGAATCTCCCCCTTCAAGCCGGAGCTCATTATCTCGCTTAGCGAATCGAGCCCTCCAAAATCACCTCAGCGAAAACCAAAATTGTGATATCAGAAATTACCGCCACAGTTAATCGACCAAGTAGAACAAGTCGAAAATCTTCCTGTCATCTGTAGGCAATAGCCGTCAAAACGAACCATAACCTTGAAGGCGCCCCTGGCACTCCATCGAACAGGATCGATCCCCTGCCAGGGGGATCGTCAAGAAGTCAATCTACTCCCACTCAATAGTTGCGGGAGGCTTCGAAGTGATGTCGTAGACGACCCTATTCACCCCACCGACCTCAGCTACTATCCGCGAAGAGATTCTCTCTAGAAGGTCATATGGTAGCCGCGCCCAATCAGCCGTCATTGCATCAGAAGATTCGACTGCGCGAAGAATTATGGGGTACGCATATGACCTTTCGTCGCCCATTACACCTACCGATCGAATATCAGCTAGAACCGCAAAGGCCTGCCATATCGCCCGATGGTCGAGGTCTGACTTGGCAAACTCCTCTTGTACTATTCGGTCGGCATCTCTAACTATCTCCGCCCTCTCACGAGTTACCTCGCCGACGATCCTAACAGCTAGACCTGGACCTGGGAAGGGCTGTCGCCAAACGATAGTGTCCGGCAGCCCCAACTCTGAACCCACCGCCCTTACCTCATCCTTGAAGAGCTCCCGAAGTGGCTCTACAAGCTCGAAGTCCATATCATCAGGGAGTCCACCCACGTTGTGGTGTGACTTGATTCGAGCCGCTGATTTAGTGCCTGATTCAATTACATCTGGGTACAGCGTTCCCTGAACCAAGTACTTGGCTCCCTTTATATCTCTCGCAGTCTTTTCAAAGATGCGAATAAATCGCTCCCCGATCAACTTTCTCTTTCGTTCCGGGTCTGTTACACCTGCTAGGTCGTTGAAGTACTCGTCGCTTGCATCAACTGAAATGAGATCAATCTCAAATTGTTCGCGGAAGGTTCTCTCTACGATCTCCGCCTCTCCATGGCGCATCAACCCAGTATCGACAAAGACACAGTGGAGCTGATCTCCTATAGCCCGGTGAACCAACGCCGCAGCTACTGATGAATCAACGCCGCCCGAAAGGGCACAAATAACGTGCTCGTCGCCGACCTGCTCCTTGATTCGAGAGATTGAATCTTCGATGATCGAATATGAGGTCCAAGAAGAGTCCGCACCGACGATCACGTGAAGGAAGTTTTCGAAGATCTTGCTACCAAACTCACTATGTTCCACTTCAGGATGAAACTGCACTGCATATATCCCCCTACTTGGAGATTCGAATGCCGCACCGTAGGCCTCCTTCGTTGAAGCTAGGAGATTGAAGCCATCTGGAAGTTTGGTGACCGAATCAAAGTGGCTCATCCACACAGTCGACGAAGACCTCAGACCTTCACAGATCTGTCCGTGGTTAGAGAGTACAAGCTCAGTCTTTCCGTACTCTCCTGAGAGGCCGCTTGATACCTCTCCACCCAAATCAGAGGCGATCAGCTGAGCACCGTAGCAGATACCTAAAATCGGAATTCCTAGGTCGTAGATCGCTTTGTCAACCCTCGGAGCGCCATCTACATTTACGCTCTTTGGACCTCCCGAAAGGACGATCGCTATTGGCGCCTTTTCCTTTATCTCTTGTGCTGTAATCTCGCTAGAGACGATCTCTGAGAAGACGTGGTGCTCACGAATTCTTCTTGCGATCAACTGTGCATACTGGGCGCCGAAGTCAAGGACTAAAACTTTAGATGAACGCAGTTGATGCATGGTACTCCATTGCCTATAGGTATCGTCGAAGATTCATCGACATTCGACCATCCTAGTTTCCGGTAGCTCACAACGATTCAATCGCAGTGCGCCACGGGCAGGACAGAGCTCCGTACCTTTGCCCCACCATTACTATTTCATAACTTTGATGAGATAGTTTTAATCTAGTTACAAGGAATACCAGTTTGACTAGCATAATTTCACGGATGATCTACGGATTAGCAGGTTTGCTAGCGGGCATTGGCATCTACATGTATGTAAGAACAACCGCTACGTTTGAAACATTTATCCGATTTGTTCGCAATTTCTTCGCCAATGAAAAGAGCGACAAGCCTAAGAAGTAGGGATCTTCCATCCCTTTGATTCAGCGATCTCTTTACACGTTGGGCATAATGGATACTTCTTGGGGTCACGGGTTGGAACCCAGGTCTTTCCACATAGTGCGGTACATGGCGTACCCATTATCAGGGCTTCAGTGACCGCAGAGGCCGGCACTACGATGTGCGACATTCTGTCTCTATCTTCACCGTCACTCAAGTCAACTTTGGATTCGAGAGTGGTTTCAATCTTTGTCATCTGCTCATCCCGCCATTCAGCTCAAACCTTTACCTACAACAATAATAAAAAAAGAGGGACGACTATTGCCGTCCCTCTCAAAATCGAGAATCTTCGATGGATCTAGTGACCCATTCCCACTCGCTGAGAGTGCTGTAGTTGCTTACCTTCAGTTTGAAGAGAAGGTGCAACCATCACTTCTGCCTTTTGGAACTCTTTGATCGTCTCGTATCCACAAGTTGCCATAGAGGTCTTCAGTGCGCCAAAGAGATTGAGTCGACCATCGTTTTCCTTCGCTGGACCAACCAAGATCTCCTTCAAAGATCCCCTTTGCGAAACTGCTACACGCGCTCCACGAGGAAGTGTCGGGTGGAACGTTGCCATACCCCAGTGGTAACCCTTGCCAGGAGCCTCATAAGCCGTCGCAAGTGGTGATCCGACCATAACCGCATCTGCTCCACATGCGATAGCCTTAGCTATGTCGCCACCCTTGCTCATCCCACCGTCCGCTATTACATGTACATAAACACCGGTCTCGTCGAGGTGTCGCATGCGAGCTCCAGCCGCATCAGCAATCGCAGTAGCCTGTGGAACGCCAATTCCAAGAACGCCACGGGTAGTGCAGGCATTTCCTGGTCCAACTCCAACTAGAACTCCAACCGCGCCGGTTCGCATTAAGTGAAGTGCTGCCTGGTAAGAGGCACAGCCACCCACAATGACTGGAACTTCGAACTCTCGGATGAACTTCTTCAAGTTGAGGGGCTCATGGTTCTTTGAGACGTGCTCAGCTGAGACAACCGTTCCCTGGATTACCAACAGATCTAGCTCGCCAGCAAGCGCAGCCTTTGCTAACTCTGGAGTCCGCTGTGGGGTCAAGGACGCTGCCGTAGTAACGCCAGCGGCCTTTATCTCCTTGATACGCTCAGTTACAAGAGATGGCTTTATCGGTTCAAGATAGATCTCTTGCATCCGCTCAGTCGCCTTTTCTGGCGGAAGTGTCGCGATTTCAGCCAAGAATGGCTCTGGATCTTCATAGCGAGTCCAAAGTCCCTCTAAATTCAAGACCGCAAGTCCACCGAGACGGCCGATTTCAATCGCTGTATAAGGAGAGACTACACCATCCATAGCTGACGCCAAAAGAGGAAGGTTGAACTTGAATGCGTCGATCTCCCAGGAGATATCGACGTCCTCTGGATCACGGGTTCTTCTTGAGGGGACAATCGCAATGTCGTCGAAGCCATAGGCTCTACGCCCAGACTTTCCGCGACCGATTTCAACTTCTGCCATCAGAACCCCCTTGCCGAGGATATGGTGCTAGAGTATGCACGGATTGAGCTTTTCATATATTCAGTCTAATCACTGAAAGTGTCGTCGCCCTTTTGTCAATAGAGACAATCGCCACAACTATAACCCGATAATTTTAAGAACTCCTCGAGCTACGGCTTGACTCATCTCGTATAGTGCGGCGTCACGTGCTTTATCTACCTTCTCGACGATTCCAATTCCGTCATCGGTAGCTAAGGTGTCCAATGTTGAAGTCACAGTTTTTTGAGCGCTCTCGGTTACCTCGTATCCGAGTTGAGTCAACTTTTTAAAGATATCGCTACTGGATATTGGCTCTGGAGCGGAGTTGGCAACCATTGCAATCGCCGCTTTAGCCAGTTCGCTAGTTGCTCCCGTTGCAGTTCCTATGAGATTCGCAATTTCAACGGACCTGTTTGGTGAATCGTAGGTGGATATCCACTTTTTCATCTGAGAGACTAAATCCTCTAATGAGTCAGCCTCGAAGGTAACTTTTGCCATCAATATCTCCTAGAAAGTCAGTCTCGACTAAGGCCTGTATAGATACGTCTTAGTAGCTCAACCGTAATAAAGGCTGTGGCCCCCCAAATAAGATCCTGTCCTACCTCAAAAAAATGCATTTCACGTTCATCGCCTCCGCGCTTCCAAAGTTCCCTGTGATAGACATCTTCACTCAAAAGATCGGCTATGTCCACCGAAAAAACTTCATCAACTTCAGACTTATTAACGTCAAGGGCAGGTATCGAGAAGTGCGAAAGTCCAAGAAAGGCTACGAGAGTGAATCGAGTTGAAAAAGTCGAAAGCTCGGTGACACGGCCAATAACTTCGATGTCTTGCCCTGAGACGCCGATCTCCTCATAGGTCTCTCTAATCGCCGCATCAAGAGGGGTTTCGCCTTCCTCTACCTTCCCTCCCGGAAATGACACCTCGCCCGCGTGTGATTTCAGATGACCAGCGCGTCGCGTAAAGAGAAGTGCAGGTCGATGGACGGTTCCCGTAAGTAAGCTCAAAACACCAGACTGCTTTAGTTTTTCGCTACCCCACGGAGGTTCTGTGACAACTGGAGCCGGGCGCTCAATGCTCAACGAGAAGGCCCGAGCGATATCGAAGCGGTTTGACGGTAGTTCGACAGCTAATTCATTGACCCAACGAGGACGTCGAATTCTTCGATACGTTGGAGGACGTGGTATCGACTGTCTAAACCGAGAGTCAAGATCTATCAGTTCACCCACGAAAATTCTCCAACGACGCACGACTATCGTTCAATGAATCCTACTTCACAAATGTTACTAACGTCACCAATTAGCCGTGAGCGGCACTCTTGCAATAACTTTTAACGACAAAAGCGGAGCGGGACTTTACCCACTCCGCCTCCATCTGAGCTTCAAATTGAAACCCTGTTTACATCATTCCACCCATGCCGCCTGCCGGTGCAGCTGGCTCATCATCAGATGGCTTCTCGGCAATAACAGCCTCAGTGGTTAGGAGGAGTGCGGCGATCGATGCAGCATTTTGAAGAGCTGATCGAGTCACCTTAGCGGGGTCAATGACCCCAACTTTTACAAGGTCCTCGTAGACATTAGTACGAGCGTTGTAGCCAACAGAACCCTCTTGATGGGCAACATTCTGAACTACAACAGCGCCTTCCACACCTGCGTTATTGGCAATCCAGCGAAGGGGCTCTTCGAGGCAGCGGGCTACCATAGCAGCACCCGTAGCTTCGTCGCCACTCAAACTGCCAACCAAATTCTCGACGTCTGCTCGGCTTCGCAGAAGAGCTGTACCACCACCGGCGACAATTCCCTCTTCGATTGCTGCTCGAGTAGCAGAAAGGGCATCTTCAATACGATGCTTCTTCTCCTTGAGCTCTACCTCTGTAGCAGCTCCAACCTTGACAACGGCGACGCCACCGGCAAGCTTGGCTAACCGCTCTTGAAGCTTTTCGCGATCCCAATCCGAGTCAGTGGCATCGATTTCGCGACGGATCTGCGCTACGCGGCCGTCGACGTCCTCGTGGCTTCCAGCTCCACCAATGATCTTGGTGTCATCCTTGGTGACCTCGACGCGACGTGCTGTACCCAAAAGGTCCAGAGTTGCAGTCTCAAGCTTGAGGCCCACCTCTTCAGAGATAACTTGCCCGCCAGTAAGAACAGCCATATCTTGCAGCATTGCCTTTCGGCGCTCGCCAAAACCAGGTGCCTTTACGGCGACCGAAGAGAAGGTGCCACGGATCTTATTGACTACCAATGTAGCAAGAGCCTCCCCGTCGACATCTTCGGCAACAATCACAAGTTGACGACCGGTCTTCATTACCTTCTCAAGAAGAGGAAGAATTTCACTTACCGAAGAGATCTTGCTTCCGTAGAAGAGGATGTAGGGATCCTCAATAACTGCCTCTTGACGATCTTGATTGGTGACAAAGTATGGCGAGAGGTAGCCCTTGTCGAACTGCATACCTTCGGTAAACTCCAGTTCGATACCGAAAGTATTTGACTCTTCGACCGATACGGTACCATCTTTTCCTACGCGATCAATAGCATCGGCTAGAACTTCACCGATAGATTGATCAGCAGCCGAAATTGAAGCAACTTGAGCAAAGTCGCTTCTACCCTCGACAGGCTTAGCCTGCTTAGCGATTGAATCGATGGCTACTGCGACGGCCTTTTCGATGCCCTTCTTGAGGGTCATCGGATTAGCGCCAGCGGCAACGTTCTTTAGGCCCTCACGGATCAGTGCCTGAGCGAGGACTGTTGCCGTGGTTGTGCCATCACCCGCAACGTCGTTTGTCTTTGTCGCAACTTCCTTTACGAGCTGAGCACCCATATTCTCATATGGATCTTCAAGCTCGATCTCGCGAGCGATCGAGACACCGTCATTGGTGATAGTAGGCGCGCCAAACTTCTTAGCCAAAACTACGTTTCGGCCCTTAGGTCCTAGAGTTACCTTGACTGTATCTGCGAGCTTGTTTACACCCGCCTCAAGGGAACGACGAGCTGCCTCGTCAAATTGGAGCATCTTTGCCATCGTTACTTAGCCACCTTCGCAAGCACATCGCGCGAAGCTAGGATCAGAAGATCTTCGCCATCGACGGAGATTTCAGTTCCACCGAACTTGGAGTAGACCACGGTATCGCCAACGGCGATATTCAAAGGAACCAATTCACCAGTTGAGTCAGCACGACGACCTGGGCCAACTGCTAGCACCTCACCCTGCTGGGGCTTCTCTTTTGCGGTATCTGGGATTACGAGACCAGAAGCTGTTCGCTCTTCAGACTGCGCTGGACGAACTACGATACGATCATCGAGTGGACTTAACTTCATTCTCTTTCAAATCCTCCTTAGAGTGACTGACTTCAATGAAATAATATAGTCCGCATTTAGCACTCAACGCCCTTGAGTGCTAAAAATCTCGCCTATCCAAATCTCAAAGACGGCACCACGTCGATCGGGAGTGAGGTCGGCCCAAATTTTTCTAATCTGAATCTTCCTGCCTCTGCAATCATTGCGCCATTATCGGTACAGTTTGATCGAGCCGGAAGAAAGACCTCGATTGAGTTTTTATCTCCCAAATCCATAAGAAGCTCACGAAGGCGAGTGTTAGCCCCGACTCCGCCACTTAGACCAATCGAATTTGCACCATATTCAATTGCCGCTTGAATTGTCTTTCGCGCTAAGACTTGGGCGATACTCTCTTGAAAAGAGGCCGCAACATCGGACGCATCAAAGCCTGGATTATCCTTCAGATACCTAACCACAGCGGTTTTTGGCCCTGAAAACGAAAAATCGAACCGGCCCTTCGTTACGGCTTGCTTGAACTTGATAGCCTCACGATCGCCACTATTGCCCAAGCGCTCAATTTCAGGACCACCAGGAAAACCGAGGCCGAGAAGGCGAGCGACCTTGTCGAATGCTTCCCCAGCTGCATCATCGTAGCTTCGCCCAAGGATCTCGTAAACCCCAAGCTCTCTAATCCCTACGATCATCGTATGACCGCCGGAGACCACCAAAACAACCAAAGGTAGCTTTGGAAAAGTTGCATCCAATCCAAGGGCAAAGATATGTCCCTCGAGGTGATTCACTGCAATGAGAGGAACATTCCAAGCTACTGAAAGTGCTTGCGCGGTTGCAACCCCTACCATCAGTGGACCGCTCAAACCCGGACCGACTGTAACGGCGATGGCGTCTAAGCCGGGCGACGCAATGGATAGATCAGCACGACGGAGCGCTTCTTCCAAGGTGGGAACAATCACGGCATCGTGGGCACGGGAGGCTAGCTCTGGAACGACTCCGCCAAAATCACTATGAATCGCTATCTGGCTTGCAATTACAGATGATAAAACCTTGCCGTCTGCTCCAACGACTGCGACCGCAGTGTCATCACACGACGTTTCAATTCCTAGCAGGAGGTCCAACGATCCTTACTTCCCTCGAGATATCCCAGAAACCTAGATACTAAAACCAGCGAGAGGCTTTGCTGCGCTCGATCAACCCTTTTGCAGATGCTATCTTTGCAATTCTTTCGCGATACTGATCGCTGTCGATGTCATAGGCCCACATGATCATCGCGTCTTCATTGTTTTCTTGGTAGTACCCTTTTCGAATTCCAACGGGCATGAATCCAAAGTTGGTGTAGAGCTTTTGAGCCGGTTTGTTGGTGACTCGGACCTCTAGAGTCAAATTCTTAGATCCGTGTTTTAACGCTTCAGTAACTAAAGCAAACATCAAAGCAGATCCGTAATCTTTTCCCTGGTGTGCGGGGGAGACTGCGATGTTTGTAATATGGGCATCTTCCAAAATATACATGACCCCGGAGTAGCCAACGATCTCACCGTTGAGGCGCAAAGTTGAATAAGAGCGCTCTTTGGTGTTTGAAATCTCGCTCAGAAAGACGTTGTAAGACCATGGCTTTGGGTGCACTAACTTTTCAATCGAAAGGACGCCTTCGATGTCTTTCTTGCGCATCGGCAAAATCGCCAAATTGGGCAGTTCATCGGAGACCTGCCGTGAATCACCATGAACAATAGCCATTGAATCTTCCTTCCGCTCCGCCGCTACTCAATGCGACACAGCCAAATTCGTACTACGAACCTTCGTCAACTCTAACAAAGACGTCACCGTCCTCGATCTTTGTCTCGAAGGTGCGAATGCTGTAGACGGGATACGTTTTGCAACGTCCGCCTTCAATATTAAATGCAAATCCGTGCCATGGACACTCAAAGGAGCCATCGTTCTTTATCTCTGCACGGTCGATCGGAAGACCCATATGTGAACAGCTATTTTCAAGACAGACGACCTCTCCATCTTTGATGGTAAAGCAAAGGTCAACACCCATGACCTCGGCGCTCGTGAATCGACCATTCTTTAGATCCGTTACTGCAAATACACGTTGAAACGACATAACTCTTCCGTTAAGGTTACTCACCTAAGTGCACGCGTTCCCTCAAGGGGTCATATGCGCGCCCAAATTAAAAACGGGGCAAAACAAACGATTATTTCAAAGAGGTAAAAAACTTAAAAAACTTTCACCGTAGAGTACTAAGTCACTTAAATATCGGGAAATCTAGCAACATATTTCGCATTTACCTACGAGGCTTCTTACTACAAATATTTATTGATGATGTCAAACACGTAGTAGTTCCAGTCCTCCAGTGCAGGAATCAAATGATAAGAAGGGTATTTCGTCAATTACTATTTAGGTACCAAATACCATTTATAAAGAATCTTCCATTTTTCCTTGAAAAAACATTGTCAATCCAACTATTAATTAAAACATAAAGTATTGAGAATTATAAAAATAAAGATTAAAAGATTAGTTACAAAGACGTAATTTCTGATGTGACTCTTCAAAGGGGGAAAAGTGGTCGACTTTACCGAGCTTGGTGAAATGAATCAAATGCTTGCAGCTCTTATCAGCCTTGCTGGCAATCGCGAAATTAGCACGGTTACCCTATCGGCGAGCCCATCACTATCTCACGAAAAACTGAAGGAAGCATACGGCCTTTTGAGCAAAGACCACTTTCAAACTAAAGGAAGCGATCTCACAATAAATGTAATGCTTCCACGACGAATGTGTATGAATTGCAAGACTTGCTTTAGAGGAGCCGAGGGTGCAATGTGCCCGAAATGCCACTCCTTAGTTTCAACCGAACGGGCTATGCCTCGTCTCTATATCGAATCCTACTCTCTCAGATCTGAGGGCGACCTAGCGTCGTAGTTACAGACCGTCTACGAATTAAGTTCCCTACTCGCTATATTGACTATTCAAGATTGAATGGAATATACAATGAGTTCACTGATCGCATACACCGACGGAGCGTGCAAATCCAATCCTGGTCCAGGAGGTTGGGGAGTACTAATCATAGATGGCGAGGAGCGAAGAGAGCTTTACGGTGGCGAACGCGTCACAACAAATAACCGGATGGAACTCACCGCAGCCATCGAAGCGCTAAAAAATAGCAACATCTCCAGGGATATCGTTATCTACGCTGACTCCAAGTACGTCATAGACGGCATCACCAAATGGTTACCAAACTGGGTACGAAGAGGATGGAAAACGGCCGACAACAAGGCCGTAAAGAACGTTGACCTTTGGCAACTTCTACATGCTCAAGTTGCAAACAGAAACGTCGAGTGGAGGTGGGTCCGGGGCCACGACGGAGACTTTGGCAACGAGCGTGCAGACCAATTGGCCAATATCGGGGTCGCCTCTCTCTAGCGCAGCTTTTCGAAGTTTGCAACTGCAACATAGTCGCGTCCGTACTTCACTTGAAGACGATCTGGCGACACTCTTTCACGATCTCTTATCGACTCTATGAACGGACCAATATTTGGCACTATAGGCAGCTCGCTCACACCTATTTGGCTAATTTGCCGATCCTCACCAAATACCATTCCCCTGGGGTATCCTCCTACCAAAAGTACACTACGAGCTGATCCTATGATTTGATACCCCTCTTCGAAGTCGACTGTAGACGATGCTGTCGAGCCCTTCATCGATTTGAATATGTGAACTTCACCCCCTCTAGCATCTTCAAAAAGAACTTCGTGAGGATACGCCTCCGAAGTTATATGCGACAGCATCTCAAGATGGTCGAAGACTATCACATCGACCCCCCAGCCAAGGGCGAGGCTTCTTCCCGTGGCTACTCCAATTCTTCCACCTGAGAAACCGCTCGGTCCGATACAAAGAACAACTTCGAATTCGAACTCTTCAAAGGTTTCCATTGTTGATCGAAGGCGAATTGAAAAGTAACCGATCTCTTTCAAAAGCGTCTTGGGCTCTTCAACTACTTTTATATCTATTACTTCGTCATCGCATAAAATTGCGAGAATCGAATACGAAGATGTGGTGTCAATCAATGCAGTTATCCGTTGCTTCATCACTAGCTCCGACCTGCAAAAGATGCAATCGTCTCGTAGGTTCTTTCATCAACATTTTGATCAAAGGTAATCCTGATCAAGCGCGCCTCACCATCATCTATTGATTCGATCTTAACTTCAATATCGGCTTCCACCTCAAATTCGACCGCATTTGGCCACTCAACTAACCGCAATGTATCTTCGTCGAATAGGTCTATGTCCATTAGATCTAACGAGCGTGCACCGGAAAAACGGTAGAGATCCAAATGTCTAACCGGCAACCTACCTTCGTATTCGCGTTGGATGATGAATGTAGGGGAGGTAACAACCTCGTCGACACCCTGAGAGGCGATGATCCCTTTGGCCAAGGTCGTCTTTCCTGCTCCAAGGTCGCCTATCAATGTAATCAAGAGTGGAGCTGTGATCGATTCGCCTATCAATTGGCCAAACTCAACCATCTCTTCGTCACCGACTACCTTCAACTCCAAGAATCTATATCCCTTACTTTTGTGATCATCGTTCACTTAGTAGACCGCCTACGAAACCTAAATCAACTCGCATAGAATCTTCTATCGCCCTTCCACCTCTAAGGGCATAGGCAGGGTGATACGTCACAATAACCTTTTTGTCACCGTGTGTGTAAACGCTACCTCTCATAGAACCAACTGAAATCTTTTGTTGAGTTAGAGTTCTAGCGGCAACTTCTCCTACTGCCAAAATCACTCCTCCCTTCAAGATCTCTAGCTGACGCTCTAGGAAGTGTGAACAAGTTCCGATCTCAACAGCTAGCGGCTTCCTATTTCCCTCAGGACGGCACTTTACGACATTAGTAACGTAATATTGGCCACTATCGAGACCTAGCACTTCGAGAATCAACCGCCTCAACAGCACGCCAGAACGCCCGACGAAGGGAGTGCCATCTCGATCCTCTGAAGCTCCTGGCGCTTCACCAACCACTATCAGTTCTGCATCTAGTCGACCTGAAGAAAAAACCACTTGGCTTCGAGACTCCGAAAGCACACAACTCGTGCATCTGCGTGCCTCTTCTTCAAGCGCCTTCATAGTGTCGTAAATTGACAAATCCACGATTCATCCCAAGTAAATTCTTGGCACACGCTTAGATATCCCGCAAAGGATCTCCCAAGTTATGGTATTGCATCGTGCAGCCCATTCATCCGCACCTATATTTGCAGGTCCGTCGCTTCCGATCAAAGTAACGCGATCTCCAATCTCAACCGACTCACTCACGCCCACGTCGATCAAGATCTGATCCATTGTTATAACTCCCGCAAAAGGATATCGCCTTCCATTAATGGCTACTTTGCCATCTCCATCAAATAGCCTTCTCGGAACTCCATCGGCATAACCAATTGGAACTGTTGCTACATTCCCCCGCCGTGCCATTGGCTTACGCCTTCCATACGACGGCCTTTCTCCCTCTTCAACCTCTTTGATGAACGCAACCTCTGATATCAAGGACATTACGGGTCTTAGCTCGAGAGCAACACTGCCTCCTTTGGGGGCGTATCCATATAGCGCAAGCCCAACCCTACTCTTTGTAAGACGACTCTGCGGGTAGTAGAGCAGTCCTGATGAATTCCCTATGTGCAACTGGCTTGGAGCCAGCCCTCCTTTGGTCAAAGTATCAATAGCGCTTCGAAACCTCGCCAACTGAAGCAGTGTGAACTCAACTGATTCAGGTGAATCTTCGTCAGCTACGGCAAAATGGCTCCAAAGTCCGTCGATTGATCCGGGACCAATCAAATTTACAATCGCCTCTAGATCGTCAAATGCGACCCCCACTCGATACATACCCGTATCGACTTTTAGTTGGAAGCTGGGGCGATCTTCTCCAGCGGCACTGAGGATGGCGTTGATTGCCTCCTTGGTGTAGGCCGTTACGCTTATCTGATACTGCGCCGCCGTCGAAAGGGCATCGAGTGGCGGCTGACTCAAAACTAGGATCTCACCGTCAACACCGGCACGGCGTAGTTCAACGCCCTCTTCAACTAGAGCTACCGCAAAGTCACGGCACCCTCGCTCATAGAGTGCCCTTGCGACTTCAACTGCCCCATGGCCATAGGCATCAGCTTTAACTACCGCGCAGATTCTACTCCCAGTTGCTAGAGCACTTAGATAGTCATAGTTGTGAATTAGATTGCCAATATTTATCTCGGCGTGAACAGGACGAAGTCGATCTACCACCTATAACTCCACTGCAATTTAGAGTCAGTGACACTAGTAAGTGGACCCCTTGAGACAATCGGTCTGAAACCACCTGAGAGCTTGACTGCGTTAGTTCTAAACTTCGGGATCGCTTCAATTAGGCCCGCGACAGAGTCAATCATAGAGATTGGATTCGTCACTGACCTACCCCCCGACAGGCCGTGAATGTAGGTCGCGCTAGCGACTGTCTCCACCGAATAACCATTTCGTGCAATGAAAGCACCAATCATCCCAGACAAGACGTCGCCACTTCCAGCAACCGATAGGTTTGAACTATTCGACGTCACATAGACGATCCTTCTATCACTAGTAAAAATCCGCGTTGGAAATCCCTTATGCAATAAGTCGACTCCAAAATCGCTAACAAAGGATTTGAATGACGCATCCGATAGGTCAAGTCCGACGGAGGTGAAAAGGCGGGTTACTTCACCGTCATGAGGCGTTAGAAGTACCGGGTATTTGTACTTTTTGAGTAGCTCTTTTAGGAGATCAGATTGAGAAATCGCACTTATGGCATCAGCATCGATAACTAGAGGTCCAGCAAAGTTGACAAGGACCTGTTCTAGTAGTTGCCCGCTTAGTTCTCCTAACCCTGGTCCGATCACGACAGCCCCATATCGACTTAATGTCGAGATATCCCTCTCAAATGACTTCTCGTCACCTACTAACAATCCAGGATGGGCAGCTTGAAGGAGATCAGGGCGTTCGAAGTTGCCGCTAACCCTAACGAGGCCAGCCCCTGAATGAAGGGCTGCTTCACCCGCTAACAAACTCGCTCCAATAGTTGTCTGAGAGCCAGCGACTACATGTACTGCACGCTTCCACTTGTGTTCACTCAAAGACTCCCCACGAAAGACAATGTCTGAGACTTCGAAGAGGCCTTGGTCGCCCTTTGCCTCGTTTAGGTCATCGAAGCACCAAAGGTAGGCCTCTCCCATAAGTTCAACAGTACCTCTATTGAGTTGACCAACTTTGAGAGCTCCGATTATCAATGTAACGTCGGCGTTGACACAATTTTCATCTTGAACCACGCGATCGAGATCGACTCCGCTTGGGATGTCAATAGAAACGATCTTCGCACCGGATGCTTCTATCACCTTTCCTTGCAAACCTCTTGAGATTCCAGTTCCAAATACACCGTCAATAATCAAGTCGTAGTCGGTGCCCGAATAGGGAGCGTCGCTCCAGTTGAATCTAGCCTCTTCGACTGATGCCCCAAATTGCCGAAGGTAACGAGCGGCTGCTAACGCATCTGCGCCGTTGTTACCCTTCCCCATAAGTACCAGGATTCTTTTACCGTATACCGGCCCCATCGTTGAGCGGACAAAAGACGCTACACGAAACCCTACCTCATCAATGACATCTACTACCCTTCCGCCTTCTTCAAGAGCGAGATCGTATCTTCGTAGGTGAGAAAGATCAATAAGTGGAATCAACTACCTTGGTCCTCTTTGATTATGTAGCTGTTCACGACCGCAACTGCGTATCGACGCTCATGGCTGATTGAAACTTCGAAGGAAAGCTCGCCGCTTTCAATAAAACGGTTCCTAATGACATCACTAACTGAGAGAGTTGGATATCCAACTGGATGTTTTTTTACCTCGAAATCATGAAAGGAGACCGAAAAGAGATTGATGTGCAGTGACTTTGAAGCCGCCTCTTTAACTGCAAATCGAGCCGCCAAAAACTCAACGCTCCGCCTACTGAAAGATGGCTCTTGATTCCCACCTTTCCGCAAGAGAGGCATCTCAATCGCCTCACTTTCAGTGAGAATTCGCGATGCGAAAGACGGGTGACGGCTCAAGGCTCGTTCAATTCGATCAATAGAAATGATGTCAATGCCTACCGAATAAGGGAGCCTTTGCACAATCAAGCCACCTCCCTTGAAAGACTTTTAGCGAACTTTTAGCACCGACCAAAGAGGGAACGCATCGCTTTGAGATGCACTTCTGAAGGAATAATTAGAAACATTCCCCTCTCTCAGCCATCGCCTAGGGTAATTCTACCGACACCACAGCTAATTTTAGGCATCGAGATCGACGATGTAGGTGTTCGCTAGTCGAACAATAAGACCCCCTTAGAAGTTAGGTAGATAAACAGCATGAAGAGGATTCGTCTGAACAAAAAAGTTGCAACCGGACTCACCATCGCAGCCGTAGGCGGCGGATGGTTGGGAGGAGCGGTACTAGGAACGCCGAGCCTGTCCTCGGCCTCGACCGTATCGTCAGTAACGTCTGCGCCAACAACCAACACTGGTACATCCCCTCAAAACTCAGGACACGATCACCGTGGTCCAAGGATCGCAGGTGACCTACTGTCAGCCGCAGCCACCGATCTAAATACCACGGTAGCTTCAATACAGAGCGAACTAGCATCTGGAAAGTCCTTGGCAACTATCGCGGGAGAGCATAATGTATCAGCTGCCACGTTGATCAGCGAACTAACTGCTACAGCGACCACCAACATAAACAACGCCGCTAAGGCTGGAACCATTACTTCCACTCAGCAGAGCAATGCGCTTGCCCATCTGAACGAGATGATTACCAACTTCGTAAACAACACCCATGTTGGTGGCCCCGGCGGCGGAGCTAACGGTGGCCCTGGCGGTAGAGCTGGCGGGCAAAGGATCGCAGGTGACCTACTGTCAGCCGCAGCCACCGATCTAAATACCACGGTAGCTTCAATACAGAGCGAACTAGCATCTGGAAAGTCCTTGGCAACTATCGCGGGAGAGCATAATGTATCAGCTGCCACGTTGATCAGCGAACTAACTGCTACAGCGACCACCAACATAAACAACGCCGCTAAGGCTGGAACCATTACTTCCACTCAGCAGAGCAATGCGCTTGCCCATCTGAACGAGATGATTACCAACTTCGTAAACAACACCCATGTTGGTGGCCCCGGCGGCGGAGCTAACGGTGGCTTTCCGACAACTCCACCATCATCTTCGAGTGCAGGATCTGCAATCTAACCAACCCAAATCAGATTCGCAGTCTCTAAATAGACAAGGGGCGCTTTTCGTCAAGCGCCCCTTGTCTATTCGACTTCAACTTCAAAAGATTTCGAAGACCTACTCAACTGTCACGGTTTTGGCAAGGTTTCGGGGTCGATCAACATCTTCGCCGTGGATTCGTGCCATATGGTAAGCAAATATCTGCAAAGGAACGACGTCTACGAGCGGAGCTAGCAGTGGGTGAACTTGAGGAACCTCAATAAAGTACTCTCCCTCCCTAATAACCGATTCGCTTCCGCTGTTACCTATGACAATTACAGCAGAATCGCGCGCTCGAACCTCTTCGATATTTGAAACGATCTTCTCGAACAGGCGCGTCTTCGAGGCCATGGCTATTACAACAGCATTCTTATCCAACATTGCGATAGGTCCATGCTTCAACTCTCCAGCGGGATAACCTTCTGCAGGCAAATATGAAATCTCCTTGAGCTTCAGCGCACCCTCTAGGGCCACTGGAAATCCCACATGCCGTCCTATAAAGTAAAAACGTTCCCTTTCGGAAAATGTCTGAGCTACAGAACGAATTGAGTCCCACTTATCGAGAACTTCTTCGATCTTCGAAGGGATCTCAATCAACTCCTGATAGAGCCCATCGATCTCACTTGGAAAGAGCTGACCCTTAATCCGGCTTAGTTTTAGAGCCAGAAGAAGAAGGGCACCGATTTGTGCAGTATGGGTCTTGGTAGCAGCAACTCCTACCTCCGGTCCCGCCCTTGTGTAGAGAACCGAGTCAGCGAGACGGGCCATTGATGAACCAACGACGTTGCAGACTGCGATTGTCTGAGCACCAAGGTTCTTAGCCTCATGCAATGCAGCTAAGGTATCGAGAGTTTCGCCGCTTTGAGATACAGCCACCACCAGGGTCCTCTCATCTACCACTGGATCTCTATATCGAAATTCTGATGAGATGTCTAGTTCAACGGGCATTTTTGTCCAGTGCTCGATCGCATATTTAGCGACCATGCCGGCATGAAACGAAGTTCCACAAGCGACTATAAATACTTTGTTGATCCGCGCCAGGTCATCATTGGAGATCGAAGTCTCATCAAATTCAATCTCACCACTACCCCTCAGCCTTCCTGCTAAAGTATCTCTCAGGGCGCCTGGTTGCTCAAAGATCTCTTTCGACATAAAGTCTTCGTATCCCGCCTTTTCGGCCGAATCAAGCGTCCAATCAACGACGAACTCAGTCATTTCAGACCTACTGCCATCTTTGGCGAAGACTTCAACTCCTGACTTGGTGATGCTTGCGACTGAGTCATCTTCGAGATGAAAAAACGACGTAGCTTGATCGAGAATGGCAGGAATATCTGAAGCGATGAACCACTGGTCCCCATTCGTTCCGATGATCATAGGGGCCATTCGCTTAAATCCAACTAACTCACCGACCGCATCGAGCGAAAGAGCCACGAATGACATAGCACCGCGCATCCTTAGCGCAGATCTTTTAACGGCCTCAAGGAGAGTTACCCCGGTTCGCATCTCATCTTCAAGGAGGTGCGAGATTACTTCGGTGTCAGTCTCCGATGAAAAGATATGCCCCTTTTCAATGAGTTCCACCTTGAGCTCGGCGTAATTCTCAACAATTCCATTCTGAATTACTGCAAGTCTCTCTGAGCAGTCAAGGTGCGGATGAGCATTTGGCAGCGACGGACGACCATGGGTCGCCCATCTAGTGTGGCCAATACCAGATACGATGCTCTCCGAGGAAATTTCACTCGTCTCAAGCTCTAATTCGCTCAAAGAGTTTTTGCCATTTGCAACCCTTCGACGCTGCATCTCTCCGTCGGAAAAAGTCACAACTAAGCCCGCCGAGTCGTAACCGCGGTACTCAAGCCGTCGTAGGCCATCAGTCAATTGCTTCGCGTGGGATCCTTCTCCAACCACGCCAATAATGCCACACATAATTGTGCTCCCGTCCGTTTGGAATGGTTATCGTCCTATGACACCTTCAAGTTCACCTAAAAAATCGGAAATCCATATCTCAATTTAGGTCAATCGATAACCCAATAACCATCTGAGGAAAAGAAATGGTCTCGGCCCTTATAACGAAAGATCTCCGCAATCGGATATAACTCGAGGGTTACTTGCCATTCGAGATCAGTCGCACAAAGTGTTCAACTAATTCATCGGCCAGGGTACGATCCTGCGCTTCAACCATAATGCGCACTAGTGGTTCGGTGCCACTTGGACGAATGAGAATACGCCCCGAATCCCCAAGCCTCCCTTGAGCGCTCTCTATCTCGCCAGCAAGCGAAGCTACTTTCTGACTTGCACCGCTTTCAACGCGAACATTCTTCAATATCTGAGGGAAAGGCTGGTATAGTGACCTAACTCCCTTTGACAATCCGTCCGTCTGTGACAAAAGAGCTGATGCGAAGATAAGCCCGGTCAACATCCCATCGCCAGTGGATGCGATGTCACGAAGAATGATATGGCCACTTTGTTCTCCTCCGAGAACATAGTCATAGCGCTCCATGGCTTCAAAGACATTTCGGTCTCCCACGGGTGTCTCAATCGAAACTATACCCACCGATGACAAAAAGCGCTTGAGGCCTAAGTTACTCATCACCGTCAGCGCAATTCCACTGTGTCGCAGAAAGCCCCGTCCTTGAAGGAAGGTAGCAATGTAGCCCATAATGACATCACCGTCGAGTGAACGTCCAGCCGCGTCTACAGCTAAAACTCGATCTGCATCGCCATCAAAGGCAAGACCAAGATCAGCCCCTTCTGCCACAACTGCACTTGACAATTGATCGATGTGGGTAGAGCCGCAGTTCAAATTAATATTGACGCCATTTGGCTGGTCTGATACCAGCACTGCTGTAGCTCCATAGGATTCGAAAACTCTACGGGCATAGTTAGAGGAGGCTCCATTGGCACAATCAAGAACCACCTTCAATCCACTCAAGTCACCTACGAGCTCAACCGAGCTCAAGTAATCGACGTAGTCACTAGCAAGGTGTCTAGCATCGGTTATGGTACCAACCGATTCACCAACTACTAGATCGGTTCGAGTTCGACTTTCAATCTCCCGCTCAATTGCAGTATCGAGTTTGGCGCCACCGACTCCAATGATCTTGATTCCATTGTCGTAGAATGGGTTATGTGATGCCGAAATCACTGCACCGCTGAGACGTAACTTTGATGCAAGGAAAGAGACTCCTGGAGACGGAATAACTCCTAGGTCGAGAACCATTGACCCCATTGATGCAATTCCAGCCGAAAAAGCTGACTGAAGCATAGTCCCTGAGATTCTCGTATCTCTACCCACTAAAAACGTAGAGCCAGGAAGTACCGATGCAACAGCCTTACCTAAACGTAAAGCGAACTCAGAAGTAAGTTCTGAGTTCGCTTTACCACGTACACCATCTGTACCAAATTCGAGCATATTAACGCTTTGAGTACTGAGGAGCCTTACGGGCCTTCTTGAGGCCGTATTTCTTGGATTCCTTCTCGCGCGCGTCACGGGTAAGGAGTCCAGCCTTCTTCAAAATCGGACGCATCTCTGGATCGAGCTCAATGAGAGCTCGAGCGATACCGAGCCTTAGAGCTCCGGCCTGACCTGCGACACCGCCACCATCTAACGTAGCGTCGATATCGTAGTTTGATAACACATTCGCGATACGCAGTGGTTCTGCTGCATGTTGCCTCAAGCTCGCGGCCCCGAAGTACTCTTCGAAGCCACGCTTGTTGCATGTGATCTTTCCTTCGCCAGCACGAAGCCTAACTCGGGCGACCGCTGACTTTCTTCTTCCCGTTGCGTTAGCCAAAACTGCTGCTGCCATTTTCAATAACTCCTAACGACTTGCGCGAATCGCGCCATCGATTGCCATTGGCTCAGGCATCTGAGCCGCATGTGGATGAGTGGGTCCTGCGTATACCTTCAATTTCGTAAACATCGCTGCGCCCAAGCGATTCTTAGGGAGCATTCCCTTTATCGCCTTTTCAACAACGAATACTGGCTTTGTTGCAAGAAGATCGGTATAGCGATCGGTTCTTAGACCACCTGGGTAGCCAGAGTGGCGATAGGCAAACTTGCGCTCAGCTTTGTTGGACGTAAGCACAACCTTATCGGCGTTAATGATAATAACATGATCGCCAGTGTCCAAATGTGGAGCAAAATAAGGGTTATGCTTACCACGAAGCACACGAGCAACTTCAGTTGCTAATCTGCCGAGGACCATTCCTTCGGCATCGACTACGAACCACTTGCGAGTAATCTCCGCTGGCTTAGTTGAAAATGTACGCATAATCTCACAAATTTCTTAGTTGAAATACGTGTAGGGTTGCCAAGCGGCAACAGACACAGACGTACATTATAGCCTATCGATGGGTATTACCCACCGTTTGCGTCTCGAACGCACCAAAGTAGCTCACCTAAGGATGAATAACTACTCGAAATCTCTCCATAGGGCTCGGGGTACCGTACTGCGACAAGGGAGAGCGGCGATGGAGGAGCAAGATCAATCCCATTTGCACGAGACTGCAAATCGAAGAGACGAGCAAAGCTATCGGCTGCAAGCTTCCCACTTCCAATGGCAATCAGATAAGCAACTAGAGATCGAATCATCTGATGACAAAATGCATTAGCCTCGATCTCAATTGCATAACGACCACCTTCTCGCAGATAGAGCGAAACCTCATCAACCCGTCGCCACAGAGATCCACCATTGGGATCCTTGCGACAGAAGGCTGCAAAGTTACGTTCACCGCAAATTGATTTCGAAGCTTCATGCAGGGCACCATAGTCAATGTAACCAGAGACTTCCCACGCAAGATGGCGCTCATATGGAGCAAGTGCGCCCTCACTGGCGAACACATAGCGATAACGTCGAGCTACAGCTGAAAAGCGCGCATGAAAACGATCATCCACAAAGTGCACTCTTCGAACTGCGATTGCATCTCCACACAGACGATCAAGAGAACGTCGAATCCTCACCTCATCAAGATCTCTAGAAAAGGGGTTGTCAAAGCTTAAAAATTGAGAATCAGCGTGAACACCCCGATCCGTCCGTCCGGCAACCACGGTATCTATCGGCACGCCAAAGAGAGTTTCCAACGCCGCCTCGATCGTGCCCTGAACCGTTATCTGATCATTTTGGCGGGCATAACCGAAAAACGATCCACCGTCGTATGAAAATTCAACAGCAACTCTACTAAACGACAATCAACTCTTCCTTAAATGAAAAATGGGTGATGCCCTTGAGCACCACCCATTCAAATTGATGAACTAAACCAGTTCGATCACTGCCATAGGCGCGTTATCACCTTGACGTGGACCCTTCTTGAGAATTCGCGTATATCCACCCGGACGATCAGCATATCGCTCTGCGATCTCAACGATCAACTTTTGAGCCATATCCTTGTCTCGAAGGTACGCAACTAGCTCGCGGTGATTATGCAAACCGCCACGCTTCGCCTTGGTTATAAGCTTCTCTGCTACGGGACGCAAAGCTTTAGCCTTTGCTTCCGTGGTTGTTATCGACTCAGCAGCAAACAATGATGCTGCCAAGTTGGCCATAATCGCCTTTTGATGTTTAGCGTCGCCACCAAAACGGCGACCCTGCTTAGGTCTACCCGGCATATTAATCTCTCTTCCTCAAGGACAGTCCTCGTTCGTGAAGACGAGAAACGACCTCATCAAGGGACTTTTGTCCAAAATTTGTTATAGCTAAAAGATCATCGTTGGTCTTCGAAAGAAGCTCACCGATCGTATTTACTTGAGCCCGCTTGAGACAGTTTCTCGGCCTCTCCGTTAGTTCTAGATCCTCGATCGGAAGATCTAGATCAGGCGACCTCGACTCAATCACTGGTGTCTCCGTCAGCGCTAAGCCAAGAGGAGCGTCGCTCATCTCAGCAATAATCGTCGAGAGCGAGCGAAGCGTATCGCCTGCGGAGGCGAGAGCTTCACGGGGCGTAATTGAACCGTCAGTCTCGATATCGAGCACAAGGCGATCGTAGTCTCTTGACTGCTCACCAGCGGTTGCCGTAACGTCTATAGCAACTCTTCTAAGGGGTGAGTAAAGAGCATCCATAGGGATCCGACCGATCACGTTTGCGTTACGGCTCGAATCAGCGCTCTTGTAACCCTTACCCTTTTCCACGATTGCATCGAAGGCCAGGCGGCCTTTATCCGACAGAGTGGCAATTTGAAGCTCGGGGTTCACGATTTCAATGTCAGCTGTCACCTGAAAATCACCGGCTCGTACAACTCCTGGACCACGAACATCCAAACGAATTGTCACGGGTTCATCGGTTTCCGAACGAACAACGACGTCTTTGAGATTCAAAATGATCTCCAATACATCTTCTTTGACACCCGAAAGAGTCGCGAACTCATGGAGAGCATCGTCAAAGCGAACTTCAACGATGGCAGATCCAGGAATTGAAGAAAGCAAGACACGACGCAAAGCGTTTCCGAGTGTGTGACCGAAACCAGGCTCTAGAGGGCCGATCGCAAACTTTTGCCGATTATTGACCTCTTCCGAAGCTTCTTCAACTGTAGGTCTCTGTATAAAGAGCATCTTTTCTCCTATGAGTTCGATTACTTCGAATAGAGTTCGACGATTAGCTGCTCGCGAACGTCAGTAGTGATCTGCTCACGCAATGGTGGATTCGTAACCTCGACCGAACGGTGATCATCACCAACCGTCAACCAATCTGGTACCCTAATTCCACGGCTTATCGACTCCTCAACTACGGCGAGATCCTTAGCGTGCGGAGTGAGTGCTACGACATCACCCTTCCGGAGTCTCATCGAAGGAATGGTCGCCTTTCGACCGTTGACGGTAACAAAACCGTGACGAACGAACTGACGAGATTGAGACCTCGAAACGCCCCAACCAGCTCGATAGCATACGTTGTCAAGACGCATCTCAAGGAGCCTCAACAAATTCTCACCTGTAATGCCGTCTTGACGCGAAGCCTCTTCAAACATATTTCTAAATTGCTTTTCGAGTACGCCATAGATACGGCGTGCCTTCTGCTTTTCACGAAGCTGCGTCAGGTACTCTGAACCTTGTCGGCTACGGTCGCGACCGTGCTCACCTGGAGGATAGTTTCTCTTCTCTAGTGGGCAATGAGTCTCGCACTTCGAACCTTTGAGGAACAACTTTTCGCGCTCACGGCGACATAATCTACATACAGGGCCGGTGTAACGTGCCACTTTTCATCTTCTCCTTGAATTACCTATACCCTGCGACGCTTCTTAGGCCGGCAACCGTTGTGAGGCGTCGGTGTAACGTCACGAACCGAAACTATTTCAATCCCTGCGTTCGCTATAGCGCGATGCGCAGTGTCGCGACCTGAACCAGGACCCTTGAGAAGAACGTCAACTCGGCGAACGCCGTGTTCAACCGCTCTCTTAGCTGCCGCTTCCGCAGCGAGCTGAGCGGCGAAAGGAGTTGACTTACGTGAACCCTTAAAACCTACGTTACCTGCGGATCCCCACGAAATTACATTTCCTTCAGGGTCAGTTATTGATACGATAGTGTTGTTGAAGGATGAATGAATGTGGGCAACCCCATGAGCGATATTTTTACGCTCTTTCTTTTTAATCCTTCGACCAGCTGGCTTAGGCTTAGCCATTGATGCTCCTTAGTTACAAATAAAAGTAAGCGGACTAGCGCTTTACCTTCTTCTTTCCTGCGACTGTCTTCTTTGGTCCCTTGCGCGTTCGAGCATTGGTATGTGTTCTTTGGCCTCGAACTGGAAGTCCCTTGCGATGACGGAGGCCCTGATAGCATCCGATCTCTTGCTTCCGCTTGATATCCTGAGACACCTCTCGACGTAGGTCGCCCTCAACCTTGTAATTTGCATCAATGTAAGCACGCAGCTGCGTAACTTCTTCATCCGTCAAATTGCGGACTCTAGTATTCGGGTCGATGCCCGTTGCAGAAAGAATCTTCTGCGAGGTGGTCAGTCCAATTCCAAATATGTACGTGAGAGAGATCTCTACACGCTTCTCTCTTGGAATGTCTACTCCGGCTATTCGTGCCATTACTTTATCCCTGTCGTTGCTTGTGTCTTGGGTTTTCGCAAATCACCAGCACGACTCCGTGCCGACGAATTACCTTACACTTTTCACAGATAGTTTTGACGCTAGGTCTAACCTTCATAACAATCTCTTTCGATCTTGAAAGATTCAATGATCGCTACTCTTCGCGAAGAAGACTAGCGATACCTATATGTAATCCGACCTCGGGTGAGGTCATAGGGCGTCAATTCAATTTGAACTCGATCCCCTGGCAAAATACGAATTCGGTGCATTCGCATCTTTCCCGAACTATGGGCAAGAACCTTATGTCCATTATCAAGTTCAACTCGAAACATTGCATTAGGAAGGGGCTCTACGACCGTCCCTTCGAGTAGGATCGCATCCTCTTTCGGCTTTGACAGATGAATCTCCTTATTTCTTCGACAACCATTGGTGTGCAAGCACACGCCTATGCAACTTTAACAAGTTAATACGCTACACAGGGTTTCAAGTTTATAAGGGATGGCGATAAATCGTGCAAAATACTAATATTCAGATGTCAGAACTTCTGGCCCATTATCAGTCACTACAATCGTATCTTCAAAGTGAGCAGAGAGCGAGCCATCCGCCGTAATCACCGACCATCCGTCGTCGAGAACTCGAGTATCAGCCTTTCCTACGTTTACCATAGGCTCAACGGCAAAGACATTTCCTGAACGCAACTTTGGACCTGGTGTACCAGGCCAATAGTTCGGAACATTAGGGGATTCGTGCATAGCGGTGCCGATCGCATGACCCACGTACTCCCGTACGACCGAAAATCCAGCGGCCTCCGCAACCTTCTGGACTTCCCTACCGATATCATGGAGATGATTTCCGGGAATCATCACAGCAATACCAGCTAAAAGTGAGTTTTGAGTCACCTGAAGAAGCTTCTCTGCCTGCTTGGATATCTTTCCAACCCCAATAGTGTAAGCAGAATCACCATGATAACCCTGCCAGATTGCACCGCAATCTATGGAGATGATATCGCCCTCTTTGAGCCTGTAATCTCCAGGGATACCGTGAACGATCATACTGTTTGGAGAAGTACAGATTGTTGCTGGGAATCCGTGATAATTCAGGAAGTTACTTTTCGCACCTCGACGTTCAATGACTTCTCTTGCGACGAGATCCAATTCTAGAGTTGTAACACCGTCACGCACCACCTCGCGGATACGTTCTTTGATCTCCCGAACGATCTCGCCAGCCTTACGCATTTTATCGATCTCAACGTCTGAACGTCGAATAGTGGAATCCCACTTCAAAACAGAACCTCTTATCAATCAGGAATTAGGCTTCTACTGAATGTATAGCTTTCACAATATTAGAAGTAACAATATCGAGGTCGCCACTACCTTCAACTGTGACCAAGATTCCCTTTTCGCTGTACCATCCAATGAGAGGGGAGGTCAATTCGTCGTAAAGTGCGAGCCTCCTCGAAATAGCCTCTGGCTTATCATCAGCTCGTTGAACCACGTCTCCGCCGCAAGTATCACAGTGCCAAGGGCTAGTTGGTGGATTAGAGACGGAATACGTACGGCCGCATCCCTCGCAGACACGCCGCGAGGAAAGTCTCTCCAGGACAACGTCGGTCGCAACCTCTAAGTTGATCACGAGCTTAACCGCTTGATCGATGGCAGAATCGAGAGCCTTAGCTTGGGCAAGCGTTCGTGGAAAACCATCTAAAAGATAGCCACTATTGACAGCATCATCTTGACTTAGGCGCTCTACTACCGCTCCAATAATAACCTCGTCAGGAACCAAATCCCCACGCTCCATAAATTCAGAAGCTCTTAGACCAAATTCGGTTCCCGCCTTGACTGCGCTACGAAGCATATCCCCCGTCGAAACGTGGGGAATCTGAAACTGTTCAGAAATTCGAGAGCATTGGGTACCTTTACCAGCACCCTGTTTACCCAGCATTGCTATGCGGAATGGCTTATTCATCTCTACTCCCTGCCAGTCAAAATCTACTTGAGGAATCCCTCGTAATTGCGCATTGACAGCTGCGAATCGATCTGCTTCATCGTCTCAAGCGCAACGCCTACGGCAATCAAAAGAGTCGTACCAGCAAAGGGATAACCGGTAACATTCCATACCGCCAACAAGATCGCAGGTATCAAAGCTACTCCGGCAAGGAATAGGGCACCTGGCAACGTAATTCGGTTCAGAATCTTTGCAAAATATCTTTCCGTAGGAGCGCCAGGTCGAATACCAGGCACAAACCCGCTCTGCTTGCGAATGATATCGGCCTGCTGGTATGGATCGAAGACGATCTGCACGTAGAAGAAGGTAAACATAACGATCAAAACACCGTAGATGCCTATGTATACGAAGCTCGTCGGCGAGACAAGGTTGTTATTGACGAAGTTTCTGTAACCCGTCCACGGAATAATATTGGTCAAAAGAACCGGAAAGTAGAGAATCGAAGATGCAAAGATAATTGGAACGACACCAGACTGATTGACCTTCAAAGGAATGTGTGTGTTTGAACCCTCGTACATCTTTTGGCCTACTACACGCTTTGAAAATACAACTGGAATACGTCTTTGACCTTGCTCAACGAAGACGATCGCAACCAGAATAGCAATTGCGACGAGAACAATTATGGCGAACTTGAAGCCACCAGCCTGCTGCAGAATCGCATGGCCACCGGTCGGGATACCAGCCACAACGTTTGCGAAAATCAGAATCGACATACCTTGGCCGATACCGCGCTGCGTAATGAGTTCGCCTAGCCACATGACCAAAGCTGTACCCGCTGCAAAGGTAAGGACTATGAATAAGACACGCGGAACTGTGAAGTTAGGGATTAGATCTATAGCCTTACCGTTGGGTAGAAAACCCGCACCGCCATTGTGGAAGACAAATGTTAAGCCAGTCCCTTGAAGTAGTGCCAATGCAACAGTCAGATACCTAGTGGTCTGAGTTATTCGCTTCTCACCAACTGGTCCCTGGTCCCTCCACTCCTCAAACTTGGGTATCACAGTGGTCAACAATTGGATAATGATCGACGAGGTAATGTATGGCATGATCCCCAGGCCAAAGATTGCAAATCTCGTCAAAGCTCCGCCCGAAAAGAGATTAAGGAACCCCAAAACTCCCGATCCCCCAGCCGACGATTCGAGCTGCTTCAGAGCATTGAAGTCAATTCCGGGCACCGGAAGATTCGCACCCAGCTGATATATGACGATAACGAAAAGCGTAAAGAGAATCTTCTTTCGCAACTCCGCCACTAGAAATACGTTTCTTAGACTTCCCAGCATCCATCAACCCTAAAAATCTAAACTTTGGCCACCTCGGACCAAATTCAATGATAAATCTTAGTCAGTTCTCTACCTTGCGACCAATTCGCAATTGCACAAAAAGACAGAGGAGCCGCACCGCGAACACGCTGTTGGGCTCCTCTCAAAGTTAGCACGCAAAACCTTCTAACGATTAGCGTGTTGGTTACCCTTCACGGGAGGACGTCCTCCGGCGTACGGTAGGTCTAGAGCGACTGTCGAACCACCCGCTGCCCGAATAGCGAACTCCGCCGCTCTCGAGAATTTATGGGCAGTAACAGTCACACCCGTCCGAATCTCTCCCTGGCCCAGGACCTTAACCAGAGAATTCTTCTTTACAATTCCGTAGTTAGCAAGTGTTGCCGGATCGATGACGACCACACCTTGTGAGGCTAGCTCGGCAATTTTGTCCAAATTGACAATCTCATAGACCACTTTGAATGGATTATTAAACCCCTTGGCCTTTGGCGAGCGCTGCGTCAGCGGCAACTGCCCACCTTCAAACCCCATTGGGATCGTATCACGAGCTCCTTGACCTTTGGTACCTCTACCAGCAGTCTTGCCACCCTTACCACCAATACCGCGACCGACGCGCTTCTTTGTCTTCTTCGCACCCTCAGCAGGTGCCAAATCGTGTAACTTCAACATCGACTCAAACCTCTTCCTGAACTTCAACGAGGTGAACAACGCGAGCTATCATTCCACGAATCTCAGGACGATCAGGAAGCGCATTGCTCTTACCAATTCTCCCAAGACCAAGTGCCTTCAACGTTCCCCGGTGCTTAGGCTTCGATCCGATGGCGGAACGGATTTGGGTAACTATGATCTTCGCTTCATCAGCCATTATGAATCACCTCTGCTGCCGGAGATCTCCGCCTTTTTACGATTATACGCATCGTTTATTGCCTTTGGAACTATCTCATCCGCATAGCGTCCTCGCAGCGCTGCCACCTCATCCGGTCGCTTTATAGCCTTTAGACCAGCGATAGTAGCGTGAGCCACATTGATTGCGTTAGAAGAACCAAGTGACTTAGCGACGACATCATGTATTCCTGCCATCTCCAAAATCGAACGAGCAGCTCCACCAGCTATAACACCAGTACCAGGTGCTGCGGGCTTTAGCAGTACCCTGCCTGCGCCAGCTTCGCCAAGAACGGGGTGAACGATGGTCTCTCCCGCCAAAGCTACGTCAAAAAGATTCTTACGAGCCTCTTCAATTCCTTTTTGTACAGCTACGCCAGCCTCTTTAGCCTTACCGTAACCGAGGCCCACGCGGCCATTCTTGTCGCCTATAACCATCAACGCCGTAAAGGAAAAACGACGTCCGCCCTTGACGACCTTAGCGACTCGGTTTACCTTTATGGTTCTCTCTTCGTAGGTTTCATCGGCCATTACTAGAACTCCAATCCCTTATCACGGGCGCCGTCAGCAACAGCGGCGACTCTGCCATGGTATTGAAAGCCACCACGATCGAAAACGACCGCCTTGACACCTTTTTCAACAGCGCGCTCCGCTATTAGCTCGCCAACTTTACGAGCAGAGTCGATGTTCCCTGTCACGCCACTACGAAGCGTAGCTTCGTATGTTGAAGCCGCAACGAGCGTTGTACCCGAACTATCGTCAACGATTTGAGCCATGATGTGCTTGTTCGACCGAAAGACGGCAAGACGAGGACGCTCAGTAGTACCGATTACAGTTCTACGAACCCTCTTATGACGCTTCTGTCGTAACTCTTGGCTATTTAATTTGTTTTTGGACATTACTAATTCAGCCCCTACTTACCTGTCTTGCCAGCTTTACGGAGGATCTTCTCGCCCGAATAGCGCACGCCCTTACCCTTATACGGCTCAGGCTTCCTAATCTTGCGAATGTTAGCGGCAACCTGGCCGACTAGCTCCTTGTCGATACCCTTAACGATGATCCTTGTTGGGACCGGTACCTCAAAGGAAATGCCCTCCGGCGCAAGAACTTGCACAGGATGAGAAAAACCAAGCGCCATCTCGATCTCTGTCGGGCTCTTGAGATTCGCACGGTAACCAACGCCAACTATCTCTAGTTCCTTGGTAAACCCGTTGGTAACCCCGTTAACCATATTTGAAACCAAGGTGCGAGACAAACCATGAAGCGCCTTTGAAAGGCGTTCATCGTTAGGCCTCTCTACAACAAGTACACTCGAGTCCTGCCGTACTACAATCTCGCCAGGAAGAGTTCTCTCTAGAGAACCCTTAGGACCCGACACCTTCAAGAAATTTCCATTATCGATCTGGACGCTAACGCCACCAGGAATTTCGACTGGAACCTTTCCGATTCGTGACATTTGAAATCAAACTCCTTACCGGAGTCGTCGGCTACCAAACGTAACAGACGACCTCTCCACCAATCTTTTGCCTACGTGCTTCGCGATCTGTCATGAGACCCTTAGAGGTGGAAACTACAGCAATGCCGAGACCACCAAGAACACGCGGAATAGCCTCCGCTCTCGAGTAGACACGAAGACCTGGCTTCGAGATTCTCTGGATACCCGAGATCACTCTCTTACGCTCTGACGAGTACTTGAGAGTTATCTCAAGAACTTGACCAGCCCTACCCTCGACATCCTTTACGTCAAAGCTTTCGATGTAACCCTCACGCTGGAGTAGTGCGGCTAATGAACTCTTAAGCTTCGAAGCTGGCATAGAAACCGAGTCGTGCATCGCGGTATTCGCATTACGGATACGAGTCAACATATCAGCTATCGGATCTGTCATCATCTAGTCATCAACCCCTTACCAGCTTGCCTTGGTAACGCCTGGAACTTCTCCCGCATGAACCATAACTCGAAGGCAAATTCTGCACAGGCCAAACTTACGGTATACGGAATGGGGACGTCCACATCGACCACATCTCGTGTAAGCGCGTGTCTTGAACTTCGCAACGCGCCTCTGCTTCTCAATCAAAGCCTTTTTAGCCATTTACTGACCCTCTCTCTTGAAAGGAAAACCGAATGCACTCAAGAGCGCACGACCGTGATCATCGGTACTCGCCGTCGTAACGATTGTGATATCCATACCTCGGGTTACATCAACCTTGTCGTATTCGATCTCGGGGAAGATCAACTGCTCGGTCACACCGAACGTGTAATTGCCCCTTCCATCAAAAGACTTCGGATTTAGTCCACGAAAGTCACGTATACGGGGAATAGAAAGAGAGACGAGTCGATCGAAAAACTCCCACATCTTGTCGCCCCTGAGCGTAACCTTTACACCGATGGCGTTGCCCTGACGGAGCTTGAATCCAGCTACCGACTTACGTGCTCTAGTTACGACTGCCTTTTGGCCCGTAATAGCCTCCAGTTCGCGAACCGCCCCTTCAAGAAGCGAGGCTTGCTGTGTGGCACGACCAACACCCATATTGATAACGATCTTCTCCATCTTCGGGACTTCCATAATGTTGCCCAAACCAAGAGACGTCTTCAACTGCTCGCGGAGGATCTCATTGTACTTCGCCTTCAAACGAGGCATCTCAGCAGTATTTGTCATAGTTCACCACCGCAACGCTTGCAAACACGAATCTTCTTACCATCAGCCTTGGTAAGCGAGCCAACTCGAACCGGCCCGCACTTAGGACAAACAATCTGGACATTGGCAACAGAGATGGGCATGTCTTTATCGACGATTGAACCCTGCTCAGTCGTAGAAGTGGGCTTTTGATGCTTCTTAGCAACATTGACCCTCTCTACGACGACCTTGTCCTTCTTTGGAAGAGTTCGTAAAACCGAACCCTCCCGACCCTTATCCTTACCAGCCATCACCCGGACGGTATCGCCCTTACGAATCTTCATCTAGAGCACCTCCGGTGCCAAGGAAATAATCTTCATAAACTTCTTGTCACGCAATTCGCGTCCAACCGGACCGAAGATACGCGTACCACGTGGCTGCATGGCATCATTGATAATGACAGCCGCATTCTCATCGAAGCGTATGTAGCTTCCATCGGCGCGACGCTTCTCCTTCTTCGTCCGCACCACTACACACTTCACGACGTCTCCACGCTTAACGTTGGCTCCAGGTATAGCGTCCTTGACTGTAGCTACGAAGATATCCCCAATACTTGCATATCGTCTCCGTGAGCCACCAAGGACCTTTATAACGAGAACTTCCTTAGCACCCGAGTTGTCAGCAACCCGTAATCTGGTCTCTTGCTGTATCATCGAGCACGCTCCACTATCTCCACCACGCGCCAACGCTTGAGCTTGGAAAGAGGACGGGTCTCCTCCAGGCGCACTGTGTCCCCAACTCTTGCCTCGAACTTCGAATCGTGAGCGTAAAGCTTCTTTGTACGCTGCACAGTCTTTCGGTAACGAGGATGGCGCACTCGCTCGATTACTGCGACCACAACTGTATCTGTCATGGAATCAGAGATAACAATCCCCTCGCGAATCTTCTGCGCGCTCTTCTTTACTTCAACTTCATCACTCATAGCTACTTACCTTCCGCTGATCGCTCACGCTCGTTCAAGAGTGTATTGATACGAGCGATCTCCCGCTTTAACAATCCAACTCTCGCCGTATTGGCAACCGAGGATGTAGCCAGATCGAAGCGCAGATTGAAGAGCTCCTTAGTATCTTGGTCGAGACGCTCTCGCAACTCAACGCTGTCTAGTTCTCTTAGTTCAGATGCTTTAGACACGACTAAACCTCATTCTCATGGGAAAACGAATCTCGCACCACGAAGCGCGCCTTAAATGGAAGCTTTTGAATAGCTCTCTCCATAGCACCTCGGGCCAACTCTTCGTTCACGCCGTTCAACTCAAACAAAATACGTCCTGGCTTGACAACGGCAACCCAGAACTCGGGGTTACCCTTACCCGAACCCATTCTCGTCTCAGCAGGCTTCTTGGTGATTGGCTTGTCGGGAAAAACCCTGATCCAAACCTTTCCACCACGACGAATATGCCTTGTCATCGCGATACGAGCGGACTCAATTTGACGAGCAGTCAACCATCCCGACTCCAAAGCTTGAATTCCGTACTCACCAAAATTAAGCTCGGTACCGCCCTTAGCAACGCCCTCTCGGCGACCTCGCTGCACCTTGCGGTGTTTTACCCTACGTGGCATCAACATTGCTAATCAGTCTCCCGCTTGAAGTGGGCCGCTTCGTGCGACTCAGGACGTACTTTTCTCTCAAGGTCCTCGCTGCGATCAAGTATCTTTTCCAACTGCTCCTCTGAACCGCCACTAGCACGACGCTCGCTGTTACGCCGACCGCCTCCAGCGGAAACTCTCTTAGGCTTAGCAGCTGGCTCAACTACCGGAGCCTCTTGAGCGCTAGGAACACGATAAGGAACTATGTCACCCTTATAGATCCAGACCTTTACGCCGATTCTTCCGAAGGTTGTACGAGCTTCGCGGAAACCGTAATCGATGTCGGCGCGGAGCGTATGGAGTGGAACGCGTCCCTCACGATACGACTCCTTTCGAGCCATTTCGGCGCCACCAAGACGACCAGAACATTGGATCTTTACGCCCTGCCCACCTGAACGCTCGACCAACTGCATTGAACGCTTCATCGCACGACGGAATGAGACACGACGAGCAAGCTGATCTGCAATATTTTGGGCCACCAACGCCGCATCCAACTCTGGCTGCGCGATCTCCTTCACATTAAGCTGGACCTTCTCATCGCCGATAAGAGCGCCGAGCTCGTGACGGATCTTCTCAATATTCTTCCCCTGGTGCCCAACGATTGGACCTACCTTGGAGGAGTAGATATCTACACGAATATCTCCGCGCTTGCGCTCAATCTCAACCCGAGAAAGCTGCAAGGTTTCAAGACGCTTAGTCAAGAAGTTACGGATCTCCCAATCTTGTAGTACAGTCTCCCGATAGTTCTTGTCTTCGTACCAAGTTGACTTCCACTTAGTAGTAACGCCAAGTCGAAAGCCGTAAGGATTTACCTTCTGCCCCATTACTTGCTCTCACCTTCTACTTCGGCGTCAACCACTACTTCATCCTCATTCAAGGTCTCAGCTGCATCCGCCTCTACGATATTTTCCGACGCAACGTTGGTCTCGACAGTTTCAACCACCGCGACGTCTTGCGCTTCAAGGACCTCATCTTCAGAAATCTCGATCTGACTCTCTTCAACCTGATCCTTGGCCGGATTTGAAGCCCTCACGCGCGCTGAACGACGTGCTTGACGCTTCGCCTCGTCATTGCTTCGCTTACGGACAACCTCGGCGATCTTTCGCTCGTCCATCCGATCGACAATTATGGTGATGTGGCTAGTCCTCTTTAGTATCTGCGCCGCACGCCCTCGCGCTCTAGCGCTAAAGCGCTTCATAGTCACGCCCTCATCGGCGTAACACGCCGCGACATACAACTCTTCGCCTGGAATGCCGTTGTTATGCTCTGCATTGGCTACCGCAGAAGCCAGAAGCTTCAGAACTGCTTTGGCAGCTCCACGATCGGTATAAACCAATATGTCACGAGCAGTAATGATATCTTTGCCCCTGATCAAGTCGAGAACTTCGCGAACCTTCGAGGCGGACATACGATATCCACGAAGTACGGCGCGAACGCCAGAATTGGTAGAAGTGCTCATCTTCTCTTACCTGCCCTCTCCTGGCCGGCATGATACTTGAAAGTCCTAGTTGGACTGAATTCACCCAACTTGTGACCGACCATCGACTCTGTTACATAAACCGGTATGTGCTTACGACCATCGTGTACCGCGATCGTATGTCCAACCATATCCGGAATAATGGTAGACCTTCTTGACCAGGTCTTAATGACCTTCTTTTCTCCCTTAGCGTTTTGATCGTCGACCTTCTTCAAAAGGTGCGCGTCCACAAAGGGGCCCTTCTTGAGGCTACGTGCCATGTTACGTTAACCTTCCTAGCGCCTTGCACCGCGACCGCGGCGACGTCTAATAATCATCGCGTCACTGGCCTTGCGACGTGAACGCGTTCTTCCTTCTGGCTTACCCCAAGGAGATACCGGATGGCGACCTCCAGAGGTCTTTCCTTCACCACCACCGAGTGGGTGATCCACTGGGTTCATAGCTACACCACGCGTTTGTGGGCGAACACCCTTCCAGCGATTACGGCCAGCCTTACCGATCGAAATCAATTCGTGCTCAGCATTACCTACTTCGCCAACGGTTGCACGGCAATCAATCGGAACGCGACGCATCTCTGTAGAAGGAAGACGAAGGGTTGCATAGTCACCCTCCTTGGCTACAAGCTGGATCGAAAGTCCTGCGCTACGCGCAAGCTTTCCACCTTGACCTGGCTTCAACTCGACGTTGTGCACCACGGTACCAACAGGTATGTTACGCAACGGAAGAGCGTTACCAACGCGAATATCAGCCGCTGGACCCGATTCAACCAACTCTCCAACCTTAAGTCGATTGGGTGCAAGAATGTAGGCCTTCTCTCCATCTAGATAATGAAGAAGAGCGATACGTGCGTTACGGTTGGGATCATATTCGATCGCCGCTACCTTCGCGGGAACACCGTCTTTACGACGCTTGAAGTCGATCAAACGGTATTGCTGCTTATGGCCGCCACCCTTGTGACGGGAAGTCTTACGGCCATAGACGTTACGACCGCCTGTACCGCTTTTAGAAGCCAGGAGAGACTTCTCGGGTCGATCCTTGGTAATTTCAGAAAAGTCAGAGCTCGATTGGAATCTACGACCAGGGCTCGTTGGCTTTCTCTTGCGTATTGCCATCTTATAAAACCTCTATCTCTGGTAGATGTCGATCTGACCCTCTTTGAGGGTTACCATCGCTCTTTTAGTAGTGGACAATTGCGAGTAAAGGCCGGTACGGGGATTACGACGACGCTTTCCCTTGCGGTTCGAGGTATTAACCTTTGCCACCTTGACCGAGAAGATCTCTTCCACGGCCTTACCGATCTCAACCTTGTTGGCTCTGCGATCGACGATAAAGGTATATACATTGCTCTCAGAAAGACCAAAAGACTTCTCCGAGATGACCGGCTTGATGATTATTGAATATGCATTCGCCATGGTTAATTAGCTTCCTCTTCTTCAACCTCTTCGCCGTCGTCATCGCCAAGAAGTGTTGACTTCTCAAAAACCACCACATCCGACCAAAGGACGTCGTAAGGATTCAACTCTGCCTCATCAATCAAACGAACCGAAGGTAGGTTTGAGAAGGTTCTAACCAAGTTGTATTCGTACGGATCTACCACCAAGAGAATCTTCTTGCCGGCAAGTCCTGCATTTGCCAAAAACGAAAGACCGAGTTTGGTCTTGGGCTCTTCGTAGTTGAACGCGTCTACGACGACTATCGCATTGGAAGACGCACGATCAGATAACGAGTGATATAGAGCAGCTCGCTTCATCTTCTTAGGAGTGCGTTGCGTATAAAGCCTTGGCTTAGGACCAAGGGCAACTCCGCCGCCGGCCCAGTGAGGAGCTCGGGTTGACCCCTGACGGCTTCTACCAGTTCCCTTTTGACGAAATGGTTTACGACCGCCACCGCTTACTTCAGCGCGAGTTTTAGTTGACTGTGTTCCCCTTCGGGCAGCCGCAAGTTGCGCTACCACGACCTGGTGAATTAGTGGAATATTGGGTGTGTATCCAAAGATCGCTGGATTTAGATCAACATCACCTATCTTGTTGCCATCTTGATTAACAAGAGGAGCAGCATACGTATTAAGGACTACATCTTGTATATCTGACATCACTATCTCCCGCCCTTAACGGCGTCGCGAACGACCACAGAGGAGCCTTTAGCACCAGGAATCGCACCCTTGATCAATAAGATCCCTCTTTCAGTGTCAGCCTTGACAACCTTGAGGTTTTGTGTAGTAACCTTATCGCTACCGTATTGACCCGCCATACGAGTTCCTTTGAAGACTCGGGCAGGTGTTGAACAGGCTCCAATCGAACCCGGTGCACGATGCTTCTTGTGGTTACCATGGGAAGCTTTTTGACCCTTGAAGTTGTGTCGCTTCATGCCTCCGGAGTAACCGTGGCCCTTAGAAGTCCCGGTTACGTCGACGAAATCGCCGCTTTCCCAGATCTCTACGCCATACTCGCTTCCAACAGAATATCCAGAGACGTCCTCAAGACGAAACTCTAAAACTTCCACGCCTGGCTCAACACCAGCCTTGTGAAAGACGCCCGCTTCGGGACGATTTACCTTACGAGCATCTTTGGTACCATACGTAACCAAAAGTGCCGAATAACCGTCAGTGGAGGGTTGCTTTACCCTCATGACCCTCATTGGGTCAACCTTGACGACAGTTACCGGAATAACGCGGTTTTGGTCATCCCAAACCTGCGTCATACCTAGCTTCTTGCCTATCAGAGCCTTGGTTGCCATTTCCTGAGCTTTCCTTGTTTATCTAATGCCGGAATACCGGCGATTGATGGTTCGACTAGCAAACAAAAACTCCGCCTACCGGCGGAGCTCTGCCATCTGTTTGCCAGGCGGTTCCTTTCGGCCTACCCAGACGTCAAAGCCATCAAACTTATTTGGCACTAATGCCACTTACTCCCTTATAGGGATTGAACTTTAATCTCGATGTCTACACCTGCAGGAACATCTAGTCTTTGCAGAGAATCAACAGTCTTTGGCGTGTGCTCCACAATGTCTAGAAGCCTCTTATGAACTCTCATTTCAAAGTGTTCACGAGAATCCTTGTGCTTATGTGGAGATCTGATCACTGTATACCGGGAAGTCTCGGTAGGCAGCGGAACCGGTCCCTTGACCTTTGCATCGGTACGCAATACTGTATCGACTATCTTGCGAGTCGAGGCGTCAAGAATCGCTGCATCATACGCCTTAAGGCGAATACGAATCCTTTGCTTCGAGTTGTCTGCCATCAGAAATCCTTACAAAAATTTAACAAAACGCTCTAACAGCATAATGCGTTAAACGAAATGGTCGGCCCCCATTTTTGGAGGCCGACCACGTACCTTGATATCGAGGTTTGCTCGAAACTACTTAATGATCTTGGTAACCGCACCCGCGCCGACGGTACGACCGCCTTCACGAATAGCGAAGCGAAGACCTTCATCCATAGCGATTGGCTTTTGGAGCTCAACTGTCATGGTGATGTTGTCACCAGGGACAACCATCTCTTTACCCTCTGGAAGAGTAATTGTACCGGTCACGTCTGTAGTTCTGAAGTAGAACTGAGGACGGTAGTTGTTGAAGAACGGCTTGTGACGTCCACCTTCTTCCTTGGTCAACACGTAAACGTTTGCCTCGAAGACGGTGTGAGGAGTGATAGAACCTGGCTTACAGAGAACCTGACCACGCTCGACGTCGTTCTTCTTTGTACCGCGAAGAAGAACACCTACGTTGTCACCGGCTTGACCCTCATCCAGGATCTTGTTGAACATTTCAACTCCGGTGCAAACCGTCTTTTGGGTGTTACGCAATCCAACGATTTCAACTTCGTCAGAGATATGAACCACGCCTCGCTCTACCTTACCGGTAACAACAGTTCCACGGCCTTGGATGGTGAAGACGTCCTCGATCGGCATGAGGAATGGACGATCGACTGCACGCTCTGGCTCCGGAATATAAGAGTCAACTTGGCTCATCAATTCAACGATACGATCCTGCCACTCGGTGTCACCTTCTAGAGCCTTGAGTGCCGACACCCGTACAACTGGGGTATCGTCACCTGGGAAGTCATACTCATTCAAAAGCTCACGAACCTCGAGCTCGACTAGGTCGAGAAGCTCTTCGTCATCGACAACGTCGGACTTGTTCAATGCTACAACGATGTAAGGTACACCAACCTGGCGAGCTAGTAGAACGTGCTCACGAGTCTGAGGCATCGGACCATCAGCCGCGGAGACAACCAAAATTGCACCGTCAACCTGAGCCGCACCTGTAATCATGTTCTTGATGTAGTCAGCGTGGCCTGGCATGTCAACGTGCGCGTAGTGACGGTTTTCCGTCTCATACTCTACGTGCGCAATCGAGATGGTTATACCACGAGCTCTTTCTTCTGGTGCCTTATCGATCTGATCGAATGGTGTGAACTTTACGCCAGGGTTGCGATCCGCCAATGTCTTAGTGATCGCGGCCGTGAGTGTTGTCTTACCATGGTCGATGTGACCCATGGTACCAATATTCACGTGTGGCTTGAGGCGCTCAAATTTTTGCTTTGCCATCTCTCCAACTTGCTCCGTTTATCTTTCAGCGACGAGTGGTCGACGCCGACTTGCTTACAAGGTACTGATACTACGCTACTCGCCCCGAACCCGTGCCACGATCTCCTTAGCGATGGAATCGGGCACTTCTTGGTACGAATTGAATTGCATCGTGTATACGGCGCGCCCTTGCGTGCGCGACCTTAGGTCAGTGGCGTATCCAAACATCTCGGACAGAGGAACCTGAGCACGGATCACTTGAGCTGATCCTCTCTGGTCCATTCCCTCGATCTTTCCACGCCTTGATGACAGGTCTCCGATTACGTCACCCATGTACTCATCCGGAGTCACCACTTCAACTGACATTATTGGCTCTAAGAGCACTGGCGATGCCTTACGGGCTGCTTCCTTGAAAGCCATCGAACCAGCGATCTTGAACGCCATTTCCGAGGAGTCAACGTCGTGATACGAACCAAAGGTAAGTAACACTCTGAGGTCTACCGTCGGATATCCAGCGAGTACACCAGAGGTCATAGCCTCTTGGATACCCGCATCAACTGGCGGAATGTATTCCTTTGGAATTACACCACCAGTAATCTTGTCTACAAATTCGTAGCCGCCTCCAGGACCCGTAGGCTCCAAGGTGATAACAACGTGGCCGTACTGACCACGTCCACCACTTTGACGTACGTACTTGTACTCCTGCTTCTCGACTGACTTACGAATCGTCTCTCGGTAAGCAACCTGAGGCTTACCAACGTTTGCATCAACCTTGAATTCACGCAACATACGATCGACGATAACTTCAAGGTGAAGCTCACCCATTCCGGAGATGACCGTCTGGCCAGTCTCCTCATCCGTGCGGATACGGAAGGTTGGATCCTCTTCAGCTAGGGCATAGAGAGCCTTACCCATCTTCTCTTGGTCGACCTTAGTCTTTGGCTCAACGGCAACGTGGATAACCGGCTCAGGGAACTCTAACGACTCGAGAACAACTGGATCATCGGCCGTACAAAGCGTATCACCAGTTGTCGTATTCTTGAGGCCTACCGCCGCGACGATGTCACCTGCAAAGATCGTGTCTATATCCTCTCGATGGTTAGCATGCATCAAAAGAAGTCGACCGATTCGCTCCTTCTTGTCCTTGGTGGAATTAAGTACCGAGGACCCCTTCTCCAACGAACCGGAGTAAACGCGGAAATACGTAAGCTTACCAACGTAAGGGTCGGTCATGATTTTGAAGGCAAGAGCCGAGAAAGGCGCCTTGTCGTCAGCCTCTCTCGTAAGCTCGACGTCCCCCTTGAGGTTTGTACCAACTGCCGCTGGAATATCGAGCGGGCTAGGCAGATAGTCTACGACTGCATCCAACATCGGCTGGACGCCTTTGTTCTTGAAGGCAGAACCGCAAAGTACCGCTACACCATGACCAGCGATCGTCGCCTGTCGAAGCGTCTGACGAAGGCGTGCAGGCGTAATCTCCTCTTCTGCCAAGTAACTCTCCATCAGCTCGTCATCAAAGGTAGCTAATGCTTCAACGAGCTCATGGTGGTATTCTTGCGCCTGCTCGGCCAAATCAGATGGAATCTCTGCGATTGTAACCTTCTCACCGAGATCATCTCCGTACATCACGGCACGCATCTCGATTAGGTCAATAATTCCAGCAAAGTCGCTCTCTGCTCCTATTGGAAGTTGAATGACCAACGGAACCGCGTCTAAACGGCTTTTGATCATATCTACGCAACGAAAGAAATTAGCTCCTACGCGGTCCATCTTGTTGACAAAACAAAGGCGAGGGACGTTGTACTTGTTGGCTTGACGCCAAACAGTCTCGGTCTGAGGTTCAACACCTGCAACGGCATCGAATACCGCAACAGCCCCGTCGAGCACTCTCAAGGAACGCTCTACCTCAACTGTAAAGTCCACGTGGCCTGGCGTATCAATGATATTGATCCGATGGGAATTCCAAAAGCAGGTAGTAGCCGCTGAGGTGATCGTAATGCCTCGCTCTTGCTCCTGAACCATCCAGTCCATGGTTGCTGCGCCCTCATGAACTTCACCGATCTTATAGTTCTTACCGGTGTAGTAAAGGATTCGCTCGGTTGTAGTAGTCTTACCAGCATCGATGTGAGCCATGATGCCGATATTTCTGATCTTCTCCAACGGGTACTCACGAGCCGTCATTTATTCCTCACAAAAAACTGAAATTCGAGTAAATTACTGGGCTACGGACACAAACCAGCGTGACCATTCATACAATCGTATGACGCTTAGGCCACGCCAGGGTGAACTCAACCTTAACTTATGACTACCAACGGTAGTGAGCAAATGCGCGGTTGGACTCTGCCATCTTATGCATATCCTCGCGACGCTTTACGGACTGACCAATGCCATTCGAAGCGTCGAGAATTTCGCTCGCCAAACGCGCAACCATAGTCTTTTCCCTGCGCTTGCGCGAGAAACTAACAATCCATCTGATCGATAAAGTATGGGCACGGCGAGACTTGACTTCGACTGGGACTTGGTAAGTAGCACCACCGACGCGTCGGCTTCTAACTTCAAGCTCGGGCTTGGTATTCTCTATGGCCTTCTTGAGAACTACTAACGGATCGTTTCCCGTCTTTTCGCGGATTGAATCTAGAGCTCCGTAGACAATAGATTCTGCCAACGACTTCTTTCCGCGCGAAAGAACCTTGTTGACTAGCTGCGTGACTAGGGTCGAATGATAGATCGGATCCGCAACGATTTCGCGTCTTGGCGCTGGTCCTTTACGAGGCATCTACTACTTCTCCTTCTTCGCGCCGTAACGAGAGCGAGCTTGCTTACGGTTCTTTACACCAGAGGTGTCAAGTGCACCTCTGATAATCTTGTAACGAACACCCGGAAGGTCCTTAACACGACCGCCTCTAACTAGAACGATAGAGTGCTCTTGAAGGTTATGTCCGACGCCTGGAATATAGGCCGTTACCTCAACACCGGAGGTCAAGCGAACACGCGCAACCTTACGAAGAGCCGAGTTGGGCTTCTTTGGGGTTGTCGTATATACACGGGTGCAAACTCCTCGCCTCTGTGGCGCTCCCTTTAGGGCAGGAGTCTTCGTCTTAGAACGCTTTGATTCGCGTCCCGTTCGCACTAACTGTGCTATCGTGGGCATTTACTACCTTCCGAAATCTGGCCTATGGCCTCATTGCCTACTCTTAAAAATGCACATTCCCGCCGAGTGTTAACTGCAACTCAAACAACTCCCGCGGTACACATACGCAGGCGGCGAAAATTGACCAAAGTTACACTATATAGTTTTGATAACCTCAATCATGCATTATCCCAATAATGCCTCCTTAGCTCGTGCCAAGGAGGCAAAAATCAGGCTCCTTCGTCGACCTCATTGTCGAATTCATCGTCTGAGAAGTCAAAGGTGATACCTTCAGTCTCGAGCTCTGCCTCAATCAAGGCTAACTCGTCCTCGTCGATATCTACGTCATCGAAATCATCCGACGTCCAATACGACATCCTCGACGCCGTTGGAGTCGAAACTTGCACACTGCGGTAGAGCGGCATGCCGCTTCCTGCAGGTATCAACTTTCCGATGATGATATTTTCCTTAAGACCGAGAAGCGAGTCACTTCTCGCCTCTATTGCTGCCTCTGTCAAAACTCTGGTCGTCTCCTGGAAGGATGCCGCCGACAGCCATGACTCAGTTGCAAGGCTAGCTTTAGTGATTCCCATAAGTTCAGGACGCCCAAGAGCTGGCTTTAGGTCATTCGAGGTAAGCTCGACATTTTTTTCGTGGTAGATACGAGCATCGACTCGCTCACCTGGCAAAAAGTCGGAGTCCCCGGGTTCAGCAACCGTAACCTTCTTCAGCATTTGACGAACAATAAGCTCGATGTGCTTGTCATGAATTGAAACACCCTGGTCGCGATAGACCTTTTGAACTTCCTCAACCAAGTACTGTTGAACTTCTCGCATACCTTTAATTTCAAGGAGCTCTTTAGGATCTTTGGGACCATCGACGAGCACATCTCCAGCTTCAACCATGTCACCGTCACGAACTTCAGGTCGTTGCTTAGGCGCAAGATCATATTCATCTCGCTCACCTTGATCGTCAGCCACGATCATCTTTCGGTGACCGTCTAGCTCCTCGATCCGAACGACACCGCTACGGTGGGCCAAGATCGCTGCACCCTTAGGCGTACGCGCCTCGAAGAGTTCAACAACTCGAGGAAGACCGTGCGTGATGTCAGCACCGGCGACACCTCCTTGGTGGAAGGTACGCATTGTCAACTGAGTACCCGGTTCACCAATTGACTGGGCCGCAATAACTCCAACTGCTTCGCCTAGATCAATCAGGCGTCCAGCCGAAAGCGATTGACCATAACAAGTCCGGCAGACGCCGTGTGGTGTTTCGCAAGTCAATACTGAACGAACACGAATCCTACTTACGGCCGTATCATCACGGAGGGTAGCAAGGACAACATCATCGATTAGAGTTCCGGCCTCCATTACGCTTCCGTCGCTAAGCTCAACGCCTTCCACCAAGACGCGTCCGTAGATTCTTGTCTCAAGATAACTCGACCTCTTGGCCTCGTCAGGCTTTATATCCTCCATCCAGATACCGCGAGTGGTGCCGCAATCGTCGACCCTTACGATCAACTCCTGTGCGACGTCCACGAGACGACGGGTTAGGTAACCAGAGTCCGCAGTTCTAAGAGCGGTATCTGCGAGACCTTTACGTGCACCGTGCGTAGAGATGAAGTACTCGAGAACAGATAGGCCCTCTCGGAATGACGACTTGATAGGTCTAGGTATCATTTCACCTCTCGGGTTAGACACCAGACCCTTCATACCGGAGATCTGTCTGATCTGCTGAGCATTTCCACGAGCACCAGAGTCGACCATCATGTCAAGTGGGTTGAAATCAAAAGAGGAGAGCATCTTCTCCATCGCCTTGCCAATCTCGCCGTTAGCAGACGTCCAGATCTCAACCTCCTTTTGCCGACGTTCGTCATCGGTGATAATTCCACGCTTGAACTGAGTTTCGGCCTTTTCGGCCTCTTTCTCATACCGATCGAGTATCTCAGCCTTTTCAAGAGGAGTCTTAACGTCGTTGATCGAGATGGTGAGACCACTCTGGGCAGCGAATCTAAATCCTAGAGACTTTATGGCATCCAACGAAGCTGACACCTGCTGCTTAGAGTAGTTGTTCGCAATCTCCTCGACGATCGATCCAATTGGAGTAGCGCGCTTTCCGATAAGGGTATTCACGAACCTAAAGCCCTCAGGAAGTGCTTCGTTGAAGAAGACTCGTCCGGCCGTGGTCTCAATCTCCTCCATCTGGCCATCGACGTTCCGGCGAACCTTGATCTTGGCGTGTAGCCCCAAATCTCCGGATTCGTATGCTCTCCGGATCTCATAACTATGCCTAAAGACCCTTCCTTCTCCCTTGCCGCCGGAGACCTCCATCGTGAGGTAGTAGATTCCAAAGACCATGTCCTGAGAAGGAACGGTAATCGGCCTACCTGTAGCTGGCGACAAAATATTGTTAGCCGACAGCATCAAGATTCGGGCTTCAGCCTGAGCCTCAGAGCTAAGGGGGAGGTGAACAGCCATCTGGTCGCCATCGAAGTCCGCGTTGAACGCAGCGCAAACCAATGGGTGGATTTGAATAGCCTTCCCATCAACCAATACCGGCTCGAATGCTTGAATACCTAGACGGTGAAGTGTAGGAGCACGGTTTAGCAAGACTGGGTGCTCTTTCACTACCTCCGAGAGAACACTCCAAACTTCGCTACGTCGACGCTCGACCATCCGTTTGGCGCTCTTGATATTCTGCGCATATTCAAGATCCACAAGTCGTTTCATTACGAACGGCTTGAAGAGTTCAAGGGCCATCTGCTTCGGTAGACCGCACTGATGCAGTTTCAAAGTCGGTCCAACGACGATAACAGAACGACCTGAATAGTCGACGCGCTTACCGAGCAAGTTTTGGCGGAAACGCCCTTGCTTACCCTTCAACATATCAGAGAGGCTCTTTAGAGGGCGGTTACCCGGACCAGCAACAGGGCGTCCGCGTCGACCGTTGTCGAACAGAGCATCCACAGCCTCTTGGAGCATTCTTTTTTCGTTGTTGACGATGATCTCTGGAGCGGCTAGATCCAGGAGCCTCTTCAGGCGATTGTTGCGGTTAATGACGCGACGATAAAGATCATTTAGATCCGAGGTAGCAAACCTGCCACCATCGAGTTGCACCATTGGCCTTAGATCAGGCGGGATAACTGGAATTACATCCATGATCATCGAGCTCGGAGAGTTGATCTTTGCACCGCTAGCAGCAGCTGCTGCATTGAATGCGGACACAATCTTCAATCGTTTGATCGCCTTTTGGCGCCTTTGGGCAGCAAGTGGCTTCCGACCATCCGTCGGATCGATAACTTCGCGAAGCTTCCGCTCTTCATCCACTAGGTCAAGACGCGAGATTAGCTTGGCTATTGCCTCGGCACCCATTCCGCCTTCAAAGAACTCACCGAAGTTATCGCGAAGTTCACGCCACAAAATCTCATCTTCGATAATCTGACGGCCATGAAGGTTCTTGAATGCATCAAATGCCTTATCTGCAACTTCGATGTCACGATCGAATCGAGCGCGAGTCATCTCAAGACGTTGTTCAAAACGCTTTGTTACATTTCGAATCTCAGCGTCCTTTGCACCCTTCTCTTCGAGCTCGGCTAGCTCCTCTTCGTTCTCCTTGAAGATAGCGTCTAGCTCAAGATTCTTTCGATTCTCGATTTCACGCAAGTGAGCAGCGTGCTCTATCTCTAAGTTCGGAAGTTCTTCATGACGCTTCTCTTCGTCAACATAAGTAACTAGATTGGCAGCAAAGTAAATTACCTTCTCAAGCTGCTTAGCCTTTAGCTCCTCTTTCAAAGAAGTGCCCATCAGGAGGTACGCAAGCCAAGAGCGAGTACCTCTCAGGTACCAGATATGAACTACGGGCGCTGCTAATTCGATGTGACCCATCCGCTCACGACGCACCTTATTACGAGTTACCTCGACGCCACATCGCTCGCAAATAATGCCCTTAAATCTCACGCGCTTGTACTTTCCACAGGCACATTCCCAATCCTTGGTTGGACCAAAGATGCGCTCGCAAAAGAGACCGTCACGCTCGGGGCGCAGCGTACGATAGTTGATCGTCTCGGGCTTCTTTACTTCGCCATGGGACCAAGTTCTAATTGCATCAGAACTTGCAATACCAATGCGGAGGTTACTGAACTCATTAACGTCGATCATCGACTACAGGCTCCCTTCTCCACCAAGACGACGTGCACTATCGTCATAATCTGAACCGCGCTCCGGTCGAGCAAGCGAGATACCAAGCTGCTCGGTTGTGCGGAATGCATCTTCATCAATTTCTCGAATCTGTATCTCTTCACCAGCGTGAGATAGAACTTCCACATCAAGACCCAGGGACTGCATCTCTTTGATAAGAACCTTGAAGCTCTCTGGAATACCAGGCTCTGGAATATTCTCACCCTTGACAATCGCCTCATAGACCTTGACACGGCCCAAAACGTCGTCAGACTTGATGGTTAGAAGCTCCTGGAGCGCATACGCAGCTCCGTATGCTTCAAGCGCCCAAACTTCCATTTCACCGAAGCGCTGTCCACCAAATTGTGCTTTACCACCAAGTGGCTGCTGGGTAATCATTGAGTACGGGCCTGTAGAACGGGCGTGGATCTTGTCGTCAACAAGGTGAGCTAGCTTCAAAATATAGACATAGCCAACCGAAATCGGGTTGTCGTATGCTTCCCCAGTTCGACCGTTGTAGAGCGTTACCTTACCATCGTTTCCAATTAGTCGATTACCATCAACCGACTCAGGATTTAAGTTCTCAAATATATTCTTGATGGTTGGGTGCTTTCCAGCCTTCTCTTCTTCGTCCCAGTGGGCACCGTCAAAGACAGGTGTCGCAATGAATGACGATGGCTCAGTGCGTGGTCGAGTCTTTGTCTCAGTACCACGGATCGGCTCCTTGGCTATTGGGTTAGAAGGCCATCCCCATCGTGCTGCGTACCCAAGGTGTGACTCAAGAACCTGCCCAACGTTCATACGCGAAGGTACGCCAAGGGGGTTAAGGATGATATCCACCGGTGTACCATCAGCCATGTAAGGCATGTCTTCAACTGGAAGAATCTTAGAGATAACACCTTTGTTACCGTGACGACCAGCGAGCTTATCGCCTTCGGTAATCTTTCGCTTTTGCGCTATATACACGCGGACCAATTGGTTTACACCGGCTGGTAGCTCTGGGTTCTCCTCGCGGGGGAAGACCTTAACATCGATAACCTTCCCGGATTCACCGTGTGGCACCTTAAGAGAGGTGTCGCGAACCTCTCTCGACTTCTCACCAAAGATAGCTCTCAAGAGGCGCTCTTCTGGGGTAAGTTCAGTTTCGCCCTTAGGTGTAACTTTACCGACGAGAATATCGTTGGGTCCGACCTCAGCCCCAATTCGCACGATTCCTCGTTCATCCAAATCGGAGAGTATCTCTTCCGAAAGGTTCGGAATGTCACGCGTGATCTCTTCAGGTCCAAGACGTGTCTCTCGAGCGTCTGTTTCATGTTCGTCAATGTGAATGGAGGTCAGGACATCATCTTTTACGAGCCGCTCTGAGAGGATGATTGCGTCTTCGTAGTTGTAGCCCTCCCATGGCATAAAGGCAACTAAAAGATTCTTGCCGAGTGCAAGATCACCAAAGTGTGTCGCAGGACCATCTGCAAGGACCGATCCTCTTTCAACTCGGTCACCAACATTTACAACAACCTTTTGGTTGTAGCAAGTGTTTTGATTGGAACGACGGAACTTTGCAATCGAGTAGATCTTACGACCTAGAGCGCGACCATAGCGGTCCGTTTCACCAACTTCGTACTCGACAGTAACTCGGTCACCACTTACATCTGTAACCAGTCCGACTCCCTCAGCCATCACTACGTCACCAGCGTCGCGAGCTGCGCGCGACTCAACACCCGTTCCGATATAGGGCGCCTCAGGTACTAAAAGCGGGACGGCCTGCTTTTGCATGTTCGCACCCATGAGGGCACGATTAGCGTCATCATGCTCCACGAACGGGATCAAGGAGGTCGATACAGATACGATCTGCTTTGGAGAGACGTCCATGAGCTGAACTTCCTTCGCAGAAACGTAGTCAATCTCCGAAGTTGAACCATACGAAGTGGTGTCAACTCCTACGCGAACTTCAGCTCCAACAGGACCTCGACGCACGAGTACCTTATCGTCTATGAACTTTCCATTAGCATCCAAAGGAGCGTTAGCCTGAGCAATAACAAATTGCTCCTCTGCGTCCGCCGAGTAGTACTCAACCTCGTCGGTCACAACTCCGTCAATGACTTTTCGATAAGGGGTCTCGATGAAACCAAAATCATTGATCTTTGCGTAGCTTGCCAAAGCTCCAATGAGTCCAATGTTGGGACCTTCAGGAGTCTCAATTGGACACATTCTTCCGTAGTGAGATGTGTGTACGTCACGTACTTCGAAACCTGCGCGCTCCCTGGAAAGTCCACCGGGTCCGAGAGCGTTCAAACGACGCTTATGGGCAAGTCCAGAGAGAGGATTAACTTGATCCATAAACTGGCTCAACTGCGAAGTTGCGAAGAATTCCTTTATCGCAGCAGTTACGGGTCTAATGTTGATAAGAGTCTGAGGTGTAATTGCCTCAACGTCCTGGGTAGACATTCTCTCTTTTACAAGACGCTCCAACCTCGAAAGACCAAGGCGCAATTGATTTTGAATCAACTCCCCTACGTTTCGGATTCGACGATTCGCAAAGTGGTCCTGGTCGTCAAGACGGTAACCCTGCTTTTGGGCGACTAGGGACAGCATGTAAGAGACTGCAGCAAGAATTTCGGCCGGGCAGAGAGTTGTATCAGTTTCGCCCGGAGGAGTAAGTTCCACACCGAGCACTTCCGAGAGACGCTCAATCTCCGCACCTAACTTGCGCGATAGCTTATAACGCCCGACTCTTGTTAGGTCGTACCTCTTTGGCGAAAAGAAGGAACTCTCGAAGTAGCTACGTGCAGCCTCAACGTTCTGTGGATCACTAGGACGCACCCTCTTTAGAATTTCGAGGAGGGCTTCGTCCTGTGTCTTTGCGATATTTTTATCCTTCGCCCACTGATCCGCCAAGAAGTCATATTCGGCTACAAACTTCTCGAGCAACTCGGGATCATCGTATCCCAATGCACGGATTAGTGTGAAGATTGAGATTCGGCGCTTGCGGGCAACGCGAGCTCCTGCATTCAACTCACGTCCCGGCTTGGCTTCCACGTCAAACTCAAGCCATTCTCCACGGTAGGCGTGAATGGTACCGGAGACTACGGTCTTAGCTTCGCGTCCTTTTTGGAAGATTATGCCTGGAGATCGAACCAACTGCGAAACAACTACGCGCTCAGTTCCGTTAATTATGAAGGTTCCGCGCTCGGTCATTATTGGAAAGTCACCCATGAAGACCGTGTGCTCTTTGAGCTCGCCCGTAGACTTATTAATGAAAGTAGCTTTTACAAAGATTGGGGCTTGATATGTAAGATCCCTCTCCTTGCAGTGTTCTTCAGTATGCTTAGGCTCTGGAACTAAATCAGGATCGTCAGGATCGAAGCTAAGCTCGAGGGCTAGCTTTCCCGAAAAGTCTTCGATCGGACTAAGTTCTGCAAACGCTTCAGAGAGGCCTTTTTTCAAGAACCAGTCGAAAGACTCCCTTTGAATCGATATAAGGTCCGGAAGAGGAAGCACCTCTTCAAGGTTTGCAAACGAATACCGCTCGATAGAACGAGATCTAGAGGTCAATTGATTCTCTCCCAGCTCGAGTAGAGGTGATTTTGGACGTGACTCGCCAAGGACTCTTGCTTACTGCCAGTAGGTGAAAGAGGGCGAGGCTATTATGGTGCACGACAACCAATCAGTTTATACGTAAAGACACAAAGATGAGCCTATCCCAACGGGATAGACTCATCTTTTCAATAAAACTATCGAACCGCGACATCACTGCAACGGTTGTCTATAGTTAGAAAGAATAGCGACTCTCGATTGACGAGGCAACCGAACGCCGCAAAATTATCTTTGACTAGCTACTTCAACTCAACGGTTGCGCCAGCTGACTCGAGTTGAGCCTTAGCCTTCTCAGCATCTTCCTTGGAGACCTTCTCTAGGACTGCCTTAGGTGCTGCCTCGACTAGATCCTTGGCTTCCTTCAAACCTAGGCTTGTAAGACCACGGACTTCCTTGATAACTTGAATCTTGGTCTCGCCAACGCTAACGAGGACTACGTCAAACTCATCCTGCTCCTCAACTGCTGGAGCGGCATCTCCGCCCGCACCAGCTGGGGCCGCAGCAAACGCTACGGGAGCAGCTGCCGTAACACCAAACTTCTCTTCGAATGCCTTCAGAAGCTCGCTGAGTTCTAGGACTGTCATGCTTGCAATAGATTCGAGAATCTCTTCTGTAGTTGCCATTTTAGGTTATACCTTTCTTATTTTATAAATTTGCACTCTAGAGAACGAAAGGATCGCCTCCAGAGGCAGAGGTCATCAGCCCTTTGCTAATTGACCTAAATCTTTACGCCGCCTCGTCGCGACGCTTGTCGACCAATGCCGACAAGGCATATGCGAAGTTCTGTGGGAGCGCCTTGAGAACGTAGGCAAAATCTCGCATTGGCGCGGCCATGACTCCAGCGATCTGACCCAACAAAACCTCTCGCGAAGGAAGTTCTGCAAGTGCAAGTGCTCCGGCACCATCAATGACTGAAGTACCAAGCACGCCCGCCTTAACTACTAAGTTGGCATTGCTCTTAGAGAACTCCTTTACCACCTTGGCAACTTCAACGGCATCCGACTCAACGAATGCCAAGGCCGTTGGCCCCTCGAGGTAACCATCGAGACCTTCGAGACCTACACCATTGGCAGCGATCTTTATCAAGGTGTTCTTGTATACCTTGAAGGATCCGCCTACACCCTTTAGTTGGCGTCTCAAGTTCTCGAGATCTGCAACCTTGAGGCCTCTATACTCCGTCAAGATGACTGCTGCCGAAGCGTTGAAGCGTTGAGTCAACTCTTCAACGATCGCCACCTTGTCGGGACGTGGATTTTCCATACCTTCTCCTAAATAAAAGAACTGCCACGGAAATAGTCCATGGCAGTTCACCTAAACTCGCTGTCCCCTATCTAGGTGGTTTCCCTTATCAACCTAGAGTCTCCGGCGACTGCCCTATCAAATTTTCAACTGAGACGCTACTCGTCTTCGCCAGCACGCATTCTGTTAGTGTCGATCTTTACTCCTGGACCCATGGTGGGAGACAGAGTAACGCTTCTGAAGTAACGACCCTTCGCCGATGACGGCTTCGCCCTCGACAACTCATCAATTACAGCCCTGAAGTTGCTGAGTAGCGCATCCTTGTCAAATGAAGCTTTTCCTATTGGAACCTGAACGTTTCCGACACGATCGGTTCGGTACTCAACACGGCCACCTTTGAATTCGCGTACTGCACGTCCAACATCTGTGGTTACAGTTCCTGTCTTGGGGTTCGGCATCAACCCGCGCGGTCCTAAAACTCGACCCAGCTTACCTACTTGTCCCATGAGGTCAGGCGTTGCAATGGCGATGTCGAAGTCAAGAAATCCCTCGGATTGAATTCTGTTCACGAGGTCATCGGCACCAATAACATCGGCGCCTGCATCTCGAGCATCTATTGCTGCATCACCAGCAGCAAATACTGCCACACGAACTTCTTTACCGGTTCCAGCTGGAAGCGAAACAGTGCCTCTAACAATCTGATCGGCCTTCCTAGGGTCAACACCTAGGCGAACAGCCAATTCAATTGACTCATCAAACTTCGCAGTTGCGAGCTTCTTGACTGTGTCGATAGCCTCATGAGGAAGGTTCAACCGCTCGCGATCGTACGATGCGAGTAGCGCCTTCATGCGCTTATTTGCCATTTGTTTTAATCTCCCAAATTAAGGGCCAGTAATTAGTTGACCTTGATTCCCATTGAACGCGCGGTTCCAGCAATCTGCTTCTTTGCTGCGTCAATGTCATAGGCATTTAAATCTGGCATCTTGGTTCTAGCGATTTCCTCGAGTTGGCTTTCGCTGATAGTTCCAGCCACAACTCGCTTATTTGTTGCCGATCCCTTTGGCACCCCTGCGGCTTGCCTGAGCAAGACCGGGGTTGGAGGGGTCTTTAGGACGAAGGTAAAGGAGCGATCGTCAAATATGGTAACTTCAACGGGAATTACAGTTCCACGCTGCGCCTCAGTTGCCGCATTGTACTGCTTACAGAATTCCATAGTTTGGATTCCGTGAGGTCCAAGTGCGGTACCAACTGGAGGAGCAGGCGTTGCCGCACCCGCTGGGAGTTGAATTTTTACAACAGCTGTTACTCTACGCTTTGCCATAATCTTTTTCGTTCCACTGACTTAGAAAGTCGGCTATCCGCCAACAAAATAACTTAAACAATCTATAGCGAAGTCGCTATAGCACGGTCACTTTCCACAAATTGCTTACTATACCTTAGCAACCTGCGAGAATTCGAGTTCTACCGGAGTTTCTCTACCAAAGATATTCACAAGAACTTTCAGCTTGAGATGATCTTCATTGATTTCGGAGATAATACCTGTAAGACCTTCAAAGGCGCCATCCTTTACGGTTACGGGATCTCCGAGTTGATACTCGAGTGTTGTCTTAGTCTTGCGTGGACCTTCACGCACCTCTGAGGAGAAGTTCATAACCGATTCAACCTCTTTGCGACTAAGAGGAGTCGGCCTGCTTCCCATTCCCACAAATCCTGTAACCCCAGGAGTATGTCGAATAACGTCCCAAGTCTGATCGTCAAGATCGGCCCTAACCATTATGTAGCCGGGGAATACCTTCTTTTGGGAGGTTACGCGCTTGCCATTTTTGATCTCTGTTACGTCTTCCATTGGAATGAAGATGTCATAGATGCGGTCTTCCACTTCCATTGACATCATTCGAGTCTCTAAGTTGGATTTGACCTTATTTTCATACCCCGAATAGGAGTGAATGACATACCAGTCGCCGGGTAGGTCAAACGGCGAAATAGATTCCTCTACCTCATCTACCACTTCGAACTCTTCCCGAACGTATTCAAGCTGACCGGTTGATGCTGGTGCAGACGAAATACCTACAGGGGGAGCCTCGGACTCCTCTTCAAAAAAGTCACTCATAACTGCTTCCTAGCTTTTCCGTTATCTATCTAACACTCATCCGAAGAGGAAGAGCACTGCCTTTGAAAACACAAAGTTAAGGCCGAAGATCAACGCTATTAGAAGGGTAAGGGTTACGAAGACTACAGTCGAATAGTTGACGACAACCTTGCGAGTCGGCCAATTGACCTTCGATAACTCTTCACCGACCTCTTTAAGGTAGCCACGGGGAGTTACTCTCCTCGACTCTGGCAAATTTTTTTGGCTCGCTGCACGACGATTTGGCGCTGGACGCGAAGCTTCGGTTTGCGCTTGCTGACGCGCCATTAATCTTTTTGTCTGACGATTCATATTCCGATCCTCATCTGAGGTGCCGACCTACCCTGAGCAGGGCAGGAGGGACTCGAACCCCCAACCCCCGGTTTTGGAGACCGGTGCTCTACCAATTGAGCTACTACCCTAAGCTGACGCGCACTGCCGTCTCTGCGCTAAAATTTAGCACAACCTAGTCTAAATGCCTTAACGACGAGTTGATACCCTTACCGGGACCTAATTTCATGAACGTAGCCGCCACTTACCCTGATATCTTGGATATCAATGACCCAATCTAGCAAGTTGCCTCTTCACTCAATTGATAAAGGCCACATCAAAGACCTAGCGCAACAAGCAAAAGCTGGGAGCAAAGAAGCCTTCGATGAATTAGTGAGGATCACATATCCGCGACTCCTTTCAGTCTCGATCCGACTGACTGGAAACGCAGAAGATGCTAAGGATGTCCTCCAAGAGGCCTACATTAGAGCTTTTCGATCCATTAAGAACTACCGCGAAGAAGCAAATTTTTGGAACTGGATGCAGATCATCATACGAAACGTCGCATCGTCGCTGCTAGCTAGGGCGCGTAGAAGGCGCTTCGAAGTAATCGAAGGGATCGACCCACATGAGATCTCCACTTCAAAGGTGGAGATGGATCAAGGTGTAATCGACTCAATCGATTTAGAGCAAGCAATGGACGAACTACCGCTTGAGATGAAGCGACTGGTACTCCTCAAAGACTTTTACGGCCTGGAGCATTCTGAGATTGCAAAACGCCTCTCCATATCCGAGGCAAACGCCAAGGTTAGACTTCACCGAGCAAGAAGTGCTCTCAAGATACGCCTCGAGCAAAGAATGTCAAAAAGATAAAAAACCCCTCTAAAGCGGAGGGGTTCCCTTTAGAGAACTAACTGAACTAGCGGGTTTCTTTGTGGGTCGTATGTGATCGATCCCAACGGCAGTACTTCTTCATCTCGATACGCTCTCGGTCGTTGATACGGTTCTTTGTCGTGATATAGTTACGACGCTTGCAGTTCTCGCATGCCAACGTTACTTTGATTCGCTTCTCGTTCTTTGCCATTTAAATATCCCTAATTCGAAGGCCAACTCGTTGACCTGACCAACTTGGTTAGATCGAAGATTCGCTCTAACCATTTGTAGCGGCGGTCGGACTCGAACCGACGACCCCACGATTATGAGCCGTGTGCTCTAACCACCTGAGCTACGCCGCCAGAGAGCCCCCTGTCGGAATCGAACCGACGACCCCATCCTTACCATGGATGTGCTCTGCCGTCTGAGCTAAGGGGGCTTGACAAAAGTCAGCATATAAGCATACATGCCCCTGATGCGAATGTAGCCTATTTGCAGTCAATTGATTACAACTTGGATGGGCGATCTCTAAAGCCATGAATATCGACGAACTATACGCCTTAAGATCAGTAAATCTGCGCGACGCAGAAGCTCTCATGTCGATCTACAACCGAGAGGTAGTCGGATCAAGGGTTACTCTAGATCTAGTTCCTCGCAGCATATCCCAGCAAAAAGCATGGATAGAGGAGCACCAGGGCGTGTACCCCGCACTGCTAGCCTATGAATCATCTTCCGATGAAGTCGTAGGGTTCGCATCGGTCTCACCTTATCGGATTCGACCGGGCTACTCCACAACGGTAGAAAACTCGATTTACATCGCCCCTGATCATCAGGGTAAGGGGCTCGGAAAATTTTTACTCTCAGCGATCTTGGATGAGGCGGCCAAGCATGGCTTTCACGCGTGTATCGCACGTGTTGCCTCCGACCATACTGCTTCAATTGCCCTCCACAAGTCGCTGGGCTACTTCGAAGTAGGTATTGAGCGGGAAATCGGACGAAAATTTGGGAAATGGATAGACATGCTTCTACTAGAAAAGCTACTTTGAATTACTGCAAATCCTAGCTCTAGGGGAGTTCAAGGGCTCTCCAAAGATACCAAGTAGCCATGGATCCCATAGGAGAATAAACCTTGTCTAGGTCCTTCAGATTCTCATAGGAAGGCACCTCGCTTAGGTGTTTGAGCCTCTGATAACCCTTCCTCACGCCTAGGTCTAACGGGGCCCAGATATCTTTGCGTCCCATGTCGAATAGAAGGAACATTTGAGCCGACCAATTTCCAAAACCATAGAGCGAAGTGATTCTGGCAATCACTTTTGCATCATCAAACTCTAGAATCTCGCGCATTGAATCAGGGCTGGCCTCAAATATTGAGGCCAATTCAGTAATCGCACGAACTTTTGACCTTGACAAACCAATACGCGCGAGGCTATCCGAATCCAATGATAGGAATCGTGACGGTTCGATACTTCCTCCACACTCTTGGGAAAGACGATCTTCGATAACCAAAGCCACCTTAGTTGAGAGCTGCTGGTGAATCACCTTGCGGGACAAGGTAATGAAGAGGCCCTCGAATGCGACAGGCGTAAACCTTGAATCTAGCATTGGCGGTATCGCAGATTTGACTATCACATCGTGAAAGTCAACATCGATGGCACACAGGTCATTAAGCTCTGAAAGAGTGTGTTTTTTACAGACTTTCAAAGCTACGCGCGATTACTAAGTCAATACGTCGAGCCCGACCTATGAATAGCATAAGTTCCACTGCGCTATCGATCTTGAGGCGTCCGGCCACATAAACCAGACCCACTAGAGCAGCGATCGAATAGGCCGTCCAGGCTACGATTGAAGGTCCATCGGGTAGACCGAGCACCATACCAAGTATTGATACAAATACGATCGAGGAGGCTGATCGAACACTTGGCTTCATGGCAAGTACCATAAGCCCCCATGTAATGTACCACGGCTGAATCACCGGTCCAAACAGAACGATTGCCAAGAGGGATAACCCAACGACCTTTTCAAAGCCCAAGCTCTTGATGTTGTAGATTAGGTACAGCGTTATAAGTGCAGCAAGTAGAAGCCCTAAACCTCTAAAGATGCTTAGCAGGAGGCTAAATGAGGATGGAAGCCCGACGAGCGAAGCTATCCTAGAAAGCCATGCTGCGACTATGGTTGTTGGAACCGCAGGTGAAACTACCGTACCGGGCGTACTTAGGTTATGCACCCACCCCCAGCCAACACCTGAAACCGTGGTCATCGCCACTAGAGTCGCAACCATCACCGCTCCGTGTTTCAATGCTGGAACGACCTTGGTAACCAATCTGCGGTCAGGCGTTGTCATGAATGCGATCGCAGCCACTGCCACTATTACTGGCACTTTCACCGAAGCTCCGAGAGTTATAGCGAAAGTAGCTATGTAGGGGTGGTTTTTCTTGAGTGCCCAAATACCGAAAGCTAGTCCTAGCATCATTAGCGCATCATTATGTGCCGAAGAGGCCAGGTGGTAGACGAAAATTGGATTCATTCCAACTAGTACGAGAGCAAGTTTGGAGTCGTATCCCGCAACCTTGGCTACCTTCATCGAAATCGCCGCTATCGCAATAACGACAATGATCGCAAGAGCTCTGAGGATAATCATCGTTAGAAAAGCATCATGACCACTTAGAACTGCGCTGGCTCCCGCTATCCACAGAAATAGAGGGCCATAGGGAGCTGGGGCATTACCCCAAAACGGGTCAACTGTATTCAGATATGGTGTTGCACCCAAAATGTTCGGCCCGTAGAGGTAAGGAGAGATATGCCTAGAAACCATCTCGCCAATTGCCGCATAGCTATACACGTCTCGTGAAAAGAGAGGACCAGCAACAAGCAAGGGCAGAAACCACCACAGCGAAGTTACTAGTAGAAATCGCATCGATGCACTTTTAGCAATGACGGCTCTTACGATTTGAAACCAGCTGACAAGAACCGCAAGAAGGCCGATGTACAAGATAATTTGCGCGACGTACGACGGAACTTGGTCAAAGACAAAAGGGGTACCCTGAATTCCAATAAACCACGAACCAAGTGGCTTCGAAGTAAACGGTGACCCTGGCGCCATGGAACCGAGAACCAAAAGAACTGACCCTGCGAATCCCGTATACCGAATTTGACCGAGAGAGGGGGCGGAAAGTCGCTGTTTAACGCCTTCCGAAGATGCCAATAAAGTCTGGTTCACCAAAAATTCCTGCCAAGCGAATTTGCCAAAAGAGTAAAGCTCAAACAACTCTGAGCTATCGACTAATTTTCGTTAGACGTAACACCGAAATACTAATCGGCATTTCCTAAGAATTATTTGAGAAACAACTATTTCATTTGTGGGCCGGGTAGGGTTCGAACCTACGTAGGCATAACCGGCAGATTTACAGTCTGCTCCCATTGACCGCTCGGGCACCGACCCATCGTGTTTGGAATATCCTATATTACCGTGCCTACATTTGATGTCGTTTCCGAAGTAAACATTCAAGAAGTGCGCAACGCTGTTGATCAGGCCCAAAGAGAGGCCGCAACGCGTTTCGACTTCAAAGATACCAACTCAATCGTCGAATATTCAAACGACGAGATAAAACTCTCCTCTTCATCCCAGGATAGGATTGCCGCCCTTCTCGTAGTTCTTGAGGAAAAACTTGTCAAACGCGGAGTATCACTCAAAAGCCTCGATAGGGGCGAAGTGATTGAAGGTGGTCGGGGGGTATGTCGCCAAACCATCAAAGTCGTCGCAGGTTTGTCAACTGAGAAAGCCAAGGCAATTAATAAATTCATAAAGGATGCCGCCATAAAGGGTGTTAGTGGCTCAATCCAGGGTGATTCATTACGAGTCTCTGGCAAGAAGCGCGATGACCTGCAGCTAGTAATTAGCAAACTCAAGGAAGAAGACTTCGGAATACCCATACAATTCAACAACTTCAGAGACTAGAGATCTTCAACCACGATCTAGTAATACCCAGAGTGCACATAGAGGCTCGGTAGTCCCAACTTTCGGTACATTTCGATATTGTTGGGGTCGTCATCGATGCAGAGGTGAATTCTTGCTCCGAGTTCAAGAAGCCGGCTGGTCTCGTATTCCTTGAATTTGGTTGCCAAGGTGTAGTCACCCGTAGGACGACTGATTAGCAAATTCCATCGAATGGCGTTCCGATTCAACCATTCGATAGTCAAATCTGCAATGCTAGTTGGTCGTCCCGTTAGAAGAACTACAGTTACGCTCTCGTTGAGGAGCTCAAGAAGCCTCTTTACCTCTTCGATAACTTCGTCTTCTGCGGAGGCCGCGAAGAAAAGTTGCCAATCTTTTGGACGATTTTCTAAATAGTGTTGTCGCTTGCTCGCATCCGCTAAAACGCCATCTATATCAACCACTACAACGTCAAGACCATTAGGAGCCTTTGACGACGGTTGCCAATGAGACGGCATCGAAAAGTCAGAACCAAACAAATTCAAATCCCTTCTGACCCATAAATAGCACGCTTATGTGTCGATTAGCCTATAGGAACAGATACTTGATCCCAAAGGCAGGGCTTCTGTGAATATTGGTACGGGGGCGAAATGAAGGAGATCTCAATTGCCGAATAGACGAATTCTCCCGAGAGAAGACGTCACGGACGAGGCGAGGCTAGAGGTCGAGTTCGGTAGCCGAGTTATCGTAGTCTCAAATCTATTTATCAAACGAACGGCAAAAGAACGGGAAGAACTAAGAAAGCTTTCCGCTTACCTTGCCACCGTGGATGGGCCTGGACACCTTATATTTGCTGGAAATCTTTTCGACCTTACTGACATTGGGTCAAGTTCGATAGATGACATCATCCGTGACAATCAAGACTTCTTTAGCTCAATTGAGTCTCTCATCCACGAACGAGGATTCGACCTCACTATCATTCCCGGAAACAAAGACGCAGACCTATCTTCAGTTTGCAGTTCAGAGCTGAACTTCATAGAACGGTTCCAACCAATAATTTCACCGCGAGCACGACTCGATGTCCGGACCGCTAGCGGAATTAGACAAATTGTCGTAGCTAGCGACATTAGAGGTATTTCAATCGATGAAGATGACATTCGCGTTGGCGATTCAAATCAAAGAGATCGCCTTTTTCTTGAATTCTTACCAAGAATTGCCCGTAAAAGTCGTTGGCTCGATGGAATTGAAGTCATCGACAACCCAAATCTCGCTACTCGATTCGTAGCCTCCAGGATCTTTTATCGGCAAGCTTTGCGATACCTTCCGTTCTTACTTATCCCGCTCGTGATCTCGTACCTAATTCGAGTTCCCCTTTTCCTATCGCTAGCAAACCTCGCCCATCTAAAAAATAGAGTATCCACAGACTCAAACTTGATTCGACTCGGCGCACTTGCTACAGCTATAGATGCGATTGTGATATTGATCATTGCGTCATTGATAATCAGAAAGGTCTATTCATCAATTATCGGATCACCCATTGGCGAAGTATCTACTGACGGCGATCCGAATGCGACCATCCGAATGGCAGCTCTTGAGAGCATCAATGACTTTACGGTGGGAATCGTCGTAGGTGAAAGCGTAAATGCCGAACTTACAGAACTACTTCAAGGCTTCTTTGCATCACCGGGATCGGTAGCGACGACATACCATGAAGCAAGGTCAAGATTCGGACTTCCAACCGTCTTTCAACCCAACCTCAACTGCACATGGATCGAAATTCAACCTGGCGCAAAGATACGAGTTCGACTCTACTCGCAGACTGAAGAGGCGCGTCTAAAGCACTTTGGAGAACGAGTTGCCCGCTTTGGCCTGCACGACAAAAACGCTGGAATCCGAATCCTAGCTGCATACCCAGGTGGAGAAAACTACCACAGTGTTCCAGATATCGATCGAAATAGCCTTACACGACCAAGGCGATTGATTTCATTAGCAGTCTTCGCAGTCGGTGTTATCGACCTAATATCGACGCTGGCTCCTCCATTACATGTTCGCCTCAGACTTGTAACGGAATTTTTACCCTTGTCGATCCCCGTCCTAGCAAATGCCATTGCTGCAATGGAGTCAATTGGGCTCATAGCTTTATCGAGCGGCCTACGACGAGGCCAGAGGAGCGCCTTCATATTGACCCTTGGATTGGCCTCCACGATGATTGCAACCAACCTCATCAAGGGTGCCGACGTTGAAGAGTCGATCCTGACCTTGGTGCTAACCGTCTCACTGGTAGCTTCGCGACGTTCGTTCAAAGCACCGACCAATCGCGAATCGCTTGCTAAAGGTCTATTCAGAATTCCTATATTTTGGTTGCTTGTCGCTACTGCCGCTACAGCCACGCTCAAGATCGAACTTTCTATCTTTTCTAGGCGCTCTAACCTCTCACTCCCAAGGACATTCGAGGCCGTCATCCAGCGCATGTTCGGCGTTCACAGCATACCGCTTCCACATCTCATAGATGAGTTCCTAACGCCTTCGCTCGCCGTGATATCCCTGTCACTTTTTGCTTTACTTGTATTTCGAGGATTCCGCCCCGTCGTCGAGATCGGAGTTACGAAGTATTCACTGAGTCACAAATCGAATCAAAGCGCAAAGGAAATAGTAGCAAAATACTCCTCATCCACGCTCGACTACTTTGCTCTAAGAGACGATAAGGTCTACTTCTTTGCTTACAACTGCGTAATTGCGTATGCGGTTATAGGGACGGTTGCTTTGGTCTCTCCAGATCCAATTGGACCAGGAGCCACTAGCAAACAGGCCTGGAACGCATTCCGATCATTTGCATCTAACAAAGGTTGGACCATTGCAATTCTCGGTGCAGGAGAAGAGTGGCTCGCAACCTATGGAGCCGGTGGACTGCGATCCATATACATCGGCGATGAAGCAGTAGTTGAAGTGGAAAACTTCACCCTCGCAGGCAATAGGAATAAGTCGCTTCGTCAAGCCGTAAACAGAATGCGAAACTACGGCTATTCGATCGAGTTCGCCAATCCCAAAGATCTCGATGAAAAAACTCAAAGCCAGCTTCTAGAGGTTCTAACCAAATCACGAAGAGGTGGAGTCGAAAGAGGCTTTTCGATGACTCTCGGCAGATTTTTAGACGAACGCGACGATAACTTGTTACTAACCATTTGCCTTGGGCCAAATGGTGACGTCGTAGGCTTTTGCCAGTGGGTACCTGCACCCGGCATCAACGGATATTCACTCGATCTCATGCGACGCGACCTTGGAGAGCATCCAAACGGTCTAACAGATTTAATGGTGGTAGCAACTATCGAATATATAAGGGAAGCTGGTTTCAAAGGAATCTCCCTCAACTTTGCGACGATGAGGGCAATTATCGCGGGTGATAGCGACGATGCTCTGTCCACTCGAGTTGAGCGGTGGTTTTTAAAGCGTCTTTCTGACACCATGCAGATAGAAAGTCTCTGGCGCTTCAATTCCAAATTCAATCCAACCTGGTTACCAAGGTACCTAGTCTACGAAGCCCCAGACACCTTGCCCCAAGTAGCAATCGCAATTGCTAGGGCGGAATCTTTTTGGGAACTTCCTATCATTGGAAAATTTTTAACCCCGAAAGCTTAAAGCCTCGCAAATAAGATCAATTTCCTTGTCGTAGATTCGAATCCAATTCTCCGCATCCACATGTAGTGCCTCGAGATTGTGAAAGGACGTATCGTCGATCGCCTCATTCGCATATTCAAGATGACCTTGGATTCGTCGGTACTGACTTCTCCCAACTATCTCACGAAGTTGCCAATCCACCACCTCCGAGCTACCTTCTATGAGGACATGGAGTATCTCCTTAGCCCAATGAGCAGCTCCCCAATTAAGATCCGCCTTCCTCTTCATTGGATGGTCAAAGACACCAGTTCCAATGCTGACAATAAAGGGCTTTCTATCGGAGGCTACCTTCACTGAATGAGCATACGCACACATCGCTGGATTATTTGCTGCCATCACCCCATCGATGAAGGAACGGTGTCCATCACCACCCTCAACTCGAGCAGGGTCAAAGTAAGTCGGCGCCGCAGCAGTAGATCTAGCTGCCAACCAAAACGGGACATCGACTTCCTCGCTATTTTGAGCGTCATAGCGGGTCCAAATAACAACGTCACGTGCAACTAGATCGTAAGAGGTAACCAATACATCACAAACTGCCTCTGAAATCATTGTTTCACCGAAAAACTCCCGGAGATATCGCTCGAATGACTCCGAATGGTACCTTTCATGCATAATGCCAAACGAGGCTGAGCCACGACGCACAAAGATATTCTTATCGGCATCTTCGAATACTTTGATGAATCTCGCGGCCTGTTCAGCCGGCTCACCTATCAATCCCGGAGATGCTAGCGCTAAAGCTAGAAGTCCGCCAGTTGAAGTGCCAGCGATAAGGTCGAAGAGACTAGATACAAACCTTCCGGTTCTTTTTTCAATCTCCGCTAATATCCTCGCAGTTATCAAACCACGAATTCCACCCCCGTCAAGTGAAAGTATGAAGTAGTAGTCAGAATCCATCTGCGGCAGAGGCGCAGTCCCATGTTGCTGCAAGTTGACTCTTACACTTCCGCCTTTGGATACTCGCAATTAGCAACACCTCGCCCCTGATTTGATGAAATGATATCAAATTAAAAGGACTAGATAAGCCCTTTAAAGATCAAGAGAACGAATCAGCTAAAATAAAAGGTGAGCCTGATTTGCCATTTGACTCAATGGAGCTGCAAAGATACCAAATCCAACCGTGAAAAGCAACGACACCACAACAACCACATACGTCAGTGAATCTATCTTCAATTTCGAATCAACTACGACAGTTGAAGCAACAGCCACGCTAGAAGGCTCTCCAACAACCGAATCATCAGAGTCTGAAAAATATCCAGTCTCGACCTCTTGGTTGACACTCTTTGAAAAAACAGTAGCAACAATACGGAGATAGAAGAATGCCGCAACTACAGCGCTCAACATCGCAATAACCGCCAACACGTAGCTGTGAGCACTTACTGTAGCCGCAACTACTGAGAACTTCGCAATGAGACCAGTTGTCAAAGGAGCCCCTGCTTGGGCTACTAGAAATATTGCCAAAGCAAATGCAATGAATGGAGATCTCTCAAAGAGGCCACGAAGATCAGTCAGCTTGACACCCCCGACTTCAGGATCTTCGAAGACTGAAATTATCGCAAAGGTAGCGATTATCACAAACGTATAAGAAATCAAGTAGTAAAGAGAGGCAGATGTGCCGCTCGAACTACCCGCGGCTACTCCTAACATCACAAAACCAGCATGATTTATCGATGAGTAAGCAAGCATACGCTTCACGTCTTTTTGAATCAATGCCAACGCGGCGCCAAATACCATAGTCAAACCAGCCAAAACCCACAAAATCGGGCGCCACTGATTGGACAATGTCGGGAAAGCGGTTACCAAGACGCGAAGAAGTCCAGCAAAGCCGGCTGCTTTGGCCGCTGCTGCCATATATCCAGTAGAGACAGATGGAGATCCCTGGTAGACATCGGGGGTCCAAAGGTGAAACGGAACGGCTGCAACCTTGAAGGCGAATCCTACGATAAGTAGGGCAATTCCAGCAAGGAGAACTCCGTTGTTCGTTATGGTGTTCGCGGCAAGATACCCGGCAATCTTTGAAATGTTGGTACTACCAGTTGCCCCATAGGTCAAAGCTATACCGTACAAGAAGATCGCCGAGGAGAAGCCTCCGAGTATGAAGTACTTGAGCCCCGCCTCTCCCGATCTCGAATTTCTCTTTTCAAAGGCAGCAAGTACGTACAGGGCTATAGACAGAACTTCAAGACCTACGAAGATCACAATCAAATCGCCGGCACTGGCCAAAATCATTCCACCGGAGGATGCAAGAAGGAGCAAACTTTGAAACTCTACGACTCCCACATTGCTCTTCGTCAAGTAGCTACCAGCGGCTAGAGACCCAAGAAGGGCCGCTGACGAGATTGTTACCATCATAAAGACTGAGAAACCATCGAGCGTGATCGATCCAGCGATTGCCCTGTAAGCCCCATGTGAACGAAACTGACTCCACAAAACTATTGAATCAATAAGCGCTATGGCAGCTACCGAACTCGACATGAATGTAACGACTTCGCGTCGGCGCATAGCTGGAAATAACGATGTCACAACCATGATGATTAGAGATCCGACAACTAAAACTAATTCTGGACCAATCGATTTATAAGAAATCGACGGGAACTGAATTACCGATCCTTGTGCGATAGTTCCAAAAAGACCGAAATTCATCAGTGAGTTACCTTTCCACTTACGTTCAGTTTCGCAATCGCTGCGGGAGCACTCTTGGCAGCGTCAACATGACCAATCAAAGCATCAACCGACGGCGTAATTCGACTCAAGAGTGGCCGAGGATAGACACCGACAAGGACAACTATCAAGACAAGGGGAGCAAGGATGGCAATTTGGCGAACACTTAGATCGATACCCCGAGAGTCACTATCCGGTGAAACTTCGGTTTCTTTAGAGCCGTGAAAGATCTGCTGGTAACTCCAAAGCATATAAACCGCACCGAGGATCACCCCAGTAGTACCTGCTACAGCCCACCATCGGTGGCTTGAGAAGGTACCCAGAAGTATCATGAACTCTCCCACAAAGCCGCTAAGCCCTGGAAGACCCACCGACGACATCACGAAGAGGGTAAAGATACCCGCCAAAATCGGAAGCTTCTTTTGCAAACCTCCCATCTTCGTCATGTCGAAGATATTTGTCTTTGCATATAAATAGCCAACAAGGAGAAAGAGTGCCGACGTGTAAATTCCGTGGTTGATCATCTGAAGCACTCCGCCTGCGGCGCCGATCGAAGTCAACCCAAAGATTCCCAGAATTATAAAGCCCATATGGGAGAGGGAAGAGTACGCAAGCATTCGCTTGAGATCTTTCTCCCCAGCAGCAACTATTGCGCCGTAGATAATTCCAACCACAGCTAGGGTCAGGATTAGAGGCGTGAAGGCTATGGTTGCGTGAGGAAATAGAGAGAGATCGAAGCGCAAGATACCATATGTTCCAAGCTTTGCCATTACGGCGGCCAAAACCATTACGCCCGCGGTCGGACTTTGTCGATAGGCGTCAGGTGACCAAGTATGAAATGGGAACATAGGCGCCTTTACCGCGAACGCAGCGGTAAAGGCGGCGAAGAGCCACTTTTCAGTACTTGAAGCCATGGATGTATTCATTAGCTTCGTTATGTCAAAGGTAATGGGATGTCCCTGACTCGCATGGATGAAAACGAGCGCCAACATTCCCACTAGCAAGAGTGCCGAACCTAAAAACGTATACACGAAGAACTTGATGGCAGCTGGTCCGCTCTTTTCGTAGCCCCACGAGCCAATAATGAAGTAGGAGGGGATCAATGTCAATTCGAACGTAACAAAGAAGGCAAAGAGATCGATACTCAAGAAACTGCCAAAACACGCAGACTCTAGCAATAGCATCCAGGCTGCAAAGGACTTTGTGTTTCCCTTTTCCCCCGCACCGATGAAGGCAATTGGAAATATAACTGCTGTTAGTAGCACTAGGAAGAGAGAGATTCCATCAACTCCCATCTTCCAAGAGATTCCAAAGGCCGGAATCCAGGAATAGCTTGAAACGAATTGATAACCTGCAATTCCAGCTTTGAAAGAAAACGCTACTGCACCAGCACCTATTAGCAGTAGCAACATCGTCACTGATGTAATTGACTGAACTATAGATCTCGATGAGGATTTGGGCAATATAGCTAGGAGGAGAGCTACAACGGCCGGAATGATTATTAGTGCCTCAACTACTGATGTCATCTGTTTGTACCAATCTCAAATCCAATATTCATTTTCGCCATTAGAAAGATGCCCTCGTAACTACGTAACCCAATAGAACTACGACTCCAAGTGAGATCACTAAAGCATACGAACGGACGTAACCATTTTGCAGACGTCTCATAACACCAGCACTCAAGCGAACTAAGTTCGCACCACCAACAACCGCGCCGTCGATGACCATGGGGTCCACAAAACCATTGAGCTCATTTGCAACCTTCTCACCTTGTCGAGAGAAGAGCAAATCGAGGAAGTCATCGATACCCCAACCACGTCTGAGAATCTCGCGTTCGAGACCAGGATTAGTAGCACTTTGCGACCAAATTCGCGAAGCAAGGAAGATTCCAATCGCCGCAAAGACGATGTCTGCTCCTTCGAGCATCAACTTAGTTCCTCCACCAAAGGTCAACGACTGTTGCGCGTTACCGAAGACTGGCAAAAGCCAGTTTGACAAAAAGTCTGTTCCTGAGCTAAATCCAAGATTTAGAAGTCCGCCAAGTATCGAGAGAATTGCAAGAACTATTAGAGGATACGTCATTAGCTTCGGTGATTCGTGGGGATGAAAATCTCCTGCCTCTTTGTACCTAGCACCACCGAAGAAGACCAAATAGACTTCGCGACCCATATAGTAGGCAGTCAAAATCGCTGTTATAGCACCTACTAGCCAAAGGATAGGGCTCTTCGAGTAGGCGGCAAGTAGAACGTCACCCTTCGAGAAGAAGCCAGAAAATGGTGGTACTCCTGCTATCGATAACCAAGCGATTACAAAGGTAAATCCAGTAATTGGCATAACCTTATATAGAGCACCCATCTTCTTGATATCTTGCTCATCACTCATGGCATGGATTACAGATCCTGATCCCAAGAAGAGGAGCGCCTTGTAAAATGCGTGCGTGACCATCAAGAAGATGGCAGCCACGTAAGCACCACTTCCAATTCCTAGAAACATGTATCCAAGCTGCGAAACCGTCGAATAGGCAAGTACCTTCTTGATATCATTTTGTGCGGTTGCAGCCATTGCAGCTATAAACGCCGTAGCCACTCCAACGATCGCGATAGTGGTTGACGCGACGCTAGATAGGTGAATTATTGGGGCGATACGAGCCATCAGGTATACACCGGCCGTAACCATTGTTGCAGCGTGAATTAGCGCAGAAACTGGGGTTGGGCCTTCCATAGCATCTACCAACCATACAAATAACGGCACCTGAGCAGACTTTCCTGCTGCTCCAATAAAGAGCAGGAGTGCAATAACTGTTGCTTGATGTGGGGAAATGCTAAGAGATCCAGAACCCAAGGCGGACCCAAGAACATTGTGATAGTCGAGCGACTTGACGACATCAAAGATGTAGAACATTCCGAGTAGATATCCAAAGTCACCTACGCGATTGATGATGAATGCCTTTTTGCCGGCCGAAGCAGCACTATCACGGTGAAACCAAAACGAAATCAACCAATAAGAACACGCTCCGACGCCTTCCCATCCCAAGAAAGCCAGTACAAAGTTGTTGGCCAGAACCAAAACCAGCATGGAAAAGACGAAGAGGTTCAAGTACACAAAGAACGTCTTCATTCGAGGATCGTGCTCCATATATGCAATTGAATATGCGTGTATCAAAGTAGCAACACCTGTAACAAATAGGATCATTACAGCCGATAACGGATCTAGATAGAGGCCGAAGTGAATGCTTAAAGAGCCTCCGGCAAACCAGGTGAATACGTTGGTATCGATAACGCGGTTAGCTGACGCCAAGGAAAGTAGGTGAAAATATTCAACTACCGCAATTACAAAGGCAGAACCTACAGCTAGCGTCGCTAGAGCTCCACTTGCCTTCTTAGGAAATTTAGAGCCTACAAAAAGATTTATAATAAAACCAGCTAATGGAAGAGCCGGAACAAGTACTAACAGAGAATTCACTCGAGATTACCCTTCCAAGATATGTAAGTCATCTGCGGTTACGCCGACACGCCGTCTAAAAATTGAAACTATGATGCCCAACCCAACTACCACCTCAGCTGCTGCGACAACAAGCACGAAAAAGACCAGAACCTGCCCCCCAATATCGCCAAGCATTCGAGAGAAGGTCACAAATGAGAGGTTCACGGCGTTGAGCATCATTTCAACCGACATAAACATGACAATTACGTTCTTGCGAACTAAGACCCCTATTACGCCTAGCGAAAAGAGGATCGCTGACAAAATTAGATACCAATTTCCAGGAACTGTCATACTTCGTAGACCTCATCATCATTTTCAGAACTCGTCTTTGGAGTGGTGACTTCGTCAAAACTCTCTTCATCACTCGACGAAGCGACTTCAAGAGGAGCCTCTAATGCCTCATCAACATTTACAACGACGCGCTTGGAGAGGTAAACCGCGGACAGAACCGCGATAACCAAGAGAATGGCGGTAGCTTCAAAAGGAAGCAAATAAGTACTAAACACCACCTGAGCTATCTTGAAGACATTATCTGACGAGTTGCCTACAGGTCCGGTCGCCGCCTTTGCCCCCGTGGCCCAAGTAGCATGTCCCAAGATCAAAATCTCTCCGAGTGTAACAACTCCGGCGACAGCCGCTAAAGGCCTTTGCGCCCGAATTCGCTCTCGAGAAAATACCTCAGCCCTATCTACGCCCAAAAGCATGATAACAAAGAGGAAGAGTACAACGATTGCTCCCGCGTAGACGATTATCTGAACCGCAGCCAAGAATTGAGCATTTTGCTCGATAAATAGCGTCGCAATTCCAAACATTGTCATGACGAGCGACAGCGCCGAGTGGACTGGATTCCTATACGAGATAACCCCGATACCACCAGCAACAACCACCAGAGCCGCGGCCAAGAAGACGATAAGATCCGGCTTCGCAATAACCCCAAGTAAGAGAGAGCCCACTTTAACGCACCTTTCCGCCGCTTTGACGACTTATGCGGTCGGCCTTTACCACACGAATCGAAAATGGATTTTCTACATCGACTCGCTCATCTACACTTTGCCCATTTTCAGGGTCACGCGTTCCAAAACCAAGCTCATTCGACCAGTGGACGACACCTTCAAAGTCATTGTCGCCCGAAGGTGATGTCGCCCGCATCCAACCTGAGGTCGCCAATTCATCGCCTTCGTGCCAATCTTCCCAAGGCATCTTTCTTGGGGTTCCATCATCGTCGACGACGAGCTCGCTCTTGGTATAGATGGCATCATCACGCGACGTAAATGAGAACTCAAAGAGCTTCGATTCAGTGATCGCCTCAGTCGGGCATGCCTCAACGCACAGATCGCAGTGGATGCACCTGAGATAGTTAATCTCATAGACAAAACCGTAACGTTCTCCGGGCGAAACAGGATCATCTAGAGAGTTGTCAGCCCCACGCACGTAGATGCAACCTACGGGGCACACTCCAGCGCACAATTCACAACCTATGCACTTTTCCATGCCATCTTCATATCGATTCAAAACGTGACGACCGTGAAATCGTTGCGGCTTTGGTCGCTTCTCCTCTGGATATTGCTTTGTTACACGCGGTTCAGAGATTTGCTTGAACGTAACCTTGAATCCCTTGAAACCATCGAAGACACCCACTATTGATCTCCTCCTAGTGAACCTCTGCGCGGACTCTCTTGCCTGAATGTGGTTACGATATCAACCTCATTCGACTCTTTGCCAACTGCTACTGCTCGCAAAAGCGCGCCACCGGCCACGATGAATACAGCAAAGAGGACAAATCCGTAGACCTTTGATATCTGCATTGCACCGACTAGTAGCAGCCATGCAAGTGAAATCGGAATGAGCACCTTCCAACCCAAATCCATGAGTTGATCGTACCTAAGTCGCGGAAGTGCCGCTCGGAACCAAACGTATGCAAAGAGGAAGACCCCAGTCTTCAGCAAAAACCAGATTATTGGCCATATGAAAGAAGGTCCAAAGAGGATTGGTCCATTTGGTCCACCGAGAAATAGAGTTACGATGACGGCTGACATCGTAATCGTATTCATGAACTCTGCAAGGAAGAAGAGTGCGAATCTGATCGACGAATACTCGGTGTGAAAGCCTCCGACTAGCTCTTGCTCCGCCTCAGTCAAGTCAAATGGTGGCCTGTTGAGTTCCGCTGTTACTGCAATTAGGAAGATTATGAAGGGCACTACTCCTAGACGAATCAAATTCCACTTAGGTATAAATCCAAAGTAAGAACCAGCTTGCGCCGCAACGATGTCCCTCGTACCAAGAGAACCGGTCACCAGTACAACGGTCGCAACTGTCAATCCCATCGCTGCTTCATATGAGATCATCTGAGCTGAGGCGCGAACAGAGCCGATCAAGGGATACTTGGACCCTGATGACCATCCCGCGAGCATCGTTCCATAGACTGCCACAGAGGACATCGCCAACACAAAGAGTATGCCCATTGGTGGATCAGCAACTTGCAATTCAACTGTGTGGCCAAAGATGTGCACGACGCCGCCGATAGGGACAACGGTAAAGATCAAAAACGCTGGGACAAGGGTTAGGTACGGAGCAAGTTTAAAGACAAATCTTTCAGATCGATCAGGTATCAAGTCTTCTTTGAAAAAGAGCTTTATTCCATCTGCCAAAGTTTGAAGGATCCCAAAAGGTCCGGCACGATTAGGACCGATTCGATTCTGCATATCCGAGATCAACTTGCGCTCGAACCAAATCATCAACATTACAGAAACCATGAGAGCAACGAAGGCAACCAGTACTTTCACAATCACGATTAGTACTACACCGATTGAAATGTGGCCTAAAAAGAGTGGGTCCTGCCCCATTATTTGTCTCCCAAAGTTACAAACGTCGCATTTGCCAACGGATCAACAATATTCAATACGTCGTAGTTAACGCCAATTCGAAGCTTCACGACATCTTCTCTCAAGGAATCGTCTATCGCGTACCCAACTTCCACCCTCTTGCCATCATCGCGCGTCAGTATGATCGACGAACCTTCAAAGTTAGAGTCGATGGCACTTGGGCTAACAAAGGCCACTGCTTCAGAAGCTAGTTCCTTCATCGCATCCGATGCATCTAGTTGAGAATTTGGAGCGTAAAGAGGCTTCTCTACAACTAAACGCTTAAGACCTGGCCTCGAAGGGTTGATGTCAACGTCGACAGACGGACTCAAAGAGACCGCCGAGGGTCGCCGATTCTGCTCAGTCGCAAAGGGCTTTGCATCCTCCTCGGCTATGTACGTAATTGCAGGTCCGACCTTTTCAGTCGAGAGCAAGCCTGGAGTTGCAACCGGGTCTAACTTGCGTCGCTTCTTGAGCGAAACCTCTGTAGATGAAAGTGGCACCACTACACCATCTGCAAAACGGCCTGACGAGAGCATGTTATAGGTCAAGTTGCTAAAGGTCAAGCAGTTCGCAACGATATCTTGAAAGATTTCGCTGGACTCATACTTTCCGAGGTCGACTCCTATTTCTCTCGCTATTTCATTCGCGATTACCGATGGCTCCTGAGATAGCCCCTTAGGTGTAATGCGCGCCGAAATTCGAGTGACACGCCCCTCAATATTTGTCGTCGTACCGTCGTATTCGCCCGAGGCGACCACCGGTAAAACTACGTCAGCAACGTTGGTAACCTGCGAGGTCAAGCTTGCGACCGCTACTACAGTTGACATCTCAAACGCTCGATTGACGAGGTCGCTCGGCAGGGTCGAGGAACCTAAATCCTCGTCAAGGACGAACAATAGTATCTCTCTAGATGCGGCCAGCTCAAGAATGTCAATGACGCCATTCGCGCCATGCGTTGGTAGGTCACTTTCAACTCGCCCATAGGAGTAGCCTGTAACCGCTCCCATCTCGTAGGCGCCACGCACGTTGGCTGAGCCCATGACGTGCAGGAAGGACATATTCGGAACCTTACTCAGCAGAGAAGCTGATATTCGCTCAACAACATTACTGTTGCTGCCGTAGCTCGCTCGTCCCAGAACAAACGACGGAGACTCTAACTTACCAAGTTCGTCCAAGACCTTAGAGAGCTGCTCTGATCGCGAGGAGTCGATCTCCTTGCCCTCAAGATATTGGGCGAGCTCAAGTTGGGAAATCGAAATTCGCTCAGAAATCTTCGAAATCTCTGTTGCGATTTCAGACAACTCGACTATCCGTGCGCCAGCACGCTTAGCTTCAACGAGTCGCAGATACAGTACGGGTAGCGCCTCTTTGAGATCTTGCGAAGAGACAACAATAAGTGGCGAATCCATGACCTGATTAATCGTCGCCGAATTGGTGCCGAAGATAAGTGACGGAGACACGTCTCCCTCCACCCGTGCTTCAATCAATCCAGTTCCAATAGCTTCGCGAGCTAGCTTCACAAATGAATAGATCCCCTCATTTGAGAATTTAGCTCCACCGATAAATGCCACTGGGGTTGCGTTCTTTTTTGCATTGTGTATCAGGGTTGCTACCTTAGACAAAGCCTCTTTCCAGGAAACTTCGAAGGCACCATCTCTTCCTTGCAAAAGAGGTTTTACGATTCGATGATCAGAGTTAGTTGACTCATATCCAAAACGTCCCCGGTCACATAACCATGAGTGGTTGACAGCTTCGCTATCTACACCGAGATATCTGGTAATTTCACCTCGAGAACTTTGGACGGAGATCCGACAACCGAGAGAACATGCAGTACAAGTCGACTCGCTTTGGTCAAGGTCCCAGGGACGGGCCTTGAATCTGTACGGCTTTGCGGTCAAGGCTCCTACGGGGCAAATTTGAACCGTATTACCCGAAAAATATGAGGCGAAGGGATGATCGGGGAAAGTGGCAACCTCTGTATGGTCGCCTCTTCCAACAAATTCGATCAAGGGATCAAGTGCAACTTCGCTAGCGAATCGCGTGCAACGATCGCATTGGATACAGCGCTCACGATCGAGATAAACCAATGACGAAAGTGCGATTGGCTTTTCAAAGTGACGCTTCTCCTCTACGAACCGTGACTCCCCTGGACCATAAGACAGAACTTGATCTTGAAGTGGGCACTCGCCCCCTTTATCGCAAACAGGACAGTCGAGAGGGTGGTTTACCAGTAAAAATTCCAGCACACCATTCTGAGCCTTTTTAACCTTAGGTGAGTCGGTAACTACCTCCATGCCCGGAGTAACCGGTAGGTAGCAAGACGGTGAGAGGGCGAATCCGCGAGGACCTTTCACTTCGACCAAACACATTCTGCACACTCCCACCGATGGCATGTGGGGATGGTAACAAAAACGTGGAATGTAGACACCGTTACGCTCTGCGGCAGCGATAATCAATTCACCCGGCTCAGCCCTTAATTCTTTACCATCGAGGATAAAGGTAATTTCATCTGCCATACGGGCAACCGCCTTCTTTGATGTGAATCAAGAATTCATCACGAAACATTCTTATACCTGCTACTACTGACGAAGGAATAGATGGGCCCAAGACACAAATTGTGGTCTGAGCAGGAGGCCACGAGAGGCCAGGGGCTATGTTGTCGCAGGCATCAAGCAGCATGTCGAGATCTGACTCGCGCCCCGCTCCCGTCTCGATTCGGCGCATCATCTTTTCAATCCAGCCAGAACCTTCTCTGCACGGTGTACATTGTCCGCACGACTCTCTATTGAAGAACTTTGTAATGCGCCATGCAGCTCTAACCATGCAGGTATGGTCGTCCATCATCACGATCGATCCAGAACCAAGCATTGAACCAGCCTTTGCCACGTCATCTTGAGCCAAGGGAAGATCCAGCTGATCGGGGCCAAACCAAGGTGCTGATACACCGCCAGGGATAAAGGCCTTTACACCTCTTCCCATTCGCATTCCACCGCCGTACTCTGGCTTATAGACGAGGTCTCTAAAGGTCAGTTTTGCCATTTCTACTTCGTAGTTACCGGGTCGATTCACGTGACCGGCAAGTGCAAATATTCGAGTTCCAGTGGATCTTCCGATTCCTAAACTCGCGAAAGCGGCTCCACCGTTATTGACGATCCAAGGTATGTTCGACATGGATTCAACGTTATTGACGATCGTCGGCGCACCATAAAGACCGATAACGGCTGGGAAGAACGGTGGCTTTATTCGTGGGTATCCTCTTTTGCCCTCTAACGATTCGATCAGAGCAGTCTCTTCGCCACAAATGTAGGCGCCTGCACCAGGATGGACCACTAGATCGAGTGAAAAGCCACTCCCAAAGATATTTCTGCCAAGGGCACCGTAAGTGTAGGCCTCGTCGATGGCGCGCTGAACACGCTCCAAACCAAGGGCGAACTCACCACGAATGTAAATGAATGCCCTAGCTGCACCCACCGCATAGGCCGTGATAATAGTACCCTCTACCAATTGGTGAGGGTCGCCTTCGATGAGCATGTGATCCTTGAAAGTCGCAGGCTCTGACTCGTCACCATTTACGACAAGATACCGAAGTGGCGAGTTCTTTAGCATCGACCACTTTCGTCCAACTTCAAATCCAGCGCCACCGCGACCGAGGAGATTGGATGTCATAACTTCGGCCTGTATCTCCTCAGGCGTCATAGAAGTCAATGCCTTGCGTAGAGCGCTGTAGCCACCCGTGGCTAGATAGGTCTCTAATGTATGAGAACCGTCTAGGCCGATGCGGGATGTCACAATCTTTGGTACAATCCTCTCTGCATTTTCGTCCATCAACTTTGAACCTGCGCCTTTCGTTGTGCAATGGCTGCGTCACTTAGTGCCCGCTCCGCTAACACCTCATCGATCGAAAGTGCTATCGGCGCACTTCGCTCTTCGCGAATCAAAGTTCCATGAGATGGAACATCGCCGACAAGCCTTCCTGCGCGAAGATCATCTACTAATTCATCAAAGGATTCCTCATCTACTGGTCCGAAGAAGCGGTAGTTGACCTGTAATGCAGGGGCCTTATTGCAGTGAGCAATGCACTCCATGTCTTCTAGAGTGAACATCCCGTCTTCGGTAGTGCCGCCGGGCGCAACTCCCAACTTCGCCTCTGCATGCTCTAATAACTCTTCGCCACCTTGAAGAAGACATGCGATATTCGTACAAACACCAACTAGGTATTTACCAACTGGTTCGGTATGGAGCATGTCGTAAAAGGAGGCAGTTCCATATACCTCAGCTGGTGTAACGCCGACCATCTCGGCAATCTCTTCCATCAAATCTTCACTCAAATATCCTGCCTGCTCCTGTGCAAGGTGGCAGAGAGGAATGAGTGCTGACCGAACTTGGGGGTATAGTGAGCAGATCTTTTCTGCCCTAGTTCTCATCTCAGGATTAAATCCACTCATCGGTCTACTTCTCCCATAACCGGATCGATTGAAGACGTGATTGCTACGGCATCAGCAATCAACGATCCACTTAGCAACGTTGGTAATGCTTGCAAATTGACGAAGGACGGACCGCGAATGTGCATACGAAATGGCTTAGCACTACCGTCAGAGACCATGTAACAACCCAACTCTCCTCTTGGAGATTCAACTGCGACATAAGTTTCACCCGGAGGGACGTGGATACCTTCGGTGAAGAGCTTGAAGTGGTGGATCAACGCCTCCATCGACTCATCGATGCGCTTTCGAGGTGGTGGGGTTACCTTTTTGTCGAGAACGCGATACGGGCCAGAGGGCATCTTTTCGATAATTTGAGAGATGATTCGGCAAGATTCACGTAGCTCCGCAAGTCGAACTGCGTAGCGATCGAATGTGTCTCCGACGCTTCCTACAATTACATCGAACTCAACCTGATCATATGCTAGATACGGCATGTCTTTTCGAAGATCCCATGCGACCCCGGTAGACCTCAAAAGCGGTCCCGTCGCCGAGAGCGAAATGGCCTCTTCTTGAGTGATAATACCAATGCCCTCGGTACGTTCACGGAAGATCGGCTGACCCGTTAACATGTCGTTGTACTCATCTAGGCGCATCGGTATGGTCTCTACAATCGCATGCACATCATCGTACCAACCATCAGGTAGATCTGCAGCAACTCCACCTGGCCTGATGTAGTTATGGTTCATTCTAAGGCCAGTAACCTTTTCAAGAAAGGCTAAGACCATCTCGCGATCGCGGAATCCATAGATCATCATTGAAGTTGAACCGAGGTCCATTCCGTTCGTCGCCATCCACATCAAGTGTGATGAGAGTCGGTTGAGCTCAGACATCAGCATGCGAATCCATATAGCCCTTTCAGGAACTTCAATTCCTAGAAGGGATTCGGCTGCCAATGAAAAAACCAGCTCGTTATTCAACGGTGAGAGATAGTCCATTCGAGTGACGTTTGTAGAACCCTGGATGTAACTGAGCCCTTCAGCCGTCTTTTCCATCCCTGTATGAAGGTATCCGATGACAGGCTTCGTCCTGAGTACTGTTTCACCCTTCAACTCCATCATCAGTCGTAGTACGCCGTGGGTCGATGGATGCTGTGGTCCCATGTTGATGATCATGGTCTCATCCTCTGAGATCTCTATGTCAACATCGCCAGAGTCAAGTACGAGACCTTCAGCCATACGAAGGACGCTTCCCTTTTCACGGCGGAGCTCATCCTCCTGAGTCCCGCCTCGCAGGGTCATCTCCTGAGGACCCTCAGATGTATTGGCTATTGGTAGTTCGGCCTCTTCTTCGATTTCAACGTTGTCGAAGTCGACTTGGCCATCTGCGCTTTGAGAAATCTGCTTAACCATTTGCAACCTATCTAATCGAGGTCGATGCTTTAAATTGAACCGGAACTCTACCTACCGAATAGTCCTTGCGAAGAGGATGGCCCTCCCATCCCTCGGGCATCAAAATTCTTGTTAGGTCTGGATGATCTTCAAAGACAATTCCAAATAAGTCGTAGGCCTCGCGCTCCATGGCTTCGGCACCCTGATAGATCTCATATATCGACTTGACCGTACAATCGTTCTCGGGTACCTGAACTCGCACTCTGGCTCTTTCGCGGTTTACTAAAGAGATTAAATTCACAACTACTTCGAATCGCTCTGGAACGACTCCCTCTGGCAGAAGTCGAGTCTCATTGCCGAGATAATCAACCGCACAAAGATCAGACAAAAACTCGAACGATCCATCTTTGAGTTCAGAGATCAATTCAAAGTATCGAACGCGCTCTGGGAAGTAGGTACCGTTTTGGTCCCTTACGACAGTTTCCAACATTATTTACCCGCCGTCCTTAAAGGTTGGCGTAGTTCGATACGCCTACTGCTCTCCGATGAACTATTCGATGGTTCTAGAAGTACTTGGGCCCCTTTACCACTAGCAGTGCGCCTCTTCGCAATATCACCCGTACGAATCATCTCATGGAGCGTAAGTATCGCGTGCATAAGGGTCTCTGGCCCCGGAGGGCAGCCCGGAGCATAAACGTCAACTGGAACGATCTGGTCGACGCCTTGGATGATCGCATAGTTATTGAACATTCCACCCGTCGAAGCACATACTCCCATCGAAATTACCCACTTCGGCTCCATCATCTGGTCATAGACCTGTCGCAGAACCGGCGCCATCTTTTGAGAGACCCTCCCGGCAACTATCATCAGGTCGGCTTGGCGCGGCGAAGCTCTGAAAACCTCCATTCCAAAGCGAGCAAGATCGAAGTCGGCCGCTCCCGCGGACATCATCTCTATTGCGCAACAAGCCAAGCCGAAAGTAGCTGGCCACACGCTATTTCTTCGCGCCCACCTGACTAGGTTCTCGATATTTCCAGTTAAAAAATTGTGGTTGAGACTCTCTAAACCCACCTATACCTCCGTAAAAAGCGACCGCATTCGCGACAGCATCATGCCGCGAAGGGGAAAGGATGAAAGATCTAAACTTGCTCACTCGTAGAGGGAACGCGACGAACGGTATTGTTCGCGTCTCTTACTGGATAAGGTGCCTGTTGAATGAACTTCTTACTCGGCCCCCAGTCAAGGGCGCCATTAGAGATCATGTAGACAAACGAGGCGAAGACTACGACCGCGAAGACGATCATCTCCGACAGACCAAAGGAGCCTAACTGTCGAAAGTATACTGCGAATGGATAGAGGAATATTATCTCAATATCGAAGATGATGAAGATCATCGCAATTAGGTAGAACCTCACCGGGAACCTTGAAGCCGGCTCACGCTGAGGGACAATCCCACACTCATAGGGAGCTAGCTTTGCCGCCGTTGGCTTCTTTGGAGCAAGCAGTCCTGAAGCCACAAATGAACCAGCCGCGAAAACAACTCCCAAGATAATCATGACCAAAATGGGTAAGTAAGACGCCATCTTGAAGAAATCACCTCTCTGTAGACGCACGGGGAAGATGCACAACACAACCACCTGAAGTCAATGCCTCTAGGTTTTACCCCTTACTCCTTAATGTCTATCACTAAAGCTACCCAAAATACCAAACGGTGGCACCCCTGTCACGTGCTTATTCCCCAAATTTACTTATTTTGATATAAATTGTTCATTTGATTTTGGCCTCGGATAACTAGGAAATATGCCACCGCAAATAGCGATGCGAACTCATCTAGGATCTAAATGTGGAGTCAAATCGAATCAAATGTGACGTATTGGTAATTGGGGCAGGGCCAGCGGGCGCCTCAGCATCATATTGGCTTGCTAAATCAGGCTTTAATGTTGTGACCGTAGAGCGAAAGAAGTTCCCTCGTGAAAAGACCTGTGGCGATGGTCTTACCCCAAGATCGGTCTACCAACTCGAAGCAATGGGGATGTCGTCGTTTCTCAAAACTACTCATAGGTACGAGGGTCTTCGAACCGTAGCCTTTGGAAAAGAGATGGAGCTATCTTGGCCGTCTCATCCCGAGTTTCCTGAAGTAGGTTACGTTGTCACCCGATATCGCTTGGACGAAGCTGTAGCGAAAAATGCCGCAAATGCAGGGGCAAACCTTCTTACATATCACGAAGCTTTGAGCGTCAAACTCAACGGAGACAAGCAGGTACAAGAGGTCGAGGTTTTAGATAAGGCAACGAACGAAACGATTACAGTCGAACCTCGGTACTTGATAGTTGCGGACGGATCAAATTCTCGAATTGGTCGCATGCTCGGTGCGAGCCGCAATAGAGACCTACCAATGGGACTTGCTCTTCGAGGATACTTCTCTTCTCCACTTGCTTCAGATCGATACATTGAGTCTCACCTTGATATCCGTAGCGAGACCGGCGAGATATTACCCGGGTATGGATGGATATTTCCACTCGGAGACGGAAGAGTAAATGCAGGTATTGGCCTACTCTCAACCCTAGGGAAGTGGAAAGAGGTAAATACGACGAAGCTGATGGAGGCGTTCATAAAGGGTGCTCCAAAGCGATGGGAGCTATCGATCGATGACCCAATCTATAAAGGAACGGGCGGCAAGCTACCGATGGGGCTCTCGATATCACCTAGAACAGGTAAGAATTACCTAATGGCTGGAGATGCCACAGGTTCGATAAACCCTATGAATGGCGAGGGAATAGCCTACGGCTATGAGACCGGCAAAATTGCGGCAATGATCCTAACCGACTGCATATCGCTCAATGATCCTTCGATCATAAACCGATACGATCAACTTCTCGAAGAGAACTATGGCGAGTACTACAAATTTGCACGCTCATTCGTCAAGCTGATCGGCAACCCGACGATCATGCGCACTGCAGTTGGCCTAGGTATCAACTCAAAGATAGTCATGCGCCCAGTCGTAAGAGTCATGGCCAATCTGATGCGACCTGACCATCTCGGACCATCCGAGGCACTCTTCAAAGCTGGGGTTGCTGCCATCGATGCGAAGGACCGTATCGGAGGTATTGTTACCGGTGGTTTTTCTCGATAAAGTCCGCGACATCACCCGCGGCAGCACTTGCGATGTCTATAGTCCATTCAATATCATCCCATGTATGTGCTAGCGACGGGAAAATTACTTCGTAGCTTCCCGGAGCTAGCGCGACCCCTCGTCTCAACATCGAATTAAAGAAGACGCTGTAAAGTCCGCTATTGCCAGATAACTTCGACTGTTCGTAATTAGTCGGAACAAAGTCAAGGAAAAAAATCCCGAGAAGCGACTCCACATACGGGACTACAACTGTGACCCCTACGTCAGAGAAGACCTTAATCAAACCTTCAGCAAGGGCCTTGGCTCGTCCAGCCAGCATCATATACTTCGACTCATCAAGCTGCGATAGAGCGGCTATGCCAGCGGCTGTAGCAACTGGATTTCCAGAAAGAGTTCCGGCTTGGTAAACCGGACCAACCGGCGCTACCTTTTCCATGATGTCGGCCCTACCGCCAAAAGCACCAATTGGCAGCCCACCGCCAATCACCTTGCCAAATGTCCATAGATCGGGCGTGACGCCGTAGTAGTTCGATGCACCACCCAACGATATACGGAAACCTGTAATCACTTCGTCAAAGATCAAGACGGCACCCACTCTGTCGCACTCGGTGCGCAACCCTTGCAAGAAACCCTCTAGTGGCTGAACCAAATTCATGTTTGCCGCGACTGGCTCAACTATGACTGCTGCGACAGAATCATCTAGAACTGGGACTTCGTTGTAAGGAAGCACAACTGTCGAAGCGACAGCATCGAGCGGGATTCCCGCAGAATCTGGTAACGATAGAGTCGCAACGCCACTACCCGCACCAGCCAAGAGCGCATCTGAGTGCCCGTGATAGCACCCATCGAACTTCACAATTTTATCACGACCCGTAAATCCCCTTGCGACCCTCAACGCCGACATAGTCGCCTCGGTGCCACTAGAGCACAGGCGGATCATCTCTAGCCCATCGACCCGATCGGTTATGAGCTTCGCAATGGCAACCTCATCAGGAGTAGGTGCGCCAAAGGTCGATCCCTTGGCTGCAGCCGACGAGATTGCTTTTACTACTTCATCGTCAGCATGACCCAGGATAGATGCTCCGTAAGATTGAACATAGTCTAGGTAGCGACGACCCTCAACGTCGAATACGTATGCTCCCTTGCCACGCTCAACAAAGTATGGAGTCCCACCTCCGACAGATCGAAAGGCACGAACCGGCGAGTTTACTCCTCCGGGTATCAGCCGTTGAGCCTCTTCAAATAGTTCCTTATTAGTCGCCAAATTCGATACCTCTCAGAGATCACTTAAATCCTCGAAGAATGAGCTTACTATCGAAAAGTTCCTAATAGTAGATGGGATTAGCTACGGTAGCCAAGGCGCAGTGCACCCCAGTGCTTGCCATTGACGAAAATTGGAGCAGAGACATCCTTCATTACAACGTATCTACCGCCGCCTAGATCTCGTCGATATACCTGGACTAAGAAGTTTTCAACGGACTTCGCACCATTTTGTGCAACTGCATCGGTGAAAATCCTACGATTTCTGGAGTGCATATTGTCCCAGATTGGATCACCAGTCGGTGGCTCTGAGAATACCTTGTTGTGGGTACCAATATAACCCGATACGTCAGTTGCGGCACAGAACACTATTCGACGATCCGACGCAAGGATGCGCTCTTGTATCTCCGGAAGTACAGAGTCCGTAAAGTCAACGAACTTGGTGTTGTACTTCGGAGGATCGGTATCTTCTACCAATTGATGCTCCTGGTCGAATAGATTGCGCTGTGAAATAATACCATCCCTAACAGCACCCGAGAATAGTTCACCGATCTCACGCGCCGCATTGACTACCACGCTGGTAAATATGTAGTCCACAGTTTTTATGCCAGAGCGCACAGTTTGGTTGACCAAAGTCTTTGCCAATTCTGAGACCTGCTGGGTCAAGTCTTTAGTATCGGCCAAGCGACGACCCGACGCTGAAACTTCATCCGACAAACCTGCTAGTGCGTCTGCAAATTGCCTAACCTCCGCCGCCGATTCAATCGCATTATGGGCGATACGGCTCACACTCTCGTCAGCTCCAGAGAGCGAGATCTCGACGTCTGAGATCGCCTCACCCATCGCCGAAGTCGCGACTTCCGCTCGCTCTGCCATTGACTTTGCCGTCAAAGCGTCATCACAAAGAGTTCCTATGCGATTCTTTAGCTCCTTCGCCGTCAAGGCAGATTCACCTGCCGCGCGAATGGTCTGATCCGCGAGCTGACGAATTGAATTTGCAATTACAGCAAAGGAAGTTCCGGCCTCACCGGATCTCATTGCCTCAATACGAGCGTTCAAAGCCAAAATGTGAGTCTGTTGAGCGATCCTGGAGATGACGTTGGTAACCTCTCCGATGCCACCCGCTACGACGCCAAGCTCCTGCAATTCTTGAGCGGTCGTGCCTACCCATTCAATTAGATTCTTTATCTCAGAGATTGCCTCGTTTACCTCGGCCCGAGTATTCGTAACTCGCTCGGAGAGTAACTTAGTTACAGTCTTTGCATCTTCAGCACCCGTCGCAACGTCACTATTTCGTTGCGAAAGACCATGAACGATTCCGCTTAGGGTTCCAACTTGATCGATCTGCCCTAAAAGCGACGCCGATACTTCATCGACGACCCCAGCCATCTCAGCGATCCTTGTTCCCAAATTGGATGCTGCTACTGCGATCTTGTTCAAGACAACTTGATCTTGCAACTCACTCTTTTCAGTCACCGTGACTTGGGGCGGTTCATCTAATTCAATCGGTACGCCAATGCCTATTTCTTCCGTCGCCTCTGCTTCATCGATGATAGGCGATATCAAATTGCTCCCTTTTACCTGAGCAAAAGTATCTGGATCAGGCCTTTCTATCACTGGCGAATTCGAAGGAACGATCTTGTCACTTCGTGCTCGTCTCGTTCGGGCTGCGACAGAGCTCTCGCTCTTACCGCTTGCCCCGTCGCCTCCCTCAATCAAAGGTGACGCTTCAGTAGTAGTCATTGATGAAGTTTCCTCTCTTAGAGCAAATTCGGGCGCATTGTTTCGAATGTATACTCCTGAGGAAGTAATCGGATGTTACCGGTCAAACCTTTATTGAATTGAGACGACAGTCACTACCAGGTGATCGAGTGCAGCAAACCCCGAATGCAATTCAAAGCTCGACAAATTCGCGTTTAAGGTAGCTGCACCAAAACAGCCCTTTATCGAGATAAAATCTCATCGATTGTATGAGCAAAGTAGGTGAGAATTGAGCTAGCACCAGCTCTCTTTATCGCAATCAAGCTTTCATAGGCGATCGCCATCTCGTCAACGTACCCCGCTTGACCAGCAGCTTTTATCATTGAATATTCACCAGAAACTTGATAGGCGGCTACGGGAAGATTGACGCTATCTCTGACAGAGCGAATGATGTCGAGATACATTCCCGCCGGCTTCACCATAACGATATCCGCACCTTCAGCTATATCAAGGGATACCTCCGTCATGGCTTCTGAGACGTTCCTAAAGTCCTGCTGATAACCCTTGCGATCGCCGCCATTTGCAATCGAGACATTCACCGCCTCACGGAAGGGGCCGTACAATCCTGAAGCGTACTTGATGGAGTACGCAAGGATTCCAACTTCACTAAAGCCGTTCATATCGAGAACACTTCGAATATGGCCAACTTGACCGTCCATCATCCCCGATGGTCCAACGAAGTCAACGCCGGCCTTAGCTTGAGATAAGGCCATCTCACCATAGAGCTCTAGGGTTGAATCGTTTGCGACACAGCCTCGCTCATCCAAAACACCACAATGGCCGTGATCTGTAAATTCATCGAGGCACAGATCCGCCATTACCAGCGCATCGTCTCCGAATTCATCCTTAAAGGCTGCGATAGACCGAGATGTAATATTGTCATCGGCATAGCCTTGGCTTCCCAGCGAATCTTTTTCGCTCGGAACCCCGAAGATCATAAAGGACTTAACCCCGTTGTCGTAGACGCGTCGCGCCTCCTTCACCGCTGACTCAAGGTCGTATTGAAAGATACCAGGGAGAGTGGAGAGTGGGACCGCACTTTCCAGCCCTTCGCGAATGAAGATCGGCAGTATCAATTCCGATGGGCTTACTGACACTTCAGCAACTAGATCTCTTATGACGGACGAGGATCTTAGCCTGCGGGGTCTACGAACTATTTGATTCATGCAACCATTTTAATTCCCTCAGCGCGCTATGGTCAATGCTATTGGTCGGCCATCATTGGGTAAATTCCTCGATCAAGGCGTCTAGAAGTGCTTCGTCAGTAGGACTTTCTGCGACCGCTACTTTGCGAGCTCCTAGTTGAACGAGCGCACTCTTGGTAGTTGCCCCAACTGCAATAGCTACGCCATCATAACCATCGAAAAATTTTGCGCCAAGGGCATCTACCTGGCTTGGAGAAAAGGCAAGAAGGGCATCGGTACTAGCTAGCAGGTCTTCCCATTCCTTGCTAGGCGAATTTTGTATAACTTGATAACTAACCACTGCCCTAAGTTTCCCCTTGGCAATAGCGTTGAGTTCTTCGATCCGCTCGCTGCTTACCTTTGAGCTACACGGATAGAGCACGACTCCCAAAAGATCCCCATATCGCTTCGAAGCATCGTGCATGAGATTTACCGCGCCAGTCGATCCGACAAGATCAGCGACGATCTTGTATTTTGCAAGTTCGCGCTCTGTCTCACGTCCGACGGCAAAAATCTTAACTCCCGATAGCGAGCGTATATCTTTGACACACCTCATCAACGCATCTACACTTCGCCTTGAGGTGAAGAGGATGGAACCATAGTCACCGCTTGCTTTGACGAGCTCACTTAGAGCAACTTGAGAGTTCGGATCAACATCGCTCGAAATAGCCTCAAAACAGATCGGTCGCGCCCCCAGAGAACTTATGGAATTGGCTAACTTGGCCGCATCCGAAGCCTCACGAAGAATCCCCACCCTACGGCCATAGAGTGCTTTACTCTCAAAAAAGTCAACGTTCAATGCTGCTACATCGCCAATTACAATCGTTGCTGGCGACGAAAGTTCAGATCGACCTAGTTGACCCAACTTCGTACGAAGAGTCTCTTGCTCGGGTCGAGTCCCCCAGCGAATAGCTGCTACGGGAGTCTCGGGACTCATTCCCGCATCGATCAATTTATCGGAGATATATCCCCGATTCGCCACCCCCATCAAGATAACGATGGTAGCTTCGATTGAAACCAGTGCTTCAAAATTTATATCTGCGTGTACCCCGCCGATCTTATGTCCCGTTAGAACTACGACTTTATTTGACAATCCCCTGTAGGTCACTGGAACCCCTGCATATGCCGGGACAGCCAACGCAGATGAAACTCCCGGCACCACATCGAAGGAGATTCCAGACGAACGTAGAAGGTCAGCCTCCTCACCACCCCTTCCAAAGAGAAAGGGGTCTCCACCCTTCAACCGAACCGTTAGGCCATGTCGCGATGCGCAGCCAACAAGAACCTCATTTATCTCATCCTGAAGGAGGGGCCTGTCTGGCCTTTTGCCCACGTCGATCAATTCGGCGTCGCGCCTACAAAATCGAAGGATAGATTCATCAGCCAAGTAGTCGTAAACGACGCAATCGGCCTCTTTCAGAAGCTCGTAACCCCTTAGAGTGAGCAATCCGGGATCTCCAGGGCCAGCACCTACAAGCACAACCAAGTTTCGACCCATAGACAAAGATCGCCACCTCTCAAGACGTTATTTGTTTAATTTGGCTCACTTTGAGACGACATTTGCCTCACGTAGCAATTGATCGCCGCCTTCGATGAGAATCAACTCGCCAAGGTGGCTACCGAGGCGTCGAGGATCATTACCTGAGATTTCGCGCTTGATAACCTTGCTACCATCTAGGGCAGCAATTAGTGCGGATAGGAAGATCTGGCCGTCCGAGGTTACATTCCCAATAGCGCCTACGGGGAGGGTACAGCCACTTCCCATCGTCTCTAAAAATCCACGTTCAGCTTCTACTGCCAATTGAGTCTCTCGATGGTTTATGTTGGAGACAATTGAAGCGACTCGCTCATCATTCAAGCGTCGTTCAACTGCAATAGCTCCCTGTCCAACTTGGGGCATAAACTCTTCAACTTCGAAAACTTGACGCCTTACATCATTTAGTCCGAGTCTCTCCAATGCCGCATTGGCCATCAATATCGCATCGACCTCTTTGAGCCTTTCGAGACGAGTAGCTATGTTTCCCCGTAACTCAACTACTTTGAGGTCCGGTCTCAGCAATCTAATCAACGCCTTTCTGCGCGTTGAGCCAGTTGCAACCACTGCTCCCTCTTTGAGTCCTGCAAGATCAGTTCCCAGGAGGGCGTCTCTAGGATCGCCACGTTCGATAAAGGTGTCAACGATCGTCTCTTCGGGCAACTGCGCAGGGATGTCTTTAGCGCTATGAACGGCGATATCAGCTTCGCCCCTAATCACAGCTGCCTGAACTTCCTTTACGAATATGCCCGACCCACCGATCGCACTCAGCGGCGAAGTAAGGTCTATATCGCCTCCCGAGTGCACTTGAACTAACTCGTATGGCACCCCGAGACCTTTGCCGACTAAGTTCGCTTGGTAGAGTGCGAGCGTCGAGGACCTTGTGGCTATTCTGATCAAATGATTTCCCACAGCGATCAATCGATATCAAAGAGATAAGTAAGGGCGTCAATAAGCCTCTCGGACCTATCCTTGCTCGCAGACTTCAACTTTGTTACAGGAAGATGGAGCAACTTAGCGACCGCCCCAGAAAGAACTTGCTCTACTAATTTGGTCTCTTCTTCATCAAAACCAGAGAGCCTTCCTTTAAAACGTTCAAGCTCTGAGGCTTTAATGTCCTCAGCGACCTTGTAAAGCGCGCTTACCGTTGGCTTCACCAACTCGTTTACTGCGTCATTGTTGTAAAACTTTGAGACCTCTTCGTCGATGATTACTCGAGCAAAGTAGATCTGTCCCTTACGCTTTTCCATCTCTTCGTCGAGGTAAGAATAGACATCTTCCATGTCGATGACTGATAGCCCATCGATCTCTTTCACCTCGAGACCTACGTTCTTTGGAACTCCCAAATCTACGATAAGGGGAGAGGTTCGACTTCCAAATGCAATACTGCTTGCGATGCTGCCATTCATAATCGGAGACTGTGAAGAGGTGACAAAGAATGCACAGTCCACTTTTGCAAACGTTGACTGCCAATCGTCGAAAGCAATTGCTAGTCCATCTTCCTTCGCTACGAATTGTTGCGCTTTGGAGTCGTCACGATTTGAAACGTATGTTGTAATACCCTTATCAATCAGACCACAGGCGACCTTAGAGCCGAGTTCACCCAACCCAATAACGAGCGCTGATTCAACTGATCCAACGCGGGATAATGCCAGGTCGATAGCTGCGTAGGCAGAAGAAGTTGTGCCGTGGGAAATTGATGTCTCACTCCGAACGCGCTTTCCAACTTCGAAACTCTTTTGAAAGACACGTTCGAGACGACTCTTAGATAGATGCTGTTCCTTGGCCCTGAAAAAACCGCGCCGCACTTGGCCAATAATCTCACTTTCGCCCACAATCTTAGATTCGATACCTGAGGTCAAGGAGAAGAGATGGCGGATTGATCCTTGATCGTAGTAGACACGACTTGAATCAGTGACGATCTGCTTGGACTTCCCGAGAACCGCCGAAATAGCTTCGATGATCTGTTCCACCCCACTGTGAAACTGCTCTACCACGGCAAAGACTTCACTTCGAGCACAAGTATTGACGATAACGACCTCATCCACGGAGTCAAGTTCTGAAATCTTACGACCTAACTCAGCTGCTCTTTCGTCATCAAGAGCAAATTCGTCAAAGGCATCAGAGCCAATCTCGTCCTGAGCTATACCTACCGCTACAAAAGGCATTACGCGAACCTACTTATAATCTTTCTGGTGCCCACAACCTCTAGAGCACCACCTTTGTCAAATCGCCCCAAGCAACTGAACCGAGCTTGAATGATCCACTTTATGATCGATTCACACGATTGCCCCGAAAAGAATTTACCATACCATTACTTTTTCGAAGTATCTTTACTCTCAGCTACTACTAATCGTAGCGAAAGAGAAGAACAACAACTAGGCGTCAAAAGTCCCTATCGGCACTTGCCTTTGACACCTTTGGCAACAAAACAGATAAAGATCACCTATCGTTAAAGTCACAATGATTGAAGTAAGCACAGCAGCAATAGCGGCGTTGATGGGGACCATTTTCACGCTTTCAACATTTGAGCGGTGGATTGCGAAAAGGAAACCTCACGAACTCGCCTGGACCATATCACTTGCACTCTTCGTTGTGGCAGCATTCACCCTCGCCATTGGTGCCCAAGGGGGCTGGAACCACTTCACCTTCAAGGTCTTTTACCTCTTTGGCGCGATTCTAAATGTCCCGTTTCTTGGCGTTGGAACAATATATCTGCTCTTTGGAAAGCGCACGGGAGACATCTCTCTAGCAGTCGTAGCTGCATTCTCATTTCTATCGATTGGACTCATTATCTCGCAGCCGTTCATAGCATCGTTGCCGGTACATCAGCTAGCGCAAGGCTCAAAGGTCTTTGGACCGATACCTAGGATATTGGCGGGTGTTGGATCTGGTGTTGGCGCAACGGTGGTCTTTGTCGGAGCCGCGGTCTCGTTCTTCAAATCTAAAGTAACTAGATTTCGGATATCGAACTTACTGATAGCAGCCGGCACCGCAATAACTGGAGCTAGCGGTCTGCTGAACTCCATTGGCAATGCGATGGTAGCCTTCTCGATAACCCTTGCGGTCGGAATCTCTGTGATATTCCTCGGCTTTCTAACGGCCGTTACCGCTTAGAGAGATCTCTTGACCTCTGTGCAGCAGCTCGTATTCCCTCGCTAATTGCGCTACGAATCCCAGCCCTCTGCATGGCCTGCGTCGCCGCAATCGTAGTTCCACCAGGCGACGAAACATCAAGTCGCAGCCTTCTCGTATCGGGATTTGTGCTCAAAAGAGCACCGGAGCCTAGCATCGTCTCACGAACAAGCAACATCGCAACCTCAGCTGAAAGTCCGAGCTCCACTCCTGCATCTACCATCGCCTCAGCGATTAGGAAAAAATATGCCGGGCCACTTCCTGAAACAGCAGTAACTGCATCGAACTTCTCTTCGGGGACCCACAGGCTGGTTCCAATCGATTGAAAGATTCTGTTCGCAAAGTCAATATCGTCAACAGTCACATCCGGCGACGAGGCGAGCGCAGTAACCCCTTTACCAATCTGCGCCGGCGTATTTGGCATTGCTCTTATGATTCGACTCGAATTACCCGCAGCATCACGCATCGAAGCGATCGAAAGCCCTGCAACTATCGAAAGCAGAAGAAAGTCACTTGAGCTCTCGGAGAGTGCCTCAATAACGCTAAATGCAGCATCTGGCTTTGTTGCAACCATATAACTCTTTGAGATTTCGATGGAATCGGATATCGATATCTCCGGAAGACGCGATGAAAGCTCCTCACGCGCAGACGCGTCGCGCTCCACAATCAAAATAGAGAACTCATCGGAAAATTTGGAACGAACTAAGCCGTTGGCGATAGCACTCCCCATCTTTCCCCCACCGACAATCGCTAAGTCATACATGGGCTAGATCCTACATCGGAAGTACGCTGCAATTACTTGTGGATTTGAAATCTTCCCTGAAAACCGATCGACATAACTTTGGGAAAGAGCTCATCGAGGTAGGTCAAGATGCTGGCTACCATCTCTGAAAGGTCTTCATCATTTAAGTCAACTGTCGCCAGGGAACCAACCAGGTAGATCGCGTCTTCTGCTCCAAGCTCAAAATGAAGTGGCTCAATCCTGCTTTGAACTCTAAGCATGTACTCGAAAAGCTGAGCTATATTCGACTCGGGAAAGGGCATTAGGTAACTGTCGAAGCGAGTGGTTCTCTCTTTCACTTCAATTTTTACGCCGATAACATCCTTTGCTTGACCTCGAAACCGCAGATAGATGACATTATCGTCAACTTCCTCAAACGAAAGAGAGGAAGAAATGATTTCCAGACGTTGAAGTGCACGCTTCAGATCGTCGATTTGAACAATCATACGTTCGTGACTTACTAATTTCGCCATTTAACTGCACTTCATAAGTCTCGAGTTTGCAAGATTTATTGAAATCTTTTCGGCAACTAATGCTGAGGATTGCCACGAGAAACTCTTCGAACGGGAGTGTCCATTTTCTCCAAATGACCTCTTGGCTGTTGGATTCCGCAAGAATAGTCCAATCGCACGCGCGAAAGAAGATGGATGGCGCTCCGACACTAAAATCCCAGTAACGCCGTCAACCACCAATGACGTCAATCCCCCAACCTTCGAAGCTACGACTGGAGTCCCACATGACATCGCCTCTAACGCTACGAGCCCAAAGGATTCAGTGCGTGACGGCACTACCAAAACGTCAGCGGCTCGATAGTACGAGGCCAACTCATACTGAGGTACCGCATCGCGAAATATCAACCGATCTCCGATTCCACGACTGTTGGCACTGCTAATGCACTTTTCCAGCTCTGCCTGGCCTAAGTGACCAGACGGTCCTCCAACAACAACCATTCGTAGTTTTGGATCGTTCTTAGCAAGCTCTCCGAAGGACTCGAATGCCAAAGATAGCCCTTTGAGGGGTTGGATACGACCGACGTACAACAATATGTTCGCGTCAAGGGGCAAATTGGTCGCTATTCGAGCCATCTCTCGACTTCCTGGAGCAAAGATCGCATCGTCCACGCCCAGTGGGAGAATCTTTATCCTCTTCGAATCGACTCCTAAGGCATCTTGAATCTCCATCGCCTCTTGTTGACAAGAGGCGAGAATGTAGTCCGAACATCCAGCAACTTCTTCTTCAGCACGTATTCGGACTTCTGACGACAATAGGTCGTCAGCAATTGAACGACCCTTCATCTTCACCTTTTCAATCGTATGAAAAGTGGTAATCATAGGCCTGTTCAGATGATGTTTTAATCGATGTCCAATAAGTCCCGAGATGTAATAGTTTGAGTGGATGACGTCTGGAACTAGGTCAGGATTTAGATCGAATCGGGACAGTACGTTTTCGGTGAACTCCTCAACAAGCTCTAGCAGATTCTCCTTAGCAACAGGTGAAAGCGGGCCAGCGGGTACGAAATGCATGGTGTACCCAGGTTCTATGCGCCGAGTTGCTTCAGCTGACTCACTTGTAGCTCGAGTGTAAACGTCAACATCGTGTCCGCGCCTTGCGAGTGCGGCAGCCAGACGACCAACGTAAACGTTCATACCCCCGCCATCGCCAACCCCCGGTTGATCTAAGGGTGATGTGTGCATCGAAATCATTGCAAATCTCGTCATGAACCGCCCGTCAACACTCTAGCAAATTGAATTATCTTCTTACCTAACGTCATTTGAGGCAAAGTTGTTTCGATTCAGCTGAATTAGAGTTCGAAGTGATTATTTTCTGCTCTCATTTTCCTGAATCGAGAAATCGATTCAACAAAGAATCGACCATAGCTGGTTCTGTACGATAACGTACTACAAGTTCCGCGTTGATTGCATCGATGGCAGAGAAGGCCTTCTTTCGCAATCCTGAGAGGTAGTGCTCCACCTCAACTAGCGCCAACTTTTCTTTCACCTCATTGCTTTGCTCCGAATCCATACGGGCGATTGCTTCAGAGATCAAAGATGAAAGTTCGTCGTCGACTTGGTCAACCTGCTCTTGCGAAATGTCAGCATCGACGAATCTACCGAAGGAACTTTGGGCACCCTGTGAATTAATTGCACTCTTCAAGGGGCTCAACTCAATGTCAGATTGCCCACTTCCTAATCGTGATGGGTCTAACTCGAGCGTATCAATTCGGCCCTGGATCATTCTGCGCGCAAAGGAGATCTTAGCTTCAGCCTCTTCCGCAAGCCTCTTTGTGGCTTTGAGTTGTTCAGTGGGGAGTGAGTCGAGATTGCCGCCATTTATGGCGCTCTCGTAGACACTGTTTACGGCTGCTTCTAGCAAATGATCCATGGATTCATCTTAGACGTATTTGTCACGTACCATCGATTGCTGATGTCAGCGATTGCTAAGTGAAAAAAAGGACGGAGAGTAGACAAAGAGGGCGCGGCCCTCAACTTCGGCTGCCCTTATTGATCCGAAATTGCGCGAGTCGATAGATACTGCTTCGTTGTCGCCGATCACAACAACACTTCCATCTGGCTCGATGCTCTTAATTCTCTTGATCAACAGGTTACGTCGATCCCGCGGATCTCTCACTACTACGACAGAATTTAGGGTAAGAACAAATCTCCTCGGGATCGCCAAACATATGAGCCGCTCACCGGCCTCAAGGGTTGGAACCATCGAGGATCCTCTAACTAATACCCGAAATACCAAACGCCATCGAATCGACACTTGTGCTCACAAAGATTTCAAATTTTCAACAGCGCCTTTGTATAGATACGGAAGAAAGCGAGGTAAAAAATCGCTGTAGATTATTGGATGAAACATTAGTTGCTCACATATGCGAGCAACTACACCTGACACAAGGAGTCAACGTTGAAGTTTTCAAATATATTCAAACCAAGAGAAGCATCTGCTCATTGCGACCTCCCTTGCGGTGTATACGATCCAGCGCAGGCGCGCATCGAGGCAGAGTCAGTCAAGGCTTGCATGGAGAAGTTCAATGCATCTGACGACGTAACATTTCGCGAGCGCGCTGTACGCATCAAAGAGGACCGCGCCGAACTGGTAAAGCACCACCTTTGGGTCCTTTGGACCGACTACTTCAAGCCAGCTCACCTCGAGGCACACCCCCAGCTCCACGACCTCTTTTGGTCTGCAACAAAGAGTGCAGGCGAATCAAAGAAGACAAACGACGTCGCAGTAGCCGAGCGTTTGCTCGCCGAAATAGAGCAGATCAATACGATCTTTTGGGAGACAAAGAAGTAATCCGCCGTTCTAAAGTACTGCAAGCATAAGAGGGATATCGGAGCTAAGTCCGATATCCCTCTTTTTCATTGCCAACAAATGGCTCAACCTCGAGCGGCAAACCTAGTGACCAACACCCAAACCGGCGCCGAATAACTTTACCCAAGGGCTAATCGTCGTATAGAGAGCAAGAGCCAAAAGCAGACCAGAACCTAATGCGATAGCGATTACGGTGAGCCTCGCATTTCGTCCTCTTACCTTTACCTTTGAGAACTTGAATGAGCCAAAGGATCTAAGACCCAGATCACCAAAAAATTGATATGACGCCCTCGGAATATAGCTGACAACATGGAGGGCAGTAAGTCCGAACCAAAGAATAAAACTCGCCTGGTGTATCTGCTTCCAGCTTGCAGCACTCGCGGCATATGGTCCAACAACCATCAACGCGATACCTGATACGAAGAGAAGGGCCGTCGCGAGCACAAGGAATGGAGCTGCTATCCTCAGAAGGGTATGAGGTGGACCTGCCAACGAGTACTTGGGGTCTTTCGTGTAGTACTTTAGAAAGCGGAATCCCGTCGAAAACATTTTAAAGATCAGTGGCGGAATAAGCATATAGCCAAGTATCGCGTGCAAAGTAAAAAGCTGACCAATCGCAGGAACTGTAATTCCGATCACGAAAAGTTCAACAAAGATCACGAGCCCGATCGAAGAGGTCAGACGCATATTCGCGAGGACGGGTCTCTTTCGCTCGCTGTCGTCCACCGTTGGGTTGACAATCTCCTCTAAAATCGGCTCAACAGGATTACCAAAACCGCTTCCGCTTTTTCGGAAAGAATAATCCGTATCCTTTTGATCAGCATCTCTGATCTGAGAGCTTGGAATTCTAGATTCGATTCGCACCGGATTCGGGCGGGGTCGCCCCTGCGAGGAGTCGTTACCACTTTCCATACTTCAAGCACACCTTAATAAAACTTATTTACCTACTATCTATAATCGGTCAATCTGAAGCCGAGATTAATACTCCTTGGACGGCTGCGTCGCCAACGTACCTCCCGCACCTAGTGCCTATTGTTCCATTGAACCGTGCTAAATTAAATGAAGCGTTTGCCCTCCTGGCGCAATGGTTAGCGCAACGGACTTTTAATCCGGCGGTTCTGGGTTCGAGTCCCAGGGGGGGCACCAACGCAATCTGACTTTCCCAAATCTTAAATATCGCCCCCAAAAAAAGACCTTCGTAGCGCAACGTCTATCCCATCTTTCAAATATTGTCGCGTTAGACGGGCCACAACGTCGCCATCCGTCCGACCGTAGCATCACTTTAGTCACATCAAACAGTCATTCCCTAACTCCACCCCAGATCAGATAAGACACCGTTCTTTCAAGGGAATAGAACTTCTCAGATTTCACTTATAATAGTTGCATACGCAACTATTTTGGAGGAAAAATGCCTGCCGTAACCGTTGAAAATCTTTTGTTGCTTCCAAGACTTCGTCAAATCGATGCAAGTATTGAACGTCCAAGGAAGGTAGCCTCGGTAACGGCTGCTCCGAAAGGTTTTGAAGGAGAAGGATTTCCGGTTCGTAGAGCCTTCGCCGGGGTGAATGCCGCTGATTTAGATCCGTTCATTCACATGGATCAGATGGGAGAAGTTAACTACGCTCCCGGAGAGCCCAAGGGAACTCCTTGGCATCCTCATCGCGGATTCGAGACAGTTACATACATGATTGACGGTACATTCCTTCACCAAGACTCTACCGGTGGCGGTGGCGTAATACAAAACGGCGCAACACAGTGGATGACAGCGGGAGCAGGAATACTCCACATCGAGACGCCACCGGAATCACTAGTAGTATCTGGTGGACTATTCCACGGAATCCAGCTCTGGGTCAATCTGCCGGCGGCCAAAAAGTTCACCCAACCTCAATATCAAAACTTGGAAGGTGAAGATGTGACTCTCATTACCTCGCACGACGGATCTTCACTGATTCGCGTAGTAGCCGGGAACCTAGAGTCACATACGGGACCGGGATCAACTATGACTCCGATCACCTTCATTCATGCATCTGTAGAATCTGATTCACAACTTGAATTGCCGTGGCCACGCGAATACAACTCCCTCGTTTACGTTTTGAGCGGAGAAGGTAGCGTCGGATCTGAGAATGCAAAGATCAAAACAGGCAACCTGGCAGTATTGAAGAGCGGAGACTACCTTTCTTTGCGCTCAAAGAACTCAGCCAAGGGCGAAAAGTTAGAGGTGTTGGTCCTTGGAGGCGCCCCAATTAGGGAACCAATCGCGTGGCACGGACCGTTTGTCATGAATACGCGCGATGAGCTAATACAGGCATTCGAAGATTACCAATCGGGAAGAATGGGGCAAATTCCGCCGCAGTATCACTTTTAGGGTTGCAACCTTCTTTGAGCAATGACTACTTGCGCGCCTCAACATAGAGCGATTGAAGGCTTCTAGCTATCAACCGCCCATTCTGAGAGACAGTACAGCGCGTAATGCCGCCTCCAGAGTCCGAAATTTCACTCTTGGCATCGAGGGTGAAGGGCTCTGAGGCATTCGGCATCGAAAAGATACTTACCATCATGTCTATCGGGACAAAGGTCCACTTCCCGATTGGAAGAACTTGCGATAGTCCATTCGCAGAGTCGAGCATTAGGATCATTTCGCTAATACCGTTCGCATCTCGAACGTCGATTAAAGGGATCTTAGGGGTGCAGTGAACTCTCGCGTCGCCCAATTCGTAAAACCCACCTGCTTCAAAGCGCCATTCAATATTCGATATATAAGGAAACTCGATCAAGGGAGCCGGCTGGATTTGAGAGATGTCGATTGCATTACTTAGCTCATTCGGATCACTGATAACCTCAGGCGATCGCCCTAACTCGCCTCGACGCCACCACATTCGAGCCGTCAGTGCTAGCATCCCGTCCACATAGAGTTCACCCTCTATTAGGGATATTTTGTAGCCTTCGCGCACTTCACTCACTTTGACCTCTACCTGTCCGAGGGGAACCGGGCGCAAAAATTCAATCGCGACCTTTGCTACGTCTCGACCATCACCTTGCGAATGGCGTATCATCTCGTCGATGAGCAAAGCGCAGGGAGGCCCGCCATGTTGCGCATTGGGTGACCAGGGGCCTACAGTGGCCTCATTAGATACGAAACTTCCATTATCTAAAGTTGAGAAAAAACTACTTCGGAGCAAAATCCCTCCTTATGAATTCGTCGACACTGCCAAAAACTAAGCCCTAATCGCTTCACGTTTGAATACAAATCGGATCACTAAACCAGATGTACCCGCAATGAAACCTAGCCAAGGTATCGATGTATAGCCGAAGTGTGTATAAAAGATTGTTGAGACAACTGAACCTATTGAGCCGCCAGCGAAGTACGAAGTCATGTAGACGCCGGTCACTCGACTTCGTGCTTCAGGCATCACAGAGTAGATGGCGGCCTGATTTGCAAGGTGCGATCCTTGGACGCCAAAATCGAGCACGACTGCCGCCAAAACAAATGTAATCAGATGGAACTTACCCACTGCGAGAAGCAGATAGGAAATCGCGATAAGAGCAATTCCCACCCAAGATACGTAAAACCGATATCCGCGATCCGAGAGTGAACCTGCTATTCGCGACGAGAAAGTTCCCGCAAGTCCCACTAGCGCAATTAGGCCAATTTGGAGCGAATTGAGGTGAAAATGCTCCCCCAACCAGAGAGCAGATGTATTCCAGAATATCGAAAATGTCATGAACTGGAAAAACCCAAGGGAGCATGCAACTCTCAACGAATGGCTTGACTTCAAGGTAGTTATCAAAGAAGCAAGTAGGGCTCCATAGGATAAGTCTGGTGAGACAATTTGCGATGGAATTCGCTTCACGGCAAAGATCGAAAGTATGACCATGGCAAATGCCGCAAGCGCAAACAAAGTTCGCCAACCTAGGTAAAGCGCCATAATGCCAGAAACCGTTCGAGCCAACAAAACCCCTGCCAGAAGTCCACTCATGGCTACCGAGACCGCCGATGCGCGATCACCGTCGGGCGCCAGCGAAGCGACGAGGCCAATTGTCATCTGGGTTACAACTCCAGTTACCCCTATTAAAAATGCGCCTACAAACAGCATCGTCAAGTTAGGCGAAAGTGCCGTAGCAGCTAAAGCGCAAGAGGCCGTAATGATCATTCCGGTGATCAACCGCCTACGGTTTACCATATCGCCAAGTGGCACAAGAAAGATGAGGCCTAAGGCGTAACCAACTTGCGTGACCGCAGTTCCCACGGAAACGTCCGAGCTAGTCACATGAAAGGTGCTCGCAATCGAACTATAGATCGGTTGTAGATAGTAGGTACTAGCAACCGAGATACCGGCAGTCACGGCAAAGAAAAGAGGGCGAAATTTAATACTGGAATTCAAAAGAACAACTCGTGGCTAAAACAACTTTACCGATAATCATATTTGCCAGGTAGTGACCTTTGTAACAATTCACTTTATGCGGTTATCAAAATCACTAAATGTGACGATAAGAGAGTATGAAGGTAGCATGGAAAACACCACTAATAGCAAAAGCGGCAGCGGCTGTAGTACTTCCCTTCACTACCGCGGTTGCAGCTCATACCGCTGGAACTAACATTCAATCCAGTACTGTTCCAGCTCAAGACGTGATTATCAACGGGAATCCTCTTGTTCTACCGTCGCTTGCCAGTACGTCAACTAGCACTCTGGGTGCCACGAGTTCTTCGAATCTCGCTATCACATCATTACCACAGAGCGTGACATCAACCTCTACTACATCACTGCTAGCGAAAACGACTACCCCTTCCCCTGCTTCACAGGGAAGCTCAACAACGGCCATTCAAACCCCTTCGTTTAATGCCGGAGATGCATCAGTTGCAACCACCGCAAACAAGGCCCAAGTACTCCAAAGCCCTACCACAACCAATTCACCCGCGACCTCGGCTAGACCGACGACTACTGCAGCTTCCACTACTACTGTCGCGCCAACCACTACGACAACGGCTCCTCAAACCGGTCTGGGCTCTTTGGGGTTTTCGGCTTTCACACAGGGAGCTCCATCTGTGATGGGGCAAACCTATGGGAGTTGGATACCGGACTTTAACGGATATGGCACCATTCAAAGGGTGAACGACCCTGTACTAGGAGACTCCCTCAACCTAACGCCTGCAGTTGCAAGCTCTCCCAACTCCACTCACGCGGCCCTAGTTAAGACCTCAAATAGCTACGGGGACTTTAATGCAACCTTTACCTACAGGACAGTATCCCAACTTCGTACCGGTTCTTCTCCAAATCCATGGGAAGTCGGTTGGGTACTGTTCCACTACAACGACAACACACACTTTTACTACTTCCTAGCAAAACCTACGGGTTGGGAGTTGGGAAAGGAAGATCCTACCTATCCTGGAAACCAAAGGTTCATGGTCACTGGCTCCACACCGTTTCCAGTAGGAAGCACCTATAAAATAAACGTCGTAATGACCGGAGCTACAATTTCGGTAACCGTAAATGGGACGCCAATCGTAACATACACCGATACCCAATCACCGTATTTGAATGGCTCACTCGCCCTTTACGACGAAGACTCATCGGTCGACTATGCGCCACTTGTAGTCAACTAAACAGATCTCTTCCTATTGAGAAATGAATAGATCTAGGTAGTCAACGGTGCGGCTAAGCTAGCGATTTCCAAATGTATTAAAAGCTACGTCTCAGAATGTGGCGATAATTGATACTCGGCCCGCCGGCAACTTTACCCAAAAACCCCCATTTGGATCTGGGGTCGCCGATACTGGAATCGATGCTGCGCTAGCAGAGATACTCTTGGGAAGGGCAGATAGAAGTGCATAGACCGTCGATCGAGAAAAATAGTCGAAGAAGATCTTATTTGGGGCCAATATGCGAGCATTACCTAGATTTGCATCTATAGAGAGCAAGCCAGGGGACAGAGCACTTCCGCTACTCCACACTAACCTATGCGTCCCACCTGGTATCACCCCAACGCCATTAGCAGTCGGCCACGGCGTACCATCGACCGTCAACCTACTAAAAGTTGCTGGCACGGAAACTTTTACTGGGAAATTGGCAACAACTCCAGTTGGAGTATCAACTACACTCCCCGCAACAGCGTAACTAAGGTTTTTTAGGTCAATAGAACTAATAGTTCCAAGCGCGTAGAAGTCAACCTTAGAGTTCACCATGCCGGCCTCCATGGCGGCGAGGTTCAACTCCCCCATAGTTGGATAAGCAGTAGGCTTAGTTGAGGCTCCACGGTTAATTACGTTAATATCTATCGAGTAGTTTGCAGGCGAGACCAGACTTTTAACCCTTGAATTCACTGCTATGTATCGGTTTGGGCCCTTAGACCAAACCGTATAGGGATCTTCGACTTGCAATTGCGCCCCGTTGTTGTTGGCCACCTGGGCTAGAAGTGTCATGTTCGAGCCGATGTTCTTTGCCTCGGTTGGATCTAAGGTATCGTCGATCACAGTCAACTCTTTATCCAAGCTTGAAGCGTTTGGGAGGGTATTTACCTTCGCGAGCAGCTCACCGTCAATTTGAGCCACCAATTTCTCTCTAAATGTTTCAAATGCGGCTTGATTTAGTAAAGGATCGCCTCCAAACTGGGCGAGAGCCGTAGGCGAAAATGGGGTTGCCGTCTTTGGATGAGCCATAGATTCGAAGTACATCTCAGCAAAGTTGACACCATCCCATGGAAACGAGGACAGAACACTAGCGAATTGACTCCAAGCTAGGCTGAAGCATGTTGGATCTTCGAGAGCGATAAGCTCTCTCCAATCTCCGATAGCGGCTTTACCAGCCTCGTTCACCTCTCGGCAGTTAGGGTACTTCTGCCACATATAGTCATTTACAAACGGCGGCTCAAACCATGCATACACAAGTATTCCGCGATCGTGCAAGGCGTTTATTAGCTGTTGATATGGGTAGTCAGCTGCAGGATCCGTAAATCCAAAGTCCCATGCAGCTAATTCAACCGAACGAACGCCAACTAAATCTGATGCAATTTGAGCAAAGTTATACTTTAGATTTGCAGGCAAAACACCAGGATCTAAGTACAGGGTGGTTTGAAGTGACTGTGGGCCCCGAGGTGCGTCCAAAAATTTCCCTACTGTACTTCCGAGTGACGGCAGAATTTCAAAGCCGTTTTTTCCATTAGCGAAAGGATCAAATGAGGTAGCCAAGAGTTTTCCGGAGTGGTAGCTTTCCTGAATTGCAATGGCTACCTTCTTCGAAGCATATGTTGCGGTCGCAACCAAACTGGCATTAGTCAAGTTACCAAAGCTGTCTAAGGATCCCTGAAAATTAACTGGTGTACCCAGATTTGGATCAGTTACAGATGTCACCGAAGTAGCTTGCTTGCTAAGGCGCAATCCAAAAGTGCTATCAAGTGCAGGAGATAGAAGGGCGAGACTCCCGCCACTTTGAAGCCAGCTCTTCACTTGATCCACCTGATTGACATCGAGAGCCGAATCACTCAAAACAACGAGGCTCTTGTAGTGGCTCAGATCCGATGTGGATCCCATATAACCTACATAACCGGCTGATCTCAAAATGTTCAAGAAGCGAGGACCTTCAGCGGAAGATCCAAATACTAAAACTGGTTTGCCACTCATCCAAGCCGTAACTTTTACCACCGACGAAGGAGGAGTCTTGGAGGTCGAAATCCCGCACGACGAAAGCACCCCAGTAAATGTCAAACCAGCTAGAAGGATACTGAGGTATCGCCTTATCACTTGAAGGAAACCGTGCAACCGTCCCTTTCCTAAATTAACGTGACTGCTCACCTTGCTCCACATCTGACCAAAGGAATCCGAGCCCGCGTGCACCACTCTCGCGGCTTGCCAGACGGTCTAGCAATTCTGAAGGCAATTCTTGATTAAGTAGTTGAATATCATCAAGTGCAAATTGTCCCGATCCGGACTCTCTCGCATGTGAATCAACGACGGGAGGTTCGCTACCAAATGACATTACGGTTCGTCTCTCTTGTCGCTTTACATGCTTACTAGCCGCATTTTCATTGGGATCGAGAATAGCAACTTGCTTTGTGAATCTAGACGTCTTGGACCAGCCCTTCTTTCTGAATACAATTCGAAATATTGCCTTCCAACCAGAGATGAACCAGATGTATGAGTAGAAGACGTAGAGGTGTGCGTAGTAAAGGCCGCGCAATATCGAAACTTCCGGGGTCGCCTTCAAGTAAAGGTAAGCATAAACAGGAGCAAAGCCAAAGGAAAATATATAAACAATAATCAACGGCAACCCATAATTTGAAGTCACCGCATGAAGGTACTTGATTGGATTCGAAATCAATATTAGAACATTAGCTAGCAAAACTGCGAAGATCGAAAGAGAAAGAAGTAGAACCGTCATAGGACCTGTAAGGTTATAGAGCAGGTCAATAGTGGCTCCGGGAGACAACTTGGCCTTGATTATTCGAGGGAAGTGATACCAACACTGCAAGTGGCCTTGGAACCATCTAGTTCTTTGTCTAATCAATTTAGAGAAAGATGTGACACCCTGCTGTGAAACGTAAGTATCTTGACAAAAAGCATTCAACCAACCACGTTCTATCAATTTGAGTCCGAGATCTAGATCCTCAGTTAAAAGGTTCGACCATGGAGCTTCGCCCAAGTCAGCGAGGCCACTCAACCGATTGAATTGTCCATTCCCTCCAAGGCCAGAGGATCCTATCTGATGTCGCGCCCGTTGGAAGATTTCAGTAAATACTAAAAATTCAAAGTCTTGCATACGAGCAAGGATGGACTTAGCCGAGTTATACATCCGAACGCCGATTTGAACGGCAGCCACTCGAGGATCATCAAAGTAAGGTGCAACCCTACTAAGGGCGTCGCTCTGAAGTCGACCGTCAGCGTCAACGATAACAATGACAACCTTATCTGGATCACTAGCTATTATCTCGGGCGAAGAAGTTATCGCCCGATAGGCCGCATTTAAAGCTTCGCCTTTCCCTCTTCGGGCATCTGGTAACTCGCGACGCAAAAGCGAAACTCGCTTATCAAAGTACCGCGATACTACCTCAAAGGTATCATCGTCAGATGCATCATCTATTACAACAACACTCTTATTTGAATAAGGTATCTCCAAAAGACGATCAAGGCTCTTGCCTATGACTTTACCCTCGTTGAGGCAAGGAAGAAGAAATATAAAGTGAATATCTTCGTTCGATTCAACAACCTCGGGAAGCGACTTCTTGGTACGCGACAAGATAACGTATCCAATGCCATAAATCACGAACGCAAGAATTAAAACTGGAGTTACGTAGCGCACCTCAACACCTTATCAAATTAGATCGTTATCTAAATCGACAGCAAGGAAGGCCATCTGAATATCGATTATTTCGTTTATCTAAATCTTCTTCCCTCATGTTTTAACGAAAGAAATGTCGCGGTAATAATCAACCGCGACATTTCCAACATCAGACTTAGGAAAGACTAGAAAGTCGTAGTACTCGACTGTCCTAGAAGTGTCGTAGGAGATACAAAGTTATATCCAAGCGACTTGATTCCATCAACGATCTGAGTGAGCGCAGTAGTGCCGTAGCTTGGATCGTAGAAGAAGCTTGCGAAGCCGTCGCGAACTACGAGGTTAGCCTTCGCCTCGGCGACGATATCGGCTGGTAGGCGCGGTGGATGGTTGTTCAACATCACCGGCTCGTAGTCTCCTAGATTCTCCGGAATAACCGTGGTTCCATAGAGATCGTGAACTGTGTACGGGAAGAACTGCCCTACAAGCTCGTTGTAGTTCGGAGCAGCAGGAGAGCTCAACTGTCCCGCAAAGTAAAGGCGACGATCGTAGTTAGCCGTACCTGAATTACTTCCGAAGTAGTGAGCGAAGGCTTGATAGTCAACCGAAGAAGCTGCATAGTGAGGAGTCACCCAGAACTTCGGACGTGGAAGATCGACCGATTGAATCTCAGATAATCCAGCAGCAACCCGCGAAGAGGCCCACGACGCACTATCGTTCGGTACGGGACCTTCGAAGATCACCCAATCGTTATTTTGACACGGAGAGACGAAGCTGTAGGGATAACTATTGGTGGTGGAGCACTGGCCCCGATAAAACTCGAAGTCGTCAGCGCTTGTACCGTCGTAGGGGTTCGCAATGTTTGAGTACTGGTGGGTATAACCCTCCTCCACCAAATTGCCACCGAGTCTAATCATCTCCTTAAGAGTCTTCACAAAGGTAGCCGCTTGAGGTGAATTCAGAGGAATATTGGTCGGAGTACCATTGCTGTAGGTGCCTAACGGATCCAACCAGTGTGGAATTAGGTTGATACTGAACGGAATACCCTGCGAATGTAGGTATCTAGCCACTGCAAGAAGCTGCGTTGTAGAGTCGTTGACGTTAACGTCTTCGAGGCGAACGAGAGCTCGGTGGCCCGAAGCATTTGGCGTTAGAGCAGCTTCAATCAGATCAGCCAGTACAAGGTAACGATCATTTTCAGCGATGTACGAGAGCGGATTCTCACCCACAAACGTAATGTTGCTTGATTGAATCGCGTAAGGGAACGAGCTATTACCATTTGCACGAGCTTGGCTCTGACATGCAACGGCGGTTCCTGCAGAGGTAGAGCAGTTTGCCATTGCCAGTACCTTCACCAACGATGGGTTCGTAATGTTGTCGCCAATAACCGCGCCCGACAGAGCATTACGGTTTATTGTCTGACCCTTGTAGGAGACAGAAGTAATAATGTCATTATCGAAGTAGCTCGTTGAAGGGTCCCAGCCGTACTTAGCCTCGAAAGCCGTCGTAGCAGCTGTCGACGAGTTATCTAACTCCCACGCATTCTCACCCAACCACAGAACAGGCGTTGTAGTGGTGGTGATATCCGAGATCATTGCTTGAGGTAGTGGCTCGTTATACGTCGAACCCACGTAGATGACTAAGTTGAACTTCGAAGCTTCACCGGCAACGTAATCGGTAGCAGGTTGAGCTACGACCATTCCCCCGTGAGAAGCTAGGTTTCCAGCTAACATCGCATACATTTGTCCCAAGTAACCCCAAGGGCCGGTTACATCGTAGAGAACCAACGTCTTATTCGGTTGCGACGGAGTTCCCCACACGGTTGAACCTGGTGCCAAAGACTGTAACTGCTTTGCGATAGCCGACGGCTCACTTGCACCAGTATCGGCGGATGCAGCCTTAGGAAGTGCTGCAATAGCTGCCAACATCGTCGATGACGTGAGAATTGAAGCTACAGCTACTCTGGCTCCGACGCGCGCCGAGATTTTACCTCGGTTCTTGTCACGTACAATTTTCATTTGAAATCCAAACCCCTTGCGACTCAAAAGAATTAATGGGCGATACCACTTACTACCAATGAACTATTAAGAAACATGGCACTTTAGGTAATTATAAAAATAATATTCTTACCGATTGAAGACTTTAAGTACAACACCAAGGACTGCTAATCCAGCAACTAAAAGGGCGTAGCCTCCTAGTGCAAAGCCAGTAAAAGCAAGTGCACTATGTGGAATTCCCGTAGTTTGACTTGCTGCAATGGTAGATGCGACGCTACCTAAAGTTGTTCCGGTCACATTACCTAACGTTGTTAAGGTTGTACTGACGCCCGACATTGCGATCCCATCCTCTCCCGTTCCAACGTATATATCGGAACGGACGACCCCTTAGAAAAATCTAATCTGTCCTTAAGTTTATCACTAAAAATGACGATAATCACTCTTTGCGGTTTTATTTTTTAAATATTTCCTAGATTTTTCTTTCATAACCACTAACAGCGGTGTAATTGAACGCCTTTAGCGATACCAAGAGTGCAAAGAAGCTAATAGTTGAGGTGAGGATTGATACTCTTCGACGAAATACCACCAAAATGGTCCAGCCGAAATTGGATACGGCAGAGCCAAAAGTAAACCGACGTAGGTCGACGCCGTTTGGGCTTTAGAAGCATCAGTAACAGCGGGAGAGCCCCACCACCACGATCCCGAAACTCCACTACCTCCGTAACCGAGCTCACCTATATAAACACTCTGACTAGGAAAATAAACGGTATGCAGAGTTGTCATAATCCTATAAAAGGATGCCCCCAATGGAGCTTCTTGGGGATATAGCGAGATGCCGACTGATGAAAGTTTCGAAATTTCGCCTGCATTCAAATTTTCCGATACCCAATTAAAGATTGAGTGCGCGGCATCATCTTCCCCTAATTGCCAATACAAGGTGAGAAATAGTGGAGCAGTTGAAGTGCCTGACGCTTTGTCTATAGCATAAGCTACCTTTTCTGCGACGTTTGAGCCGAGCCAATTACCGTTAACCTCATTACCAATTTCCCACGCATCAACGTCTTTTAGGGTGCCAAGTATCTGATCAATTCGGGCTTGATAATTCGAAAAGGAGTAGTTTTTCATGTACTGAGAGTCCATGAGTTCTATCATCACTTTAATTGACATAGAGTGTGCTAAGTCGATAGCACTTTGATACTGCGTCAACGAAACACCAGGGTCTACAACTATTCGAACCATCGCCCTCGATGGGTATACACTCTTCACAGCATTCAAAGTTGATGCGAGGTTGTCGAGACTATCAATGGTTACGGAATATTGGAATTGACTTTCACTAGGGCTGACAACTCGTACGTTAGCAATCGAATTTGCAACGTCTAGGTAAAGGTCAATCGCTTCATTGAGTTGTTGCTGGTTTACTGTCGAATTTGCTTGGGGATCAATATCTGAAGTAAGTTGCCCGAACGTCCGCCCTTGAGATGGTGACAGAATGTAGGAATCACTATTGGCCATAGAGTCGATCTCTTGAAGCAAGGAACGAATACAGAGTGCATCGAGATTGTAGCTTCCCGAACCGGGTAGGTCGCATATCAAGTTAGAGTATCCTCGATCGCTTGGCCAAGCAAATGAAATTGCAGCGGGAGAGGCAGAGAGGTCGACGGCTACGGTAGGATACCCTTGATAAAAGGGGCCCAAGTCAATGACTCTGAGCGAATTAGGGTCGAGCGTTGCATCATCGTATCCATTGTTCCCCGTGTTGTTAGACTCTACCGCTCGAAATTGACTAAAGGAGTAAGGGGACCTGTCACTCTGGTACATTGCAAGTTCGGCGGTTCCCGAACCCGTCACAGAAAGTGCAGGAGGAGCTACAAACGTGCCGACTGAAGCCGTCGTCGAAGAGCTCTGAGCCGCGGTAGATACTGACACAGCTGTCGAAGAAGCGGCGGACGACGAGGAAGCCGACGAAGATGTAGAGCCGTTGCTCGCCGATTTCACGGTAGATAATGGGCCTGGATTTGAAAACTTTGGCGCCCCACCTCCACAAGAATAAAGGCTCCCAGCCATGAGCGCCAGGGTGATGAAGTAGCGAATCGATCGCAAAGATGATCCTTGAAAACTGTCAGATTTACCATTAGGTGAATCTGATCCTAACTCACTCCGCGACATATTCGAAGTCAGCAGGGCGCTCACCGGCACCAAAAATCCACTTTATCGCGGCAACTGATCGGGTAGCAGCATGTCCATCACCAAATGGATTAGACCTTCGAGCAATCGAGTTATAGTAACTTTCATCTTCAAGAAGTAAAGATATTTCTCTGGTTACGTCGACTGGGTTTACTCCGACCAGCTTCGCAACTCCAGCCGTTATGGCTTCTGGCCTTTCCGTTGTGTCACGGGCTACCAGGACGGGCTTCCCGATCGACGGGGCCTCCTCTTGAATTCCACCACTATCGGTCAAAATGATCGACGCTCCATTCATCAATCTACAAAAGTCAACATACGGAGCGGGAGATATGATCTTTACATTTGTCGCACCGCGAAGACCACTTCTCATGGCACGTTGAACGAGTTCATTCGGATGAAGCGGAAGGACGAGATCGTAATCTGGATACTTTTTAGCAATATCGCCAAGTGCCGACGATACTTGCTCCATGGGTTCACCCCATGATTCCCTACGATGCATTGTGACAAGGATATACTTACGGCCGGAGCTGAGAATTTCAGGGACTTCTTCGGTCTCCATCTCGTAGTCGCCACTAACCACATCCAAAAGAGCGTCAATAACAGTATTTCCGGTCGTCACAATGTGCTCGGGAGAAATCGCCTCCGACAAGAGATTTCGAGCTGAAATTGAAGTAGGGGCGAGGTGTAGATCCGTTAGCTGAGACGTTATGCGACGATTAATTTCTTCAGGAAACGGCGAGTACCGATTCGACGTTCTCAGCCCCGCTTCAAGGTGAACAACTTTGACCTTTGCATAGAATGCGGCCAGAGCAAGTACGAACGTAGTAGTGGTATCGCCTTGAACTACTACGACGTCGGGTGAGATCTTTTCAACAGCACTAGCAGCAACTTCCATAAGCTTGGATGTGAGCTCGCCTAGAGAGTTCGTACTCCTAATTAGCTCTAATTCAAGAGTTGGCTCTATCTCAAAGACGTCAAGCACTTGTCGAAGAATCGACGTGTGCTGTCCAGTCGTAACTACCTTAGTATCAAAGAGTCCATCGTTTTGAAGCGCCTTTACCATTGGCGCCATCTTTATAGCCTCTGGCCTCGTCCCAAATCCCACCAAAGCTCTAATTGTCAAGGTTTTCCTCACATTACTTAGTGCCGGATCTTCGATCAACACCCACTTGGATAACTATCGACTCCAAAGATTATTGACTTGACACCGCCGCTGCCGTCGAAGACTAATGCAGCAAAGGGTTTATGGCCGTCTAATTGAGAAAAGTTGAGAATATGACACGCACTGCTAGTGGACGATGAGACGACACTCTCTGATGAGGGCATAAAGTTTTTAGCTAAAGTCTCCGCTGCCCCGGAGGGAATAGAGGGATTAATCGCAAAGGTGAAGCCCAATACAAGGCCACCTTCGATGATCAGATTAGAGTAAGTATCCCTCCCGTCGGATAGGCGGGGCCAGTAGTTGCTTGGAGAGTTAGGATCAGGAGTATGAGCTTGGTTCCAATTTGCGATTGTGGCACCAAAGTTTGTTATTTTTACTTTCGGCAATGTCGTCGTAGTCGAAATAACGGTCGAGGATACCGACGTAACTGAGACGGAATGAGTGGCAAGGCCACACGACGAGAGTGTCAAAAGAGCAATAACGGAAGTTACGATTTGCGAAAGCGGATTTTTCAGCTTTAGAGACATCAAAATGAACCAGGAAGAAAACGGCCACCGAAGAAAAACGCAGCAAGCCAAAGCAAATACGACAACGGAATCAAAATCGAAACAAGAGAGTAGCGTACCTTCTTTGCAAAGCGCCTTCTCTTGGTAATCAGCGTTATGGCGACAAACGAGACTATGACAGCTGGGATAAGAGTCAGCAGAGTACCCCGGACGCTCTTTACATTTACGGACGAAGAGGTTGCAACGGTGGTTTTTCGCGAGATAACAACGTCCGACTTCGAAGTAGCGCTACCGCTCAACTTCGCCTCAACGACGAGGCGCGTGGTCGCAGAAAAGCGCGGGTTACACGTCGTAAGTGTCAAGGTCGCCGCCTTAGTCGGATTCAACACTTCGGTATTCGAGGGTAAAACCACTGTTTTACCAGTTACGACATAGACAAATTGACCCGTATGAGTCGTTAGGAAAATTTTGTCCCCTATCGCGAGCATGTCGAGGTTATAAAAGGGCGCTCCATAAGTAGTCCGATGGCCAGCAATCGCAACGTTACCGCTTTGACCAGGTAGAGCCGTTCCCAAATAGTGTCCTGGCCCCTCAATAAGGTCTGACTCGGACGTCCCTTGAACAAAGGCCATATTTAGCCCAATTTTAGGTATTGCAATAGAACCGATTACAGAGCCATTCGCTACGTCTCCATAAGAGTTTGTAGAGATTTGGTGTTGGAATGTTTGGAGTAACGAACGCTGTGTCACCGAAGTGAGTAGGTTGGTCCCCCACAGCATAAAGACAATGAATAGCACGATTACTGTCGCCATATAAAGCAAGTAGCTAGATAAGGTCGTAATCGTAGCGCTTTTACGGGGTTTGCCAAATGCGAAATCCCTAACAGTTACATCGCCGTAGCTCATTCAACTTCCTACCTAAACCATTTGAGTAGAACGGAGCGGTCCTGAAAGACACGGTTCATCCCACTTACGACATCGGCAACCGGAGAACTCATCATTAAATACATTCGAAGCGCAACCTAGCGACTAACAATACTTTCAATTACGCTCGCATAGATTAACATTGTCCTATTTCGCACCAACTATCGGGCTTAGATGACAAAGGGGGCATAGCTTGAGATACTTAATGGCTCTAATAGGTGCGCTAATTTTTGCCGCAACTGTAGCTAACGTCCTACGCACCCTAGTAATACCTGGGGGTTATGTTACCCACACATCGCGCCTGATCGATACCGCCTCGATACACTTCTACCACCTATTTTCCAAACGAAACAGGCAATATGCGAAGAAAAACTCCATTCTTTCGTCGCAACCCGCAGCTAATCTATTTCTCACACTAACCACCTGGATGTTCACATTTCTGGCCGCAACGACGCTACTACTCAGCCCAACCGGTCACTCCATCTTCAATAATTTTCGGGAGGCTGGCGCGTCTCTTCTTACTCTAGGCTTTGTAACCACCAACAGCCTTTGGGCGACCGTAGTTGACTTCGTAGCTGGTTTCACCGGCCTAATCATCGTCGCGCTTCAAATTGCTTATCTTCCGACCCTGTACACCGCGTATAATCGGCGCGAAACTGAAGTTACGCTCCTCAACGTTCGGGCTGGAAATCCTGCTTGGGGGCCTGAAGTCCTACGTCGAAGCCGCATCGGCTCCGTAATGGACGAATTGCCAATCCTCTATCAAGCTTGGGAACGGTGGGCAGCAGAGTTAGCCGAGAGTCACGTCTCTTATCCGACCCTACTTAGATTCAGATCTCCTGGGTCAGGCGCATCCTGGATAACATCACTCCTCGCCGTAATGGACGCCGCAGCGATGCACCTTTCACTATCTCCATCGAACGCTCCCATGCAAGCAAGACTTGTCCTTCAGGCTGGGTACGGGGCTCTTAGGCAAATTGGACGAGCATTACGGTTCAACTTCAACGAAGACCCTCGACCGGACAGTGAGATCTCGGTTACAAGAAGCGACTTCGCGAAAGCCGTAGAGCTCCTTGGCAAGGCCGACTTTCCGATAGAGAGGACAGTTGACGATGCATATAGACACTTCGTCGGATGGAGAGTCAACTACGAGGAATTAGCCTTCAAACTAGCTTATGAAATAGATGCGATTCCAGCTCCATGGGCAGGTCCGCGTCGTTGGAGAGAGGTCGAAGTTAGCTTTCCTACCGTATTAAATCGAACACCTGAAAATCCAGAGGGATAAAGTGGTAAAACTTCTATTCTTTGCTAGCCTTCGCGAGATTGTTGGATCTCGAAGTATCGAGGTCCCAGTAGACGATTTGGATGAGATAATCCGACAGCTAATTTTCGACTATGGTTCCGAATTTGAAGCTCAACTCAAGACTTCTCGGATCTGGATCGACGGCAACGAAGCGTCGCAGGAACAAATATTGAAAGATGGATGCGAAGTTGCATTTTTGCCGCCCGTGAGCGGTGGGTGCAAGAATTCCCACAGATACCAAATAGACGTAGCTCGGAGTTGAAATGGAACCGATAAAAAATAGTGATAGCGACACCCCGCCAACCGCGATCAACTCCGACAATTCGACTCGAAAAATCGATTTCGAAGCATTGACGATCGCTATCGAAGCCATAGAAGCCGATGTCGATGAGATCAACGATTACTTCCAGGGATCGTCCCAAATCTAATTCGAAGCTCACCCTTGAAATTTTGAAAATTCTAAACACCAGATATCGGAGGCTGCCATATGGGCAAGGTGACCCTCAAACAAGAAAATAACGTAGCCATCATCAGCATTGATGACCCAGCAACAAAAAACGCTATCGACGCTGAGTTCGCGACCGAGCTAATCGACGTATGTGATTTAGTGAACAAAGATCACTCGATTGGGGCCGCTGTAATTCGAGGTAAGAATGAAACCTTCTGCTCCGGAGCGAATACGAGCGCCTGGGAGGGCGACTTCGACCCAGCCTCAACCGAAGGCTACGCCCTTATGGACATCGTCTATCGTTCGTTTTTTGTCTTTGGGAACCTGTCCGTACCTAGCATTGCCGCGGTTCGCGGAAGTGCCGTCGGTGCAGGCTTGAATCTAGCCCTAAGTGCCGACCTTCGAATCATAAGTACAACGGCAAAGCTAATACCTGGATTCATGAGACTGGGACTCCATCCAGGTGGAGGATTCTTCACCTTGGCTCGGCGAACTATGAACCGTGATCAAGTCGCAGCCTTAGGGCTCTTCGGAGAGGCTATGTCGGGGGTAAATGCAGCGACTATAGGACTGGCATACGAGGCAGTCGAAGACAGTCAAGTCGAAGATCGCGCAGTTGCTCTCGCACAAAAGGCAGCCTTAGATCCTGAACTTTCGAGGTTGGCAGTTAAATCGTTTAGATTGGAGACCTCTTCTCCGGGGATGAGCTGGGAGACTGCGCTCGAATTTGAACGGGCGAGCCAGATGCGCAGTCAGCGCAGGCGAGTTGAACGAAGTAAAAAGTAAGAGATTGTAAGTTGGCACCGAAAATGAAGAGGGAGTCCAGATGTTGGCCTTCGATGATCTTACGAAGCTTTACGGAGAACACTACGCTCTCAACCATCTCAGCTTTGAAGTGCCCCCTGGAGTTGTTTTTGGATTCCTAGGACCCAATGGTGCTGGAAAAACCACCGCTATGCGCTCAATTTTCAACCTTGTTAAGCTCGACTCGGGGACAGTGACGTTTCAAGGCGCACCAATTACTAAAAGACTTTCCAAACGGTTTGGGTACATGCCCGAAGAGAGAGGGCTCTACTCCAAGATGACGGTGATAGACCACCTCATCTACCTTGCGCGCTTGCATGGCGTCAGCTCAAGTGAAGCACGGAGACGAGCCGGAAGTTTAATTGAAGAGCTAGAGATCAAAGGTGGTGGGGGTGTTAAAGTTGAGTCTCTCTCCCTTGGGAACCAACAACGAGCGCAAATAGCTGCAACACTGATTTCGGAGCCCGAGTTAATCGTCATGGATGAGCCATTTTCAGGGCTAGATCCATTGAGCGTTGAGATTGTTCGACGACTACTTGAAGACCGGGCCAAGAAGGGCAACTACGTATTATTCTCATCTCATCAGCTCGAAGTCGTAGAGGACATGTGCGAACGCGTTGCAATAATCGATAACGGCAGTCTTATCGTAAGTGACGATACCGAAGCACTTCTTTCAACGCGAGACCAATATATTATCCAGCTACTACCCGGTCATGGCGACCTATCGAACCTTGTAATAGAGATAGACCTGATCGATCTTGAGGGTGAACGACTTTTGTTTCAAGCTAATTCGATTGAGGAGGCTAATAAGGTGGCCTCGCGATTTATGGATCTTGGCGTAGTTGAAAGTTTCCATCCATATCGCCTTCGCTTATCGGATGTTTTTCGAAAGAAAATCGAGGAGATGCGAAATGGAATCTGAAACTAAGAGCGAAAAGCGAGCCGAAGGCAGTTCCTTTCGATACGCAAACGTACTACTTGTGGCTCAAAGAGAGATAAAGCAACGCCTCTCAACTCGCGCATTTCGCATAGCAACGATCATCACCGTCGTTGCAGCATTTGCATACGTCTTTGTTCCTCATGCACTGGCCACCAAAGCCAAGCCGTTAACCGTTGGTGTCGTAGGCGAGACAAAGTTATCGACTGAAATCATGCAATCGGTAGCCTCCGAGCTCGGACAAAGAATCACATTCGTACAATACAGTGACCAATCAAAGTTAGAAGGCGACGTTCGAAGCGGCAGCCTGAAGGTTGGGTACCAGTCACCGTCTACCTATTACGTTAGTTCGTCGTCCACTAGCGACTTGGGATACCAGTTCGCGGTCACTACCTCGACTCGTATCTCACAGATAAAGGCAACCGAGGCTCTAAATCCAACTCCGCAGCAGTTGAATGCAATTATCAATCCGTCGCCGGGAAAGATAGTAAACGTCGCCAAGGGCGCGCCGTCAAACAAGCTGCCAGCTAAAGACTCCTTGTTTGAATTGGTTCTAATGTATGTTCTTTTAGGCCAATATGGCGCTTGGGTAATGCTCGGAGTCATCGAGGAGAAGTCAACACGGGTCGTGGAGGTACTACTCTCGACCCTTAGCCCCATGGAGCTACTAACCGGCAAGATAGCGGGGATAGCCGCAGTCGCAATAATGCACGCCGCAGGTGTAATAATAGCTCTAATTATTGGGCTCTTCTCAATAGGAAGCTCCCCTACACAAACTGTCGGCGGCACTCTTATTGTCACCGCACCCATCTACTTTGTTCTTGGCTTTGCCTTCTACTCGACGCTCTTTGGCGCCGTTGGCTCTATGGTTTCGAGAACCGAAGATGCTCAAGCTGCGAGCTTTCCAATAGTAATTCCTATGCTCGTGGGCTACGTAGTCTCGATTATTTCCCTCAGTTCGTCAACGACTCATCTTTGGATAAAGATCGTGGCCCTAGTACCAGGTGTATCTCCGTTTTTAGCTCCACCCCTCTTAGCTAGCGGACAGATCACCCTTCTTTACTTCTTCGCATCGATTGCAATATCTTTAGTAGCCACACTTGTGGCATCTAAGGTAGCTGCTCGTATCTACGAACTGTCAATCCTTCAGATAGGAGCCCGAGTCAGCCTGAAGACGATCCGTTCTACTGCGAGTATCGCAAAGTGACGAATCGGATTTCTTTGAATTTTCAAAGTTATTGATTGAAGATTGAACCCATTCTTGCCGAAATTAATAAGCAAGTATGACTTCTACAGCTACAGAACCCGGTCAAAACAGAGCCAGTCAAAAGCGAGCTCCTCGCTCATTTGACTTTCGTAAGCCGAAGTCCCTTGAGCGAAACCAGTTGCGCTCCCTTCAAATGGTTCTAGAAAGCTTCCTAAGAGCTGCTTCATCTGTCCTAACTGCCAATATGCGTATTCCCTTTCGACTCACGATGGGAGAACTCGAACAAAAGCCGTGGGAAGAGGTGATTGGACTTCTTGAAGATCCAGCATCGATTGCAGTATTTTCGCTTCCTCCCCTTCCTTCGAAAGCACTTTGGCACATGCCGATTGAACTCTCAATGCGACTAATTGACATGAGGCTTGGCGGAAATGGCAAAGGTGACATTCCAAAGAGGCCATTGTCCGACCTTGAAAGAGTGATCATCAAGAATCTCACCGAAGATATGCTTGCTCAAATAGTGCCAGCATTTGCGCCTATTACTTCCGTTGCACTTGGAGGCGTAAATCTAGAGACGTCAACTCAATTTGTACAGCTGGTATCACTCTCAGAGATGTGCGTTCTTGCACAAATTGAGGTCGCGGCATCGAATGAGCCTCCCATCAGCACCGCAATATGTCTACCATTTCCGCTTCTGAGGCCAATTACAGAGATTTTGAACAATCGAGCAAATCCAATTGAGGACGAAGTCGATCATACGCTCTCACAAAATATTGAACAGCGCCTTTACGACGTCCCTGTTGAACTAGCGGTCGAGTTCGAACCCACGCTACTTACAAGTCGAGAGATTGTATCCCTTGCTGTAGGTGACGTAGTTCGACTCTCGCATAGAAAAGGGCAGCCACTGAAAGTGCGCGTTGATTCAACCGATCTATACCTAGCTCAACCAACCCAGGTCGGCAAGAGAGTCGCCTGTGTACTTGTCGAACCCGAGGAGACAAAGTGACCGATACCTCAACTGCCAGTCCAGCATCGGACTCTACCAACTCAGCAATTGGACGAAAACTTGAAAGCCAGATCGGACCACTAGGCGTAATACAAAACGTCGAGATGGAAGTAACGGTTGAATTAGGCCGTGCACACATGACCGTCCGTGAACTTTTAGCTCTGACAAGCGGAGACGTAATCGAGTTGGATCGCTTGGCAACTGCTCCTGTAGACGTACTCGTAAATGGCACGCTTATAGCTCGAGCTGAAGTAGTCGTGGTCGAAGATGAATTTGGAATTCGAATTACTGAAGTAGTCGGAAAAGACGATAACAACTAGAGCAAGTCTCTAAAGAGGGAACTGAAGTTTGGCCAAGGAGTGGCACTTATTGCGAAGTAAAGCCTTCGCTAGCAGGAGCCTACCATGTCTATGCTTATTCTCGCGGGTCGCGTTCTTGTTTCACTTGGGGCAACGATCGGCGCAATTTTTCTTCTAGCTCGCTTCTATCAAAAGCGAGGTCTAGCGCCCAAGGCAAAGGGCACAAACGCAAGGCGTTCAAACGAAATAAGAGTTATATCTCGTACCACGCTAGCCAAAGGTTCTCAGTTGGCAGTGGTGGAGGTTGAAGGCCGCCGACTTTTGATAGGAATTTCATCCAATTCGATCTCTCTCCTCGACAATCTTGGCGAAGAGATGATCGAGGTCGAAGAGAAGACCACAAAAAATCCAGAGAGGATAATCGACCTCACCTCCATTGCCAAAGGTATGCAAGAGGAGTCACTCGCCGACCTTACTGCGATGATTCGTTCCAACGATAAAGAGCCCGAACATAAGGGGTTGATTGGATCCTTTGAAGAGGTGCTCAACCAAAAGCTCTCGACGTCGATGCTCGCAGCCATTGCCAAAAAGGGAAGCGTCGCTCGATGAATCTCTTAGCAGCAACAACCCCGTTTGCAACTACAACGACAGTACCTACCGTTGCGATCAACTTAGGAAACACACTTAGCAAACCGAACCAGAGCATCGTTGTCATACTCCTACTCACTCTTTTGTCGGTGGCTCCCTCACTTCTTATCATGATGACCAGCTTCGTCCGAATCATCATCGTACTATCGATAACTAAAAACGCTCTTGGCCTTTCAACGGTTCCTCCATCCCAGGTTCTAGCTGGATTAGCACTCTTTTTGACTCTTTTCATTATGGCACCAACGTTTACTCAGATAAATAACGTTGCCGTTACCCCATATTTAAATGGAAAGATATCAGCAGTAACTGCCTACAACGACGCCCAGGGACCCCTCAAAACCTGGATGTTAAAGGAGACCCGTACCAGCGAATTGGCGCTCTTTACCCAAGTAACCAATCAGACGCCAAGCGATCCAACAAAGGTATCAATGACAGCTTTGATACCCGCCTTTGTACTTTCAGAGATCAAGTCGGCCTTCATAATCGGCTTCGTTGTATACATACCATTCATGATCGTTGACTTAGTTGTCGCTTCAATTTTGATGTCTATGGGAATGATGATGATACCGCCATCTCTCATCTCCTTACCCTTCAAGCTTCTCTTATTTGTACTCGTAGATGGCTGGACCCTCGTTGTCCACGGATTGTTAGTGAGCTTTAGATGACCGATACCGCCGTAATGAACATCGCTGGCCAAGCACTTTATATCATCGGAAAAATAGCCGGGCCAATTTTGGCAGTTACTCTAATTGTTGGTGTAGTTATTTCGTTTATGCAGGCAATTACACAGATCCAAGAGACAACGCTAACCTTCATTCCGAAACTAATTGCTGTAGGTGCCGTGATCTTCTTTGCAGGTCACTGGATGATTGGACAGCTAATTACCTTTACCGATCAACTCTTCGCCCAGATTCCCCAACTGCTAGCGAGCTAACGTGATCATCTCGGAGGTAGTACTTCTTACCTACTTAGCAGCAATGATTAGAATCGGCGCGTTCCTATTCATCGCGCCACCATTTTCTTCCAAGCAGATTCCCACGACGCTTCGTATTGGTCTTTCTATGGTTTTAGCTCTACCGGCAATCAAGATAATCAATATTCCAACAGGTACCTTCGCGACCCCAAACGAGACTCTCTTCTTCCTTCTTCTCCAAGTTGCACTCGGATTAGCGATGGGGATGATCATCAACTTCTTTGTCTCTATATTTTCGGCGGGAGGATTTCTCTCTGGTATGCTCGGTGGATTCTCGCCACCGCCCCAACTCGATCCTCTAAGCCTCAACCAGAACTCCCCTCTTGGAGTCTTCTATGAAATTATCGCTACTGTTCTCCTCTTTACCTCTGGGGCCTATCTATTTATTCTCAAGGGTCTCTTCGTCTCTTTGAGGGTTACAACCATAAGCAACATCGACGGACAGGGTTTAGGCAATCTTATAATCAGCGACTTCTCTACCTTCTTTTCAGCGACCCTTCAAATAGCAGCGCCGATTGCTGCGGTAATATTTACAATCCAAATTTTGCTGTCAATACTTTCTAGAGTCTCTCCGTCGATGTCTATCTATGCCCTTAGCTTTCCGGTGCAGATACTGGCGACGATATTCATCGTCTCTCTAGTCATCGCCAATCTTCCCGGCCTCGTACAACTAATTACAACGCAATCTGTCACATCGATGATGAGCTTCGCTCGATTTTTGGGGAACTAATAGATGGCAAAGAACAACGAAAAAACCGAAAAACCAACTGCTAAGCGCCTCAAAAAGGCGCGTTCTGAGGGTCAAATTGCAAAATCACCGGAACTTTTTTCGTGGTTGAGCCTTTTGGTAGCATCTCTGGTCTTACCCTCTCTCTTCTCTGGCATGGCCTCAAAGATTGACTCTCTCATCTACCTAATTCCCCAAGCAACAGCCAACGTAAACGCATCGACGGATCTTCAAATGCTTAGCACTGGCTTTGGCGACTTCGTGTCGATTGTTGGTCCAATCGCTCTCGCGACCACCTTTGCGGCGATAGCTATATCGTTGGCCCAGACTGGATTCGGCCTCTTCTACAAATCAATAACTCCCGACTTCAAAAAGATCAATCCATTCAAGGGCGTCAAAAAAATATTCTCACCTAATGGTTCGATCGAAGCCCTAAAGGGTATCTTCAAAATGACTCTAATCGGGGGGCTTGGATATACTCAAACCCGCAGCCTTTCAAATCTTCTGTCGACAAATTCGAATATTGACCTCGGTACAATCATCTCAGAGACGTCATCGATCATCCTCGGAGCCACGCGAACAATTGCTCTATCTGGCCTCGCCTTGGCCGTGTTTGACTATGCGCGCCAACGCCGAGATCTAATGAATAGCCTCAAAATGTCCCACCAAGAGATAAAGGACGAATACAAGGAAGATCAGGGGAACCCAACTATCAAAGGGCGAATTCGTAGAATGCAAATTCAGTTGTCACGCTCTCGAATGATGGCCCGAATCGAAGAGGCAACTGTCGTCGTAGTAAACCCTACGCACTTTGCGGTAGCAATTCTTTATGATCCAAAAGTCGCAACAGCACCAAAGGTTGTCGCTAAAGGAAAGGATTACGTCGCATTTGCGATCAAAGAGAGGGCACAGATCGCAAAGGTTCCGATAGTCCGAGATGCCCCCTTGGCCCGTGCGCTCTACGTTTCAACAAATCTGGAAGAGCAGATTCCATTTGCGCTCTATAGGGCTGTTGCCAAGTTGATTGCATATGTATATCGCCTCTCCGCCTTTGCTAGAAGCCAGGAGACGTCGCACCATACCGCCAAGAACGAGATTCCAACTGAACTTCTAGAAAAGGCAGCGGCTCTGAAGTAACTCAAGTAACAATCGAGGAGCCACTACTCGAAGCCTTCTTTAGGCGAATCTAGCGTGTAAGGGTATGACTTGAACTGACAGAGTCAACTTTACCGCTCAAGTAACGCCTGTAATCTTCGATAAATGCAGATGGATAGCTTTGGCCAAATGGGTCAGTCGCACTTCGAATGTCGCGAACGAATTCATAGGCAGCATGGTCGTCGCCTAACTTCGCGAGAGCACGGGCACATAGCAACTTGCAGTAGTTATCATTCGCCCCACGTTCCCGTAGCGAGATTGCCAAACTCATTGCATGGCGAGGATTACCTAGTTGAAGATATTGACGCGATAGCATGTCAGTTGCTCGTAGCCAAATTACGGGATCACTAGCCATTCCTCTGGCCTGATCAAAGTAATCGCAGGACTCTTCGTGCTCACCTATTGAAACGAATGTCATGCCGATCTCTAGAGCCCGACTCGCAATAGCATTTCTATCGGTAAAGAGATCTAGATGTTCCCTAAAGTCCTCTAGTGCGATTGATAAATTTCTCCGCGACGCACTGAGGTACTTCTCTTCATCGCGGCCACCGATGTCACGAATAGATAGTAGCGACGGATCTATGAACCGTGCGACAGGTTCGATCCCATCTTCAGTCAAAAGTCTCTCGTTTACGGGGTTGAACCACCGCAAAGCCCCGCGGCGAAATAGCTTTACGCTATTGACACGATAACTGCCACCGAATCGTTCGGGGCGAACTATGTCAGTTTGAATACGAAAGCTAGCAACGTCCTTTGACCCCTTGAGCGACACTATCAATCGAGGAACATCTCCCTCTACTAATTGATCTGCATCGATTGAAAGGATAAAATCACACTTTACCTGCTCGTTGGCGAAATTTCGGGCATCCGAAAAGTCATTACTCCACCTATACGAGTAGACTTCGGCGCCAAGACTTTGTGCAATATCAGCGCTAGCGTCTTTTGATCCGGTATCCACAACCACTATTTGGTCTGCCCAAGAGGCCACCCTTGGTAAAGAAAGTTGTAGGTTTGCCTCTTCGTCTTTTACTATCATCGCAATCGCAATGGCCCGATTCATAACCTCTACTTCGACATTTGCCCTGATCATCTTGATTCAAGCAAAAGAATTATCTGCAAAAAAAGGTGATTTCAGAGAAATTAAGTTGAAGGTTCAGATCAAAGTTGAAGTTACGAATCTTTCAAGTAAGACCAATCATGTGACGAAGATTAGATAGGCGCATGGAAGGCGATTTAGCGATCACGAAGATCGCATCTAAGTAGATAGATCGACCGTGAAGCCAGGCAAGTGGACACTCTTTGGGGTACCAATCGCAGTCGCTGCGATAGTCGTAATGCTCGTCGTTCCGATACCTTCGGCGCTCCTTGACGTCTTTATATCTGTGAATATAACATTCGCCGTACTCGTTTTAATGATGGCAATCAGAGTGAACTCCGTCCTCGAATTCTCCGCCTTCCCGTCAGTACTACTCATTGCCACCGTCTTTCGACTAGCTCTGAACATTACCGCAACTCGTCTTGTTCTTCTCCATGGATTCGCAGGATCGGTGATTCAAAGCTTCGGTAACTTTGTCGTTGGAGGGAGCCTCGTCGTAGGCTTAGTAGTCTTCTTCATCCTCTTTATCGTCCAGTTCGTAGTTATTACAAATGGTGCTGGACGTGTCGCCGAGGTCGCAGCTCGATTCACACTAGATGCCATGCCTGGAAAACAAATGGCTATCGATGCAGACCTCAATGCTGGTCACATCAATGAGCAAGAGGCGCGGAAACGCCGCGAGAAGATAGCCAAAGAGGCTGACTTTTACGGTGCCATGGATGGAGCATCTAAATTTGTTAAAGGTGACGCGATCGCCGCGGTCATTATTACCCTTATCAATCTGGTTGGCGGATTCGCCGTTGGAGTGTTACAGAAGCACCTTTCATTGAGCCAAGCGATCTCAACCTATTCTCTACTAAGTGTTGGAGATGGCCTCGTTAGCCAAATACCAGCTCTTCTTCTATCAGTTTCAACTGGACTTATCGTAACTAGGTCCGCTGGAGACAGTGACTTTGGCTTCGACCTACTGTCACAATTTAGGAGCCAAACGCACGCCCTTCGACTTGCCGGTGGAATAATCGCGGGAATCGGCATCTTGCCCGGCCTTCCAAAGATCCCGTTTCTTCTAGTCGGAACTACAGTCTTCTTTCTCGGCCGAAGGGCAGAGAGCAGAAGCCAAGTAGTTGCTAAGGACGACGAAGAGGAGGACGACTCGATAACTCCCCTTCCGATCGACACCCCAGAGACTCTTATCTCTAATATGAAGGTAGAACCCCTCACGCTAGAGTTGGCAGTAGACCTATTAGACCTTCTTGACCCTACGAATGGCGGGGACCTGCTCGACCGAGTCAGAGGGCTGAGGCGAAAGATCGCTAACGAACTCGGATTGATACTTCCACCGGTACGCACGAAAGACAATATTGACCTTCCTATAAATGAATACGCCATTGCCATTCACGAGGTAGAGGTAGCTCGAGGTAGAGCTCCCCAAGGAAGATCGCTAGCAATTGGAGGTGATCTCGCAACTATCCCCGGTGAATATGGCAAAGAACCGGTATTTGGTCTTGATGCAAAGTGGATTCCCACGTCGATGAAGCAGCAAGCGATAATGCTAGGTGCGACGGTAGTCGATAGATCATCCGTTATAACCACCCACATCTCCGAGATAGTAAAACGACACGCCGGAGACCTAATCAGCAGGCAGCAGGTAAAAGAGCTGATCGAGGCTGTCAAAAAAGGAAACGAGGCGGTCGTAGAAGAGATGACAAGCGCTGGCATCAACCTCTCTGAGGTCCAGCGCACACTCAAAGAACTTCTTGAAGAGCAAGTGCCGATTCGAGATCTTTCTCGAATCCTTGAGGCAATCACAGAAAGAGCTCGAATTTCAAGAGATCCCGATCAGCTCCTTGAATCCGCTCGTATTGCTGTAGGGCCATCTATCGTAGCTGCAAAGTTGACAGACGGAGAGTTACCGATCATCACCCTTGACTCCTACGTAGCAGCCCAACTGCAAGAGTCATTAAAGATTACCGACACCGGCCTAGTACTAGGGATAGAGCCAACCTACCTTCGACGAGTAATAGAAGAGGCCGCAAGTATCTTCAACGACAGCGAGGCCAAAGGCAAGTCACCAGTCTTACTCGTTCCTCCGCGGCTAAGAACCCCCATTTATAGAGCTATTCATCCAATGCTCCAGCGAATATCAGTACTTTCGACCTTAGAACTCGGCGGATCATATCGCCCCAACATTGTAGGAGTGGTTAACGTTGCCAACGCAAGCGCAATTTGAAGGTGAATCCCTAGAAGCACTAATTATGAAGATAAAAGGAACATATGGGGGCAGAGCCAAGATAGTAAAGGCCGAGAAGATTCGACCTGGCGGTCTCAAGTCTTTCGTCGCCAAGGAACGCTTCTCGGTGGTCGTTGAGATTTCAGACCAAGAGTCAGTCTCCAAAAAGCAATCTTCGACTATCAGCGAGCGAAGAGCTGCACCCCACCTAGATCGACTCGTGCAGAATCCCTCCGAGTATGCCGCTCGCCTCGCGCGTGCATACGGAGAAGAGTCGTCGATCGAGCCTCAACGAAGTGCGGCCTCCCTTTCATTTCCATTTCCAAACCTCTTCAAAGGCGAAGAAGTCGTTGTAGAGGGGGAGCTCGTCGAGGAGGCACGATCTAAGCAGCCGTCAAAGCTCCGCTCTAGAAGTGGCAAAGAAAAGAGTGTGACAACACCACTTTGGACTCGACTTTCGAAAAAGGGCGATTCTGTCGAAGAAGACGCAGTTTCAGCTGCACCACCCATCTTCTCTACTGAGTTCAAGAGCGAGCTCTCGAAGGCCTTTAACGCTACCCCCGAAGAGAGCTACGTATCCGATCAAAACGATACCGACGACTTAGCGGCGGAGCTCTATCGTGCGATAAGCGAAAGTGCAAGATCGATCGAAGAAGCATCGATCGACAAAAACCATGACACTGTAATTGATCTCACCTCGGAAGAGCCTGCGATATTCGATCTATCCAAAGTTGTGGATCAAAACGAAGATATTCGCAACAGGGCACGAAACGCCCTCATTCAACTCGATGATCTTCAAGTCAGCAAAGGCTCAAAGGCCGCGAGGGCTAAAGGTGACCCCATTAGCTGGCTAGAAGAACGAATTGAAACTTTAACTCGCAACCTCCATGATGACATCTCTTCTAGCAAAGAGCTTCGCTCCAAAGTAACCGAAGCTGAGGCACGCGGCATTTCGGTGACGTTCATCGTGGGAGAGCAACGTCAACTTAGAGCCTTTGCATATCTTGTCGTTGACGCTGACGCACGCTTGAATAACCAAAAATCTGCGACCCGTCTTGAGCTAGCGAAGAACCAAGAGCAACTTATTGCGGCTGTCGAAGGACTTTCCGAACTACGAAATCCACCTCACATCGCAATTGAAATCGACGACGAGGCGCTAACTCTTGAAGATGTAGCAACTGCCCGCAGTGCAGTTGAAGAAAACTCCACCTACATCATCATTGACGAAAGATGGTCTCGAGAGTATGTCGCCGATATGGTAAAAGCCATTGGTGGCGGGAATGTAATTGGAGTAGTCTCATCGAAACAGGCAGCAGATAGATGTCTTCCCTTTTCAATCAAGTCCATGATCATCGACCCGATCAAAATTCATTCAAGCGCCCTTCGGCCGCGCAGAGCCCTAAACGACAAGGAATAGGGCAACTACTATGAGAGGCGTACACTTTCGTCCCAAACTCACGGTATTAGCCGCAGCTGCAATGTCTTACACTTCGTATAGCTCCTACAGCCAAGGGAACATCACCTTAGACGACCTACTGGCTAGGGTTATGATCGCGCTCGCAATCTCATTTATCGGAGTTACTCTTATCAGTTATCTCCTAGCCGTCTTCGCAGCTCAAACTATCGCGAGTGTTGAGTTACTCAATGCCGTTCAAAACAACGAACCGCAACTTCCTCAGCTAGGCGAAGGAAAACCTGGCGAACTACCGAACTCGAACTAGCCTCACGGCTCTCGCCGTAGGGCTTTGATGACACTAGCCTTACCTATTGCTAGTGTCAAGCATCGGCGATAGACGTTTTACCGCACCCAAATCACGGTTATCTCAGGAACAGCCCCCAAACTGGCCCCATTAGGTATCTGAATGCAGGTTACATCAACAAAGAGCTAATTAGTAAAGTGCCTTTGCCAAACCCTCAAGTGTTGGAGGCGTGAGCTTCAAAGCCATCGGATCGAATGTGACCTAAAATGGAAGACCAGATCACCCTGCGGCTTCTCCGCTTTGACTTACTTACCCTAGGTTCGGCACCGTAGTCAAGGTAGGTGCTATGTTTGGTGCAAGCGTCGGAGTCGTGGTCAAGTTATTCGAGACACCAGTTGATATCGCCGAATTTAGGATGACTATATCCACCCTGCGATTTTGAGCCATGTGGCTCGGAGTATCGTTTGGATACAGCGGTCGAGTATCTCCGAACCCGGTAGCACTGATCCTCGAGGGATCAACTCCACCGTTTGCAACTAGATCTTGAACGACATTCACCGCTCGCATCGCCGAGAGCTGCAAGTTAGAAGAGAAAGGACCTCCGACGATCGGCGCATTATCGGTGTTCCCCTGGACTTCAATGTTGTTTGGCAACGGTGCAATGATCTTGGCAATTGCCGCGAGTACCGGCATACCGCTACTCTCGATAGTTGCACTATCGCTGGCGAAGAAGACCTTGTCTGTCAAAATCCTAACGGTAACCCCCTGGGAACTATCGATGACCGACACAGAGCTTGCGACTCCAGCTGCATTGATCGACCTCTGAAGCTGACTTGTCAAACTAACTTCAGATGAAGTTCCATTATTTGCTGGCGATGAAATCGCACTGCGGGCGGCCTGGCTTCCTGGCGCAGACACGAGAGAGTTTTGAGAAAGAATTCCGGTTCCGCCTTGCTGAAGGTTATTGATTTGAGGAGAAAAGGCTTGCACGACACCAGTACGGAACTCTAAAAACTTCTTCACTGAAATGGTTGACATCGCGAATAGAACTACGAAGAGCACCATCAGGAGGGTGATCATATCTGAATAAGTCAGAAGCCATCGCTCGGAGTGCTCTCCCGCCTCTTCCTCGTGCTTCTTGCGCGGATGATGGATTGGAGGTGCTGTATGACCTTTGGCGCTCATAGCTATGCAGCCTTCTTCTTCGATGCCTTAGCGGCTTCGATAGCCTCTCGCTCCTTCGGCGCCAAGTATGTGAGGAGTTGCTGCTCAACTATTCTCGGAGCTAGGCCTCCTTGGATTGCCAAAATTCCGTCAAGAACGAGTTGCTTTCCTTTTACTTCAAGCTCGCCGATTCGGTGAAGCTTCCCCTCAATCGGGAGCCAAATTACGTTAGCGGTCATAACTCCCCAAAGGGTGGCTGTGAAGGCTCCCGAGATAGCTGGACCCAAAGTTGAAGGCGAGGACAAGTTTGCAAGTACGTGGATAAGACCCATAACCGTTCCCAAGATACCGATAGTAGGTGCATAGCCACCCATGTCCTTGAAGACTTTGCCAGCCGCCTTGTGGCGAGCCTTCATGGAGTCGATATCTCCTTCGAGGACCGTTCTTATAACTTCGGGGTCTGATCCGTCAACGACCATTTGAAGGCCCTTCTTCATGAAGGGATCTTCAACATCCTTTGCCGCCGATTCTAGAACTAAAAGCCCCTCTTTCCGAGCAACCTCTGCAAATCGTACCAATTCAGTGATGGCCTCATCTGGTGTAACAACCTTGGCGAGCATGGCAGATTTGATTCCACCAATCATCATTGAAAGGTCCTTCAACCTCACCGTTGCTAAAGTAACACCGATTGTGCCACCAAAGATCAACAACAATGACGAGGGAGCGATCAAAGATGCAGGGTTACCACCATCCATGACCATCGATACCATAATCGCAGCTAGTGCGACACCTATGCCGATTGGCGTTGCGAAATCCATTTCTGCGCCTCCGCTAAATCTATTCTTCTGAATCCAGTACTAAACGCAAAGAAGGAGGAGGATAACCCTCGCGGCCTAGGAAAGCTGCCTCCGCTAATATTTCGGCCTGGAATCTCTTGACCTTTTCGACAACCTCATCGACTGGTTCTCGAATCACATAGTGGGTTCCATCGCTCAAGACCAAGATCGTATCGGGATTCGCCTCAACTCTTTGAATGAGATCCGCATTGATCACCATCTCTTCGCCATTTAGCCGAGTGACACCTATCATTGCGGTTCTCCAAACACATCAGTTGACTTCCAACACATAGAGTTTCGGCACTATCGTGATCGATGTTAAAAAATTCATGGAAACAAAAGAGCGGAAGATCTTTTGACCTCCCGCTCGATTTGTCTTGAGTCAAGTAATAGCTATGCCATCTGCACCAAGGCTTGCAGGACTGTTGATGAAGTAGAGACCACCTTAGTATCTGCCTGGTAGGCGTTTTGAGCAACGATCAAGTTCGTTAGCTCTGTTCCAAGGTCAACGTTCGAGCTCTCAAGTGATCCACCTAGCAGTTGGCCTCGACCACCTGTACCGGCAGTACCAACTTGTGGTGTGCCAGAGTTGAGTGTCGTTTGATAGTCAAGGTTTCCAACCTTAGTGAGTCCCTGTGGATTCGAAAAGATTGCAAGGGCGACTTGTCCAAGAGATTGGGTCCGACCATTTGAATAAGTACCTGAGATGGTTCCATCGGATCCAATAGTAAAGTTCTGAAGAGAACCAGAGCTATATCCGTCTTGACTTGAGACTGCGATAGTCGAACTTCCAGAGAACTGAGTAACCGCAGCTGGAGTTCCTGCTGTCGGAAAGTTGAGGTTCATTGTGTAGCCAGAGGGCAAACTATAACCGTTGGGAAAATTTTTTAGAGTCAACGGCGTGGTAGAGGTCATCTGGCCCGTTGTAGGACTGAAAGTAATCGTTCCCCCCGACTCCAAAGTTGTCGTGGCGCCTGTTGTTGAACCAGGTGTGGGAGTGGTGACCGCGACATCCCAACTATTTGCCGTACCACTTGTGCCAGTGAAGGTAATTGTGATCGGAATTTGATTTCCCAAAGAATCGTATGCGGTAGTTGTTGCAGTCAGAGAAGGTGCGGTCCCCCCCGTTCCATTCCAAACAGGAAGGTTGCCACCCATTGTAATATTGGCGGTTGCCTGTGGATTTGCCGCTTGTCCTTGAGGAATGCTCAATGGACCGGTGGGTCCCGTCGTTGATATAACTCCGGATGCATTTGGTGACCAACCCTGTACCAATGCTCCAGTCTGGGTTACAAGCTGTCCGTTCCCATCAAGTTTAAGATTTCCGGCCCTTGTGTAGTACGTCTGTCCATTCTGATTTGCTATTAGAAATCCATTTCCCTGAATTGCAACGTCGGTCGGACTACCGGTCTGGACGTTGGTACCTTGAGCAAAGCTAACAGCAGAGCCGCTCACTCTTACGCCGGTGCCAACAAAGATTGGATTGACTCCACCTGTGCTTCCGGCTTGTGGTGCACCGGCTGCAGATACCTGCTGATAGAGAAGGTCCGAAAACTGTACCGACGTATCTTGGTAACCAGTGGTATTGACATTCGCAATGTTGTTTCCAATATTGTCGAGCATTGCTTGCGCTGCATCGATACCCGAAATTGCCGACGATAGTGACCTTGTCATTTCCTATTTCTCCTTTTCTATATTTTTTTAGTTAAGCGATTGATGTAACGCTTGAAAGTGGCACTGATGAAGAGCCGATGTTCAACTGCGGGCCGGACGAAGTCACCTGCACAGAGGAGACAGTTCCGCTAAAGGGCGTACCGTTCGTGAGAGTTCCCGAGACAGTACGACCTATCATCGAGGAGGAGGCCATTACACCAATCTCCTGATTACTTTGCGTTGTCGATGTTTCAAGGCTCTGTAGCGCTTGAACCATAGTCAACTGCGAAGTCTGAGTGATAAATGTTGTTGGGTCAGTTGGATTCAACGGGTTTTGATTCTGCAACTGAGCAACGAGAAGTTGCATAAACTCGTTCGAATTCATAGAGGCCAAAGCATTCGTAGCGTTTGCAGACGATGAAGAGCTCGTCGATGAAGTCGACGACGTCGACGACGGCACTGTCTGACTAGTCGATGTTGGCGTCGACGAGGTAAACGACGGCGAAGATACTGCTGGGATAGTTGGCATTGGAATTGATGAGATTGGCGCTATTGACATTTTGTATTTTCCCCTTATCCTTTCTTATTCTTTATAGAGAGACATCAACAACGTGGGCCGAAGTAATGATTATCTTCGGAGTTGGGACAACTGTCTCTATTGGGCTTTGAGGCCTATACGACACTGGTGCTGGCTGACCTTGCCTTTGTCCACCATCTTCGCGACCCCTGCTTCCTCCATTCGACATGTCGATAGTCGTCGCCAAACCAGAAGACTTCGACAGTTCAGATGCAATCAACGTCGAATGCTTACTCAGCAGGTCAGCGGTCTGTTGATTTGATGCACCTAGTACAACTGTCATCGACGCCTTGTCGATCGAAAGTGTCGCAGTTATGGGACCGAGATTTGCTGGCGACATCGATAGTTCAACTGTCGCAGAGCCTCCACCATGAGGAACCATTGATAAAGCCACATGCGAAAGAGGTGTCGCTAAATCCGTCGGAGGAGCATAACTCTGGCTAACACCAATTTCAAGCGTAACTGGACGGTTGACCGATGCCGGAATCGAATTTAAAGCCTGATTTATAGCTCCTTCAAAAGAATTAGAGACCGGACCCTGAATCTGATTCGCAACATTGTTCGAAGCATCGTTCTTAACTGGCTTCCCTGACGAAATTACCTGCGTATCAGTCTGCGTTGAAGCAACCGTATGAGTGTTGGCGCTTGGACTACTTACTTGATTCGCAGTATTTATGTTTGCTTGGGATATCGATGAGCTAATCGCTTGCGATTTCGAATTAGGGGCCACCTCTTGCGTAGTCAAGACTGTTTGCTGACCGGAGTTGGTTGACACTATTGCAACCTGCGGAGTTGTACCCTTGGTGCTAGATGATGGTTGCGCTGATCCAACGGAAGAAGTTGTTCCTTTGGTGCTAGATGATGGTTGTGCTTTACCTGGCAAGCTCGACTGAACTGTTTGAAATTGGGCGATCGCGGCAAGCAGATTAGATGGAGCGGCGGCTTGACTATTAGCAGGTGCCGGTTGCTTACTTGAGGTTGATCCACTATCAACTTTATTTGGAGATACTTGATTAGACGTTGTGGCCTCAGCCTTCGAAGACACTTGAACGCCCGCAGCTACGAGGGGACCCTCGGTGGCAATCATCGATTGCACGAGGTCGAGATTCTGTGAAGTAGCAGTGCTTGTGGGATTTGCTGTGCATTCTTTATTTGTCGAAGCAGCCTTCGCCTTAGAATCCCCGCTCACTAAAGAGTTAGAGCTTGGCTTCACTAAAGCATCTAACAATGTCGCCTGATTTCCTTTTCCATTGGTTTGACCAACCTGAGTCGGCTTTGACCCAGCTGGAGCGGATACTGCACTTAGAATCTCCAAGAGAAAAGATCCACTTCCACCTTTGGTACTTGTCGGATCACCCGGAACATCACTATTAGTAGATGCTGTCGGTGTTTGCGCTTGAGAAGGAGCTACCGATATCATCAATTACCTCCGTTCATCGCAGAGTTGACGGCCTGTACGTAGTTGACCGTCTCGGGGTATGGCGGTACCCCACCGTATTGCTGAACCGCGCCATCACCGGCGTTATAAGCCGCTGCTGCTAGATCATATGAACCAAAAGTATTTAGTTTTTGGCTAAGTAGTTGAGCGGCACCATAGATCGACGAGACCGGGTCGCTAGTGGTGATACCGTTTGCAGCCGCCGTAGAGGGCATTATCTGCATCATTCCCTGCGCACCCGCTGAAGATACCGCCGAAGGATTGAAGTTCGACTCAACTTTAGCTATCGCCAACAAGAAGTTGACATTGATTCCACTCTTTGCGGCAGCGCTTTCAAAGATAGGAAGGTAGGGCCCTGCATCACTTGCAAGAGTTGGGTTCAAAGTACCACTAGGAAGTGAAGTCGACTGAATGATACGGGTAATTGAGGTCGGGGTGCCGACTTGATCGACTCGAACAGTCGCTCCAGCCTCAGGAGCATCGATCATTTTGCCATTACCAATGTATATTCCAACATGGGAAGCAGGAGAACCGTAGAACACTAGGTCACCAGGCTGTGCCTGAGCTAAAGAAGAGACCGGAGTGCCAATTGCCTGCTGCTCAGCCGCAGTTCTTGGTAGTGTATATCCCTGATCTGCAAATACCTTTTGAACAAGGCCAGAGCAGTCAAATCCAGTTTGGGCAGAAGTTCCTCCCCATTGATAAGGTACGCCAATATACGATGCAGCATCAGCAACTATATTCGCTCCATTGCTTGACTGATTAGCCGTGGTAGGCGCAAAGGGTGGTAACGAAGTCTGGTTGGTGGAATTAGCAGAAATAAGCGGCGAGTAACTCGGTGTCGAGGAGGCAGGGGAGGCTGCTGGAGCAACGGTTGAAGTAGCCCCTTGCGATAGCGTGCCCGTCGCCTCCGATAGTAAAGATGCAAAAGATGGTGCTTGACTCGCAATCTGTTGCGACAGCTGCTGGCCAATCGTAGAAAACGAATTCATCTCACTCGTTATCGCTGTGAGCGGAGCAAATGAAACTCCGATCGACTCCAAGGAGGTCATATGCGTTCACCCTCTCTGTTTTGAAGCCACATCATGGCCGCAACTTCATCCGTCTCTTTTTGCTCCAAACGCTCAAACTCTTCGATGAACGACTCATAGGCCCTACTTCGAAGTCGGTCATATGACTCGGACTCGATCCTTGTCGTTTGCCACTGGATCTGACTCTTCTCCCGTTGTGTCTCAGCATCTCTAAGAATCCTGGTCGAAAATTCGATTTGACGAAGGTGAAGATCGCTACTTGCAATATAAGCGTGGATATCAAAACGCTGCGGAGAGAGGGTCACCTCTTCGTTAGCTGAGGCTCGAACTGCATCCTCAAATCGTCTCCTAGAGGCGGCAACTTCAACCTCGGCACGGAGGAGATTGCCTCGTGCCTCTTCTTCCTTTAGGTGTGCAATGCGCATCAATGGCTCTAGTTGGAACTTAAATCGCCTCATCTACCAATCCCGACACTCGTCTCATCGAGAAGCTGGCTCAATCGTTGAAAAGCTTCATCCAAATCGGCGGTGTCGTCCATGGTTTGCCGTAAAAATTGATCGATTGCACCCTTAGAAGCAATCGCCTGATCGATCTCGCGTGAGCTTCCTCTTTGATACGCCCCCACTTCAATCAGGTCACGTGACTCGCGATAGGCAGCTAGCCGACTGCGAGCTTGAAAGACTAAAGCTCGTCGCTCAGGGGTAAGAATCGCCCCCTCGAGTCGACTGACTGACTCTAGAACGTCGATTGCCGGATAGTGACCAGATGTCGCTAATCGACGGGAGAGAACTATGTGTCCATCGAGTATCGAGCGTGCAGCGTCGCTTATCGGCTCATTCATTTCGTCGCCATCAACAAGTACGGTATAAAGCCCTGTAATGCTTCCCTTTTCAGAGTTACCCGCACGTTCAAGTAGCTTTGGCAGCAGCGCAAAGGCAGATGGAGGATATCCACGAGTCGCAGGTGGTTCTCCGGCACTTAGACCAACCTCACGTTGCGCCATCGCAAGGCGCGTAAGTGAGTCCATCATTAGGACTACCCTCTTGCCGCGATCACGAAACCATTCAGCGATCCTCGTAGCAGTCATAGAAGCTCGGATTCGAACAAGTGCTGGTTCGTCAGAGGTCGCAACAACGATGATACTTCTCGCGAGGCCCTCAGGTCCTAGATCGTTATTTATGAACTCGCTAACCTCTCTACCGCGCTCTCCGATTAGGGCAACGACATTCACATCAGCATTTGTCCCGCGAGCAATCATCGAAAGTAGCGTCGACTTACCAACTCCTGAGCCAGCAAAGATTCCAAGTCGCTGGCCAACACCACAAGGAATCATCGTGTCGATTGCGCGCACACCCAATGGTAACTGACGCGCTATTGCTCCTCTTGATAGCGGTGCCGGAGGCTCGCCATGAATAGTAACTTGCTCTCCAGATGTAAGCGCAGGGCCATCGTCGATAGGAATACCCCTGGCATCTACCACTCGTCCCAACAACTGTTCGCCAACGCGAATTACCGCCGGCCGTCCTGCTGGTATCGCATCACTGCCAAAGCGAAGACCTCTGAGGTGCCCATAGGGAGAACAGATCAGTCGCCCTTCGCGTATTGCAACGACCTCTGCCTCCATCATTTCATCGTCACGTCGTACCATTACTAGGTCGCCTATGGCGGCAGAGACTCCCTCGATCTCTAATTGAAGGCCGGTCACCCTAGCAACTTTTCCAACGGGGCGAATCCGGGCTGCTTCTAAAAGCGAATCTTTTTTAGCATGACTAAGCATCGTCGCTCACCATATCTAAGAGCCTCTCTCGGAGGCGGTCCATGGCACTTGATAGCTGGAGGTCAACCCGAGCAAATTCGGTTTCGATGATCGCTCCGCCAACTTCAATATCGCCTGAGGGCTCGAGAACAACATCAGCGCTAGTTAGGATCTTGCGCGCACTTCGAGCTTCATCTATCGCCTCAATATCATCTGGGTTGAGACGAATAACGATAGTCTTTGACTCAACCGCTTCTAGAAGAGCATTCGAAATCGCGGCTACCAGCCGCTCTTTCCTATCCCAAAGGGTATTTTTCAGAATTTCATCGACGACCTCAACAGCAAATCTAGCTAAGTCATCCGCCTCGGCGACTGCTACCTCGCCGAGCTTTCCTCTAAGTTGCATCGACGCTTGGAGCATCGAAGAAATTGCGTTGTCGAGCTTCGATAACCTATCAGCGAGCTTCTGGTTTGCTTCAAGTTCTCCAACTGCCTTTCCATCGGCAAAACCCTGATTATAAGCTTGGCTCTTTTCACGATCACGCTCTTGGACATCAAAGACCGTTCCCGATTCACCACGGGCGGAGGCAGCGTACTTCTCTATCATGGGAAGCTCTAGTGGGGTAACAATCTCTGGATTTTCACGCAGAGAACCGAACCTTAATACTGCATTTGAAGAGGAGTCGAAACTCGCAAAACGGTCACGTCCCATTAAATCATCTCCTCGTCATTTCTTGTTAGTACAATTTCGCCGGCAGCTTCGAGCTCCCTAACGACTCGCACAACTGCATTCTGAGCTGCTTCAACTGCGGAGACGCGCATAGCTCCAAGCGTTTCGATCTCTTCGATAAGGTCGCCAGCGGCTCTCTCCGACATATTCCGTAGCACCTTTTCCCGCATTTGAGCGTTTACACCCTTTAGGGCAACTGCTAAGTCCTTTGGAATGACCTGACGTAATACGCGCTGCAAAGTCCTGTCGTCAAGATTCATGACATCTTCAAAGACGAACATCTGCGTCCTAATTCGATCGGCCAACTCCGGATCGATAGCATCTAAGTCAGTAAGAATTCGCTTCTCGGTATTTTGCTCGGCCCTATTGAGCATCTCAACGACCGCCGAAATACCACCTCGGGTTGAAGCTGGACCTGCTTTCGCAAGTCCAGCTAGTTTCCTTTGTAGCACTGAGGCGGCTAGCTCGAGGACTTCTGGATCCACACGCTCCATATTGGCGATTCTTCGGGCGATATCTGCACGTGAGATATCGGGTAGAGCGCTTAGGATCGACGCAGCTGTATCAGGGGGTAGAAAACTCAAGATTACTGCGACCATCTGCGGGTGTTCATCTTGAAGGTAAGAAGCGGTCTGTGAGGCTTCAACGTGAGTCAAGAAGAGAACCGGGTTATTTGAGGTAGAGCCTGAGAACTCCTCAAGGATTTCATCTGCAGCTTGCGATCCGATCCTAGCGGCTAGAAAATCTCGAGCAGTATCAACTCCACCTTGGGTAAGGTTACGAATACCTGCGAGAGAGTTCACGAACTCGTCAGCAACAGCTCGAGTTACATCATTCTCCAACTTTGGCAACCTGGCAATTTCGAGAGTGAGAGAGATTGCCTCAGTTTCACTCATCGACTTCAAAACTCGCGCGGCTACATCTTTGCCGAGCTGAACTAGAACAACCGCTGCCCTTTGAGTTCCAGTTAATTCACTGTGCTTCATGGTTATCCCTGCGCCTTCGAGGTGGAGGTCATCCAAACTCTCAGTAACTTGGCAACGTCCTCTGGCTGAGACTCAATGAAGTCGACCACTTCGTCAGAGAGCATCGGTGCCTCTGCCGGAGGTAGTTGCTTAATTTGTGCTCCGAGAGACTCTTCTTCAAGGTCAATGATGTCGGGCAGTTCGACAGAACTCCTAACTTCACGGCGCGAGGAGCGCATGATAAAGAAGAGAACGAGTAGAACACCAAGTACAAGTAGCGCCGTCTTTGCCAAGGAGAAGATCGACGACGTCGATGACGATGCCGCTGCCACGAGCGTCGTTACAGTTGCGCTCTTTGAGAACGGCATGGAAACCACGCTGATCGTGTCACCTCTGGCGGTAACAATACCCGCAGCGGCTGCAACTAGCTGTTGTACCTTAGCTAGAGTAACACCCTTGACTTTAGAGTTGACAAGCACTGCTACAGAAAGCTTTTGGACCTGTCCTGGAGCTTGCGTGGTAGAGGAGTTCACCTGTCCAACTGCATAGTTAGTTGTGTTATTTGTCTGCTGATAGGTTGAGTTACCAGAGGTCCCGGTGCTTGTTGTGATGGATCCTAGAACTCCGCCAGCAGGTGATCCCGTTCCCGAAAAGTTCTGCGTTGCACTTTGAACTTGAGTTGGAACAGTGACAGGCGTGCCTCCTGGGTTGGTCTGAACAGACTGACTTGAAGTCGTAGTCTGATTGAAGTTCAAGGTGGCACTAACTCTTACGATTGCATTGTTGGCACCGACTAGTGGCGTCAAAAGCGACTCTAGTTGAGTCTGTAGATTCGAGTTGTACGCTTGTGTTTGCTGATCATTGACAGTACTTGAATTAGATTGCCCAGGTGCCGAGAGAACATCGCCATTTGAATCAACGAGAGTGATATTCGAGGCGGAAAGATTCGGAATAGCAGAGGCTACTAGGTGGATAATTCCCTGTACTTGAGTCTGCGATAGTACAGTTCCAGGAGATAGTGTCACGAGGATCGATGCCGACGGCTGGGAGGTATTCGAGATTGCAAAGACGTTGTTATTGACGAGCGCTAAGTTCACCTGCGCTGAAGTAACCCCGTTGATCGCCTCAATCGTTGAAGCAAGTTCACCCTGCAGCGCTCTTTGGTAGTCAGCCTGCTGGGTGAGTTGCGAGGCAGTGATCCCGACGTTGCTGAGAAGAGACAGGCCAACTGTTGAGTTCGCCGGTAGATTCGCTTGAGCCATCACCAATCTTTCTTGATTGACGTCCGGCTGGGGAACCAATATCGTCGATCCACCATCTGTCAATTGATACGGGATACCCGCTGACTGTAGCTTTGTCGTCATTGCCGCAGCATCGGATGGAGCCAGCCCAGTAAATAGTGGTGCATAACTCGGCTTTGAGGCCATCGACGAATAAATGTATCCCGCAAGGCCGAGAGCAGCAACTGCAACTACCGTCAGGACCTTTTGTCCCGATGTAAATCCGCTCGCAAAGCGATTTGCGTAGCTCTTCATTGATCCTAGATTGTCGGTGATTGCCACAATATACCCGTTCTACCTATACCGGCATTGACATGATTTGATTGAATGCAGTTACGGCGGAGGATTTAATCGCTGTAGCCAACTGAGTATCTAGCGACGACTGTTGAGCTGCTATCATCGCGTCGCCGAGATTTGCCTGACCAGTCGACACGAGTAGGGCCTGCTGTGAAGCTTGATTTTGCACCGACGAAAGATTGTCGATCGCTCCGGCGAGGATATTACCGAAGGATGAAGAGCCATTCTGGGCTTGACCGATATTAGATATCGCTGAAACTCCGCCGCTATTTCCTGCAGCCCCAGCAGCCATGCTTTGTGCGGAAGACGAAAGTTCATTTGGACCAACTGGAGAAGAGATCGTCGGCAGAGAAGGAATGGATGGCAGAGAAGCCAAAGCTGTGATTGGAGCAATTGATGTCATCGATAGACCTATCTTGATTACAAATAAAAGGGATTACTGTCCTATTGTGAGAGCGGCTTGATATACCGTCTTCGCATGGTTGATAACTGCAACGTTTGCCTGATAGCTTCTTTCGGCTACATCAAGATTTCCAAGTTGATCGGCAACATTGATTCCAGGGGTCCTGACATAACCGGCACTATTTGCCTGGGGATTCGTTGGATCATATGTCAGAACACCGTTAGGATTTGGCGTAACGACGCTTGCTACATGAACTCCTGTGCCTTCGGTTGGGGTCATGGGAGTCGTTGCCGGATTGGGAGAGTATCCGTTAGAACTCGTTCCCGGAGCAACCGTGAGCTCTTGCTCTAGGAAAGGAGTCTGCGACGGATTCACGGTATCGTTCGCATTAGCGAGGTTTGATCCAATTGTATTTAGCCAACTTTGGCTAACATCAACTCCAGATCCCGCGATCGAAATTAGACCAAAAAGTGACACTAGAAGGAACCTCCTGCTGAACCGCGTACCAAGTGATACTGATCGTTAATTTCGGTTGTTACTGCCTGGTACCACGTTGCGGACTGTTCCGCGCCAACCAGCTCTTGGCTGATCGATACGTTATTTCCATTAGTGGATGCAGCGAGCTGCGAAGGAGTAACGGCTGCGGTTGCAGTTCCGTTGCCTTCCTTTAGCGCTTGGGTCAACGAAGTAGCGAAGTCGACTCGCGAAGCGGTAAAATTTGGCGTGTTCAAATTAGCAATATTATTTGCCTGAACCTGTTGTTGAAGTGTCAATCCGTCGAGTGCGAATTGAAGCGCCTGTAAGACTGGTCCACCCATTTAGAACCACCGAAATCCTTCATCGGACAACCCGTCCGAAATCGAATGCGGCCCTTCCTGGGCAGTTCAAATGCGAAATCCTGCTCGCACTAAGTTATTCGTCGCGTATGAATAGTTACTTGAGAAATCAATTTGAATATTTAAACAAAAAAGGCGGAGAGGCTAACGAGCTCCCCGCCTTCAGTTGAGACTAACAAACTTCAAGTTATGCCCTAATATCTACCGCTATCGGGCCACCATCACGCTTTGATGCACGCTTTATGAGAATTGAGAGATCTTTCTTGCGCTGCTCCACTCTTATTTCTGCCTGATGGTTGCGCTTCAAAAGAGCCAAGAGACGCTCTTTGAGATTTCTATCTCGAACGTCAATGCTCAAACCCACTAGACTTGGTGGTACAGGCCACCGTACTGCTCCTTCAAGAGCCAAGTCCACCTGATCCAGGTAAAGCTCCAGTTCGTTCAAGATCTCATCCGACAACACTTACAGCTTCCTTACTCATGAGCGCCTTGTTAGCACCTCGCCAAGCCTCTATAATTTGCATTAGAAGTTGCTTTGCCCAATCAAAACGCTTTTTGTCTTCGTAGATATTTGATTGGACAAACTCAACGTAGATAAATGAATATATGGCTTTAAGCTGTGCCGCCCCTTGCCATATATCGACCCTTAGGGTATCCCTAAGGTTCAGCACAATCTCCTGCGCATGAAGCAGCGCTACGTTTCTAGAGTACGCATCGCCGGTCACGAAACCTTGCTCTGCCCGTTTCAAGTCGATCTCGAGTCGATCGAGCAACATCATCAATCTTGCTGCCGGTGTGGCCGTAATAATTGCATCCTTTACAAATTCACGGGGATCTTTGTACATCCTTATCTATGCCTTCCTTGACTTAGCGGCTGATTCTTCCGTTATGGTAACTTCGCAATTTGGGTAGTAAGCCAATTTCCCTGGCTCTGGAGACTTCCCAATTGCACCTCCATATTCGAGTACTCCTGTTGCAACATCGTTTGTTCTGCTTGTATCATCGGCGTGTACGAGTTGTACTGAAACTGCAATGACTGAATTTGTGAATTGAGGTTGTTGATCGTAGAGGTTATTGAACCGGTTAGCGGATTTGCGCCCCCATTTGCCACAGACGCTAGGCCACCCGCAACTCCGGCACTATATGTAAACGAACCTAAACTAGTTGCACTTGAAATTCCCGTAGCCGTCACATTTAAAGCAAGTCCCGCGAGCGTTGGGTCCGTTTGGGGAGCGGTTAGCACTTGTCCCGAACCAGTCGCCGCAACACCGTTGATAGTTCCCGCTACGTCGATGCCTGTAAACGTTGATGGGGTATTAGCGGTTGAAGCCAAACCTGTTTGACCGCTACCAACGTTATTCGAAGTAACCGAAAACGAAGCTGCACTACCGTAAGCTCCACTATTGACAACAAGTTGACTTCCAGAACCACTCGTAACAACCGATGCTAGGAGACTCATGCCCGTCGAAGAGAACATTGAATTCAATCCCGCAGCAATGTTTGTGAGAGATTCACCTGCAGTCGCCGAATACGTGCCAGTTAGTCCACCGGAAGCAATAGTCAGCGACTCCGCAGAAGTTATCGAACCACTCGCCAGAACACTACCCGAGTCGGTCGCCTTAGTGGCTGACTGCGATATCGAAACTGCGTATGTTCCTGGTTGCGTTGAGTCACTACCATACAGCAAGGAGACGGTTCCAGCGTAAGTGGATGACGATGGAGCGAATGTTCCACCTTGAGAGAAAAACTGTGCTACCTGAGAAGGGTTCTGCTGATATGCGGTTTCGAATGCGGTTTGGTCGAACGTTACGGTTCCATTTTTTGTCACATTGAGACCAACGCTTGCCGAATTGAGTGATCCCCCAGTTCCACCCACTGCACTCGCAACTACGTTAAGGACCTGCTGAGTTATAGTTTGCATATTCGCATCGGTCATAAGTGGTCCAGCGACCTGAGTTGTCGCATTGTAGCCAGCATACGTATTAATATCGCTTAGCACCTGATTAGCAGCTGTTACCATCGCATTTACCGAACTAGCCATAGCTTGTGCATTGGGACTTAAGGAGAGAGTAACTGGCTGCGATCCAGGGACTTGAGCAGATGCAAGGTTGATAGTGAGTCCCTGCATCACACCTGTAACTTGATTGGTTTGCGAGCTGACAGTGTAACCACCGCTGCCGCCAATTTGGATTTGTGCATTTTGCGCCGCCACAACTTGTTTCAAGCCTCCGAGGCTGGATGAAAGAACGTTCGTGTCGACACTTATTTGCGAATTAGAACCCGTCGAACCAGACGAAAGCTCGAGGACATATTGACTGCTACCCAAGTCAACTGCAGACGCAGTGATGCCGATTCCTGCACCATTAATTGCGCTTACAACATCGGCAAGAGATCCGCTGTTGACATTCAAATAATTAGCCGTAAAACTTCCGGTCGCAATGCCCGTGGCGCCTACCGTAGTAGTGATAGTGCCACCCGTGCCTGAAGTCAAGGACACCGAAGCACCTGCAGCGACATTGTTGACAGTGTTAGCGGTCCCATCAACCGTGATAGATCCAGCCGTACCGTTGACTGCGGTAGAGTTTGCAGTGAGACCGAGAGCGCCAAGCGCCGTGCCACCAGTTATCGCCAGGGAAGAAGACGACCCGAGAGATGCGGTCGACACAGTAAGTCCGCCATTTGATGCAGCTGCTACATTTAGTAGTCCTCCACTAGCACTTTGCAGGGCAGATGCTAGCTGACTCTGGGTGTATGTGCCGGCTGCTAGGGTAAAGGTTTGCGCGGTTCCATTCACCGTCGCAGAGACCGTGTCATTTGAGCCGGAAGTAATGGTTGTGGTAGAGGCTACCGAAGTTCCAGAAATCGTTGCGCCTGAAAGCGCAGAATTAATCACTATCGAGTGTGAACCGATTGTCAAACCAGAGCCCGCGCTCAAAGATGCAAAACCTAAACTCGCCGCGCCCTGAGCGAGGAGAAGTGGAGCACTAGCAACTATGGTACTTGTAGACGAGACAGGGGTGTTTGACATTAGCACGTTACCCTGTGCCAATTGGTTTACATTGAAACTAACAGTACCTGTGGGCGTTCCTGGAGCCGCTGTAGCCGTTGCCACCGAAGAGTTAGACGATGCTACAGAGGTCTGATCCCATGAGACCGTCTGATTTATTGAATCAGCGGCGTTCTGAAGAGAACTCAAATCGTTTTGTATTGTCTGGTAGTCTGTCAGGTTAGAGCTAATTTGATTGATCTGGTTTCCGATGTCCGTTTGGGGAAGCTTGTATGCGGACATTAGGGCGTTTATAATCGCCGTCGTATTGAGTCCGGAAATTACTCCACTAAATGAAATCGGGGCACCGCTGTTACTGGTATTCGATTGTCCAAACGGATTCACAGTGGAAGATGTGGTGCCTGAAACACCGCTAGTTGATGATGTCAACTTTTCGCCTTTCTATAGAATGCGAATAAGGATCAAACTAGAGACGCAAGCCCGAAATCGAACTTGCGTCTCTTCGAACAGCGTGACTTCAATAAAGAAGCAACCCTACGGTATCAGTTTCAACAACATACTCGGTAACTGCTGCGCTTGACCAAGCATTGCAGTACCAGCTTGCATTAGAATCTGCTGCGCAGTAAACGTTGTCATTGTCTGAGCCATATTTGCATCAACCAAGCTCGAATGAGCCGCTTGAACATTCTGCTGACTGACTGTCAAGTTTGCAATGTCAGCCTGAATTTGATTTTGGCTCGCACCCAAATTAGCTTGGATGGAAGCAACCGAATCAATCGCGGTTTGGACAGCTGATAGCGCAGACTGCGCACCGGTAAATGAAGTTAGAGACAATGAAGTCAAGGTTAGTGCAGAAGTAGTAGTCGGTGACAACGAGACCGCAACCTGATTTGTCGTACTCGCATATGCGCCCAATTGGAAAGTCAAAACTTCAGTGGTATTCAGAAGCGAATTACTCGAGTTACCAAAAGTGGTGCTAGAAGCAATTTGGTTGAGCTGGTTTGTCAGCGCCTGGAACTCGGCATTTACGGCACTCAATGCACTTGATGAGAGTGCTCCATTGTTCGATGCTTGCGTCGCAAGTTCGTTCATTCTTTGAAGAATCGACACTTGCTGATTCATTGCTCCGTTTGCAATTTGCAGAACGTTTATCGCGTTTTGTCCGTTTTGTATACCAACGTTTAAACCGTTAGATTGAACCTGAAGATCCTGAGCAATGACATAACCCGAAGAGTTGTCCGCTGCAGTTTGTATTTGCAAACCGGATGACAATTGCGAAATCGTCTGATCCATAGCGTTACTTGTAGTGTTAAGGTTATTGTAAGCGTCAATTGCTGCGATATTCGTATTTATCGAAAGCGACATTTTTTGTTTTCCTCCTTGATACTCACGTCTCCCATCCTTGGTGACGCGTCTCTTGCGGCAAGATTCACAGGGTCACCTTAGGACTGGCTACTTACTGTTTCGGCACGATAGAGATTTGCTTTAGAAAAACTTAATTAATAACGGCAAATTTAAACAAAATCAGGGAAGCATCATTCGTGAACCTACTCACGATACGCGAGAGACTGAACCTACTCACGATACGCGAGAGACGTTCTCCCTTATTTCGAGAAGAATGCGGAGCTTCCTTTGAATTGGGTCCAAAAGATGGTAAGTCCCGTAGAAGCTTTGACGCCCCAATCAGACGTAAACA
>JAKCDL010000008.1 GCA_021841935.1 Actinomycetes bacterium | reverse complement strand
GCAGGAGATGGTGGGATAACTGCTACGGTCTGAGTTTGACCACCATTGTTGGCTAGTGACAAGGATCCCAAAGCTAATTTTGAGAGCACTTTCGAGGTAGAATTTGGGTCGAATCCGCACGAACTATCTGTGGCAATGTTATACCCAAGATCATTCCAATTAGAAGTTTTATCGATATAACAGCTAGTTGAGTCGAAGAGAGTTCCAGCGACTGAAACTATCGTGCTGTGGTTCTGATTTTCGGGATCAACTGAAATCCCCGAACCATCACCTTTAGCAAAGTTATTGGCAAAAGTCGCACCAACGATGTTGAGAGCGTCATTGATATTTTGTAAATTCCCAGGATTTGCGATCGGTGAATGTCCGAACGCTAGAGCGCCACCATTTAAAGTCGCCGAGTTTGAAGCAAAGGTGTCGTTGACGATGCTCAAAGTTGTATTAGTGGCTCCCATAAGCCCACCGCTGATTGCTCCTCCGTTACCATTGCTGCTATTGGCGCTGAAGGTCGAACCACTCACCACAACAGGACCGATTGCGAAGAGACCACCACCTGACTTGCCAGCCTGATTCAAAGAGAATGTGGAATTGGAAATGGTATCGGGAGTAGAGTTCAAATTATTATCGAGTACTCCCCCCGCAAACTCATCGTTATGAACATCTAGATATCTTTGCATTGAATAGTTGTCAGAGATATTACTTCCAACGATAGATAGAGTTGCATAAGATCCAGGACTCACTCCTTCCAACTTCTTTATTCCGGAAAGCCAAGCTCCACCACTGACTACACCCCCTACCGCATAGCTAGCGATGGCCGGATTGGTTTTTGACCCACACGAGTTACCTGAAATTGTCACGCCCGTAAGCGTCAAACTTCCGTCATTTGCTATACCACCAGCACAAACTCTCGAAAAATTTGCACTATTATTTTGGATCGCTCCGCCAATGATATTGAGGGTAGCACCTGGCGCATTATAGATTCCACCTGCGGCCTCGACATAAAACAGCTGCCTTCCGTTTACTGGCGAATACTCAGGTTGTGTCACGTTAAATCCAGCGACAGATACATTATCAAGGGTAAGGTCACCTCCATTATCTATTCCACCAGCTCCGTAAGATACGTTGGACGGTAACGAATAACTTCCATTGCCATTTGGACTGACCGTAAGATTTTGCAAGGTAGCGGTCACTGACTGCTTGACCACAACCGCTGGTTCCGTGCCAACAATTGATAGAACTGTCGTTGATCCACTGCCAACAATGGTCACTGGACTATTGATCACGAGAGTGCCTCTATAGGTACCGGGATTCAGATTCACAATCGTCAAAGTGTTTGAAGTGCTCGACGATAGAGCAGCCTGGAGTGTACACGGATCACTAACGCTGCAAGGACCAGAGTGCGCGCCCCCAGAAGCTACAACAAAGAGATCACGTGAACCCTGAGCTGGTCGACTCGAGGTTATCAATCCGCCTACAACAAGGACCATCACAAGAGCTAGACCGCGGATCGAACCCCGCAAACGAAAGGCCTCTTTTATCGACATTACAATATTTGCCATCGAATGACGGAGGGTGGAATTGTTCTCGGACGGAAACGAGTTCACTAGATACCTCTATCTTTGAGTTTGAAGATTGAACGACCACTTTCGGGAAGGACAGGGTGATCATCATTTGTGTTCGACAAATCTTTTGAAATTTTCGCAAGGGCAATTGCACGCTTAGATATATAAGGCGTTGGATCCTCAGCCCGAAGAGCAGCTTCTTGGTAAGCAGCGGCTGCCTCGACAAAATTACCAATTTTAAAGTTACACAGTCCAGCGCTATCCCACGGAAGTTCCCCGAGCAACCTACGGTCATAAGCTGGGTCATTTGGCGAAGATAAACCCTGTCCAACAATGTCAGTATACTTCTTGAGAACTACTAGGGCCTCGGCGTAACGACCGGTTGCAATAAGAGACCTTGCCTCTATCCAGAGCAAACCGAGATTTCCTGGGAAGCGAGAGTGCGCATCTTGTATAAGATCATCGGCACTTTCACCTCGTTGCAAGTACCGGCGAATGAGTTCCAAAAATGAAAGGCTTGCAACTGGATCCCTTAATTCCAGTCCGCGCACATATGCAACCGTAGATTCAAGAATCTTCTCTGATTCCTCTACTTCGCCCATATCACCGAGGACTTTCGCTAAGTGATAGCGAACAAAGAGATTTGTCGGGTCTAATATGATTTGGCGACGCAGAAGAGGAAGGTTTCTTATATTCTTCTCGGTCTGGTCACCTTCGTATCCAACATGTAGTAGCGAAAGCTCGGATAGGCCGATGGATTTCCCTTCTCGGGACGCTACTTCATGAATCGCTGGAACTACCCTCTCGTGAATGATTCCATCAAAACGTATCCTTGGATCACTTCGCCAAAGACGATACTCGCGATATGCAGTAGAGTTGACTCGGGGTTGGAGCCAAACACGGTAAGCAACATTCTCAGGGTTAGCAAGATCTAATTCGAGCTGAGCTCGCGTGATTCCGCTGACTCTTTCATCAGCGTCGATATAAAGGATCCAACTACCGTTCGCCTTGTCGAGGGAGACATTGCGGGCGTCTGCAAAGTCATCTCGCCATGGGTGGTGAAATATACGGGCACCATATTCTTCAGCGATCTCTACAGTTTTATCCGAAGAGCCGGTATCAACGACAATGACTTCATCAACAAGTCCCTGAAGCGACGTCAGACATGAAGCAAGGTTTCGTTCTTCATTCTTGGTGATAAGGGCAGCACTTATGAGCGGTGGCAACGACAATCAAACTCCACCAAAAGGTACTGTGGCACGGTCACGCCAGGATATTTGGGATCCCATAAAATAGATCGGATTTCGGTCTTTTACGAGTCTCAAGGTGAGATTACTTTCGATAGAAAATGACATTCGTCGATCAATCATTAAGGCAAAGTGGAAGCCTGGTTGGGCGAGTACTGGTTGGGATAAGTTACGTTCTCAAAAGCTAGCGGATTGTAATTCTGATTTCCGTAGCTAAAAGCCTGGTTTGGAAAATAATGAGTGCCAAACTGATTCCCGAACGAAACATCGGCGTCGCTTTGTGCACCAGAATCGTCATTTGCATTTGTTGTTTGAGCAGAGCTGGCAGTAGATGCGTCTAATGCAAAGGATACAATAAGAGGTGCAGCAAATACAACGGCGGCAGTTCGTTTGAGGAACTTTCGTCGAGAAATTGAATTATTTCCCGCTATCTCACTTTCGGGCTCATTTTCGCTCGACAAAATCCACCGACCTTTTTGATTCGTCTTCGCTATTTCTTGATGAACAAGTTCTCATATTATACCAAAAATTGCAAGGCGTTAGGAAAATTCGGATTGCCCAGTGTCGTAGAAAACCAAACCTTCCCTCTCGAGCCGTTCGATGCAGTCAAGAGTCATTGTAAGTGGAGAATCACTAAGCTCGAAAACAGAAGCGACCTCCTCCGCAATCTCATGCACGGAGCGAGTTCCATCACACAGTTCAAAGATGACGGAAGCACTTATATTCAGATTATGAATACGGTCGTAGTTCATCTGAAACAGGACGAGACCTTCATCGGTTTCAGTAACCTCGATATTGTCGTTGCGCTTCGGCTTCATCGCGGAACTCGATCCTTCTCACTAAGGCGAAGACATTAGACTCTTGATATTACCATCGTCGCCCGTTAGATCTTTATCTTCGAGGCGCCTCCGATTCTTTGAATAGTTCTCCAAATTGTCGAGCCGGATTTTATAATCCTCAGTCTCTAAATCAACTCCTACACCCTTTGGTCGAACCTCAAAACTGAAAGCATCGCAACAATAGCGTTATAAGTTCGCTCATTTACGAACCGCAACTACGTTACCCGCGAAAGGAAAGTACACCCTCGCACATAATCCGCGATTGGTCTGTATTGGACACTATTCAATCCAGCTTTTGCTCAATCAATCTAAACCTAACTCCGGTTCAAATTTCACTTCGACAAAATTTCAAAAGAAAAAATACGTCTTTTTGAAAGCTATAATCGAAAGACGGGTGGGGCCACTTCACTCGATCACGGTGGGGCCATTATGGTCGATCGTTCCCAGTTGACGCCAAAGTACACGCAAGCCTAATCGCGATACACAAAAACTGGCAACGACAAACAACATCCCGATTGATGGCCTTGAGATTAAGTTAACGCGATTGGTTAATGCCTAAACTTCTCACGAGAGGGCGGCGATACGCCAATAATTCTCGCGACCAACAGACCTTTGATGCCTTGGGGAAATAACTGACTCTCGGAAGTTAAATCTGTACGGTCCTTGGCGGAAAGCATGTAAGGTAAAAATTCAAATCTTCCGATCAATCCACTTATGGAGATTCCATGGTGCAGTTCAGCTCTGAGTAGCAATGTAAGGAGACTGTCCCGAATCCATTCGGGCCTTACTTTCGCCATTATAGAGCACTTTATTTATCAAAAAAACCTAAACATTTACGCCCGAGGAGATGAATTAATTTAGCGCTATCTGAAAAGGTATGTCGATTGAGCTATCCCTTCCTCGAGATTACCTTCAGCACCTTGAAGACACTTCAATTTGCCATTTAGATTTATCACCGAATTGGAAGATCGTCCTTGGCTTGACGACATCATAGTGATCAAATGGCGACGATGAAAGCAATGAATGGGACATGTTGCTTGGGTTATAACCTTCCAAACACAATATGACGAAAGAAGACCAAGTAGCTCCGGAAAGATGTCGGTATGGGAAACTTACTAGTACCGAAGTCGTCAAAGTTGCTGCGACGCACTACTGTAGTCGCAGATAAATTACTTATAGTACACAAGGGTTGAGCCTCGTCCCTCTAGCTCTTGCTCCAATGAACGGGCAAAATAAACCCCCTCTCAAGAACATGGCAGTCATGAAAAATGGACAACGAATTCTTCATGAGCACACACGGCTTGAATTGAAATTCTTCATTGCGTCTCCGAAGATTTAGTTAAGGCGGCCTTAGACGAGATGTGTGAAAATATTCCTATATGTCCACTTCAAATGCGGCTTAGAGCTACCCACCTTCAACCTCAACAAATGACAGACAGAGAGCTTCTAGCTGGGAAGCTATCAAAACGTACTATACGAAATCCACTTCGTATCGAAAGGTCATAAAAGAGAAAGTTTGCTAAGGCATAAGAACAGCCGTGAAAAAATTGTCCCTTTCATAGAATTCAGATGGCTCATGGCTGTTGTTTGACATCATCCAGTTGGACCAACCAACCCCTCGACCTCCAAACAAATTCTAGAGAACGCAGAACTAATAGCTATATCAGAGTATTGCTCTAAAACCAAAGCATGTGCATTGGAAGATAAAGTGTGACAGAGATTCTCGTTTCCAAACAAATCAGAGACTGATCTCGCGATCTCAAAAGGGCTCTCCCTTATCAAGATATGTCTTCCGTCACGCACATCAATCCCAGTCACTCCAATAGGGGTGCTCACAACGGGTACCTTATGTGCGAAGGCTTCTAAAACCTTTATGCGGGTACCGCTGCCAATCTCCATTGGTATAACTACTACGCCGGCACGTCGATAGAGGGCATCAAGATCATCAACAAAACCCAAGAGCGTTACATCATCACGTCCAGAAAGAACCCTAAGCGGCCCTCTCGGGTCAAAAGGTCCTACGATGAGCGCTTTACTCGTCTCTCCACGTGGCATACGACGAAGCTCCGGTAATACATCATTCACCAGCCGTAGTACGGCGTCAATATTTGGAGGATAGGTCAAGTTTCCAATAAACATCACCGACCGATCCGGATCTCTACGAATAGTCGATTCCACTGGAATTGATACGGTATTTACCAGTGTCTCAACCTTCTTCCCGTAGCGCCGTGATATAGCTTGTGCATCGAAGGGCGATGAAGCGGTTACGATTTGAAACGCCGGAAGGACTCTCGAGAGCGTTTCACGGATCTGTCGTGCTCCCCGCAGATCCCCAATCGATACTGCAAACGTCTCATCGTCGTCATCGAGGTCAAGGCCTATCCATCGAGATTTAAGGCGCATTGCAACACCTAGAGCCACACCTGAAAGGTAGGACCGCATGACGAAAATCGGAGACCCATGGTCAAGAGGTACCGATCTAACAATCCGATCTGCCAAGAGCTCATCTCGCCGTACAGTCTCTTTGTTTAGAATGTCAGAGACTGGAAGTACCAGTGTTGACAAACCTTCAATACGTCCAACAGGAGGGGGAGTTCCTGAGACTGGCACTACAACGACCTTTACGTCATAGAGTCTTGCCGCCGCTTGACACAGTGCCCCAGCCCGCATTGCAAGCCCATTACCTGTATTACGAGGTTCGATCGGGACGATAAATACCAGTGGCTTCTTCGAGGTATTGGAGAACTCGGCCATTCTTAAACTTTAGTTAGTTACGGAGCAATTGGCTGGTATTCCTCCGATCAAAGATCGCTAACGGAAAGAAATGTCTGCCGGAATTCCCCATGAATACTTCCCCACGATTATTAACACTTGTAGTAAGTATTCCCAAAAGATCAATATCGAGTCCGAGACGGGTAAAAGGATCGTCCCAAAGGGGATAGTCCTCATGAAACCGTGTATCGGGGAGGCAAGCTAGATGCACTGATCTATTAGAAGACTTTTTTGGAGAAGAAGAGACATAAAATAAGAACAGTGTGGCATATGGCAATCGCCTCCGTACTTCGAAATAGCTTTACCTCATTCTGAAATTTGATATAGGTCGGATAGACGAAAAATTTTAGAGACCTGGAAGAATCTAAATGTGCATTGCACATCCAAGCTCACATAACCCATCACAGAATCGGTTCATGTCCTCCATCCAATCGTTTACATTTGTGTATCGAGGTAGGTCCCCCTTCCATCCTCTGCCGTCCCGGCAAAATTACCATGCTCTATGACAATTCATAAGATTTTTTCCGTACAATTTTATAAATATGTACCATTTTGATTGAATTTTTACGCAATAAATCATGATAAGCAACTGTAAAGTGTAAAAGTATCATGCGTTTACTTTGAAAGACTTGCCTGGGAACGGTAAGAAAGTCAAGTGCGCACTTGAAAATTTTTTGAAATGGACACTCGATTGTACAAGCTAAAGGCAGATCTCTTCAAATCGATTGGACACCCGATGAGGGTTAGAATACTTGAGATTCTAGCTAACGGTCCTGTGTCTGTTGGTGAACTAAACAAACAAATTGGTGCGGAAGCCTCCCATCTCAGTCAACAACTAGGAATACTCAAGAGGGCTGGAATTATTTCATCCACAAAACAAGGTTCTTCAGTAACCTACTTTCTTGTACAAAACGAAGTAATAGACCTTCTTCATCTTGCAAAGGGCATAATAACTAACGTCCTAACGGAGGCAACCTCGATGCTCGAGAACATCAAGAGCAGCGATACTACCTCCGTCGGATAGTTCAAGACATCAAATCTCAAACAGACTTGATTACCTGGCTTCAGTTGAATCCAGCTCCTTCAGAGCCTTATCGGGTCGAGCCGTTGCAAAATAAATCCCTCCGACTATAGCTATCAGCGCCATAACTATAAAAGTGATCCAATCTAGATTGAAATAACCTCGAGGACTTGTCAGTCCGGTTGGAAGAATTATGTTTATAAACATTAGCCCGAGGTAGACGAGCGCAATTACGGTGACGGGCCAGCCCCACTTTCCTAATGTGAACTTACCAGCCGGCTCCCAACCTCTTTTACGAGCGATCGCCGATCCAATTACCGTAAGAAGGAACGATAGGTAAATTCCGCTCACACCAAATGAAACGAGAGAGACCAACACGTTTGTATTTGCTGGGTATGTAAAGAAGAGAATATGAACGTTCTTTTTAGGCGAAAGGAATTCCAAAAGGACAAATGCCAAAGTCACAATCGTCCCTGCAATAAGAGCGTTGACGGGAGCTTTATGACGGGGATCGACTTTTGATATCCAACTTGAACCGGGCAAAGCTCTATCGCGAGCATACGAAAAGGCTAACCTCGCTCCTGCGCCCTGGACAGATGTTCCGCAACTAAAGAAAGCAATAATGATCAACACTAAGAGAATGTCTTGTATACCTTGAGGCAGTGCACCAAGGATATAGGTAACGCCTCCGCCGTTGATTGTAGCAGCAACTCCATTTTTAACAGGAATCGCAAGCAGTAATCCGACTGTAAGAATAAACGAAGTCAACCCACCATAAAGTAGTGCGAGTCGCATCGATCGCGGAACCATGGTTCCAGCATCCTTGGTCTCTTCAGAGATATCTCCCGCAGATTCAAATCCATAGAAGATGTACACCGGGGCAAGAACGGCGATTAGGGCAGATCCCGTTAGCCAGTGACCTGAAAAATTCAACCCAAGGGGATTGGTCTTTGCATTTTGAACACCCTGAGATGTGAACAGGTAAGAGAAGCCGTGGTGAAATCCGTTGATACCGAGAATTATTGCTACACCAACTGTACCAATGAGTTCTACATAAACACCAAATTGTGCTACCCTTCCCATAACTTTCGCTCCTGTGATATTGAGGAAGGTCTGAATGCCCAAAAGGATCACAGTAACTATCAAGATAACGAAGTGACTATTTGGATTTAGGTTCCACCCGAAGATATTTTGGAGGAGAGAGGTTAAGTAAGATACGATTCCTGTATCAACAGAAGCAACGGTCACTAAAAGTGCGATTCCGTAGAACCACCCTACAAACCACCCATAACCACCGTTAACAGAAAACTTTGAGTACTGGTAAAGTGCGCCTGCTACTGGATAATTACTTGCCAATTCCCCAAATACTAGAGCTACAAACAACATTCCAAGTACGGGCAACCACGTCAACCATACATACGCTGGACCACCTGTTCCAAGTCCCAAAGCGAACAGCGAGTAAATCCCTACCATTGGACTCAAGTAGCTAAATGCTACTGAGAAGTTCGCAAACAGTCCAAGAACGCGACTTAGTTGCGGCTTGTAGCCAAGTGCTAGCAACCTCCGATCCTCGTCGCTTTGATTAGTGTCATCGACATGCATAATTTCCCCCTATGAATTCGATTTCTGAAAAAATCTTGCCATGCATGTAAAAGTTATGTGCCATTATTTATCTTTGGGCTTTTATGAATTAACAAAATAAAAGAACAAATTTTTTTACTTTTCACAAAGGTCAACACTAACGACATAGTCAAGTAACCAATTTTGGTTGGAATGTAAGCACAATATTACTTAGGTTCTAAATGACGAATGCAACAGTCGAAAGATAACTCGGCAGACCGTCGTCCAAATAACCCCGTCTGTACAGGCAATCAAATACGACCACTTTGGATGCGGCATCGAGTTGCGAAGCCACTCCCAAGATCTCGATCGAGCAAGTTCAACGCCCTCATTCACATTTCAACTCTGTTGTAAGAGATGACTCGAACATCCTTTAGGCCAACAAGAGCCTCAATAATTTCATTAGAGTTATAGATAGTGAAGACGGCGCTGTTTGATTTGTGGCTCATCGGATATTAGCGGGGTTTCTTCAACTGCTCCGAGTTCTCTATTTTCAATATTGGCCATGAAGTCTAAATATTCGATTGTATTAGAAGTGCACACCGATCGAATTGCACAAGTGGTTTTCGTTTCGGTAGATGGAGATACATTCCTAGCGGCCTTTAGCCACTAGGGATGTATCTTTCTCTTGTCTGTCGATTGCTGTCTTTGAGTCTGTTTTCTTTTGAAGCGTTTGTTATATGGCTTAGCCTTACCTGACAACCATTGAGTCAAGTATCTTCCAGTTTGGCTTTCCGCAGTAGAGAAGTACTCTTATGCGATAGTTGTCGAAGTTCCTAAAGCCAAATCCAACTCTCTTGACTCTCTTGATGAGGTTGTTGATTGCTTCGGTTGGCCCGTTGCTGACTTTGGCGATGTGGTAGTTCTGGATTTGGTCGAACCACTTCTCTATGGTTCGACCAAGTCGCCGAACCTCATATGGCATATGCCTTCTCTTTGCCTGGTCTATGAGTTCGTATAACATCTCTGTCGCTGTATCAAGCGATTGCTCTTGGTAATATTGGCGGATCCTTTCCTTGAAGCTATAGGTAATTGCAACTTCTGCATTTGGATCTCCTAGGGCCAAAAAGGTCTCAAGCTTTTCAGTAGCAGCTTCAGATAGCCTCTCTCTTCCAGCTAGAAGTATTCTCCTTGCTCTATAGAGAGGATCGTCTCTCCTGCCCCTATGTGACGTAGTTTCATTTTGAACTCTCCTTCGAACTTGATCTAGAGCTCTATTTGCGAGCGCTACAACATGGAAAGGATCAGCTACCCGTAGTGCATTAGGTAGTGTCACCTTATAGACAGCGTTATAGGTTGTAGAAAGATCGAGTGCTCCATAGGTAATGTTGTTTCTCCAGGTGAGACCTTTACCCATGATCCACCTAGCAACATCTTGATAGTTCCTCGTAGGAAGAATATCTATGATCTGATGATTCGATACATCACAGATGGTAGTTGCATAACTCGTATGTCTTTTGTCCAGACGAACAAAAGAGGTCTCATCTAACCCAATGGCATTAGTCTTATTGAGCCTTCTATGGTCTGCCTCTATAAGGGCGTTGCCATAGGTAGTAACAGTGTTATTGATAGTATGCCAATCACAAGATAGCTCATCTTCTACCTCCTTGATGGTCCTTCCTCCTCCAACTTGTTTAGTTGCCCACTTGGCTGCCCTTGTTGTAAGAAGCACTCCTTTGGCAGCTATTCGGTGATCGGAAAGGGTCCAAGTCTTTGTTGAACACCTGTCGTTGTCACACCTGAGTCGATGTTTTTTACAAGTGCAACTTCATCGGTGTTGCAAATACCGGTAGATCGATGTAGGAAACTACCACTCTGTCATGGATCTTGGCTCTATCTCCGCAATTTGGACACCGAGGGTTAATAACAATCTGTTCTACAAGGAGAAAGACCTCTTTCTCAACTCTGTTGTAAGAGATGACTCGAACATCCTTTAGGCCAACAAGAGCCTCAATAATTTCATTAGAGTTATAGATAGTGAAGACGGCGCTGTTTGATTTGTTCACAAACCTTCATATTGGCGCCGTCTTCACCGTCATTTCTCTCAAAATCAAAGTTACTGAGTTAGTTCTGAGATCTCTGTGGCTATTTTGGACGCATCCAACCCGCTAACTGGACTCTTTGGACTACTTGAGACAAAATATCGGAATCAACTGATTATCAATTGATGAAAAGATCAAACACGCTAATATCCGATGAGCCTCAAATGTCCACCGTTGGTGGAGATGAGGGGACTCGAACCCCTGACCCCCTGCGTGCAAAGCAGGTGCTCTTCCAGCTGAGCTACATCCCCATTTGTTGAGTGGGGCTAGCTGGAATCGAACCAGCGACCTCAGCATTATCAGTGCTGCGCTCTAACCGACTGAGCTATAGCCCCAAAAAGGTACAGAAATACAATAGTTGGGTTTTTACTTTTTACTGTCATCTTCGATCGTAATACCTATACCATTACCTATTTCCGAGGAAAGGTTATAGATTACTCCCGCAACAAAAGAGATAACCGTAGCAATTATTGCCCACGCGACACCAAATCCAAGCTGTATAACTACAACTTGGGTCATAGTAACTTTATAGTTCGTCGTACCAAGGAGCTGATCAATCAAGTGGTTGAGCTTAGTTACGTAGCCGCCTGCCGAAAGTAGCGACCAGAATACCAAAGTCGCCAACGTCCCGACCAAGGCAAGTCCAACGAAGAAAAAGAAAGCAACTCTAACCAGGGATACCAGCGAAATATGCTTTATCTTTATACGCTGGGTAGGCTTTTTCGCCTTTTTTACCCTCGCAGTCGCCTGCTGCTTACTTCGCAACGGAGAAGTACGAGGGGCTTTTTCAGTTACCATACGTCGATTCCACCCCTTTTACCTAAACCCCCACTAGATCGACAAGTTTCAAGCATACCATTAGCTTTCACTTTCAATCGAAGCAACCGGCGTAACTGCTGTTACGCTCTGATTGGGTCCTAAATCTATAGCACGGACTCCTGTTGCATCCCGCCCTTGTTCGGTAATTGCGCCAGAGCTAAGGCGAATAACCGCTCCCGTAGAACTGCTCAATAAGAATTCATCTTCAGGAAGCGTTGGGAATGCCGCAACCAATTCACCTCGTGCGCTCGTTAAGCGAATTGCTCTAACGCCTTGTCCACCCCGATTTTGCCTGTTGAATCGATCAATCAAAGTACGCTTTGCGTATCCGGCGGACGTTATCATTAGTACCTCAGATCGAGTGCTGGTCTCAATTGCACCAATAACTTCGTCATTGATCCGGAGCCTTATAGCCCTCACACCTGATGCAGCGCGCCCTAATGGGCGAATTTCATCTTCCGCAAACCTTATGCCCTGTCCATATTTCGTAAAGACAAGAATGTCAGTATGGGGCGTCACTACTAAAACTTTAACTAATTCATCACCATCACGAAGCGAGATAGCGATTAGGCCTTCTCTCCTACTCTTATCGTATTCAGATAGCAGAGTTTTCTTGATTAGACCTGATCTTGTAAAGAATACGAGATATGAATCCGGAAAATAGGTCTGTGTGTCAAGAACAGTTGCAACTTGCTCATCGAAACCAAGATTCAAAACATTAACTAATGGAGTACCGCGTGCGGTTCTTTCACGAACACCGAGTTCGTGGGTCTTGATACGATAAACCTTACCCTTGTTACTGAAGAACAAGAGGAAGTTATGTGAATGAGTGTGTAGCACTTCACTAACGATATCTTCGTCTTTAATCTTTGCGCCTTGTACTCCTTTTCCTCCACGTCCCTGTGTCCTAAAAGAATCCGCACTCATTGCTTTTATGTATCCATTGCGAGTAAGTACCACAACGCGTGGCTCATTTTCTATGAGATCCTCGTCAGAAAAGTCGCCTGGATCAGATATGATCTCCGTCTTCCTTGGATTACTAAACTGGTTCCTGACCTCTGTAAGTTCATCCTTTACAACGCTGTTAAGAATTGCTGAATCACTTAGGAGATTCTCGAGATAACTTATCGTCTCAAGAAGGTTTGCCATTTCATTTTCGAGCTCAGTACGACCAAGCCTTGTCAACCTTCCAAGAGTCATATCCAGAATGTGATTAGCTTGAATTTCAGTAAACTCAAAGGGAACATTCATCAAACCAGAACGAGCGGCCGCCCGATCGTCAGATCCACGGATCAATGCAATTATTGCGTCCAACTGATCAATACACCGTAAAAGACCTTCAACGATGTGAGCTCGTGCACGAGCCTTTTCTAAACGGTACTGGCTCCTCCTAGTCACAACTTCTATTTGATGATCTATGTAGGCATTTAGAGCCTGGGCCAAATTTAGAGTCCTAGGTACCCCGTCTACAATCGCAAGCATATTTACAGAGAATCGCGATTCCATTGGAGTTAATTTGAAAAGATTATTCAAAACAACGTTTGGATTAGCATCTCTCTTCAACTCGATAACAAGGCGATTAACTCTCCCTGCTGAATCATTTTGTATCTCGCGAATGCCGTCTAACTCTCGAGCATCAACTAATTCTGCGATCTTACGCTCAATTTGCTCGACCGAGGTTTGATATGGAATTTGCGTTACTACGATCCTATGACCGCCCGTACGAGTCTCTTCTATTTCAGCAAGAGCTCTTAATTTAATTGATCCACGTCCCGTTCGGTATGCATCAGCAATGCCTGACCTCCCGAGAATTTGAGCTCCAGTTGGAAAATCAGGACCTTTGACATATTGCATCAATTGATCAGGAGTCGCGTCTCTGTTATCTATTAGGTGAATAGCTGCATTGCATACTTCTTCAAGATTATGAGGGGGTATGTTGGTAGCCATTCCAACGGCAATACCTTGAGATCCATTTACAAGTAAATTCGGGAAACGCGAGGGAAGTACCGACGGCTCTTGCTCGGAGCCATCATAATTAGGAATAAAGTCGACCGTGTCTTCATCAATGCTCGCCATTAATTGAAGTGACAGTGGCGCAAGGCGACACTCTGTATACCTCGATGCGGCCGCACCTGTATCCGGATCTGGTGATCCGAAGTTACCGTGACCATCGATCAAAGTATGCCTTAGCGAGAAGTCTTGTGCCATTCGTACAAGCGCTTCATAGATTGCTGAGTCGCCATGGGGATGGAACTTTCCCATAACGTCTCCGACAACCTTTGAACATTTAACGTGTGGTCGATCAGGTCTCAAACCTTCCGCAAACATTGAGTACAAGATTCTTCTGTGTACGGGCTTCAATCCATCACGAGCATCTGGCAAAGCTCTCGATACGATGACCGACATTGAATATTCGAGAAAAGATCGTTCCATCTCTTCTTGTATTTCAATCGGCTCAACGATGCCAACTTGTAATTCGTTATTGTTATCGGGACTCAAGTTTTACTCCAAAACTTCTTTTAAATATCTAGGAAGCGCACATCTTTAGCGTTTGTCTGGATGAACTTACGCCTAACTTCAACGTCATCTCCCATCAACACCGAGCACACTTCATCGGCAAGAGCAGCCTGTTCAACAGAAATTTGAAGCAAAGACCGCTTAGAGGCATCCATAGTGGTATCTCGAAGTTCGTCAAAGTCCATTTCACCCAATCCTTTAAGGCGTTGGAACTCATCCTTGTGATTTGGATTTTCGCTCAAAAATCGAGACTTCGCTGCATCATCTTTCAGGTAGATCTTTGACTTTCCTACGCGGGTCGAATAAAGGGGTGGTTGAGCGACATAGACGTATCCTCCTTCTACTAGAGGTTTCATCTGCCTCAAAAAGAAAGTTAGAAGCAAGGTTCTAATGTGAGACCCGTCGACATCAGCGTCTGCAAGAATGATGACCTTGTGGTATCGAATCTTGCTTACGTCAAAGTCGTCAGCAATACCGGCACCGATCGCAGACACCAAAGCTTGGATTTCTTGGTTCTTAAGCATCTTGTCTATTCGAGCTTTTTCAACGTTGAGAATTTTGCCTCTAATTGGAAGTATCGCCTGTGTCTTTGGATCTCGAGCATCCTTTGCCGATCCACCCGCTGAATTTCCTTCAACAATGAATATCTCTGATTCAGCCGCATTCTTGGAGGAACAGTCCACTAACTTACCTGGGAGACCAGCTCCTTCAAGGGCACTTTTACGACGAGTTAGGTCTCTAGCGTGCTTAGCCGCCAACCTACTACGAGCTGCGGATATAGCTTTTTGAATAATTAGTTGAGCCTCTTTTGGATTCTCATCAAACCATTCATTTAATTTCTCATTCGAGCTTCTCTCGACCATAGATCGGATGGAAGCATTTCCAAGACGTCCCTTGGTTTGACCTTCAAACTGAGGATCTGTAAGCCGGACGGAAATTATCGCTGCTAATCCTTCACGAACGTCTTCACCCGCTAAATTCTCATCCTTATCTTTCAGTAGGTTCCTTGAGCGAGCGTACTTATTCAATACAGTTGTAAGCGCTTTGCGAAAACCCTCTTCATGCGCTCCACCATCATTTGTTGAGATACCGTTTGCATAACTGTAGATACTCTCGTTGTAGCCGGAGTTCCACTGAAACGCAATCTCCACCTCTTGATTATCTTCATTTGCTGAAAAGTAACCTACTTTTTTGAAGATGGGATCCTTAGAAGAGTTCAGATGGCCAACATAGTCAATTATTCCGCCTGCATAACGAAAACTTTCGCTTTGACTTCTCCCCGGACGACGATCGTAAAAATCGATACGAAGCCCCTTGTTGAGAAATGCCATGATTTGAAGACGTTCAGTTATTGTCTGAGCTCTGAATTCAATATCGTCAAATATCGTAGGATCGGGCCAAAAGGTTACGGTCGTTCCGTGATCGCGACCTTTTGATTTTCCTATTTGAGAGAGAGGTCGATCGACATTGCCGCCGTCAACAAATGTCATAGCGTAACTACGTCCATCTCGATCTATATCAAGAATTAATCGACTCGAAAGGGCGTTTACTACCGATACGCCAACACCATGGAGACCACCAGATACTTTGTATCCACCACCGCCAAACTTCCCCCCGGCATGAAGTACAGTTAGAACTACTTCTGCTGCAGATTTACCGGGGTAACTTGGATGAGGATCGACCGGTATTCCACGACCGTTATCACTTACCCTTACTCCGCCGTCTTCAGTAAGGGTGACTACAATGTGATCACAGTGGCCTGCCATCGCTTCATCGACTGAGTTGTCCACTACCTCCCAAACAAGGTGATGAAGTCCAGTGGTGCTAGTTGAGCCAATATACATTCCCGGTCTAGTTCTGACGGGATCCAAACCCTCGAGGACAGTTATGGAGCTTGCGTTGTACTCGGTCGATACATTTGTCTCTAATTCATTAGTCAATTTGATTAAATATCCTTAAACATCACTTACTTGGACGACCTAGAGTTATCTTCAACTCAGAGTAGCCAAAACCGGCTTCATTGAGTCTTCTAATTATTTGGCGACTTTGCATTCTTACATACGACCTAGCAGAAGGAGAGTCTACTGAAACTACTAGGTAGGATCCCTTCGCCATTATCGGTCTTGAATGATCAGCGACTGTACTGTCAACGAATGACGACCAATTAATTGAAAGGGTTGCGGCTAGCAAATCATCCTTATCGATAAATGATTTGATCGCTCGTATGGACTCCTCTACCTTGTGAAGATTTTTTTCCTGGTAAGAAGACCCCATCAATGAATAGAACCATTCTCGATATGAAACACGGGACCTACAGATGCCAATAACTTATGGTCGATACTTGTTGTGACTATGCATTGGGTCGAATCAAAGCCATCGAGAAGAGATTCGATCCGAACTTCGTCAAGCTCGGAAAAGATATCATCGAGCAGCAAAATCGGTGAATCACCGCTCCGATCCAAAATCAACCTATGTAATGCCATCTTCAAAGCAAATGCCAAAGTTCGCTGTTCTCCTTGAGAGGCCTCGTACCTCGCATTCAAACCATTTAGGTAGAGCAAAAGGTCGTCTCTATGTGGACCCACTCCAGTAGACCCTTTCCGTATATCATCACTTCGACATACCTTAAGGTCACGGTACAAATCGTCACTACTTCTAGAATAGCCCAGCCTTACACTGTGGCCTGTTCCCGCAATCTCCTGATACATCTCTTCTAGTCGAGACTCTATTCTCGCTAGAAAATTCATACGAAAAGTAACTACCCTTTCACCCTCTTCTGCCAAACGCTCATCAAAGACTTCGAGGTAATCAAATGAATCGAAATCGCCGCTTCTTTGTATGCTTTTCAGCAATGATGTTCGGTGTCGTAAGAGCTTTTCGTAGTTATCTACAGATTCGGCCGCCTTCACTCCAAGCAAAACCAGCGCAGAATCCATATAGTCACGTCTAAGTTGAGGTGAACTCGAAACAATTTCGATATCCGTCACTGAAAAGGCAGTAAGAGGAATCGTCCTGAATACTTCTCGCCGAGAAACTGCATTTGTGTTGAGTCGAAGTTTATCTTGACCACTCCTAGTTATAAGTGAATCGAGTGATAATGCTCGTTCTTCATTCGTAATAACTTGGACTCGTATTAGAGATTCGTTCGAACCCCTTCGAATGAGAGATTCTTTGGGAGCAGACCTAAAAGATTTTCCAGAAATAGCAAAAGAAAGGGCCTCAATAATTGAGCTCTTTCCATGGCCATTACGTCCGACAATCGATGTTACACCACTACTGTTTGGCTCAAACGAAAGGTTTTCGATTACCCTGAAGTTAGAGACCTCCAAATGCTCGACGAACAGTTGCAATTCCCTCCTATTGACGAATTGGCATCAAAAGATAGATGAGGTCGGAGTTATCAGCGTTGGCAATCCTAACTGCCTTATTCGGTGCCACAATATCGATAGCTGCAAATTCAGTAGATACCGCATCAATACCTTCGTTTAGAAGTTCAGGATCGAAGGCGAGAGTAATTGGGTCTTCACCGACGTACGTCGCCTCGATCTCTTCCGTTGCATTGCCTACTTGAGGGATATTGACCGATAACTTTACCGATAACTCACTAATTTCTAGCTTCAAATTTGTGAGCTCACGATTCTCACGCGCCATCCTTCTAAGTCGCCTAAGGGACTCCATTATCTCGGACTTCTTAACGACCAGTCTCCTTGGATACGAAGGTTGAATCACTTGTTTGTAATCTCGATACTTTTCGTCAATTATTCGAGTTACAAGTAGGTAATCTCCAACCTCAAAAGACGCCTCGCGCTTGCCAATTATTACCTTTAACTGCTCTTTAGATTTAGTGCTAAGAATTCTCTCTAACTCGCTCAACGAGCGAGCTGGAAGGAGAACCTCTCCCTCTCCCGAGATTAAACTTACTCCCGTCAAATCCCTAATAGCCATTCGAATTCCGTCAGTAGCAACTAGGCGTAATTCTCCGTCATTTGCAGCAAAAAGAACTCCGGTGTATACGAAGTCACGTGCCTCTCCTTTTGCTGAAGCACGTATTACCTGTGTAAGAGCTTCTCGAAGGTCGCTAGCTTGAACCGTGACAGGATCTCCACCCTCTTCACGTGCAAATTCAGGATTAAAATCAGCTACCAAGTAAACCGATATCTTCGCTTTACCGGATTGCATCGTCAGCGACATATCGTCGACCTCTACTTCAACGATGCCTTCCGGAAGTGAACGAATCATGTCTTGGGTTAGTGGAGTTGGAACAACGCACCTTCCATCTTCGTGTCCAATCACTTCGATCTTTACTTCAATGAGCATGTCTGTTTCGTGAGCAAAGATTGTAAGTCCATCTGCTTTCAAATTTAGATGAACACCATTTCCATAAGATCTTGTCTCAAGTGCCCGAGATGCAGTGCCGATACTGTTTGATAAGAGATCTCTCTCGCAACTGAAGCGCAACTAATAACTCCTTCATTTTTATTTAAAATAAGTAGATGTTGTAGTAGGACCTGTGAATTGTTTATAACTCGAGAAATCCCATTTGAAGGGCGAAATGTTTTCAAAAGGATTTCCACAGGTCCATTTATTTATCAACAGTGAATTTTATTTTTCATAGAGGCTTTGTACCTTTTTCTATTGTTTCAACAGAAGTTCAACTAATGTTCACATACTTATCCACAACTTTGTTCACAGCTGTTGACTTCTTAGTTTTGTGAGTAGTTGAGATACTGTATTGAATGTTTCCCTATCTTCGCTCATCCGTTCCTCGACACGTTTCACGGAGTGCATTACTGTCGTGTGGTCGCGTCCGCCGAACTGGTGACCTATTGCGGGGTAACTTAAGTCAGTAGTCTCCCGTGTAATGTACATTGCAATCTGCCTAGCTTCAGCGAGAGGTTTTTTCCTTGAAACTCCTTTAATTTCTGATATTGAGAATCCGTAATGTTGTGAGACTAAATCGATAATTTGTTCAGCAGTTAGGGGAACTTCACCATCAGTGCTTATTAAATCAGTTATGGTTCTTCGAGCTAATTCCACTGTTAGAGGTTCGCCTGTAAGGTTTGCATGAGCCGATACTCGCGTTAGGGCACCTTCTAAAATCCTTATATTGTCGCGCACGCTCTCTGCTATGAAGTAAAGGACCTCCTGAGGAAGTACCACTCGACTGTCGTCGGCCTTTTTTCGCAGAATTGCGATTCGTGTTTCGATATCAGGTGGCTGTATGTCAGTGATTAGACCGGATAAGAACCTAGATCTCATTCTGTCTTCAAGGGTTGGTATCGCTTTGGGTGGTCTATCTGAGGTAATTACGATTTGGCTTCCAGCCAATTTTAGGTCGTTGAATGTATGAAAGAACTCCTCCTGGAGAGCCTCTTTTCCTTCAAGAAACTGAATATCGTCCATAAGGAGGACGTCGCACTCTCGATAGCGCCTTTTGAAGGCCGTCTTGCGGTTAGTTCTTATTGAATCAACGAAGTCATTGAGAAACGTCTCTGTAGATACGTAGCGTACAGTCATTTCTCGATAATTGTCGAATATGTAGTTTGCAATAGCATTTAGTAGGTGGGTTTTTCCGAGTCCAGCTTGACCGTAGATGAAAAGTGGGTTGAAATTCGCCGATGGTTTTTCTGCTACGGCAAGTGATGCTGCGTGTGCAAAACGGTTTGATGAGCCAATTACGAATGCTTCGAATGTATGGGTCCTGTTCACAAGCATGGTATCGTTGGCCCTTGGTGTGCTTGGGGACGTCTTAGGTTTATTTTCACTGACCCTAGGAGCAAATAGAAGTTCTGACTCTTCATCGAGGTTGTCGGGTTGAACTTTGTTCGGTTGATTTTGTACGACTATATCGACTTCAACGTCATTTGCACCGATGGAGTCAAGGGCGTCATATATAGATATAAGGTGTCGCTCAATGATTCGTTCTTTAGATATTTCTGATTCAACGCTGATAAGAAGTATCGATGGATCGTCGGTAGATACTGCCTGAGCTGGAGCTAGATACCCATACCATGTAGACCCACCCACCTTCGTGGAGAGGTAATCTCGGCACCTCTCCCATATCTCGTCGGCGTTCTTCAACTGAAATACCTTTACTGAAGTTCTACTAGATAACTAGTGCTACCGCTTATCGACTGTATGTATAAACAAAGTTTGTTGGATAAACGAGTCTAGGTGATCGTTCATCAACAAACTGTAAATTTCAGATGTGTAGTACTCGCTCTAGATATTTTGGCGGCGTTATCGTTAGATGAATCTCGTTGTTGCGCCCCTGACTATGCAATAGGTGTCACTGAGAATCTCTTTGGCTTTGTTTTTTACAATCATTACTATTATTGATATCTGTTTAGTGTGGCATAGTCTTGCGCACTAGTAATTTTAGATCTTGAGTAGGTTAGTCAAAACATGAAGAGAACATTTCAGCCAAACAATCGCAAGCGTTCTAAGAAGCACGGCTTTCGTCATCGAATGTCTGATAGAGCCGGTAGAGCAGTCTTGAAGGCGCGTCGTCTCAAGGGACGAGCTCGTATTAGTGCGTAAATGAGAATTGAGTCTCTTTCGAGACGAAGTGACTTCGATATTCTTAGGTCACGAGGAGTGCGCTACAGGAATTCAGGTTTGCAAATTGTCTATTGCGACCACGTCGGCAATTCGGTGATGTTAGCGACAGCAGTTTCCAAGAAATCCGGTAGCGCGGTTATCCGTAATAAGTTTCGTCGTCGCGTAAGAGAAGCCTTTCGTACTTATCCAGGTGATATGTCGCCTGGGATTTACCTTGTTTCGTCCAACTCTGATTCTGTTACGGTAAAACTGTCTGTAATTACTAGAGTCCTAAGTGAACAGCAGATGTTTTTGAAATCAAAATCGGTTGTTACGGAATAGAAGTGCAACGCGTTACGTACGCAAGTTAGGATTTCGGTGAAAAAGTTACTCGTGGGTGGGATTCGAGCTTACCAAAAAGTTCGTTTCGGAAGACCCTCAGTGTGCAGATTTTTTCCGTCGTGCTCTGAGTACGGCGTTGAGGCGATAGAAGTGCATGGTCCTTTGAGAGGATCTTGGCTAACGATCCGTCGTATTGGACGATGCAATCCATTTGGTGGTTCAGGGTACGATCCTGTTCCCGAACTTAATGACGTAAAGGCTGATTCGTAGTGACGATAATTGGTGACATTTTCAAGCCGCTTTTTTATTTGATAGCGGGATTAATAGCTTTCTTCTATGGTCTCGTACACAACTACGCAGTGGCGATAGCTCTGCTAACTATTACTGTGATGGCATTTCTCTGGCCTCTTACAGCTCTATCGACTCGTCGTATGATTGCTATGCAAAAGATTCAGCCGGAGTTGAAGGAGATTCAGACCAAGTACAAGTCTGACAGAGTTCGCCAGAGCGAAGAGATGAATCGCCTCTTTAAGGAGAACAAGGTTAGCCCCGTTAGTGGGTGTTTGCCGATGCTTCTTCAGTTTCCAGTACTGTTCGTTATGTATGACGTTATTCGTGGTCTTACAAATAGAACGGCCGCTGGAATTGCCGCTCCTAAGTACGTGGGTCATTCCACCTCTATTTACAAGGACCTAATAAAGTCAAACGGTGCAATGCACGCTTTGGGAATTGATTTAGGAACGGCTGCGACGCACGTCAAGGGATTTGCTAATGCACTGCCCTATTACGTAGTCGTTTTACTAGCTATTGGATTGGTTTTCCTATCTACTTACCAGATTTATTCGAAGAACCCACAGGCTGCAAGCGCAAATCCCCAGCAGGCTGCGATAATGAAATACACGCCTCTAATTTACGGCGTTATTTATATCGGTATCCCAGCAGGGGTTAACTTGTATTTTGTCGTTTCTTCGCTCTTTAGAATTGCGCAGCAGGAGTTTATGTGGCGTCGTGATCCACTGCTCAGGAGCCACTCTGAGGAGTCAAGGCAAAAGGCCAAGGAGATAAAGGAACTCAAGGCGTCGGGGAAGTATGTTGAACCTCCTAAGAAAGGTTTCATGGATAAAGTCCGCGAAGCGTCTGCTGAGCAACAACGTAACAGCAAACCTGCGCCAAATAAGGGTTCTCAAGCAGGCAGGAAACCAACTTCCAGTGGCAGCAACAACAAAAAAAAGAAGAAGTAACAAGGGTCTTCTTCTTCGATAACGCTGTTAGGGATTATTTATGGAATGGGTTGAGACGACAGGTCGTACTGTCGAAGAAGCTGTAGAGGGCGCGCTTGAATTGTTGCGCGTCGATCGGTCTGAGATCGAATTTGAAGTGGTAGAAGATGCCAAGGTTGGTATATTCGGCAAAACAAAGCGAGAGGCACGGGTTAGAGCCAGAGTAAAGCCTTCAGTACCGCGTTCGAAGGATGCCGGAAAGAATCGTAATCGTCGTCGTAAGGATAGTCGTCCGACGGGTCAGCGGTCTTCAATTGGGAATGACGCATCTCTTAGCGAATCAGATGCAGTCGAAATATCTAGTGAGCGCCAGGAAGGTGTTCGAAGAGGGGGTACTCGCGTGAGTAACGATCAAACTTCATATGAGGCGATCGAGGAAGATGATTCAGCTTCTGTTGTGGAACAAGCTGGTGCTGCGCAGGAATTTTTAGCAGGTTTGATGCGGGAATTTCAGGTACCTGGTCAGATAGCGGTAGATTCGATCGAGGACGAGACAATATCTGTTCAGATTACCGGAGACGCAAATTTAGGTCTTCTTATTGGCCCAAAGGGTCTCGTTATGGCAGCGGTTCAGGATCTAACTCGAGCGGCGGTGCAAAATCGTTTTAAGCGCGCTAACGCGCGGCTTCATATCGATATCGACCATTTTAGAGATCGTCGTCGCAGTGCACTTGAGCGTTTTGCTAGGCGAGTTGCAGAGGAAGTACTCGCAACTGGTGTGCAAAAGGCAATGGATCCAATGAGTAGTGCTGATCGCAAAGTTGTTCATGATGCATTGAACGAGTTTGAAGGTATAGCTACGCGATCCGAAGGACGCGAGCCTAAGCGTAGAGTGGTCATTGCAATTGCGTCATCTGATGACATTGAAATGGCTGAAGGTTAGAAACGTTCAGCTTGTCTTCCTCTATGTCGAATCCACTATTAGAAGATTGGTATGCAGAGAGTGTAACGGTAGGCGGAATCGGGAGAGATTCGTTGTCTCGATTAATTGAATTAGCGTCGAATTACGTAAGTGTAATTCGACGCTTTTCTAATTCTGAGAGGCTGCGTATCGTTGATTTTGGCAGTGGTGTGGGCGTACCTGGTCTCCTAATTTCCTATTTGGAGCCTACATATTCTGTAACTTTGGTAGATTCTATGAAGCGTCGGTCTGCTGTTGCCGGATCATTTGTTGATTTACTTGGTCTTGTGGACAGATGTGATGTTGTAAATGGACGCGTTGAGGAGCTTGACACGGCCTCAAATAGCTTCGACATCGTAGTAGCTCGCTGTTTCGCGCGATCGTCTATTTTCGTGGAGTTAGCTTGTCCCCTTCTTAGTGTTGGTGGATTTATTCTTGTTACTTCGCCCCACGATGACTACGAAGTTCGATGGCCCGTAAGAGGTTTGAGAAAATTCGGGTTTGGTCCAGCGGAATTGATTACAGAAGGTGTAGATAATTTCGGTCTTATTAGGAAGAATAGTCAAAGCTTGGTTCCTAGACGATCCTATTCAAAGATTGTTAAGAGCCCGTTGTGGTAGTAATTATTCTTCGATCATTTGCTCCGTGATCCGCTTTAGCTCCTCTAGATTTTCGAACTGAATTACTATCTTTCCAGAGGCATTGGCGTCTTTTTTGTTGATCTGGATATCAACTTTTGAGTCAAAGTAGTCATATAGGACTCTCTCTAGCTCGATAATTGCCGGTGGTTTTAGATTATTCCGTTTGGTGTTGTTTGTGGTCTCTTTTTTCCGTTCCGGCTCTGTCTCTTTCAACATTTCTTCTAGAGCCCTAACGGACAGATCTTTTTCGTATACTAAGTGTGCAATTTTATCTTGTGCATTACGGTCGGATATCGTCATGATGAGTCGCGCGTGGCCAGGTGATAATTTCTTCTCTACCAGCAGCCTTTGGACTGAGGTTGGAAGTGTGAGTAATCTCAGTGCGTTTGTAACTACTGCTCTCGACTTTCCAATTCTTTTAGATAGGCTGTCATGCGTATATGAGTACTCTTCGATTAGACTTTGAAACGCCATGGCTTCTTCGATGGGATTTAGGTCTTCTCGATGGAGGTTTTCAACAAGCGCTTGTTCGAGGTTTATTTGTGTTCCGCCAGTTTGCACGATAGCGGGTATTACGTCGAGCCCTACTCTTCGAGCTGCGCGCCATCTTCGTTCACCAGCGATTATTGTGTAGGTTCCATCTTCGCTCTCTTGTACGATAATGGGTTGTATTATTCCCATTGACGATATTGAAGCAGCTAGAGTCGTCAGTGATTCTTCGTCGAATGATTTTCGTGGTTGGTTTGGATTTGGCGATACTGAGTTTGTTGGTAATTCGCGATATTTATTCTCGGACTCTCTAAGTTCGTTTTGTGGTATCAGGGATCCTAATCCTCTGCCGAGCCCTGTTCTTCTAGTTGTCATCTTTGTATCTCCTTGGCGAGTTCACGATAGGCTACGGCTCCTCTGGAAAGAGGATCGAATACTGTTATTGGCTGTCCATATGAGGGTGCCTCTGATAGTCTTACGTTTCGCGGTATAAATGTCCTGCAAACAAGTTTTGGGTAGTGTTCTTTGACGTCCGCTGCTACCTGTTCGGCTAATTTTGTCCTGGAGTCGTACATGGTCAAGACGATATGAGAGATGTTGAGTCTTTCGTTTAGATTGTTTTTGACTAGTTTTACATTTCGAAATAGTTGAGACAGTCCCTCTAAAGCGTAGTATTCGCACTGTATAGGTACTATTACTTCGTTTGCTGCTACGAAGGCGTTAATGGTAAGTAGCCCTAGGGAAGGTGGGCAGTCAATTATTACGATGTCGTAGTCAGGTTTAATTTGATCTACGGCTCGTTTGAGTCGAGTTTCGCGACTTAGAACTGATACAAGTTCAATTTCGGCGCCTGCAAGATCGATATTTGAGGGTAGTACGAATAGGTTTTTTACGCCAGTTGCTTCAATCGCATCTTCTATGGCTGTGTCGTGTAGTAGAACGTCATAGACGGTTACACCTATGGATCTTATATCTACGCCCAAGCCTGTGCTAGCGTTTCCTTGTGGATCTAGATCGATTACGAGGACTCGCATTCCCATTTCGGCTATTGCAGCAGCTAGATTTACCGATGTGGTTGTCTTTCCAACGCCGCCCTTTTGGTTCGCGATCGCAATTACTCGAGTTAGATCTTCCATATGTGCCTCTGCTTTGTTGTTTCACGTGAAACATTACGTTTTTGGCTTACGTGGACATTCTACTTCGATTCTTTGGCGAATGTAGGATTGGAGTTGATTTGAGCTTTTTTAAATTGTTGAAAGCTGTTTTACGAATTCTTCCGTATCTGTGCCAAGTTGCTCTAGGTTAATTTGGGAGATTCCTGAGGGTAAGAATGTTAGGTCTTCGAGTTTCCCTTGTGTTGAGTCGTACCCTTCGGCTATTATGAGTCCCCAGTAAAGAGCATGGTTTATTGTGTTGTCGCTATCTTTAGGTTCTTCATGCTGTCTTGATACCGCATGACATATACTCTCGGGAAAGCCCCATTTCTCTAGTATCATTCTTGAGAGATTGGAGTGGTTTACAGAATATCGCTCGACTTCCAGTGCTTCCTGGATTGGTCCTCTTTCGTTGACTGGTAGGCCGCTTATTTCCTGTTTGATATTTAGATACCCGGGAGTGTCGTAGTTGTGTATTAGGATTTCGCCGAAGTCTGCTAATAGTCCGCTTGAAAGCCCAGAAGAGCGGTCTATGGAGAGAACTTCGGCCGTTCTCGCGGAAATTGCCCCATTTTCCAAGAAGCGTTTCCATATATTGTGCGGAATAGATATTGATTGACGCAGGATCGATGTTAGTGCTATGGAGCGTATTGTTGTCATGCCAAGGATGGATATGGCAAATGGAAGACTAGCTACTTTCCCCCTGAGTCCGTAGTAGTTTGAATTCGCTATTCTCATAATGTTGGCACTTAGTAATGGGTCGGTCGATACGATCCTGCTTATATCAGTCGCTCCTTGGTCGGGATCGTCGATAGCTGCAATGATCGAATGAGCTACTGAGGCGTTGGAGTTGCTGTTCTTTAGCTGATTGATAGAACTGAGAAGTTCTGGCGGCAAATTAATTCCCCTCTCTTGTCGCCCTGTTTTTTTGCTTCTCTTTATACATGGCGGCATCTGCTTTGGATATTATCTCTTCCAACGAAGTTAGATGGTTCGTTGTTTGGTAATGTCCGAAGCTAGCAGTAATTTGTAGTAAGTTTCCCTGAAATTCTATGGTGTTCGATGTACTGTCTCTGATTTCGTTGGTGATCCTTGATAGTTCTTCGTTGTTTATACCGGTTCCTATTACTATGAATTCGTCTCCAGCGTATCTATACGGTACGAGAGTGGAGGTAAGTACTTTATTTAGTGATTGTGCGAATGATATAAGGATTTGGTCGCCAGCGTTATGGCCATATGTATCATTGATGGCTTTGAATTTATTTAGATCGCAAAATATGGCAGAGATGTTGGAAATGTTATTATTTCTTAGTTTTTCGGTTAGTTCCTGATAGTTGTTTGTGAGTGATATACGATTTCGAAGTCCCGTGAGGGAATCAAAGAGGGCAGCCTTTTCCATCTCCCTCTCTCGCTGTAGACGTTCAGTTATGTCTTCAGCTGTAGCTGCAAAGCCGAATTTTGAGTCACTTGATATTATCGGTGAAAGGGTAATAAGTACGTCTTTACTGTTGTTGCTCAGAGTTCTTATTTGTACTTCTACTTGAGAACTTTGACCTGTCATGGTTTCCATTATTGCTCGTTCTACTTTGGAGCGTTGATCGGGTGGAATTTGATCGATCCATCCGGTACCTAACAGTGTTTCGACGGGGCTTTCGTATATTTGTGCCATTGCATGGTTAGCAAATTGTATTCGTGCCCCGATCTCGCTATAGAAGACTCCTATTTTTATCTGGTTGGCGAGTACCCACAATCGTTCCCTGTAGATGGTTGCTTGGTCTTGTTGCCGATCGAATAACATAGGTGTAATTTTTAAAATAGTTACTTGGTTTTCTAATGGTGTCGTGCTTATACGAACTGGTATTTGGTGTCCAGTGTTGTGATTCGCGGTTCCTGTACTTTCGGAGCTATGGTACTTTGTTTTTGGTGATTCGTCGATGATGATTTCGGTTATGTTCTGACCATATACGTCATTTAGTCCGATTGCTAAGAGATCTTCCAAGGCATTATTTACCCAAACCACGTTATCTTCAAAGGTAACAGCGATGGGAGTGGGATCGTAACGAAGATACCCCTGAAAGGCAGTGGTTAGGAGTCTATCGTCAACTTTGGTTCCATCGAGGATTGTTAGGTGAGTGCTCTCTTGTCTACCCATGATCACGTTTATCGGTCAATGTGTGAGTTTTCTGTAGAAACTAGCTCGATCAAAGCAACGATTTTTTATATATTTTCTTTATTTATGAGTCGGTTTATTTTTAATTCTAAAGGTCAATATGAGATTTACACATGTGTTGATAAAGTTGTGGATAAGTTTATGTATTACATAAAAGCCGAGCTCAGTGTGGTTGCAACGATGTCACCGATAGTTGACCAGGGCGTAGATTGAAGTAGAGGTTTAGATATTGCGAAGGTGATCGCAGGAGCCTTTGTTAGTTGCAGTATCTGATGTGTGGTTCCACTGATTGCAACCGTACTAGCGTCCAAATGTGCTTCGAATTGTTTGTAGAGTTCTTGGGCTAAAGATTGTCCGATGGGTGAGGTTTGGTAATATCCCTTGAAGTACTCTATGGATGTTACATCTGTTCTAGATATTTCTAGATGAATTATTAGGTCTGTGTTGGATAGGTTGAGTGCGCGCGCCAATCTAACCTTGTTGTAATGGGTGAAGCTTGTTACGTTGTATCCACTTTGCCTAAGTCGCACTCGAATTTCGTCGACTAGTGCGTTGCATTCGATTGATCCTGCGAGAGCAATCTTTCTACTATGAATATCTGAGGAGAATTCTACTAGGCGTAGTTGTTCTTTAAAGGCACTTACTGTCATTTGAGATCTGCCAACGTTGCGATTTAGTTCGTCGACAGTTTCTTTTCCGCAAATTCCGTCTCCAGTCAGTCCCACATTGAGTTGAAACTCGATAATAGCTTTGAGTGTATCAGGTCCAAAGACGCCATCTACAACACCAGTATCAAAGCCGAGCCACGATAGCCGTCCTTGGAGTTGTGCAATATCGTTACCGCGCATCATTGGAGTGGTCAGGTAAATTAGTCGATCGCCGAGGTTCCAATGTGACTCGACCAGGAGTCGCCAAGTGTTGGAGTCGCATATCCCAGTGGAATCGATCCCATTTTTGCGTTGAAAGCCTTTTAGTTGGCTTCTAGTTGATGGACCGAATACTCCGATAGGGTCAACGACTACGAATCCACATTGAGTCAGCTGTCGCTGAAGGTGAGCAATTGAATTATGCCCGGAGCTTGATGAGATCGGAAGAGATGGATCCGTATATTCTTCTTCCACCTGTTCCGATCTCCTAAACTTTACTAAAAGTGACTCTCTAGCTCACGAAGAATTGCATTCTTAGACTTAGCTCCTACGATTCGAGCAACGGGCTCACCTTTTTTAAAGAGGATCATCGTAGGAATTGACATCACTTCGAATCTTCGTGCTACATCAAGATTTTCATCAATGTCAAGCTTACCAACGGTCAGGGCGCCTCCTTTGTCTCGCTCTATTTCTTCCAAAATAGGCGCCACTAACTTACAAGGTCCGCACCACTCTGCCCAGAAATCAACGAGTATAAGATCGTTGTTGATAAGGTCTTCATTGAAAGAAGAGTCAGTAAGGGTTTTCATTATTCAAATCTCCATCTTCGGTTTAGTAAGAAAACACGACTTTGTCGCTCGAGTATTCCACTATTGATGATTTTCTAACCATCTTTCAACATCTATGGCAGCCATACAACCTGATCCTGCAGCTGTAATAGCCTGGCGGTAGGTGTGGTCTTGAACGTCGCCGCAGGCAAAGATGCCTTCTACGGATGTGTAAGTTCCTTTTGAGGTGTTGATGTAGCCATTTTCATCCAACTCAATTTGTTTTCCGAAGACGTCGGTATTTGGAACGTGTCCAATGGCAACAAAGAGTCCTGAAACTTCGAGCTGGCTAACGCTAGAGTCTATGGTGTTGGTAATTTCTATTGACGAGAGTGCTTTTTCGCCGTTTAGCTTCGTCACTACGCTGTTCCAGATGACGGTTATTTTTTCATTTTTCAGTGCTCGTTCAGCCATTATCTTGGAGGCGCGTAGCTCTCCCCGGCGCACTATCAGAAACACTCGTGATGCAAACTTGGTTAGAAAGATAGCCTCCTCCATCGCCGAGTCACCACCGCCAACGACTGCAATCTCTTTGCCGCGGAAGAAGAATCCATCACAAGTTGCACATGTGGAGACGCCATGGCCTATTAGTTCTAGTTCACGATCGATCCCGAGCATTAGGGATCTAGCTCCGGTCGAGATTATAACTGATTCCGCTAGGTAGGTTGGCTCTTCTTCTTCGAGTTCATCCGAAGTCCATAATTTAAATGGTCGCTCCGAAAAGTCAACTTTTGATACCTTTGCAGAGTGTATTTTTGCTCCAAATCGTTCAGCTTGGGCTTTGAAGTTTCCCATTAGTTCGGGACCTTCAATGCCATTTATAAAGCCGGGAAAATTTTCTATTTCGGTTGTAAGCATGAGTTGTCCGCCGGGCTGGTCAGAAGTGGAGGAAATCTCGCCTTCAATAACAACCGGTTCTAGATTGGCTCTAGCAGTGTAAATTGCAGCCGTTAGACCAGCAGGGCCCGATCCAATAATCGCAACTTTGATTCTCTCTGTCATTACTCTTCTCGTTTCAATCTTTTTGACCAAATAAATAAACCCGCGAAGAGAAAAATAGTTCCCAAAATTGCGTATGTTATCCATTGATGGGCAGCAAAGACGTATGAATCTAGGATCCTGATAACTCCAATAAGTCCAAGGATTGCTACGGCAATGATGATGAGCAACCCCATCAATCCGAGGGTAATGATACGAACGAGGCGATAGAGAGGTGATATCCCTCTTTCTCGAATGTTATCTGTAACCTCAACGACTATTTGAGCAGCTCGCTCAGGCCAAGTGTTATTTGATGTTATCGATTTATCGTCAGCCATCTTGATTGAGCTCCTATTGGGTGACCAGGTTATGCATGTCGGGATAGCGCTGTGGTGTTATTCTAATTTCGATTACAACTTAGATCGTCGTAAAGGTGACTCCGATAGTTCCCCGACCCGCGTGACTTCCTATAACTGGGCCTATTGTAGTTACAACTATCGTCTTGGTTGGAAAGATGCCCTTTAGCCGCGAGACGAACTCTTCGGTATCGGGAGCGTTGGCAGAAATTACGGCTATCTCATCAATAATCTCAGCTCGCTGTTGGCAGTAGTCAATAAGGTAGTCGAGGGCACGCTTCCTGGTTCTTTGCTTTGACGGAGACTCAACTACTCCATCTCGTACTTCGATAATAGGTTTTACTGATAGGAGTGATCCAAGCGTTGCTGCCGCGGCGCCGATTCTTCCACCCTTGCGCAGATTATCTAAGGTGTCAATAGTACCTATTACTTCAGTGCGTTCGCGTAGAGAAGTAACTTCAGCTATCAGCTCCACTAGAGGCCGATCACTGTTTTGGGCAGCGTATACCGCAAGCTTTCCTTCGCCAAACGTGGCTAATTCTGTATCGAGGACTTCGATGCGTACGGTGTTGTTCTCGGCTGCAAATTCTTCGGCTGCAGTTTTAGCGCTTTGGTAGGTTGCTGATAATTTAGCGGATAGAGTGACCACCATTATTTCGGTAAAACCTTCGGATGAAGCAACCCTGTAAGCGTCCTTGAATGCCTCAGAAGATGGAGCAGCAGTCATTGGTAGGCTATCCGTACCGTCAGCTAAGGTCCAAAAGTCTTTAGTCGATAGCTCGATAAGGTCGATGTAGGTCTTATCGTCGATAGTTATTGACAGTGGAACGATTCCAATATTGAGTCCACTTATCAGTTCCGACGGAATATCCCCAGCGGAGTCGGTGATTACTTTTACTCTAGACATTTTGACTCTTGCCCTTTAGCGCGATTGAAATACCATAACTTCCGATAAGGACCCCTAAAAATAGGGCACCTCCTATAAGTAGTTCTATGCCAATATAGACGATTTCGCCTATACCTCTAGAAACCGGAATCTTGTGCGAAGTGTAAGTGATGCCTATCCCCATTGCTACCGATGCGATGCTGATCTTCGTCCATGACAGAATCGTAGTCATGAGGCGGGGTCGAATCCCTCTTCGAGTCATGAGTAACAACGCCACTATGGTGCCGATCACATAAGCGATAGATACGCTCAGCGAGAGTCCAAAGACGCCAAAGGACCTGACAAGAACGAGTGCAAGGATCACGTTCACGGTGTTCTCAACTAGATAGATAAAGAAGACTTCCTTAGCGGCTCTTGCCGCCTGAAGCCCCTGTACTAGGGCTAGAAAGCTGCCAAAGGGAACTAATCCGAGCCCTAGAGCCTCGAGAGATCGAGCAGTCTGATCGATTCCAGTTTGACTTGCGGCACCGTGACCAAGTAGCAGAGTGACTATTGCTGGTGCAGCGGTGAAATAGAGGGCAGTGAAGGGTATCAGTGGAGCTACTGATACCCTTAGCCCTTTGGAGAGAGTAGCGATGAAGTTAGGTAGCTCACCATGGGTGTAGAACTCGGAGAGATCGGGAATGATTGCGGCCATTACCGAGAAAGCTGCGATTCCATATGGAAGCTGGAAAAAGAGATACGAGTTGTTGTAGGCACTCACAGCACCAGATTGATGGCCCTCGGCTAGCGCCAAGAGAACATAGAGTGAAATTTGATTCGCAACTACGTACCCAAAACTCCATCCCGAAAGGCGAAATATCTCCCTCACCGCGCTGTGGCGCAGATCAAAAATGAAAGAAAGGGAGATATTTGAGTTCAGAACTGCAATGATTACCACCAGGCACTGTATCGCTACACCAGCAGTGGTTCCTATTCCGAGGACGAACAGAGGAATTGAACCATGGGCTAGGTCATATAGGCGTTGCGATTCGCTTAGGTGAGAGTAAGAAAAGTGAAATAGGGCCAAAGTCGCTATCGCGACCACATTGTTTGCTATTGGCGCAAAGGCTGGGACTTTGAAGTGGCGCTTTGTATTTAGAAGGGAAGTCGCGAGCGATATGATTCCGTAGAAAAATAGTTGGGGAGCAAAAAAACGAAGGAGGTTCGTCGCCGCTTGGATTTGAAGATCTCTAGTTGGTTGATGATTGGAAACGTAGTATCCACGAATAATTATTGGGGCCAAGAGTTCGAAGATAATGCTTGAAACTACTAGGGCTATGGTTGTGATGGTCGTAATTGCTGACAGAGCCCTTCGAGCTTCACGCCTTGAAGTTCTAGAGGCAGATGCAACCATCACAGGTGTGATGGTTGAGGCTAGAACGCCACCTATCAACAGGTCGAAGAAGGTGTTTGGTGCGTTATTCGACAGATTGAATATGTCTGATATCGTTGATATTCCCAGTGACCAAGCAATGACGCTTAGCCTGAAAAGTCCAGTTAGCCTACTGATTAGAGTACCGATCGCCATTGCACCAACGTGGCGAGATCGGATCGATAATTTTGCTGTCAAGGACGATAGTTTCGATGCTCTAGTTTGCAATTTTTTCCTTAGGAAGCAAGTTGGCATTACGAGGTCGTCCTCGCGAGAATGTGCGAATCCACCAAATAATCAGCAGCAGTGCAAAGACGATCGTTACTATCGTCCCAACGTATCCGTAGGCCCAGTAGTCAAATGTAATGTTTGACTGGCCAAGTTTTATGTAGCCGTCTGGTGTGGTAACTGCGATTGTCACACGAAAGACACCGGAAGCGTTTACGTTCAAGTTGAATGAAACGGTGTCGTTCGATGATGTAAGGCGCACGGTACGCGAATCTCCACCATCAACACGAACCCGATCGCTTATAAGCGTTACCCTTACCTTGAGGTTATCGCTCAAACCTTTGGCACTAATTGAAATGGGAACTGTCGAGCTTCGTGCCGAAATAGTAACGGACTTGCTAGCCGGAATAGCAATTCCGCTAAAAGCTGACTCAAGTATTCGATCATTCGCATTTATATATGAAATCTCATTTCCTTGCGAGAGTGGAGATGTTGCATAAAGGACGTTAGTTAGAAGCTCGTTGGTGGTCGCTTTGCTTACGTTGGCGCCGATAGCCGATTGAACTTTTCGCATAGCGGTCTGAATTTCAGCGACCCTATCTATGGGCTTAGGAGCTGTCTTAGCTAGAGATCCGACGGTCTCGGGAGTTATGGAGTTGCTGGTGGTCAATGCATTCGTCAGGCTTTCAGCCCTCAGTAGGTTTGTTGATGCAATGCCGCCTAGAAAATCCACCAGAGTCGAAAAGTTCTTTGAATCTCTTAGTGCAAGGTTTGCGATAACAATTCGTTGACTTGGATCATTAGGTTGGTCTTCATATATCGAGGTTAGATCACTCGTGAGAAGGCTGGCGTTGTAGTAGGAGTCTGAAGTGTTCGTAAAGTCGTTTTCCAACTGTCTGTCGATTAGTAATGCGGTCGTGGATCCGACCGATTTTGTTTGAAGGTCGATGGGGGAAGTGATCGTGAATTTTAGATCCGGTGTGACGATATAGCTGTCTGGTATTATCACATTAGATATCCCCGCAGAAGTTATCTGATCCAGCGATCTTTGATCAATTTGGTAGTTTGTGATGAAATAGTTGCTAGGGAGGATCCCCGTATTTGAAATTGCCTCTTTCGCCAATTGGAGATCGGTGGTAAGAAGGTCACTTAGTGGTGACCTTGTGACTTGGGCTAGATCTAGCGGAACTTCTTCGCCTACGTGTATTTCGTGGTTTTGATTGTTGTTCCACGCCAGAAGGCTTTTAGTGGCATTTCGAAGATCTAATGATTTTGAAGTCATCAACGCTTGTAGTTGACTGCCCGACAAAGTAACGGTCGCGCCAATTTGAGGAATCGATACGAGTTCACCGACGACTTCGGGAAAAAGATTGAATAGCCCATTCATCTTCAATTGGGTCAGGTCGATGTTGATTGCTGCTGTAAGCGGGTGGATTATCGAAGAGTTTTGGGATGAAATCGCAATGGGCAGACGAATTACCGTGTTTACCTGCCCATTCGTTACTACGTTTATGTGAAGCGGATATACGCCATCGCAGCTAGAGGTTATGCATCCCGGCACCGTTATGGCTAAACCACTCTGTGTGATCCCTGACGCTTGCGGTTGCGACAAGAGAGTCAACGGAACTGTCAAATTGCCTGAGCCAGCAATTGCAACTGCATTTGATACTGCTAGGGGTAAATTTCCATCGCTCAGAGTTGAGAAGAATAAGATTTCGCTTCGGTTGTTTAGGTGTGGGTAGAGATATATCTCAAGGTAAGAATTTTTTGGAATGTTGGTGAAAGAAAATGACATTTCGTAAGTTTGATTTAGAAATGCAACCGTAGGACCACCCAACACCTTCAATGCTGAACTGCTAGATGCCAGTTTGAAGACTGTTTTTGATGGCAAATTTGTAATCAAATTGACCGCCAGAAGCACCAAGATAGAGGCGATAAGAGCCTGCAGATATCTACTAGTGCCCCGTTTTGTCACCGACTGTCTTTTTATTTTTGTGTCGTTTGGGTGCATTCGATGGATACCAGGAAGTTCTAATTATCTCAGTACATAGAGACTAGGAAGGGGAAGCTGTACTTCGTGGCATCTAAGCACAAGAGAATATTGCGCAAACTTGGCTTAATGCTCAACGACACTGCGCTACCTCGAAATAGTTAATCCGATTCATCATCGGTGGCTAATTGTGCCTATTCTAGAGGGTGTGGGACTCATATTTGGAATGCATCAGAAATTTCACGAGCACGATGCCGGAACTTCACACCCCGAGCGACCTGAGCGGTTAGCTGCAGTTCTAAGCGGCGTAGATGAAGCGCATATAGGAGGAGCTGTGACCTTCTTTGCCCCTACGCCGGCACCGATTGACGCCCTCTACCGGGTTCATGACAAGGCTTATATCGATGCACTTAGGCGTTTTTGCCTTATGGGTGGTGGGCGACTAGATCCAGATACTTCAGTCTCTGAAGCCTCGTGGGATGCTGCGATATTGGCAGCTGGAAGCGGACTCGATGCTATCCGAAGGTTGGACAGCGGCGATGCCGATTCGGCCTTTTTAGCGGTAAGACCTCCGGGACATCATGCAGTTCTTGATCGAGCGATGGGGTTTTGTCTTGTAAATAATGTTGCCGTTGCCGCTCGATATCTAGCGGACAGGGGCGAGAGAGTGCTTATTGTTGACTTTGACGCCCACCACGGGAATGGTACGCAAGATATTTTTTATGCCGATCCCTCAGTCCTGTATGTTTCTTTTCACCAGTACCCGCTCTATCCCGGAACTGGTAGAGCCTCTGAGGTAGGCAAGGGAGAAGGAATAGGTAGAACGATCAACATACCCCTTCCCTCTGGTACAACAATTGGAACCTATCGAGCCGCAATTGACCAGATTATATCTCCCGAAGTCGAGGCGTTTTCACCAACCTGGGTATTGATCTCGGCAGGTTTCGATAGCCACCACATTGATCCACTTACCGATTTAGGTTTAACTTCTTTCGACTATCGGGTATTTGTTGAATGGCTATTTTCTCTAGTTCCGAAAGGGAAGCGAATCGTCTTTCTTGAAGGAGGCTATGACCTCGATGCTTTAAGGGTGAGTACTGCTGAAACATTAGCTGCAATGGTTGGAGAAGGATTTGGCTTCGAAAAGAGCAGCAGTGAAGAGATCGACTCAAAAACTATAGAAGCCATTCGCATGGCAAGGGCGAGGTCACTCGAACTCTAGTTTGTAGATCTATGTTTTTAGATACCGAAGTGCAAAACCAAGTCAAAGCCCTGCGTCATAGGCTTGTCAAGTTACAAGAGGTATTCATGCAAGGAGGAAATTCCTTGTATCTCGTCGGAGGGTCCGTCCGTGATTTGATACTTGGAGTCCCGATCACCTCGGAACAAAGACTTAAAGATGGTGTTGAAGACGATCCCGATGCGATCGACTTCGACTTTACAACTGACGCCCTCCCGTCGGTCACTAAAAAGCTTCTTTCGCCAATTGCAGAATCTATTTGGGATGTTGGTGCGGCATATGGCACGGTTGCTGCTCAAATCCGTGGATTGACGATAGAGATTACAACTCATCGAGGTGACGTGTATCGGGAGGATTCTCGTAAACCAGTCGTGACGATGCCCACTTCCTTGGAGGAAGACTTGGTCCGACGGGACTTCAGGATGAACTCAATGGCTATAGACTTTCTTAGCGATGAACCAATCCTTGTCGATCCATTTGGCGGTATCGAAGACATCGAAAACCGTTTGATTGCGACACCTAGAGATCCTTCTCAATCTTTTGAAGACGATCCTTTGCGAATGCTTCGCGCGGTTAGATTTGCAGCCAAGCTTGACTTTCGATTGGACGAAAAGGTTGAATTGGCGATCCGCTCGATGATCGATCGCCTTGATATTGTTTCGACCGAGAGAATCCGTGGAGAACTTGACAAGTTGATGATGACCAAGAGGCCATCGATTGGTCTTAGGTTGATGACGGATACCGGTCTAGCCTCTAAAGTGTTGCCAGAGCTTCCTGCGCTAGCGCTAGAGCAAGATCCGATCCATCATCACAAGGATGTTTTGGAGCATACCTATTCAGTCGTTGACAAGACTCAAGCCGATCTCCCTTTGCGATTAGCAGCCCTCTTTCACGATATAGGCAAGCCTAGGACTAGAAAGTTTGAAAAGGGCGGGGTTACATTCTACAATCACGACATCGTCGGTTCCAAGATGACGAAGAAGCGGATGCGAGAATTGAAGTACTCTTCGGAGATGGTCAATGCAGTCTCTCGCCTCGTCTATCTCCATCTTCGATTCCATACCTACCAGGCTGGTTGGACAGATAAGGCAGTTCGGCGATACGTCTCTGACGCCGGAGAACTCTTGGATCGACTCAACGCTCTTACTCTGGCTGACTGCACTACCAGAAACGCAAACAAAGTGAGGGCGCTAGAGACTCGAATGGTTGAACTCAAAGATCGAATTGTCGACTTAAGGCAGCGAGAAGAACTCGATTCATTGCGACCCGAGATAGATGGAGTGAAAGTGATGGAGATCCTTGAAATCGGACCCGGTCGCACGGTAGGTGAAGCACTTTCTTTCCTGATGGATATTCGTCTCGATGAGGGACTGCTGGGAGAAGAGGAAATCGTTGGTCGTCTCAAGGTTTGGTGGCAAGAGAGAAGCTCTGCATGAGTCGCCGAACATTAGGTGGATTTGAATGAAAACGTTTCTGTAGCAAGGATTCATTATCGATGATCAAATGAACGTACCATATGATCTACTACGCAAAGGGTAAAGGGGGCATTAGGTGATCCACGGTGTAGGTAGTAAGTGGTGGTCAAATGCGACACTATATCAGATCTATGTCAGGAGTTGGAAGGACTCAAATGGCGATGGCGTCGGAGACTTCAGAGGACTGATTGAGAACTTTAACCACATCGTCGAATTGGGTGTAGACGGAGTATGGTTGAGTCCGATCAACCCTTCTCCTAATAAGGACTATGGCTATGATGTCTCAGATTATGTGGGAATAAATCCAGAGTACGGGACTATCGAAGATTTTAAAGAATTGATAGCACTTTTCAATGAAAATTCTTTGAAGCTGATTATGGATTTAGTGCCAAATCATACAAGTAGTCAGCACAGGTGGTTTATCGAGGCAAATAAGTCGTCGGATAACGTCTACCGCGACTACTACGTTTGGTCTAGTGGTCGCGAAGGTGGTTCAAAACCGCCAAATAATTGGATTGATGCTACGGGTGCAAGCGCTTGGACGTTCGATGAGAAGAGCGGCCAGTACTTTCTTCATAATTTCCTCGTGGATCAGCCCGATCTCAATTGGTGGAACTTGAAGGTGCAGCAGGAATTCGAAGATATTCTAAAGTTTTGGTTCGATCTCGGAGTGGATGGTTTTCGGATCGACGTCGCCCATGGAATCTTTAAAGACGCAGAACTCAGGGATGATCCGCCAGCGCAAGGTGGTGAGCTTGGTGCCACCTACGGAAATCTTCCGGTTTATTCGGCAAACCGCCCTGAGGTTCATGGGCTTTATAAGAGCTGGAGAGCTATTGCAGAGGAGTATAAGCCGGAACGACTTCTATTGGGGGAGACGTGGGTCAATGACCCTGCAGCTCTGGTGAAGTTTTTTGGCGACGATGACGAGTTGCAGTTAACTTTCAACTTTGGATTTGTGATGACAAAATTTAGCGCGCGCGGGATGCACGATGCCGTGCACCTTGCACTCTCTGAACAGCCACTAGCTTCGATTGCAACGTGGACGGGTTCAAATCACGATATATCTAGATTTCCAACGCGCTGGTGTGGCGACGATGAAGACACGATTCGACTGGCGCTAGTACTTCTTTTTACCTTGCCTGGTGTTGTGGTTCTCTACTACGGTGATGAAATTGGTACCGTCGACGCTGACATTTCTCGTGAGCAGATGGTCGATACTATGAGTCTTGACTCCACGAAAAACGTATTTCTTCGAGATCGCGCTCGCACTCCACTTCATTGGAGTGATGCTCCAGGAAGGGGTTTTAGTAGCGCGGTTAGAACCTGGCTGCCATCAGTTGATGCACCCTTTGGGTCTGTAGCGGCGCAAAGAGATGATGTCGAATCGATTTTGAACCTAACCAAGAAGTTGACGAGGTTGCACAAAGAGATTGACGGTAAAGCCAAATTGAAGGACGTCTTCATCGATGAAAGTAGATGGATTTACGAAGTAGATCAATTTTTGGTAGATCTAGTATTTGAAAAATCTGATAGTTCAGAGACGATATCCGACAAATTTACGATGTCTGACTTTGATGAAGTTCTGTCTTCGGAAAGATTAACTTCATCGGGGGCTAAGGCTAAGGCAACGATTTACCGTCGTCGTTAGCCTCGGCAATATAGGTTATGAAAAGGCCCTGCCGGCATCGGCAGGGCCTTTTATTTTCCTAGCAATTCTTTGCGAATTTAGGGCTAGATATTTCCATTTGCGAAATCGTTAACCATGTCGTGTGCAATATGGTCGCGGTATTGTACCGGTGGAGACTTCATGAAGTATGCAGATGCTCCAAGTACTGGACCGCCGATCTTCCGGTCCGCTGCGATCTTGGCGCATCGAAGCGCGTCGATAATAACACCTGCTGAGTTGGGGGAGTCCCATACTTCGAGTTTGAGTTCGACATTCAATGGTACGTCACCGAAGTTTCTACCCTCTAGGCGAATGTAGGCCCACTTGCGATCTTCAAGCCACGCAACGTGATCTGAAGGACCAATGTGGACATTATGGTCGTCGAGTGTCTTATCAACTTGACTTGTTACCGCTTGTGTTTTTGAGATCTTCTTTGATTCAAGCCTCTCACGTTCAAGCATATTTTTGAAGTCCATGTTGCCACCGACGTTCAGCTGGTAAGTACGGTCAAGAACCAAGCCACGGTCCTCGAAGAGGCGTGCCAGAACGCGGTGAACGATAGTGGCGCCAACTTGACTCTTAATGTCATCTCCTACGATCGGAACGCCAGCTTCTGTGAATTTTGCCGCCCACTCTGGATCGGAGGCGATGAAAACCGGAATTGCATTTACGAACGCAACCTTTGCGTCGATAGCGGCTTGAGCATAGAACTTTTGTGCCTCCTCGGATCCGACCGGGAGATAGCTAACGAGGACGTCTGCCTTTGAGTCTTTCAGCACCTGAACTACGTCTACCGGTTCCGCTGGCGACTCTTCAATTGACATACGATAGTACTTACCTAGACCATCGAGTGTCGGTCCGCGCATCACGGTTACTCCCGAGTCTTCGACTTCGGCAAATTTGATAGTGTTGTTCTGACCTGCGTGTATTGCCTTGGAGAGGTCGGTGCCTACTTTGGTCGCATCCACGTCGAATGCAGCAACAAATTCGATATCGCCTACGTGGTATCCTCCAAGGACAACGTGCATGAGTCCTGGTACTGTTTCACTGGGGTCGGCGTTCTGGTAGTACTTAACTCCTTGAACCAAGGAGCTAGAACAGTTACCTACGCCCGCCAATGCGACTCTAATTTTGTCGCCCATTACATGTCCTTTCCAAAATTCATCGAGGCTATTTCCCCTTGAATTTCATTGTTTGAGAGACTTAGAACTAGTTGCTTGAGAAAATTGATCTCATTGGCAGCTAGATCGGCCATTCTCTTGTCTATTACGTTTGAGATTTTTGACTTACTAAGTTGAGAAGTGCTGCTAACTCGAGATTTAACTCGCTGTGTGCCAGCTATGGTCGCGATGCGATCGTTTATACGTTCGATAGCTGTGGCGTACGAATTTTCATCGAGTAGTGATAGCCACGTAAGAACATCTCGTTCGCTCTCCAATGGCACATGCTCTACGAGTTCTGAGTAGAGCTTTTGTCCAATGTCGGTAATGACATAGGATTTTGTGTTACGTCCACTTCGCTCTAGAGCGCGTTGGGGAACCAGATCTCTCAGCCAATCTCTTTTTGACGCTGAGTCGCCAGTTATTGAGCCGGTAGAAATGAAGTCACTATCTCCAGTTCCGGTGCCGAGCGTTACGATCGCTGCTCTTTCTTCGAGTCTTCCGAGGGCAGGATATAACGAACCGAAGGAGAATTGGAGAAGTGAGCCACAGAGGCCAGAGAGCGTTTTACGTATCTGGTACCCATTCTGCGGAGTTTCATCTTTGAGTACGGAAAGAATAGCCAGCTCAAGGAATGTTGATGATCCACGTCCCAATTGCTTGCTACCTCCTTCGCAGTACTTTGATTGATATATCAAACTGATATATCAATACTTTATTCCAATTTAATAATATTTCTGCAATTCGAACTCCAGTCTCCTATTGAGACCCTCTCGATTTGTCGATAACGATGAGTAGTTTGTCAAAGATCGGTAGCATTTAAAGCAGTGATGTTTGAGAAAGAGAGTCTCAAGGGAGTCAGGGAGAGGTCGATAGACTTCGTGCTTGCGCGGAGGGCGCTTGTTCGTGCGTACAACCGTGGTGAGTTAACTAAGGATGAGATTTGTGACGCCCATCCGGACTTGATTCGGGCAGCTTCGAATCTAGGAGTAGAGCAGGATAGCGAGTGTCCAATCTGCGCTGAAGGTAAAGTTGTAAATGTTTACTATGCGTTTGGCCCTAAGCTTCCGGCGCACGGTAGGTGCCTCGAGAATAGAAGTGGCGAGGTGGAAAGGTATCTTCTTTCTGACCTTGAAGTAAAAGTGTACGAGGTAGAGGTGTGTCTATATTGTCACTTCAATCACTTGATACGTATATTGGCGCCGTTCGTCTTAGAAGTTGAAAGTGCCTAAATTTGAATTGACCATTGACCTGGGGCTACTTCTGGAATAAATTGTCCAGATATTGTTTATAAACTACGTGAGTGCCTGCAGCTTTCATGCGCGGGACACAGGAGGTAGAAATGTCATCTGAGCGTATTACCGTACCCAAGGTAAGGTCAATCAAAGTATCGCGCGGATTCGAACCGCTGACCATGATCACCGCATACGACTTCCACAGTGCTCGTCACGTTGATTTATCTGGAGCCGAGATGATTCTTGTGGGAGATTCTCTTGCAATGGTCGTTCTTGGCCACAGCGATACTCTGTCGGTGACTGTAAGTGATATGGCCTACCACACGAAAGCTGTCAAAGCGGCAGACACGCGTGCGATGGTCGTGACCGATATGCCGTGGATGAGTTACCATACCTCAAAGTCAGATGCAAAGAAGGCGGCTGCAAAGCTAATTCGCGCTGGCGCCCAAGGGGTGAAGGTTGAAGGTGGGAAGAAGCGCGCAGATGTAGTTAAGTCCCTTGTGGATGCCGAAATTCCAGTGGTGGGGCATATTGGTCTGACACCACAATCAGTCAACTCCTTTGGCGGTTTCAAGGTCCAAGGTAAGGACTTAGAGGCTGCAAGAGGAATTATCGAAGATGCAAAGGCTATTGAGGCTGCCGGTGCTTTCGCAATAGTGCTCGAAGCGATTCCTAATGATCTAGCGACTGAGATTACTTCGTCACTTAGCATTCCTACGATAGGAATCGGAGCTGGGTTGAATTGCGATGGTCAAGTTCTTGTCTACCACGACGTTCTCGGTTACGGAGTTGGGCGCCGTCCAAAGTTTGTGAAAGCCTACGCTGACGTTGAGCAAGTTTCTGTTGACGCACTTTCGAAGTTTGTAAAAGAAGTTCGCACTTCCCAATTTCCAACGGAGTCGCACACTTACCATTCCGCAGAAAGTTCGGTAGGAAAGATCTACTGATCTCCACCCTTATTCTCCTCCGACTGATCGTAACTGAAGTACTCATCGGGTATTGTTAAAGGCTTGATATTGTGGGAAACCCCACCCCTGCTCTGCACCGTGCAGAGCCCCTATGTCAAGTAGGGTCCGGAGGAGGAGAAAAGATGGTACGACCATACGAGCTAATGGTCATCCTCGACTCGCGTCTAAGTGACGGAGATGCGGATGCTATTATCAATCGTGTTACAGATCTTGCGCGTCAAGATGGTAGTGTAGGAAAGATCGACCGATGGGGTCGTCGCAAGCTTGCATACGAAATTAATAAGGTGCAAGAGGGCAACTATTCGGTAATCGAGTTTGGTTCGACGCCTCAAACAGTCGCTGAAATCGCTCGAGTTCTCTCTATTACTGATGGTGTACTTCGCCACAAAATCATTCGGCTTCCTGAACGTGTCGCGGGTAGCGCTCCCGCCAAAGAGGCAACTGCATAAATTACGCGAGCTTAAACTCGCGACACTTGCGAATCTGGAGAAAGCTGTGTCGAACGGAAATTCGGTAACTCTCATAGGTAATGTCACACGTGACCTCGAACTTCGGTATACCCAATCCGGTTTACCGAGCGTGACCTTTAGTATCGCCGTCAATCGAAGGTGGCAAAACCGTCAGACTAATGAATGGGAAGAATCCACCTCTTACTTTGATGTAGTGTGCTGGAGAGAGCTTGCCGAGCACGCCTCACAGTCTCTAGAGAGAGGTTCGCGTGTAATTGTCTATGGACAGCTACAGCAGCGAACTTGGGAAGACCAAGATGGTCAGAAGAGAACAAAGAACGAAATTTTGGCTGAAGAAGTTGGTCCGAGTCTTCGTTATGCTTCAGCTCAGCTAAACCGAGCTGAGCGCAGGCAGCGAGGAGGGGATTCTTTTGCACCGCAGCAGTCTTATGGTGCACCTGCACAAACTGCGAGCAGAGGCCCCTCATTTCAAGAGATCAACCCAGCTAGTTACAGTGACGAAGGAGAGGAGCCTTTCTAATGGCTAAAGGTGACAAAAGTTCTTCTCGTCGAGCTCCTAAAGAGACGACGAAGAAGATAAAGAAAAAAGTATGTCTTTACTGCATCAAAAAAATCGACTACATCGATTACAAAGACGTTGATCCGTTGAAGAAATTTATGAGTGAGCGCGGGAAGATCAGAGCACGAAGAGTCTCGGGCAACTGTGATCAGCATCAGCGAGCTATCGCTAATGCAATCAAAAATGCCCGTGAAATGGCGCTTCTTCCGTACACTCAGCGTATGGTGGCAGAGAGAACCTCACTTCGTGGACCAAAGCCCGATCGTAATGCGCAGTTCGAAGCGCCAGCGAATGACCAAGTTATCGAAGATTTGGTTGAAGATGTCGAGTTGGAGGATGCGAACTAATGCGAGTAGTTTTACGTAGCGACCTCTCAAATTTGGGTAAGAGAGGCGACATAGTAAATGTTGCTGATGGCTATGCCCGTAACTTCCTTATTCCTCAAGGTCATGCGATTGTTGCCACAGCTGGCATCCAGGCTCAAGCTGATGCCATGAGAAGAGCACGCGACCTTAGGGATCGTAAAAACCGTGAAGGTGCGGAGGCAGTGGCGAGAGTCTTGGCCGGTGGTCGTGTCACCCTTGCAGGCAATGCGGCGCACGAAGGTATTCTCTACGGTTCGGTGACTCAACATGAAATTACCGAAGCGATCGAAGCGGCCTTCTCGGTCACTTTGGATCGTAGGGCGGTTCACCTTGATAATCACATTAAGAAGCTGGGTAAACACGACGTTTTGGTTGTGCTTCATCCTGATGTCAAGGTAACTATAACAGTCGACGTGACAGAGTAGTATTAATTCCTTGTAAGGAGGGCCCGTGTTCTTTGGAACGCGGGCCTTTTTTTGATCTAAAGATAGGAAAGTTATGGCGAGAAGTGGTGATGGCGACTTCATCGGCGCGTCAACTGAACGATCGATACCACATAACTTAGAGGCCGAAGAGTCTCTTTTAGGCGCCATGTTGCTCTCGAAGGACGCCATCGGTGAGGCTCTTGAGAGGGTTTCTAAGGAAGATTTCTACAAGCCAAGCCATCAAATTGTTTTCGAAGCAATTCAAAAGTTGAATAGCAAGTTGGCTGTTTGCGATACCGTGAGTGTCTCTGATGAGCTTCGTAGGATGGGTAAATTAGAGGCTATTGGCGGCACTGGATACTTGATTGAATTGTTGGCCTCCACACCGACCATGGGAAGTGCCGCACGATATGCAACGATTGTGGAGGAGTACTCTCTTCTAAGAAAGCTCATCGCCGCCGCTACAAAGGTCGCTGAGATGAGCTACTCGGTGCCAGAAGATGTAAATGAAGTGCTTGATAAAGCAGAATCTCTAATTTTCGAGATTTCAAGCAAGAAGAGTTCCAATACTTTAGTGGCGCTAAGGGATGCACTTAATCGAACCTTAGATGATCTTGAGGCCCGGAGTAGCAGCAGCGATCATATAAGTGGCATTTCAACAGGATTAGACGATTTGGACGAGATCTTGTCGGGCCTTCAAAAGTCGGCGATGATCATAGTGGGAGCTCGTCCAGCAATGGGAAAGACGGCCTTTGCACTTGGTATCGCGAGTCACGTTTCAGCCCGACAGCAGTTACCGGTCCTGATATTTTCTCTTGAAATGAGCCATATCGAACTTACCCAACGAATACTTGCCTCTGAGGCGCGAGTTGACTCAAAACGCCTCAAGAATGGGGACTTGAGTAATGATGAGTGGCAAAGAATCTCAAAGACACTCTCTACCCTCGGAAGTGCGCCCCTTTACATTGACGATTCACCCAATGTTTCGGTACTTGATATTCGAACCCGAGCAAGAAAATTAAAGGCAAATTTAGGAGAACTCGGACTGATAGTTGTTGATTATCTCCAATTGATGTCAGGGGGAATGCGGGCTGAATCGCGCCAAGTTCAAGTGTCAGAGATATCTAGGGGTCTTAAACTTCTGGCGAGAGAATTAGAAGTACCGGTGGTTGCCCTCTCCCAGCTCTCGAGAGGTGTGGAGAGTCGGCAGGACAAGCGCCCTACCTTAGCTGATCTACGTGAATCGGGATGTCTAGATGGATCAACGAAGGTGCGTCTTGCCAACGGGGAAGATGTCTCCATAGCAACACTCGAGCGATTGGCGAGCGACTCCTTTGTTCAGGTTGTCGCATATGACGAAGGATCTAAGTCTTATTTTCCGGCGACTGTGAAAAGAGTGTTTCTAAGTGGATATCGTCCTATCTTTCGGGTTGAAATTGACGGTGGACCGGAAATTATCAGTACTCTCAACCATCGGTTTTTGACGCGTAGCGGCTGGAAGATGCTTTGGCAGATAAACGAGGGAGAAGAGATCGCAGTTACGGAAGCTGATGAAAGCCGTCGTAATCGATCTCATGACCACGGTGCGGTAGCCCAATTGAGCCTTACAACAAAGTTCCTCAAATTCGTAGATATACATCCAGTTGGATTTGATGCGGTTTATGACCTTGAGGTTGAAAATTACCATAACTTTATTGCCAATGGAGTTGTTGTGCATAATTCTTTGGAGCAAGACGCCGACGTGGTTATGTTCATATCGAGAGATGCCGGCGGCCCCGAAGATGAGTTTCAAGATAAAAATAGCGCAGAGATTATCATCGCTAAACACCGTAGTGGTCCGATTGGATCTGTCAATTTGACATATATTCCCTCGTTCACCAAGTTCGCGAATCGTAAGCGTCCAAAGAACCAGTATCAAAGTGAAGACAACTAGGCAGCTAACCGAACAGCTATACCTCCTTGCTGCCGTAGTAATATGGGGCTCAGCGCCGGTCGCAACGTCTGCCTTGAGCTCCTCTTTTTCTAGCAGCTGGCTCTTTTTTTGGAGGTTAGTTCCTACCGCTTCGGCCTTTGTACTCCTCTATATATTTCGTTCAATTCTTCAAGGTCGAATTGTGACGCCCGCTCGAGGTGACGTTGGTTGGGTGAGAACTGCCGCATATTCGATCTTTGGCGGAGTAGGTTACAACCTGTTTATCTCTCTTGCTCTGGCCTCGACATCAGCTTCGTCGGTTGGAATTGTATTGACGACCGAGCCGGTATGGATAGTTCTTATTTTCGCTTGGTCTAAAAAAGCGATGCCATCTAAGAGGTTGATTGTGTCGCTCGTCGTTGCAATATTAGCTAGTACCATTCCACTTTTTGGCGGTGTGGCCGTCAAGGGGCATGTTGTAACAGTAATCGGAATTGCATTTGCGACTTTTGCAGCAATTTCTTGGGCACTGTTTACCGCTTTTTCTGATCGGTGGCGGATCCCGGCGTTTGATAAGAGCGCACAGATGGCAATTTACTCTGCTCCTGTCGCGCTTATAGCACCACTAATATTCAACGGTACTCATCCGAAGAGTATTTTACTTGCTAATTTTGGCGAGATAATAGTCGTAAGTCTTGGTTCAAATCTTATCGCGATGATTTTTTGGATTAAAGGTGTGGCTAGTGGGGGAGCGAACCTTGCGGCACTCTATCTTTACCTGCAACCCATAGCTACCGTCTTCCTCTCGTCCGTTTTATTGCATCAGCCGGTAACGCTTTTGACCATCCTGAGTTTGGTCTTGGTGATTGGAAGTGTTGTAAATTCAAGTCTTGGTTGACTCAGATGGACACTATCGTGTCCATCTGAGTCAAGAGGCCTTTTATTTGGCCGCAAGATTTCTTAGAACATATTGAAGTATGCCCCCGTGGCGGTAGTACTCTAGTTCTCCTGGTGTGTCGATTCGAAGTCGAACGGAAAACTCTTTATCATCTGCGAGGACCTTCAAAGTTGATGGCTTTACCCCACTATTCAATGCCTCAACGCCTAAGATCGAGAAGTCCTCGTAACCTGTGAGTTCTAAAGAATCTACGTTTTGTCCTTCGAGGAATTGGAGCGGCAATATACCCATTCCGACCAAGTTTGATCGGTGGATTCGCTCGAAACTTTCAGCGATAACTGCCTTTACTCCAAGGAGGTTAGTACCCTTTGCGGCCCAGTCACGAGATGAACCGGAGCCGTACTCCTTGCCAGCGAGAATGACTAGGGGAATAGAACGTTCCTTGTACTTCATAGCGGCATCGTAGATCGTGGTGATCTCGCCATCGGGAAGCAACTTTGTGTATCCCCCCTCTTTTCCATCGGCTAGGCGGTTTCGGATTCTAATGTTTGCAAAGGTGCCCCTTAGCATCACTTCGTGATTTCCTCTTCGTGCACCGTAAGAGTTGAAGTCATCGCTGTTCACGCCATTTTCCGTAAGCCATGTGCCGGCGGGCGAAGTTGGTCGGATATTTCCAGCCGGAGAGATATGGTCTGTGGTTACAGAGTCTCCGAAGATTCCAAGTACTTTTGCGCCGGATATTGCGGCTACCGGTTTTGGCTCTTTAGTTAATCCATCGAAGAACGGCGCTTGTCTTACGTATGTGGAAGTCTCGTTATCCCAGGCGAAGTGGTCTCCAGTTGGTATGCTAAGGGACCTCCACCTTTCGTCACCCTCGAATGCTCCACGGTAAGACGACGCAAACATTTCAGTCCCAATCGCCTCTCGGATTACCTCAGCAATTTCTGCTTCAGTTGGCCAGATATCCTTCAGGTATACATCTTTGCCCTCAGCATCTGTAGCAATAGGTTCTGACATGATGTCAATATTCATTGTTCCAGCTATCGCATATGCGATTACCAGAGGAGGTGAAGCTAGATAGTTCATGCGAACATCAGGATTGATGCGTCCCTCGAAGTTTCGGTTTCCAGATAGCACTGATACTGCTGCGATGTTGTTTGAATTAATCGCCTGTGAAACTTCGGGAAGAATAGGGCCAGAGTTTCCGATGCAAGTTGTGCATCCGTATCCGACTAGGAAGAACCCCATTTTTTCGAGGTAAGGAGTCAAATTCGAGCGATCGTAGTATTCCATTACCACCTTTGAGCCTGGTGCAAGAGTGGTCTTCACCCATGGCTTTCTTGTAATGCCTCGCTCCACCGCTTTCTTCGCAACAAGGCCGGCGGCAACCATTACCGAAGGATTGGAGGTATTTGTGCAAGAAGTGATCGCAGCTATTACTACTGCACCGTGTTCAATTTCAAAGGTAGTGTTGTCCTCTAAGGTCACTTGACCTTTAGCTCCACGGTCTCCATTTGAAATGGCGATCTGCTTCGTTAGGGCTGCTTCAAAGCTCTCTTTTACTGAAGAAAGCGAAACACGGTCCTGTGGTCTCGATGGCCCCGATATTGACGGAACTACTGTTGATAGATCAAGTTCGAGCTTCTCGTCATATTCGGGTTCCACGGCCGGGTCGAGCCAAAGTCCTTGAGCCTTTGCATATGCTTCCACGAGGGCGATTTGATCTTTCGATCTACCCGTCAGTTCAAGATAACGGATGACCTCGTTGTCGATCGGGAAAACGGTGATCGTTGATCCATATTCCGGCGACATATTTCCGATTGTTGCGCGATTTTCAAGGGGTACGTTTACGCAGCCGGGACCATAGAACTCAACGAACTTTCCGACCACACCATGCTTGCGTAACATCTCTGTAACGACTAGGACTAGGTCGGTCGCTGTAGTTCCAGCTGGAAGTTCTCCTGTTAATTTGATTCCTACAACCTTTGGTATGAGCATCGATATCGGCTGGCCCAACATCGCGGCCTCAGCCTCGATCCCGCCGACTCCCCATCCGACGACACCAAGGCCATTTATCATCGTTGTGTGAGAGTCGGTTCCAACGAGAGTATCTGGATAGGCAACGCCTTCATCGTCAACGAAAACGACACGGGCAAGATACTCGAGATTGACTTGGTGGCAGATGCCGGTGTCCGGTGGAACTACTACAAAGTTATTAAACGCTTGTTGGCCCCACCTTAGAAACTGGTATCGCTCCTTGTTCCTCTGCGCCTCGAGTGCAGCATTAATTGAGAAAGAGTTAGATGTTCCAAAGTCATCGGCTATCACCGAGTGATCGATGACGAGTTCGGCAGGAATGAGCGGGTTGACGTTTGAAGGATCTCCTCCTAGTCCAGTAATTGCATCGCGCATCGTCGCCAAGTCAACGACGGCGGGTACCCCTGTAAAGTCCTGCATGAGAATTCGCGCTGGTGAAAATGCAATTTCGCGCTCTTCGTTTCGTGACGAAATCAATGCTGTGATGTCCTCCGGTGTTACGGATAGACCATCTTCTTTTCGAAGAAGATTCTCGAGGAGGATCTTCAACGAATAGGGAAGCTTACTTACTTCACCTAGTTTCGTTTCGTCCGCGAGTGAATAGATCGAATATGTTTTGTCACCGACGGTAAGTGAACGTCGAGTTCCGAAGGTGTCGGCCATTGATTCTCCTTATAAGATCCGATTTTCTTCAATGTTACTAAATTGAAGCTTTGACTTACTAATCGAGGCCGTTAGTTCCATTTTGGTAAAGCCTTCCTTAACTCTCGGTAACCTAAGTTTCAATTCACACGACATGAAGTTAGAATAGCCACATGACCTCCGTCGAAAATAAGAAACCGCATCCGAAAATCGAGTCCCATAAGCTTCACCGTGCAGGTTGGCTAAGGGCGGCCGTATTAGGAGCGGATGACGGTATTGTTTCAACTTCTTCAATCATGATTGGCGTTGCCGCGACCTCTGCGTCCCGCTCTGGTATTCTTGCGACTGGACTCGCTGCTCTTGCGGCGGGCGCCATGGCAATGGCAGCTGGTGAGTACGTATCCGTCTCGTCGCAAAGCGATACCGAAGAGGCAGATCTAGCTCGTGAAGCGCTTGAGTTGGAGCATTATCCTGAAGCAGAGCTTCGTGAACTCGCAGGCTTTTACCAGGAGCGAGGACTTTCTAAAGAGTTGGCTCTTGAAGTAGCTGAAGCATTGACAGCTCATGATGCCTTAGGGTCTCACGCTCGTGAGGAGCTTGGTATTGCCGATATGAATCGCGCTAATCCGGTTCAAGCCGCTCTTGCATCTGCAGCCGCGTTTACCTTCGGTGCCATCTTTCCAATAGTGGCACTTTTACTTTCACCTTCGTCGATAAAGATACCAGTTATTGTTGCGGTCGCAATTGCCTCCCTTGCAGTAATTGGATGGATCGGAGCCAAAGTTGGTGGCGCGAAACCTATACGTGCAACGATACGCGTCATGATCGGTGGATCACTTGCTATGGCAGTAACGGCAGGAGTTGGAGCTCTATTCGGTCATAGTGGCCTTTAGCCGATCACTTTATTGATTGCTCAAAGAGATTTGTTCGAATAGCCGCTTGAGGCAAGAGCGGGTGTCATTAGGTTTAATGACTTCGTCGATTTCGAAGGCATCTGCCAATGAAAGGGCGCTAGTGGAGTTCAAAAGCGCTTGCAGTAGTTGGTTGTACCTTTCCTCTCTCTGTGCTAGATCCGCGATGGCTTCGAGCTCTTTTCTGTTCCCGAGGCGGATAGCGCCCTCCGGTCCCATCCCTCCAAACTCGCCAGTTGGCCACGAGATAGTTTTGAATGTTTCTTTGAAGGACCCTTTGGTCATTGCCATAGCGCCAAGGCCGTAGCCTCTACGGAGAACTATAGCGATCGTCTCGGATTTACAACGGGATCCCTCGATGAAGAGTTGTCCAAAGCTTCGAACGCCACCTCGTGATTCTTCATGCGGTCCAACGACAAACCCAGGCGTGTCAATTAGTGAAACTATTGGCAAATTGAATTTATCTGCAAGTTTGTAAGCGAAGATCGCCTTTTCAGAGGCGTCTTTATCGATAGCACCCGCGAAATGTCGAGAATCATTTGCAATAATAATGGCACTAAATCCCTCGATACGTGCCATAAAGACACGGAGATTTTTTCCATATTTGGGTTTTAGTTCAATCGTTGTTTTGCCGTCCGAGACCCCGTTAATCACCGAATCGAGATCGAAGGTGCGCCCCCTCTTTTGAGGCACGATGAGATCGAGGTCAACGTTAGCTATTGGTTCAGAAGAAGGTTTCACATTATTGGAAGCTAGATCGAGGATCGTTTTGCAAAGCTTTATTGCGCTGTCGATGTCGGGAACTCTAATGTCGATCGTCCCAGACTCCTCATGAACGTCAATGGGGCCCACTTCGCTCGGATGAAAGCTCCCCAGTCCGGCACCTTCTATCATGGCCGGACCGCCCATGCCCATCGAGAGTCCGTCGACTCCGATTATTACGTCAGCTACTGCGGCAAGTGCTGCATTTCCGGCAAAGGTGTAGCCGCTCGCGATCGCTATGTGGGGAATATTCTGGGATAGCTTGGCTATTTCGGCAAATGAGCTCACTTCGAGCCCCGTAGGTACAAATCCGTCGGTGTCGCCCGGTCTTCCTCCCCCGCCATCAGCAAATGTAATTAGAGGCAACCTGCGACGGGCTATGATTTCAAGGATTCGGTCGAGTTTTCGGTGGTTTTGTATGCCTTGGGTTCCGGCGAGGACATCATAGTCATAGCAAATTGTTGCAGCTGGGGCTCCTCCTATTGTACCGATTCCCGTGATGACGCCGTCGTTTTGAGTTCTTGCTACGAGGTCGTTGTAGTTTCGTCGTCTTCTTTGGGCTGCGATTGCAAATCTTCCGTACTCTTCGAAGCTGCCTTCATCAAATAGTAAGCCGATTCTTTCGAGAGCAGTTGGCTCGCCAGATCGCCGATCTTGGCGCAGGCGTTTTGACTGCGAGAAGTAAAGTTCGTTTCGTTTGTCAAGATCCTCGAATCTGGGCAAATGATTCTCTTCTTGACTCTGCTGATCGCTAGGTACGGTTGCATCGTTCGTCTCGATAGTACATATGGTGTCGCCAACTGAAACTTGACTGCCCAATTTGACATTGATATTGACAATTAGTCCCGAAGCGTCGCTTCTTACCTCGTACTCCATCTTCATGGATTCGATGTAACAAATAATGGCCGCTTCGGTAACTACAGAGCTAGGTACGACGCGAAGTTCGCTAATTGTTCCAGATACTTCAGCGACGACGTTATATGTCATCTATCCATCTCCTGCGTCTGCAATGTTTAGTTAGAAACTAATAAAGGTAGTACCTTTTAGGAGGCGGAATTTGTAAATCATCAATGTGTATGAGGAAGTATCGTCATATTATCGTCGTAGGAAGGTGATTCTCCACATACTGGACAAGGTGGGAATACCTCGGCCTCGATAACCCATTTTGGGTCGACGTCTATGATTTCGATGCCGGCCAAGACCGTTATGAGCATTCCCTTTGCGAAGAGGTCGCGGACTTCTTCCTTTGCGATTCCGTCGATCTCGGCGACCTGTGCCCAAAGTTTCTTGTACCTTTGACGTACTAACGATCCGATTTCGGGATCTGACGCTGCTGCATAGCACTGAAGCTGAGCCCGTAGTAGGTCTTTGTCGGAAAGGTAGTTTAGGTATGCGTTTCCAATTGCCAGTAGTGCATCTCCGCCGCTTAGACCTTGAGATGCCGCGCTAAGCAACTCCTCCACACGATCGAAGGCATAGTCAATGCAGGCGGAGATCAGTTGTGACTTCGATGGAAAGATCCTGAAAAGGTAGGCTTGAGATATCCCTGCGTCAGTAGCGATACTTGCCGTTGAAGTTGCGTTGAAGCCCATAGTCGCAAAGTGGGCGACAGCGACCTCGATAATTTCTTTTCGACGTAGCTCGGCTGGCTTTCTCTCTTTCGTCAACCGAAGTACCTTCCCAATCCATAGTTCAACACAAAAGGTTACTGTACCGATTATGACCCCCTAAAGTATACCAACGTCGGCCGGCCATATTTTGTATCATTCGTTTTACTATTGGAGCAAATTCCACATGTGGACTTCTGCGGTCGTTGCGGCCAAACTACGAATTTTGATCGAAGCTGCTGTTTTGGTTCACCTACTGAGCATTCATCCATGAAGCATTGATGCAACGGCGAGAGCGACTTAAATTTCTGGATCGTTGACGTAGACAAGTTAAAGAGACCCTGATGCTGTTGCTTCAATGTCGGGTCCAACTTCTCCTTCGCGCATTGAGGGGCAATTCTCTCAAGCGATGATGCTTATTTGCTACGCTGCCTACTAATTCGTCGTGTAGATTTTTCCTTTTGAGTGAAGTTGTGAACCTTACTTCGCAGGTTAGGCGGTAGGCAATGTTGCGTGATTTGGTAGGTGTGATTGGCGAAAATCTCGTCGACCTTATCGTTACAAATGACAAGCCACCTGTGATAGTTGAAGGAGGAGGCCCATTCAACGTTGCTAGAACCGTCGCTCGACTCGGAGCACGTTCTCTTGCCCTAATGGGTATCTCCGAGGATATCTTTGGTAGAAGAATTAGAGCAAAGCTGCTCGAAGATGGTGTGGTTCTTGGTTATCCGGACGCACTGGTACTGCCAACCACAATTGCAATCGCCGAAGTGGAAGATGGTGTGGCAAATTATCACTTTCACCTCCACGACACCGCAGCATTTCAAATTGACATTGAGTCGCTTGTTCAAGTTACGGAAGAGTTTTCTTCAGAACTGGCTGCGCTCTACATCGGTACCCTTGCGCTATTCGTCGAGCCCATGGCTACCGCCGGTGAGATGCTGATTCGTAATTGTGCAGATGATTTGATTGTGTTGATAGATCCAAATTGCAGGCCAGCCGCTGTTCGCGATCGTCAAAATTATCTAGATCGAGTGCATCGAATATTTGCTCGAAGTGACCTAGTAAAAGTAAGTACCGAAGATCTTTATTACCTTTTCGGTGACGTACCCCACGAAGAGTCGGTTCGCAAGATTCAGGAAGCGGGTGCAGGAATAGTCTTTGTTACAAATGGTGGATTGCCCCTGGAGCTATACCATTCAGGCAAATTTGAGACATTCGAAGTTCCAAAGGTCGATGTGGTCGATACAGTTGGAGCTGGGGATTCATTTGTTGGAGGATTTCTTGCATACTGGCTCTCCAAGGGATATTCAAAGAAAGATTTGAGCAACTATGAGCTGGTTCGAAGAGCTGTGATTGCGGCGATGGAGGTCTCTTCGATTACCTGTGAGAGAGAAGGTGCTGAACCTCCACTGAGGGAGGAATTATCTTCTGTGAGTGAATGGAATAGACCCTCGTTTTAGCTACTGACACATTTAATTACAGAGACCGCCACCAGCTTGCGTTGATAGCGGTCTCTCTGTAGGGCGTTGTAGGTATAAACCTATTTAGCGACGGGTGCGTATTTTTAGCGAGTGAGCTGATGAGCAGGCATTCCATATCGGTTGGCTTCTACGTTTCCTTTTTGGAGCAAGAGGATTAGTAGCCAGATTGATCCGATTAGTGGAATGAAAGTTATCAAAATCCATGCACCTGAACGGTCGGTGTCGTGTAACCGCCTCACTGCTACCGCGAGTCCAGGAAGAAGTAGTGCGAGATAAACGAGTACTCCTATAATTCCAAAGATGCTGGATGCTTTGGTAAGTGCAGCGATAATTACTTCGAGCACTATGACGCTTAGCACAAACCACCAGTATTCACCCTTACCCGCGCGTCCTTGGAAGTTGATGTAGTTTCTGAATGCATTTTTAAGAGCTGAAATCATAATCATATGACGATAATCTATCTCGAATTAGGCAATCAGGGCTCATTTTTATTGGCTTACTTTGGAGTTTTGCCATAACTTTTACCAAACCATAACTTTTGTAATGTGCCAATATTTGAAACAAGTTGTCATTAATCGTATCTTTAAGTTTGAGTTGACTGCCTGCCTGCTCTTCATCGATCACGATAACTACTTCTAGTAGGGAATGTGCTCTTTACTTATCAGGTGATATTCAGAAGTAAGTGATGAGTTCATCAAATATGGATCGTGAATATCCAATCGGAGAGACGATCAATTCAGACGATTATAGAGTCGTAACGGTATGAATTAGTGAATTTGAAGGTTAAATTCGTCGAATCTTTGTATCGAATAAGTTCGTTGATAACATTATGAATCAACTACTTTATTGGACGTAATTTTTCATTCGTTAGATATTTAATTGATAATGAGTAATAATTAAAAGTTTTAAATCTTCAAGATTATTAGGGCGAAAAGTAATTATAAAATCACAATAGATGGATCCATCGCCTCCGATAGGGGGTCAATTGGTAGTCAAATCTCGATCAATTAAATTTTTGTATCAGTTGAACGAAAACTTGGTCGAGATATTATATTGGTCTTAGCTCAAGATTGTTTGCCAAAGTCCTTCAGCTGGCAAACTGGCAACCGCTCCCGCAGAACGGTGCCCCTGAAGGAAGAGCTGGTAGTTGCGTAAGCTACAAGGCGGGGTGTCCTTTCCGGGCCATCCCTGTTTCTAGGAGATGAGTTTCGGTGCACATGCGAATGCGTTTGATCTAGCGAACCTAAGTCGTAGTCGACTTTTCTACATGCACTAGTCCATACCCCTGCGATGCGTAGGGTCATTGGCGCCAAACCATCTTCTTTTTACTATTGAAGGGAAATTACTTTTATGTCATCATCGTGGGGCTTTGAAACTAGGCAAATCCATTCGGGCGCAGTCGCCGATCCAACTACGGGTGCACGAGCTGTTCCGATATACCAAACGTCGAGTTACGTATTTCGTGACACTGAACACGCTGCAGCTCTTTTTGGCTTAAGTGAACTTGGTAATATCTACACCAGGATTCAAAATCCAACTCAGGCAGTCTTTGAAGATCGTCTAGCAGCGCTAGAGGGCGGAGTTGGCGCCTTAGCAACTGCTAGCGGGCAAGCTGCTGAGACGATTGCTCTACTGAACCTAGCAGAAGGCGGCGGTCATATTGTAGCCTCCTCATCGCTTTACGGTGGTAGCTACAACCTTCTTCGACATACATTCGCAAAGCTTGGAGTGGAAGTAACATTCATCGCAAATCCGGATGATCCGGCAGAGTGGCGTAGTGCCGTTCGCGATAACACCAGAGCTTTCTACGGTGAAACAATCGGCAACCCCAGGGGTGATATCTTCAACTTCGAAGGTGTGGTTCCTGTAGCCAAAGAGTTTGGTATTCCCCTGGTTATTGACAACACCCTCGCAACTCCATTCCTTTGCCAACCGCTTGCTCACGGTGCAAATATCGTTATTCACTCCGCCACAAAATTTATTGGTGGCCATGGTACGTCAATAGGTGGAATCATTGTTGATGGTGGAAACTTTGACTACGAGGCTAGCGGTAGGTTTAGCAATTTTACGGAACCTGACCCCAGCTATCACGGCCTTGTATTTAGCCAACTTCCCGAACCTTTATTCGCAGCGCGATACATATTAAAGGCTCGTCTTCAGTACCTTCGTGACGTTGGAGCGGCAGTCTCGCCTTTCAATGCATTTTTATTCTTGCAGGGGTTAGAGACACTTAGCCTTCGAATAGAGCGTCACGTTCAGAATGCCACTACTGTTGCAAAGTGGCTAGAGGGGCGAGATGAGGTTGAGTGGGTTTCCTATGCTGGCCTCGATAGTAGCCCGTGGACTGCGGCTCAAAAGAAGTATCTTCCCCGTGGAGCGGGAGCGATTATCGGATTTGGAATTAAGGGTGGAGCTGAGGCCGGAAGTAGGTTTATTGAAGGTTTAGAGCTCTTTTCACACCTGGCGAATGTAGGAGATGTTCGAAGTCTTGCTATTCATCCAGCTTCAACTACGCACTCTCAGCTGTCAGAGGAAGAGAAATTAGCCTCAGGAGTTACGCCAGACCTAGTTCGTCTATGTATCGGTCTTGAGAGCATCACCGACATCCTGGCCGACCTTGAAGCTGGGTTTAGGTCAGCAAAGGTTGACTGAGGAGAATTCGGTGGATCGAAAAGAAGCAATACTCTTTAACGATTCTCCATTTATTACCGAGGGATTAGTTTCCCTCGGTAATGTAAAGGTTGCCTATGAAACCTGGGGAGAATTGAATAGCGCTAGGAACAACGCCGTTCTAGTTCTTCACGCCCTAACGGGGGATTCACACGCCGCAAGTCATCATGAAGGTGATTCATTCGGTTGGTGGGAGGGTCTAATTGGTCCGTCGAAAGCAATTGACACTAGCAAATTTTTCGTAATAGCCCCTAACGTTTTTGGTAGTTGCTATGGAACGACTGGACCAACTTCAATAAGAGGTAATGGAGCAGTTTTTGGGGCTGATTTCCCGGAGATAACCATTGGTGACCAGGTTTCCGTTGAAAAGGCTCTAATAGATCATCTTGGCATTGATCACCTAGCCTTAGTAATAGGTGGATCCATGGGTGGGATGAGAGCTCTCGAATGGGGTTATCGCTTCGGATATATGGTTGATGAACTAGCTCTCGTTGCAACTTGTGCTAGAGCAACTGCATTTCAAATCGGACTTTCATCGCTGCAAATTAGATCGATTGAATTGGATCCGAACTATCGCGGTGGACGCTACTACGAATATGGCGTAGCTCCAGAGGCGGGGCTTTCATTAGCGCGTGGAGTGGCTCATCTGTCGTATCGCAACTCCTCCGAGCTCGATGATAGGTTTTCAAATAAGCCTTCCCTTCAGAGAGAGGGGTCATCGGAGCAGATGTATGAAGTTGATTCGTACCTTCGCCATCACGGTGATAAGTTGAACCAGCGCTTTGACGCTAATACCTATATCAAGTTGGTTCGTGCGATGTCGAACTTCGATATAGGCAGGGGAAGAGGTGGCGTTGAGGCTGCTCTTTCAAAGATAACCTCTAGGACCATTGTCATCGGTGTCGACGGAGATGAGCTCTTTCATCCACATCTTCAGTATGAACTTGCCCTTGGAATCGGCAAAAATGCCACAATGGATTTGATTAAATCTGATGTAGGTCATGATGGATTTTTGGTGGATGCGGCGGCGATAGGTGAGGTCCTGCTTAGACGATCTTCGGTTTTGAAGCTCGATTCGCAAGTGAAGGAGGCCTTTCTTAGCTGTGTGAATTGATTCGATTTGGATCTTCAAAGTGTGTAAAGGCGCACAGTTCCAAAATTACGATGGGCTGATTTGAGACATTTGCTCGATACCCAAGCTCTCCAAATGCTTAACCTACCCGTGAAGGTATCAAATGATACCCGCGAGTAGGGGAGGAATTCGAAAGATGAATAGAGAACTAAAGGTCGTAGTTGCAAGAGGTTTCGGTGCCGGAGCTATAGCCGGGATGGCAATGGGTGTCTTTGAAATGATCGTCGGGCTTTTTCAGGGAATGTCCTTTTTTGCACCTCTAGATGTAATTGGTCACATAGTGAACCAAGGTGTTTCGCTAATGCATAATTCTTCGACTTTGATAATCGAGGGTCTGGCTATTCACATGGTTATGTCGATGATGATTGGTGCAGCACTTGCTCTAATATTGGGAGTTCTGAAAAGTCACGAATCGAAGTCAATGACTCAGTTGTCGCTGAGTGTTTTGATAGCTTTAGCCATAGGTATTTTGAACGAATTCGTAATTTGGGCCTCAATTGATAAAGCCGCAACCTCGATGCTGCGCCCAGCTGCATTTCTCCTCGGCCACGTCGTCTTTGGCGTAATTGTCGGAACCGTTATTGTGAGATCTTCGGTCAAACAGCAGAAGTTGGTATCTGCCTAAAGTAGGTTTTGAGTTATTGCAATCCGCTATATTTCGTCAGAGGTAACGATCGTTACCTCTGACTTCATTTCGAGGCGAGCTGGTGGAAGAGAAAAATTTCTTTGGAGATCTACTCAGAGAAACTTTGAGCAGAAGTAGGGGCGAAGTCGGGGGTGCTCGATCAAGTAGGATTGCGGCCGCGGCTTGGATCGCGCGATGTGTTGGCAACGTTGACTCGCTGGGATCTATAAAGGAAGACCTGCCGAGGCTGGGTAAAGTTCTCAAGATTAAAACTATGGACCGGGGGACCTTGGTATTCGGTGAGGGGCAAAACAACCCCGGCGTTTGGATCTTAAGGGAAGGAATTGTCCACCTCCAGATTGGAAGTGCCAAGGACACAGAAATAGTTGGTTCGATAAGAAGTGGGGGTGTTGATGGAGATATTGCTACAATCCTGTCGATGCCTACGGCCTACAGCGCTTGGACAGTTGAGGATTGCAAGTTTTACTATATCGAACCAACGGACTTTATTGACCTTCTTGATAACGAACCTGATATCGCCCGACTTTGGATGACCTCAGTGGCAAAGCGATTAGTGAGTTCTCAATCTCGAGTTGTGGCCCTTCTAGGTTCAAATATTGAAGTTCAATTGGCTCGACTTCTTCTTAGCGAAAACTCTAATAACTACATTTCGATCAGCCAGGGTGCGCTCGCTGCCATGGTTGGGGCACAGAGGAGTTCGGTGAATCGCGCTCTCAAAGAGTTTCAAAGACGCGGGATTTTAGAGGTTGAATACCGGTCGATAAAGATCTCAAATCCCGAAATGCTTCAAAGCGTCGCAGATCTTTAGCGGAACTGTTGGCTTTTTTCTCACTTCACAATAACCTAAGGGCGTAAGGATACAAAGTCCTTACGCCCTTGATGTTCTTGGGTGACCTAGGTAACTTGTCCCTTTAGGCAGTTGTTTTGGTGGTCGATGGTCCTGCCGATGCAATTACGCGGGTAGCAACGCCGCCCTTTTGTATAACTACCGCGCGAATCGGTGTGTTTGATGCGATGTCACTGGAGATGGTGGTCTCGCTCAACTTTGGAAATAGTGTGGCTGATGAGACGGGTACCGAGACGGTCGTTCCATCCGGATGTGTTATGGTAACTGAGGCTGAGGAGATCGTCTGTACCGTTCCTCGATCGATTGTCACAGTTACCACTCCGTTCTTCTTGGAGTAGAGGTCGACAGTTGCGTGCTCGGCGCGTTGAAGCATTCCTTTATGGCCATTAGCGCCTTGTCTATTCGTTCCTCCTTGGTTTTGGGTTGGACCTAAGGGAGTTGTTGATCCTACGACTTGGGCGGATGGTAGATTCACTGCAGTATTCGAGATGCTGTGGTCAACGAATAGAGCGCCAGTTGCGACGATGGCGATACCTAATCCTGCAGTTGTTATCTTCTTAGTTAGAGTCTTCATTTTTAGCTCCTTAGTAATCTTTGATTCTCGTACGGTGGCGAGATATTTTTAGATTGACTTCAAAATGTTAAGGATTGGTTATTCGTTCTCGAAGGATTAAAAGATCTCCGGAATTTTGAGACCAAAATGCTTCTAGAGATCATTCTTGGCATCTTCACTGAGCACTTATAGTGTTGACTAGCTGCTGATCTGTCGAAATGGGTATCGAACGGTATTACTTTTGAACTGTAATTTGTTCGAATTAGGAACTACCGGTAAGGGCGAGACAGCTTACTTGTTGAACATTTTTGCGATTGACCACGGCGATATTGTGGTGATGTGGGTAATGGGCTTTGCAAGGTGACGGGCTCTTTACGTTATTTCGCAGTTGCTCTGTATGGTAACAGTAATTTGTAGCGTAACTGATGTGCATCGTACTTGGAGCGGGTGACGGGAATCGAACCCGCGTCCTCAGCTTGGGAAGCTGATATTCTGCCATTGAACCACACCCGCAATTCTCTGTAGATACTACCACGACGTCAATCCTTGTCGGGTGCCTGTAGCTCTTCTACTACTTTTAACGGCATGATACTTTCAGATCGTACAATTCGTGAAGAGATGGCCCAAGGTCGGATAGTTATAGATCCGCTTGGTGATAATGCAGTTCAGCCATCATCGGTGGATCTCAGAGTTGATCGTTTTTTTAGGATTTTCCGTAACCATACCGCGAGCATTATTGATGTCCGTGAAGACCAAAGTTCGATGACTGAACTGGTAGAGGTCGATAATGATGGAGTTTTTATTCTGCACCCTGGCGAGTTTGTTCTTGGCTCGACGTTAGAACGTGTCTCGTTGAGCTCAAACCTAGTTGGACGACTCGAGGGAAAATCATCATTAGGTAGGCTTGGCTTGTTGATTCATTCTACGGCGGGTTTTATTGATCCAGGATTTGATGGAAATATCACCCTTGAACTATCTAACGTCGCTAACCTGCCAATAACGGTGTACCCAGGAATGAAGATCGGTCAAATTTCATTTCTGATGATGACTACCGAAGCCGAAGTGCCCTACGGCAGTCCAGAGCTTGGTTCGAAGTATCAAAATCAACGTGGACCGACACCTTCGCAGAGCTATAAAAACTTTGGTGAACAATAAGGTTACTGATTGGTAATAAAACAGGTGACCTTAGAAAATAGCTTTATCTAGGTAGTAGATTCGAGTAGTATCGCTTAGGCAATAGACGCGAACAGCGAATTTAATTTCTTACGTCATGGTTTGGTTAGGGTGGAGTGTTAATGCGGGCAGCTATTGGGCTTTTGATAACCGTCGTCGCGCTTTTTTTCGCAGCTAGACGAGGGCTATTTATCTTCAAGTTGGTAAAGAGCGGGGTTGAGGCGCCTAATCGTCGTCGCAATATCCCGGAACAGATTAACCTTGAGGTGCAAGAGGTACTCGGGCAGAAGCGACTTCTAAAGAAAACGGTTCCAGGAATCGCTCACTTTTTTACATTTTGGGGATTCACAATTCTCACCGCGACCATTATTGAGGCCTTCGGTGCACTCTTTCAATCGAATTTTGCAATTCCCTTGATAGGCCACGACTCGTGGTTGGGATTTACTGAAGACTTCTTCTCGGTGGCAGTCTTAGTGTCTCTGGTAGTCTTTTCCGTTATTCGAATCAAGAATGCTCCTTCCAAGAAAGAGCGTCAATCGCGCTTTTACGGTTCTCATAATGACGCTGCTTGGTTGGTTTTACTAGGGATTGCTCTAGTGATCATTACGCTGCTCGTCTATCGAGCTGCTCAGGTCAATACCGGCGACTTTGCTTACTCTAATTTTGCCTTTGCAAGCCACGGGTTGGCTGTGCTCCTCAAACCACTTGGCCACAGCGCAAACTCTGCTCTTGAGTCGATATTCGTCGTGGCGAACGTAGGTGTAATCATGGGATTTTTGGTCTTCGTTACATATTCGAAGCACCTACACATCTTTGCAGCTCCCGTCAACGTTGCATTTTCGCGTAAGCCCCGAGCACTTGGCGCTCTCGACAAGACGCCCAATATGGATCCAGAGTTACTGACCGAAGACTCCGTCTTTGGCGTCGGAAAAATAAATGACTTCTCTTGGAAACAGCTTCTTGATCTTGTCACTTGCACCGAGTGCGGAAGATGTCAGGAGCAATGTCCCGCGTGGAATACCGAGAAGCCTCTTTCACCTAAGTTGCTTGTGATGTCGCTTCGCGACCATTTATTTGCAACCTCAGGGCAACTTCTCGGGCCACGAGTTGCAAGTGCTGAAACTGCGACTATTGAACCGATAATGCTTGTTCCAAATGTCATAGATCCAGATGTTCTTTGGTCGTGTACGACTTGTGGTGCATGCGTTGAAGCTTGTCCTGTCGACATTGAACACATTGATGCGATTGTAGATATGAGAAGATATCAGGTTCTCATGGAGAGCGAATTTCCTACTGAGGCAGGTACGATGCTGAGAAACATCGAGAATCAGGGCGACCCATGGGGCCTTGGATCTACACATCGCCTCGATTGGGTCGACTCTATTGACATCGATATCCCCGTGATCGACGGAGAGATTCCTGCTGATGTCGAATATCTATTTTGGGTTGGATGTGCAGGTGCGCTTGACGAGCGAGCTAGAAAGGTCACGCAATCGATCGCTCGACTTCTCGATAGGGCTGGCGTAAAGTTCGGTATCCTCGGAGGTCGTGAAAGCTGTACCGGTGACCCGGCGAGACGTCTAGGCAATGAGTACCTTTACCAAATGCAATCAATGATGAACATCGAAACCCTAAATGAAGTGAAGGCAAGAAAGATCATTGCTTCATGTCCTCACTGCTTTAACTCAATAGCTAATGAGTATGCCTCCTTGGGTGGAAACTATGAGGTTGTTCACCACACCCAACTTCTCAAGGAGCTGGTAAGTGCAGGATCGCTTGTTCCAGTAAATAAGTTGGAGCAGGGAAAAGTTACCTACCACGACCCATGTTACCTTGGTCGTCACAATGGTGTTTACGATGCGCCACGATCGGTTATTGAGTCGGTTCCAGGAGTGACGAGTGTAGAGATGCATAGACATCGTGAGCGTGGTTTTTGCTGTGGAGCTGGTGGTGCTCGGATGTGGCTAGAGGAAAAGATCGGAAAGCGTGTCAACGTAGAACGTGTCGATCAGGCCCTAGAAGTCGATCCAGACGTCGTGTCGACAGCGTGTCCATACTGTATGATCATGCTAGACGATGCAGTAAAGGCTAAAAAGGCCGAGGGTGGGGCTCGCGAAAGCGTTGAAGTGCTAGATGTCGCACAGATCCTGGAGAACTCTTTAGAGTCTAAATAGTCCTTTTGGATAGTTTGCAAAGAATAAATGATATATAAGTGGCCTCTTCAAAGCTAAGAGGCCACTTATATTGGGAAAGACTTTCGGCCACTATCGGCGCGAAGGGAGCTACTCGTAAGCTGCTTCGTCTGCGCGTCGAAGTTGGGCCGCCATGGTTGCTAGAAGACGGATAGCCATCGTAGGAATCTCTTCAAGTACAGATGTAAACTCTCTTGCGGGTAGAACGAGAAGTTCAACGTCGGTGACTGCTGTAACTGTAGCTGAGCGTGGTTGGTGATCTAGCAGGGCTAATTCGCCAAAGTGATCCGATGCTTCGAGTCGAGCAACTTCATTTCCACTCTTGGTCACCTTTGCACTTCCACTCGTAATCATGTAAAAGTCGCGACCGAAGTGTCCTTCTTCGCAGATTATCGTTCCAGCGGACGCCGTAGCTTCGTCGCAAGCACGTTCTAGGAGTTGAAGCTCTTTCTTCGAACATTCGGCAAATAGCCAAATTGAGCGAAGTCGCTCGATCTTTGATGGCAATGAGTTATCTGACATATCTATAAAGCTATCAGGATAAATGGCGCCTTTTTTAGTTAAAGGTGTCTCAGTTGTGGCGGGTCAGGTTATCCGGCAGTCTTTACTCGAAGCGGCGCACCAGTAGGCGTCATAGCAAACCAAATTCCGCCCGCGCCCTCTGCCGAGATCATTCCAGGTGCAGTATCGCCCGAGTAGGTATAGAGCGGGTGGCCAGCGTATGCAATTTGCTCGCCTTTTGTTGACGCAGCCAAGACACCTAGATACGCAGCTAAAATTCCGCCCGTTGCCTGTGGGGCTCCATTTGTGAGCATGGGAGGAAATGCTAGAGCGCAAGTAGATTTACAGCCGGCATAAGTTGGCGAATCACCTATACGCATATAGAGCGTTTGCCCACTTGGTGATGCTAACACTTGGCCATACTTCGTATTTTCTACCTTTATGGTTGTAGGTCCAAGGGGTACGCCGTTGTAGGAGTTGGGAACTGTGGTCGATGGGAAAACAGGCGTTTGATAGCCTGCCCCGTTGAAGGATGATGCGTTCGCGGTACTTGAACCATTTAGGGAAGGAGCATTCGTTCCTCCGGCTCCCGCAGAAGGAGATAGTCCGAGGCTCCCTCCCTCTGGCGCTAAAGCCTTAGTGTGGTTGCACGCAGCAGCAGTAAGTGCGATAGCTATTAGAACACCGGATTTACGCAACGATTTTTTCACGACATTAATTCTAGGCCAACTTTGAGAGATAGTTATTCAGTTGGGACTGCGAGCTGCAATGATGATTGGCGTTTTTCAGTCAAGGTATTGCGAGATTGGCTTAGTTTACTCCTGTCTACCTAACCAGTGGGTTCTGGTTGCGTTTAGATTTTCGTCAATCGAGTAGACAATCGGTTGTCCATTCGGAATCTCGAAGTTTAAAATCTCCTCACTGTTGAGAGACTCAAGGTGCATGACAAGGGCTCTTAGTGAATTTCCGTGAGCTGCTACTAAAAGTGATCGCCCCGCTTTGAGTTGGGGAACCATGACGTCAAAGTAGTAAGGGAGCATCCTTTCTAGGACGTCTTTTAGACATTCTGTGTTTGGCAGAAGTTCAGATGCCACGTTTTTGTAACGACGATCGTGTCGTGGATGCGATGGGTCGTCAACTTCTAGTGCTGGAGGTGGAGTGTCGAAGCTTCGACGCCAAAGTCGAACTTGCTCTCTCGAAAAGCGCTCCTTGGTCTCTTCCTTGTTCTTGCCCTGCAGCGATCCATAGTGACGTTCATTCAACCGCCAATGGCGCTGAACGTCGATGTAGTTCAGTCCCATTTCGTCTAAGGCGATCTCCCCCGTTTTAATTGCTCGCTTCAAGACAGAGGTATGAAGAATATCGGGAATGATTTCTGCCTCTAGAAGTGCTCTGCCAGCATTTCTAGCTTCATCTTCGCCCTTTTTAGTGAGGTCGACGTCGATCCATCCGGTGAATCGATCTTCAAGATTCCAAGTGCTTTGTCCGTGACGTAAAAGTGTTAGCTGTCCCATATCACAATTGAAAGTAGCTTCCGCAAATTGAAAACCCACCTTTTGTTGGAAGAAATTCATCAAATTTAAAGTTGATATGAAGTGACTCAAGTTTTATGACGATATAGTTAACAATGAACTTCATAGGAGGTAACTAAAAGTGCCAAAAGCAGTAGGTATTGACCTTGGTACGACTAACTCGGTGGTAAGTGTTCTCGAAGGTGGAGACCCAATCGTAATTCCAAACTCGGAGGGTGGAAGAACTACTCCGTCCGTAGTCGCGTTCTCCAAATCTGGTGAGGTACTAGTTGGGGAAGTTGCGAAACGGCAGGCTGTAACGAATGCAGATCGTACCATCAGATCAGTAAAGCGTCATATGGGAACCAATTGGACCATTGACATCGATGGTAAGGCTTATACGTCGCAGGAGATTTCCGCTCGAACCCTCTCGAAGTTAAAGCGCGATGCGGAGGCATACCTTGGTGACACCGTAACACAAGCGGTTATTACTGTCCCCGCTTACTTCGATGATGCGCAAAGAACAGCTACAAAGGAAGCTGGTCAAATTGCGGGTCTCGAAGTGCTACGCATAATCAACGAGCCAACAGCGGCAGCGCTGGCCTATGGTCTCGATAAAGAAAACACCGATCAGACTGTGTTGGTGTTCGACCTAGGTGGCGGCACCTTTGACGTTTCGGTTCTTGAGATTGGCGATGGCGTCTTTGAAGTAAAGTCGACCTCGGGTAATACGAATTTGGGCGGTGACGACTGGGATCAGCGGGTAATCGACTGGCTCGTCAAGACCTTCAAGGATACCGAGGGAATCGATCTATCTGGTGACAAGATGGCCATGCAGAGACTCAAAGAGGCATCAGAGAAGGCTAAGATCGAGCTCTCGAACGTTCAAGAGACGACGATAAATCTTCCGTTCATCACGGCTAATGCTGAAGGCCCTAAGCACCTAGACGTTAAATTGACGCGAGCTAAGTTCCAGGAGCTGACTGAGGATTTAGTCCAAGCGTGTCGTCAACCCTTCGAGCAGGCTATCAAAGATGCTGGACTAACAAAGGATCAGATCGACCACGTAGTAATGGTCGGTGGTTCAACCCGTATGCCAGCGATTCAGGATCTCGTTCAAGGTATAACTGGTCGCGAGCCCCACAAGGGAGTGAACCCTGATGAAGTAGTCGCGGTCGGTGCAGCCATTCAGGCTGGCGTTCTAAAGGGCGAAGTAAAGGATGTTCTTCTTCTAGACGTTACGCCTCTTAGCTTGGGTATAGAGACAAAAGGTGGCGTAATGACAAAGCTTATTGAGCGCAACACCACCATTCCAACCAAGAGGACTGAGGTATTTACAACTGCGGATGACAACCAGCCTTCGGTCGAGATCCACGTTCTTCAAGGAGAGCGCGAGATGGCGATGTACAACAAGACCCTAGGAAAGTTTCAGCTAGTCGGACTGCCACCAGCACCCCGTGGCATACCACAGATCGAAGTCACATTTGATATTGATGCAAACGGTATTGTGCACGTCTCTGCGAAGGATCGCGCTACTAACCAAGAGCAGTCAATCACAATAACTGGTCAGAGCTCGCTTTCAAAAGACGATATCGATCGAATGGTGAAAGATGCCGAGGCTCACGTCGCTGATGATAAGCGTAGACGTGAAGAGGCTGAAGTTCGCAATAACGGCGATACCTTGGTCTACCAGACCGAAAAGTTGCTAAAAGAGCAGGGAGAGAAGTTCAACGGAGACGAGAAGACCGCCGTTGAATCTGCTCTAGAAGCTTTGAAATCTGCTCTGGCTGGGACTGACATAGAGGCGATAAAGACGGAAACCGAGAAGCTAATGACCACTTCACAAGCCTTCTCTCAGCGTCTTTACGAAGAGGCCTCGAAGGCGGCTCAGTCAACAGCGGGTAGTGATTCTGCCGCATCTGGGCAATCGGGCTCTGACTCTAATGAAGAGGACATCGTCGAAGCCGAAATAGTTGACGAAACAAACAAGTAAACGAGTGCAACGAACCTTGGATCGGATAGGACTGCTCCTTCCGATCCAAGGCGGTGTGATTGTCGCTTGAAAGGTGAGAAGATTGGTATCTGAAGAGCAGGGTAACTTCGATGAGTCGAACGAACCCAATGACGAAGAACTAAATGAGATTGTTATCGAGGCAGAAGAGATTGTTGCTAATGCCGACGAAGACAACGAGGACCCATTCGTCCAAGAGCTGCGGCGAGAACGTGACGAGTATCTCGAATCTCTACAGAGGACAAAGGCGGACTTCGATAACTATCGACGACGAGTTGCGCGTCTTGAAGAAGAAAGTAGCGAGAAGAGGGTTTTAGCTCTCATTGAGAAGCTCATTCCAGTACTCGATGATCTTTCGATGCTTCTAGCACACGTAGCGAATTCGGATAGTGGAGAAATTGCCGAAAAGACGATTCGTCCGATGTTTGCAATGCTGACAAACGAGGGTCTTGAGGTGATCGACTCTGTAGAGGTGGCGTTCGACCCAGAGATTCACCTAGCTGTAGTGCATGAAGAGGGCGACGGTGGACCTTTGGTCTCTGAGGTTCTGAGGCCAGGTTATAGATGGAAGGGTCGAGTACTTAGACCCGCGATGGTAAAAGTTGTAGGGTAGGTGCCATGGCAGCCAACAGCGAATGGTATGAGAAGGACTATTACAAGGTTCTTGGAGTTGATAAGACTGCGTCCGAGAAAGAGATTCAAAAGTCATATCGCAAGTTGGCGAAGGAGTACCACCCCGACGCAAATCCTGGATCTGAGGAGAAGTTTAAGGAGATCTCGGTTGCATACGAGGTCCTAGGAGATGCGACAAAGCGCGCTGAATATGATCAAATCCGTAGTCAGGTCCCATTCATGGGCAGAGGAGGTGGACAGGGTCCATTTACTCAGGGAAACCCGAACTTCAAAGTAGATGACTTCAGTGACCTCCTCGGCGGTATCTTTAACCGACGCCGATCCACTACCAATAATGCAGCGACCAAAGGTCCGGATAAAGAGGTCACCCTCACCATCAGCTTCAAAGAATCTATCGATGGCGTAACTACAGCTGTTAATGTTCCGATTGATACTCGATGTGCCGTCTGTTCTGGGTCGGGAGCGGCCCCTGGTTCTAAGCCTGTGGCATGTGCTCGATGTAATGGTACGGGATCGGTAAATGAGAGTCAAGGGTTCTTTTCGTTCTCTCAGCCTTGTCCAGCCTGTGGCGGACAAGGCGTTAGAGTCGATCTTCCTTGTGGTAACTGCCATGGAACCGGCAAAAGCTTGATGAATCGAAAGATAAATGTAAAGATTCCAGCCGGGGTCGAAGATGGACAAAAGATTCGTTTGAAAGGGCGCGGATCTCTCGGTACAAATGGTGGACCGGCTGGTGACGTTTATATAAAGATCAAAGTCGGGTCTGATCCTAGTTTTAGCCGAAGAGGACTTGACCTTCTAACTGTAGCTAAGGTTTCGTTCCCAGAGGCAACTCTTGGTAGCGAGATAGTCGTTCCGACCCTCAACTCGTCCATTAAATTGCGAGTGCCACCAGGTACAAAATCTGGTCAGATCTTACGGGCGAAGAGCTACGGAGTTACCGGCAAACGTGGCGAGGTCGGCGATCTTCTAGTGACTGTTGAGATAGTTGTCCCTAAAGATTTGACTCCCGAACAGAAGAAGGCTGTAGAGGATCTCGCAAAGATTCTAAGTAAGCAACAGTAGTTGGATAAAAATAGTTGAGGGAATTTATGTTCGAGGGGAGAGGTGATGGAACAGAGTAATGAGACATTTTTCCGAGCGGTCTATGTGATTTCGGTTGCTGCGGAGTTAGCTGGTGTTCACCCCCAAACTTTGCGCATTTACGAAAGACGTGGACTACTTGATCCTCAGAGGACCTCTGGAGGTTCAAGGAGATACTCTGAAAAGGATTTGGCGCGACTTCGTCACATTCAAGAGCTTACTGATGCAGGTATCAACATTGAGGGCGTAAAACGCATCTTGGAACTTGAAGACAAAGTAGAGGGTCTTTCCAATGAATTGGCCGAGATTAAACATCTGCGAGAAGTCGAATTAGAAGAGGCTCATCGCAAGTATCGGAGAGATATTGTGCCGCGCAATCAGGCGTTTGGGCCGATACTTTACTATCGATTTTCTAATGAACAGTAATACGACGTACGCAAATGGAGATCGTGTCTGAGTAGGCGCTTTGTTCTCCAAGCGGAAGTAGATATCGAGGAGAACTAAAAATGTCACAGCTGGACACTTCGAAGTGGACTCAGAAGAGTCAAGAGGCGTTGGCTAGCGCGATTGAAGACGCGACCCGACGTAATAACGGTGAGGTTACAACTGATCACCTGGCGCTAGCTCTACTAAATCAAGTAGACGGAATCACACTTCCGTTAGTTAGCAAACTCGGCCTCGTCCCTCTCGAGTTACGTAATGGGCTAAACGCGAAGATTGAAAAGATGCCCAAAGTATTTGGGACTGAACCGGTAATATCTCGTGAAGTCGTCGAACTACTACGTAGGGCGGAAAATAACAGAGCGGATATGAAAGATGACTACTTGTCAGTCGATCACCTTCTTCTCGAACTTGCCCAAAATTTTGGTACCGATAGAAAAGCCGTTCTCGGCGCCCTTAAAGAGATTCGGGGTAATCAGAGGATAACAAGTCAAAATCCTGAAGAGACTTTCAAGTCTCTCGAGAAGTTCGGCAAGGATCTAACGGCTTTAGCTTCGCGAGGAAAGATCGATCCGGTAATTGGTAGAGACGATGAAATACGTCGTGTCATACAGGTCTTATCTCGTAGAACCAAGAATAACCCCGTTCTCATTGGTGAGCCGGGAGTGGGAAAGACCGCAATTGTGGAAGGGCTAGCTCTCAGAATTGTTGAGGGTGACGTTCCAGAGGGCCTGAAATCCAAGCGACTCATCGCTTTAGACCTCGCTTCAATGGTCGCTGGTGCTAAATATCGAGGCGAATTTGAGGAGCGCCTCAAAGCGGTATTAGGCGAGATATCTGCATCTGAAGGTGAGATCATTACATTCATCGACGAGATGCATACGGTTGTGGGTGCCGGCGCCGCTGAAGGGGCAATGGACGCATCCAATATGTTGAAGCCAATGTTGGCGCGTGGGGAACTCCGTATGATTGGAGCTACAACACTCGACGAATTTCGAAAGTACATTGAAAAGGATCCAGCTCTCGAGCGACGCTTTCAACGTGTACAAGTTGATCAACCGTCGGTAGCGGCCACTGTAGCGATACTACGTGGCTTGAAGGAGAGGTACGAGGTATATCACGGAGTTCGGATTCAAGATAGCGCACTTGTAGCTGCCGCTTTATTATCCGATCGATATATCACCGACCGCTTTCTTCCAGATAAAGCTATTGATCTTGTCGACGAAGCTGCAAGTCGCCTGCGGATCGAGATTGACTCTATGCCCACTGAGATCGATATCGTCCAAAGGAGAATGCGACAGTTGGAGATAGAAAAGATATCTCTCGCTCGCGAGGATGATTCTCTGTCGTTGGAGCGTCTTTCGAAGATCGACGAAGAACTCGCTAACTTAGCAGAAGAACGTGATTCGATGGTAGGCCATTGGCAGCTCGAAAAGGCAATGATCGAATTGATCAGATCCAAGAAAGAAGAGTTGGAAGAGGCAAAAGCGCAGGCAGAGAAGTTCTCTCGAGAGGGTTCTTTAGATCGTGCTAGTGAGATTTTGTACTCGCGTATTCCCTCAATCGAGGAAGAGATAAAGTTCCAGAGTGCAAAGTTAGCTGAACTTCAAAGTAACCTCAGGATGCTTCGGGAGGAAGTCTCGGAAGAGGACATAGCAGAGGTGGTCTCTCGCGCTACATCAATACCAGTTGGAAAGTTGCTCGAAGGTGAAGTAGGAAAGCTCCTGCATATGGAGGAGGCACTCGGTTCGCACGTTGTGGGACAAGACCGAGCAATCGAGGTTGTTTCAAATGCTATTCGACGCTCAAGGGCGGGTCTCTCGGATCCAAATCGGCCAATAGGAAGTTTTCTCTTTATGGGACCGACCGGCGTTGGAAAGACGGAGCTTGCAAAGTCTTTGGCCGGATTTCTCTTCGATGATGAGCGGGCAATGGTGCGAATTGATATGGGTGAGTACCAAGAGCGACATAGCGTTTCGCGGTTGGTAGGAGCACCCCCTGGCTACGTTGGATATGACGAAGGAGGTCAGCTATCTGAAGCAGTGAGGAGGCGACCCTACAGCGTCGTTTTGCTAGACGAGATTGAAAAGGCTCATAGCGACGTCTTCAACATCTTGCTGCAGGTTCTCGATGATGGAAGATTGACTGATGGTCAGGGGAGGACCGTCAACTTTACAAATACTGTTTTGATTATGACATCTAACCTATCTGTCGATCCTCGTGACTTTTTCAAGCCCGAGTTTGTGAACAGGATCGACGAAATCGTCAGATTTTCGCCATTGTCGAGGGATAATCTAAACAGGATTGTAGAGATTCAGATAGATGAGCTCAGAGAAAGACTGTTAAATCGCGGTATGACCTTAGAGGTAGGAGAGGAGCTTACTCGAGAGATTGCCGACCGAGGGTACGACCCGGACTTTGGCGCACGACCTCTTAGGAGAGTGGTTCAAAGATATTTAGGTGATCCAATCTCTACAGCAATTCTTTCTGGCCAATATCACGAAGGTTCAAGGATTAGAGCAGACATAGATCTAGATAATCCCGAGGTGGTTGTACTCACTTAGGTGAATTGCCCTCTAACATTTATAGGGACTTTTTTTGCCGAGTAGGCGGTCCCTAGCTATCTACGGAGGTGCGCTTTGGCTGTCAAAGTTGTCGTTGGTACCCAATGGGGAGACGAAGGCAAGGGTAAGCTGACGGACGTCATGGCAGCCAATTGCGATTACGTCGTCCGCTATCAGGGTGGTCATAACGCGGGCCATACGGTCGTAGTTGGGGAAGAGTCCTTTGCCCTTTCGCTTATCCCATCGGGCATCCTCTCTGAGCGCGCAACCTGTGTAATTGGAAATGGAGTTGTCGTTGAACCAGGCGTTCTCATAGCCGAGATGGAGTCCCTTGAGCGACGAGGAGTGGATACCTCTAGGGTGCTAGTGTCGGGTTCTGCACATCTAATTATGCCTTACCATCTGGAACTAGACAAAGTCACTGAGCGCTACCTTGGTAAAAACGCCCTTGGGACTACAAAGCGTGGAATTGGTCCAGCCTACGCCGATAAGGCGGCGAGGATTGGACTTAGAGTTCAGGATCTCCTCGATGAAAAGATATTTCGGCAGAAGCTAGAGGTCGTCCTTCGCGAGAAGAACTTGATTCTCTCCAAAGTTTACAATCGACTTCCAATGTCACTTGATGAGATCTGTGATCTATACCTTGGAGAGTATGCTCCGAAGATAGCACCTCACATAGCAGATACGGTTAGAGTTCTTCATAAGGCAGTAGAGGCCGGTAAGGAGATACTGCTAGAGGGCGCACAAGCTACTTTTCTAGATATCGATCACGGAACGTATCCGTTTGTGACATCGTCGTCTCCAACCGCAGGTGGCGCATCTGCCGGGAGCGGTCTTGGGCCAAGGCAATTTAATTCGATTATTGGAATTGCAAAGGCGTACCTAACGCGGGTAGGTGCTGGGCCATTTCCAACCGAGTTGAAAGATGAAGTAGGCGATCGTCTGATCGACATTGGTCACGAGTTTGGGACCGTAACGGGAAGACGAAGGAGGGCCGGATGGTTCGACGCTGTCTTGGTTCGACATGCAGCCCGTCTCAATTCTCTTACAGAGGTGGCCATTACTAAACTTGACGTCTTAGATTCATTTGAAAAGATTAAAGTCTGTGTTGGTTACCGCGACGGCGACGAGACTCTAGATGCAGTTCCGTACCATCAAAGCGTATTTCATCGTGTTGAGCCGATCTATGAAGAGTTTGACGGTTGGGGCTGCGATATCTCTAGTGCACGTTCCTTCGAGGACCTTCCGAAAGAGGCTCGAAACTATATTTCGTTCCTCCGTGATGTACTAGACGTTCCGATCAGGGTGGTTGGTGTTGGCCCCGAACGCGAACAATTTGTGACTTTAGAAGACAGATAGGTTCAAGTGAATAAGAGCGCTACCCGTATCGTCGTAGTTGGATCAGGTGGCCGTGAGCACGCAATTTGCGACGTATTGGTCAGAGAAGGCTACCGAGTTATTGCAGCACCCGGGAATGTTGGTATTGCCAAAATAGCAGAGTGCACTGATTTGGACCCGAGAGAAATTGACGCGGAACTTTTTGTAATTGGTCCAGAAGCTCCGTTGGTTCAAGGGTTAGCAGACGAACTTCGAGCCAAGTCAAAGTTAGTGTTTGGTCCTGGTCGAAGTGGTGCGCTTCTTGAGGGGTCGAAGGACTTTATGAAGGAAGTAGCTGCTGCAGCGAATGTCCCGACTGCTAAGTACGCGACGTTCACCGAAATCGAAGCGGCCGTCGACTATCTTTCTAAAAAAGACGGACCTTACATAGTCAAGACAGATGGTCTTGCAGCCGGCAAGGGAGTTCTCGTGACGAGTGATCTTGATGCTGCAATAGAGGATGTGCGTGCCAAGTTGAGTGGCGCATCTTTCGGTGATGCCGGCACAAAGGTCATAATTGAAGATTTTTTATCTGGTCGTGAAGTTTCAGTACTTGCTGTAGTCGATGGAGAGCGAGCTATTTTACTACCGGCGGCTGCTGACCATAAGCGTTTGGAAGACGGTGACCTCGGACCAAATACCGGCGGTATGGGCGCATTTGCTCCGGTTGAGTGGTTCGATGAGTCTCTCCAACGGCAAACGATGGACCAGATCATCTCACCGGTGATTGCCGAGCTCAAAATGCGAGGTATCGACTATCGAGGCGTTCTTTATGCAGGGCTTATGGTCAATGACGATGGTCCATCTCTTGTTGAATTCAATGTTCGCTTTGGTGACCCAGAGGCGCAAGTAATAATTCCACTCCTAGAAGGAAATTTTGGAAAGATCCTCTTCGGTGCTGCGGACGGCAATCTCGGATCTGTAAAGATGTCGATAAGGGGTGCAGGTGCGGTCATTGTTATGAGTGCCTATGGTTACCCTAGCTCTCCACGCAAGGGAGACAAGATAGTGGGGCTTTCTGCTGTTGAAGAGGTTCCAGATATTCGTATTTATCACTCCGGAACGTCTCTAGATGGTGAAGGAAATGTAGTTACATCGGGAGGTCGAGTACTAGGCGTCACCGCGATTGGAGACAACAAAGACGAGGCCATCGAACGTGCTTATCGAGCAGTTTCAAGAATTGAATTCGAAGGAGCCCACTTCCGGCGAGATATTGGCGTAGGAAGATAACACTTATTTAGATTTTGGAGAGTAACGATGATCGAACGCTACACCCTTCCGGCGATTGGAGCGTTATTTAGCGATAGCGCGCGAATGAAGAATTGGCTAGCGGTTGAATATGCAACGGTTGAAGCTTTGACCAAGGTTGGCGTGGTTCCGAGTAGCGATTTCGATGAGTTGAAGGCGCTTGCACCAAATGTGGACGATGCATTCGTTGAAGCGGTAAATGACCGCGAACTTATTACTAACCACGATCTCGCTGCATTCGTGGATGTGGTTCAGACTTCCATAGCTACGAAGTCAGCAAGTTGGATCCACTATGGTTTGACTTCATCAGATGTAGTAGATACTGCGCTTTCGCTCACACTAAAAGAGGCGGGAAAGAGAATTCGTCAAGAGTTGGTGGCCTTGATAGAGGCGATTCATACTCGAGCAGTCGAGCACTCGACCACTATTATGGCAGGCAGAACCCATGGAATGCACGCCGAGCCAACCACCTTTGGAAACAAGCTTGCACTGTTTGGACTATCGCTTTCGCGTGATTTAGAGCGGTTAGATCGCGCAATAGCCGCCGTCTCGGTAGGAAAGTTATCAGGAGCAGTGGGTACCTACTCCAACATTGATCCCGCAGTTGAGTCCTATGTGTGTGAGCTATTGGGGATTACACCAGTACCTGCGACCCAGGTCATCGCGCGTGATCGCCATGCCGAATACTTGTATAGTTTGACTTCGCTTGCTGCGACTATAGAGACGATCGCCACAGAAGTTCGACACTTGGCTAGAACTGAAGTAGGGGAGGCGGAAGAGTACTTTGCTCCAGGGCAGAAGGGGTCCTCTGCGATGCCTCACAAGCGTAATCCAATACTCTCGGAACGACTCGTTGGCCTCAGTCGTGTTATGCGCGGGTACCTTATATCAGGCCTCGAGGACGTCGCACTCTGGCATGAACGGGACATTTCGCACTCTTCAGTGGAGCGCATCGTGCTCTCAGATGCATCTATTTTGGCCTACTACATGGTCAATAAGGCTAAGTCCCTCGTATCACGACTAATGGTGTATCCTGATCGAATGAGGCAAAACCTCGACGACTCTTTCGGATTTGTATTTTCCCAGTCGCTACTGTTGACCCTAGTTGATGCAGGAATGTCGCGCGATGAGGCGTACCGGATAGTTCAACGATCAGCGCGAGTCGCCTATGAACAGCGCAAGCACTTGAGGACTGTTATTGAGGAAGATGAGAGCGTTAATGTCTCGGATGACCTTCTTGATCGTGCATTTAGCGTTGAAAGAGTGACACGCCACTGTGGTCGGGCTATCGACGAACTTAGCAAGCTGGTTTATGTGCAAAGTGCCAAGGATTAGGAATTGATTCGAAAGTGAAAAAGGTATATTCGGGTAAGGTTCGGGACGTCTATGAACTTGCTGATGGTAATTCATTATTGATGGTTTCTTCTGATCGAGTCTCTGCCTTTGATGTAATCATGAGGGAGCAAGTTCGAAACAAGGGAGTCATTCTGAACGCCCTGAGCTCATTTTTTATGGACAAAACTAGCGATATTATTCCTAATCATTTGCTCTCCGCGCGTCCATCCAAGGCTGAAGTCGACTCGGACTTTACTAACGAAATGCTAGGACGTTCGTCGATAGTTAGACGTTGTGAAATGGTTCAACTTGAGGCAATTGTGCGCGGATATCTAGCGGGTAGTGCCTTTAAGGAGTATCAGCGACTTGGGACCATTCACAATATGGAAGTTCCAAATGGCTTAAGACTTGCAGAAAGACTCCCATCTCCAATGTTTACGCCCTCTGTAAAGAACAATGTTGGCCACGATGAGAACGTCTCGGTTGATCGAGCCATTGAGCTCCATGGAAAGTCGCTAGTAAATGAAATAGAGCGCCTTTCAATCGCACTTTTCGAAGTTGGCTCTGAGATTGCGGAGAGTGCGGGTCTGATTTTGGCTGACACAAAGTTCGAATTCGGGATCATTGAAGGCGAACTTGTACTCGCGGATGAGATCTTTACGCCCGATTCATCGAGATATTGGGATGCTTCTACCTATGTTGCAGGAGTAGAACCGGTTCAATTCGATAAGCAGCCACTTCGTGACTACCTAGAACGATCCGGTTGGAATAAGACGCCCCCTCCGCCAGAAGTTCCAGCAGAAGTACTCTCGGGACTTTCATCTCGATATCAAAATGCATACTCACAGATCACCGGAGAGGATATCAATAGTTGGCTTGACCAGTGCAAAGAGGCCTATAGCAGATGATCAAAGTCCAGAGCCATTGAACATAGACAATTGGTCAGATGTCATATGATCAGTTTTTGAGGCCTTGGTTCGAGAAATTGGGAATAAAATAGGATACTGTCGCCTCATGGTCGCGCTCCAGCGACATGGAAGTTTGAATCGGAGTATTTCGAAGTTGAAGTACGAAGCAGTAGTTGAGGTTCTCCTAAAAGAGGGAGTCTCTGATCCTGAAGGTGTCGCGATACTCGATGCTGTAGTCTCGTTGGGATACGGATCGGTGTCTAAAGTTGCATCTGGAAAGTTTTTTAGATTGATGCTGCACGCTGAAGATGAGCATTCTGCAGCAGATGTGGTGACCGAGATTGCGGAAAGGCTTCTCTCTAATCCGGTACTTGAAGACTTTCGCGTAAGAGACCTTGTCTCGGCAAGTTCATGAGCGGAAGAGTTGCCGTTGTAGTATTTCCAGGGACAAATTGCGAGTATGACGTTCTACGAGCTCTTCAGCGAGTTGGACTGAAGGGAGAGCTCGTATGGCACGGCGAAGGTTCCTTGGAAGGATATGAAGCAATTGTGATCCCGGGAGGTTTTGCCCATGGTGATTATCTTCGTCCCGGAGCCATTGCTCGCTTTTCTAATGTTATGAGTGCCATCGTAGACAGTGCTAACGCGGGTATCCCTACCCTCGGCATTTGTAATGGTTTCCAGGTTTTGACGGAGGCGGGACTTTTACCCGGAGCGCTTCAAAAGAATAGTGGCCTGAAATTTTTATGTCGACCAGAAAAGCTCGAGGTTGTGAGTACTTCCTCCATCGTCTCGTCGACACTTGTAAAGGCTCAAATAATCGAACTTCCAATTAATCACTTTGAAGGAAATTACACAATTTCTCAAGAGGGTTATGAAAAGTTGATCGAAAATGATCAAGTGGTGTTTCGGTACGTTGACAACCCAAACGGATCCATGGGGTCAATTGCCGGCATATCCAATACTGCGGGAAATGTAGTTGGAATGATGCCTCATCCAGAGCGAGCTTCAGATCTGCTACTCGGCTCAATAGATGGATTGTCCGTCTTTGAGTCGCTCAAATTCAAGATATCCTAAGCATTAGCAAGGGTACATCATTAAAAGAAATGCTCCTGGATGCGTTATACGTATCCAGGAGTTCGTAATTTAGGTAACGTTGCGCCCTAAGCTCCCTGTCGCTTTTTGCGAACGGCAACCTTAGGTACTTCTATCCCTGCTTTCTCAAGGACCTCATTTGGAATTCCGAGAGCATGCCAAGCATCATACGATATGCCTTTTCGCTCTGAGTACTCTTTGGCAGCCGTAATAAAGCGGGATTCGAGTTCGCCGATATCGACCTTATTCTTGAGATTGATAAGCTCTGTTTCAAGATCGATTCGTTTTTGAATCAGATGAAGTCGGTCAAGCGGATCTGCATCGATCAGCTGTGATTCCACCAAAGCTAACTGCTTTTCCACCGTTTCGCGAGTTCTCTTCCTACCGCGTCTTGGCTTATTTCTTTCAAGCGCCTCAAGATAATCTTTGATTACTTTAGATTGAGCGCGAGCTGAGGCATCTCGCAGATCTAAATCAATTCCTGAATCTGTCACACTCACAATGTTAGTCCTTTGCCTTTGTATCTGTAAATGCTTATTGAAAATATCTATGAAAATCTAGCTTGTAATTTTATATAAACCATTCTGATATTTCATTCTTGCACTAAAAAGCTTTGAATTTGCTGAGATGCTGCACTATGGCATCTTCGAGAGTCAAATATCGGATCGACTTTCTCGCAAGGTGTTAGTTGATTATCGTCAAACCGTTTAGTTGTTCACGGGGAAGAGTTGGATTTGGGACGGCATAAATGTCGTGGCGGTTTTCTAGATGAGCGGAGAATTGGGAAAATTATGACCTAGCAGAAAGTTGATCGCGTAATTTAATTTTGTAGAAGGAATTTCGAAATAGAGGCCTGAAGTGGAGATTTAACGTGACCTTTATTACAGAGGTTGAAAAGATTGATGAGTTTTCAGAAGTATTTAGCGTTTAAGATACGTATTTTGAAGTCCTTGCGCATGATGTTGGGTCGCCATATCTTTCGCTGCTGAATAAGGTGACATTCCTCATGCGGGTAAATGAGCGCTTACTTATTTACCCATGCATTGTTAGTTAAGTTTTTGAAGGGTTTTGGTATTGGGGGGAGTGGTTTCGGCTCCTGATGCTAGGGGTTCAGAAAGGAAGTGTCTTGTGACGTTAAGGTGCTCAGATTGACTTCCCTATATACCGTTGATGTGCAAATAAGACGAAGATATTATTTTCCATCCGTAACCTACTTAAAGGTTATGGTTTTATGGAATCTAATTTGGAGATCTGGACCTCTTCTGAATTGAAGCCAAAGTCTTTTTAAGGAAATTCACAGTTTCAAGTTGGTTTTTGTAGAGTTTTTACTTGAAACTGCCATCTGATGATTTTTCTGAGTTGAGACACTGTGCCTAGTGTCAGTAAACTTTCGAATTCTGTTAGCCGCAAGCGCACCAGATTGCGTTAAAGTTGCGATCAGTCTTTTAAACTCGTCACCATGGATGTTGCTGTACACACTGCCCTTGGTCTAACTGATGATGAACTTGATTCGATAAGGTCGATTCTCGGACGTGATCCGAATTATCTTGAGTTAGCTATGTATTCGGTCATGTGGTCAGAGCATTGCTCTTACAAGTCTTCGCGTCTGCATCTTCGAAGATTGCCCTCGAAGGGTGAGAAGGTGATTCTCGGCCCTGGAGAAAATGCGGGTGTTATTGATGCTGGGGATGGAATTGCTGTTGCTATCAGAATGGAATCGCATAATCATCCGTCTGCTATTGAACCATACCAGGGTGCAGCAACCGGCGTAGGTGGAATCTTGCGTGATATATTCACGATGGGCGCACGCCCCATTGCCCTCCTTGATTCTTTGCGAATCGGAGATCAAAGCGACCCTAGAAATCGCTTCATCTTCAATGGTGTCGTATCAGGAATATCGGGATACGGAAACGCGGTAGGTGTACCGACGGTCGGTGGAGAGATCGTCTTCGACCCTACGTACAATTCAAACCCCTTAGTTAACGTAGCAGCCGTTGGAGTCCTGAAGAGGGAGAATCTGGTTCTAGCAAGAGCTGATGGTGTAGGAAATCGGGCAATACTCCTTGGCGCTTCTACGGGACGAGATGGCATCGGGGGGGTTTCTGTCTTGGCCTCAGCCGGTTTTGGCGGTGAAATAGAGCAATCTAAGAGGCCAAGCGTTCAAGTTGGGGACCCCTACGAGGAAAAGCGACTTATCGAAGCTTGTTTGGAATTGCTTGATAAGAAACTTGTAGTAGGAATACAAGATCTAGGCGGAGCTGGTCTAACTTGTGCCACTTGTGAAACGGCCGCCAAAGCTGGTTTGGGAATGGACGTCTTTGTAGATGATGTTCCAAGACGTGAGCCGAATATGGAACCATTTGAAGTAATGACGAGTGAGTCGCAGGAGAGGATGCTCGCCATAGTTTCAAATGAAAATGTAGATGAGGTTCTAGCCATCGCCACCAAGTGGGAGGTTGGGGCAGCTGTAGTTGGTATCGTAACCAAACCGGTTGAGGATGCTAATGGCGAGAAGGTTGGAATTCTAAGAATAATATCCAACGGTACTGTTGTTGGGGAGATGCCGGCTGCGTCTCTTGCGGATGGAGCGCCAATCTACGATCGACCTATAGAGGAGCCAAACTCTATTGCCGAGTATCGAAGCGTAGACGTCGATTCACTTGACTTATCTATAGATGTGGATAGTGACGTTGAATCGATGATTTTTGATCCAAGTGTTATCTATCGCCAATATGACCATCAACTATTTCTAAATACGATTGTGGGACCAGGAAGTGGCGCAACTTTGCTGCGCCTTGCATCGCCAGAAGTAGGAGTTACAAATAGGGCCATTGCCCTCTCTAGCGACGGAAATTCCAGATGGTGTGAGATTGATCCGTATATTGGATCTCAATGGATTGTAGCTGAATCGGCTCTCAATCTTGCATTGGTTGGCGCTCGACCTACCGCAATGGTTGACTGTTTGAACTTTGGTAACCCCGAACACCCCTCTGTTATGTGGCAACTCTCTAATTCGATAGATGGAATTGCTAAAGCTTCGTTGGAGCTTGGAATTCCAGTTGTTGGAGGGAACGTGTCTCTGTATAACGAGGCCAACGGTCGAAATATCGAACCAACTCCTGTCTTAACTACTATCGGTATTCGCGAATCCGTGACTGAGATTCCGCCCACAAATCGACCTAACGTAGGCGACTCGATCTTCTTGGTCAACGCTGGTCAGAGTGTATCCCTTGGGGGCTCTAGATTGGTTTGGTCTGTCAAAGGAGTCAAGGCCGGCAATCTTGTCGAGGTCGACTTTGAGACTCATCGGCTACTAATCGATACCATCATCGGTGTAGTTAGCGCACCCAATTCGATGGGCATGACAGCCATAACAGACATTAGCGATGGTGGGCTAGCTCTAGCACTTCGGGATCTCGTGAAGGGAAGCGGTTTGGGATTTACCGTAACCTCACCACTTTCGTCGGCCTATTTGTTCGCCGAATCTCCTTCAAGAGTGATATTCGCTGCACCTTCTTCAAGTGGTGCGGTAGGGTACATTCGCGAGTCCGGCCTTTCAGTGGACGAAATTGGAGTAGTGACAGGTTCAGCTTTCTCCTACCCGACGGAAAAATAGAGCTCTGCGGCCTATAAGGTCTGCTGGCAGAAATTCGAAGGGATTTGCGGCACTTTTTTTCGCAGCGATAGTTTTGTTTTGAACCGCTTGGTGGCCCATCGTCATTCGATGCGCCACCGTAGGGCAAATAACTTTCTAAAGTGCCGTTCGCAGATTTTTTAGTCGATCAATTACAGAATCGTCAACCATGAGGTCTCCGCGACCTATACCTACCTGTAGATCGGGCTTGTAGCTTCCATGAAAGTCACTGCCACCAGTTGGTATAAGATCATAAATCTTTGCAGTCTCGTCTAAGAAGCTTCTTGTTTCAGGTGCGTAGCGGCCGTATTGCGCTTCAATTCCAGCAAGTCCAATCTTGGCCCAGCCTTTGATGATCTTTCGGAGTTGACCGGGATCTTTGTCGACGGTAAGGGGGTGAGCTAATACGGGTATGGCCTTCGATGAGAGTGCGAGATCGATCATCTCCTCCGGGGTAAAGGTCTTTTTATCTACGTAGTATCGCTGCCCCTTCTCCAGGAATCGATCGAATGCTTCTTGGATGGACTTTACTACACCCTTTCTGAGAAGCAGCGCTGCAAAGTGTGGCTTTCCGATCCCGGTTTTACCGCCCTCAGCTACGAGCTCCTCCATGGTTATGTCCAATCCGTCCGCCTGCATAAGTTCCAAGATCGCTAGGTTGCGGTTTGCTCGAGAGTCCTGGAGTTCGTTCAATGCCCTAACGAGCGCAACGGATTCAGATGATGTGAAATATATCAACATGTGCATCGTTCCCGTCTTGTACTGGCACGATACTTCAACACCGGGGATTACCTCTACACCTAACCTGTTTCCTGCTTCGATTGCTTCATCTAGCCCAGCTAGGGTGTCGTGGTCAGTGAGAGCAATCGCTCTTGCTCCAACTTCAGCTGCGAGTTCAACAACCCTCGATGGGGTCTCTGAACCGTCTGAGATTCTCGAATGTGTATGTAGGTCTATCATCGTTCAGTGCCTCGGGCAAGTATCCTTAACAAGTGGTAAAAGTTGTTCAGTCGTGAATTTGGGTTAATCAATTCTAAAGTTGGCGTTTCAGACTCGTCTCGAGAAATAGTGAATTCTTTCTATGGCGTAGCCTTGCCTAACATCAGTTGGCCTAAATTTGATTTGGCGGTGGATTGACATGCCAATCTATAAGCGGGAGATCTCAATGCACCATACTTCGAGTGAAGGTGAGTTGAATTACTCAACTGCAGACTCTCCTGAAGAGGCTTGCGGAGTTTTTGGAATTCGTGTTGAGCCGAACTCTCGTTCTGTTTCACACGCTACTTATGATGGACTATACGCGCTCCAGCATCGAGGACAAGAGTCAGCTGGTATGGCCGTCTCTGACGGTACGAGCATAACTGTTATGAAAAATATGGGGTTGGTTTCGAACGTCTTTGATGACCGAATGCTTCAATCCTTGCCGGGAAACTTGGCCATTGGACATACGCGATATTCAACTACTGGCTCCTCTACTTGGGGTAACGCTCAACCGGTTTTTAGGGCGGTTGGAGATTCAGGTATTGCCTTAGGTCATAATGGAAACCTTACAAATACAGTTGAACTGTCTAGTGAACTTGGAATCGATCCTATGGATCTTGGTTCTGACTCTGATTTGGTTGCTCACTATCTTGCCATTGAAATCGCAAAGCACCTTGGGGGGCGCCCTGGTACGGTTCGCGAATCTTTCAAGAGCCACCCTGAGGCAGTTTTGAGCGCTTTGAACGATGTGCTTCCGCGACTGGAAGGTGCCTTTTCTTTAGTCATTATGGACCATGATCGCCTAATAGGCGTCCGAGATCCCCACGGATTTAGGCCGTTATGCATTGGTCGGCTCGAAACAGGCTGGGTTATTGCATCCGAGAGTCCGGCTCTAGACGTTGTTGGAGCGTCGTTTGTTCGTGAAGTCGATCCAGGTGAGATGATCATAATCGATGAACTTGGAGTACGGTCATTCAGGCCGTTCCCTGAAGAGTCGATCGACCCCAAGTTATGTATCTTCGAGTTTGTTTACTTCGCCCGACCAGACTCCCGTCTGCTCGGTCAAGAGGTCTACACGACACGACGTCATATGGGCGAGTACTTAGCAAAGTCGCTTCCGGTCGAAGCTGATATGGTGATTGGTGTTCCGGATTCGGGTGTTCCTGCCGCCGTTGGATATGCCGCAGCTAGTGGGATAGCATACGGCCAAGGATTGGTCAAGAATCGATATATCGGAAGGACCTTTATTTCGCCCGATCCAGCTTCAAGGGTTGACGCTGTACGCCGTAAGCTAAACGTATTGCGTGACAACATTGATGGTAAGCGCCTAGTGGTGGTTGACGACTCTATCGTAAGGGGAACCACTACTAAGTCGATGGTCCGACTTCTACGAGACGCGGGCGCTACCGAGGTGCATTTGCGTATCTCATCCCCTCCTTATCGATGGTCTTGTTTCTACGGTATTGACACCCCAAGTCGCCCTGATCTCTTGGCTGCAAATCGAGACATCGACGAGATACGGCGTTTTTTAGGAGTCGATTCGATTGCCTATCTCAAGCTCGAAGACCTCAAAGCGGCTATCGGTTACGAAGATGGCTTTTGCGATGCATGTTTGACTGGAAACTATCCTGTCGCTGTGCCGGTGACGCTCCTTTAAGCAGAGCGAGACCTCGATAGCTTTCTTGTCCTGATGGAGCGGAGCTGGGTAGTTATTTTCTAGATTGTTGAAAGAGATCAAATGAACGGGGAAATGAAGACTTCCAAGTCAAGTACGTACGAAGAAGCTGGTGTATCAATCGATGCAGGAGAGCGTGCGGTGGAGTCGATTAAGCAAGTCGTTGCGTCGACAAAAATCGAAGGCGTGATCGGCGGGATCGGCGGATTTGGTGGTCTCTTTGATCTCACTAAAGCGCAAGCGAGTGGTTCGGTCCTCGTTTCGTCGACTGACGGAGTGGGAACCAAGTCGTATCTAGCGTCGTCGCTGAGAAAGTATGACACCATCGGTTATGACCTTGTCGCCATGTGTGTTGATGACATAACAGTTCTTGGAGCCAAGCCACTTTTTATGCTCGACTATTTATCGATCGGAAGGTTGGATCCAGTTGTTGCAACCGAGATCGTTACTGGTGTTGCAAATGGGTGCCGAGACGTTGGGGCGGCATTGCTTGGGGGAGAAATGGCTGAACACCCCGGCTCCATGCCAGATGGCCACTTTGATCTTGCAGGTTTTGTGGTTGGAATAGTTGACGATGGTGCAATATGGGGTTCCCACAGGGTCCGGTTGGGTGACGCATTGATTGGAGTTGGCTCCCCAAATCTTCGATCGAATGGCCTTTCTCTCGCACGAAAGATCGTCTTTGGCACCTCGAATCTGCACGAGTCTGATTCGAGTTCGGTTGAGGAGTTTCAAAGCGTGGCTAGGAGCCCATTTGAAAATTCAACGATTGGAGAGACGATGCTTGAACCTAGCATTCTCTACTATCCAGCCGTTTCGAAGTTGGTCGACGCCGGAGTGAGCGTTCGTGCGGCAGCTCACATCACTGGCGGTGGAATACCAGGTAACTTAAATCGCGTTTTGCCGAAAAATTTAACGGCGGAGGTGGAGACCTCTTCTTGGACGCCGCCTCCGATCTTTTCTTTTTTACAAGAGAAGGGTGAAGTTGAATCAAGTGAAATGTTTCGCGTCTTTAATATGGGAATAGGTATGGTGCTCGTCGTTGATCAGGCTGAGAAGACGACGGCAATTGAGCACTTAATCCAACAAGGTCATCAAGCTTACGAAATTGGTGTTGTTGATTCAGGCGATGGCACGGTGAAAATAAAGTGAAGGTTTCAATGCGGGACGATGATTTTCCTGTTGCATACGATGAAGTGTTAAGAATGGGCGATGACGAGCTTAAGTCGTTATTGATACTTCACCTAGATCGTTACTCTCTTAGGCGAGGTGACTTCACATTGAAGTCCGGACGAAAGAGTTCTTGGTTTATCGACTCCAAGGCAACGGCATGCCATCCTCAAGGGATGCTGTTAGTTGGCGAACTTCTAAAGAGGCGGCTTCCAGATGATGTTGAAGGGATCGGTGGTCTGACTATGGGAGCGGACCCAGTCGCCTTCTCTGTTGGGGCCATCGCAAATGTTTCCGGGAGACCTCTCTTTACATTTTCTGTTCGCAAGACTGAAAAAGATCACGGCGGCGGCGGTCGCATTGCTGGTCTCTTGCCTGCTGGCGCGAACGTATGCATCTGCGAAGATACGGTTACAAGAGGCACCTCAATATTTGAAGCGGTCGACGTCTCTGAGGCATCTGGTGCGAAGGTCGCATTCGTCACTGCGATAGTAGATAGGGGCGGCACTGTTGGTGCGATGTGCGAGGCGCGTGAGATAGCTTACTCTCCATTAGTTACCGCTATTGATCTCGGCTTTGCTTACGAGGGAAGCTAGCTAACTTACGAGAGCTAGGGCCAGGATAGAAATTAGCAGAACCGGTGTAGTCATTACTATGCCGTATTTGAAGTACTCCCACCATGTTATGTGGATCGACCTTTTTGATAAGATCTCCAGCCAGATCAATGTCGCAAGTGATCCAATGGGAGTGATCTTTGGCCCGAGGTCGGTGCCAACGACGTTGGCTAGAGCCGCGACTGTGGTGTAGTGGTGACTTAGGTGGGCATGGCTAATTGATATTGATCCGATTAGCACAGTAGGTAGGTTGTTGGCTATTGATGAGATGATAGCTATCGTCGAACCAACTCCTAGAGAAAGTCCAAATTTTCCCCAAGAGGCAAAGTGGGAAAAAAGTTGACCTAGTGACTTTGAGTATCCTGTATGGACGAGAGCAAATACGACAAGGTACATACCCAAAGAAAAGACGATGATCTGCCATGGAGCCTCCCTCAAAATCCTCTTCGAATATCGAAGATTAATTCGGTTGTTAGATTCGCCGCCTCGCGATGCAACTCCCAGCAAGACTAGAGCTGCCGCCGATGTGACGATCGAGACCGGAACTGGAGTATTCGCGAGGCCGAAGTAGGCTAAAAAAGTAACAAATAAAATGATATATCCAGCTCTAAATAGCAGGAGATCTCGAATATGAATTCGGGGATGCGAACTGTCGATAAGGCTGTAGCTTTTAGGCAATCTTCTTCTAAAGAGCAGTACAGTGATCGCAATCGTTGCTACGAGAGATGCGAGGTCGACCAAAACCATCTTGGCTGCATACGAATCGAATGATATGTGAAAGTAGTCGGACGTAATTATGTTCGTCAGATTAGAGATTACGAACGGAAGACTCGTAGCATCGGCCACAAAACCAACAGCGAAGACAAACGCACCTTGTGCATTCTTAGCTATATCTGTCACCTCTAAAAGATCGAGAACTACCGGAGTTAATATAAGTGCCGCGCCGTCGTTCGCAAAGATGGCAGCTGTCAATGCCGTAAGCAATTGAATTGTGAAAAAAAGCCTCAACGTCGATGGGCCACAGAAGATAGCAACTCTACTTGCGAGATATTTAAAAAATCCAGCATCTGCCATAACAACCGATATGATCACCAAAGCAATCAAGGTCAAGGTTGCATTCCAAATAAGGCGCCATACAGTTACCACGTCAGTTGGGTGAACTAATCCAAGAGCTAAAGAGAGCGCGGCTCCAATAAGTGCACTTATACCGATGGGAATTTTGAAGGGTTTTGCCACTACTAGAGTCATGGTCCCGACAAATATCAATAACGCCACTATGTTCATAAGAATGAAAAGGCTTTCTGGTCGGCCTACATGCTAGTGGCGAAATAAAGTTCGTAAGTTTGCCGATTTGTCTTCTCAATGTGACAATGGCGTGCTTTCACCGAAGTCTCCTTCCATGCCAACAAGAGGTGGCAAAATCGGTGAACGTGCTCCCTGCATCTTGCAATTTCGCGCTATCGAGACGTCACGAGTATCTTCGAAGCAGCAATCCTGGTATTACTCTACGGCCCTTCGCCGGAGATGGCAAAGGGCTCGCCATATCTTATGGATAGCTGTCTCATGGAGTTGTTGATTAGCTGTGCCCAGAAGTCGCGGCATATCAGCTTTGAAGCAGTTTTGTCATTGCAGAGCGAATCTCATCCATGCCAATTGTCGCAGCTGATTCGAGTGATGTAGCATATGGCATCATCGGTATGTGTGGGCCTGCAAGACGAACTACCGGAGCGTCTAAGTCCATCAAACACTCTTCGGAGATAATGGCAGAAATTTCACTACCGATCCCAAATGGTCGGCTGTCTTCATGGACGATGAGCACTTTGGCGCAGCGCTTCGCTGAGTCAATAATCGTATCTTTGTCGAGGGGTGCCAGGCTAATGAGGTCAACTACTTCGATCGAACCAAGTGAACTGAGTTCTTCTGCGACTTCGACAGCTATTTGAGTCATTTCGCCGTATGTAATGACACTTAGATCTCGCCCTGACTTTGCAATCTCGGCCTTACCAATCTTCGCGGTTGGCCTCTCGCTAAAGCGGACTCCTTTTATTGAGCGGTATCCGCGCTTTGGTTCCAGAAATATAACTGGGTTAGGATCGTCTATTGCGGCGCGCATTAAGTCGTAGGCGTTTTGTACGGTTGAAGGTACAACGATCTTTAACCCTGGAACGTGTGTGAGCATTGCTTCGATTGATTGAGAGTGATATAGCCCACCCCTTACTCCCGGACCAAACGGAGTCCTGATCACCATCGGTAACCCAACGGTTCCACCAGTTCGATAAGCCATCTTTGAAGCCTCGGAGATTATTTGATCTAAAGCTGCGTACATAAAGTCCGCAAATTGAATCTCTACGATCGGTCGTTTGCCAAAGAGTGCGAGCCCTATTCCGATTCCTACCATCGATGACTCTGCTAATGGCATATCTATAACTCGCGAACTCCCAAAACGTTCGCTAAGTCCCGCGGTAACTCTAAATACCCCACCCTTTGATCCCACCTCTTCTCCAAGGATCACTACACTTTGGTCGTCCACCATTGAATCTGAAAGTGCTTCATTTATCGCTGAACTTAGGATGATTTCTTCGTCAGATCCAAGTCTTGGATTGGCCTTGACTGAAGTCGACGGCTCTGCCTCCAAGAAGAGACCATGAGAAATAGTTGAGGGGTCGGGGTCGGATGCAACTTCGCTCAAACTCACTGCATCTGTGATCTGTCTTGTAGCAAATGCCTTCATCTCATTGTCGACGTCGACGTTGATTAGCTCATTTTCGATCAGGTAATTTCTTAGTGCCTCCAAAGGATCGTCAAGATTGGAGCTAGATATAGAGGAAGGTATGGATGTGCGCGATGTAAGAAGGCGATTGGGAGAGGTGACAATTATTGTTGCGCCTTCGCCTGTTTTCGCTCGCGTTTTGGCCTTCGAGGTTACGGCGTACATTGAAATTGGATCGAGAGAATCGACCACTTCAAGATGGATACCATAGGAGTTACATCGTCTTGTGATGTCAGCGACGAAATTACCACCAAGGAATAACTCAAAGTTGCTAGAACCGTTGTCTTCGCATAGAAAGACAATGGGAAGCTTCTTCAATGCGGTAAAGTTGAGTGCTTCATGGAACTCTCCCTTGGTAATTGCTGCACTTGAGAAAGTTACAAAGACAACATCTTCTTTATGATCGTTTTTTAAGCCGAGTGCAATCCCAACTCCATGGGTCATGTGGTTAGCAATGAGAGATGAACTTGAGATAATCCGAAGTTCTGGACTGCTCCAGTGATTTGGCATTTGACGACCACCAGAGTTAGGGTCGTCTCCCTTCCCGAGGAGAGCGAGGAGTACCTGTAACGGTGTCATGCCCAACGTGGTGACGATTCCGAGGTCGCGATAGTACGGAACTATAAAGTCATGACCAACGTTTATCGCAGCGGCAAATGCTACTTGAGAGGCCTCTTGTCCCCGAGAAGAGATCGTGAAGGGTGCTTTTTTGGCACGACTAAGTCGAGACATCTCTTCGTCAAGGAGGCGACACTCGATCATCTTTGAATATATCCAAAGCAGGTCTCTATTTGAAAGACCAGCTTTGCGATGCGGGAGATTGATGTCGTCTGGATTTTCTGATTGACCGGAAGTAACGCCGCTAGCTATGTTGTGGAATTGAATACTTTGATCATCATTTGGTTCGGAGTTTTGTGGTGTAGTCTTCTCGGTGTTTGGTGCAAAGAAGGCCTCTAGATTGGATAAGTGTGGCTTGGCGTCGGTCTTGTGTGAAACCGATTGCTTGGGATCTGAGTCGAATGAAAGAACGTATTCCTCTTTATTGCCATCGAAAATTGGATTCTCGTCTGTATTCGGTAAAAGATCTTCGGTAGAAGCTTTTTGTGGTTCATCGACACTTTTGTGGGAATCTTGGATTTCAGCTGATGCACTTGTCTTTACCGAAGACGAAGTAGCTGGGTTATACGGAGACTCATCGAGCATTTCGCGTCGGAGCTCAGAGACTAGGCTCGATTCTTTCTTGTTTTCAACTTTGACTTCATCTGGGTTCTTGTTTTTCTTAAATAATCCCACGGGCTCCCCACTCCACTAACTACATCCAACGACTTGAACTTTTACAATAGACCACCGCAGAACGTGTAGCTAAATACCAAGGTAGTTATTGATCCTAATGAGATGGTAGGGCACAAGTAATCGTTTTATTCACGCTAGTGTGGTCGAATATGACTACGCCAAATGTCTCTCATTCAGTAACTATCAGAGCCGAGTTGAACCACAAGCCGGGTGTACTCGGACGCTTGACCACCGCAATCGGTGATGCAGGTGGAAACATCCTTGGACTTGATCTAGTGGAAATTAACGGTGACACGATCTGTCGCGACATTACCATTCTTGCTGTTGATGCTGATCACGCCGCTGAACTTCGTCGAGTTGCTGAGAATGTTGAAGGTGTCCACGTAAGGAGCGTCTTAGATCGAACTTTCCGAATGCATGTCCACGGCAAAATCGAGGTAGTGGGCAAGACTCCAATACAAAATCGAGATGACCTCTCTATGGCGTACACGCCCGGTGTCGCAAGGGTCTGTCTAGAGATCGCAAAGAAGCCCGTCGAGGTCCATAACTACACTATCAAGGCAAATACCGTGGCCGTTGTAAGTGACGGTACCGCTGTTTTGGGGCTAGGTAACATAGGTCCCTATGCAGCGATGCCAGTAATGGAGGGCAAAGCCCAGCTGTTCAAAGAGTTTGGCGGCGTCGATGCTTTTCCAATTTGCCTAAATGTGAACTCTACTGAAGAGTTGATTGACGCGGTAGAGATGTTGGAGCCGACATTTGGCGGGATTAATTTAGAAGATATTGCAGCTCCGCGTTGTTTTGAGGTGGAGGAAGAGCTCAAGCGACGTCTTGACATACCAGTTTTTCACGATGATCAACATGGCACGGCGGTTGTGGTTTTGGCGGCCTTGAGAAATGCAATGTTGGTGGTGGATAAGAAACTAACTGACCTGACCATAACCATCGCAGGCGCTGGTGCAGCCGGTGTTGCTATCGCGAAAATTTTGAAGAATGCCGGAGTTCCAAATATCATCGTTACCGACCGGCATGGAGCGATATTTGACGGGCGTCAAAATTTAGGTGGAGCAAAGGATTGGCTAGCTGAAAATACGAATCGTGACCGCCGTCATGGATCTACGGGTGATGTGATGGTGGGAGCCGATGTCTTTATTGGCGTTTCAGGTCCTGGAACGGTGACTCGTGAAGATGTTGTTCGAATGGGATCAAAGCCAATCGTCTTTGGATTAGCAAATCCAGTACCTGAGATTCTTCCAGAGCAAATCGAAGGCATCGCTGCTGTAGTTGCTACGGGTAGAAGCGACTATCCAAATCAGATAAACAACGTTCTGTGCTTCCCTGGCATCTTTAGGGGAGCCTTGGATGCGGCTGCTACCACGATTACGGAGTCCATGAAGCTTGCGGCTGCAGATGCTATTGCTTCTGCTGTCTCTGAGGCAGAAATCTCTCCTTACTATATTGTTCCATCGGTCTTCAACAAGAGCGTGGCGGTTCAAGTTGCAAATCGCGTAGCTGAAGCTGCGCGAAAAGAGGGTGTAACACGACAGATTTAGGGCTTTAAAAAGTAAACCCCTCGGTATTGAGGGGTTGAGTGGTCGGGACCGGCTTCGATCCGGTGACCCCACGCTTTTCAGGCGTGTGCTCTACCAACTGAGCTACCCGACCAGAGTGGAAGACCACTGGCGGACCTGACGGGATTTGAACCCGCGGCCTCCGGCTTGACAGGCCGGCGTGCACTCCAAGCTGCACCACAGGTCCAGGGCCTCAGCACTATCGTGCGTTTGGGACTTCTAAGTTTAGCTAGTCTCGATCGAACCTCTGCAATTTACTTGATATTCCTTTCGGTCACATGGTTTAGTTATATCTAAGGGGCACGTCCATCAAGCTGATGAAGGTAGATATGGCGTCTTTCCCGTAAGTCAACGTGCGAAGTTGGATACGTGCGTAAAAGGTATTGAGGTAACGATTGTTCCGCCAGTTATTACTGCAAGATAAGTGTTGCCGACTTGATTTTTATTTTTTTGCTATCAATTACTTGAATGTGGAACGGTTGAGCAGCCCATTAATAGTTGAATTCATGTCTATCGATAGGTTTTGGTAACTCCTCGTATTGATGATTTGTTGGGCATGAAAGTCGATGAGATTTCAATCTCAGTGGCTTGAAGGTGAAATGAGTTAGGGCTATTCCGCACTTTTGCAATAGATGCTTACCGTTGCAACCGCACCTCAAGAAACTAGCAGCAACTTGAATTTTTGGAGGTGGTACCTAAATGGGGTTTATTTGATCGAATGTCTTCATCGACTCAATTGGAACTTGCCCGAAAGGTATCTCGTGCTGATTTGTGAAGACTTGCAAACAAGATTTAAGCGTCGAAGCAATCCGAGCCTTATCTTCAGAGCTTTGAGATTATTGCACCCCCAACGGGATTCGAACCCGTGTTACCGCCGTGAAAGGGCGACGTCCTAGGCCTCTAGACGATGGGGGCTAGGAACACAATATTCTAGCCTGCGAAGGGGTAAGTAGCAGCCACTGATACGGACAAAATCAACCTGTGATAAGTGTCCAATATGTACCGGAAGACTGATCTTGTACTTCAATACCAGCCTTTGTTAGGCTATCTCTCAAAAAGTCAGCATCTGAAAATCTACGCTCGTCCCGAAATGTTTTTCTTAGCTCAATAAGAATCTCTACAAAGGGAGCAATAACTGATTTTTTGTCGACGCTGCCAATTTCGAGCCACTCTCCTAGGCGTGCTATGCAACTGCGAAGAAGAGATCTACCGAAGTCAAAGTCGTCGGATTGGAGGGTATCGGCTCTCCATTGCTCAAGTACATCTTCAATCTTGAGAATCGCATCGAGAGCCCTTGATGCGTTTTTCTCTGAATAGCTGGTGTTGAATTCCTCTTCGAGTTCGACCAAAGAAGTGTGAAGCGGGCTCGTTGTCGCATCTTGGTCATGGCTAGTAACGATCGTTTTCTTGTCGGAGCTAACTATGTCTGCGAAGTCGTAGGAGTTTTCACCGGAAAGTAGCGCCTTAAAGTCGTTGAATGAGAAGGTTTCGCCGCTCGGGTACGAGGAACTTTTGCCGTGTCGTCGAATTGTTATTGTTCCGATTCCGACAACGGTCACCTCATCAATCTCAAGGTCAATTATCAAACCGGTGTGCTCGTCGATCCCGAGAATTGAAGTCGTAGCTTCCATCTGCGATTCAAGAATTGGGAGTCGGTCCTTCCCCATGTAACAGTATCGCGTGTCGTGGCTTCCGCCTTCTTGGTTATTGTAGTGCGGTATAACAAGTACATTGAGGCCAATAGCCGCTAGGAAGTCCAGGCCATCATGCAGTCGAGGATCTTCCCCTACCTTGTATATTTCGTAGACCGGGATGGTGTATCTGCCTAGAGTTAGGACTGCAGCAGATGAAAAGACTATAGCAAAATCACTCTGTAGTTTCTTTGCAAGCAGAGACGCTAGGTCAACCTTTAGCCACTGTCGAAGGGCATATGTGGGACTTCCTGGTCCGGCGAAGATGTAATTTGATGACGCTACCAACTCTCTGAAGCGTTCGATTTCATATGCCGAAGCCTTTTCGAAGTTCTTGAGCGATGCTGTGTCGATTTTTTCGTTGATGCTAATACGAAAGTAGTCAGCCGCCTTGGCAGATATTTCTTCGGCGTTAGCTTGAAACCCGAATGGAGTATCAAGCATGATCGCTTTGTGCGGTTGTATGAGCTCATTAAATATCGACCTATGAACTTTCACCATCGTGGGTGCGGTCTCACCCGATCCGAGAAGGACGATTTTTTTAGTCATTTATTGCTACCCTTGATCCTTTGGAGTATCTCTTGAATTGCATTGGCCGTTATTTTTGGGTACTGCAGGTGCAAATCGTGGCGTGCACCGTTGATTTCACGTATCTCAATCGATAGATCTCTAGAAATTTTTGCGATTTGCGCATCGAAGTCGGTCGACTGCGCAAGGGGAGAATTTCCCCGGTCCGCTAGCAAGGCTAATTTTGGAATAGAAAGAAAAGGAAGCGTACTACTTGGCGTATATTCGTAGAGGGACTTGAGGATCTTCATGTGATTCTCGAAGACGAGATGAGGACGAGCTTCACCTTCAACGTTTTCAAAGTTTTCCATAATGCAGGAGAGTTGGCGACCTGTCCAACCTCCACTTGCAATTCTTTCCTCTAGATCTTCGTACTTCACTCCACTGAATTTCGGAGGGGCCAGATTCCTAGCAACAGAATCCCATGAATCAAAGCGTTCTTTTAGGTCGAAGATGCCGCCATCGATAAGTACCAACCCGCTTACCAAGTCGGGAAAGTTGATTGCAAAGTCTGAAACAAATGCCCCGCCCCAGGATTGACCTACCATTACCTTTGGGTGTGAATTACCGAAGCTTTTTACTACCGTAGCTACATCATTAGCTAGCGTCTTGTGGTCATAGCCTTGATCTGGTTTTGAACTATCCCCGTGGCCTCGTTGGTCTAAGGAAAGAGACGAAATCCCCATCTCTTCGAGTTCTTCAGCGACAAGATCGTACATGTGACGATTGGAAGCTAAGCCATGGACTAGAACGACTTCTGGTTCGCTTGAACCATGACGGGTGGTTGCGATTGAAACGGAGTCGCTGACCTCTACTAGATGATTTTTCACATGTCGTTAAAGCACCGTTTTCGCCATATAGATTCCCATAGCACGTAGCCGCTTCCCCTTTGCTTTGGAATCTAACTTATTGCCCTTGCGGCTTCGAAAATATCGTCGATTACCTGCTGAACATTTCTGCTTTGTTCCAAGGACCTTCTCGGCCTAGTTCCTGTGGAGATCGCCCTGTTGAAATCTTCTACCATCGCACGGTATATGTAGTTACCCTCGGCTAGCTCCGTTGAGGTAGATCCATCGTTATCTTCGATCACGATTTGCACGTCATCGATGGATGGTGTGAATGGCCTCGCAGCCGAGATTTTCATTTTTCCATTCGAAAATTGAAGAAACTGCTCTTCGGGGCGGACAAATGAGGTAACAATTCGGGATGTTTTACCGTCTGGGTGTTTTAAGACCGCCTCTAGATCCATGTCGGTATCGTTTCTTTCTTTGAAATTGACTATCTCAATTCCTGTAGGCTCGCCAAAGAGGTCGATGATGGGATCGAGAACGTAAATTCCAACGTCTAGAAGGGCCCCACCTCCGAAGCGGCGGTCCATTCGATAATTTTCGAAGTTGCGATTCTCGAAGGTAAAACGAGCCGTGGCCTCAGTCGACCCAATGCGTCTTGCTATCTCTCGAAGGCGTTGGTCACGCAGCGAATGTGTAGTCATGTATGCTTCTTCAACTACGACCGATGACCCCTCCGCCACCTTAATAATCTCATCGATCTCTTCGACGTTCATTGCGAGCGGCTTCTCGCAGAGTACATTGACCCCACACTCCACAGCAAGTCGAATTAGATCGAGATGATAGTTGTTTGGCAAAGGAATATAGAGTGCATCGGCTCCAGATTCTCTGATTAATTTTTCATAGCTTGGATACCTGATTGCGGGGGAATCGTCGAGTGGGACGTGTGTCTGGCTCAGTGAGCAGTGGCCAATGATCTGTGATCCTTCAGTTGCAAGGATCGCTGGAATTACGGCAGAATTTGCAATACTAGATCCGCTTGCGGCAATTATCCAAGATACTTGTTTCAATGGTTATCCGTTTCTTAAAGTTGAAATTAGAACTTGTAGAAGTGTTCTTTGGAAGTGCTGATTCGCTGCGACTCCTCTAAAACACCAATAACGCGGCGGACCTGGGATAGCTTTACTTCGATTTCTTCGCCAAATTGTAGATGTGCTGCGATGTTTCTGTGAAATTCAAATGGCTCAGAGAACTTTGGACGATATTTTTGAGTAACGATTCGATTGTCCCCAATGTACTTTGCTACTTCGAGATCCACAGGAGCCTCGGCGAAGTGATGATGAGATTCTTGGTAGCCAAAGGGGAAGGAGATTTGCTTATCGACGATCGGTTGGTACCATCCAACGATCGTCCCTTTCGTTCCTTGAACATAAAATTTGGGTTTGCGGTGAGCAGATATCTCGCTTTGGATAAACGTTGCCTCTCGGCCATCTGCAAAGATCATTTCGATCTTCATTTGGTCTACATTAGTTACATCGTGCCAAACTCTCTTGTGGGAAGTTGCAAAAATTTCGGTTGGCGATTCCCCGTAGAGTTGCAGAATCCAGTCGATGTGATGCGAGCCCCAATCGTAAGCAGCTCCACCTGAGATGGACTCGTCGCTGTGCCATGCGCGACATGGGTGCTCGAAGGTACCCACCGTTGTCTCTATATTAAAGACTTCACCAACTTCACCACTTTCGATAATCTCGCGCAACATCAAAAAGTCCGGGTCATATCTACGATTTTGATGAACAGTTAAAGATAAGCCCTTTGAAAGCGCGATATCTTGAAGCTCATCCACCTCTTCTACCGTAAGGCACATTGGCTTTTCTACGACAACGTGCTTCCCCTCGTCCAGAGAGGCTTTTGCTAGTTCGAAGTGCGTTGAAGGAGGAGTAGCGATGATGATTAGTTCGAATTCACTTTCAGTCAGCATCTTTTGAACGGTCGCGAAGGTCGCAACTTGAGGAAATTGAACCTTAGCTGATCTTTGACGGTCGTCGCTGGGGTCCGCGATTGCCACTAATTCAAGTCCATCCGTCGCCTCAATTGCACTGCCGTGATAGTGTCCCATTCCGCCGAAGGGGCCGTAGCCCGCGATTGCTACTCTGACTGGGTTCGAACTTCTCGATCTGAACGGGAGAAAATTCTCCCTCAGAAGGTTTCGGGCTCGACGATCAATCGTTTTGAGGTCAATGCTACTAAATGCAACGAACTTGAGGTCATCGATTGATCCTGCGATAGTAAGATCCGTTAGGCCCTTTGAAATCGTAAAGATTGATTGGACTTCTCCGGTTATAGAGAGCGGACGACAAAAGATCGGAGTTTCACTCGAAGGTCCCTTTAAAAACCACTCTCCATTACCTAGATCACAGAGTATTAACTCTCTCTGGTTTACCGTAAATCTGCCGTCTTCGGTGAAGTGGAAGATGACCGAAGGAATGTTGGCACTAGATATCTCGGCGATCTCTGCGTCTGATAGGGTTTGCGCGTCAATGGCTATCAAAAGATCAAATGAGAGTGAATTTGAAAATCTTTCGACCGTTGTAATGGATTGCACGTCAGATAAGAGACTCCGCCAAAAGTATGAAAGGGAGCGATCGCTCGAGTTTGAAATAATTCCTACGTTGAGTGAATCGATGCGCATCGGTAAGTCAATAATTCCTTTCGTATTGGCAATCTGCTGCCAAGCTTGTCCTTTTGACTGGATCGTCATTGGGAATCATTGTTGGTCTGAAAATTGCTCCGATAAAAAGTCCAGGATCGATCCCTGAAGCCATGATAGGTAGTTGTAAATCATGTAGTCCTGAAATTGAGGATCCGACTCGTCTGGATCTTCCATGCCCTCGAAGACTTCCAATGCGCTTCCGAGCACTAATCGGATGTCATTTATTGCCCCGACCCAAGTAGCAAGATCATTGTGATTAAGGTGCTTTTGTCTTAACGTTGATGTGAACCCACTCAGCAGACCTCGATGGCGTTCAATGAGAGATTCTCCTATTAGAGAGTCAAACTCTTTTTGGCTTTCTGGCTCGAATGGGTACGTAGGAGGAAATAGTCGTGCGACATACGGAGAGTTCATCTCCATCGCCTCGCTTACAACATCTGGAAGAATGCTCAACAGTTCAACCTCGGCCTCTTCGAGACGATTTTCGAATAGGTTTGGCCCTAGCCTTCCGATTGGTCCGTGTCTTCTGCTCATCAACAACCTATAACACCTAAGATTACGTATCTCTTTCCAAAGTTGCCCAAAGTCCGTATCCGTGCAGTGTGTGTGCCTCTACTTCTGCTTTTTCGCGGGGACCTGACGACACTATAGACCTACCGTTGTTGTGCACTTCCATTGTAAGTTCCGTCGCCTTGGCGAGGGAGTAACCAAATGTAAGTCGAAGAACGTAAATGACGTATGAGATCAGATTTATTGGGTCATTCCATACAACAACACGCCAATCTCGATCTAGATCGACCTCATCGGAGGTCGATACATCTGGCTTTGTGATCGTATCTAAACCCAATTCAAGTCCTGACATTTGAAACAACCTCAACTTATTTCAAAATAATAGGCTGTTGCATTGCGGCGGGTAGTCGTTTCCAGCTCAAATTTGACTAACGTGCAACGATAGACTCGACAGGCTCTGTTTCTGCCACACTTGCCTCCAAACTACCGCGATCAAATAAGTTCAAGTTGAACCAGAGCGTCGCAATCCAAAGGGCAGTTGCACCTGCTATGTGAAAGCCCACTAGAAGTGCTGGTAAGTTGGAAAAGTACTGGGTGTAACCGATGAAGCCCTGTATCAGCATAAGCCAGAGGAGTGATCTCCCTCGCTTCGATATCGATTCGGTCACTGCTCCCTGGTGAAGTAAAAATAGCAGAGCGAGAGTTAAGCCAATGAGAAACATAACTCCATCAGCGTGAAGTTGCGCTACGTCACGCAGTGGGAAGGGGAGTCGAACGGCAAGTGGACTGCCCGAATGAGGTCCCGAGCCTGTGACTGCAGTACCGACCACGAGAACAAATGTTAGTACGGCAAGGACGAGTCTCGAGAGCCATATAACTTCATTTCCAACCATGGGACGACTCGGACCATTGCCTGATCCCGCTCGGTAGTAGAGGACTATGGCATCGAGCACACATATCAGCGAAAGAATGAAGTGGGCCATTACGAAGGGTGGTGCTAACTTTTCGAGAACTGTAATGCCGCCTAAAACGATTTGACCAACGAGACCCAAAACCATACCCGCTGATAGCCATGCTAGGTCCCTCCGAAATGGCTTGCGAAAGAATGCTCCAGCGGTGGCGACCATTATGGCCACTGTCAGAAATATGGTTATCACTCTGTTCGTAAATTCAATCATCGGGTGGAAGCTGAAAGTCGCAACGAGGTGGTTTCCCTGACAATTAGGCCAGGTAGGGCACCCTAACCCTGACTGCGTTAGTCGAACCGCCCCCCCGGAAATTATTATGAGCGAAAGTCCTATCAAAGAAAATAGTGCCATGTTCTTGTAGGTCTTGGGGGTGACATCCCACTCTTTTAGCCACTTAATAGACGATCTAATCACGGAAATGATTCTATTACATCCGTTCTCGAAATAGTCGGCGTCCAGATCAGCAGCGCTTAATCAAACTTGAAGGTTTTGGTTGCTAGGAGCGGCATTGCGGCGGCCCATACCAGCAACGTTATCCAACTGCTAACTGATGCTTCGGTTCCGTTTGTTGTTGAGGTGAAGAGCAGATGAGCAGCGGCATAGCTCGGTAGAAGCTTGGCGATATCGCCTACGATCGCTGGTAGCGACGATAACGGAACGATCATGCCCCCGAAAATTAGGAGGAGCAGAAATATACCGTTGGCAGAGGCAAGTACACCTTCGGACGACAGGCGGCCAGCCATTAGAAGGCCGGCACCGCTGAAGGCTACAGTTGCCAAGAATTCCGCACCAAGAAACTCCAATGCGTTGAATGATGGTGACCAACCGAGGAGGAACCCTACCACCACTATTAGGGATACCTGGATAACTTCGACTGCGACGACTGCAACCATTTTGGCTGAAACTAGATTGCCGCGAGTTAGTGGAGTCGTTCCGAGCCTTTTCATAACCCCATAGTTACGCTCAACTCCGGTCGCAATTCCAAGAGATACAAGTCCCGTTGCCATTGTCGCAAGTGCGATGGTGCCCGGGACAAGATAGCCGATTCGTGATGCTCCGGGGTAAGACAATTTGATGACCTTAGAGAATGCAATTAGAGCGAGAATTGGTATGAAAAAGGTAACTAGCAGTGATTCGTATTGTGTGAGCGCTAGGCGGGTCTCCGCTTTAGCCTGAGCCTTGAGTGGACTTGCCATCTTGTTTATATAACCTTCCTAATAAGTCCTCGTAAAGTTAGTTATCGCTTAGCGTCGCCTTCGGCGCCTGGATGTTTCATTTGTCTGTGGCTCGTCCGCAACAGCTGTGAGCTCAAGAAATACATCTTCTAGCGAAGTATTTCCCGCAGCAATTTCTGTGATCGATTTGCCTTGTTCGGTTACCGCAGCATTTAGCGCCGAAATTGCATTGGCTGACGAGTCACCCTCTAACCGATATTTGCGCCCTTCAATAAGTTCGACCGAGTAGCCAGTAGCCTCTGTAACCTTTGTTTGATCTATCTGCTCGTTGGTTGTAAAGACGATCTCTTTGCCTCCGAAGTTCTTACGAAGCTCCTCAGCAGATCCTTCGGCTACGACCTGACCCTGGTCGATTACGACGATACGGTTAGCTAATCTCTCTGCCTCATTCAATTCGTGCGTAGTAAGTAATACCGTCGCGCCTTCAGCGGCATAGTGCGTAATCGCATCCCTTATTATCGCCTTTCCCGCTGCGTCAACACCAGCTGTAGGCTCGTCTAAGAACAGAATGGATGGTCTTCCTACGATAGCTAAAGCTAGGGAAAGACGTTGTTTTTCTCCGCCAGAGAGGTATCTATAGGGTGTGTTAGCGACGCGATTGAGGTCGCAAAGGTCAAGTAGATAGTTAAGTTCGAGCGGGTTGTCGTAGTATCCCTGATAGAGACCGATAGCAAAGTTTGGCGATAGACGTGGGTAGATTCCTCCAGTCTGGAGCATAACCCCCATCTTTGAGATAACTTTTCTTCTCTCAGTGATAGGGTCAAAGCCAAGAACTTTGATTGAACCCTTTGATGGACTGCGGTAACCTTCAATCGTTTCGATGGTGGAGCTTTTTCCTGCGCCATTTCTGCCGAGAATAGCTACAATCTCTTTGGCATTGGCTTGCATAGTCAGCCCTTTGACCGCACTTTTATTTCCATAGTTGACCCAAAGGTCCTTGACTTCGATTGTTGTCACTTTATTTGAAGCTAACCTTTACTTACGATGATCGATATTCGAGCTCTTAGGGAAAATTTCGAGGAGACAGTTGGACTCCTCTCACGCCGCGGTTTAGATACTACCCTCATAAAGGACCTATATGATCTCGACGCGCACCTTAGAAGTGCGGTTGCCGAACGAGACCAACTACGGGGAGAGGTAAACGAACTCTCTCGTCAAGTGGGAGAGGCGTTCAAAGCTGGCGATCGAGAAGTTGGAGAGGAACTTCGAATTCGTTCGAAAAGGCTAGGCGAACGACTAGACCTCCTCACTTCAGAGGCCGCGGAACTAGAGGCCCAGCGGCGCGAGCTGTGGTTGGTGATTCCGAACCTACCTGATCCAGAGGCGCCTATAGGCCTGACCGAAGAAGAGAACGTCGTGAGGCGGTATTGGACCCCTTCCCAAGGAGAATCGTCATCTCTGCCCGTGCTTTCTTTCCCGGAATATACGCGGAAGCCTCACTGGGAGATTGGAAAAGAGCTAGACATCCTTGATCTCGAACGTGGAGCGAAATTATCGGGAAGCATGTTTCCGATGTACAAAGGCCTCGGTTCTAGGATGCTTAGGGCTCTGACCTCCTTTGCTCTCGACCAACATTCGGATGCATTCCTCGAGATTCATCCCCCAACTTTCGTAAAGACTGAAACGATGATATCGACAGGACATCTGCCAAAGTTTGGTGAGGAGGCTTACCATATCGAAAAGGACGATCTTTGGGCTATCCCTACAGCCGAGGTCCCATTAACTTCAATGGCGCGTGATGAGATCATCGATGGAGTAGAGCTACCCATACGCATGACAGCTTCGACGCCTTGCTTTCGTCGCGAGGCTGGTTCAGCCGGTCGCGATACTCGCGGACTTCTCAGGCTTCATGAGTTCGACAAGGTCGAATTGATGGTTTACGCAAAGCCTGAACAGGTCCAAGACGTCTTCTCGGACATGCTCTCGCGTGCGGAAGGAATACTTCGATCTTTGGGTCTTACCTATCGCGTGCTCGATCTTTGTACCGGTGATATCGGCCAATCATCAAGAAGAACTTTTGATTTGGAGGTCTATTCACCAGGTGTCGATCGATGGTTGGAGGCATCTTCGGTTTCTTGGTGTGGTGACTATCAAGCACGGCGCGCAAATATTAGGTATAGAGATGAAATAAGTGGCGAAATTCACAGTGTCCATACACTGAATGGATCTGCACTGGCCTGGGCTCGTATCTTTGCAGTACTTATCGAGGTGAATAGGCAAGAGGACGGTAGCGTTCTCATCCCCAAAGTGCTTCAGCCGTATATGGGTGGCGCACAAAATATCCAACGATAAATCGATTCTGGTTTGAGCTACCGCCCATTTTTGCGGTAGCTTTGATGATCGTGAACACGTCTCAGGTTATTTTTGCAATTGGCCTCGGTGTGGTGACACTTTCTGTTATCTCCTTTGGGGTTTTCGTTGTGTCCACCACTATGTGGGGAGATCGTTGGGTTAGAAGGGGTGGTCGATGAGTACCAGGTCGACCGTTTACAAGGGCAAGACGGGTCAGTGGGCCTTCGTTCTCCACAGAATATCTGGGTTTTTGATCCTGATGTTCATCCTGCTTCATATCATCGACATCTCGACGATCAATTTCCCATCTGTATATGCGTCAATACATCGATTGTACGGAAACGTCCTAATGAGGACTTTTGAGGTCGGACTTTTATTCGGTCTTACCTACCATGCACTAAATGGTTTACGAGTAATCATGATCGATTTTTTTCCTGGCGTAATTAAAAACGAAAAGCGACTATTTGTTGCAATGCTCTCGCTCTCACTTCTTCTGACCGTCGTCGGTGGAGTGATCATACTGAAGCCATTCTTCACTGGAAAGGTTTAACGAAGTGGCACTACGCGAACGATCTTTTACAAGCCAGCGTCGTAATTCAACGACAATGAAACGGAGTAAGGCGAACTTCGAAACTTGGTCCTGGTTCTTTATGAGAATCAGTGGCCTGATCTTGTTCTTTCTTGCGCTGATCCACTTCTCGATCACTCACATCTTCAACGATGTGACAACCACTACTGTTGCTTTTGTCGCGAAGCGCTGGGCCAATCCCCTGTGGAGAGTCTTCGACTGGCTTCTACTTGCGCTCGGTCTGTTGCATGGCTCGAATGGTCTTAGGTTCATTATGGATGACTACATCCGGACTCCTAGAAGACGAGCCTTCGCTAAAGCGCTGATGTATAGCCTTGCGACGGTACTTTTTGTCGTTGGAACAATAACAATAGTGACGTATAAAGGAACACTGTAAGTTGAATTAATGTGTCCGTGTATAGTGTCCTTAGGTTTAAAATTCAAGCTAAGACCGGGGATACTTTGCGTTCATTTTTGTATAGATTCGTAAGATTTTGTTTATCTATTTCGGCAATCTCCTTCTTTGTTTTGAACTATTTTTCATTTGCAAATACGACTAGCAGCCTTTTCAATTTCGGATCCAACACATCTCTAGCTTCTTCTAACGCTGCGAACTACTCATATGATTTGGTCGCAGCAGACGGTGGAATATTCAACTACGGCGGATCTCCGTATGAGGGCTCCACTGGATCTCTTACGCTGAATAAGCCAATAGTAGGAATGGCCTCTACCCCAGATGGAAAGGGCTATTGGCTAGTCGCATCCGATGGTGGAATCTTCTCATTCGGTGATGCTACCTTCTATGGCTCCACTGGATCTCTTACGCTGAATAAGCCAATAGTAGGAATGGCCTCTACCCCAGATGGAAAGGGCTATTGGCTAGTCGCATCCGATGGTGGAATCTTCTCATTCGGTGATGCTACCTTCTATG
>JAKCDL010000007.1 GCA_021841935.1 Actinomycetes bacterium | reverse complement strand
TCCCGCGCTCTTGCATCTCAATCTCCAACTTGGATCTGACAAGTTTCAATTGCAGCCGAAAGAGTTCATCGAATGCAAGGCGCCTACGTCCTACTTCAGCGTCTTCCATGGACTCTGGAAAGTGAATGAGCGAGTATGCGCTATTTCTATTTAGAAGTCCCTCCCTATCGAGAAGCGTGGGAGATAGGGCCTCGCATATCTCCCCTGCTCGATCGAGGGCTGCTCTAATGAATCTCGGCATCTCGTCAGATCTAAATTCAAATTTTTCAGAGTGAGGGTATATCGGGACGATTCTGCCGGTTCTATCGCCTACTAAGTCAATTAGAGGATTCACCATCGAGGAGGTGTTTCGATACCTTTCGATCTTTCCAAAGATCGCAGCCTCCATACCAACCTTTAGTTGATGCTTACGCCAAGGTTGATTGAAGAAGGTCAACCGTAGACGAGCACTTTGATCGCTCACGATTGCGTCAATAACCTCTTTACCCTTAGCCCTATAACGAGATTCAACTGCGGTAATGGTTGCTATCACCAACACCTCTTGGGCTAGCGGAGCTTCAGCGATTGTCATATGGTTTCGCCTGTCGACGTAACGCCTTGGAAAATATTCAATTAAGTCAAGGACAGAGTCGAAGCCAGCGCGCTTGAGAGCTTCAACTTTCGTCTTTGGAACCTGTTCGATCGAGTCTATGGACAATTTGCTTAGATGTCGAAGAGTCGAACACATGTTCACATTATATTTCGAAAATGCTTACAAAGACGAGAAGCGGCCGCTAGAAGAGGCAAAATCTGTAGATCGAAGGGACGAAGCTCTGTAGCGCAATTAGGGGTTTATCTTTCGAATCTACTATTCGATACCAACCAAATAGGGGTAGCTCGGTTGTTGACCGTGGTGAAATTCAACTTCAATATCTGGGAAGTTCAGGGCCATCCATTCACTTATCTCCCTTGATATCGCCGCACTTGACCCCTCACCCTCGATAACTGTAACGATCTCAGAGTCGTCGGTAAGCAACTTACCAATCGTATCGATAACAACCTCTGTAAGGTCGTGAGAGACCGAGACTATTCCATCGGTAGTGATACCGATGTACTCGCCGCTCTTGATCCTTCCAATTGCATCTTGGTAGTCCCGCACGGCACGAGTAATCTCTGCTACTACGACCCTCTTAGCGCCCTCCGCCATTGCATCGTAGTTCTCGTCAATCGCCACCATGGGATCGAACGAAACCAAGGCGCTCATTCCCTCGACTACACCACGGGTTGGGATGACGCGAACGTTTTTTATTGAGACCTCCGCGGCAATCTGGGCCACAGCAGTAACGTTCGAATTGTTCGGAAGTACGATGACGTCGTTTGATGGTGCCTCATCGATGGCCTTCAAAATCTCATCTGTGGATGGGTTCATACTCTGTCCACCCTGCACAATACGGTGAACCCCCAATGACCTGAATATTCTTCGAACACCGTCTCCATTTGCTACCGCGACGACCGATGTCTTGGGCACCTCCTTTACCTCAACTCCATAGAGGTCAGGTGCACCAACACCCTTAGACTCCAAAACCCAGCGCTCCTCCCGAACTTGCTCATGGAGGTCGGTAACACGTATCTTTGAGACTTGTCCACTTTGAATTCCAGCCTCAATAGAGGCACCAATGTCATCGGTGTGAATGTGGCAGTTGTAGGTATCATCTTGCCCAACAATGACTATCGAATCGCCAAGAGATGCCCAAAGTTCCCTGAAGTTATCGACTAGCGACGGCGACTGTGCAGTCAAGATAAACATAACTTCGTAACGGGGACCATCCTCGGCAAGTTGCTCTTCATCTACTTCGCGTGGTATCAGAGAAGTTGGAACTTTCGCCTCGAAGTTAAAGGGGACCTCAGTTCCCCAAGTGAACTTCGTCGATTTTATGACAAATGCCATAGCGGCCACAAATAGTACAAATCCAGCACCACCAGAGTCAACGACATCCGCACGAGCTAGGGCCTCTAGGTACTTTGGAGTCTCATCTAGAGACCTTTGGGCCTCGTCAAATATGACGTCGGTGAATGCTGAGATTTCTAGCGATGTACTTTGCAAACCAACACTGGCGACATCCCTAAGGACAGTAAGGATCGTTCCTTCAACTGGCCTTAGGACAGCTGCACGGGCTCGCTCGTTTGCAGCAGCAAGAAAATTGGCGACGTCTACGGCTTTTACTTCACCAGTTGGATCATTACTACCAAACGTCGTAGCAAATGAGGCAATGACCTGTGACAAAATTACGCCCGAGTTCCCTCGAGCTCCTAGAAGTGCCCCCTTTGAGATAGCCTTCGCCTGATCAGCGTCGACGGTAACTAAAGATTCAAAGTCAAGGTTCGAGAGGGACTCGATTGCAGAGCGAACGGTAAAGAACATATTGGTCCCAGTGTCGCCGTCTGGAACCGGGAAGACATTCAAACGATCGATCCGATCTCGAAATGATTCAAGGATTCGGTAGTACCGCTTTAGAACCGAGACGAGGAACTCGCCCTTTTCAACCATTTATCCATCCGCTCTGTGAAACTAGATATAGACAATATAGGAGATAAAGAGGGAAATACCAATAACCCAACTATGCTGATATGGCTAAATTGTTTGAGTCGAATCGTAACGCCAGGAGAAAATATGGCTTCGGTATGTCAGGTTTGCGGCAAGGGCCCACACTTTGGAATGTCCCTAAGCCACTCGCACCGTCGTAATAAGCGTCGTTGGAATCCAAATATCCAACGAGTACGTGCAGTAGTTTCAGGATCAACCCGCCGTATCAATGTTTGCACATCGTGCATCCGTTCGGGTAAGGTAACGAAGGCAGCGTAGTTATTATTGAGGGCGTGAATAAAACCGCTCTCTTGTATCTATCCTTCGGTGGCCCAAATACCGACGATGAGATCCTGCCCTTCATGGAAAATGTCACTCGTGGGCGTAACATTCCTAAAGAGCGGCTCGTCGAGGTATCAAAGCACTACTACCTATTTGGTGGTAAAAGCCCAATCAATGAGATAAATCTCGATATTATCGAGAGACTGAAGACCGCACTCAAAGAGCGCGGTCTTCTTGTAGATGTATACTTTGGAAATCGCAACTGGGAACCATACGTCAAAGACGCAATTTCACAGATCGAAAGAGACGGACACAGCGACTTCTACTACTTTGCCACATCGGCGTACTCTTCCTACTCTGGATGCAGGCAGTATCGCGAAGATGTAGCTAGATCCATCGGGGAAAACACCTCATCGCTTGAAGCGAAGAAGCTACCCCACTTCTACAATCGCAAAGGGTTCCTAGAGCCCTTTATCGACGACATAGTTGCCAAGGTAGCCTCTCTAGAGTTACCATTTGAAGAGATCGAAATCTGCTACAGCGCCCACTCGGTTCCGATATCGATGGTCGAGGCCAGCTTCTATAGTCAGCAACTAGAACAGGCGATTAGTTATATCCACCGCAAAGTAAGTGATATCTTGGGCTTCGACATATCACATGCCCGTGTCTATCAATCACGATCTGGCCCCCCGAATCAACCGTGGCTCGAGCCAGATATCAGCGACCACATGGCAAGTCTCCAAGGGAAAAAGGGTGTCATCTCTGTCCCGGTGGGCTTTATATCGGATCACATGGAAGTCATCTATGACCTAGACACTCTCGCTAAGGAAAATGCCGAAAAGCTAAATCTCAAATATCTGAGGGTCTCAACTCCCTCATCATCACGCCTATTTGTCGAGATGATTGTGGACCTCCTTGAAGAAGAGATGGATCCAAGTATCCAAAGACGAACCATCGCAGAAGTCGGTGAGCCATTCGAGACGTGCGGCCCGAGGTGCTGTCTGGTCCAGCGGCCAAGCAATTAAAGATATCCAAGTTCAACTAAGACCAAAGAGAATCTTCAACCGACACCAATTCCCGTCAGGGAAAGGGCTGAGAAAATTATCAAGGGCCACAACCTTTTTAGGTGTGGCCCTTTATGTTGTTGATGGGTAAATAGCTCTAGCCACCAGATACAACCCAAAGTAAGAGTCTGCCGTCTGTATGGCACCGCCTTTGATGGTGGAAGAGGTATAGATACCACCCTTCTAGCAAACGTAAAGAGACGGCAGGGAACAAGGCCCATCGGATGCCCCTGCCGTCTCCAATCTCTATCTCAACCTAGGTGCACCTAACACCGCCTTTAGGTAGGTATTAGTGAGTCCTCGATTTAGATGTAGGTCTTTAGCACCTCAAGCTGCCTGATGAGCTTGGCTGGAAGTCGATCGCCGAAGGTGTCAAAGTGGACACCGATGGCATCTACCTCATTGGCCAACTCTGCACCGTCGACGTGGAACAACTCAGCTAGGGCATCGCTCGAGATGCCGAGGGTCTCATCAGCGATATCTTCAACCTTTGGAACAAGACCATATGGACTCTCGACTCCCTCGGCTTCACCTTCAAGCCTCGCAACGATCCACGCAAGAACTCGTGAATTCTCACCGTATCCTGGCCAAATGAATTTGTTGTTAGCATCCTTGCGGAACCAGTTGACCATATAAATCTTGGGGAGGTTAACGTTCTCTTTTTCGCCAAAGCTCAACCAGTGAGAGAAGTAGTCGCCCATGTTGTAACCGCAGAATGGCAGCATTGCAAAGGGATCACGACGGAGATTTCCTACAGCTCCAACAGCTGCTGCCGTAGTCTCAGAGGCCATCGTTGAACCTAGAAATACTCCATGATCCCAGTCGCGCGACTCAGCAACCAATGGAACTAGGGATCGACGACGCCCACCAAAGAGCATCGCTGAAATCGGAACGCCAGCGGGATCCTGCCACTCATCAGCAATCTGAGGAGCTTGGCCAGCCGATACGGTAAACCTTGCATTTGGATGCGAAGCGGGCTTGCCAGAGGTGGCATCATAGGCCTCACCGCGCCAATCGGTAAGATTGCCGGGACGGTCTCCGTCCATGCCCTCCCACCAGACGTCACCATCTTCGGTTAGTGCTGTATTAGTAAAGATCGTATCGTGCGTGATCGTTCGCATGGCATTTGCGTTGGTCTCATATGAGGTGCCAGGAGCCACACCAAAGAATCCAGCTTCGGGGTTGACACCATAAAGGCGTCCATCTTCGCCGAGCCGGAGCCAGCAGATGTCATCACCTAGTGTTTCAACCTTCCATCCCTCAAGCGATGGCTCGAGCATGGCTAAGTTAGTCTTGCCACAAGCTGAGGGGAAGGAGCCAGTGACGTAGTGAACTTGTCCCTTTGGCGATGTCAACTTGAGCAAGAGCATATGCTCAGCTAGCCATCCTTCGTCACGAGCGGTGGCAGATGCAATTCGTAGGGCGAGGCACTTCTTGCCAAGAAGTGCATTTCCGCCATAACCAGAGCCATAAGACCATATCTCGCGACTCTCCGGGAAGTGGGAGATGTAAATGTTATCAGGGTCACATGGCCACTCGACGTCGGCTTGACCCTCCGCTAACGGGGCACCGACAGAATGGATACAGTGGATGAAGTCTCCGTCTGAACCTAGTTGCTCAAGGACGCTGCTGCCCATCTTGGCCATGATTCGCATGTTGGTTACTACATATGGCGAATCTGTGAGCTGAACCCCGATCTTTGAGAATGGAGATCCGAGGGGACCCATAGAGAAAGGAATAACATACATCGTCCTCCCCTCCATTGAACCCTCGTAAAGGCCGCTCATCACGCTCTTCATCTCAGAGGGATCACGCCAGTTGTTGGTTGGGCCAGCATCGAGTTCATTTGTGGAGCAGATAAAGGTACGGTCCTCCACTCGCGCAACGTCTCTGGGGTCGGAGTGGGCCCAATACGAGTTGGGGCGCTTCACATCGGATAGTTTTCTAAAGGTTCCCTTCTCAACTAGAAGCTCAGCTAGTCGATCAAACTCCTCCTTCGAACCATCGCAAAAGTAGACCGAAGAAGGGCGAGTAAGAGAAGCTACCTCATCCACCCAATCGATCAGCCTCTTATTCGAAGTAGGATATTCCATTTACAATCCTTTCCCTTAGAAATCGGTGCGTCGCTAAGTATCAGACACTTTTTACTAGAAAGTGATGACTAATAATTATTACAAGCTCAAACGCAAAATGCAAAGGATATCGGCAATAAATCCACTAGAGCCATGATGAAATATGTCACAAAAAGAGTTTGAACTCCTGGAAAAGTATATAAAACCAAGAAGTAAGAGTGATGAAACCTTACTACTTGGAATCGGGGACGATGCAGCCGTCGTAGCGGGCGACTCTGGGGTCGTCTATAGCTATACAACTGACGCAACGATTGAGGGCGTTCACTTTTCTCGAGATTACTTTTCAATTGCAGATATAGCTCGCAAGGTCGTTGCAGTTAACTTCTCAGACCTAGCCGCAATGGGTTCGACACCCAAATACCTGCTCTCGTCGATAATCTCTCCGAAAAAATTTGACGTCGCTAAGTTGATCGACGCAATCTCTGAGGAGGTTAGCCAATACGGTGCAGAACTAATCGGCGGAAATCTATCTCAAGGTGTAGTCCTCGCCATAACTGCAACTGCAATTGGAACCTCCCCCGCACGCTCAACGATCTTATTGAGAAGTGCCGCCAAAGCAGGTGACCTTCTTTACGTCACTGGTCCATTGGGAGCATCGAGTGCTGGCCTACGATCGTTTCTCTCGACTGGCATCAAGGATGCCACAATGGAGATGGCTCACTTAAGCCCAAAGGCGAGGATTGCGGAGGGGATCTGCCTTCGCGAATCAGGAGTTAAATGCGCAATCGACATCTCCGATGGCCTCGTTGGGGATCTTGGCCACATCGCGAGAAGGAGCGGGGTGCACATAGTGATCGACAAGCCCCCAGTATGTGAGGGAGCGAGCCTCGACGACTGCCTCTACGGTGGTGAAGACTACGAACTCATCTTTTCTGCTCCACCGTCGCTTGACGTAATTGAAATCTTTAGAGGTAACGCTTTAGAGGCACCAATTTGCTTCGGCCACGTCGAGAGCGGGGCACCTAAGGTGACAGCAAAAGACTTCGACCTCGACAAAAGTGGGTTTGAGCACACCTTTTAGACCATATTGTTCAGATCAATATAAGTCGGTCACCCACTTCATGTGCGAATAGTGTCACCAGCGAGACCAATCATCGCTCCACATATGGGCAGTGGCGGCAGCCACTGTTACAGCAATAGCCCCTTTTTATATGTTTGATCGCTGACATAACTAAAAATCCTGTAGGAACGTCAAAGTAAAAGTCGCTTTTGGCTATGAGCGAGTCACGATAGAGCTGAAGTCGGGCTTTGGCGCGCGGGTCAGAGTAGTCAAACCGCAGCGGCGATGGAATAAATGCCTGTGGCTGAGGAGGGCTACAGTTGATCTCCTTTAAGAGCGCTTCACCCTGAATTTCTATGGCCTCGAGGATAACGCCGATATCTCCATCGAAGCAAGGATTAGAGGGTTCCAAAGCTACCTTCAAAAGAGATGATAACGTTACTACCTAAGGCGGCACTACCGAAAAAGGAATCGCCCTTCCTCTCAACTGAAAAAATCGCCCTCTCGCCTTCGAAGAGTGTTGATTGAAGTCGAAAAGTGAGATCAACTATCGATTCGTTCTTCCGTGAGAGACGATCTGCCAACGTTGCACCAACCGTTGCTAGCAGTGGGCCGTGTACCACAAGAGCTGGTAATTTCTCTACTTCACGACAGTAGTCTCGATCCAAGTGAATCTTATGGCCATTATATGTCAAGGCCGAGTATCGAAATAGCATCGAGGAGTCGGCACTGAAGCTAGCCCTAATTGTCGTTGCTGACGCCTCATGGTCGTAGATACCTTTGATGGGTTGATCGCTAGCATCTAACTCTCGTGGGCTCTTACGATTCGACAGATAGACCAAGTTTTGAATATCACGGTGCGCGACTGCTCCATTTACCGCATCGACCACCTCATGCGAGATGTCAATGAATGTCAATTTCCCACTTCGACCATCTTTTGAAGAGATCTCTTCGACGCTCGAAACCTTCATATACGATTGACCATCCAACAACCTGTTGAAGAGCTCTAGGTGTCCACCGGCATACATCCTGTACCCTTTTACCGACGGTGGAACTAGTGAATCTTCATCGATGACTTCATGGCCGTCAGCCCCATATCGAAATGGCGGAAACGACGTAGGAAAGAAGATCCACGGAATAACGATTTCCGGTGGCGAAAAGTCGGAATTGGAGTTACTCAGAAGGTCGCCAAGTAGCGATATCCGCTTCAAGATGTAGGTATCGGTTACAGTTTTCACAATAGGTAGATCAGAAGACATTTGGCCTCGATTATAACAAAACTAATTTAAATACGAGGTCACAGGCAACTTATTTATTCGAAATTCAGATATGCCACGGCTAGCGACTAACCTCTATGAGCTAGTCAAAATAGGAAGCTGCATAACTTGGTAACTGCATTCGTGCTAATTCAAACTGAGGTGGGGCGCGTCGCAGAGGTCGGTGAAAAACTTTCACAACTTCCCGGCGTCGAATTTGCCGACGAGGTAACGGGACCCTACGACGTCATAGCCCGAGTTGTAGCTGAGGATCTTACCCAGCTAGGAAACTCAGTCACAACTGCCATCGCAAGAATTCCCGGGGTGACAAGAACTTTAACCTGCCCAACCACCAAATCGATAAAACTCCACCTAGCCTGAGCAACTCCACCTACCCTGAGCGAGCTAACTCTGTTCGATAACGACGCGTGACAATAACGTGCGATAACGGCGTACAGCAAAGACGAACAGTGACGAGGCGCGATCACATGGCGACACAGGTGGCGATAGCTATCGATCCAATCCTCAAAAGGCGATGGGAACAACTAACATCCAATCGTCGCGCACAGACGGTCACCTCGCTCAGTAGATCACTCAACGCAGATGGTCACACAAAGCAAATGGTAAAACAGCGCAAGCCATCATTGGCAAAAGACACCACTTCAAAGGCTGCGAAAGTTAATCAAATCAATCTATGGGTGGTAGGCGGCCGCTACGATAAATGCTCTTATTCCAAGGCCCGCCACAAAGAGACCACCAATGCCATAGAGCCAATAGAGCCACTTTGCCATCGAATCACGGTATGCGAATAGGAAGCCAGAGGCGATAATGGCGACAAAGCCGTAGAAGGGGTGGAAGGCTGCCATCTTCTTGTGCTCACCGACGACAAGGTATATCCCCGTCAAAACCTGGATATAGATAGCGGATTGAACAAAGACCGTAAACCACCAGAGGGCACGAGTTCGCATCTTGACGTTTTTGATAGCCGATAAAGTCCATATCCCAGCAAGCGCATTTCCACCAATTACAATCCACGCCCAAACAACGTGAAAATCAGTTACTGATGCGAACATCTAAAACTTTTCCTAGCCCTCGTCTCCATAGAAGACTAGCCTACTTCACAAAACGGAAGTTCAAAGATACAAAGAGGCTCGAGTGCACAGGCAATCACCTCGCAGAAGCCAATCTTTCATCGTCCCAGGCTAGGTCGATTGAACCAACTTCTTCGCAAGTTAGGGGCTCCGACCCCTCCTTCATGAATTGCGATCGGAGGCTTACCTCTCTCTTCAACATCGCTTTGTATAACCTTGCTAAAACCATCCCTGCCCGAGAATAAGAGTACTTCCCCACGCGGTGTCGAGAAGATATCAGATGGCGTAATCCGTGGATGAAAGTGTTCAGTGACTGTATATGACGGAGGAGCAAGCAGCGACCTACGCGAAGATCGACTTCGGAGGGTCACCAACTCCTCTCCTCCTAAAAGCGATAAATCTCGCAATGTATGGCTATCTGCGATACCGGGAAAGATTGCCACATTTCCAAATAGCGTCATAAAGCCATCGCTCTCACTACCCCATCGGTGGCGAGCCTGCGAAAGATCCTGCAATACACCCATAACTAAAACACCTTGACTAGCCCCCTCGGAGAGGATTGAGGAGAGGTCACGGATAGGTGCAATGTTCGCCATCTCATCGAGAAGGAGTGCAACGTTGGGCTTTGGTATGAATGACCTCTCCGCAACTGCGCGATCCCTAGCCAAGCTATAGCTTGCACCCTTTACAGCGTGCAACAAGCCGAGCACCAATGGAGCTACAACTTGTTGCTGAGCCGCTGGAGCGATTATGTATATCGTGTCGTTAGAGCGAACAAAGTCTTTCGGATCAAAGTTTGCTTGCCTCTCCTGACGTAGCACAGAGGGACTTCGATAGGCAGAGAGAATAGACGAAGCGCTAGAGGCGATACCACTTTGTTCCTTTGGCGCAGCAAGAGAAACGGAGGAAAGAGTCCTAAAGGCCTCTGATTCACCACTCGCCTTAAGAAGCGAGAGCGCGCCATCAAAGTCACGCCCTTCGATCGTCTCCATCACAAAACCCATATCGAATGGTTCAGGTGCGACCTTTGCAGCCAAAAGAACCGACGAGATTAGAGCCTCTGCGCGCTCCTCCCAAAAGCTGACGTTCCCTCCTCGACTACCAGTTAGTGCCGCCCCAAACATCGCATGAGCCATCATCATTGCATCATCGAAGGTTTCAATCGCTGACAGGGGCGAGAAGTAAAGGCGACTCGCACCCTTTAGATCCCTCACTGACTCCATTGGATCGAAGATGAAGACCCTTCCCTTCTTCGATCTGGATGCAATGGTATCGCCAATGATGTCTTCCTTAGTAGATGTAACAACGGTCGCCACGTCGAGCATTTTCAAGTTGGGTATCACGATTGATCGCGTCTTTCCGCATCGAGGTGGACCAACAATTAGAAGATGCGACTCAGAAGACAAGACAACATCTCCCGAAGCGCCCTTACCAATATTAAACATTGAGCTTCTCCTCATCCAAGCAGACAGTTAAGAGGTGCGATAGTGAGCCACTGATTCAAATGCATATCAAAAGAAAGTGGGGTCTATCGACGATACGAAAGACCCCACTTGGGCGAATCTAAAGATTCAAAATGCTAGATGCACCTAGCAATAACTAGCTGCCAGGCAGCCCATGTACTAAAAGCTAACACATCGACATAGAGGGTAAAGTTAATCCAGTGAAGTGGCAGCTAACTGCGCTACTACCTCTTCGTCAATCTTACGCTTAGCGAGCGCATAATATACGACTCCGCCGACGATCAATCCAACGAAGACAGATATGTCAGCTCCATTAGTAGCGTTAGAGAACACAGAGACGTAGTGAGGATAGACGTCTATCGTTAGCATCGCCCCGACCATACCTGCAATTTGAGCTATCACGCCAGGCATAAAGATACCGTTACCACGGTAGTAGATACCTCTGTCGATCAATTGAAGGTCTGTGGCAGAGTACTGTCGCTTTCGCATCAACCAGTCGACAAGATAGATAGCGGTCCAAGGCGCTACCCACACGATGATATAGAGGATGAACTCTGACAGCAGGGTGTTGAACGACGATGAAAATATTGCATAGGCAGCGAGAGATGTACAGATCACCGTGTCGAGGAGTGTCGCCTTCCACCTCTCCAACTTGAGTCCAAGTGCCTGGAGGGTAACTCCAGATGAGTAAAGATCAAGGCTATTGATGGCAAATATCTGGAGGATGGCAACGATCAAGTAAGGCCAGATGAACCATGGAGTCAACTTAGAGACGATTCCAGGAATTGAACCAGATGCAGAACCAGCAAAGGTTGCAGCGGCAGCTCCAAGAATCATCAAAAGCACAGATGGAACGTAGGTGCCAAGGGTAACAAAGAGCACCGTCTTGCCCTTTGACGCATCCCTTGGAAGATACCTTGAGTAGTCGTTTCCGTTTTCAGTCCAGCCAAGGCCCGACGCTGAAAGTATGAAGGCAAGTCCTTCAGTCAGTGTCTGCCAGTTGGCACCATGGGCCACAGAGTGGAGATTTACCTTACCGATACTTAGAGCTGCAAAGATTAGGAACAGAATAAAGAAAGGAATGAAGAGCATCTTGAGTGTCTTCAAAATCGCTTGGTGGCCAAAGGCTGGCAAAATCAACTGAATCCCGCCGGCAGCGACGAGGAGGATGATCTTGACCGTCGTCGAAGAACCGACACCAACCTTGGAGAGAAGTGCCATTCCAGCAATTACGACGATGGCGATGCCTTCAGTTTCAAATCCGACTTGAGTAAGCCAATTGAAGAGTGCAAGCAACCGCGAGCCCTTTGAACCAAAGCTAGCTCGGTTGATGATGAAGGTCGTCGTTCCGGCCTCTGGCCCTTGCAAAGAGGCTACCCCCAGGAGAATGTAGGAGAGGTTGCCGAGCAAGATAACTACGACAGATTGGAAGAAGGACAGGCCAAAACTCATCAAGACTGCCCCGTAGACGAGGATCTCGACGTTAAAGATCGCGCCGCCCCACATCCAGAAGAGGCTAGATGGACTCGCCCATCTCTCGCTCTTTGGAATGTAGTCGATACCGCGCTTTTCCAGGGTGAATGGTCCCGCTTCCGCTATGGGAATCTCAAAGGCCTCTTTCAAGCTCTGTCTCTCCTCTTTCATTAACGAACGCATACAACGATGCGCGGCTTACATAGGCGGGGCACAAAACCCCTTTGTTGTTATCGGGACAATCAAGCCCCTACTCGTCGGAGGTATCCTCTCCTAGAGCTTCTCGTAGCTTCCTACGAAATGTTGATGTAACCCTATCGGCGCGGGTATTTACAAATCCAGATGCGCTTAAGGGAAAACCCTTCGCATTGTAGGCCTCTTGAATGGCAAGATCTTCAACGATGATCTTCTCTTCATAGGCGACCGCCTCGCCCATGGCGAGCTTCGAGCCTCCAAGATCATTTCGTACCAGAAACGAATAGAGGCGCGACGATCGTTCAGCCGTGGGGGCTATAAAAAAGCTAATGGTATTTACCCCGCCAGTAGCAAGAAAGTCGATTCGAAGGGTCAATTGAAATGGCGGAACATATCGATAGGTAAGACGTCGTCGCTGAACTAACTCATGCTCGCCGGTATGGACTAGCGGATCTTCTCGATTTGAAAAAGAGTGCTCATAGGTGGCAGTAAACGAGGTGCCATCTTCAACGATTTCAAAGTCTCCCACCACTTTTTCTTCGCCATCACCAAAGGTGGCCTTATGGACAAATGGAAAGTGAGCGACGTCTAAAAAATTATCCGCCAAGAATGCACAGTGCTGACGCGCCTCAAAGGTCTCTAGATATCCAACGTCGAAGTTTGGGTCATCGAACTCTTCGATTTCAATAATTTGAGCCTTGGGCTCCTCCAAGGCCACAAATACGAGGCCGTACTTCTCGACTACTGAATACGGGGAGGATAACCTAGCCGCCTTAGGAATGGTGCCCTCGCCGCCCAAAGCTGGAATCTCTATAGCTGCGCCCTCGTAACCAAACTTCCAACCGTGGTACCCACACTCGATATAGTCTTCACAAAAGTCGCCGATCGAAAGGGGCGCCCCGCGATGAGGGCACCTATCTTCGAAGGCCACTACCTTGTCTTGCCTACGAAAAAATACGAAGTCTCTTCCAAGGATCGATATCGTCGTGGGAGAGTCATCGATGTCGGTCGATCTAGCTACGACGTGGTAGAAAGACGACAAACGCTCATCGCGATTGTCAAGAAGGTTTTGCTCTTTAGGAGCCACGATCACCTCAAAAAATCTGTTCGAATAGCGAAGATGCCTACTAAAACTAGCTTCGAAACAAGGTTAGTCGAGGCGCTTGTCTTACCATAGCGCCGATGTTACAAATCTGTTACAGACCTTAGATTTAGCTGTTAAAACCCTTGAACTATCTCCCGAGGATCTCCAAGATCGATCTTCTATCTCGACCAGGAAATGGAGGTGGAGATACCCTTGATGTCCTCTCTCCATTTACGATCGCAAAGGGAGATGGCTGAATTACCCCTTCGACGTCAGTGAAAGACTCTCGCTTCAAGTTGTGAGGGTGATTGATCGCCTCATTCGGTGAAAGAACTGGAAATGCACAAGTATCGATATGTGACAGTAGCCCTTCGAAGTAGTCACGGGTGTTAGAGGCAAATATCTCCTCTAGTCGACGCCGCATCTTGGGCCACTGTGCCTTGTCGAATTGATTTGAAAAGCAATCCTCGTCGCCAACACCGAGAGAGTCAACCAAGTTTTGGTAAAATTGAGGTTCAAGGGAGGCAACTCCAAAGTATCCCCCGTCGCTACATCGGTAGATTGAATAAAAGGGCGTGCCGCCGTCGAGGAGATTAGAAGAGCGCTCATCCACCCAGGAACCGTTGGACCTCATTCCAAAGATCATCGCAGCCAAATTCATGGCGCCATCGACCATTGCTACGTCGACTTCTGAAAATCTCCTCTCCTCGCGTGGCCCAACGAGAGTCGAAGCGATTGCGAAGGCCATCGCCATACCGCCACCTCCAAAGTCCCCAACTAAATTCAGTGGGATCGACGGAGGGGCATCCTTATCGCCAATCATTGAAAGAACCCCTGACAGAGATATGTAGTTCATATCATGACCGGCAAGATTCGAGATAGGACCGCTCTGTCCCCAGCCAGTCATTCGGCCATATGTTAGGTGAGGGTTTTCACCCTCTAGCCGAGCTCTAGTAAAGCCAAGGCGTTCCATAACGCCTGGGCGAAAACCTTCAAGAAGGACGTCTGCTTCACGGATCAAAGAAAGTGCAGTATCGAAGTCTTCATTATCTTTAAAGTCAAGGTCGATCGAGACCTTTGAACGACCCATTACGTCGCTCTTGAAGACCTTAGCGAGAACGGCCTCGTCCTTTGAGTTGCCACTCTGCCTTCGATCGACACGGATTACCGTGGCACCCATGTCAGCTAACAACATCCCAGCAAAAGGGGCCGGCCCGATTGCAGGAAACTCGATAACGAGGACATTTGAAAGGGGCCCCGACGAATCTCGAAGGGCAATCAGTTCATTACGCGTCGCCAAATCAACTTCTCCGAATCTCAGCTCAACTTACGATCTTTGAATCTACAACTAAAGAGCCGATTAATCGTGCGATAAGGTACTTTATCCGTCAACTCGAATCAATTCAAAGTAGGTACTACACTTTGGTCTCCGAGTAGTTACTTGAGTTTTGAACGTTGAAAGATAAAAATTATGAAGGCCCCACATTGAAGAGCGAAGATAAAGTAAAAGAGATCGCAATTAGATGGAAGAGTGCACTAGAGCTTTGGAGAATACCTGAAGAGATCGTTGCTAAAGCTCCGCAAAACCCCTTTTCATTGAATCCCAAGAAGTTCCACCCTGATCAATCAAGGCGGGAAAGTGGAACTGTACGAGAGCTAGAGAGGCTCATAAGCAACTTCGATGACGCACCTCCCTCCTTGCTCGACGTTGGATCAGGTGCAGGTGGCATATCGCTCTTAGTTGCAAGTCGAGTAAGGTCGGTGGTAGCGATCGATCAGAGCCGCGCAATGCTAGATGCCCTAGCAGATAACGCTAATTCACTTGGAGTTCTAGATAGGATTACCACTATCGAGAGCAGTTGGCCAACGTCAAGTAAAGTTAGTGCCGATATCGTTCTGAATGCAAACGTCCTCTACAACGTTCCCGAAATAGTTCCCTTCGTCAAGGCCCTAATCGACGCCGCAAAAGAGAGCGTCGTAATTGAGGTCACCAAAAACCACCCTCTCTCGAATGTAAATGCACTATTTCAACACTTCCATGGGATAGTTCGCCCAACCACTCCGACCTCAACGGACGTCGCAGAACTTATCTTGGCACTTGGATACTCGCCGCGAATCGAAAGCTGGGTTCGAACCTCTGCCAACCACGACATTGACTTTGAAGAGCGGTTGGATGAGTATCAAAATCGAGCCTGTATCGAAGTTGGCCGACGCGAAGAGTTGAGAAGATACCTAGAGGAAAACGAGCTCACCCCGATGGAAGTCGAGATGATAGCCTTCGATAAGTAGTGCTGCGTCTCTTCATTCGCCAAATGACCTAGATCGTGACCTAAATCGGTCAAGCTATCGGAAAAGTATTTAACTACTCGATGATTCTTCGAATCAACGCAGCCTTGATACTCTGATACTCCTGATACGAGAGGGCTCCTCTCTCAAAGGCATCGAATAGTTTTGTTATCTCATCTACAGGGGAATAGGGAGCAACTCCACTCTTAGCCCTACCGTCTCCAGGGTTTTTACGCTGTTCGGCGGTGAAGTTGATCATATTCCTGATCTTAACTGGCTCATCTTGGAAGCGAAGGAGTATCACCGAGTCGTCACCCATGGAAGAGATTCGAACACTACCTACCTTTAGAAGTCGCTCAATGAACGATACGTTTACTTCAATCTCACCGAGACGCTCGAGCGGCACTTCAGCTGACTTCTTGGCAAATAACCCTTGCTTTAGTATCATGCGTTTCGGAGTGACCTGGAAGGCGTACATACGCCAGTCGAGGTATCGAAAGAGATAGTAGAGAATTGCAGCCAAAATCATAGCCACCAAGATCAACCCAATTATAAGTGGCAGGCTAGGAACAAAGATGAATGCGAGCAGACAGGCTGCGACGATCAAAAGGCTGACAAAGAGGTGACCCGCAAGTACTACGGCATTAGGTCTACACTCAAAGAGAATCTGCTCTCCGTTATCAGCGAGCTTCAAGCTGCCTCTATCATTCTTTTCGGGAGCTGGTGAATCGACCAACTTATTCAAACCTCCAGAGTTTTGGTGACTCTAAGTTGAGACACTATCACCTCTCGCTCCTCGAATAGGATAGTGACAACATTGAAGCTAGTAGCACCTTCCTTCTGCCGCTTCGATCTCCCCAAAAGCATTAGAGTGCCACACTGACTTCACACCCCCTTTGCCAAATTATGCTTTTACATGCTTCAAGCAAGCCAAGCGTAGTGGTTTTGACGAATTAGAGGTATTACTCAATGGCTAATGTAGGAATCATCTTTGGCGGAGTATCTCCCGAACACGATATTTCGATCCTTACGGGACTTCAGGCCGAACGTGGAGTCGACCCCCGAAAGCACAAGGTAATTCCTATTTTCGTGGCAAAGAATGGCGACTTCTTCATTGCGCCTTCCAACCTCGAGGCACCGAGCTACGCCGGTGGCGCGCCCAAAGACTCAACGGCGGTAAATCTCGTGGTCGGGAGCGATGGAGGCTTCTATAGCCAACCCAAAGCCCTGGGAAAAGCTCGCAAGATCGAGATCGACGTAGTGGTAAATTGCCTCCATGGTGGACCTGGCGAAGATGGATCGATGCAGTCGCTTCTAGACCTAGCTCACCTTCGTTACACCGGACCAAATGCTCTCGGTGCTGCCCTCGGAATGGATAAGTACGCCTTTGGTGGTGCCTGTCGCGCCCTTGGAATCAGAGCCCTAAGTCGAGAACTATTCATTGAAGATGGAGACATCTCCTTTCCTGGTCCATACATCATGAAGCCGCGCTACGGGGGATCTTCAATCGGAATTGACGTTGTGGCAGATGTGGAGACGGCTAGAGCACGACTAAAGAGTAACGTTCACTTCAAAGCGGGTGCTGTCGTCGAACCTTATCGAGAAGACCTCTTCGACCTCCAGATCGCAGTCAAAACCTACCCCCAACTGACACTTAGTCAAATAGAGAAGCCGCTGCGAGATAGGTCTCGCGGTGAGATTCTCTCCTACAGAGATAAGTACGTAGGCGGAAGCGGAATGGTAGAAGCACCTCGAGAACTACCGGCAAAGGTACCTAGTCACATAGAGGAAGAGATGAGAAGGTATGCGACACTTCTAGCGAAGGCGGTCCCACTTAGAGGCGTCACACGTATCGACTTTCTATCGAATGGCGACGACGAGCTCTACGTAAATGAGGTTAACACCATTCCCGGAAGTCTTTCAAAGTACCTCTTTATAGATCCCTTGATCCCGTTCACAACACTTCTAGAGGACATGATCAGCGAAGCGATGGCGTCACCAACTTACACGCCTACTGCAATCGGAGCAGATGGCACAGCTCTAAATTCAGCCTCGTCGATCGCCTCGAAGCTAGCCTAATTTTTAGATGCTTGTACCGCAGAGGCAAGTACAAGCATCTAATGTCAATCTGAAACTCTCTTCAATCCAAATTGCATCAATGAAGCTTCTTTTAGAAACCAATCACTGACCTTAAATAGTCGCATAAAAGGTGGCTTATAGGGATAACTAACTCCGACTACGGGATTTAATTAAATCTTTAATGTTCCTAAGCGAAGTGGTCAGGAAGATCGTTCTCGTAGACGACCACGTCACCAGATCGGCTGTTTTCCCTAACCCATTCAACCGCCTTTTCGCGACTTCTTACTTCAATCACTCGACACTTAGAGGTAGCGGTCAAGGTATCACCACCTCCAGCCTTGGCAGATATCGCTGCGCGAATTGTAGCTAGAGCACCAGTTCTCAAGGCACGAAGATTTGTCTTGCCGACGACAACGATAAAGTCTGCCACTTGAGCTACTTCGCTTCCAAGCGCCCTGTTCTCCTCGTATTGTCGATCTCCTAGTTCAATCATGCCTGGAGTTACATAGATCAACCTTCCCCCAACGAGGCGCTTAGACACCCCTAGCGAAAGTGCGAATCGGGCACCAGTTGGATTTGAGTTGTAGGTGTCGTCAACGACTGTTACTCCCCTATCGTTGGTCTCTATGACACAGCGATTCTTTGTGGGAGCAATGAGCGATAGTCGACTACCGATCTCCTCCTCGCTCACACCAACTTCAATAGCTATCGCGACAGCAACTGCCAAGTTAGAGTTTGCAACTTGAACCTGAGTGGCTCCAACCCTACGGCCCCTCACGTAAACGACATGATTTCCTTCAGAGTCGTCTAAGACTGCGACGTCTTTTGAAATATCTTTACCAGATACCCTTATGACCTTTTTGCCTGACTCTTCAAGCTCTGAGGCGGCCTTAGCCAACCTAAGGTCGTCGACTTGGACAACAACGGTCTCAGCCGTTACTGTGATCTCAAGCTTGGCCTCAAGGATCTTATCTTCGGTACCGAATCGCTCAAGGTGAACTGGACCAAGTGCAGTCAGAGCTGAAATCTTTGGAGGGCACCAAGAACAGAGGCTTGCAATTTCACCCTTACCGTAGGTACCCATCTCAGCAATGAAGAGGTCGGTTCCTGGAAGAAGGTTCTCATTTATAGCTCTGGTGAGGCCGCCACGGTTATTGAACGAGGCTGGAGTCGCAAAAACCCTTAGAGACCCCTCGGTCAAGGTTGCTAGATAGTTCTTAGTTGAGGTCTTGCCATATGATCCCGTGATACCGACGATCGTTGGATCTACCTCTTGGAGCTTCCTTTGCGCACTAACGATAAAGGGAGCGAACTTCTTATCTTCAATCGGTCCCATGACATATATTGCCACCTCTACGAATAGAAAGGTCAACCCCATCTCTGCTACACCCATCGGCGCTGCTAGGCCAAGAGCTAAAGCTATGAGCGCATATAAGAGATTGATGCCGGCTACGACGCCAAAGAGGGCTTTGAGCCTACGAGTCCAATTCAACTTTGAGCTACGGCCACGAAACCCAAGGCCAATGGGCAAAATCAGGGATAGTATCGCAGTTCCAACGAAAGAGTCGATCACTCCTGAATTGAGCGTTGGTCGAGATAGTGCGATGAATATAAAGAGGAAGACAAAGAAGCTCAGAGTTGCATTTAGTGCGTTATCCCTGCTCGTATGCCACCTAACAGCAAACCTAAAGACGTAGCCCTGCACGTAGTGTTCGCGTTGGGCTACCCTCAACCACTTCAGTGAAACAAGCAAGGATATAACAAAGGCTACGACCGTAAAGGCTAATCCGGTGGCCGTATTTACATTGGCTACATTCATACATCAACCTTTTCGCTAAGTGAAATTACATCTAGAGGTTCAATAAATCTTCAGGACTTCGAAGCTCATTCAAATTGCCCATTTAATCCTGCCACAACGGTGACACTAAAGCTCAAAGAGAAGACTCAACTCCTTGACAACGTCGTTTGCCTCTCCCAAAAAGGTGAAGTGGTCACCAGAAACCGCAATCAATCGACTACCTTTAGCCAACTCCACGGCTCGCTGCGCTTGATCGAAGGGTGCCGAAGCGTCATCTTTACCCCAAAAAAGTATTAAAGGGACTCTCTCAATACCTCTAAGGTGATTAGAGTAGTCCTCGTTTACCACCTTGACAAAGGTCTCCCTCATAACGCCTTCAGCCCTGCGATAGTCAGCAGAACCGTGGTTATTACGATACCTCTCGAGGCGAGACTTTGGCACAACCTTTAGTCTTACTGCGGCCTTGAGCATCCGCAAAGCTAGTGGAGCTCTGCTAGCCGCGTTATCTCGGAAGAGAGGAACCCCAGAGATCATAACGCCAACGCATTGAGCCCCCAAATCTAAAGAATTTGAAGATAGTTCACTTGCGATCTTAAGGGCAATTCGGCCTCCGAAGGAGTGACCGACGATTGCAATCTTTGCAATTCGATTCTTCTCCACAAAGTCACAGATAGCACGTGCGACAACTTCACGATACCAATCGGTGCCAACGCCAACTTCAGGAGGAGGCGTAGCCCCAAAGCCAGGAAGGTCTATAGATGCTGTGATAAAACCAGCGCCAGCTGCCTCCTTTGCCATCGCGCTGAAGTCAGCTCGACTTCGACCCCATCCGTGCAAGAAGACAATCGCATTCGACGAACTTCCTTCGACCTCGCAAAAGACTATTCCATTTGATAGTGAGGTAAGCATTTGTCTATATCCCGATCAGTAGCTAGCTCTTACGAACCTCACCATATGCCTGATCGACTTCGTCTTCATCTTCCTCATCATCTTCATATTCGTCGTCGTCTTCGTACTCGTCGTCATATTCGTCGTAGCTGCCAGTGCGAATCTCCGCACCCTCTTCAAGAAGGCGCTCCTCTTCGGTGGCGGCCATACACCAATCAGCGTGACCTCGAATTGAATCTCCATTACACTCAACGCAACGAACAACTGGCTTCACGAAAGCTCTTTTGGCCATTCTTGCCTCTTCGTACCGCCGGTGTCGTCCTTTTTTCACCTAAAAACTCCCTTACGCACTCTTAGCGTCCCTCGAAGCAATCTTGCAGTTCGATATGAAGCTTCTTCAATTCCTCGCAACTTGTGCGGTGCGCCATTTGGAAAGCCAGAAGCGCGGTCAAATGTCCCTTTAGACCTAGCGCACTCAGACTCGCCCAACGATATAAGCGCATTAATTCTAGCATCAAGTCCCTAGTGGTACCCACTTTGTTCGATGACGCATTAACTTATTAACTATGAGTGACCCTAAATTTAGTCCCGAAGATATGATCAAGAGATTTCAAAGCCGAGCACGCGCAGTAAAGTCGCGTGGCATCCCACCGATCGAAGGTCCCGAGAGACAACGATTTATCAAGGCAGCCCAAGAAGATTTCATGGACTTTTCGATCATAGGTGACGCCACATACAAACTCGAGGATGGAATTTTAACACTGAGCGTCGACCTTCGTCCTAGCTCATAGCCCAACGCTCTTACGAGAGTTCTTCACCATCTCAACTTCACCACTTGGCGAAAGCGCTAGAGCGATTTCGCCATCTCGCACTTGAGTAAGGTAATCACCAATCGCCTCCTTACGCCAGCTAGTGACCAATCTCCCCTTTGGCACCTGTGAAAATAGATCAACTACATCTGGTCGAGTGGCAAGAGTCGAAGGGTCTATCTTGAGTCGTTTGGCATAGCTTGAAAGCCACGTCATTATGAAACTGATCGACTCATTGTTGAGGGTAGGAACTTCCACTGCGAGAAGTTCATCCAGTTCACTCAGATTGATACTTTCGCTCTCCGTTATCACCTTCAATATCTCAAATTCAACGCCATCTACCAAATAGCGTGAGTCCATACCCCTAGCTGATCTAACGTCAGTTACCTTTTTTGGCAACGATTGAGCAAGGGACCCAATTGCAATGTCTGGCAAGACAAATCGCGATGGTCTATCGACTACCACCGCCTTCTCCTCGCGCCACTTAACTAGAGCAAAGGCTGCCTTGCGGTTCTTTCCCTTCAACGCCTTTGCCTCACGAAGCTTTGAAAAGACTCTCTTTGGATCGGCGATTCCCGTAAAGTCCAAGCTTATGTAGTCGCTGAGCTCAGAGGTCAGCCACTCAAGCCTTCCCGCCTTAGAAACGTCTTCAACTAATCGATCTCTCAGCAGAACCAGGTGAGCAACGTCTTGGCCTGCGTAGCGAAGTTGATTCTTATCTAAAGGGCGTGCCAGCCAGTCAGAGAGGCGATCCGACTTATCGAGGTGAATCTCGAGAAAAGACTCCAACAATACCCCTAGACCGGGAGTTGAATAGCCGAGGAAGTTCGCCGCGATCTGAGTATCAAAAAAGACCCTCGGTACGGTCCCTAGGTAGCGGTTGAATATTTCGAGATCCTGTTGGGCGGCGTGAAAGACAACTTCAATATCACTTTCAAAGATATCTCTAAGTGGCGCGATATCAACTTTGAGAGGATCGATCAAAAAGACGTCTTCGCCAGCGCCAATTTGGACCAACCCCAATCTGGCAAAGTAGCTCTTCTCTCTGTGAAATTCAGTGTCGACGGCGATTACGTCACATTTAGCAATATTAGAGATGGCATTCATCAAGTTTGCCGAATTATCTACGTAAAACTCCGCCACAATATCACTTTCTCATCAACATCAAGAACTTGAACCAGCTTCAACTAGCACCCTTCTACGATAGTCGGATAATGGAAGATAATTCGATAGAGGTAAGCAGCACTATTAAAAGCGCCACTTCGTCATCCACGGATGCTGTTATGAAGAATGAGCCGTGCCCATTTTGTGCAATAGTATCCAACCACCTCAAGGCACAAGTGATCTTTGATTGGGAAAATACAATGGCGATACTTGACCACCGCCCGATTGCAGAGGGGCACTGCCTGGTGATTCCAAAGCTTCACCTCGTAGATGTAACCGATATACCTACTTTGTTGGGTGGCGAGATCCAAGCTTTGATATCCACAGTCGTAAAGAGTCAAAGAGCAGCCCTTGGTACCCCAGGTGCAATGGTCATGAATAACAACGTCGTCAGCCAACACGTAAAGCACTTTCACGCTCACGTCATACCACGGCGCATAGGCGATGGGATCTCTATTTTGGCAAAGAATCGACCGCGCCAAGGAACAGCTCACCTCGAAGAGGTGTCGGCAAAACTCCGTTCACAGATCTAAGTGGCACCCGACTATTAAGATAGGGCGCCACTTCATAGCGCTGTAACTACTTGGCTATGCAACAACCTCTACGACCAAGTAGTTGGCCTTCCCCTTTCGCAAAAGTAGCGCTCCGATGGAAAGCTGATCTTCTAGGGTCACCTTGGTCTCTTCATCTACAATTCGTCGACCTGAAAGATATAACCCTCCAGCCTTTATCAACTTTCTCGCCTCGCTCTTACTTTGGACTAGGCCAGAGTCGAGTGCAACGTCAACGATGGAGACCCCCACTTCAAGTTGAGAGCGTGGGATCGTAGAGCGAGGAGCGCCCGCAAGGGCCATACGGAGGGCATTTGGCTCAACGGCTGAGATGTCTTCAGTAAAGAGAGCCTCAGAGGCGGCAACCGCAAGGTCTAAACCATCTTTGCCGTGGATGAATTCTGTAATCGAACGGGCGAGCGCATACTGTCCAATACGCTTCTCCGGTGCCTCTTGTGAAGCTCTAACTAGATCTGTTATCTCATCGATCGAAAAGAAGGTAAAGACCTTCAAGAGCTTTTCGATATCCGCGTCATCACTTCTCAAGAAGAACTGATAGAAGTCGTACTGGGAGGTCAACTCGCTGTCAAGATAGATTGCGCCTCCGACACTTTTACCAAACTTTGTGCCATCAGACTTAGTCAAAAGAGGTGTAGTTACCCCGTAGACCTCACGGCCTCGGGACTTAGAGATGTAGTCGATTCCAACGGTTATATTTCCCCATTGATCGGATCCGCCAAGTTGCATATTGCAACCGTATGCATCGCTCAACTGTCCAAAGTCATAGGCCTGCATCAACATGTAGGTGAACTCAGTGAATGAAATTCCGTGCTCGCTCGAGATGCGAGATGCGACCGAATCTTTAGCTAGCATCTGGTTGATAGTTATGAATTTTCCTGGATCCCGCAGGAACGAGATGAAGGGAATCTTCTCTAGCCAGTCGCGATTATTGACTAATGTCGCTGAAGCTGGACCAGTCGAGAAGTCAAGGTAAGCAAGCAACTGCTCTGCTACCTTTGCTAGGTTGCGCTCTATTGCTTCATCGTCGAGGAGATTGCGTTCACTCGATCGCCCTGAAGGATCGCCAACCATCGCAGTGCCGCCTCCGGCAACAACAATCGGCTTATTGCCACCAATTTGTAGCCGACGCAGAAGAAGAAGCTGTATCAGGTTTCCAAGGTGAAGACTCGGCGCAGTCGGATCAAAACCAATATATGCGATAGCCTGACCACGATCGATTAGATCGTAGACCTTATCGGATGTAACTTGATTGATGAGTCCGCGCTCTTGTAAGTCCTGCGATACCTTGCTATTCATCTAGTCAAATCTAATCGACGAGGGCAAATTATAAATTCGATTGAACAAACTCACCTCCCAATTCGGAGTTACGCTCACACAAAGCTTCCCGCATCGGCGGGGATAGGGGAAAGATCCTCTTCGTGGCCATGGTACGTCGCTGTTCGTGCAGTTCATGGTCAGTGAAGTCAGCCCTTGTCCAGATGAAGGGTATGAGCCCGTACTCGCCAAAACATCGCAGCACAGAGGCCATGCGAAGAGGCGAAGATGCCACCCAACCACAACCGAAATCATCAAGTGGGGCCACGGGACGATTGTCAAATCGGAGAAGGCGCCTTTGGGCACATCACTCACGCAACAGGTTGACCTTTGCCCACCAACGGCGTAGCAACTTAGATGCGTGGTCAATGAGGTCAACTACGGGACGGCGGTGACGATACGTTGCCGCCTCCGACATCATCGATCACACTTTTAGGGCGACCTCCTTCCGATCCAGATGGCCTGTATCTCCGGCCGAACTTTGGTAGTCATCGATAAGTCCCCTCCTCTAGGAGATCTAATTGGCCACGTCACAACTCTTGTGCGGTGGGAAATCTGGCGGTCATTTGAGATGGTCTGTGGCTGTTATCCTCTCCAGGGATAATTTGCCCCGAATTCTCAACTCCGCCCCAGAGCGCATCAATCGTCAAATTCGAACGACACCCCTTTAGATAGATTGATCTACCTAAAGACGGGGATTAGATCAAGTCAGATGTCGATAAAAACAAGATCGCATTGGCACATATCCCTCGGCAAAGTACGTCCACGCGGGAGCGCCTCCTCGATGCGACGGCGATGTGCCTACATATCAACTTCCAGGACGAGCTGGCCATTGCCAATCTGATGAGGAGGCACGCCAAATGCATTGAGCTGCAACTGCGCCGACTCGCTGCGGTAACTAACACCCGTGAAAAGATAGCCGTCGTCTTCGATGGTATATATCGACAAAGGCAAAAAGAGTACCCGCGTGGCTTCCTTAGCTGCCGGCTCTTGAACGCCGCCTCAGAACTATCGAATTGTCAACACCGCTGGTCTTTGGTGCGTCGCCCAAAAGTAGAGGTCGAAGAGCTCCCGACCACCACTATCCGAAGCCTAATAACATCCCTACCGACAAGGTAGAGCCAGTGGTCGCGTAGCTTTGGTACTTACTTAAGGAAGCAAGGGTGCGCATCGGCCTAAATGGCACCTCGGCGCGCTTACATTGGCAACGGGAGATAGCGATGCGCACCACAAGGACCGAAGCGGGTTATTCAAGGTGAAGGCAATAACTCAGAGGGGCATAATTTGGGTATTGGCGGCATCTGTTCTTTGGGGAACGACCGGGACAGCGGCGGCGCAAGCCCCTGATGTAGGTCCGCTGGCGATCGGCGCGGCCGCAATGGGCATCGGAGGTCTGCTCCAAGGAGTCCTCGCGACGGGTGACCTATGCCGTCATCGAGCGGAAGTGGCTGGCCAATGGAGGGCCTTGGCTCTCTCCTCACTTACAGTGGCGCTCTATCCGCTCGCCTTCTACTCCTCGATGCGCCTAGCCGGTGTGGCCGTCGGAACGGTGATTTCGATCGGCTCGGCCCCAGTTGCAGCAGCGATCATCGAGCGGCTCGTGGACGGACGGCCATTTTCTAGGCGCTGGATGCTTGGAACATCCCTTGCAATGACCGGTCTCCTAGCTCTAACTGCTGGGCACTTGGCAACTTCGGCCTCTGGCACTAGCCACGCCGATTCCGTCCTGGGGTCGGCCCTTGGCCTATTCGCGGGGTTCACATATGCCACCTACTCCTGGGGCGCAGCACGAATGATGCGAGCCGGAGTTCAATCCCGTTTGGCGATGGGGACGATCTTCGGGATCGGTGGCCTTCTGCTCCTACCGGTCCTACTTGTAAGCGGAGCTTCAATATTGCAATCTGGTAGAAACTTCGCCGTCGTCTCATACATGGCGTTAGTGCCGATGTTCATCGGGTATCTGCTCTTCGGCCGCGGCCTCGCCTCCGTCACTGCCAGCGTCGCCACAACTCTTTCTCTTTTGGAGCCCGCTGTGGCTACCCTATTAGCGGTGCTAGTCCTACATGAGCGACTCGCCCTCTCAGGGTGGCTGGGGCTAGTGGCAGTATTTGCTGGCCTCCTGGTCATCACAGTACCCCAAAGATCGAGCAGAGTCCGGGTTTCGCCAGCCAAGTGACGCCAACAGAGTACCTAAAGGTAGGGTCGAGGTGAACCGGACGTCAATTTTTTCAAATCGACTGGCTAGTAGCCCTAAAGGCACCGTTGGACCAAGGTAAGACCTCCGTCGGTATAGAGGAACTTACTATTTGATTGGAAGACTACCGCTGCACCAGCAAACTTCGATGTTCAAGTGAGACCTTTCCCTACTTATCCGACTTCGTAGAGAGCTCAGATATCCTCTTAGTCATCGCCTCGTGAAAATTTTGATGGGCAAGTAAGTTCTCATCCCGATTTGATTCAAAGACGATCACGACCGGGTGTCTGTTTGCCCGAACTGTCGCGATCGCCTTAGATAGATCAGAGATCTCCTTGGTAACAATTACATCGAGAGAAAATCCACGAGCTATCGAACCGATATCACCGTTGTGAGGGGTACCAAAGAGCACCTCGAACTCATCTTCGTTCAGCTTTGACCTCTGGGAGAGAAACGAAAATATCCCGCCGCCGTTGTTATCGTTTACGACGATCAACGCTGGCAAGGAGAGCCTCTCGAGCTCTCGCAAGAAAGAGACGTCGTACAAGAAGGCGAGATCGCCGATGAGTAGTGCCCCAACTCCGTCATCAGATGGGACTTGCGCCAAGTGGGTTGCGAGAGCACCGGCGAAGGTAGAGATAACCCCATCTATTCCATTCACACCACGATTCTCATAGACAACGGGAGAGCTATCACTCAATGGCATCATCGCTTCGATGTCGCGAATAGCCATTGAAGCAGCTCCAAAGAGCATGTCACGTTCGTTCAACTCACAAATCAACCGCCGAGCGACTAGCGCCTCGCCTAGAAGACGATCCGAGTCAACCATCTCCTCAATCGTAGATGTAATCTCCCTATCGATCTCGATGAATCTCTCTGTGTAGCTTCGATCGAATGGACCTGTGGTGATCGACTGAACTGAGGCGACACAGTCGAGGAGATGGCTCAGTTGGCCGGCCATAAGTACCTGGGCGACCCCTTCACCGTCGTCACCTGCGACAGAGTGGCGTATGAGTCGACACTTTGATGATCCTACGGAGGTCAACCATTGGGTAAGTGGCTTAGAGGTTAGGGTTCGTCCAAAGTAGAGGATCACCTCTGGCACTTCCAAATCACAAAGATCGAAGTTTCGAATAATCTGATCGAAGTTTGAGATCGCATATTGACTTCGGCGAGCCACTTTTGAACGTGGGTCTACAAACGTTGGCCACCCGAGGATCTCACTTAGCGCAAAGATGGCCTCAGGCTCTGGGTGCTCGGATGCAACTATGATTCCTCGTTGAGTACGTAAGAGCTCAATGGCAATCTCTTCACGATCTCGCACCTGGCAAAGATCAACACCTCGATACCAAGGGGCTCCACCGTCACGAGCTGGCAAGAGCTCAACGCTTTGATCGCCCGTTACAAGAGGCTCCCTAAATGCGACGTTGACCTGAACTGGAGATTGGCGCCCCCAAAGGCCACATGACTCTAAATAAGCCCTAGAGATTTGGGAACGAAGTCGAAGAAGTCCATCGCGAGCTCCCGCATCGATAAATGTTCGTGAAGCTAAATATCCAGAAAAGAGCTGGCTTTGGTCGATCGTCTGGGAAGATCCACTTCGATAGAGTTCAAATGGGCGGTCGCTCGAAAGCACAATAAGGGGGATATTTGACATCGACGCCTCGATGACGGCGGGAGTAAGTTCAGCAACCGCAGTACCCGATGTAGTCACAATGGCAACTGGCGTCCGAAGAACCTTCGCTATACCTAAAGCGAAGAAGGCTGAAGACCTCTCGTCGAGGATTACCGTCGATTCAATCTCTCTCCTGCGAGCAAATGCAAGCGCCAAGGGAGTCGAGCGCGAGCCAGGGGAGATAAGTGCTCGAGTTAGACCACATCGAATTAATTCATCGACTATCGTCGCAGCAACCTGCTCATTTATTTGCGCTATTCCAACTTCCAAGATTAGATATCTCGATTCAACTATCAACGAATCCGAGCGATAACTGCTCGGGCATGCCATACGTCTACTGCGATAACTCTAATGTTATCCAATGGCGACCAACTACGTTAGAGATGTCACGTTGTGTGACAACCACGTACCATTAAACGCTATGGGCTACGCTATTATGCCATCTATTCAGTAATTCAAAAGATGTAAATGACCAAACCTCGTTTCGTATCAAAAGTCAAAGAAGTCACGCCACTTCGCTACTGTTCAATTGGTATCCACATATGAAGATAAGACTGCTTCACGGCTTCACCCAAAATCGAATGGCTTTGACGCCCTTTTGCAGGCTTTTGGAGGTTGTAACTGGTGTTGAAGTATCCGTCGTTGAAGTTCCCTACCATGGAGATTCACGCCTCGCTGGAAGATCTCTCCGCGAAGTTAGCGAGAATCTAGGAGAACTTTATGGGGACCATGACTGCATCTTCGTGGGATATTCACTAGGGGGCAGAATTCTACTTGAGGCACTCGCATCGCGAACCTTAGAAAGTGACGGCGTTATCGTCTTTGGAGCCGCCCTAGATGAGGGTGGCGAAGAGGCACGACAGGCGAGGATCGAGGCCGATAAAAGACTAGCTGCGAAAGTAGGTGCGATCGTTGGCAAAGACGACTTTGAACGCTTCCTCATCGACTGGCTCAAGGCTCCGCTATTCAATGGAATCTCCCGCGATCAAGCCCAAGTTAATTCTCGCCTTACAAATGAGCCGAAAGAGATCGCAAAGGCTTTGAGAGACCTTTCAACCGGATTCCAAGAGGGACTGCTCGAACGCCTCAAAGACGTTCTTAGCGACCGAGGCGTGGTAAATCAGCCTCCCAAATATCGCCTTGGCTACATCTACGGGGCAAATGATGTAAAGTTCAAAGGAGTCGCGAGGAATCTAAAGGATCAAATCGATACGATCCAAATCGAAGAGATAGCCTCCTGTGGCCACTTTACAATTGGCGAGAGACCATATGAGAGTGCAATAGCCATATCCAAGATAGTGCAAGGATGGAATGTCATATGAGCGAAGCGGACTCTGCAAGAAACCTATTCGTAGAGGAGTCTCGCCTGTGGGAGAAGTTTCACTTTAACGACCTACATATGGAGTTCACCAGTTCAGGCGGGATCGAAAGAGCCATCGCGACAGCGTTAGCGAGCGGTGCCAAATCGATCGCCATAGTTTCAAAAGAGCGCTACTTCGATGTCGTGCAGAGCTTAAATACGAGGCTAAAAGATGGTGAGAGTGACGACGGACAAGTCAAAATCGTCAACTTTTCGCAGATCATCCAACACGTACCAGATTCAGTCGCTAGTAGGGCTCAATCATTTGCAATAAGCAATCAAACCGATGCAATCGTGACAGTAGGTGGCGGAAGTGCAATAGGAACTGCAAAGGTGATGGCCCTCGCGATAACAGATATGCGCGCCTTCGTAGCGGTTCCAACTACCTTTTCAGGTTCAGAGATGACCCCAATATATGGGGTGACGACCGGTGGCAATAAGGTCACCACAAGAGATGAGCGAATTCGCCCAACGGCTGTAATTTACGATAACTCCCTGCTTAGTTCCCTGCCGTATTCAATTGCCATACCATCGATCGCCAACGCCTTAGCTCACGCCTGTGAGGCACTGTGGGTGCCGACAAAGACCAGAACTTCGTCACTATTTGCATTAGGTGCGATCAACTCTATCTCTAACGGTTTGTCATCGATCCTCTCATCGAGGATAAGTACTACCAATTTTTCCATTGGGGACGAGTACTTAGCGAAATTAGCATATGGTAGCGCACTAGCGGGGATCGCCTTTGGTTCGACCGGGAGCGGAATTCACCATAAAATCTGCCATTTAATCGGAGGAAAGTACAACCTCGACCACGCATTGACGCACATGATCGTTGGAGCAACCCTCTTACCTGCGATGGCTAGTCGCTACGCTAGCGAAGCGTCGATAGAGATCTCACGGGCAGAAGATTTAATTAAAAGGCTGATAGAGGCACTTGATCTTCCAAGAGACTTAAAGACGATCGGATTGCACAGCGATGAAGTTAGCTCGCTTTTGGAGTCCGTATACGACCTCTCAAGGCAAGTTCACCCGTCCCCAGATAGAGACGAGCTCACTGCCTTGTTCAGAGATATCGTTGGATAGGGGTCAAGTCGATCTCTAACTTACTGCAACCAAAAGTATTATCGGAGTAGTTTATTAGTGCCAAGAGGGCAAAGTTTCAATGTCGGCGAGTGGGGGCTTAGTGGCAAATCAGAATCTATCTAGAGCAGATACGATCACCGATAGGGTGATCAGCTCCTTTGAGGGTTGCGATTCGGATCGGTTAACGGAGATTATGAAGTCGCTCACCCGTCACCTTCACGAATTTGCAAAAGAGGTTTCACTTACGACACAAGAGTGGATGGCCGGAATCGACTTCCTGATGGCAACTGGCAAGATCTCGAGCGACAAAAGGAATGAATTTATCCTCCTCTCAGATCTTTTGGGGCTTTCTAGTCTGCAGGTAGCCATAAACGAGAGAGTCGGCGACGCAACTGAATCAACAGTTCTAGGTCCATTCTTCGTCGAAGGTGCGAGAGAATTTAGCAACGGCGAAGACATTTCAGATGGAGCAAATGGAGAGCCGACCTTCGTCTCGATCAAAGTAGTTGATACCTCCGGAGCGGCGATCGGTGATGTGACTGTAGATGTGTGGGGTTCAGATGCAGACGGCTTTTACGATGTTCAATACGACGGCGACAAGCTATTCAACCGCGGGCGCTTCAAAAGCGACGAACAAGGTAGAGTCAGCTTTTGGTCGATTCTGCCCGTCGCATATCCCGTACCTTCAGATGGACCAGGTGGAGCTCTTTTAAAGGCGACGAAAAGGTCAAACATGCGCCCCGCCCACCTTCACTTCGCCTTGACCAAGGAGGGGTATAGCCAGGTAGTTACACACCTGTTCGTAGCTGGTGATCCATTTCTTGGAAACGACGCAGTATTTGGCGAGAGGGAAAGCCTCATCTGCGAATTTACAAAAGTAGCTGGTGATATTGGTTCTTCGGATCCGAGACGAAGAGATGAGCACTACGAGATTGAACACGTCTTCAAGATGGCACAAATATAACGAGAGGCTAGAGGGTGGAAAACGAAAACCAAGTAAAGCTTGAGACAGATGTACTCATCGTGGGAAGTGGCCCTGCAGGCTCTTCGATGAGCTTGTTTTTGGCGACATATGGCATCGATCACTTGGTCATAAGCAAGTACTTCTGGACTGCGAATACCCCAAGGGCGCACATAACTAACCAGCGAACCGTCGAGATAATGCGTGACCTAGGGATTGAGGATCGTATAAAGCTTCAGGGAACCCCCCACCACTTGATGGGAGACACCTCTTTTTGCACCTCTTTGGCTGGAGAGGAGCTAGGGAGGGTAAGGACATGGGGGACCCACCCGCTTCGCGAAAGTGAATACTTGAGTGCGAGCCCTTCGTCGAACTACGACCTTCCGCAAAACTTATTCGAACCAATTCTCGTTGATGCATCGTCATCTAGGGGTGGAAAGTTTCGCTTTGGGATAGAGTACCTGAACCATATCCAATTTGAAGACTACGTCGAGGTAACTGTAAGAGATCGTCTAACGAATGAAACCTATGTGATAAGAGCCAAGTATCTCATTGGAGCTGACGGAGGGCGATCCAAAGTCGCAGTAGACATGGGAGCATCGATGGAGGGCAAGATGGACATCGCTGGCTCGATGAACATCGTCTTTCGTGCCGATCTCTCGAAGTACGTCGCCCATAGGCCAAGTGTCCTCTATTGGGTCCTTCAACCCGGAGCCGACATCGGCGGAATCGGTCTTGGCCTCGTTCGAATGGTTCGCCCGTGGGACGAGTGGCTCATCGTATGGGGATACGATATCGATGCTCCACCCCCCGAAGTAGATGAAGACTTTGCTAAAGGTGTAGTCCGCAACCTCGTTGGAGATGAAAGTATCGACCCACAGATCGACTCAGTTTCTCTGTGGGGAAATAATCGGATGTATGCAACCACCTATCAAAAGGGGCGTGTGTTTATTATGGGAGACGCCGCTCACCGACATCCTCCATCCAATGGTTTGGGTTCCAATACCTCGATACAAGACGCTTATAACCTTGCCTGGAAGCTTGCCTTGGTACTCAAGAATAAAGCCGGCGCTGGACTTCTCTCGAGCTTTCAAGAGGAGCGTGCTCCCATTGGCAAGCAGATCGTCCTCAGGGCAAATAAGTCAATTGAAGAATTTGGCTCCATCCTCTCTGCCCTTGGCGTAACTGACACGATAAACGTCGATGTCATGAAGTCGAACATGGCTCAACTACACGACGAATCCGCGATCGGTCGAAGCAGACGAGAGCGGCTCCTCGAGGCCTTTGATCTAAAAGACTACGAATTCAACGCCCATGGAGTTGAACTTGGACAACGCTATTGCTCCTCTGCGGTCATGAGCGACGGCTCCATGGAACCTCCCTACACCCGAGACCCCGAACTCTTCTACCACCCAACCACCTATCCCGGAGCGCGCCTACCGCACGTCTGGCTAGTTGACGAAAGGCAGCAGAAGGTATCAACCCACGACATATGTGGGAAGGGAAGATTTGCGCTGCTAACTGGAACCAATGGTTCGCCTTGGAAGCTCGCAGCAGAGAAGGTCTCCTCTGAATTGGGAGTAGCTATTGATGCCCACATACTTGGACCAGGTCAGCGCTATCAAGATATCTATGGAGACTTCGCTAAAGTACGAGAGGTTGAAGAAGATGGTGTGATCCTTGTTCGACCCGATATGCACGTTGGCTGGAGAAGCAATTCGATGGTTGAAGATCCAGAGGTTGCTCTCGCTTCGACTATGCGCCAGATCCTATCACTTCGATACCTTTAGAGCCCACGAGTCAAAAATAAGGCTTGGTTACAGTAGAAGAGATCGGTCCTTCTATCGCGACCAAGCCACGTTGTCTTAGAGGTGCTGGAGCTTAAGCAGCTAGAGAGCCGACCAGATGCAAAGTAGTCGAAGCTGCAAAAGACTTCTGTTTACTTTGAGAGACCCGCAAAAGACGACCTGCCCCTAGTGAAGGTTACCTATGAGCGTCACAACTCCAAGGACGATCAGAATAACAGCCGCTGCTAGTTCGATATATTTTTCTTCAATCCGATCAGTTAGCTTCGAGGCAACCATCGCTAAAAAGACCGCTGCCGACATTCCTAATGCTGACGCGAATCCAACCAAAATCGCACGATGGTATTGCGCAACGAGATTAAGGGTAACAACTTGTGTTATGTCTCCGATCTCTGCGACAAAGACGACCGCAAAGATCAGCCAGAAGGGAGAAAGGGAAGAAAATCGCCGTCTTATCGAAGCTATCGTCGACTCTTCCTCTTCGTCACCACGAATTGCTCGATAGATCAAAAAAAGCCCCAATACAATAAAGGCGGCGGACGAGAGATTTGAGACGAGACGGGTTGGAAGGTGCGTCAACAGCGAACCAACAGATGCCGCAATTGCACTTTGTAGAAATAGTGCCGCGCTCGCAGCTAGGAAGACGATTCTTCGAGAAAAAGTTCGAGCAAGAAGAATAGACGACACCAAAGTCTTATCGGGTAGCTCTCCCAGGAAGATCAGTCCAAAGGAGCTAAAGAAAAGGGCAACTGAAGACAACGCTAAAACCCCTTCGGTACTTATCAACTAATCGCATTAGGCAAGATCGCTAGATCAACATTGGTCACTCGGAACGGATCGGCGTACGCCTAATTCCGAGGGCTCTTACATAACAGAAAGCACAATCAACCCCTTGGGGTTCCTAATCGTTACAATGACCTTAGAAGTAGCAAGGTGCAAATCTCCTTCGATGAGCAAATCATCGTCGTTGCTTCTAAATCTAGTGGCAACAATCTTTGACTCACCATAGATGGATCATTTAGAGGATCAATGCCACTGCAGTAGTGACGGCAAATGCCAACTGCAACCTGCCCGTTCCACCGAGAACTTCGATCAATTCGCGTCCCTTAGCACCACCAGTTACTTTGCGGATCAAAGGCGTTGATATTGGGACAAGAAGTACAACTAAGAGTGTGTAGATATCGTTGGTCACAAGGGCAAGTGGCAAAAGTACACCAATGAGGACCGTGGCAGAGTAGAGAATTCGGGAGTTCTTATCTCCGAGGCGAACTGCCAAGGTCTTCTTTCCACTCACCTTATCGGTATCGATGTCACGAACGTTATTTACTACCAGGAGTGACACCGCTAAGAGACCGGAGGCGCTTCCAAGAACAACCGACTCATAGGTTACATGACCCACCTGAACGTAGTAGGTTCCAACGACTGCGACTAGCCCGAAAAAGATGAAGACAAAGAGCTCTCCGAAGCCGTAGTAGCCATATGGATGCTTTCCTCCGGTGTAGTACCATCCAGCTGCAATGGCAACTGCACCGACCCCAAAGAGGATTGGAGTGGTAAGAAGCGCAAGGACAGTCCCTGCCAATCCCGCTATAGCAAATGCGATCAGGGCCGCGGCAAGTACCTGCTTTGGCCTAGCGGCACCACTTGCGACGAGGCGCATTGGGCCGACACGCTTATCGTCCGTTCCTCTCTTTCCATCGGAGTAGTCGTTGGCGTAATTCGTTGCTATCTGGATTGAAAGTGCAACTATCGCTGCAAGTAGAGCTCGGACTAGATTGAAGTGCCCCCTCGCCGCAGCACTTCCCACAACTACGGGAACTATCGCCGCTGGAAGCGTTCTAGGTCTCGCTCCAGCTACCCACTTTGACTTCAACACCACTAATCCAATCGCTATATTCACACAAACAAAACAGCCAAGCCGCGGCCCAGAAGGAACTCGATGCAGCTTGGCCAAGAAATAACCTATGGCCTACGAGGGAACTGGTCGAAGTTTGGCTTTCTCTTCTCTTTGTAGGCATCGCGCCCCTCTTGAGCCTCCTCTGTCATATAAAACAACAAGGTGGCATCTCCCGCTAGCTGTTGGACACCAGCCAAGCCATCTTCTGCCGCGTTGAAGGATGCTTTGAGCATTCTTAGCGCAAGTGGTGATAGTGCAAGCATCTCCTTGCACCACTTGACGGTCTCTTCTTCGAGTTGCTCAACGGGCACTACTGCATTTACAAGGCCCCAATCAAGAGCGGTCGCTGCGTCATATTGACGGCATAGGAACCAGATCTCCTTCGCACGCTTGACCCCAATAGTCCTCGCGAGAAGCGACGATCCATAGCCACCATCAAACGAGCCAACTCTCGGCCCCGTCTGACCGAACCTAGCATTTTCGCCGGCAATCGTCAGATCGCAGACAAGGTGAAGCACGTGGCCACCACCAATGGCATATCCCGCAACCATTGCTACCACTGGCTTAGGGAGACGACGAATTTGAACCTGAAGATCAAGGACGTTCAATCTGCCGATTCCAGCTTGTCCCAAGTGATCGTCGCCGATGTAACCATCTTCTCCACGAATTCTCTGGTCTCCACCTGAACAAAAGGCGAGGTCACCCTCTCCAGTGAAGATTATGGCTCCAACTGAGGGGTCGTTGCGCGCTGCCTCGAAGGCAGTTGAGAGCTCAACCAAAGTTTGTGGTCGAAAGGCGTTTCTAACTTCGGGTCGATTGATTGTAATCTTTGCGATGTTGTCAAAGTGTTCGTACTTAATGTCGCGGTACTCCCCCGCGCTCTTCCAATCGAACTGAACTCTACCCATCGTGTTACACCCTTCTACTTCAACCACTAAAGAAACGAATCCGAAAACATAGTAATTCCATTTGACGCCGAGATATCCACCGACATGAGAATGGCGGTCCTCGGTTCGCTTTGTTAGGTGCGGCTCACCCTGCAAATCAGCTCGCTCGCAACAGAGACCAACCCAGCGATCTGAGCAATCGGAAGCAGGTGCGACGCATTTATCACCAAAGCCAATTTCTAATCTCTATAAGCTTAAACGAAGTGAAAGATTTGAAACTATTTGTAGAAGAACAGAACGATCAACTATCGAAGCGCCTCTTAGATGAAATGCTCTCCGGCAACGCCGTATCAGTAGCAAATCCGAATTGGCCAAAGAGATTCCTTGAGATGATCATCGACGTAATCGATCCAACAGTTGTCATTACTGAGGGCAAAGAGGGCAAACGTAAAGCCAAATTAGAGGTTCCGCAGGATAGTAGCCTCGTAGCCACAACCTCAGGCACCTCGGGAACACCAAAGGCTATCTGCCACAGCTGGGAAAACCTCGAAGCGTCGGCTAAGGCATCACTAGCCTATCTCAATGCCGAGGTGGGAGATGGCCTTTGGATAAATGCACTTCCAATAAACCACGTAGGTGGCTTTACGACAATAACGAAGTCCTTCTTTGCGAAGCACAGTTTGACTACCCTTAGCTCATTTGACCCCGTAGCATTCGAAGAGGCAGCACGAAAGAGCGATGTTCCGGTCTATACATCTCTCGTAAAGGCAAATCTCCCCAGGTTGGATCTTTCACTCTTTCGACGTATTCTTCTAGGCGCTGGCACACCGCCATCTAAGAGGCCAGCTAACGCAGTCGTGACCTACGGTCTAACAGAGACTGGTAGCGGATGTGTATACGACGGAGTTGCCCTAGAGAGCGTTGAGGTCCGGATTGAAGAGGGAGAGGTCCTCCTAAGAGGTCCAATGATAGCGATGAGCTATAGAAATGGAGCGCCGCTAACCGATGACGAGGGCTACTTCCACACCGGAGATAGAGGCTCCATTGGGCCCGACGGCCTCTTGAGGGTCGAGGGAAGAATCTCCGAGACGATCAACACAGGTGGCGAAAAGATCGCCCCCAATGTCATAGAGGAAGCTATCAACGAGGCGTTAGAGCTACCGGAGTATACGATCTTTGGCTGCCGCGACGATCAATATGGCGAGATAGTAGCTGTAGCGATTACCAAAAGAGATGGCTTTGATATATCCCTTGGGGAGATACAAGAGGTGGTTTCCGACAGGTTGCCGCGCTTTGCAATTCCGCGACGCCTCTTCCACGTCGATCTCTTACCCAAGACTGACCTCGGAAAGATACAGCGAAAGAGGCTCACCGAAATGTACAGTAACTACAACGGCGCCTAGGGCGTTACCATCGCGCCGCCGTCGACGACCAAAGTCTCACCAGTAATCCACCGTGAAAGCTCTGACCCCAAAAATACTGCAGCACCTGCAATATCATCGGGTTCTCCAATACGACGCATAGGCAGATGAGAAGCCACTGACTCTTCATGATTCTCCCAAAGAGCCTTGGCAAAGTCGGTGCGCACTAGCCCCGGAGCGATGGCATTAACCCTCACCTTCGGTCCTAGATCATTAGCGAGTTGCTTTGTCATATGGATCACCGCGGCCTTCGATACGTTGTAGAAACCGATTCCTGGCTCTACCGACATACCTCCGATTGAGGCAATATTTATAACTGATGACGTAGTCGCGGCCTCTTTCATATAGCTCCGGTAAGCCGCCTGAGTAAACCAAAGTACTCCGAGGAGATTCACATCAAGAATCTTTTGTGCCCTTGAGGCATCGATGTCGATCATTGGACCGTAGTAGGGGTTGGTAGCGGCATTGTTTACCAGAACATCGACAGATCCAAAGCGCGAAATCGTCTCCTCTACGACTCTGTAGGCTTCAGATTCCACACCCACATTGGCCGCAACGAATTCGATAGCACCTCCATCGCTCGAGGAAACCTCTTTGACGACCTCACTTAGGGCGTCAGCCTTACGACTAGAAATTACTACATTTGCTCCGTAACGGTAGAAGTGCTCAGCTATGGAACGACCAATTCCGCGAGATCCACCCGTAACGAGTACCGTCTTATTTGAAAAATCAAAACTCATTTGATTAGCTTCGCACAAGAAGGAGGCTCAACTGTTCCAATTTCGAAAAATAACCCCATCCAAATCGAATCCATTCAAAGACCGGAGCCTCGGCGGTGATAGAACGAAAAGATCAAGGCGCAAGATCGTATTAGGGCGAGAGCGAACAGCGATCTCGGGTACCACTGAACTCAATTTGAGGCCAGATAGCCCGAAAAAAGCTACTGGTTACCCTCCTCGATGGAAGAGACAAACCGTACCAAACACGAAAGAAGTCTTCCATTGGAGTCGTAATTTCACTCATCACCTCTGCAACCACTACTCAATTTGAAATGTTGCCATCACATCTGCAAGGAGTCGATAGTACCCTACTAACACAACAGCTTCAAAGATCGTATTTTGGTCGTGGTGCACTTCCAACTCCGCAAAGCACTCGTCACTTATAGAGTTATCTTCAAAAAGCTCTGTTGCCATCTTTAGAAAAACTGCAAGCGAAGGCTCAAAGCCAGATACGTCACCGCCTATAAGGCTATCTATCTCTGCCTGGTTGAGACCGCAATCGACTGCAATACGTCCGTGAGCCATGGCTTCAAACTTTGATCCACTTTTGCCAGCGACAAAGAGTATGATCGCCTCACGGTGTCTTGGAGTAAGAGTTCCCTCAAACCTAAGCACAGTGCCTAGCTGCTGAAGACTCATTCCAATCTTCGGCGCTAGGAGCATCGCACCAAATGGCCCCGATAAAGACGAATCATCGAGTACGAGTTGGAAGTACTGCTTAGAGGTACCCCTTCTGCCCTTTGTAATCGTCTCATAGAGTGCTACGCCGTCACCATCGAGGTCACCGATCGTCGGAGACTTAAAACGGCTCGAATTCGTCATAGACCACCATCTTTTTCTTTGGGGATATCGAGCTAGTAGATAACTCAAGATTGCATAGATCTCATCTACACAACTTTCGCCTTTTCGAATAACTCTTCTATCAAATCGACCACCAATAAAAAGGCTGGGCCGAATTTTCATGCGACCCAGCCAAATTAGAGAATTAGCTTACTTTTCTTAGTGTCAATCTCTTAGCCAAGCTACCTCCTAAGCTGCGGAGGTTATCGGCGCATTGAGATGTAGATTGCCAAGGGATCCATCAAACGACGAGTTGAAGGAGAATACCCCACCGTCGGCTGCCACCAAATCGTAACCACCAGTTTGGGGACGGCTCAAAATGCCAACAACGGGTGCATTTAGTTTGGTTCCACCAAGGGAACCCATATAAGGTGCATCACCAAAGGCGAAGACGCCTCCGTCGGCCGCTACCAACCAGTAGCCTTGCCCAGATCCATCTGAAACCATACCAACTACTGGTTGGTTTAGTTTTGTGCCGCCGAGTGATCCATGGAATGTCGCATCACCGTAGGCGAAGACGCCTCCGTCTGCACCGACTAACCAGTAGCCTTGCCCATCTGGCGTGGCAGAGATCCCAACAATAGGTTGGTTCAGCTTTGTACCGCCAAGTGATCCATAGAATGTGGCATCGCCGTAGGCAAAGACGCCTCCATCTGCGCCGACTAACCAGTAGCCTTGCCCATCTGGCGTGGCAGAGATCCCAACAATAGGTTGGTTCAGCTTTGTACCGCCAAGTGATCCATAGAATGTGGCATCGCCATAGGCAAAGACGCCTCCATCTGCGCCGACTAGCCAGTAGCCGTTGCCATCGGGCGTTCTCGCCAGTCCGACGATCTTGCTATTGAGCGATAGATTTGCGGCAGATCCTCGGAAGTTATTGTTGAAGTTGAAGACTCCACCATCTGCGCCCACCATGACGTACCCACTTGCAAAGTGAGACAACGGAGAGCCCGGATTGAATGAAGCTGTATCAAAGCTAGGCGCTGAAGCGTAGTAGCTTTCAGTGCCAGGGCGCGACGAGGTGTCGGCCGTAATCTGTAGCGTCGATGAACCATAGTTAGTAGCCGCATACGCATTTAGAGCCGCAGGCGTTGCCGCACTCCAACTTCCAGTTGTAACCCTCGTCATCAAAGCGTGGATCGCAGATAAGTACTCCGAAGATGTAAAGGCGCAGTGGCCAGGCTGATCTACGAACACTTGCCTTAGCAGTGAGCTATTCCCCGCTGACGCCACAGCGTTAGCATACGTAGCCTCATTCGCCGGTGCGACTAAGCCATCGTACTCTGTGTGCATCGTCAAAACCGGAATAGAGATATTTCCATTGAAGGTGAAGTACTTCTCGAGATACTTCAGGGAATTTGGGTTCGCAGTAATTGGAGTAGTCTGTTGAATCTTACTTAGATCAGCAGAAAGGTTCAAACCTGCCGCCGCATAAAGCGACTTGACCTCAGCATAATCTGGCGAATTCGCAAGCAACTGAGCATAATTTGCTCCGTTCGTCCAACTTGGATTACCGCCCGCCACCGTCTCAAGGTCGGAACGACCTGGACCAAAAGCGAACGGAAAGTCGACGTAGTAGAGCCAATCAGCCTGAGCCAAAACTGCCTGACTCAAACCAGCAGCGGTCGACAAATTCGGTGCGGTAGTAGAGGACTGGAAGGGGATCTGCCCCGTTGTTGGAGTTCCCGCTGGTGCCTCTGAGAACCAAGTCGGGATGTCGCCCAATGCAGAGACTAATGCCAGTCGAGCTGCATTATCAGCATTAAGGTTTGCCAGCGTTCCCCCCAGTATGGTATCTGCGGCAACATAATTTGTTTGTGAAGCAGCCGGAGATATTCCAGTTAGCAAGAGCGAATTACTCGAATCAAATAGGGTCTTGAAGGCTACTTCGCTATACAAGGCTCTGTTCCAGGCGGGAACTCCATTACCAACCACTCCACATGCGGGTAGGGCACCGCTGAAGGTCGAAGGGTTCTGCTGAACTAGTGCAGCTGTAATCATTCCTCCCAGCGAAACGCCAGTAGCGTAGACGTTCGTAATCGCTGTTCCACTCAAAGTCTGCCCTAGAACACTGCTGCTATTGCTAGAAATTAATGACTTGACGTCGTTCAGTGTGTTGATTTGATCGGTAAGGGCCGCTTGGACTGCACCCCAACCGTTCACGGCATAACTAGAACCCGCTAACGCATCACCCTCAGCCAAGAGAGTACTTACAACAGCTGAATTGAAGCCGTCAGCTGCCGTCAAAGGCTGTCCCGAAAAGACATAGCCATGGCTATATAGGATTATGTTGCCGTTAAAGTTCGACGGCACCTGCATCAGCTCCTTTGAGCCATCAGCAGCAGTCAATGTGCACGTAGAAATCGTCACAGAACCCTGCGATGAAGTCGCGCACGTTGGTGTTGGCGTTGCCGCAGAACTAAAGGCTGTAGTGATGTACTGCAGCGATCCAGTCAACAACATTACGCCAATTAGTAATTTTGGAGTTTTCTTCAAACTCATCCCCCTTTTCCCTCCTTGTGAGGTTAGCAAAGAGTGTCATGCTATTTTCGAATTACCCTAAATACTTGCTTTAAAAAGTAAGGAAAGATGACGCTCTCGCGAAGATTGAGATATCTCTTTAGATCACTTGACCGAAGATATGTTATTTGCCCATATCCATCTAGATCTCAGCAACATTTCTCGGCTAGCTAAGTCGATTTAAATCTATGAGCTGTTACACGCTTCAAGACAGTTATTAAATCTTCGTCCGCCATCAATCAATTGCAAAATCTTTCGCCTGACAATCGGCCAATTGAGATAAATTCAACTGTCCACCTAGGCGTAGGATCGACATTTGAACCTTTTGCTCCAGAGCGTAGCGTTGCGTATCTTCTTTGGGGCTTTCAAAAAGAACAGATCACAAAGAGTCAAAATACTCCTTGCAAGCCTTTGAATTTATCGGCCACAAAAAACCAATTCAAATCACGAGATAAAAAGATACATCTTGGAAAAAGGTTAGGGTGAGGGTGAAGGGACAAACCAAAGGCGTTGACTTTGACATCTAGCAGTTTTGCAATTCAGAATCAATCTTTAAAATTCAACATTGATTGTCGATTCGACAGCACTAACGACGAGCATCCAGTCAACTATTCTCTGTCCGACCTGTTATTATCGCATCGAAGGACCCTCGAGAACACTTATAAAGTGCCGCGCTAAAAGGAACGGTAAAATTGCGACACCACAGGTTGGTTATCACATCGTCGCTAGCAGCAGCACTTCTAAGTGCATGTGGCACGTCTACAACTGCACTTCCATCCCCAAATTCATCGGTAGCACCAAATTCTTCCATTGCATCGAATTCAACGATTTCATCGAATTCGGCCGCAGCCGACAGTTCGACTACCACAACCCAAGAGTCAACGACTGCGCTAGCACAGTCCGGGGCAAACTTTAAATGGGTCTTAGCCTCTAATGTTTTGCAAGACCTAAAGGGCTATCCTTCACTATTTGCAAAGGTATCGGCTGCTGGAGTCCTAGAGATAACACCCTCGACCTCCAATCCAATAACTGGTCCGTCGATAATTCCAGCTGTCAAATTCACTAGCGCCGCAGCACTCGAGGCTGCCGTTAATGGAAAATTGGTGCCGACTTGGGCTCGGGCGGTAGTTTACGACCCTGAACACTGGAGCTTTACACCATTGAACGAACAAATCAATCCAGGGGCGGCGTCGCAGGCCGCCTCAAAAGTCGCTAAGGGTGCCGGTTATATCTACGTCGTGACGCCGGCACTCGACCTTTCGAAGGCGATTGCACCAAATGAACCAATCAGCGCACAACTCTTGGAAGAAGCCGGCGTATTCTCACAACTCGCAGTAGGCGCAGACGCGATGGTAATTCAGTCACAATCACTTCAATCTGATATCTCCGCCTTTGATTCGCTGCTCTCGACGGCCTCGGCAGAGGCGAAACAATCTAATCCAAACATTATGGTTTTAGGAGGTTTGAGCACCAACGGAAGAGGGGTAACTCCGACAAGCGAATCACTTCTTTCGGCATATGAAAGCGCTAAAAACGCCGTGCAAGGATATTGGTTCAATGTTCCCGGACAAAATCAGTACTGCCCTAATTGTCCCGCTTCAAATCAAAGCCTCGCCATATCCTTCTTTAGCCTCATCCCGTGAAGGTCACTTCTTTTCAATTTCGTGGTTGGAAAGAGGTTAACAAAGAGCAATCGTCTCAGAAGAGCTCTTTCGAAGGTTCCATCTGATCATCGAGGAGAAGAAAGGAAGAGATAGACCATACTCAAGAACTTCCCTATTTCAAAGTGAGACACAGCAAATACAAATCCAAATAAAAGCGAAATGCTAACCCAATCTGCTACTCTCATAATTATGGCAAGCATTCAAAAAGACCGCTTTAATGTTTTGAAAAAAATCGAAGCCCTTGACCCTTCAAGCGACTTTCGCGAAATATATCGCCTTATGACAACCCTAGAGTTTCCCTGGGATATGAACCAAGCCCTTTCATTCGCACTATTTCGCACCTATGCCGTTCCTTCGATCGGGTCGCTACTGGCTCACACGGGAGAGATGCTCCAACGGGTTCAAAAACGCTACGACGACACGGTAGTGGTGCTTGATGCAATCCTGGAGAACGGCCCTACCGATGGCGAAGGCCTTGCGGCTCTTCGGCGAATGAATCAAATGCACAACTCATATAACATCAGCAACGGCGACATGCTCTACGTCCTTAGTACATTCGTTGTTACTCCCATCAGGTGGATGGATGACTACGGTTGGAGACCTATGTCGGAGAATGAAAAGATCGCCGCCGCGAATTACTACGCAGACTTAGGTCGGAGAATGGGAATCCGGGAGATACCTGAGAGTTGGATCGAGTTCACCAACTTCCTAGATAAATATGAAGAAGAGAACTTCGCCCTAGATGCGGGCGGTGTAAAGGTTGCCGAATCGACACTCGAGCTCTTTACCACCTTCCCCCCGAATCACCTTCTACCCAAATCTCTCGTCTATCAAATGTCATATGCATTAATGGATGAACCACTACTTCGCGCATTTGGCTTTCCTGCGCCTAATGCGTATTTCAAAAAACTCGTTCAGAGTGGTCTAAAGTTACGTGGCAAAGTCGTGCGACAGCTGCCACCCCGAAAGACACCAAAGTGGCCAAGGGAGATGCCCCAAGTTAGAAGTTATCCCAAAGGCTACAAAATCGAAGAGATTGGGACATTTCCTAACGGGTAACCACTAAACAAGGCGATCTACCGTCTCATAATTAGATTAATAATCCTTTAGTTGCCGAGTTTAAGATATCAAGCAGTACTTTGAAGCTCTATTTTCAATCTCTTAGGAAGAAAACTTCAAGGGTAAAGCTATAGTCTTGCTTGAATCTCACCGCCACGTTAAGAGTCATTCATTTGATAAACTCGGTCGGAATAAGCACGGTCAAAATAAAGATTGAAAATCAAAGTTCACTACAGACAGAAGTGCATACGAACTAATAAAGTTCAAAGTGTCCTTGAGGTCACGACGCCATAACTTTTCTTTCGACAAGTAGATTCTTAGATTTTGATGAAGGGATCACACCTCTTCTGAAAAAGCCAGATCGTCATTGGCCCTATCTCATACAAATTCAGATGATAGCACTAGTATTAGACGTGCTGCAATGATATGCGATCACCGATCGCAAATCATCGCCAAATATAATCGCCACGAACTGCAGAAGAGAGACTATCGGAGTCTTTTTCCGATTCAAATCTTGATTAATAGCCTTGTTGGCGAATTAAAGGTTGAATCGACCGACCGGCGACACCTTTCTTCGTGGACTAGCTAGATGATTACAGCTCTACAGAGCCCGGCCAGTTAGCTACCAAAGCGAAGCGATCTCCTCGCACTAAACTTCGTCGCCACTCGATAACGGCGTTGCCAGATCTCGCTAGGCGATTGATCAAAAACACACCCACATCTTCAGAGATGCCTAATCGTCCTCGTTCATCGCTATTTGGAATAATTGGTTGAATCTTCTCGGAGCCACCGGTGATGACTACTCCACAGTGAAGGTTGAGAGCATCATAGAGACCACCAGTTGAAAGATCGACATCCATCAATTTCGAAGCCATTTCCCACGGTAGCCACGATCGATCCCAGCCGATAGGTTCATCGCCTGCGAAACGGATTCTCTCGATATAAATCACACCTTCTGCCAAGTTTCCAAGATAACTTTCGACCTCCGGGGTAACTCCTTGCCGTTCGCACCTTACTACCTCGCTGCGTTCGGCAAAGCCTTGAGCACTCACCGTCGTAGCCATGCTGTAGAACGAGTGGAGAGACTGCTCAACTATGGAGTTGGGTGCTAACTTGGTTCCACGCCCCCTCTCTCTAACGATCAATCCCTCTTGCTCTAAACTACGTATCGATTGACGAACGGTCTGACGACTCACGCCATACATTCGCGCTAGTACTTCTTCAGCTGGAAAACGATCTTCAAATTCTCTATCTGCAATGCGGCTTCTCAGGTCGTCGCAGATCTGTGCCCACAGAGGTAAGGGGCTCAAGCGGTCCAGTGCCACCACCATTAGGCTCCAGCTAAAACAAAGGAGAGGATAAGTAAAAGTAGTACATAGATCGTTACTATGGTCATCGCTGGATCCTTCTCAATCGAGAACGAAACAATGGCAACCGCCACCCTTATGACCGGCGTAAGAATCAAAATCATCGTACCAAGGACGATTATGCCCCTTCCCTGCCCCTTCGAGATAGAAGTCCACAGACCGCTAAAGGAGTGTGGAAACGGACTCGTTCGAAAGGTTAGGGAATGGAAGCTAAAGCTCCCTGAAATGCTCGCATACTGTGAATGGTGAACAAACATAAGGATTAGGCCGGTTATAAAGATCAGCACACTGATCCCGACTCCAATTCGAAGAACAAGTGAAATAGTCACTTCGGTCATTCGAATCTTTTCATCCATTAGGGCTGCTTCCTCAGGACTTTGTGGCGGACGTCTCGTAAGTCTCAACTAGAACACTCCCTTTTGCAGCATCTCAAGTGAAATAACTACCAATACAACGACGAAGATGATTCGAATTACGTGACTCTTGAGTTTGCCTAGAACCTTCGAGCCAATCGTTGCCCCCACGAGAATACCGATAGCTACCGGAGCTGATATTATTGGGTCGATCTGACCCCGCGCAAAGTAGATTCCAGCACTAGCGGCAGCAGTTACTCCGATCATGAAGTTGCTGGTCGCCGTAGAGACCTTCATAGGAAGATGCATTGCTAAATCCATAGCTGGAACCTTGAGCGCCCCTGAACCAATTCCAAGTAGCGCACTAACGAGTCCCGCTATATACATCATGAAAAGCCCAAGCTTCGTACCGGTAACTTTATAGGAGATAGTACGTTGCTCTGCTTCATCAAAGTACTCGCCATGGAGCTCTAGGGCATTTGCCAGACGATCGGTTGAGACCGTTAACGGAGCAGCAGAACGCCTGCGCTGGAACGTTGCAACTGCGGAGTAGGCAAGGACGAGTCCAAAGAGTAGAAATAGAAATCTTGTCGGAAGTAACGTCGTAAGATAGGCACCTGTAATAGCGCCAGTTGTAGTTGCCACCTCCAAGAACATTCCCGCTCGCAGGTTCGTCATCTTCTCTCTAACGTAGGCCGCAGCAGCACCGCTAGAGGTTGCAATTACCGATACCAAGCTCGCTCCAATTGCGAGTCTGATATCCACGTGGAAAAGTAACGTTAGTACCGGTACGATAACCACACCACCACCGAGGCCCACTAAGGAACCGAGCATTCCGGCGGCGACAGAGATCAACCCTAACGATACGACAAAGTCAAGAGGGGTCATACGTACAATTGTATATACAAACGTACAACCGTACGTGCATATTTTTGAAATACTTTCGTAAATGTGGTGTCAAAAAAGACGGGCACCGACTCGTGAAGTGTTACTTCAACATTTGGGAGGAACAACTACCTAGAGCCAACCATATGAACGTGAGCGAAGCAGGTTCACCTCTTATTGATGGCAGATCTCGAAGTTGCATTAATATCCAAGTAACTTCTGAAAAGTATGACGCGTCTATTTGCCTTAGGCCAAGTTCAGATGTCGCTATTTACAGATGCCACGGTCCACTCTCAACCAATTTTTTAGATGGCAACTTTAATTTAGAGTCTTCTAACCCCTACTACCTTTTCCAGGAAGACGAGGACCACCCGAAGAACTCGAAGCCAAATTCGACATCTACGACAAGCAAGCAACTCCGTGGTGCAGTACAGCGTCCTTACCTTGGAAGTAAAGGGTCAAGGCTGAAGCTGAGGTGCTTACCGATATCAAGTGAAGGTAGCTCGGAACTTGATTGATGGGAACAACGGGGTGAATATTGCCGGTCAATGACGCCACTTTAGACGGGGAGAGGGGCTGACCAAAGAGGAGGATCGTCTTTACCTTGAGGATCAGCTCTTGCCCTTTGGTAGTTGGTGTAAGTACGATGGTCGCAACTCCGCCGGGTCCAGCTTCTACATTTATCCCGGATTGATCCATCGTTACCTTTGCAACATTCAATCCGCCCTGAGACTTGAACTTTTGCTCCACCTGCGTTGCAACAAAATTGACGCCGATCGAGGCGCTAATACTGACTCCACCAGCAATTGCACAGACGTTACCATGCGGAAGAGAGACGTTCGTGAACGTCGCAACGAGTCCAATCTTTGCGATCCTCTTGGTCGAATAGGAGTCGGTCGTGAGAGTGAACTTCGATATCTTGTGGTCGATTAGCTCTAATGCAGCGATTGAACCATCTAGCCTAACTGCGGGGGTTACGTGGAGTGCTTTTTGGGCGGCGACTTCAATTCGACTCTTTATGCGGCTACTCAAGATCGGTTGCGATAAGAGTCCCACCAAGACGAGGAGAACCAAAATCGAAATAGCTACTACTACTACTTTCCTGCGACTCTTCAACTACGCCTTACTCCCGTCGAATTACACCCAAAACTTCTTCAACGCAATACCTTTAGTGGCTACCACGTAGTGAACTATCTCATCTTCTCACAAAAACGCGAATCGCAAATCAGGATTGAACCACTTTCAACCTTTGAACCTAATAGCAACGTAGATATCAGAGTGACTTATCCTGTTATCGAGTCGAACCTCGACTTTAGAGATGGCATTCCACAGTAATTGTCATCGTCGAATCAAGCAAAGGTTCTCTGCCTTAGTAGAGGGTGGCACGATAAAATTTCAACTCCATCGAATCCAACAAGGATCGCAGAATTCTAAATAGACTTCTATAGGTCTAGAAAGGGGTACGCGTTGGTAAATCGCTTAGCCCAAAGTACAAGTCTCTACCTAAGACAGCACAGTGAAAATCCCGTTGATTGGTGGCCCTGGTCAAATGAAGCGCTCGAAGAGGCAAAGCGTCTTGACAAACCAATCTTTATATCGATTGGATACTCATCGTGCCATTGGTGCCACGTTATGGCACATGAATCCTTCGAAGATGAAAAGATCGCCAAAATCATCAACGAAAACTTTGTAGCAATCAAAGTTGACCGAGAAGAGCACCCAGATGTGGACGCCACGTACATGAATGCGCTACTTACTATGGCTGACCATGGAGGCTGGCCACTCAATCTCTTCTGCACTCCAGAGGGGAAGCCATTTTTTGGTGGTACCTACTTTCCCCCACGCGAAGGTGGCCACATACCGAGCTTTGAGAGAGTCCTACTAACTATGGCACACCTCTTCAACGAATCGAGGGCTGAAGTTGAGGAGAATGCATCTAGCGTCACCTCGGCTCTAGCGGATCGAAACGTCCTAGCACCTAGCAGTGGCCTTGATTTAGACGCAGATGAATTGGCCGTCTCCTTTGTCAATGGTTATTTCAAACGTTTCGACAAGGAGTGGGGCGGAGTTGGACGCGCGCCTAAGTTTTTACAGCCACATCTGATGAGGGCCATCTATGAGATTGCGGACTACTCAAAAGAGGCAAAGATCTACAATCAGTTGACTGAGGCTGCAAACCACACGCTTCGCCTCGCCGCATCTGGGGGGATGTTTGACCACGTCGGTGGTGGATTTGCAAGGTATTCAACAGATGCCTTCTGGATGGTGCCCCACTTCGAGAAGATGCTCTACGACCAAGCCCTAAACATTAGGGCCTATCTCAGAGGATGGCTAAATTCAAACGACCCCGACTTTGAGTACATAGTTCGAAAGACGTGTGACTTCGTCCTCGATGAGATGGCACTCGATAATGGACTCTTCGCATCGTCATTTGACGCCGACTCAGATGGAGAAGAGGGTGCGTACTATATCTTTAGGATCGAAGAGATTCGAAGTGCCTTCGGTGGCGAAGACAAAGATCTTGAAAGGCAGCTTGGGATCACCAAGGCTGGAAACTTCGAAGGGCGCAACATCATCCACCGCCCTGGAGCAACCTCAATCAAAGGCGACCAGCAGTTACAGAGTGCACTTGCCAAACTTCGCGATCTGCGCTCTAACCACAACCGCCCTGCCCGAGACGACAAGGCGATCGTGGAGTGGAACGCAATGATGATCGTAGCTCTTTTAGAGGCAGGTTTCGTATTAGGTGAGGCTAGGTATACAAGAGCGGCTGAACGATCTCTCGAGACCCTCATTGAAGAGTCACACATCTTCACAGAGGGCACTCGAATTGTTGGCGCAGACTCATCCAACGTCCCCGCGACCCTCGTAGACTATGCCAATCTCGTAGAGGCCTATCTAACCACCTACTTATTCGGATCAACTATAAAAGACCCCAAACCAATCATTTCATTGATCGACAAGATGGTAGAAGACTTCTTTGACGTCGAAACCTCTAACTTTTTCCTTAGCGCGAAGGGGAAGGGTGGTCTATTCATAAAGAGTAGCGATCACCTCGACGGGGCATACGCTTCTGCTAGCGCAACAGCAATCAGTTGCTTGCTTCTCGCAAATCATCTCCTAGGGGTGGATCAGTACCAGCAGATCGCTCTCGAGGCTCTAGCGCCGTTAGCACCTTTGGTTCAACGCACACCGGAACACTTCGCACCTTTAACCTCCCTACTCCTAGGTTTAGCTAACGAACCGACCGAAGTAGTCATAACGGCTGCTTCGGGCGAATTGGTCGATCAACTGCGAACTCACTATAGCGCTGGAACATTGTTAGCTATTGGAATTGACAAGGCCGGTCCCCTCTTTGAATATCGGGAGCAGGATAAAGCTTACATATGTATCAACTACGCGTGCCAACTTCCAATTGACAGTCCAGCAGCCCTAAAAGATGCCCTAGGCCAAAGTAAGTCATGGAGGAAAGATGGCTAAAGACGACGTGAAAACTGCAAATGACTTTATCTATCTAGGACACCTTCAAAGTGAAATCTTTGCCCTAAATGTCGATCACGGGGTGATTTCAAGGATTGAATCTATCGAACCAATCCCATCAGATTTACCTATCTACACTCCAATTAGCGGTATCGGGCGGAGCAAGGAGATCTTTGGCGATCCATCACGACCAGAGTTGATCGGCTTTGAAAGGGTAGAGGTGACTACCGCTAAGGTATCGAAGTCAAAGATCACCCAGGCCTTAGTGGAGCTCGATACGTCGGGGAATAATGCGCTTCTAGGTTCCCTAGGACCTTCAGTCCCCTTTGCTCAACTCGATGGAAATCGCCCTTCAACCACAATCGTGGACGTTCGAAAGAAGTTTGCCATTGGCATCGATCCTAAGAGCGCAAGGGTATCAGTAACCTTCCCGCTCGGAACAGTAATTATTACAGCCCCGATTCGCGACCCTCGAGTGGTGGCTTGCTTTCCACGGGACATTGAAATCGTCGATCGCAGCAAGGAGATCGCCGAGATTTTAGGGTTTAGTCCCGCCTTTCTCCTCATCGCCTTAGCTAGGGTCTACAAGGGATACTGCAAGAAGGTGGCAGTAACTGCCCTGCCAGAGCCGTAAGAGTAGAGGGATCGATCTGGGCACGAAGTGTTCATTACTAAGTTGAGGGTGGTGTGAATTTACGTACCAATTCATCTTCGCTTAGATTCGATCAACTCCAGTTGATAACCTCTTAATCTGGCAGAGGTCGCCCCTATCTTGTGAAAAAATTTAAAGGGGCGCTTCAATTACAAAGGTTACTTACGATCTGGCACTCCTTCTGCAAAGCCGATGGATCTGCCAAAGGGCCAATTGGGCAAAGTGCTCATGACCGATAGCCAATTTGGAGGAGAAAGAGATGTTTCCAAACTTTGTTGACGCGGTAGTTGATCTAGAAGAAGTTGATTCCGACATCAAAGAGACTATCCTTGAGGTTGGGGCAAAGACCGGATTTGTTCCAGCCGTATTTACGAAGTTGGCACTTCGTCCCGACGAATTTCGTGCATTTTTTCAATACCACAATGCGCTTATGAATAGAGAGGGTGGCCTCTCCAAAAAAGAGCGAGAGATGATCGTTGTAGTCACCTCGGCCGAGAACAACTGCCTCTACTGCGTCGTAGCCCACGGTGCTATCTTGCGGATATATGCGAAAGACTCTACGATAAGCGATCAAATCGCCACAAACTATCGACTTGCTGAACTGACAATACGAGAGAGGGCGATCTGCGACTTCGCGGTAAAGGTCGCCACCTCCGCCGACTCCATCACCGAAGATGACTACGACGCTTGTTATGGCGCCGGTCTGAATGACGATGAGATCTGGGATATCGGTGCAATTAGCGCAATGTTTGCCATGTCAAATCGATTGGCAGGATTTACCCAACTCAAGCCAAATAAGGAGTTCTACACCATGGGGCGAAAGTACTAACCCTCCCGATCGACGCAAGACTCAACAGGTCCCTGATCAATTCAACCTTGTCACATATTCGATTTGAAAATATGACGGCATATGCAGATGTCCAAAGCAAGGGCCCCTAAAGCATACTTATAGGGGCTGACGTCGACCGGAGGCTACAGAGATTCATAGAGCGCCTTTGCAATCTGATTTGAACGTTGATCGTCGATAAGTGCATTGGCCATCTTATTCATGGTGTAACCAAAGCTAATCGAAGCTTCAAGGTCGCCAAATCCCAAACTTCCACCTGCTCCAGGATGTCCAAAGGCGGTAGGCGGTAGAGAGTCACCGATCATTGGTGCTAGAGCAAATCCCATTCCGAAGGCGGTCTCTCTACCTAAGATGAAGTCCGTCCCTCGCGACTGCTCTTTTGTAGCCTCAGTTAAGACCTTCGTTCCGATTAGCTTCTTGCCATTGTGGCCGTGAACTACCCCTTTGTATATTCTTGCCAAAGAATCTGCTGAGGTCATAGCGCTCGAAGATGGCATCCCCAACGATCGGTACTCTCTTTCATTCCACCTTTGGTCGTATGCGAAGAGGCGGCCCGGACCATGAATTGCGCTAATCGATTGTTCCGATAGACCCGCCTTACGCTCTAAATCAATCATGACTTCGACCTCTACATTCGATGGATCAGTAGATAGATCCGCAATTGAATCATCGAGTCGGTCGTTCCACTTCAGATAAAAGTCGACACCAAGAGGATCCACTATCAACTCGTCGAAGATACTAGAGACGTCCCGCCTATAAAGTCGCCGTAGAATTTCACCGTGAATCCACCCGAATGTTCGTAGGTGATACCCGTGACGACTTCCTGGCTCCCAAATCGGCTTTTGCACTTCAAGAGCCTTGATTACTTCACTCCAGCCGGAAACGTCTTCTATTGAAAGCGAATCATTATCGATAATAGCGACGCCGGAGCGATGCGATAGTGTTTGTCCAAGAGTTATCGAGGCTTTCCCACTTTGAGCAAAGTCGGGCCAAACTTCGGCTATCGGCGTTTCGTATGAAATTAGCCCCGCTTCAATGGCTATGTGAACAGCGATGGCTGTAACGCCCTTCGTTGAAGAAAAGACGACAACTGGTGTCGAGGATGTAAATGGGCGGCTCCACGAAAGATCACGATAACCCCTAGAAATATCTACTACCTTCTTGTCACCAACGTAGGCGACTACCGATGCACCGACTTCCTTGCCCTCGTCAAAGTGGCGGCGAAAGACGTCAACCACCCCACCAAAACCCTCTTCTGCAAAGACTTCTTCGAATTCAATTCCGCTCATAAATAAAAGTTAGCCCGCCAGTCTCGATCTGAAACGCTATTTTGAACAATGGCTACTTGGGGGCTAAAGCTAGCGCTATAAGTAAAGGCTATAAATTGAGACAAGAGTGAATGGCCCCATGATTGAAGGTGGCGATATATAAACGTTGCAGATCTAAAGGTGGGATAATCTCACTTTGAACCAAATTCGACACAAGGCAAAATTTCATCTAGCGATAGAATTCGATACGTCAGAGAATCTGTACGCGCGCAGAAGGTCATGAAAGTTGCTGATGCAAAGTATCTCGCAAACTCCACTATCCAACCGACCAAACGGTAAGCATTTCAAATGAATTGGCGCCATCAATCCTCAAAAGTCACTGAGCATCAAATTTAGCCACACGTAAAGATCTCCGCAATTGCCTTGATTAGTGTCACGCGTCAGTTGAGAAAATGCCCCGTCCAAGCGATATCTTTGAGGCCGAGCAAAGGGCTCTAGTTCAAAAAGCGGGCCACGGGCGAAACCTGAAGCAGCACTCTCTTCAAATTCGCTAGAAAAATTCAATCAAAGCTCGAATTCATTGCACTCTTTAGAGACTTTATGTGAAGTTGCTACCTACAGAGTGAGATCGTAGGGTCGATCACTCTTTTGATAGATCAAAATTCCACTCTCGTCATTCACTCTAACGAAACCCATTTCCACAAGAAGATCCAGATGGTATTTGGTCTCAAATGTCGCGAGCATCTTATTGAAGAGATCCATTTCGTCAAATCTTCTCAAGCGACGCGTCCACTTGAGAAGATGCGCCACGTCATATACGCTCCTCTCCCCTGTCCCGAGAGCGTCATATGTCTCGCGAAGTCGATGATCATGGTGAGCAATGAGCTCATCGATGCGCGAATGACCACTTTCGATTACCGGACCGTGAGCTGGAAGAAGACGTGCATCGGGCAACTTTCGAACCTTCGATAAAGAACCCAAATAGTCGCCTAACGGAAGTTGCGGCCGATCGGCCTCGAGAGCGATCGACGGAGTTATATGAGGCAGGACATGATCACCAGCGAATAAGAGTTTGGACTCTTTGTCATGAAAGACAACGTGTCCCCGAGTGTGACCAGGTGTCGAAACAACCTCCAACACTCGACCCCCAACGCTTAGAGCCATACCTTCATGGAGCCAATCATCGGGCCTCTCATAGAGTTTGATGATCTCATCGTCGCCCCGAGAGAATACAACCGCCTCTTTGTACAATTCATCCGCGCCACAGGCGCTCAAGAGACCAAACTGCCTCTCGAAGGACGTTTCATTTCGTCTCTCGATTATTTCAAATGACGAAAGCTCACCGATACCAATACGTATCCTTGAATTAAATTCACGACGTAGAGCTACAGCTTGCGTGTAGTGATCCCTGTGAATGTGAGTTATCAGAAACTCCGATACGTCACCGACCTCAACTCCTACCAAGGCTAAAGATTGCTCCAACTGTCGCCGAGCTACCTCCAAAAACTGCCCCGAATCAATCAGAACAGCACTCTTTTCACCGAGGAGCAGGTAGACGTTTACAGCACGAAGTGTGTCTCCGGGAAGGGGCAGAGGGATGCGAAAGACATTCGAATCAACCTCATATGCTCCAGGCTCTTCCCATTCGTACCGCTTTTTTTCTCGTTCTAAATCGCTATTCAAATTTTCACTGCTCAGTTTAAATCACCATCCTCTTAGACCTTATCAAGGCCTCAGCGTCCAAGTGTGATGGATCCAACTTCGTTTTGGTGGCAAAGAGGTGACTGATCCCTTGTTGGACGGTAATTGAGTGCAAAATCGAGATAACGCTAAGGAGTCGATACGGTCATCAACCGACGATCCCCCACTGACCTTCAGCTTCCTCGCCTCGAGTGAGTTGTGTATGTGTCGTTCAGCAGTGACTCATAGCTTTCGCAATAACATGTCACATTCCAAGTCAAAGACCATCTAGTGGACCAAAAACGCTAGCTTCGATTTGGCTAATTTACGATTGAGTACTTGCTTGTAGAGGTGACGGCGACCTCCATCTCTGAAGTCTCGTCGATCGTCGCAGAGTCAGTAATGAGCTCAAATTGAAATACACTGCCACCTACTGGGATAGTTCCGGGAAAGGCGATATGCAGATTACTAAAGGTACCACTGCCTATCGTAAGAGTCGCACTAGCTACTAAGTCATCTATCTGGTTGCCAGTCAGATTTATGGCCTCAAACTCCACAAAGAGGTAACCACCGAGTGATATCCACCTTGAAACTCTTACCTCTAACTTGGATTGCGGTGGACGCGAGATGTAGTTTGTTTGGTGAAAGGCCACTTGCTCGCCACTAGGATTCAACGCTATCGCATTATCTCTAACCGTCGAAGAGTTGCGTGTAGATCTAGCCATTGGAGCCGATGAGTCCACTTCGACTTGGGCGCCCCCGACTGTAACCTTCAGTGAAGTTAGACGATTTAGAACTCCAACTATCTGTCGCCTGAATGCAATCATCACAAATACGATTAGAACAAACCACTTCAATGCGTTGATGTAATTGAGCAAGGTGGTCAAAGTCAAATCCTCCAAATAATTCACATAGAGCCTAATTAGGTATCTTTGAAGATTCAAGCGATATCACGGCGTAACTCCATTCCGGCGCTGCAAAAAAACCAGGGCAACAGGTATCTAGGGCAACAGATTTCTAGGCTAACAACGATTGACAGGGTCTAAATCAGCTTTGAACTCTAGGTTGCGACATCTCTTCAATTGCACAACTCATGGTCTTATAGGTTGATTTACCACTCTTTACAGAGATATCCTCTCGCTGTTATGTAGTCGCTGTCTCTTTGGCTCCCCTGCTAACAGGTATATAGAAATTGGGCGGACCCTTGACCGCGGATCAATATAGCTTTTCCACGGCCTCCATTGCGACGCTCTATTCAACCAGCGCAGCGAGCCTATCCCTAGGAATCGATACCGATACGACGTCACCAAGCTCAATCCCAAGAGCGATCGAATAAGGAATCAGAACGTACGTAGAAGCAAATTCCAAAGTACCAGTTTTTGACGACAACGTAACAAGTCTGCCCCTAGTAGTGGTAACAATTCGTGCTACCGTGAGGTCGTTGAGGATAACGCATTCCCTACTATCACCATCTAAGACAGCTCCGCCGGCAACCACCGAAGCATCTGACTCCAAAAAGGCATAGGAGGATCCACTCAAACTAATAAAGTTCACAAACCCCAATGCCCTCGCCGTAGCTCTCGTCATCGTAGAACGCAAGATATCACCGCTGTTAGAGCGTCCCTCGACTCTACCATTATTGATGATGTTTATCGAGTCGGCGAGTTGTATTGCTTCATCGATATCATGGGTCACCAAAATCAAGTACTTTACCCGAGGAGTTACATACTCTCTAATAAAATCAATCACATCGCGCCTACGTGCAATGTCAATCTGAGAGAGAGGTTCATCGAGGATCAACACGTCAGAGTTCGATGCAAATGCTCTGACTATCGCTCCTCGCTGATATTGACCACCAGACAAAGCTGAAATCGGAAGATCCGCAAATTGACCGACGCCAAAGAGATCAATTAGTTGATCGGTTGCGTCCGACGATCCTACCACCGCCGCTACCAGGTCAATATTCTCACGAAGAGTCAAATGGCGCCAAAGCCCCTCTCGTTGAGGAACATAGCCAATTCTCTGAGCGAAGGATGTCTCCTCTGGTGAGAATGAAACAGAAAGTCCACTTATGGGATGATGAGCCATCGAATGAAGGGTCAAGGTCTTTCCTGAACCACTTGGGCCAACGATCGCCGTTGCACCTTCATCTATAGAGAGAGCAATTCCAACGCTAAATTCTCCAATTACTCCATCGATAGATACCGAAACGGTGCCACCAACCGTCTTTTGGTCCAAGTCACGATGACGAAGCAGTCCAAATAACCTCCAGAACTTGATTGACTTTGGCCAAGATACCTTGGATATGGCAAAGGCAAATACTCCGGAGATAATCAAAGTGGCAACTACTGGAATCACCGTTGCCGGCAGGCCACTTCCTTCGAACGAAACATAGGTATAGATGGGTAGTGATGCTGGGGAGTACGCAACTATCAGGACAGCCCCAAATTCACCAAAGGCACGCAGATAACTAGTGACAAGTGTGGATCGAAGTGATGGCCAGATGAGTGGCGTAAAGACGACTAGAAGTCTCGTCACCTCTCCCATCTCTAATGAGTCAGCTACGACTTGCGCCTCTCGCCCGAGCAGAGAAAATGCTCCCCGAAACCCCTCAACCGTAAATGGAAGTGCTGCAAAAAGTTGTGCGATTGTAACCCCAACAAGCGAATCAGTCAATCTACCGTGAAAGACCTTTCCAATGGGAGAATTTGGCCCAAGCGATATCAAGAGCATTATTCCAGCGATAAGAGGTGGTACGCCGAGAGGAATGCGAAAGAGAAGCGTGCCCAACTTTGAAACCTTGTTATTTCGGGTCGCCAGATAGTACCCAGAAAACAATCCAAAGATCAACGAAAGAACTATCGAGATTAGCGACGGAACTGCAGAGTCGAGGCTGGCCGCTATAAAGTCCGATGGCGCTAAAGGAAGTTGGTGGTGGTAGAAGAAGTATACGAGAAGGGCTCCGGTCGGTACCGCAACAAAAATCGCCGATGCGAAGAGAGCTCCCCAAATCGCCCCACGTCTAACAAAGTCCAATGCAAAACCTAAATCTATGCCATATTTGGGATGTCCGCTCGCCAACTACTATCGCCGATTTGACGAAGTAGACGAGCGGACGTAAGCCCGCGAATAGTTGACATTACCTTCCTGTAACAACCATATTTGATGGACATCTACAAGAACACGGACTTTCCCAAAAATCGTTAAGATTGCGCGATCTGAACTCCAGCAGGCCCAGCGGCCAAATTACCAGTGACTATCGCCGGAGCCGGCGTAACACCTACCTTCTTGAGAAGGGCCTGGCCGGCGGCAGAGTAGATAAAGTTTACGAACGATACAGCTTGAGCCTTATCGGCTGCCGATGAAAGTATCGATATTGTAAAAGAAGCTCCGAGGTCAAGGCCGGTTGAGACGTACGGGATATGCGCCAGAACTGCCTCGTTGGTATAAAAGAATCCAGCATCTAGCTGTCCAGCTTGTAGTCGTGCTACTAAGGTCTGCTCTGGAAATACTTGAGCTGGATTTTCAACCGGCCCCAAGATGGTGGTTGCAAGGTTTGGCTGCGACAGAGCTACAGCCTCCTGGGCCAAGAGCTTTTCTGTAAGAGCACCCTTTGGATCTGTCGCGGGATCGGTTCTACCGATCTTGATTCCCGGTTGCTGCATTACCTGGTACCACTTTGAGCTCTTGAATTGACTTGCGAAGGGCGAGCTCGGGCTATAACCAACGACGAGCGGAGACGAACCCATTGTTATATACCAATTCTCCAAGTTGCCATTCGCTGAACCCATTAGAGGATCGTTTGCCTTCTTTGCAGCTGAGATAAAGACATCGAATTGACTTGGAGCGGTCTTGATTTGATTTACGAGACCTGTTGATCCGCCGGGTACTCCGGAAAAAGAAATCCCAGTCGCCTTTTCGAATGCCGGTCCTATATCGTTCACCATCGCGCCGACTAAGGAGCCAGCATAAGCAACCCGTACAGTTCCACCAATTGAAGAGATCGGGGGACTCGAAGTCGTCGCCGTAACGTTATTCGATCCACTTGCGGCAGATCCACTTCCACAAGCTGACAAGACTATGGCACTAGCCGCTGCTGAAAGGGCGATAGCCGCTTTGCTTCTTCTTGGTGAACTTTCCAACTTCAATGTTTCTCTTTCTTTTCTTTGGACAGTTGAATATAAAAAAAGTTAGGCCGAAAGGTATCCCGCCAAAAGATCGATCCTCTTCTTGATGCTCATGGCAGTTGCCCTTTCAATAAAGAAGCTGACCTCTGGAAGATCTAAAAAGCGATTCTTGGCAATGAGATAGGACCTTTGGGTTTGCACGACTCTGAAGTCGAGCTCCGATGCGCTTGCAATCGACTCCATCGTCAAAGTGGCGTCATAGTTTCCAAATCGTACTGCATTGGCTACATCCTGATGGCCGTCGAAGGCCTCACTTGAAATTGAAGATCCGCCGGCAATCGAGTCGTAGAAGCGCCTTACCCCAGAGCCACTTTTACGTAAGGCAAACTTAATCGACTCATCACCTAATGAGGAGATCTCAATATTCTTAAAGGCTGAACCAGGCTTAGTTGCCAAAACTAAATTCCAATCAGCCAACGCAAAGGATGAGAGACCGACCGGAAGCTCGCCCACTGACTCACCATCGCCGTAGTGCACCAACCCCAAGTGCGAGTTATTAGAGAGGACACTTTCTATTACCTCGTTATTGGTCATTGACGTCCAAAGGTATCGAAAGGGACCCTCTTCAGACAAGACTCGAGTTAGAAATGCCAAAATGGGATCACAGCCGTCAACAAACACAAAGGGACGATCGACGAGCGTCGACTCCCCACTCGTAAGAAGTCCATTTGGAAAGTGACTTAGGGCACTCGACCTAGAGGCACTTCGAACTATCGATCGACCATTTAAGTAGCCGAGATACACACCGACGGCAACTTGTCCTGCCTCATCATCTCCAAATAGGTAGTCGAGAGTGGTGGATAACGCCGTTGCTAATCTTTGCGCAACTTGAAGTCGAGGAGACTCGCTACCGGCCTCGATGGCCGATATTGATTGTCGCGATAATCCCGAAAGACTTGCTAGTTGGACCTGTGTTAGCCCCAACTCACTCCTCCTCTGAACTACACGATTTCTCACAGCCACCCTTTCTAATGTAAAGCAAACTTTACATTAGCCGTAATCTGTCAAAAAAACAGGTCATTAGTTGCAAAAACAAGAAATTGCTATATGAAAGATAAGGAGCGTCAAGGATAGGGCCACTTCGAAAAGTACGAACTCAATGGCCAACTATATGGATCTAAAAGAAATTGGATATGTATCCCAAACTCTCATCTTGGCACTGCTGTAACTCTTTGATAGATGAAGTGTCGAATAGTCGCAAATTTTTCGACTGGGACTAAATCTGAGGGGGTAAGCAAACAAGGTCCCAAACCATTGCCAGTTGGGACCTTGTTCTTTGTCGTAATCTAAATCTTTGATTTACACTTGGGAATCTTGCCATAGGACTTTTGAGTCAAACACGCCCCTCAGCCATCGCAATATATCGATGACCGACCCTTGGCCTTGAGTATCAATCGTCGATAACCTGGAACTTCACTAGCTCTTCTGCCATAACCCACCCAAATGCAATTAGGGTATCGTTTCGCTCACGATCTAAATTAGCGAAGAACTGTTCGAACTCCTCGAATTGGTCAGATCTCTCATTTGGCTCATAAGCTGCATATCCGCAAACCTCGTTGGTCCCAGAGAAGATGAAGCTTCTGTCGTCCACTCGATTCTCTCCGCCATAACGCTTTGCGAGTCGCCTAGCCCATGCACGCTCTTCTCCCGAGGTCTTGTGGCCTGGCCTTGGGACGATGTCAACTAGCTCTTCGAAGATCTCAAATCCACCGTTATTGGCCAACTTAGCTCCAACTAGGACATCTTCATCGGGAAATGCTAGAAGAGCCTTTCGAAACTGCCCCTGTCGAAGGGCATAGAGGCCATCGCGTGCATCTATGGATTTGTCGACACACAGTACTCCGACGATAATCGCAGGAGTTCCGCCAATTCGCTCAAGGGTGTAGAAGGAGAAGGCAACCAGCTTTGCACCGTCACGAACCTCAGTTACTAATACCCACTCTTCTCTCGCCTTAGACAAGTACCCGAAGTCAATGTTGGCCTCATTGGACGCGACAAGATCGGCCATTTGGCTTAGCTCTCCGTCGCTTAGAACACTGCAATCACGGGTAATAATTTCGAATGACATACCTTCGAGACTCTCCTTGAGCAAAGACCGAATGCGGGTGCGAACGCCATATATATCCTAGTCTTTGTGTGGACGCTTAAGTTCACTTAGGCGGCCTTCTGAAGAGCTATCAACTCCATGCAAAGCTGTCAGCTGGTAAAACTTCGAGCAATTCACCCATAAAAGAGTCGTCATCACCATCGATTTGATAGTCATAACCTAGATCAACACGCATCCCAGCGACCTCTAGAAACACCGGAATTTCACCCCTATGGCGCGAAATTACAGTCGCTAAATTTGAAAGTAATGAACTATCGAGATCTTCAATTTCCACTCGAATCGTCAATTCACTTCTAGATCTTTGCTCCACATTGACCACCTCACACGAGATCGCAGAAATCTTCAACTCATCGTCTCTAGTATCAACTCTTCCTCTCACAAAGACGATGAGGTCATCGCGAAGTCGAGTGAATTGCTCATTTACCGACCTAGGAAAGACCATGACATCTATCGATCCTGTCGTATCTTCAAGGACAAATCGAACCATTTGGAGGCCCTTTTTAGTCAGACGAAGCGAATACTTAGAGATGATGCCACCAAGTTCAATGACACTACCATCCTCAGGTCCGCCACCATTTGCTTTGGCCTCGACGAGGTCTCCGATCGTCATCGCTACCCTTTTGCGAATGATCCCCTGCGCCATCGCAATCGGATTATCGGTGACGTACATCCCAAGCATCTCCCGCTCCATCGCCAAGAGGTCGCTCATAACGTCTTTTTCATCTGGAACTACGATCTCAAGATCTACCGACGTTGGCGAATCATCGCTTGAAGGTGCATCAAAGAGACCCATAACCCCTTCTGCAATCTCCCTACGCTTGCGAATTGCTCGATCGACCACTCCATCAAAGATCGCCAACAGTCCTCGTCGACTATGGCCAAAAGAGTCAAATGCTCCGGCTCTTATTAGAGCTTCTATGGCCCTCTTATTTAGAAGCGATAGGTCGACCCTCATAAAGAAGTCGCTCAAACTTTGGTAACGTCCATTTTCTAGGCGTTCCTTTACGATCAACTCGGTGACACCTTCACCGACGTTTCTAATCCCAGCAAGGCCGATTCGGATCGCCTTCTTGCCCTCAAATACCGTCGGCCAGAAGTCACTCCGCGACTCATTGACATCGGGAACCAAGACAACGATGTCGTGATCTCGAGCATCTGCTAGGACAACTCCAACTTTGTCTTTATCATCCATCACCGAAGTCAAGTAGGCACAGAGGTACTGCTCGGTGTAGTTTGCCTTCAAGTATGCAGTCTGGTACGAGACGAAGCCATACCCATAAGAGTGGGACTTGTTGAACGCGTAGTCCGCGAAGGGCTCAATGATGTCAAAGAGCTCAGTCCCTAGGGCTTCACCGTAACCGTTACGAGCACAACCTTCCACGAACTTAGCTCGGTGGCCTTGAATGATCTCCTTGATCTTCTTACCACAGGCCTTTCTCAAGTCATCCGCTTCAGCAAGGGTGTACCCAGCAAATCTTTGAGCCACTCGCATGACCGACTCCTGATAGATCATCAAACCATAGGTGTCACTTAGAATCTCTTCTAGGTCTGGGTGGTTGTATTTGATCTCGGTACGGCCGTTCTTTCGATCTGCGTAGTCGTTGTGCATATTAGCTGCCATGGGGCCAGGGCGATATAGCGCCACGAGTGCCGCTATATCGTCAAAACGCGTCGGAGCCAGAGAGCGCATAAGGGCTCGCATCTGGTTTCCTTCAAGCTGGAATACCCCAATTGAGTCGGCCTCACGTAGCATCCTGAAGGTCTTGTCATCGTCTAGAGGCACGTTGTCAATGTCGACCTCTTGGCCGGTTGTCTCTTTGATGATCTCAAGAGCGCGATCGATGACCGAGAGGGTACGAAGACCGAGAAAGTCCATCTTTAGAAGCCCCAAGTCTTCTACGCCATGCATCTCATATTGAGTGACTACAGGCGCAGCTTCGCCATTTGGCGCTGTATCTCCCTTTCGCTGAATAGGTAGATAGTTAGTCAAAGGTTCATGGGTAATAACAACAGCAGCAGCATGGATACCGTCTTGTCGTCGAAGACCTTCAAGACCCCTAGCAACATCGACGACCTCTCGAACGTCAGGGTCGGTTTCGATCATCTTTCGCAGTTCGCTTGCCGCTGCGTATCCACCTTCAAATCCAGGCTTTAATTCGAGGCATGCATCGAGAGGCGTGTCTTTGCCCATCACTAATGGCGGCATCGCCTTTGCAACCTTATCGCCTACTGCGTAGTCCTTATTCAGTACTCGCGCGGCGTCACGTACGGCTGCCCGTGCTTTGATCTTTGAAAAGGTTACGATCTGTGCTACGTGATCACTTCCATAGCGCTCAGAGGCGTATCGGATCATATCTTGACGATAGCGTTCATCGAAGTCCATGTCGATGTCGGGCATTGAAACGCGGCTAGGGTTCAGAAACCTCTCAAAGAGCAAGTCGTACTTTATCGGATCTAGATCTACGATCCCAAGGGTGTAGGCGACAAGACATCCAGCAGCCGAGCCTCTTCCGGGGCCAACGCGAATCTTTCGACTCTTTGCGAATCTAATCAGATCCCACACGACTAGGAAGTAGGCACTAAAGCCCATTCGACCAATAACGTCTAACTCATAGTCAAGGCGTTCGATGACCTCTTGCGGGAGCTCACTCCCATAGCGACCCCTAGCCCCTTCGTAAGAAAGCTCTCTCAGGTAGTTAGAGGCCGACTCATCGTATGTCGAAAGCCGAAACTTCTCTGGAACCTCAAATTCGGGCAGACGAGGCTTTCCAAATTCGATCTCGACCTTCGCCCTCTCGCCGATCCAAAGGGTATTGTCACACGCCCCTTCAAAGTCGGCAAAGAGCTCGCGCATCTCGCGGGCAGTCTTGATGTAGTGCTCGTCACCTTCGAACTTAAAGCGGTTTGGATCACTAAGTGTTGCGTTGGTTTGAACGCAGAGAAGTGCGTCGTGGTGGACGTGGTCAGAGCGAGAGATGTAGTGAGAGTCGTTGGTGGCTAGAAGGTGAAGGTCGAGCTTCTTTGCCATCTCCTTTAGCATTGGGTTCGTCTTTCGCTGAAGCTCTAGACCGTGATCTTGGACTTCGACGAAGAGATTATCCCTACCAAAGATATCTTTAAGCGTGCTTGCGTGCTCATAGGCACCCTTGATGTCATCGCGGGCTAGGGCTTGGAGCACCAAGCCTCCAAGACACCCCGTCGTAGCTATAACGCCCTCTGAATACTTCGCTAGGAGCTCGTAGTCGACTCTTGGTTTGTAGTAGTACCCCTCTAGGTATGCAAGGGACGACAACTGAATGAGATTGTGGTAGCCCACATTGTTTTCAGCTAGAAGAATTATGTGGTAGTAGAGCTTTTCAGAGGCGCTAAATTCACTCGACTCATCTACTTTGCCACGGCGCGATGGTCGATCAAAACGAGATCCGCCTGACATATAGGCTTCGATACCGATGATAGGGTTTACCCCCTTCTTGCGCGCCGCGCTGTAGAAGGGTAGAACGCCATACATGTTGCCGTGATCGGTGATGGCCATTGCGCTTTGACCATCTGCAACAGCTGCAGCTATTGCCGCGTCGATCTTGGATGCTCCGTCGAGCATTGAGAACTCAGTGTGGTTATGAAGGTGAACAAATGAATCCAACCAACTACCTCCCATAGCTTCGTTTTAAATGACCACAACCCCGCCGAAGATGGTACAAAGGGTCGTGCCGTGCGAAATCACACTGTTGGTATTCGAAGATCATAATACGTCTGGTAGTCGTTATCGATACGCCATCTAACTGGGAAAAGAGTCTCTACAGTGGGGTAAGTTTTATATAAAAAATTCCGAAAATTATCGGCCGAACCACTACCTGCTCTTCGATAGCTAATTTCGATAGATAATTTCTCTAGGAGTATCCTTGGCAGATAGATATCAAAAGATCGACCTCAAGAAAGATAGTTACAATCGAGGTTCCTCGGATAAAAAGATCCAAACAACCCACGGTCAAAATTCAATTGCAATATTGGCCAAGAGTGAAATTTGATCTGTAACCTAGCCGAGACACTATAGGTCCATGAAGACGTAAGAACCCTAGCAAGAGTCGTGTGACTGTAGAAGTTAGCCCATTGCTCCTCCCCGCTACGGGTGCACCGCGGGCTATAGGCAATTCGGTAAGGTTTCAACTGCCTAACTAAATCCAAAGATCGAAAAATCTCACATAAACGCGACAGTCAAATTGAAGCTCAAAGTTGCACCGGCAATTAAATCACGAAAAAAACCCAAGGCGACACCCCACACACGAAGACCAAAATACATAGCGCCACAGATCGTTAGCAATCTGTGGCGCTACTTATTTCTGAATCAAACGAGCAAATATATCCCTAGCGAAAACCTTACGGCTGGGTAAAGCCCAAGGAAGCGGTTGGCGCAAGGCTATGGAGAAGTCCCGAAACAATAGGAGTTCCAAGGCCAGTAGGGAGATTATATCCACTTCCAGCCGAGTATCCAGGAGCCGTAGGATACGGCAACTGATCATTTCCAACTGTTATGTTGTGAAAGTCAGATGCGTATGAGGTTGGATTAGATGCAAGGCCATAGAGGGTTGAGTTCAATTGACCCAAGGTATGTCCACCACCTTGAACAACAGCTTGGTCGAGATCTGCAGCTATCGCCGCCCACGCCGGTGAGGCCTCACTCGTACCTCCGAAGAAGTAGAAAGAGTTCTGGCCCGCTCCTAGAAATCCAAGGTAGATCATTGATGCTGTATAAACCGAGGCGTTGAAAGAGACGTCCGAGGTTGTCCTAGCTGACATGGATGAAACAGCACTTTGGTACGGCGCTGCACTAAAGATCGAACTTGGAGCACCACCTGTTGCTCCAAAGACACCGTCCTGGCAACCAAATGGACAAGTTGTTGGGTCTGAGTCATTCCAGGTGTACTCAGAGCCATATCCACCACTTGAATTCAAGAATAGATCTGTACCCCCCGTTGAAGTGACATTAGGATCTGATGCTGGGAAGGAGGCGTTAGCAGTTGCATAGCCAGCACTCGCTCCGCTGTCGCCCGAAGAGGCAAAAACGCTTATTCCGGCGGCGGCTGCCTCCTTGTAGATAGCATCTGCTTGAGCTACCTGGAGGTTATTTCCACCACCTTTGATAGCTGCCTCGGGCGACCCGAAGCTCATCGACATTACATCGCCAAGGTGATTATCGACCGCATATCTCTCCGCAACGTTGAGGTCGTTTCCATTCGGAGACGACGCGACAATCAAGTTAATCGTCGCTCCTGGAGCCAAATCGTGCACAGTTTGAACATCAAGACTCGTCTCCTCAGCCCATCCTGTCTCGCCAGCGTGCTGCCGAGGATTATATGCTGGCTTTCCATCTGGATAGTAGACGTGAAGGTTGGCTGGAGGCAATCCAAATTCCGCATCATAGGTTGCAAGGTCAGATGCCAGCGTAGGACTTCCATAGGCGTCCACAATTGCTACTTGCTCGCCGGTTCCCGCTAGTTGGCCATTTATGGTCCAAGGGACGTTATAGGCTGCGTGAAATTGACTTGGCCCGTAGCATGCTAGGCCGACTGCTGCAATACAAGCTGCTGGATCAAAACCATTAACCGAAAGCGACGCCTTTGCCTGTATCGCAATCGGATTTACTTGATAGACAATTGGCGTACTATTAGGCGCAGTAGTTGCAGTAGCAGATGAAGCGCTAACGGCGCCCAATCCACCTACCGCCAAAGTCGAAACTCCGAAAGCAGCCAAGGCACGTACCTTGACTCCGCGACGCGATGCTCTAATTTTATCCCCCATCGGTTTTCTCCCCCAAAATTGGATCAACAAAATAAAATTACCAAATCTCAAAACGATAGATTGAAAAAACACGCAAATAAGTTCATGTCATTTTTGGAAAATAAAGAAGAAATCATCCTGAGCTGCTCTTTTATTAAAAATAAAAAATGAAAAAGATATGAAAACAAGCTAGCTATCAGTGATCGACAACATTAACAAGCAGTAGCTTCTTCTAAAGGTTCGTTATAAATCCTCGCAGTGACTTCGCCAGACCACATCACAAATTGAAGGCGCGAGGCGCGTTCGGGGGAATCTTATCGCATGGCTGTAGCCCAACTTCAAGTGCCATCGAGCCAGGCGCAAAGTCACTACAAACTTCACCCCTTGGGTAATCCTCCTGGCCTAGCGAAGACTTTTACTCAAGTGATTTTGCCGCCAAGGCACCGTGGGCAAATCTATTTCGAAGGCAAACGAAGTTGTCAAGATAGCCAGATGAGAGACGACCCATAGCCCTTCTCGAGAAGCGTCATGTTGGCACTCATATCCTAAGACCCATATAGCGTTAGAGGATGCCTGAATCTGTGCTCTACTTTTGCTGAAGCGCTCTACGATATCTAGTCAACTTCGAAGGCCCTCTTTGTGACTGCTTCAAGCATGTGAATTTGAAGATGGCGAGAGTGAAGATGGGGTTCGCCAGAAGAGGCAATTTCGACGCGCCGATACGATAGGGCGTCGTTCTTTGATAAACGATCGCAATCTCATTTGGCAAATGCGATTGCGATCTAATCGATACCAAAGATTCGATGCCGCCACAAGGGCTCCCGAATCTCAGTCTCAGAGATCATCCTTGGTGCAAAAGGAGTGTTACGGTTGGAAAATATACAAACGTTAGCGTATCGCTTCACTCAAACTTTTTTGCACCATATTTGACCAAAGTGCACTTCAACCCGACTCGGTTGTAGATCAATGGGTCAACTACCGAGTTGAACCAATGCACTTTCAACTTAAAGAGTCGAGCCAAGAACGCTGCCGATCACCTCAAAGGAGATATCTACTGAAGTAGAACCTACGCAGTGGTCGCTTCGTTAACACCATCCAAAGACGCGATCGCACCAACCAATAAACCTCTCGCTTGGAGGCCCAACTCCTCCATCTCTGGTGCGGCCATAATTGTCATTGGATCTAGAGCTGATACTTTGATGCCTCCATCGACCATTTGCAACACCACGTTACAGGGGACAAATAGCGCCACCGAATTAGACATTTCAAGGGCCTGGTGAATTAGATTTGGATTGCAGGCTCCTAAGACCTTCATCGGTGCCCGTTCGACTCCGATCTTCTCCCTCAAGGTAGCGGACATATCGATCTCAGTCAACACGCCAAAACCAGCGGCCTTCAAAGCAACTCTTACCTTATCTTCAACCTGTTCCATTGTTCCTGGAACTACCTTTTCAAGACCCTCCACCGAATCCCTCGCTCTTCTTTGAATCTGACTAACTCTCAATATATGTCGCGGATACCTCCGCTCTGTGATTTTCAACTCTTGCACATAAAATTTGCCGCCGCAAGGAGGGGCGACCCAGACGAGGCCAGGTTGAGTTCTATAAACGCTAGCTATCAGGAGATACCCGGGGGTAGAAGGGCTTCGATGAGGAAAGGGCCTTCGCTGTCGAATGAATGATTCAGAGCCTTAACAAACTCCTCTACCGTACTCACCCGTATCGAATCAACTCCCATTGCCCGAGAAATCTGGCTGTAGTCGATAGATGGTTGATCTAGCTCAAGCATCCTTCTCGCACTTTTGCTTGTTTCAAGAGCTCCCACCTTTGCCAACTCAAGCTCCAAGATTGCATAACTTTGGTTGTTGAAGATCACGGTCGTGACATTTAGATTTTCGCGCGCCTGTGTCCAAAGTGCCTGAAAGGTATATAGAGACGAGCCATCAGCCTCAAGGCAAAGGACCCGCGAATCCATATCAGCTATTCCTGCTCCAGTAGCTAGCGGCACTCCTTGACCTATTGCGCCTCCCGTCAAAGTAAGCCACTTATGGACTGGGGCGCCCTTTGTGGCCGATGGTAGAGAAAAGCCCGATGTATTAGCTTCGTCAACGACTATCGTCCCCTCTCGTAAGAGTGCACCGATCGTTTGGGCCACCTTGGTAGCAGTAAGATCCCCATCCGGGATACTTGGGCGTTCAAATCTGTTCTTGGACGATGATCTAGGTAGGTTCAACAAATCAATTAACTCTCGCAGGACCGCGAGAGGGTCTTCGCTGGGGCTAGCGAGGTGAAACAAGTTAGAGCCCTCAGGTGCGAGAAGACTTCTCGAATTTGGATATGCAAAGAACGACGCTGGCTCCTTGGCGCCGATGGTAATGATGTTTTTTGCATGCGACAATTGCGCAGTCGCCATCTCACCTAAGTAAGCGAGGCGATCTATAGACAACAAATCCCCTCCCCTATCCATCACCGATGGGAAGGTCTCGGCTAAGACTCCGACTGAGAAGTTAGCCTTTATTCGTTCAATCATCTTTATGCCCTCAGAAAGCAAGACGTCCCCGCCGATTAGGAGCAAAGTCTCAGCGTCTGCCTCTAGGAGTTCACGGGCATGACCCAACTCAATCGTTTCAACCTCTGCTCCAATTGACGTCCAAGATTCGCCTTCAAGGGGTTCGACATCTGACGAGGAGACCTCACTCCAACTAACGTCTGCAGGAATTATCAGAGTTGAAACTCCCTTTTCGAAAGACGTTGCCATCTTCATAGCTTGGTCAACCATGGAATCGATCTGATTTGAAGAGGTTGCTGTTCCTACAAACTTTGAAAACGACTTTGCGACACCTTTGATATCGCTTGTCAAAGGCGCATCGTATTGAAGGTGATAGGTGGCGTGATCACCGATGACATTGATGATCGGAGTCTTGGCACGCCTAGCGTTGTGAAAATTAGCCAAGGCATTTCCCTGGCCAGGACCAAGGTGCAAAAGCGTCGAAGCAGGCTTTCTTGCTATTCTGCCATAACCATCGGCGGCACCACTTGCCACACCTTCGAAGAGGCACAGGACCCCCCGCATAGCCGGCACTTGATCTAGTGCTGCAACAAAGTGCATCTCGGAGGTTCCAGGATTGGTAAAACAGACGTCAACGCCGCGGTCTACCAGCCCATTCAATAGAGACTCTGCGCCATTCATCTAGAAGACCTTCCCTTGATTTAGGATTCCATTTGGGTCGAATACCCGTTTGATCTCTCTCATTAGCGCTACTTTTTCCGGATCGCTATGCTCAATAAAGTACTTCTTCTTCGCCTCTCCGATTCCGTGTTCGGCGGAGATCTCGCCACCCAATTGAACTCCGGCGGCATAGAGATCTGACATAATCTGATCTCTAACCTTTAGCTCCTTCTCAAAGACTGAGAGGTGAATATTTCCATCGCCAGCATGGCCAACTGCACTGATCAAAGTGGAGTACCTTTCGGAGATTACACCGACATCGCCCATGAAGGCCGGGACCTCAGATCTCGGAACAACAATGTCAACCATCTCGGTAGCTCCAAGGTCTTTGGTAACCCAAAATGCCGCCTCTCGAGCTGCAAGGAGCTGCAGAGATTGACTTATGGTCAGCGCATAGACATCGATTGCTCCAGATTCCATCAACTGCATTGAGATACGAATCTGCACTCGTTCGAGAGCCTCTTGATCCGACTCTTCAAGCATGCAGATCAAATATGCCTTCGCCTCGTCCAAAACACTCTTAGGCACCCCCAAATTCAGACCTTCACGCGCCGCCATGACAGTTAATCCGGTTCCGTCGACGTATTCGAGAATTGATGGAGTGAAGTTAGACCGAAGTATCTCTGGAATGGTCTTTGAAATAGTAGAAACACTATCAAATGGAACCAATAGCGTGACGCTAGCTGCTGCAACCGGGGTTATAGAAACGATCACTTTGGTTACCAACGCCAATGTTCCCTCTGAGCCGATTACCAGCTGAGTTAGGTCGTAGCCTGTCGAAGATTTGACGTACTTCCCGCCGCTTTGAATTATGGTTCCATTTGCTAGGACAAACTCAATTCCAAGAACATTATGGCGAGTTACGCCATATTTGACTGCCCTCATGCCACCGGCGTTTGTTGCGACATTTCCGCCAATTGTTGCCGAAAGTTCACCGGGGTAGACAGGGTATACAAATCCAACCTCAGCAAGTGCTTGCGATAGCTCCAAAAGAGTTACCCCAGCCTCAAGCGTTGCGGTGTGGTTCAATGTATCTATCTCAACGATCGAATTCATCTTTTCGAATGAGATTAAAACTCCCCCGAGATTGGCGATTGCTCCTCCACTTAGTCCACTTCCGCTTCCGCGCGCTGTTACGGGGATCACCATCTCATTGGCTAATGCAAGGATCTCCGAACACTCCATTGCTGACTGTGGAAAGACAACGCACTGTGGCGCCATCCAATCAAGTCCCAACGATTCATCGTGGGAGTAGTCCTCGCTGACTTCGTCGCCAGAGAGAACTCTGTCACTTCCAAGTATCTCCCTTGCTCGCAAGACAAAGGAGTCGATCGTCTCTAACTTCATCACATCGGTAAATGTAACACTCCAAGGAACGATCTGCCACTTGGAATTCAATTGCAGAGGCTCAGACTCTAACCGAGGGTGGCCAAAGGTATCCTTTGCAAACCAAAACTGATTCCAACTCACACTTACTTCGGCTCAAAGGAGGGCTTAGCTGCCGTCGAGGACCGACAGAAAATTCAATCCGAGTAATCCAACTCGTTAAATTGGGATAAAAATAAACCCTCAAGTTGAATCGCCGACCCCCCAATGGCAAGTGGTATCTACGGTGTGTTTCACCGGCAAATCGACGCGATCTGCCTTGATCTAGCTTCAATAAAAACCTTGACCAAAAGGTACAAGTCAAAAACCTATCAATCCTATGAGAGGCCAAAGCAACGCTTTTGCACGATTGTGCCGCGGAGGCTGGTGTAGGATCGGAGAAGTTTCATTTGAAGATTTCCTTCATGAGAGGAGCAGCTTTGTCTAATCGTCAATTCGAGACCCTCCACAGCGGCGGAGGCTTCTTTGAGTCACCACGGTGGCATGACGGACGATGGTTCGTCTCTGACTTCTACCACCACGAGGTGATCTCGATCACCGAAGCCGGAGTTTCACAAGTTGAGTTAGCCGTAGCGGGCCAACCAAGTGGAATCGGATGGCTACCAGATGGATCGATGCTCACGGTCTCGATGAAAGACCACCTCTTACTACGCAAAGGGCCAGATGGAGAGGTAAGCGTCCACGCCGACCTTAGCAGCTACTGCGGTGGCCCTTTGAACGACCTAGTGGTTGATAGTAAGGGAAATGCATGGGTGGGTGACTTTGGCTTTGACTTGATGAGCTTTCAAGACCCATCTTCTACCAACCTCGTCTTGGTGCGGCCAGATGGTGAAACTTGCGTTGTAGCCCAAGATATGCTCTTTCCAAATGGGATGGTGATTACCAATGACGAGAGATCTCTGATCGTCGGGGAGACTTTAGGGTGCCGATACAGCGCCTTTGACATCGCCGACGACGGAACACTCATAAACAGGCGAATATTTGCCCAACTTGCACCAACACCCACCCTCGGAGCTTTCACCGAGGTGCTGCCCCAGATCACCTTCGCGCCAGATGGGTGCTGCATGGACGCCGATGGAAATTTATGGGTGGCAGATGCCCTTGGAAATCGGCTTCTTCATCTAGCCGAAGGTGGCCACATAATAGAAGAGTTAAAGGCACCCGATGGACTTGGATTCTTCGCATGCATGCTCGGAGGTTCCGATGGAAGAACTCTGTTAGCTTGCGCAGCACCCGACTTTATTGAAGCAAGTCGCCTCCTCGCCGATGAGGCTGTACTCCTTAGAACTCAAGTCGAAGTTCCTCACGGAGGACGGCCCTAAGAAAAGGCCCAAATCGTGGAAGGTTCTACGCCTATAGCTAGTAACTTTCCACCAACCTCTTCGATGCGTTGATACCGCGCTTTGAAATAGTTCCAGACATAAACTGTCTTTGTGAACGAGTCAGCAAATGATAGTCGGATAGTCTTTTTTGACCTCGGTGGAGTCCTTGGTGACTTCGGAGGCATCGGCAACCTTCACCAGATCTCTAATCTCAAAGACGACGCCGAACTTTGGCGAAGGTGGTTATCGTCGCCTAGCGTTCGAGAATTCGAATCTGGTCGTAGCACGCTCGATAGATTCGTAGTTGACATCGCCAAAGAGTGGGACTTCTCGATCACGCCCCAGGAGTTCAAGGCTGAATTTCTCACTTGGGTAAATGGACCGATGGAGGGTGCCTTGGAACTACTTCAAGAGGTAAAACAAAGGGTAGAGATAGGATGTATGAGCAATACCAATGAACCTCATTGGATAAATACAATCTCCCATTGGGACTTTGTAGCCCTTTTTGACTATCCAGTCCTATCATTTCAAGTCGGAATGCTAAAGCCCGATCGAGAGATCTTTGAGTACCTTTCAACTGTCTCTGGACGCTCCCCGAATGAGATCATCTTCCTAGACGACAACCAGATAAACGTCGATGCAGCCATCGAAGCTGAAATCTCTGCCTTTCAAGTAAATGGAGTTGAAGGATGCAAAAAGGTACTGAGAGACCTTGGGATAATCGACTGATCTAGCTGGCTTCCTTGCCAACTTGGAACGACCTTAGACCCCTAGACCTCTTTGGACCATACTCTTTGAACCATAATAAGGATGGGAAATTGACAGAGCTTCGCTACCCCGCTATCGCGGGATCCACCATTGGACTCCAAAATTAACTTAGAGATTCCAGAGACAGCACTTACTTGGCGCTTTTCAAGAAGTTCAGGGCCGGGCGGTCAAAGTGTAAATAAGGCCGACACAAAGGTAGAGCTCATTTGTGATCTACGCCAACTTCGAGGGCCTCAGATCTACCTTGAAAGAATCGTCGAACGCTACGGGAACGAACTACGGATAACTGTCTCTACCCAACGATCGCAGTTGCAAAATAGACAAATTGCACGACACTTACTCAAAGAAAAGCTCGAAAAGGCGACAAAGATCCAGAGGCGACGTCACCCAACGAAGCCAACGCCAGCTTCAAAGAGGCGACGTTTAGATAGCAAGAAGAAAGAGTCTCTTCAAAAGGCTGAACGGCGGCTACCTAAAGACGAGTAGGTCAATTCAAAGTTGCTGCTCAAAGGTCTTCTACCTCAGATGAACCTACCAAGGTGTAACGGAGCAGCCGCGGGGTACCTATCTGCTACCTTGACTAAGCTCAAAGAAGCAGTGCAGATTCCCCGGGGAAAAGTGCGACTTGCACCTTCACCAAATCGAACGACTGCACCTAACGATCAGATAGTAGCTCTACCGTACCTGCTCGAAGCACGTTGCCCAAGATATGCAGCCAAAAGTTGGAAGATGGCCGCAAGTGCAAGGATGAGGATGATCGAGTCAACGATCGAGAGGACTTTGATCAAAAGCATAAGGGTAATGATCGCTACGATTCGACCAAAGTTGGTCGATATCTCCCGCGATAGAACGTACTCCCCCCTCAGGGTGTTTACCGAAGGATCGCTATCCATGACATCGAGCACTACGCTCGACAGCGGTACCATCAATCCAGGATATGCAAATCCTGTGATCAATCCATAGGTAAGAAGTATCGAAAAGTTAGAACCAAAGAGAAGTAGGATGAGCGCTGCGCCATAGGCGATCGACCCGGCCCACATAGTCGCCCCTTTATATCTCCTAGGTAGTCGCCCTGCTACGACAGAACTGATAACACCAGCCAAAGACGCCGCAGAGACAAAAACCCCCTGGGCACTAGAGCTATGAGTCGCCACTTCAACTAGGACAATCATTCCAAGGTCTGCACCGCCCTGCTTGAAGCCATGGAGTGCGATAGCGCTCCAAACAAGGCTCCACCCTTTGCGCCTAGGAGGAATGATCATGGCGTGGCGCATCGAAACAGCTCCGATACCACTTCCCGACTTTAATCTCCTCGAAGAAAACCAAGCCAACGAGAACGAGGCGGTGGCGATGGCAAAAACTGCGACGTAACCGATCTCTCCGCCAACCCTCGAGATAACATAGCCACCAACTAGAGGCATAACAACGTTTAGAAAACTCAGCATCGCAAAGCTGACACCGTAGTAGTGACCCCTCTCGCTTGGCTCTAAGACGTCGTATGCAAGGGTGTTATTTCCAAACCAGTAGATGGCAGCTGCCGATCCATTGAAGAGCCCAAGGGGAAGTACCAGGGAGACGGCATTAGTGCGAAGCAGAATCAGCGCCAAGTAGAACAAGGCGGTGAGAATAATGCCGAATCTGAAGAGTTGACGAGGAGAAATCTGAGGGAAGGCCCTTACAACTACCATCGAAACTACTACTAAAGCTACGTAACGCCCCAAACCGTACAGTGCCATCTCATAGACACTGCCACTTGCAACGTAAAAGAAGAGCGAGACGAATATCGTTGAAGTTGCATAACCGCCAAGAACAAGCCCTGAACTTGCTAGAAGCCTCTGGGCTGGCCTTTCTATCTTCAAAATCTTTGAAAGCTTGGATTCATCTCGTAGCTGAGTCATCTAACTTTGGGGCCAACCTTTACACAAAACTACCTTTACGGTTGCATCATGACTCTCTTTGTCTTTGCCCCTTCAGCGCCAAGGCAAAGAGAGTCATAAGCCGTAGTTGCCGTCGGCAGCCAAAAGCAAATAGAGGCCGATCTCGACAACGGTTATGGCGCAACCTATGTTATCGAAGAGTGCAAGGGCGCCGTTAAAGACCTTAGTTGAATCGTCTATTTGCGCGATGGTCCAAAGTAATCAGATCGACTGTTCCATGGTTTATAGCCTTGGTCGATTGAAGCAGATTGGATCACTCAGCTAACTCGATGAGCTATCGACCAAATCTCTCAGCGGTGCGTTGTGCACTTTGTTTTGCCCATGGAGTTGTTGTGGCAAATCCAATGGTCACAATTACGATACCGATCACGACCATAACCAGCCAACTTGAGTGGGTCGACGATGTAAAGCCTCTCCCCAAGTAAGTGCCACTACCTACAGCCGCTAGTGCTCCTACGATAGCAACTCCAAGTGATTGACCCACCTGCCTACTAGTCGAGGCAACGGCAGCGGCTACACCGGCTTGAGCTCTTGGCATCCCTGAAACCGCTGTGTTGGTAATAGGTGCATTGATAAATCCAAAGCCTACTCCGAAGACGACATAGGCTAAAAATAAAAACGCAAAGGGTGTCGTAGCTGTAAGGGTCACCAATAAAAGTGCTCCAACTCCAAGTCCTACTCCCCCGATTATAAGTGAGACTCGTGGACCTAAGGTGCCCACCAAGCGACCCGATAGAGGTGAACAAACTATAGACATGGATGCCATTGGAAGCGTATCGATTCCGGCTCCTAGTGGAGTCAAGCCGCGAACATTTTGAAGATAAAGGGTATTTAGAAATAGAAACCCACTCAAAGATACAAAGGCTCCGATAGCGACTAACGTTGCACCTGTAAAGGGTATGCTTCGAAAAAATCTAAGGTCGATAAGCGGTTCATTGCGATGTAGCTCAGCGAATACAAGCACGACGAGGCTAACAACCGAAATGGCAAAGATCAATAGCTCGGAGGGCGACGTCCAACCACTTCCTGGTCCCTCAATGATGCCATAGGTAAGTGTCCCAAGGAAGATAACGATTAGGACCTGTCCGAATGGATCGACCCTACGAGCGTGAGCTGCCTTTGACTCTGGAATGAATCTCCCAGCAAGAAGTAGCGCAGCGACTCCAATCGGAACGTTTATCCAAAAGATCGATTCCCAGCCAACAGAGGTAACGAGTGCCCCTCCAACGATTGGGCCAAGTGCCATACTAACACCGACCACGGCCCCCCAAACGCCGATAGCCTGAGCGCGTTCCTTTGGCTCTGTGAAGGTATTGGTTATGATCGAAAGCGCTACTGGATTTAGCATTGAGCCCCCAATTGCTTGTAGCATCCTAAAGCCAACTAAGGAACCTAGGTTTGGACTCAATGAGCAGGCAAGTGATCCTAGCGAGAAGAGGAGTAACCCACTTTGAAAGGTTCGTCGACGTCCAACGCGATCAGCCGTTGATCCCGAGAGCATTAAAAAGCTCGCAAGAATCAGCGTATAGGCGTCCACAATCCACTGGAGGCCCGATAACGAGGCGTGAAAGGCTCGACCGATCGATGGGAGCGCAACATTTACGATTGTGTTGTCGAGGCCAACGATAAAGAGACTCATGCAGCATATGAGCAGAATACCTATCCTGCGTTTACGACTTAGATCTAACAACGAAACTGAACTAGCCGTCACTTTAAATTCACCTTCCAACTATCCACTTACGCCAAGGCCAACTCAACCCCCGAGAGATACATCACTCGTCGCCTAATCTCCCCCTTGCAATTGATCCCCAAGGCAGATCTAAAAAGGAGGCTCCTCCTTATACCAGTCGGCACCTGGTACTTCAATCTCATAGCGAAGGGATCATTCACGAAGTAATGTCCGTCCTTATCGTGCTACTCGTTTAGCCATTCGTGAACCGATGCCTTCAAAAATGAGTAATCTGCTTGGTTGACAGCGGGGTTACCTGCTCTATGTCCCCAAATACTTCGAATTACCCTCAACTCACCCGCCTGTAGGTAAGGCAACTCTGCCTCATTGTCGGCGACCCTAAAGTAGAGATCGGTTTCGCCAGGCATCAAAAGAACGCGCGCCTTTATGGCTTGTAAAGCTGCAGCTATGTCGCCACCAAAGGAAGGTGACCTACTTATGTCGTTGTGGTACCAAGTTACAGCTTGAGAGTAAAGATTGGCCGCCCGATGTGCCATGAACGACGCTTCCCAATCGCTTTGAAGAAATGTATCGAGGTCTTGTGCACCGAGGGCGCTTCGATATAGACCTTCGCGATAAAAATCTTGGCTTAGAGCCCAACCGGCATAGATGTGGCCAAAAGCCTTCAGTGTCTTTGTGGGCTCGGCGGAGAAGTGGCCACCTCCGATGTACTCAGGGGCAGCCTCTAGTGTCCTCAATAGACCCGAAAGAAAGACCTTGTTGTGATCGGAGGTTCTAGCGCTTCCACACACCACGATCGCCCTTTTTACAAAGTCGGGGTAGATCGAGGCCCAGTTATAGGCTTGTCCTGCCCCCATCGAGAAGCCATATGCGCACTGCAGGGAGGTAACGCCAAAGTACTCAGTGAGCAAGCGGTATTGGGCTCTAACGTTATCCCCCATGGTGACTAGCTGCGGAAAAGTGTCATCGTCGGCTGCGCTAGACGAGAAGCCATTTGAGAACATATCAGGGACGACGATGAAGTACTTGCTTGGGTCGAGCACCTTATCGGGGCCGATCAACCACGCTAAAGCGTCGTGGTTAGCCATATACGAACATGGGTAAATGATCACGTTGTCCCGGGCATCGTTCAAAGTACCGTGGCTCTGCCACGATAACTCCGCCGATCGAATTACCTCTCCCGACTCAACTTGAAAGTCCCCAAGTTGAAAACGACCTTCATCGACATGCCAGCTCATTCAAACCATCTTTCTACATTTCAAATAGAAGCACTCTTGCTATCCCATGACTCTCGCCATCGCAAAGTCAACTCGTAGCTCGTAGCTCTTAAAAGGTCTACGGAGCGCCAGTGTGGGAAGCTCTTTAGACAACCTTACTCAATCGCTCAAACAAAGTTTTTATTCAATCGCTCAAACAAAGATCAATTGGCTCAAAAAGTCCATCTAACTAGAGCCAATCTAAAGAGCGACGTGTGCTGGTGGGATAACGACTTTCGAGAACCATACTCATCGAAGTCATTCACTTTCCCGATCATCATTGAACCCCATTGTAGTTACGCTTCGATTGTAAGATCCCAGCAACCACCGCAACTATCACCAACAGCGATAATCGCAAAGGGAGTGCACTTGCATCTTTCTCTTATTGGCAAAGGGGCATAAACCGACAAGATAATCGCAAAAGGATAAAAGCCACTACTTATAGATCTCCATAAGGTTACGTATCGTCGGTCAACAACCCCATCCCGACCACTATCTTTCTCTTAGCCTTACTCCTGGTCTCGGTTACAGCTCCACTAGATCAATTAACCGAGATAACGATCGCAATAAGGCAAAAGTAGAAGTTGCGTGCATGCGCCGAAAATGTTCGAGTTTCTACAAGTCCTCTTTGAATGCGATTGGCGATAGACCACTGAAGGCCCCTTGTGGGTCGATTTAGCTGCAGAGATTTGGTAATTTTCGTCTTTGACCAAAATTACTGAAATAATGTGCCTATCATCATGAAGGTACGGTGATTCAACACCGCGCGATCGCGTCCGGGCTAAGTTTGGCAAGCACTCAATCTCAGAGGCTCTCAGACACGGCGAAGACGCCGTAGATATCAATGTCCATGGGGGGAATGATGAAAACTCAGGCAGCAGTACTTTGGGAAGCAGGGTCACATTGGAGCGTCGAAGAGGTAGACCTCGCCGATCCGCTCCCTGGCGAAGTTAGGGTAAAGTTAGCGGCATCTGGCATGTGCCACTCCGACGAACACCTTTTAACTGGTGATCTACCAGCTCCTCTACCGATCGTCGGAGGCCACGAAGGTGCAGGCTACATTGAGGCGGTTGGCAAAGGGGTGACATCTGTAAAGGAGGGTGACCCAGTCGTTCTTAGCTTCATACCTTCGTGTGGTAAGTGCAGAGCCTGCTCAACTGGCCATCAAAATCTTTGCGAACTCGGTGCCCTCATCCTCTCCGGTAGCGAACTAGCCGGCGGTCAGAGAATTACAGCCCGCGGCCAAGGAGTTGGGACGATGTGTTGCCTCGGAACCTTCTCCCCATATGTGGTCGCACATGAAAACTCAGTTGTAAAGGTACGGGGAGACATTCCTCTAGACAAAGCCGCTCTCGTTGGATGTGGCGTAACCACTGGTTATGGATCATCCGTCTATACCGCTGAGGTAAAGGCGGGAGATATCCTCTGCGTCATCGGCGTGGGTGGAATTGGAATGAATGCCGTTCAAGGTGGACGTATCGCAGGAGCTCGCTACATCGTTGCAATCGATCCAACGCCATCGAAGCTAGATGCAGCTAAGAGATTTGGTGCAACGCATACCGCAAGTTCAATCGATGAGGCTCGAGCAATAGTCCTCGATATCTCTGACGGGAACATGGCCGATGCCGCGGTTATAGCCATTGGTGTTGGTGAAGGCGAGATGATCGCTAGCGCAATGGGGTTGATCGGGAAGAACGGCCGCCTCGTAATGACAGCGATCTCACCACTAATGCAGATCGACGCCAAGATCAGTCTCCTAGATATGACCCTCTTCCAAAAGCAACTACGAGGATCAATCTTTGGATCGGCTAACCCTCGCTACGATATTCCACGACTCCTCGATCTCTATCGTGACGGAATCTTGAAGCTCGACGATCTCATCACAAAGACATATACCCTCGATCAGATCAACGAAGGCTATGCCGACATGCGAGATGGCAAAAACATTCGAGGTCTAATCCTCTTCGACTAATTCACCGATGCAGTGAAATTTTGATCGCTGTATCACTTGCTTCATTAGAGATAAGAGCCGTTAGATTTACCTAGCGGCTCTTATCTTTTTGTCAAAGAGGATCGAAATCTCAGATATGTGTAAATAGCTACCCCAGAATTTTCAAAGAGATATGACCGCTGCATCGAGATAAGATCGGATCTCTCAGTTACAAAGAGTGCTTTTCGTCCGCACTTAACGTCATCTTCTTGGAGGTCGTCGCCTAAACGACAGGTCAAATTACCACCAAAAAAGCATCTAACTCTCGGCAAAAATTCAACGAGCGACAGAGGTAATCTCTAACAAGAGCATCAAGTCGAACGAACTCCACCTAAAAGGGGAAACGGGTTTCGAATCGGTGTTAGTCGATATAGCATCTAGACGTTGCAATCAAAAGAGACAAATCATTCGGTGACAGATCGGATCGCCTTCAAAGTACAGGGAGCGACCCCTAAAGATGGCTTCTTGCTTGCTCCGAATGGTCGTAGCGTACTTCGAATCTCAAATCGCGCCCAAAGTCTCCTATCAAGTGCCACCAATTCGGCATATGTGCCCAAAGGGAAGGATGAACAGACGTTCTTCTTGCGACTTCTTGATTTAGGCTTAGCAAAGGCGAACCTCGTCGCCGACGAGTATGCCCCTAGTGGTAACGAAATCTTTGGCTCTGAGATCCAAGTATCATTCGTAGTTCCTCACTATAACGACACAGATGGCCTCACTAAAACGCTTTGGTCGATCTTTGACTACTCAAAGAGTACAAGGTTGCCACTATCAATAGAGGTGATCGTCGTAGACGATCACTCTTTGAGCGATAGAGATTTTGAATCAGCAGTTGAAGAGTTCACCCGTGGAATCCACGCTCTAGATGAAAAGGGGAGAGTCCAAATCTCCACGGTGAGATTACCCTTAAATAGCGGTCCAGCGAGAGCGAGAAATGTCGGTGCGGCGGCGGCTCGAGAATCGATATTGGTCTTCATCGACTGCGGAGTAAACTTTGACGCGGCTATAGACAACCTCCTCCACCTCGTCGCAAAGTCGATAGCAGAAGTTGCTGCACCACGAATAACCCTCGATAAAGCGGATAAACGCCAGAACGGCCTACTTATCTATCAAAGGCTGCAATTTCCACTCGACGTTGGGAAGACTTCGGGCAGCGTTGGACGCGGTGGGCCTAGTTACGTACCTTCAACGCTCCTGCTCGTCGCCTCAGCCACCTTTTTACACCACGGCGGCTTCGATGAAAGCTTTAGATATGGAGAGGATGTCGACTTTGTAAAGAGGGTATCAAATTCAGGGGGGCGTTGCTACTACGATTCAGATGTTAGCGCAACGCACCCACCTAGGGGAAGTCTCTCTAGCCTCGCAAATCAAGCCTTTAACTACGGAACTTCGATGGCGCCGCTGCATCGATCGACCAAGGGCGAGATCTACCAATTCCCGCGCGGGTGGACGAACCTTGCACTTTTTTCAACCACCTATGGGCACCTTTTGACTTTGGCGGCGCAATCTGCTCGCAACTTACGCCGCCAAAAGGCAAATCAAAAAACGAATCCGCCTCAAAATATAGCGATAACCCAAAGAGATGACAACCTCTCGGCACTTCGGCGAAGCTTTGGATCTATTGATCTCGCAGTAAAGATCGTGATTATCGCATCCACAATCGCATTTAGATCTAACCAAGTGGGGGCTCACAACTCTCCAATTAGAGCACTCCTTGATAGCAGAGCTAAGTCGAATGGTTCAAAAATAGACTTTGACGAGCATATGCCTGGGGTGAGATCTCGCAAACGAGTCGCAATAGTGAGGTACATCACTCTCTCGGTACTCTTTGAGTATCTAATACACCTTGCCCTGTCATCTATAGAGCTTTTGGAACGAGAAAGTGAAGAGGCTGAGGGCTCGATTCAACGAGGTAGAGATGGTGAGCAATCGAAGCACAGATCCTACCGAGCCCCACTTTTACGCCCTAGGCAACTCCTAAAGTTGACCTCGACAACGACGGTTTCGATAGTATTTGACATTTCGTATAGCGCTGGGGTCATTTGGGGCTCTTGGAGAGAAAAGCTGCTTCCCTATCACAAAAAGCGAAGATAAATTCTTAGAAGAATCGATCTTTTAGTAGATTTTTTTGTGCAAAAGTTCAGATTCGGTTAAATCGCGTTTGGCAATAGTCAGATTCAGCCTCTAGCGTCGCTAGTTTGTAGAAACAACAAATTACGAATGTCAATCTGTGTAGGGTCACAACGGGGTGCGCCTAACAAGTCGGCTTCGAGAGTTACAGCTAGCCGCCTTTGGAGCGGTGGCGATAACTTTCTCCGACAACACATTCGTTGCAGGGGGTAACGATATAATGCCGCTCGAAAAGCCGGCAGCCGGCAACCAGCTCACGCTCGGTGAGGTCCTTTCACAACCGTCGCTTGGCCTAACCCTGATAAGCGGTGATAACAACTACAAGTCACGTCCAGTTACTGGCGCCCACTCATTCGAGATATCGCATCCCACCCGCTGGTTTTCATCGCACTGGATAGCTCTTACGACTGGACTTCGTCTAAAAGGAAAACCGGAGGAGCAGCGCTTGTTGGTAGAGGAGTTGGCAAATGCAAATATTTGCGCACTTGGCTTTGCCCTCGATATCAACTTCAAACAAGTTCCAAGTGCCCTAATTGAAGCAGCAAAGGAGTTCGAACTACCTCTCTTCACAGTTCCCTTTGCCACTGGCTTTGCCGAGATCATCGCCTTTATCAACCAAAGTCTCCTCTCTCCCAACGTTGGAGCCCTTCGCAGATTCGTATCGGTCCAGGACTACCTCTTGGACGCACTACTTTCACAGTCCCCAATTCGATCGCTCACCGAACGGTTAGCTCCTCTCGTATCGTCGGAGGTGGCATTCATAACCCGTGAATTAAATGTTGGCTTTACCTCCGACAATGTGAGGCGAGAGGTTCTAAATGCAATTTTGATCGAAGTCTCTCGCCACGTTGAGACTGAAAAGGCAAATTCAAGGGCTAGGGGTGGAAACAGAGGGAAGGGATCTAGCGAAGGTCAGAACGTGTCTCTAACCCAGATCTTCGAGTTCGAGACTGACTTTGGACCGGGCCTAGCACTCGCAGTATTGGACGGGGAGCGCGACCCCTCTTGGCTAACACTTGTCCAAACCACAGCAGCCCCCGGAGAGGCTGGCTTTCACCTCTCCCTTCCACTTATAAGGTCAGCTGGCCACATACTCTCAATCGCACTCCAAACTCGAAATGAACAAGCTAGCGAGAAGAGGGCTCTCGAGAGGGCCCTACTAATTGAATCGCTCGCCATAAAGCCGACTAGGGCATCGTCGATACGGGGTGGACGTGGTTCCCTCGAACGACTCATTGCCGTTGGGATCGACTTTTCAAAGCCCGTATACGTCGCCGTCTCTTCGTCAAGCGACCTAAAGCGTCTACAGGCAGACTTTAGGCGAAGGGCCGAAGAGATAGGTGCGGTCGAGATAGATGACATTCACGACGACCGTCTAATCGCTCTAATTCAGTGTGAAAAGACACACATCGAACCACTCGTAACCCAGAGTGACTCGGGGATTCCTGCAACTTTCAGCGGACTCTCCCGTGCCATCGAGGGACCAAATGGATTGGTCCTTGGCTATCGAGAGGCCCTCTCGGCACTATCGGAGTTAGAGTCGATCAATCGCAAATCATCTAGCCTAAATTGGCAGCATCTCATTAGATTTGAAGATGTCAAGATGGCAACGTGGTTGCTCGCACAAGTTGAACCATCTGCCTTAGAGGCAAAGCAGCGGACAAAGGTCGAGCAGCTAGAGATAGAAAAGCATACGGTAGCGACGCTGATCTCCTACCTTGAGTGCAACCTCGACATAACAGAGGCGGCCAAGCGCCTAGCAATTCATCCAAACTCAATGCGGTACCGCCTCAATAAAGTTAGAGAGAGTCTTGGCATAGACCTCGACGACTTTGAAGAGTTAGTGGACGTCTATCTAGCCTTAAAGCGACGTCGTAGAAGTTAACGGAGAGCGCCAAATTTGTACGAAGATACAAAAGTGGATCTATTTTTCTGGTTATCTGCCTCATTCAGTGCGTGTAACTTAGTTGACAAAAGGTTCGACCGATTAGAGGGCAATCACGATGGCAACTTCATTCTGGCATCCATTTGCAAATATGTCCGACGTAAAGGACAATAGCTTTACCGTTGCTCGGGCGGAGGGAAATTATATCTTCGACAGTAACGATCGTGCTTACTTCGACGCCACCGCCTCACTTTGGTACGCAAATGCAGGTTATGGCAGAAAAGAGATCGTCGATGCCATCAAGCGCCAAGCTGAAGTACTAGCTTGCTACTCGACATTTGGCGATATCACCAATGAACCAGCCGAAGAGCTCGCAGAGTTCGTAGCTCAACGTTCACCGATGGCAAATTCAAAGGTCTTCTTCGTATCAGGGGGAGGCGATGCCATCGAAACCGCCGCTAAGTTGGCGAGAAAATTCTTCGTTGAATCGGGGCAGAGTGACCGAACTGTAATTGTGAGTCGAAAGGACTCCTACCACGGAACCCACGGCTTTGGAACCTCGCTTGCGGGTATAGAGCCCAACCGAATGGGTTGGGGGCAGTTGATGCCAGATGTAGCTCTAGTCGACCGGGACGATCCCGAAGATCTCATGCGTCTAGCAAACTCGCTCGGTAGAGATAAGATCGCCGCAATCTTCGTCGAGCCAGTAATTGGAGCAGGAGGAGTTCACCTCCCTACCGATGGCTACCTCGAGAGAATTCGTCAAATAACCAAAGAGATCGGTGCACTTATGATCGTTGACTCGGTCATCTGCGGCTTTGGACGCCTCGGTTACTGGTTTGGTCCAGAACGCTTTGGCGTCGTACCCGACATGATCACCTTTGCCAAAGGAATCACTTCGGGTTACGTTCCTCTTGGTGGCGTCGTTATCTCTGGGGAGGTATCGGATCCGTTCTTCAACGGTGGGGCAACATTTCGACACGGCCCTACATACGCCGGCCACCCCCTAGCTACAGCCGCCGGAGTCGCCAACTGTCACTATCTCGAGAGTGAGGGTCTTATCGCACGAGGAGAGGCACTTGAATCAAAGCTAAAGGATGCACTTGATGCCTCTTCGGATTCACCCCTGATCGAAGAGGTGCGTGGCGGATTAGGCCTCCTTGGAGCACTTGAGTTCTCGCAGGAGCGTCGTAAAAGCGATCCATCTGTTATGGCTAGAGTTCAGATGGAGATGAGAAGTAGAGGGTTTTTAGTACGACCTCTAGTATCTTCCATCGCTGTATCTCCACCTCTAAGTGCAACAGAGGAAGAGATCGAGCGCCTCGGCAGTGCCTTTGTAGATGCATTGAAGGCGGCAGATCGATAGTCGGCTAGGTGCTGCGTCGACTCACCACTTTGGCATCCAAAGACTTATCGCATATATGGCCCGATAGTAGGCGATGACACCCCTCGTACACCCAAGAGATATGATTGCTCTCAATTCAACGACCTCACGTTGCCATTTGGGTAGGATCGAACTTTACATTTAGGTTGCAATAGCTAACCCCTGTTGTCAACCGCCCGCCGTTAGTACATGGTGGTGAGCCACATGAACAATCCTTGGGTGATTCGAGACCTTCATCTACTAAGTTCGCCAGCTGGTCGACGTAGATGGAAGGCATCTGGCGAAAGGACCGACCGCGTAGTTGGCCTTTAGTGGACGTCAATCGTCGATAAATTGACACCGGCAGCTCACCGGAACTACTGAGATAATCACTTAGCTGGGCCTTTTTAGATAAGCCCAGTGATCCAACTTGGCTAAAGAGATCGTCCATAAAAGCACCATCGCCACCATCGTCAATGGTGGCGTAGACAACGACCCTTACCCAACTGCCTGAACTTCGGCCGCTACTTTCAAGGTTTATCTTCGCCACCTGAATGACCTAATTCTTTAGCGATCCAGCATGGTTGGGCTAAGAGCTCCAACAGCGCTAAGTTGAAGGGTAAAACCACCAACGACCAGAGGGAAGCAGGAGATCACTATGAAGGGCGTTATCGTTCGCGAATATGGCGATTCATCCAAGATGGAGGTAGAAGAACTTCCAGACCCAAAGCCAAGCAACCGTCAAGTTCTGATAAAAACCAAGTTCGCATCTGTAAACTTCGCCGACATAATGGCTGTGGCGGGAAACTATGCAGTAGGAACGCCGCCCTTTACCCCAGGTATAGACGCCTACGGTACAGTCGTTGAAGTTGGAGATGGCGTCGACCGATCGTGGATCGGTAAAGATGTAATCGCCTTCGTCGATAACGGTGGCTACTCGCAGTACTGCTTGGCGACGCTTGGGCAATTCTTCGAAGTCAAAGATGGAGTAGACGAGCTCCAGGCCGCAGCTTCTCCTCTGCTACTAGGCACAGCCTACGGCTTATTGCATAGTGCAACAGATCTAAGAGACGACGACTCGATCTTGGTCCATGCAGGCGCAGGTGGAGTAGGCACGACCTTGATCTCAATGGCTATTGCCGACGGATCTTCAAAGGTCGTAGCTCTCGTCTCTAGGCAAGAAAAGTTGAAGGTCGTCGAAGAAAGAGGTGCAATTGGCCTCCTCTACGGAGAGTCATCACAATACGCCGAGAGAATTAAGGATGCGTTAGGGGCAGGTATCGACCTATCCCTCAACTCAATCGGAGGCGATACGCTCGGCGAGGATCTAAAGGTCACCAATGCCTTCGGGAGAGTTTTGGTCTTTGGAATGGCGAGCGGCAGACCTGGAAGCGTTGCATCTAACCTTTTGCACCCAACCTCAAGGGCAGTCATTGGCTATTCATTTGGAAATCTGCGTCGAAACCGCCCAGCAGACGTTGCTCCCCTCATGGAAAATGCCCTTGTCTATCTCAATGAGGGTAAAGTTTCCCTCGAGATAGGGGCGGTAATCAAGATCGACGACGTCCGCAAGGCACACGATCTGATCACATCGCGGCAAAGCGTAGGCAAGGTTCTGCTTAGCTTCGATTGAGCCTAGCTTCACAGAGACATATATGAAAACGAAGGCCATCGCCTAGAACGTCCACTCGGAGCAGCTTGGGAGAGAACTCATTGGACAAATCTAAAAGCGATCACCCATCAACTACCGGTTGCATATCTTCTATTGGTTCTTGCCTTGATGCGCATATGGAGCCTCCAATTGCCCTTGGGGCGATAAATGGATCTGCCATTTGATAGATTTGGAAAGGTAGATGCAACTCAGGTGCCCAAGCGAATCTGATTGATACGTCTTTTAGGTCTAACTTTTCGCGAGTTTCGTAATTGAGATTCAAAGAGAAATTTTCGGGAGATAAAGATATGGAAGGAGATATTGATATGAAAGGGGATATTGATATGGAAGAAAGAGAGACAGAAGTTGAAGTTGTATCTAGTGACGAGAGCGCTACGGTTGGCGAAGCCAAGACGACTGAGGCGCTAATACTAGAAGAGATCTCAATCGACTCGATGTGTGGGGTCTACTAAAGAAGACCAATGGATATCCCCTTTTGTTGAGCAAAAGGAGGTATGGTCATCCCTTCAACGTGGCCGTAACGGTGGCAATTAGGCAAAGCATAACCTTAGACCGTATAGCTAGAGGTCGTTTAGGTTAGCAGCCTCCTCACTGATAGTTAGCGCCGATGAATAGATGGGCTTTAGGCAACTAGAGAGATTTCTTCGCTTCGCCATTTGATACTAAGGGCCATGGATGAAAATACGAGGGCCATGGATAGATGCTGTTACTACTGAAGCTTTATTTGCCGCCCCTCTTGGCAAAAGGGCTTTGAAGTGATGTGGATTTTTGTGGCCGACAGTTGCAGTTTAGAGATCTCCTATGAGCTGGCATGGAGGTGGAGGGCAAAATGGCGATAAGACTCTCGAAAGACTTTTCGTATAGACGAGAGGAGTTCGGTGGACTCTTTTACAACTTCAACACGCGACAGTTACTTCTTGCCAAATCCCAGATAACCGTAAAGGTGATGGATTTACTTGGTAGTGGCTCATTGAGTCTTGGCGAAGTTATCGAAAGTGATGACCTCTCCGACTTTGCATCCTCGTCGATAGAGGCCACCATTGATCAATTACTTGCAAAAGGCATCTTGACAGTTACCCAAGAGTCGTCAGAGCTCCAAATAGACAGGGAAGAATCGCATGAATAGTGAACTTCGAGATCAGATGAGAAAGGGATTGGCTTCTCCCATCTGCTTGACGTGGGAGCTAACCTATGGCTGCAACTTGAAGTGCGTCCACTGCCTTTCAAGCTCAGGAAAGCGTAGAGCTGACGAGCTGACGACAAAAGAGTGCAAATCCCTCATTGATCGCTTTCGAGATATGTCGATCTTTTACGTCAATATTGGCGGTGGCGAGCCAATGATCCGCCGCGACTTCTTCGAGATTATCGAATATGCAACTCAAAATCGAGTTGGAGTCAAATTCTCTACCAACGGCTCTCGGATCGACAAAGAGGCTGCAACTCGTTTAGCAGCTATGGACTACCTTGACGTTCAGATATCGATCGATGGCCACGACCGCGAAACAAACGACGCTATCCGTGGAGCCGGATCGTTTGATATGGCAATAGAGGCTCTCTCCAACCTAAGAGATGCCAACTTTAAAACGCCAAAGATTTCAGTAGTCGCAACTAGGCAATCGGTCGAACACTTAGATGACTTAGATTCAATTGCCAAAGAGTATGGCGCCCAGCTTCGCATAACCCGTCTCAGACCATCTGGCAGAGGGGTTGACTCCTATGGCTATTTGAACCCCACTTCGAGCCAACAGAGGACCCTCTATGAGTGGCTATCGAGGCGTAGTGATGTCCTCACTGGCGACTCATTCTTCCACCTCTCTCCCCTAGGTGAGCCCCTAGATGGCCTAAACATCTGTGGCGCAGGCAGGGTCGTATGTCTCGTAGATCCAGTCGGGGAAGTCTATGCCTGTCCATTTACCATCGACGAAAACTTCAAGGCAGGAAACATTCGTGAGATGGACTTCGAAGAAATCTGGGGTACCTCAGACCTCTTTCGATCCTTTCGCGAGAGCGAAGGACCAACTTCTTGCACCTCTTGTAGCGCCTTTGCTGCTTGTAATGGCGGCTGCATGGCAACTAAATACTTTACCGGCCTCTCACTCGACGATCCAGATCCTGACTGTGCCAAGGGCCATGGTGCCAATTCAATCGCTTCAAGTGCAACTCCGACGCTAGTTCAGATATCGCGGAAGATGGCTCGCCAAGTCGTAACATCTTCTCGATAGAGCGCAAACTACGATCTTTGATCGCCAGTAAGCTCAACTAACCTTGGCTACTGCCCCTAAATGTGGCCAACCAATCGTCAAAGGTTGTCGCAATTAATCTTTGGCCGTGAATATCCTTTGCCTCTTCGGAGGCCAAGAAGAGTATTGGATTTGCCATTACAGAGGGGGGCAGTAGTTGCGCTCTAATGTCATCTGTGACATCGGGCGGGATCATGCCAGTTGCACTAGCCCCACCGGGAAGAAGTATGTTCACGCGAACAGCCGTGTCGACAAGATCAGCTGCCATAATCTTTGCCATGGCTTCGACTGCGGCACCTGCTGGGCCATATGGAATGAAGCCCTTTCGCTCCATCGTCGAAGTGTTCATCGAGATAACTACGACCCTTCCGCCGCCTTGGCTAAGCATCCGTGGAACAAGCGCCTTAGAGAGTAAAAATGTCCCACGGACCTTGCTATCTACAACACCGTCGAAGCCCCCTAAGCTAACTTCATAAAACGGTGCGGGATCGCTCATAAATCTTGGATTGACACTTACCATTCCAAGTCCCGCATTATTGACCAGCATGTCAATTTGGCCAAAGGCCTTCTCGATCTTTGCCAATCCACTCTCAACAGATGACTCATCTGTCACATCCATGACCACACCAAGAGCTCGCTCACCAAGTGAGGCAGCGACTTTTTCAACCCTTTCGCGTTGTCTCGAAGTAATTGCTACTTCGTAGTTCGCACCAATTAGCGCCGTAGCCATGGCTAGGCCAAGGCCACTTGTTCCTCCAGTTATAAGTATCTTCTTGATGGATGAGTTTGACATTGATACCTCTCGATCAAAGGCTTTGAATCGCACTCTAGCATGCAAAGGGGATGCCAAAGCAAGGCAGCCCAAAGTCTATCCCATAGGAGAGATGCAGCTCACCAGAGCCTTGGCGCCAAAGTGAATAATTGAAACCAACTAACATCCGTAGATTGAGTTCCCAGAGTAGCCGTTGGTAATTGGTGCCAAAGTGAATAATTGAAACCACCTAACATAGCTCCGGACAAGTGCGCCCGAAGCATCTATCGGTAAACCCCGTTCTACATTACCTATCGATACTCCCTGGCCAAAGTAGCTAAAGGTAAATGGCCTTTTGACCAGAGGTATCGAGAATAATTTTGCCTAGGACTGTCAAATAGCAGTCAGTCAATCAAAAGACGAAACGAAACCACAGAAGCTCTCTAAAGCTCGACGGAAGACGACATGGCCACCGTCGGCAATGCCACCAGGAGCTAAGAGATCGCTTGACTCGATGAAATTCCATAGATCAGACTTCGGGGAGAAAGCGACTCCGTACCGAAGTGACCAAGCGACACAGCGATCCTCACCCCCCGAGAGGTCAACTTTCACCTTGAGCGCCAGAAAAGAGTGTACATAGAGCTCTATGGCTATTCGATGGTGTCCGAGATCGATATAGATAACCTTGCCTTGGGCTTCAGCGAATCAACCCAGAAGATAATTTGACCTCAATAGATCGATAACTTTAGTAGAGTATGAAAAGCGCTTCACCGACGATCGCCAGATAGCAATCTTCTCCAGCTGAAACAGCTGCAGTGGGGACAGAGCGCGAGGATTACCTTATGGCGATCTTCTACGGCTATTTGGCGAAACGACGATAGCTAGAAGTCGAAGTGAGTCAACTTTAGTGTTCCATAAGCGAAGTATTGAAGAGCGATGAAAGGTCAAATGAAGTTCCAGAGGCTATCGATCGAAAGGGTGCTTGAAGAGCCGGTGAGCTCGCGCATGAGACTCTCAAATCGCTCCTACTTCGGGCCAATCACTACCAATTTGAATCGCAGGAGCCACTATACCAAGGCCTACTTTGACTTTTGTCGAAGAGTACTCTCTGGAAAGGCGGTTGGAATCTTCGTCTTCGAAGGAGCGGCGGTATCAAATGAAGAGTACTCCTATGAGTACCAGCCCCTCGCCTCTGCCGCTTTGCCAACCATAAGGGCTGAGCTTCTAAAAGTCAAGAACGAATTTCCAAGGACTAGATTTTTGATTTCGCTGGTCCATAGGGGGCCACAAGGTTCGAGTGCACTATCACAAAAGGCCCTTTTAGGCCCGACTTCATATCTCGATGTCACCTCGGGTGAGGTCTGTGCCGAAGCTTCGCAAGAAGAAATTGATCGTATCATCGAAGACTATGCCCATGCCGCTAGAGTCGCATTCGATGTTGGATTCGATGGCGTCGAAGTCGCCGCCGGTCAATTTTCACTTATACGCTCATTTCTCTCCCCACTGACTAACCAACGAGACGACCACTTCGGCGGTGATCGGGGCCTCTTGCTTCGATCGATTATGAAAAAAATTGCGGCCGAATTGCCAGAGGGCATCATCGGCATACGCCAATCGATAGACGAACTCGCGCCATGGGGTGGATTTGGACCCAACGAAGCAGCAGAGAGTCTCATCGAGATCGAAGGCGACCTTCCGGGACGAATCGGCTACGTTCTCTGCGAACGAGGATCTATCTATTCAACAGCAGAGACCGAGGCCGACTATAGCGCAGGTCCACTCTTCAACGTTGAAGGTACTGATATCTTCTATCACCGTGCTAACGAACGACTCAAAAACGAACGACCTCTAATCATCGACTCTGGTGGAATCTACAACGATGATGATGTAGATGCGCTCTTTTCAAGGGAGCGCCAAGTTGAATTGATTGACCTCACTCGTCCGATCATCGCAGATCCGCTCTTCCTCGAGACCTCTCGAAGACCAAGAAGTTGCCTTGCATGCAACCACGGTTGTATGGTCGGCGACTCTAGAAACTTCCCAATTTCATGTGCGGTAAATGCCGAGGTCTCACATGAAGTTGAGGCGCCTAAACGCCTAATAGGTCTAAAGTCAACCACCCGCCTCGTTGCCCCTTCCGCACGGCGAAAGATCGCTGTTATAGGTGGCGGAGTTGCAGGAATGACAGCAGCATTGAAGCTTTCAAGGGCCAAACACGAAGTAACCCTATTTGACGAACGGCCAAAACTAGGCGGCCAATTAGCCAAATATGCCAATGCTCACCCAAATAAAGCAATGGCACGCCTAGTCGAGGAGCTAGTTAGTGAGAGCCTTCAATCAGATATCAACGTCGAACTCTCAAAGAGCGTAAGTGGATACGCCGAACTCGAAGACTACGACGAGATCGTCGTCTCTACTGGATCAAAGTTTCACCCAAGGAAGTCTCTCGCCAGCTCAAGCGCTGATATAACCCCTGTCGAGACGATGACCGAAAACCAGCGACACCTAGACCCTATCTCGCTATTCGACGAATCAACTAGAGAGTTGCTAGATAGAGAGTCAAAGATGGTCTTCTACGATGTGGTTGGCGACGAGACTTCAAGGGCCATCGTCAAACGACTCATCGCCCTAAACGCCACGTTCACCTACATCTGTCCCGATCCAGTCGCCTTTAGCCAACTTGCACTATCAAATGGTCTAGTCGAAGGAAACGCAACTTTGATAAGGAGCGGAGCTGAACTGATCTTCGAAGCGAAACTGGTAGCAGTCGAAGAGAGTACTTGCGTAGTTGAAGAGATCTATGGCCAAAGCCAAAGGGTGATGAACTTCGACTATCTCATTGAGACAAATCGCTACTTCGCTAATGATCGCCCCTTTAGGGACGGACGCGGGGTTATTATCGGCGATGCCTTGGCACCGCGATCGATTCGAAGTGCAATAGCCGAAGGAAGTCGCCTCATTGGTGATATCGAACATGTCGACACCCATATTGAAGTTGGAGCGCAGCGATGAGGTACCCAATCCTTTCGTCACCATTAAAGATTGGCAAAGTCGAGGTAAAAAATCGAATCGTCTTCGCCGCCCACCTAACCAACTTTGCCGAAGAACAGATGCCCTCCGAACGCCACGTCGCATACTACCGCGCTAGGGCTAGAGGTGGAGCCGGCCTCATCATAACCGAAGAGCACTCGACGCATCCAACGGATTGGCCATATGAAAAACTCATAGCCGGCTTTCGGAGCGAGGTTGTCGAAGGGTATCGCAGGATAACCGATGCAGTTCACTTCCATGACTGCAAGATCTTCGCTCAGATAAACCACAATGGCGGACAGGGCTCCGGTCGCTACAGTGGTCGCGAGGTTTGGGGCCCCTCCCCCACCCTTGATCCATTGTTCAAAGAGGTGTCACATGAGGTTGACCACGGCGAGATCGACGAGATCGTTGCAGGGTACGTAGCTGTTGCTAGAAATGTAGCTGCTGGTGGATTCGACGGTATCGAGCTCCAATGCTCTCACAGCTCTATCGTGCGAGCATTCCTATCTAGGGCCACCAATCTGCGGGAAGACGACTATGGAGGAACTCTAGAGAATAGGTGTCGCCTACTCCTGAGAGTCATAGAGGGAGTTAGAGCAGCGATCGGAGCCGAATTAGCCCTAGGTGTTCGTCTTTGCGGGGACGAATTAATCGAGGGTGGCATAACAATTGATGAGACAGTCGAAGTAGCTTCAATAGTCGAGGCCACCAAGATGGTCGACTACATCAACACCTCGATCGGCGTTGCGACCTATAGCCTCTATGCCATCGAAGCGTCCATGGCAGTTCCACCCTCGTACAGCCTCTTCATTCCGAACGCAATTCGCCAGAGGGTGACGATTCCAGTAGTCGGTATCGGAAGATTCAAAGACCCACTCCAATGCGAAAAGGCCCTCTCGAGTGGCGACTGCGATCTCGTAGGAGTCGTAAGAGGACAGATAGCCGACCCCGACTTCGCTCGTAAGGCACTCTACAGAGACGCCACCGACTCCATCCGAACCTGTCTGTCGTGCAATCAAGAGTGCGTCGGAAGAATGGGGGTAAATAGATGGCTCGGGTGTATTGAAAATAGAAGTGCTGGGCGCGAATTTATAACTGAAGCACTCCAATCAAAGGCTATCTCGATTACAGGCACACGGGGGAGGCGCTCTAGCAACAAAGGACGAGTAGTCGTAGCTGGAGGTGGTCCAGCTGGCCTAGCCGCTACAGTTGCCCTGGCACGGGCCGGTTACCTTGTAGCTCCATTTGAACAAGGAGGAGAGCTCGGCGGCGCAGTTACAACTGCTGCAAAGGGGCCGCTTAGATCCGAGTTCTACGATCTAATTAGAAATCTCACCCGAGAGCTTTCCCAGCTAAATATCTCCTATAACCTCAACGCCAAAGTCGATCGAGAGCTCCTGGAGGAGCTATCGCCCGATTGCCTGGTCGTAGCGACGGGATCGAAGAAGAAAAAGCCCTACTTTGTACAAAGCTACAGCGAGCTAGGTCAAGGGAAAACAAGAAGCGAAGGTGACGATCAAGAACTACTAATCTTCGACTCCTATGAAGGGTTCGAAGGGATGAGTGATCTGCGAGAGGGGGACCAAGTAGTAGTATTCGACGAAGTTGGATTTCACGACGCAACTTCAAATGCCCTCTTTGCCCTTGAGCGAGGGGCCAAAGTCACCTACATAACACCCGCACTCTCAGGCGCGAGTGGAATCTCAGCGACACTTGACCTTGAGTGGTGGCGGATAAAGATGGCCAAGTTTGGAGCGAAGATAGTAAAAAATACGATCATCACTTCGATCGATGGTAAGAAGATTTCAACCGTCAACCACATCAACGGGTTAGTGGATCAAATAGAGGCCGACTATCTGATCTTGAGTACTGCCCGCCTTCCATTAAATGAACTATCAAAGCTTTCAAAAGAGCTCTCGATTCCTTCTGTAAGTATCGGTGATAGCCTCGCTCCAAGGAGGGCCCACGCAGGAATAATCGAGGGAACCGATGTCGTCGATGCTATTAGTAGCCTCCTAATGGAACCAAGGTGAAGATGTCACATTCCATAGGATCTTTACCCTCAGCGATGTGGCAAAAGATGCAAAAATGTCCACCACTGAAAAACGCACCACTCAATCCAGCGACGATTAGCACTATTCAAAGACATAGCACTACGACCCATGCAGAGGGAGGCGTCCTTTGACCACCAACCAAATGACTCCCCTTCGTCAGAGCTTACTGATATCACTCTGGGGTGGCCACGACTCACTGATCTGTCGCCAACTTAGCCCAACCACAGCACTTCTACGTATCATCGATAACGATAAAAGATCGACCAAAGAAGACTCGATAGATAGCGATTGTTCGATTTGTAAAGCCCGCCGAGACTCCGGATTAGTCAAAAGTCTTATAGCGCCACAGAATCTATACCCCACTTCACTATCTTCAGCGATTCAAATTTCATCGACAGAACTCATCGAGCGCGCATATCCCGACAACCCTAAAGTCGACGCGATCGTAGTTGCGGGTGACCAAAGGGCTATCGCCCTTAGCGCAAACCTTGCTAACCACTTTAGATTTGCCTTCGTTGGCTCGATCTCCTCGATCTACGAAGAGTCGGTAGCTACCACAAACTTTGATAGCGGCGCCACGATCTACGATCGAAGTAACACTTGCGGATATGTCATTACTCAAATCGACCTAGAAGTCACCGATCCAAATCCGCCAGAGAACATATCCACTCAAATCACCAATAACCCAACTGGTGAAGAGAATCGCATTGTGGTCGATGGCTCTATAGTCGCCGCTAAGAGCGCAAGTGAAATGACAGCCACTACCGACTTTCAAACAGATCGCGATTCCTTTATGTCATTTCACGTTGAGAGAAGTTCCACCGAGGTTGCGTCACTTGCTACATCAAAGATCGTCATAGTGGCGGGCGGAGGGTTAAAGGATAAGGCGGCTATTGAAAAGATCATAGAAGTAGCGGAGGCGCTAAATATCGCATACGGCGCCACGAGGGTAATCTGCGACGCTGGCCTAATGGACCACTCAAGACAGATCGGCACCACTGGAGTCACGATAACTCCTCAGCTATACATCGCCCTTGGAGTATCGGGCCAGCCACAGCACCTAGGCGGATTAGAAAACATCGGCGAGGGGATCTCTTTCAACCTCGATAAAGGGGCGCCAATCAACACCTTCGTCGATGAGGCATACATTGGCGATGCCAATGAGATACTAGATCAGCTATACCAAAGAGTTATGGATAAAAATGTCTGAGCGAGCATTGGAGGCGACGAGAGAGCTAAGGGGTGGTGGCGAGGAGTTCGACCTTATTGTGGTTGGATGTGGTCCCGCCGGTGCCGCTGCGGCGATTACAGCAGCGACGAGGGGACTTCGAGTTCTAATATTAGAGAGAGGAAGCTTCGTAGGTGCAAAAAACCTCTACGGGGGCGTCATATACCTCTCTATCCTTCGCTCACTACTCACAGATGATGAACTTTCCTCAATTCCATTCGAGAGGAAGATTCATCGCAGATCAACGATGATATTGGAGGGCGATCGAGCCGTTAGTATCTCGGTTGACAACCCGAGTTGGACCGAGGGCCTCCCGAATGCAATAACCTCCCATAGGCGAGAGTTCGATGGATTCTTGGCCTCAGCCGCGATGGCGAGGGGTGCCACCTTGGTCCTCGAAGCACTCGTTACGGACGTTCACCCAGGAGATAAGGGTACCAACGCTAAAGTTACCATCGCTAACGGGGAGGGGATAACCGAAGAGATATCCTCGAAGTTCGTCATAGTTGCCGAGGGATCAAATCCCCAACTACTTCAAAGGATAAGCGGAAGCAAAGGCAGATCCCCGGCATTTTCACTTGGTGTAAAAGAGACCATCGCAATCGATGAAAGGGTCATAGATGAACGGTTTGGTCTAAGCAATTCAAGTGGTGTTGATATTGAGGTACTAGGGGCAACTAGCGACGTGAGAGGTGGGGGCTTTCTATATACAAACAAAAGTTCAATCTCAATTGGGCTAGTAGTTGACTTAGCTGACCTAGGTAATAAAAGACGGCGCCCCGAGGAGCTCCTCGAGAACTTCAAAGCCCATCCATCGATCAGCCCCCTACTTAGAGGTGGAAGGAGGTGCGAATATGGTGCCCACCTACTAAATGAAGCAGGCCATAAGAACTTTCCAACGGGGCCAATCGGCCGAGTCCTCTTCGCCGGTGATGCCGCTTCGACTCTTCTAGCTGCGGGAATCTACCTCGAGGGAGTCAACTACGCGATAGCATCTGGAATTGAGGTAGCAAAGTTAGTCGCCGATGCCAATAGCTCTATGGACCTTGAAGTACTTCAAAGACTACAAGAGCGCATTGCTAAGTCGTTCATAGGGGTCAACCATAAGCGCCTATCGGGGGCGTTCGAGTACACTTCTTCAAAGTTTGCTCAGGAAAAGCTACCTAAAATAGCGAACTCTATTGCGGATCGCATCTTTACAGTTTCAGATCCCGAGGCTAAAGCTGGATTCATGCGAGCAATAAGAGAATCTATGAGAGATGCTGGGGTGGGAAAAGGGGAGATGATTCGTGAACTTAGTCGCGGCTTTAGAATCTTTCGCTAACTCAGCTACAAGGCGGTAAAGAGACCACCAACTATTAGTTGTCAGAGATCCAAATTCGTTGAATTTTTAGGAAGGCCATAAACCCTGGGAGGAGTTGGACCCAGAGATTTGGACCCAGAGATTTGGACCCAGAGATTTGGACCCTGGGAGGAGTTGAGAGACGATGAGTGAGAAGACTAAGGGACAGAGGTACTCCTTCCAAGGAGCTAGCCAAATCGAAGCAGAGGTAAGTCCTTCGACCTATCCTCAAGCAGCAAAGACAGAAGAGAGTAAAACACCATCAGATTCAGAGATCTCCCTCGGCACTTTGCTAACCGACCTTCCTGAGGTCGTCTCGTTTCGACTCTCGTCAAGCGCACATATAAAGGTGAAAGACGATGGTTGTCAAGGCTGCACCAGCAGGGGATGTTTATATGCCTGCCCCGCCAACCTCTTTCAACTCACCGCTGATGGTTCTGTTCTATTCAACTACGAGAGCTGCTTTGAATGTGGTGCCTGCGCAATCGTATGTCCGACCTATGTCGACTGGTCGTATCCAATCGGTGGATATGGAGTTGCATTTAGCTACGGATAGAAGCGAGAAGGGGCTCGTAGACTGCAATTTAGCCTCCACTGAGGCGATCGGAAAGATACGGTGACCAAATATCGAGTGTTCCACTAACGCTATGCGTGATATATCTCAAAGGCAGATATGAGAGCGATCGACTATGGCAGGGTCTAACTCCTTGGGAGCCAGGGGATCTTTAGGGCCAAATTTAAAGCCGGCGACACTTCGAAGTAACCAAAGATGTCGAACTACTTGGTTGCGGTTTGGCCAGATATCCCCATCGAAGTCGCTGACGGTGAGCTATATCGCCGATAAGCCTCAAGGCCAACAGCTATTAGAGGGGTTGTGAAATTCAAAGTGAAAAGTGACTTTGTGCAAAACTCAATCAAACCATATGAATTGGTGAGACAAAGCTGCGCCAAACGGGCAGGCTCGCTCGCCCACCTTTCAATCGACCAAGAGGCAGTGGTTCGATTCTCAGAGAAGATCGCGAACCTCCCCCGCGATATCGTTGGCACGGTCGACGCTGATATGTTCTACCTTCACGACGACCCTTCGATGAGGATCTACTACGTTCTTATTGCCGATTCGATCAACTTTGGATCGGGGTGGTTTCCTCTCCTCAAGAAGACTGACGGAAAATCTGGGGCAGTTTCACTAGCTATAGCACTTTCGAAGTACTGCAAGATCAATTCCATACCCTCTCCACACGAACTTCGTTCACTTACAATCGACGATGTTGCGACTATATTCGATCAAGATCCAAGGGGTGAGGTCGGCCAATTGCTAGACCTCTATCGAGTTGGCCTCTTCCAGCTGGGAGACTTTCTGATTGAAAGGTTCGACGGCAACGTGATGTACCTGCTCGAAGAGGCAAATTCAAGTGCCGCAAAGTTCATCTCGCTTATTAGCACAATCCCATTCTTCAATGACGTAGCCATTGAAGGAGGCGTAGTTACCTACTTTTACAAGCGCGCACAGATAACAGCTAGTGATATCGCCCTGGTATCAAAGGACGATTTGGCGACCTTCGAAGACCTCGATCGTCTCACGATCTTCGCCGACAATGTTCTTCCTAATCTCCTTAGAGTCGAGGGCGTTCTACGCTATAGCGAAGATCTAAACCAAAGGATCGCAAGTCAAGAGCTCTTCGCCCCGGGAAGCAGCCAAGAGGTGGAACTTCGAGCTGCTACTGTAGTTGCGTGTGAACAGATAGTTGAAAATCTACAAAATAACCACCAAGTAACCATTTCGCCAAGGGAGCTCGACCAACTCCTTTGGACGATGGGAAGGGAGAAGGTCTATAAAGACTCTCCTCGCCATCGATGTAGATGTACCTACTATTAAATGAACTAACTCTCGGAAATTAGTCAAGAACTTGGAAAGAGTTACAAATTTAGTATCTCATGATTACCAAAAAGTAATCGAGCATTTCCGGTACATTTATCATTACAAGTAAATTGCCACCCAGACTAGATTTCGATCTGGCCCTTCTCGATTTCCTCTTCATTAACTCCTGACATATCTATTACATTTACCCATTTAAGGATGTAAGTTGAAGTAGTAGATGCAATGAGATGGGAGATCATTTGGAGCTAGCAGTCGTTCTGTACCGAAGGCAAAAAGATGAAGACGGAAGGAGCAATCAGGGAAGGCTTACCCCTAGCGAACTAAACGCAATCTTGACTGGCGCCAGGTTAGTAAAAGAGACTGCAGTCAAAAATGCTCATATAGTCCTGTTCGGTGAGAAGATGGACCAAGAATTAATCTCTTACTGTGCAGCATTCGGATTCAACGAGTCGCTATTTGTAGAGGTGGGAACGGCTAAAGAGGCGTCAGCGCCTTGGGGGGTCAACGAGGTTGTCTCCATGGCTAAGTTACTCGGGGTACACCTCATCCTCTCTTCCCAATACCCCCAAGAATTTGACTTGATCGACCCCTCCCCTCTCGCCGCCTCTCTTTTGGGCTACGAATACATCCCGAACGTCGCTAGCCTCTCAGTCAACGATGACCAAGTCGAGATATCACAGAGGATCAATACCTTAGACATTCACTTCATTAGCGAGCGACCAACATTTGCGGCGATGGCACCGACATCGAGTGAAGTTCGACCTCTAGTTTCCGACGAGATCAAAGCTAGGAGTGGCGAGATAAAGGTCGCCAACTTCAATAGCGACGAGATATTTCCATCACCCAAAGAGTTGGCCAAGTTGGAGCGCTTTATACGACCATCGATTCGCACGACTCCAATCGCTAAGAAGGCGTCGGCTCGACGAGACCAACTCCTTGAAGGGACACCAAAACGATCCAAGGAGGCCAAGCCAATCGGTCCGATCGATGGTGCTAGGGTAATTCTTGAGAAGATAGATGAGGCTAGGAGGTAGATTGTGCGGCACCTAACTGCGATGACCTACCCCGAAGTCGAAGAGATCGAAAAGTCATCTGTCCTCATCATTCCAATTGGATCGACCGAGCAGCACGGACCGCACCTTCCAGTTCTCACAGACTCAATAATCACCAACGCCCTTTCAGAGGTACTTGCACAGCGGCGACCCGATCAGTCAATCTTGGCACCACCGATAACGATTGGCGCCTCCCACGAGCACATTCACTTTCCGGGCACCCTATCGATCGGCAACGATGTCCTAACGGCGATGGTTGTAGAGCTAGGTCGAACCTCATCCCGCTTTGCGGGCACAATATTTGTTACGGCTCACGGTGGAAATGTAATCGCGATCGCTAGGGCAATTGAGATACTGAAGGGCGAAAAACATCGCGTTACTGCATGGTGGCCAACGCAAGAGGTACTTCGTGACGCCGCACTGCGCTGGACTGGACCAGATCAAGCGCGAGGATTAGAGCACCCCGACCTGCACGCTGGGCGGACAGAGACCTCTGCGATGATGGCACTTGCACCTGGCATGGTCCATATCGAGCGGGCAGAGTCGGGGGGATCGAGTGACTTCGATCAGATTCTTCCACATATGGTCAACTACGGAGTAAAGGCAGTATCTGAAAACGGCGTGATCGGAGATCCGACTGGTTCGAACCAAGAGGAGGGAGCTGCGATACTCGGTGCCTTCAGCGACTCTTTAGTTGCTCGTTTCGACACCTTCTATCAGAGCGCTATTCATGCTCCGGTTGCTTGGCCAACTCTGTAGTTGAAGATAAGAGAGCCCTAAAGTGACACCAACCCAAAGATCAAAGAAGGTATCTGTCGTCGCCGGAGGTGGCAGAGGAATTGGAGCAACAGTTGCAAGTCAACTGAGTGAGCTCGGCCATGAAGTCATAGTCCTCGACTTTCCCGAACCAGTCGACCTCGGCAAGTATCAAAGTGGATCCATCCTAGAGAGTAGCCACCCCTCCTTTGGGTTAGATCTTCGCGACGAAGTAGCTCTCCAAGGTTGCACCAAGGCGATCTTTGATAGATTTGGGGAGATAGATACCCTCACAATAACTGCGGGGGCCATCGATGGTGGCACAAGTGCGCTCAACCTTTGTGGCGAAGAAATACTCGAGTCATTCTCTAGGAACGTACTTCCGATTCACAACTGCATAAGAGCCTTTGCCTCAATTATGACCAATGACTCGTGGAACAACCCCTTTACCAGGTCAATTGTTGCACTCACCTCCGTTGCTTCAATTAAAGCCCTTAGAGGATTGGCAGCTTATTCGACAGCTAAAGCTGGCCTCAGGGGTTATCTGATGGTTACCGCGCTTGAATTGAGCGATATTGAACTTCGACTCAACGTGGTAGTGCCTGGCTCTACTAGAGGCGCGATGCTCGATGCATCTCGAGACCTCTACCGCCTGCAATCTAGCGATGAATTTGCTATCCACCACCTCTCAAAGCGCATAATCGAGAGGGAAGAGGTAGCAGAGGCCATCATCTCTCTCCACCGAAACACTGCCATGATCGCATCAGAGGTTGTCGTCGACGGAGGAATGGCGCACAGTTGAAACTAATTCGTCGCGAAGGAAGATTAATAATTGTCATTTGAGCCCCGTTCCAATGGTGTACCCGACCACCGAAGCACCTACTTCAAGACACCCCTTTTAGATAGGGCTTTGGCATATGAAATTAGCGCCTCTTCCTTTCCAAAGGGAGCAATGATCTGAAGCGAGAAGGGCGTCTGCCACCTCTTTCTATCAGCCGCAACACCCACTTGGAGCTTGCTCCAAATTTCGTCATCTACTCCATTTGAGACCGGCACACTAAGTGCGGGAACCATGGCGAAGTTGAATGGAAGAGTATTCAAATTAAGGACCTGTTCGTAGGCGCGCCTGATCGTCGGCACATCGTCATTTAGCGTTGGAACAACAATAAAGCTAAATTCGTCGAAGATTGACTCGAGAAAGTGATTGAATCGATGCCTCTCTTCGAGGGCACTCGAGATTGATGCATCACTTGCTTGAGCTGCCCGTAGGCGCCTACGAATAGCAGGGTCTAAGCGATGGCCCTCAATAAGTAGGTGCTCATTTACTGAAAGGGCCTCGGCAACCAAAAGATCACTGGCACTTTTGTGAACTACTCCCCTGTCGATGCCACTCTTTATCTCGTAGCGAACTCCAGCAGCTGCAAAAAAGGCGTCTACCATCTGTGAGGTATCGGGGGTCAGAAAGTCGTCTAGGACTGCAATCTTCACCGAATCGACATCTACGTCGACGCTGAGTTGATCCTTTACTAGATAGTTCCACGCCAGTTCAATGCCATCTATCGACGAAGCGAGGGGGCCAACGGTATCGAGGCTAGGAGCAAGGGGGTAACACCCTTTGGTCGATATTCGACCCCAGGTAGTTTTGAGGCCATAGATACCACAACAAGCAGCCGGGATTCGGATTGAGCCACCCGTGTCGGTACCTAGCGCAAAGTCACAAACTCCGACAGCAGCAGCAACTGCCGAACCCGACGAAGACCCTCCTGGTATTAACGTTGGATCAATAGGGTTGATTGGCGTACCAAACCAAGGGTTGATTCCCTGAGTACCAAAGGCTAGCTCTACTAAATTTGCCTTGCCGATAAGGTTGACGCCTTTATCGATCATCATCTCAAGCGAGGCTGCATCCGCTTTAGCTGGTTCGTTGCGACTTGCAATCAACCTTGAACCTACGGTAGTGACAGTCCCTTCAAGGTCGAGTATGTCCTTCACAACAACGCGAGGATCGTTGGAGTTAGCGCCTTTGGATCGACTACTGTCAGCTCCAATTCTCCAGTTATAATCATCTTTCATAGGTGTCCTTTTCCAAGTGCGACTCTATCACCTATGAAACCGAATAATTGAAACTCCAGAAGTACCAGTCAATAAACTCCGCCTCCGCTCCGGCTATCACGCCTAATTGCCCTGAGTGTGCTCTCGCCGCAGAGTCCAAGGCCAACTATTGTGCATTGAAAAATAGACAACCAAAGTACCTCTTTGAGATAGCAAAGATGTACTTTGGCTCTAGAGGAGAGCGATGCCCTGAGACAAGGCAGCTAAATCGAAGTTGAGATAGTACCTTTAACTCCCATCGGCTTCGCCGATCTGTGGCCCCGCAATCTAGGGATTGTGATCGATTGACGAGACTCCAGTGACATTGCCATCTGAGATCATCTTGGTAAGTGCACTACTTTGCCCCAAGAGGTAGCCATCAATGAAGTCAGCGGAGACATTATTTACCACTTGGAGGTATTGATCATTCGATGTATATGGCGTGAGATGATCAGCTCCAATCAAGTGGAGGTAGTACTTGGGGGTATTTGCCGCAGCGTAGATCTGATCCGAATCCGACGGCACATTTATAACGTCAGCGGTACCTTGAATAACAAGAATCGGAATTGTTGTTCCTACAAAATAGGTTCCGTTGTAGGTTCCAAGTTCGGCACCAGAAAAAACGATAACTGCTGCTATACGCTTATCACGGCAACAGGTGTTGTCGGCTAGAGCTAATACCGTGTCTCCCCCGTCGCTTTGGCCACTCGCAACGACTTTGTTGGGATCAAAAAGTCCATAGAGTGGCGAAGTAGTACTCTGCTCATCAGCGATCAACTGCGTAAGCGCATAGGTCATATCTCCTGGCTGATTCACAATATCGGCCTCGTTGGGCCCCCCCGGGGAAGACGGGGTATTCAGCGGGAAATTGATTCCGGCTACCACAAATCCATCGGAGACTAAAGAATTGATAAGTGGAAGGTAGGTCGTATATGGCTCATTGTAACCCGGCGCGAAGAGAACTAGCGGTAGACGATCAACCACCCTGTAGGGAGTTTGATTCGACGCAGAGGCTATGTAGGGATAGTAAACCCCAACGGTGATAGTTCTTGGACCACAAACCGTCCCCCCCTGTCCATTTGGAACACAAAGGTTGGTGTTCGCTTCAGAGATGCTCATCGTATCGTTCTGAACTCCGTACAGATTTGCACCTTGAACTGTGCCCGGTAGAGCTACCGTGGTCGTCGTTGCTGCCGGAACCGACGATGACGTAGTGGTGGAGTTGGCACCACCCGAGATCGTCGTCGTTACCTTTGGTGCAGGAGAAAGATAGACGATCGCTATCACTCCCAAAAGTACGATTGAAGAAAAGATCAAGGCAGACCTGAGTAGTCGATGGCTACGCGGTGGCAAGCTTCTTTGAGGAGGGTTTGTCCCTCGAGACGAAGAAGAGGACACTAACTAATTATTCCCCTGATCAACGACGTTAAATGCACGAGCCTCGTCGATCTCTATTTGATGCAACTTCGCAAGTCTCGCCTCATGACGACCACCTTCAAAGGAGGTCTTCAAAAAGACGTCCAGAATCGAGAGGGCATACTCTTCGGCAACAATTCGTGCCCCCATTGAGATGATGTTCGCATTGTTGTGCATTCGTGCTAGGCGAGCCGTAAATTCATCTGGACACAGAGCGGCCCGGGCACCAAAGACCTTGTTGGCGGCGAGTTGCTCACCCTGGCCAGAACCTCCTAAAACCACTCCAAAGTCGCACAGTCCATCTCGAACGCTTCGTGCGACAGATGCGCAAATATCGGGATAATCAATAGGATCAGGGCTAAAGGTTCCATGGTCAACAACCTCATAGTCACCTGATTTCAGATGGTCGATGATGACACCCTTTAGCACGAAGCCAGCGTGATCAGAACCTACTGCGATCTTCATTTGACGCTCCCAAACATAGCGATAAAGTCTCCGACAAACACTCTCAGATGGGTGGCATCAGCCACCCACCTTCTAATTAGAGGTATGTTCCTGGTCGTGCTCCATCCTCACCTGGAGCACTCGGAAGACCTCGACGCCTCAACTCCTCTATCTGGCTGCGAGCTTGTGCCTGTTGCGCGAAGAGCATCGCCTGGATTCCGTGGAATAGACCCTCGAGCCAGCCAACGAGTTGAGCATGAGCGATAATTAGCTCTGCACCAGTGAGGTCATCTGCGGTAACGAAGGGGAGAGAGATTCTGTCTAGCTCTTCTGCAAGACCTTTATCGAGAGCACTCTTTAACTCTAAAACTGAACTCGAATAGATCTCTTTCAATCTTGCGCGAGCTGGATCATCAAGATTTAGTGTTCGCAACTCTTCAAGAAGTGTCTTTGCCATAGTTCCTACGCGCAAAACTTTCGCAGGAGAGGAGATCCCTTCTCCTGACTCTTCTCCTTCGCCTTCGGTGTCGTCGACAACGCCGTCTGCTACAGGGATTGGAATTAGCTTTGAATTCATTTCATCTGTCATATCGATCTACAATCTAGAAGTCCAATGCCCCTTTTAAGACCTCATATTTGTCTCACGCGTAACGAAAATTACATCCTATTCAGCGAGGTATCCGATCAAAGGAACTTTTACTTCCGCCTCAGTTAGTGAACCGTGGCGACAAATCAGTTCCATGGGACCAGTCTCTAGAGGATCATAGAATGCAATATCACTTCTCGCTATCAGTGCTACGTCACCTAGACGCCTCGCCACTACATCTTTGTTGACCTGAGACCCTAAGCCGAAGAGGCCACTGTCTAAGGCCTCTTCCTTCGTAAGCACCCAACCAAATTCTCCATAGAGGTCATTGGCGCATTCATATATCGCCTCTGTATTGGAGCCATCGCAGTGGAGCCATCTGAAGCGACTTTCTCCACTCATGCGAGTAATACGGTCAAGAATGAAATCATCCATCTGAATTGGCTTTTCTAATACCTCCACCTGCCCATGGTCAGCGGTGACGAGGAGAGAGGCCCCCTTGGGAAGAACTTTCAATATCTCACCGATGTAGAAGTCTAGAAACTCCAACTCCATTGCGTAATGATCACCAAGGCCAAACTCGTGCGCAACGTTATCGACACCTTCGTAGTAGCTATAGACCAACGGCGATCCCGCCACTAGCGAACTCTTGATCTCACCTACCATCGATGAGATTGTACGAAAGTAACGAAAATTCCTATCGCCAAGGTAAGCCCTAGAGAAATATGTGTCTTTGAAGATCACCTTTGATATGACTGCTACCTCTAAATCGAAGAAACTACGAGATAGCGAGATACTAGAAGGATCGGGGCCACTTCGACCATCAAGTCCATCGCAGCGCCAAGTAAGAGTATTCATGATATGGCCGTCGGGAATATTGATTCGATATCCAATTATCCCATGGTTGATTGGAGCTTTACCTGTTGCAATCGAGGTAAGTGCAGTGGCGGTGGTAGTTGGAGCGACAGAGTCAATTACGCTCCCTCTTAGCAATGAGATGTTTGGAAGTTTACCCAAGTGCTTATCAAGCTGGAGAGCACCCAGGCCGTCGACAACTAGCACGACTACCTGGTTGGATTCAACTACTGACCGAGGTAACCAGCTAGCTGCATCAAAAGCAAAAGATGAGTCACTACTACCGAT
>JAKCDL010000023.1 GCA_021841935.1 Actinomycetes bacterium | reverse complement strand
AACGTTCATAATATTAAACGAACACTAAACACTTCTTAACTATTATTACCTGTAAAAAAGCAGAAAAGATAATTTCCACCAAGTCATTCTTGTGCATCAATATACAGATATCCTCGAAAGTTCTGCCCCAGAAGTAGGTACATCCAGACCTCGACGAAAATTCTTAGCAGTGACGGGCTCGATATTCTCGACTAATTGCCCAAGCTTTATCTAATGCTTCGTATCTATTTCCTCTCGATCCACAGCCACTAAACAAGGGATGAGCGATCCATTCCATTTAAACATCGTTACAATTATCCTTTGATCGACTTTCAAACGAAATGAACAACCACAAAAAAGGCTTTGGGATGGACCTTTATCGAGCTGTCGTAATGCATAGAAGATCCCAGAAGATCTGCTGGTCATCGAAGTTCGACGGCGCCAGATAATCCGCAAAGGACAACTTGTCATGCCGCTAGCATCGCAAGCATTATCGCCTACATCAATTCAATAGAACAACATACAAACGAGTAATTGATAATTTCGGAGTAAAGAGGGAAAAATTTAGCTACGCATGTCGTCGTTATAATCTGTTTCACAAAATATTTCGAAGCTTGAAATAAAATTTCCTGTAATTCAAAAATATATATTTCAATTCAGCCAGAATCGAGGGATGAGCGCTCCAGCAGTTGCGAAGGCCGACAGCGCAGCAAAACCAACAAGATAAAGACATGAAAGCCAAACAACGTACTTCTCAGCGTTCTCGATTTTTGGTAAAAACCGGAAATCTCTTTGCGGTAAAAGTAAAAACAGGGGAATGAGCGGGAGAAAATAACGACCTTGAACTCCAAGTACAATCGGCCCTTTAAAACCTGTTGATGTTACATACAACGCCGCTTCAGTTCCGATAAAGCCTAAAATGAATGCTGCTATAACTCTTGTAAATACAATCAAAAAAGGTGCTCTTCTATCAATACCAAAGATCAGGAGTGATACAGACCATACGAGAAAAAGCCCCATAACGACGAACGTCCAGTTTGGCAAGGACGTATCAAGCCATCCGAGGGTCCCAATAGTACTGTGAAAGTAGAAGTCCCGCTCAAATCGTATGGTTCGAACGATGGTAATCAAAAATGAGAATGGTTGAGCGAAGATAAGGTGCAACTGTCTACTTGGCGATATGCCCGGAATGTCGCTCATCGTGGTACTTAGTGACGAGCTTGAGAATACGTACCACAGTCCGGTTACCACAACACCAAGCAAAAAGGGGGCTAAATTAGCGACGATATTTAAGATTCTCCGATTCTTAGCATAACTGAGCAATCCAATAGCTAACAGCAAGAAAACATACGGGGGCTTTGTCATCGCGACCGGAAGTATGAGCAAAGTTGGCACGAGACGCGTGATCCAATTTCGCCACGAAGGTCTAGCAGTGGGCTCCATTGGTCTGGATGCTAGTACAAACGCTAAAACCGTGAGAGGAAGCAGCAATGCGTCACGCGATACAGAACCAAAGAGACTCACCGACATTGGCAAAAACGAGAGAGTAGCAATCAATATACGCGCACGAGTTTTGGACAATGCAAAAGAGAAGCTAAGAAGAACTGCGCAGAAAACACTACTTACAAGCTCGGCCAGGTAATACGTTGTTAGAATCGAGAAACCAAAGAGTCTGCCGGTCCATATTCCGAGAATGTCGGGGAGGTATAAAAATGGCGGATCGAACGATGCCGAAGTAAAAGCCGTAAACACTTTTGGAGCGGCCCATGAAAGATGTAATGCGGAGCTAAATTCACCGTAAGTTGCCTTTACAGCTATATGAAAAGGAATTTTGGTGAACAACACGACAAATTGAGAGATGCTCTCGGGCAGCGGGTATCCCGCTTGTTTAGACGAAATAACCGGCACAAGACCACCGTATGAGAGGGATGCGGCTTTCATAAAGTGAACGGGAGTGTCAGGAACTTGAAAAGGCGGAGTGAGAATAGTACAAAGACCAATGATTATCAATAGCAGGGATGCAAATAAAAAAGTCGAATATCCCCGCCAAATCACTAAATAGTTATGTTTGCCTTCAGCGTGACTAATCTCTTCACCAGTAAGCATGCAGGGATAACCTTATCTGACATGTTTTGTTTTCAAAACAACAATAGTTCTTAGCATCGCCAATTTGAGCAAATCGACCACTTCAACCCTAACTTACGACGCCATCCTTTCCCCCTATTTGGTTGTCCGTAAGTAATGGAAACTGTAGCCCTTTTTTGCTAGCGGTCTCCATTAGGGTCAGTTCACCTCCACTAATTGCGAGAAGTTTCAAAATCTTGAAATATCGCCTCTTGCGTCTTCAAGGGCGATTTACTTGTATTTTCATTTCTTACGGTGGCGCCATGCGCAAAGACGTCTCTGGTGAAAGATAAGTGCCCGAGCTTTGAATGGACCGACTCATCGGTTGCGTGATCACCGCATTACCTAGTTAGTACCCATTGGGCCTACGACTGCAATCTTGGAACAAAATGCGATGGAGTGGAAATCGGTAAATTGAATTTCGCGGTCAATTTTGGATTTTCATACTGGCGCTTGCAATCTCTTTACCCTGCGTAACTAGATCAAGTTTTCATGATCCTACTGCGACGAGGCTCATCCTCAAGTGAAGGTCAACTACAAATCCAAGTAATTCGCCGGCATCCTCGTTACGAAAGGAAGATGGACTTCCTAAAGGGGCGTTCTTCAACATGCAGGTAATAGATATACGACGTTATGATCTCGTTGAGCTTGCCATTGTCGACGTCACGTCGGAGAAGGGTCCTTTAAATAGATCGTCCTTGGATCCGAAAGAATCATCCCTCCTTTGAAGTCAGCGAGGGAAGACACTCGATGTCAAGATCTTTTCAACGGGCCGAAATCGTTGCTTCCAACTTAGGATTCGTTTCAAAAATAAACCTCGGTTCGACCCTAATTGTGTCGTAATCACCTTTTGATTCACATCAAAAAGGGTTGCCCTTGACCTCAAGATCATTACCGACTACCTTGACATGAGCTAAGTTGTCTAACCGTAACAGGTATGTGCACTATCCAATATCTAAATGCTGGTCGTGCAACTTTGCTGATCCTTCAGGGGTACTACCTCGATGCTTCTACCAAATACATCCATCCAGAAGGATTTCTCTAGTTTGAAAACCATAATGTAAAATAACCAATTGGTTTTCCCGCCTCACACAGTAAGTGCTGTGGGCATTGCTCGTCTCATTAGATAAGTTTTCAACGTCTATCTTCAGTCGTCGGAACCAATTGAGACCACCGTAAACACATAGCTCCTTCCCGGCCTCTACGGCTATATCTTACGAGAGTGCTACAATACCCTACAGAAGCAGGAGATGGTTCGCTGGCCTCTCCCCCTGGTCGTGCCACTGCGAGAGACTAACGCCGAATACAAGAACGTTAGTTTTGAAATCCACGAGCGACTCTATAGCTTGTTTTAGACACCAGTGTGATCTCCTCTGCCACGATAAATATGGCTAGAGTAAATGACCGCCAACACTAGGAAGTTCTTGACCTCTGCTGAATCTTCAAATAATTAACCAAGAGTTAATGACAGCGACAATCATCGTTGTTTATCTGTTGAAACAAGGTACGTAGGCTCGGAGGTATTTACCAAAGAGAAAAGAGAGAAAGACCCGTTGAGCCTCCCTGCCCAAATCGAGATCGATCTGAGACCTCCCAAAATCGCCATCATCGGGTCGGGAATCATTGGCGCCACCATTGCTCACCGTCTGTCAAAATCTGATATGGAGATCACTCTCTTTGAAAAAGATGCAAGGCCTAATGGCGCGTCGGTTCGAAACTTTGGGCTCATCTGGATCTCCGGTCGAAGAGGTGGAGAGGAGCTAAGGCTTGCACTCGAATCGCGCAAGATATGGAGCGAAGTCTCGAGCGAAATACCGGGGATCTCATTTTCTGAAAATGGCTCGCTAACACTTCTTACTTCCGAAGCGGAGATTGACTTAGCCAACGAGGCAATCAACTCCGATCCCTCCAACTCAAGGAGGTTGGCGGTAATAACGCCAAACGAAGTTGAATCGAAGTATAAAGTCACCCTCGTAAGTAGTGTCAAGGCCGCAATCGAGTGCGAGTTAGATGCCGTCGTTGACCCGAACCATGCCGTAATTGCGATACTTGAGGACTTGTCAAAGACACCGAACGTAACGGTCAGAAGCTCTACTCAGGTTGCATCGATCGCTGAGCGCATCGTAAAAACAGTTCACGGCGATCATGAGGAATTCGATGTGGTCATAGTTGCGACTGGGACCGCTGGCATCGAACTTATATCGCCCTATGGTCTTCCAGAAAATATAGGCATATCGACGACTTCATTGGCAATGGCATCGACTCACGCTGCCACCTTTTCGCTTGCGCCAACTATCGCAGATAGCGACTCTTTGAGGTACTATCCGTTCTTTCAACCATTTGTTAGTAAACATCTAAGTGACCAAGATCCGCTACCTCTAAGACACGGAGCTCAACTTCTCGCCCGCCAGCTAACCGATGGAACCATTATCTTGGGCGATTCGCACTACTATGACCAACCAACTCGATTCAAAGTCGATATCGAGATCGTTGATCACTTCAGGGCGAAGCTCGGATCACTCCTAAACGCTGACATTCCATCCCTTGAGAGCGTGTGGACTGGAAGTTACACCAGAACTTTAGACCCCATAAGGCCATACGTCGCCCATCCGGTAGCAGATGGCATCCTGTATGTCACCGCCGCCGGAGGAATGGGAATGACACTTAGTTGGGCAATAGCAGACGAGGTCAAATCCTGGATTCAGGCTCGCCCACGACAATGAGTGAAAACAAGTCAGATTCAAATAAGAGATACCACACGAAAGGCGAAGAGTCGGTGATAAATCCACTGGAATTACGATCGTATCCAAAGATGATCTTTGGCAGCAATACGACAATTCTCAACATAGAAGAGAGGATTTTCAACGCGGCGCTAGTCGTTTTAGATATGGCAGGTACGACGATTGCTGACGAAGGTGCGGTCCTAACTGCATTTCACAATACCGCGATTGCAATGGGTGTAAATGCTTCCACCCCGGGATTCGACCAGATGATGCAATATGTAAAAGAGACGATGGGCCAATCTAAGATTGAAGTCTTCGAAAAGATTTTTGCAAGCAAAGGCAAAGCTAGCAAGGCAAACGAACTGTTCGAAGCCTTCTATCAAGAGCAGGTAACCAAGTATGGAATCTCTGAAATTGAAGGTACTACACAACTTTTAACGACGCTACGAAGTAGAGGTGTAATGGTCGCACTGACCACGGGATTTTCATACGAGACTATGTCGCTACTGCTTGAAAAAACCTCCCTTACCCTCAAGATCGATGCAGCCATCTGCCCGAGCAATCTTATAAAGGGACGACCCGAACCCGACATGATCCTTCAGGCAATGAAGGTGCTCAACATAAACGACCCTAGCAAGGTCGTAGTTCTTGGTGATACACCTAGTGACATAAAGAGCGCCAAGGCGGCAGAGGCGACTCTCGTAGCTGGAGTTCTAAGCGGAAGTGGTGAAGCCGACCAACTGTTAAATGCGGGTGCTGACGTTGTATTGAACTCGATTGCCGACTTAGCTACCCTCTTTTACGCCTTTGGAAAGAACGTTCTCTGATATCTAACCATGTGAGCAACTAGTTAAAGGAGCGAACTTGCTGGTTCGCTCCTTTAACTAACACAAAACCTATCATCGAACCACCGCTGTCCTTGATTTTGACCTTTGCCCTGACTACAAAAGAATCGAAGGATCGCGGGTAATTGCTTCAACCAGCTTCGCAAGTGCCCGAGAGCGATGGGAGATGTTCGATTTCTCATACCTTTCCATCTCCCCAAAGGTCCTGCCATCACCCTCATCAGGAATGAACATAGAGTCATAGCCAAATCCATGTAACCCACGCTCAAAGGGGTAGACAGTGCCTTCCACAACTCCTTCGTAGGTGCTTATTTGCCCACTGATACCCTTTAGTGCCATAACGCATCTGAATCTAGCTCTAGAAGAGTCGACTCTTGCTTGCTTTAGTCTTTCAATCAAAGCAGAACGATTGCGACTGTCGTCGCCTTCAACCCCACCAAAACTCGATGAGTAGACCCCGGGAGCTCCGTCGAGAACGTCAACGAAAAGGCCTGAGTCATCTGCGAGAACAGCACTTCCTTCGATAAGGGCAAAGTCGTAGTTAGCCTTCAGAATTGCATTTTCAATCAAAGTCTCGCCAGTCTCAACTGGAGCTTCCAAAGTAGAACTTCTTGGAAGAACGCTGACGTCAAAGGCTGCTAGGAGTTCACTAATCTCCTTTACCTTACCCACATTTGAGGTAGCTAGATAGAGTCTTACCACCCTAGATGTTCCTTTGCCTAGGTGCCTCGAGGGTTGCGGCGAGTTGGAAGTCTAGAAGTTGCGCAATTCCATGCTCAGCCAGAGAAAGCATCTCGTCTAGTTGCTCTCGCGAATAGCTCGCCTCTTCGCCGGTACCTTGAATCTCAACGAAGCGCCCATTATTGAGCATCACAACATTCATATCCACTTCAGCCCGTGAATCTTCGCTGTAGTCAAGATCTAAGAGGCACACATCGTCGACGATACCTACAGAGACTGCAGCGCACTGTCCGGTTAAAACTGCTTCATGAACCCTTCGCTCAAGACTTAGACGCTTTATCGCATCTGAAAGAGCAACGTATCCCCCAACGATGGAGGCGCACCTAGTTCCGCCATCGGCTTGAATTACATCGCAGTCGACGGTTATTTGAATCTCGGGCAGTGCCTCTAGCTTCACAACACTTCTCAGCGAACGACCTATCAAACGCTGGATCTCCATTGTGCGCCCGCTCTGTTTTCCCTTTGCAGCCTCCCGAGTCGAACGCTCGGGCGTAGATCCAGGAAGTAGTGAATATTCGGCTGTAATCCACCCCTTTCCACTTCCTCTTAGCCAAGCCGGGGCTCGCTCTTCAACCGACGCAGTACAAAGGACTTTCGTTCGACCCATGGAAATTAGAGCTGAACCGTAAGCCATCGTTGTAAAGTCACGCTCAATCAAAACTCCGCGCAGGTCATCTGCTCCCCTGCCATCACGACGCATAGTATTGTTTCCTTCTGTCTTTTTTCGTGGTCAACTTATCTTTTGGCGTTCATTTGCCAAGTAACTACGTGCTAAACGATCAACGATCTACTTTATGGCTTGTAACCGTCGAAAAGTCAAGGCCAAGGAGGCTCCTTCCGATTCGACGAAATTCTTCAACATCGCCCGAGGTAATCGCCCTAAAGCTTCCCTTGGTTCTGCTAGTGACTAGAAGATACTCGATCAAGAGTTGTCGGACTGAAAATGCCGTCTCTTCAGCCGATGAGATGAGAGTTACTCCATCTCCAAGGACCTTAGATATCGTTCGAGCTAAAAAGGGGTAGTGAGTACATCCAAGCAAGAGCGACGAGACATCTCCATCTAAGATTGGACGCAGCAGACGCTCTGCAAGAACCAAAAGTTGATCGCTCTCTAACTCGCCCCGCTCTACAAATTCAACGAATCCTGGTGTTGCTGCACATGTTACCTCTAGGTGAGGAGCAATATCAGTCAATATCTCCTGGTAAGCACCTGAAGATATGGTGCCAACGGTCCCGATAACTCCGACACGATTGCTAGTGGCCGCACTTACAAGCGACTTAGCACCTGGCTCTATCATTCCTACAATTGGAAGCGAATACTTCTCAACGATCGTATCTAAAGCAAAGGAGCTCGCTGTGTTGCATGCAACAACAATCATCTTGACGTCAAATGAGTCGATCAAGAAGTCGCAGATCTCAAGGCTATAGCGAAGCACCTCTTCGCGGGGCTTTGGACCGTAAGGGTAGCGCGCACTATCACCAAAGTAGATGAGGTCTTCACCTGGCATCAAGTCAGCGATTGCCTTTACGACAGTCAATCCGCCAAATCCACTATCAAAGATGCCAACGGGCCTATCATCCACGTTATACAGCATATTTACCGCGGTTGCAAAGATGGGTCTAATCCCCCAAGACGTAGACAGATTGAATTAATCAATTCAACTATCAAAAAAAACCCTAGTAACCAAATAAGCAGTCAGGAGTTATATCTTTTGGCCTATTGGCCCCAACAAGTGCCATTGCCACAAGGAACTCTTCCTTCATAAGACCAATAGCCCTCTTTAGTTCGGACTCTCCACCTCGTCGCATCGCTTTGGCAAATGCCTTTCCAACTAAAGCTCCATCACATCCGAGGGCAAGGGACCTGAGAACATCTGAACCATAGGATATTCCTCCATCCATCCACAAAGAACGGGGGCGGACTTTATTAGAGCTAGCAAAGAGCTTCATTGCATCTACCGCCGTAATCGAACCATCGAGTTGCCTTCCTCCATGATTAGAGACGATGGCGCCCGTAGAGAGAGACCCCGCAAGAGCTATGTCATGAGGCGCCATTACCCCCTTTAGTATCACTGGTAATGGAGAGCAGGCCCTCACAACCTCCAAAATCACACTTTCGTCGATATTGGGGTCCTGCATTAACGCCTCGTCAAATGCTGCAGCTGACCGACCGATAGTTGGATCGCCCTTCAATGTCGCGGCGCCAGGAGTAAAAGCTTCGGGAAGATTGCCTCGAACCATCTTTTCAGAAATTGAAAATCCATTGGCACGATCGCGCCTTCTGGGAAAGATATATGGCGCATCCACCGTAAAGATAAAACCATCAAAACCAGCGCTCTTCGCACGCTCGATAAAGGAAAGTGTCAACCCTTTATCCTTCATCAGGTAGATCTGAAAGAAGATCCCAGCTAAAGCACTTGAAGTAGATATCGATCGACGGTTGGCTATAAATGTTTCTGCCACCCTTTCGAGCGCAATCGCACTTCGAGTAGAAAGTACGAAAGAGACGCCAGATCTAGCCGCGCTTCGAGCCATCGTCTCTTCTCCCTTCTCCGCCAGAAGTGAGAGATAGGCCATCGGTGCCACCGCAATCGGGAAAGGTACGCTAACACCACCGAGATTGGTGGTCGTATCGATATTTAGACTTCCTTGAAGTGCTCTTGGGATAATTCGCAAAGAGTCGAGTGCCCTACGATTCTCTCGAAGAGTCCGCTCACTTCCTGAACCGCCGAAGTAGTAGTCGTCGATCCTCCGATTGATCTTTCTGTTGCTATCGTCCATATGATACCTTCTAAGAATCTTCTTTAACGGTCTCGTTTATCCCCGATGAAGTCGAATTAAAGTCCTCGCACCATCAATTCAATTATCGTCTATGGTCACCACTTCTTCCCAATTTACCCTTCAAGTAGGGAGTCAAAGGAGTAACTGTGGGTCATTTGGTTTCAATAGCTCCTTTCCTTGCCAATCCATGTCCTGGTGATAGCTCCCCAGTTTCAAGATGGACTAACGAGCCAATTTTCAGTAACACCAGTACCTTGAAGAAGGGTCGGTTCAATAGCTACCGTAGAGGTAGAGCTTCGGGAGAAGGGCGAAGTTGTAACCAAGCCGCAAAGTGCGTCGAAAACTTCACTTTTCAACGATTTATGTCGAATATATAAAGGAGAGATTAAACCGCCGCCGTCTCGACATCTTTGGAGGAAGCTTGTCTTGGCCCTTCAGAAATCAAACGTTACATCCTGTGAATGAGCGACGACGTACTCGAGTCGCCGCCACTATTACTATCGCCACCTTAGTTGCGATAGCGATACTTTCATTAATCGAAGTCAACGCCTATGCGAGGAGCAACGAATACCTAAAGGCGCGCTTTACTAATCAACTAAAATCAAGCGACAAAGAGATCACCAACAAGCTCAACTCAACTTTTCAAGAGCTCAGATTTATCTCAACTACCTTGACCGCACTCCATTTTCCCCTTGAAAGCCAGCCGAATGAAGTTCTCGGATCGATATCGGCATATGCCTCAATGACTCCCGGGGTAAAGGTCATCAGGATTCTTGATGCTACTGGAACAAAGGTTATCTGGAGTTCAATCGACATCAAGGGACAAGGGCCATTAGAGCCAAATGCCAGCTTTGTTACCTTTGGCGGTAAAAGTGACGAGCTTATCGGAAAGCCGATCTTTGACGCTAACTTTGGCGGCTACGTTCTCTCAACAAGGCTAAAGGTCACCTCAAACTTCGGCTCCTTCTATGTAAGTGCTCCCATCGTCACGAAGTATCTCATCGGCACAGTTGCAACCATAGAACCAGGAGTAACCTATAACGTATTCGACAGTGCTTCTGGTACACCATATACATCAACTATTGGATTCGGGAATGCCTCTAACATAAGTCCATCGTCCTCCTTTAGCCATGCTGGTCTTGATACAGTAGTGGTCGATACTGCCCCTGAACTTCCAATTAGGTCCGTGATTTCTTGGGACCTAGCGACCATCAATAAAGAATATTGGGAGAGTGCTCCGACTCGATGGATTGGAGAAGTTGGCGTAATCCTCTTTATCCTGGTCCTTGTTGGATTTAGTCGTTTCATTGGGAGAACAAGGCGTTACGGTCAAAGGGTAACATCGGTAATTCAAAACTTAGAGTCAGCCGAAATCCGCGACTTCTCCAGCTACCGCTCGCTTCTTGAATGCGCAGGAGAATTGATCCTAGACCAACTCGGATTAAGCGCCATCGAGTTCAGATCGGCTCCTGCTCGACTAAACGACTTTGAAAAGATGCGGCGAGACCGTGCTCTGTCTGATTTTCTAGGGTACTACCCGCGCCCAGAGCCAGTTCGAATCGTTCGGGAAAATGCCACGAAGAGGCGAATGCACACGGCTCACGCACTTATCAACTCGAGGGCTGAGGGTTACGATGACCTTACTATCGAGATCTCAAGCCAGCGCTTTGGTCCATCCCGTAGTGCCTTGATCGACGGAGCAATATCGCTATCCTTAGCAATCAAGACCATTCTTGACATCTTTCAGGATCACCTAACGTCGCAGCGAATCGACTTTCTCTTTTCTGTTCTCGCCCAGGGCGGAGAGGAGGCCCTAAATGCCACAGACGAACAGTCCCTATTGCAGATTGCATGTGATGAAATTACCCAAAGCCCCGAGTTCTCTCACTGTTTGATTGTGGGTGGCGACACCCTTAGCGAGCATCGGCTGTTGGCTTGCTCTGCACATGATAAGACCGACGAGATCTTCTACGCTAACATCGGAGCAACAACAGTCATCGATCAATTTTCACTAAGTACATCCCCGATCGTCGTCGATGACCTCTCCTTCGACGATCGTTTTACAGCCGAGCGTCAATTTGCACAAAGGCACCACCTAAGGTCTCTGTCAGCGCTACCTATAGTTGTCGACGGAGCGACGTTTGCAGTTCTACTGATCTTTTCTCCACACGTTGCGGTCTTTGACTCAAATGTGATGGACGTTACCATGAGAATCGTAAACCTGCTCGCAAAAGGCGTACGCGAGATCAATCGGCGGGTACTCAAGGATAACGAACTCATCGAGGCCGCCACTCTTGCGCGAGTCGACCAGCTCACCGGGCTGCCAAATCGCTTAGCCCTCTATGAACACAGCGCACTAAAGATAGAGGGGGAAGAATCTCCCAAACGTTTTATGATAGGGATCTTCGACCTTGACGACTTCAAGTGGATTAACGACCGATTTGGCCACGCGGAAGGCGACCACGTTCTAATTGAGTTTGGGCAGAGAATATCAACTCTCTTAGACGACGGCGATCTACTTGCCCGTATTGGTGGGGATGAATTTGTACTGGTAGCTGATGTACCGTCATATAGCAGGATTGACAGAATGCTAAAGTCGATCGATAAGGTTCTAGCAGATCCCCTGACCGTCTCTGACATGACCATGACATTCAAATTCAGCTTCGGGTACTCAGTCTTTCCAGACGACGGCAGTGACATTAAGGCGTTGATGAAGCACGCTGATATCGCCCTTTATCAGCTTAAAGATGTAAAGGGAGCTCGTCGAAATTGGTACCGGAGGTGGAGATCCGGCGAGGAAGAGGCGATAATAAACCACGACGTAGCCGCCGAGCCGTATAGCAGGAGGGCCAAAGAACTTCTCTTGGAAGTTGAAGGCGACCTTCGAGATGTCGCAGGAAAAGCTTCTGAAGAGGCCTTTGGAGTCTTTTCGTCGCTCATTCCCTCACGCTTTCTCGAAAATCTCGCCGAAGAGGACAGTAACCATCTTTATGTGACGACTCAGGAGCTAATTGAACAACTGCTCTCATCTGATGCGACTTTAGAGTACATCGCCTTTGCCACTCGAAACTTCTGTCAAGCCTGGACTCTAACGACAGGAGTAGGAGAGATCGCCTTCAAAGCCGGGGATACAGTCAAGACGTCAATCGAGTACAACCTTCAAGGTAGTGACGTGCCGACTCAACTGATTAGTGAGCTTTTAGCGGTAATTAGGGCGCGAATTATCGATCTCAACGACGTTCAAGGAGCCTTTTCATCGCTTATCACTCATCGATATTCAGACTACTCATCTAGGCCGATTCCTTATCGCGGCCACGATTGGATATCAACCCTCTCAAGCGAGATCGAATCGACGATTCGACTACCAGGGATACATGGCGTAGCACTCTTTGTCAAAGGAGAGGGCGACCTAGTTGAAACCGCCCTTCTAAGGCTTCCGACATCATATGACGAGTCGGTCACAAAGAGTGGCGCCACAGGTCCTCTTGGAGATAGATGTATGACGCTGGTCAACAGCGCCTTTGTCGAAGGTATCTCCATCTCGATTCCTTCGATCGATCGAAGGCGCGACCACTACGATGGCGGCGAAAAGCACTTTGATCGCGAAGTAGCATCGGCAGTTGCAATTCCAATTCTCGATGATCGTGGAGGTGCCGTAGCAGTCGCGATCCTCCTTGGCCAGATAGCTAACATCTTTGAAACGACACTCGGTTCGCAGTTGATAGCTTCGATCCAAACCAGGGGGATGTTAGTTTGGCAGCAGGCTCACTCCAACACACCAAACTTTCGTCTAGCTAACGTCTCAAATATAAAAAATGCCTTCAACCCCCAAGGGGTGGTACCCCACTTCCAACCGATTGTAAATTTGGAGACAGGTAGGGTTGAGAAGCTTGAACTACTCTCTAGGTTGCGCCTCGATGATGGCTCAATAGTTTCACCTGCAGTATTTCTACCCCTTCTAAATGAAAAAGATCTATTCAATCTGCTTCGGTGGTCAAGCGAAAAAGCCCTTGAGACTCTTCATGGTCTTCAACGAGATGGGCACAAGATCGGCTTATCACTTAATCTTCATCCAGCTACGCTCATCGACCCGAACCTGATCAGGTGGCTTGACCGCTTCATAGAAGCTGCTCAAATACACCCATCCCTACTTTCAATCGAAATATTAGAAGATGCAGACGAGACCGATAGAAGGCTTCGCAACGACAACATCCGTAGGATCAAAGATCTTGGTGCACAACTTGTTATGGACGACTTTGGAATTGGCTACTCCAATATTGCGCGACTACGAGAGCTCCCGTTCGATGTAATCAAACTCGATAGATCCCTTATATCGAGTGCGTTTTTCGATCCAGTGAAGGTAATTGAACTCATTGGTATTTCGACGACCATTGGACGCGACCTCGAAATTGCAGTTGAGGTGGAAGGAATTGAAAGAGTCGAGCAACTTGAGGTAGCACGAGCACTGATCGCCAATCGGGCCCAAGGCTACCTATTTTCAAAGCCGATACCCGATGAAGAGATACGACTTCTAATAGGCAGGGAGGGGCAATTTCGCATACCGAGCGAGATAACTTCCGAGCTCGGAGCATTAGCTTTTCATTGGGAGATAACCCATACAAACAAGATATCAGGACGTCCTAAGCTTCAGGATTGCTCTCTATATGAGTTCACCAGGAGATCGAAGTATGCAGATACCCGACTCTTTGAAATTCACAAACTGATGCACGCTGCAATTGAATTAGGTGACGACGCCCTATTTCGAAAAAACGCTGGTGACTTTACTCAACTTCTTCGAACGCTAATAGTTGCAGCAGACCAACGCGCGAACCTTGAAGAGTCGAATTCTCAAGATTCGCGCGACATTGCCAATCGCACGACGGCATAAAGAGCTCAAGAGCGAGGAATTAGAATTGGTGCTAGGAAACTGCTAATGCGCAAAACGCAAACACGCTCCGATTGCTCGTACCTTAATTAGGCACCGCCAAGATCCACCTTGGCCTTCGTCCAATTAAGAAGTCAAATTAAGACCGATCAATATACTTCAGGGCATGAATTTTGACTCTTCGCAGAAATTTAGGCTGCGACCACAAATCCCTATGGAATGAGCACCTTCACTTGGAAACTAGGGGTACATATGCGAAAATAGAGGAAACTCGGCAATCACCCTTTGAACTAACAAATGATCTGTGCTTTGGATCCTAAACGAGACTTTTCAGGATTATCGACGAAGCAAAGCCATGGTTTTGAAGTACCTCTTGGCAGCTAACTAAATATCTAAGTAGCGCCTCACCGCCAGAAGAGACCCCAGCGCTCCAACTACCGTACCAATCACAAGAACAAAGACTTCAGTCATGATCACGTCATGGCCCGACAGAACAAATGACTCAAGAAGCTGAGCCTTGAAGTGGTGAATGATATATGTGAAGAGACTTCTTACACCAACAACAGCAACGGCGGCGACCGTGGCACCGAGAAGCCCCTGAATAAGTCCCTCGAGCATGAACGGTATTCGAATGAACCAGTTCGTAGCACCGACTAACTTCATGACAGTTACCTCTCGCCTTCGAGAGAAGATCGCAACCCTGATAACGTTCAAAATCAAAACGGATGCCGAAAGAAGCAAAATTGTCGCTAGACCCAGAATTACTATCTGGGCGATCGATGATATTTTGAGCATCGTGTCAATCGCACTTCGATTGTATTGAACCTTCATGACACCAGCTTGCTGCTCAAATATTTGACCAACCGTAGCTGCTTCGGCTGGATCCTTGAGGGCGACTCTGAAAGAGGGAGGGATCTGGCTCTCGGTCACTGAAGTTAAGAAGTCAGGCTGATTTGCCTCGAGACGCTTGAACTCCACATAGGATGCGGCTTGATCGACATAGAAGAAGCTCTTAACTGCGGCGGTTCCCTTGAGCTGTGTATCGATTGCGTTCGTTTGAGCTTGAGTAGCATTTGGCTGCAGAAATATCAGTAGCTGAGTCCCCCCTTGCCACTGCGAAGTTGCCACACTCACGCCCTGTTTGATTAGGAGAGCGGATCCTACAAGTGCGAGGGACACCGCGATCGTCAAGATCGCGGCGAGGCTCATAAGGCGATTTCGCCAAAGGTTAGAGGCCGTCTCCTTGACGACGTAATCTACCGAAAATGCCATTTAGCAATTATTCCTTTCAATCTCGCGCAATCACAAAAGTTAGTTAAGGCCGTAGACGCCTCTAACTTGGTCACGAGTAATAACTCCATGGTCTAGCTCGATAACCCTTCTACGCATCGAGTCAACGATCCCAACGTCGTGCGTGGCCATCAGAACGGTAGTGCCAGTCCTATTGATCCGTTCAAGTAGTCGCATAATAGACCAAGAAGTATCGGGGTCAAGATTTCCCGTTGGCTCATCGGCTAGCAAAATCAGTGGTTTATTTATAAAAGCCCTAGCGATGGCAACTCTCTGTTGCTCACCACCTGAGAGCTCATTGGGAAGACGAGTCGCCTTATCATCCAATCCTACGAGCTCCAACATTTGAGGAACTTGTGTCTGAATCTGTTTCTTTGGATTTCCAGTTACCTCAAGCGCAAAGGCGACGTTTTCAAAGACCGTCTTATTTGGAAGCAACCTAAAGTCCTGGAAGATCGCTCCGATATTGCGCCTGAAAAATGGCACCTTCCAATCGGGCATAGCTCCAAGATCTTTTCCTGCTACAAAGATGTGGCCAGAGTCGGGACGCTCTTCACGCAGCATGAGTCTTAGAAGCGAGCTCTTACCGGAGCCAGAGGGGCCAACCAAAAAAACGAACTCCCCTCTTTGAACCATTAGAGAACAATCTCTTAGTGCGTATTGTCCCGTCTTATAGGACTTCGTTACATTATCAACTTTGATCATCTGCGCTCAAACTTTCTTGGGCCACCCCGCCCAAATCATGCACTTTCAGAGTGCCTTTGACCAACGTAGGTAAGTCTCCATAAAAGGACCGACCTCACCGTCCAAAACTCCATCGACATTTGCAGTCTCATGCGATGTACGAAGGTCTTTGACCAAGCGATACGGAGCCATAACATAGGAACGTATCTGATTTCCCCAACTCATCTCTGTTGAACTTCCAGCCAGAGATTCTCGTTGGGCTCGCAAATTCTCGCGCTCTAAATCTGCCAATTTAGCGGCAAGCACCTTCATCGCCTTTGCCTTATTTTGAAGCTGAGAACGCTCATTTTGGCAAGAGACTACGATGTTCGTCGGGATATGAGTTATGCGCACAGCCGAGTCGGTAACGTTCACGTGCTGACCACCTGCACCCGACGAACGGTAGGTATCGATCCTCAAATCTTTTTCATCAATGTTGATCTCAATATTTTCATCAACCATTGGAAAGACTTGGACTAGGGCAAAGGATGTCTCACGCGAGTGCTTGGCGTTGAAGGGAGACATACGAACTAATCGATGTATGCCCCTCTCGCCCTGAAGGAGACCATATGCGTAGCGACCCTTAATGATCATCGAAACTGAGAGAATTCCAGCCTCTTGGCCGGGCGACACGTCGTCAACTTCTACCGAGAAGCCGTTTTGATCGGCCCATCGTTGATACATTCGCATAAGGATGTCAGCCCAATCTTGGGCATCGGTACCGCCAGCGCGTGGTTTAATTTCAACAACCGCGTCACTTTCATCGTCGTCACCAGAGAAGAGCGAACGCAGTTCTACTTCGTCGATGTGGCGCGAGAGCTTGCTAAACAAGGTCTCGTATTCAGAGCTTAGGGATTCGTCTTCTCCCTCGGCCAGCATCTCTTCTAGGGCCCCAAGATCGGCAATCGCTAAATCGAGGGTGTCGAATTCATCGACATCACTCTTGAGCCGGTTAAATTCAGTGGTAACGCGGCGCGCACTTTCAACGTCGTCCCATAGATTCGGGGACGCCATAACTGGTTCAAGCTCGGCCATACGTTCAATAGTACGACCGAGCTTTAGATAGACCTTTGCTTCCTCAACTCGCTTGGCAAGGGCCTCGAGTTCGTCACTGTATGATCGCAACTATACAAACCGCCAGTTCGGAGGGATTATGGAAGGGCGTAAAAGAGCCTCCAGACTACCCTTCAATCCTAGTCGCCATTGTTACCATGACAGTGCTTGTACTTCTTGCCACTGCCACACCAACAAAGATCATTGCGTCCGATCTTTGCCGCCTCTAAGTCAACCTCTGGCTCAGGAACACCTCCAAGGTGAGCCGCCTTAACGTCTAATACGTTTCCGAATTCGCTAGAGTCGACGTTGCCCGCCTGGTAGAAGGCCGCTGAGAGGTCGGTACCGACTGCCAAATTAGGTGCTGCTGGTGCCATTACCTCAACTCGCATGACGAGGCGAATGTAGTCGCTGTCGATCGCCTTTATCAAAGCCGTGAACATCTCAAAGCCTTCACGCTGCCAGGCAACAAGAGGATCTTGCTGACCCATAGCTCGCAGATTAATGCCCTCACGCAAGTAGTCCATCTCAGCCAAGTGCTCTCGCCACTTTGTATCGATCACGTTGAGCATTATCTCTCGCTCCACCGCGCGCATTGTCTCGACACCACCGGGGATATCGTTTTCTCTTCGGAAGTAATAATCCTCGGCCTCGGTCACGATGCTTCCAATTATCTGATCCCGCGAGACAGCCTCTTTCAGATCCACCACCAAGAAGCCGGTGGGGTAGATCATATGCACCTCCTGAATGAGGCGATCTAGGTCCCACTCCTCTGGAAAGTCGCTATCAGTGTTGCTAGTGACAATTTCAGTGATGTTCTCTTCAAGCACCTCGAGAGTGTGCTCTCGGAGATCCTCTCCATCTAATATTCCAAAGCGTCTCTCGTAGATCACTTTACGCTGTTCGTTGAGGACTTCGTCGTACTTCAGAACCTCTTTGCGGATCTCAGCATTTCGACCTTCTACAGTCGTCTGAGCCTTTTCTATAGCTCTTGAGACCATCTTATTCTCAATCGGAAGGTCATCAGGGAAGGTCCTCTCCAGGATTGAAGAGACTGCGCCGGATGCAAAGAGGCGCATCAGATCGTCTTCGAGAGAGAGAAAGAATCGGCTCTCACCAGGATCGCCCTGGCGTCCCGAACGACCACGAAGCTGATTATCGATTCGCCTGGACTCGTGACGCTCAGAGCCAAGCACGTAGAGGCCGCCCAATTTACGGATCTCGTCGCCCTCTTGCTTGCACTCTACCTTGAACTTCTCGATGAGTTCCGAGCGCGCCTCACTATAACCCTCATCGGCCTCAGAGAGGCCCCTAGCGCGCAACTCCGCCGCGGCTAGAAGTTCAGGATTTCCACCCAAGATAATATCGACGCCTCGCCCTGCCATATTTGTAGCGACTGTAACGGCCTTCAATCTTCCGGCTTGGGCAACAATCTCAGCCTCTTGAGCGTGAGCCTTGGCATTTAGAACCTTGTGTGGTACCCCCTTTTTCTGAAGGTAGAAGCTGAGCAACTCAGATTTGGCAACTGAAGCAGTACCAACGAGAACCGGTTGCCCCTTCACATACCTGTCAGCAATGTCATTCACAATTGCCCAGAACTTAGACTCTTCGGTCTTGAAGACGTAGTCAGAATAGTCAGTTCTAGCTGCTGGCATATTTGTTGGAATTGGAATAACGGGCAAATTGTAGGTCGAAGCAAATTCTGCAGCCTCGGTCTCAGCGGTTCCGGTCATACCGGCTAGCTTCTCGTACATCCTGAAGTAATTCTGTAGAGTAACAGTAGCCCAGGTGTGATTTTCTTCCTTGATCTTGACCCGTTCTTTAGCTTCAACGGCTTGATGGAGACCCTCTGACCATCTGCGCCCCTCGAGAATACGACCAGTGAACTCGTCAACGATCTTTACTTCACCCTTGTCGAGAATATAGTCCTTATCTCGCTTAAAGAGCTCTTTAGCCCTTAGAGCTTGATTTAGCTGATGAAGGTACATCGTTACGCTTGGATCGTAGAGGTTTTCGATCGAAAGCGCGCGCTCAACCTTGGCGATACCATCTTCAGTGGGGTAAACGATCTTCTTCTCTTCGTCAACCTCATAGTCAACGACAGCCCTAAGAGTCCTAACGATAGCCGCAAAGTCGTAGTAGATCTTCGGCGGCGCACCAGTTGGTCCGGCAATAATTAGCGGCGTCCTCGCTTCATCGATGAGAATCGAGTCTACTTCGTCAACTATGGCATAGACATGTCCACGCTGAACCATGTCATCGACGCTTTTCGCCATATTATCGCGAAGATAATCAAAGCCAAACTCTGTATTTGTACCATATGTAACGTCGCAGTCATATGCTCTTCTGCGAACAGTTGGATCGTCTATGGTAGGAGAAATTAGACCAGTTGAAAGGCCGAGAAAGCTATAGATCCTGCCGTTTAGTTCGGAGTCACGGGAACTCAAGTAATCATTGACCGTTACGACATGAACCCCCTGGCCATTCAAGGCATTTAGATAGACCGGCAAGGTAGAAACTAGAGTCTTTCCTTCACCCGTCTTCATCTCGGCGATCCAGCCAAAGTGGAGCGCCATGCCACCCATTAGCTGAACGTCATAGTGGCGCTGACCAATAGTTCTCTTGGCAGCTTCACGAACGACCGCAAATGCCTCGACCATCAGATCGTCGAGGGTCTCCCCGTTGTCGAGGCGATTACGAAATTCATCGGTCTTCGCACGAAGCTCTCCATCCGAGAGGAGAACCATCTCATCTTCAAGGGCGTTTATGTCAGGGACTAGCTCCGCTAATCTACGTACCTTTTTACCTTCGCCAGCGCGAAGGACTTTAGAAAAAACACTCATCGTTATCAATCGTAGTAAATAATTGTGGAAATGTATTCGACGACCACGTCAAATAAGACCACAATAGAGGTAAAGAGGCCTAAATCACCCCAAATATCCCCTTAGGAGACAACATCGGTGGCAATTAGCGGCCTCTTTACCTGAATTAAACTCGATGACTGACTATGCGCCTTTGGCGTCGATCAGGCCTACGTCTCCGTCTTCACGCATATACACAATTGCAGGATTTCCAGTTTCTGAGTTAGTGAAGAAGTAGAAGTCATGAGATAGAAGCTCCATCTGCAGAGCCGCCTCGGATGGATCCATCGGAGGGATGGAGAACGACTTTTCTTTGACTATGTTCGTGCCACCAAGTAGGGCTAACTCCTCCTCGCCATCGCCTTCAAAAGAGCTTGCACCGACCTTAGGTGCGCGATGGTGTGGATGGGTCTGCTTGATTATCTTTCCTTTGAACTTTTCAATTCGATGTTCGATCTTCTCGACCACTCTGTCGGCAGCCTCAATCTGGGTCGTACCGGATGCCTTAGCTCTTACCACCGCCCATCTGGTGTGCATTGTTATCTCACACACCTCTTTTTCGGCGATTCGTCGATTCTTCTCTTCGGTGAACGCGATCTCAACTCGCAACGCACCATCTGCTAAGTGGCTCAGGTGTTCAATCTTGTGCTTGATCAACTCACGATCGGATTCAGCAAGATTAACGTGCTTGGTTCGGAAAGATATCTCCAATTTTCCTCCTTTTATTCGGCCACTACTTAGTAAAGGGTCCCTTTGTACCTAATCTCGATGTTGACCTCCTAACCACAAACTACCGAATTTATTAACCTCTGGCAAACAATTCGATAACTATTTGTTAAATCGGGAAAAAGATAACTTTTTATTAGGGGTCAAATGGCCTTATCTAGAAAATATCTTTAAATGATGAATCCCCGCCGCAGCAGAACCACGACGGGGAATTGAATAGCTGACCTGGTCTTTGACCCCACACTCGCCCTTAGTCCGATTTGGACCGTTTAAGCCGTTGAAGACCCCCTGTAGATCTAGCAATGCCGGGACTTACATCTAAGCCGTACCATGATCACTAACACCAGTTAGCTTACGTGGATCGTTTCGCCTACGGCTGGCATCGACTTTCAACCACAGACCTATTCAACTACCTTTAGGCTAGACCAAATTAGCCGTGATTCCAAGAGGTCAGATACTCCTTCTGAATATCGGTCAAAGTATCTATCGTGACGCCCATTGCAGCCAACTTCAACTTAGCCACTTCGTCATCGATCTCACGGGGAACGTCATAGACCTTTTGGCCGAGTGACGAGACGTTTTTCACTACCCATTCAGCCGCTAGCGCCTGATTCGCAAAGCTCATGTCCATGACAGCTGCTGGGTGCCCTTCAGCTGCACCAAGGTTTACTAGACGCCCCTCGGCTAATACGCGAATCCTACTAGCACCGCTATCGCCGTCGATGAGGAACTCCTCGACCATTGGCTTTACCATGCGTCGACGTTCGCCACTTGCCATCGCAGAGAGAGCCTTCAGGTCGATCTCAATGTCAAAGTGGCCAGAGTTTGCGAGAATCGCTCCATCCTTCATTGCTTTGAAGTGGCGCTCTACGATGACATCGCGGTTTCCGGTCACAGTCACAAAGATGTCGCCCTCTTTGGCGGCCTCGTCCATCGATTCAACACGAAATCCATCCATTACCGCCTCCAAGGCAGCTATTGGATCGATCTCGGTGACCACAACTTGAGCGCCAAGGCCACGTGCACGAGACGCAACCCCCTTGCCGCAGTATCCATAGCCAGCAACAACGACTACCTTTCCAGCAAGGAGGACATTAGTAGCACGAATGATGCCATCCAATGTGGATTGTCCAGTGCCATAGCGGTTGTCGAACATGTGCTTAGTGTCAGCGTCATTTACTGCAACGATTGGATAACGAAGAGCACCGTCGGTCTCCATCGCCCTAAGTCGAATCACTCCGGTTGTGGTCTCTTCGGTACCACCAACGACCTTATCAATGTTTTCGCTTCGAACAGTGTGAAGGCGGGTAACCAAGTCACAACCGTCGTCCATCGTCACTGTTGGGACTTCATCAAGTACGGCATCTATGTGAGAGACGTAGGTAGCTTCATTCTCTCCTCTGATGGCAAAGATCGCGATCTCTTCGTGCTTGACCAAGCTCGCGGCTACGTCATCTTGGGTAGAAAGTGGATTAGAGGCACAAGCAACTACGTTTGCTCCACCTGCCTTGAGAGCACGAAGCAAGTTGGCGGTCTCAGTTGTTATGTGCATACAAGCGGCAACGGTATGACCTTCGAAGGGCCTTTCCGCGCGAAAGCGCTCCCGTATAGATGCCAATACCGGCATCTCGGAGTCGGCCCAGGCAATCCTCTGCTTGCCAGCATCGGCAAGAGAAACATCAGCAATATCAAAGTTCATATACGCTCCAAATCAAAAATCTTCCACATCAACGATAATTCATAACATCATTACTTTTACGAAATCTGTGTCACATCCACGAGAACCTCAACTCTCGTTCAAATTTCCAACAGATCTAGGGTTCTCTTTAAATCAGTTCGATGGATCCTTCAATCGAGACTTCAACGCATTCAAGACATTGATAGGACCCGGATCGACACCATAAGCCCCCGCCAAGTGAAGCGATACGAAGTCACCAACGATCGCAAGATCAAAAAATTGCGCTAACTCACCCTCACCCTGCGCATTGACCTCAAGTGCATCCGCAACATTTGGATCGATGAACTCACTGGTAATTTCATAGCGACGGTTCACTTGCGGGTGTTCATTATCGTGGCGCAACCTCACAACTGCAAGGTCTTTTTTGGTAACTTCGACTAGCGATTCCCAACCGGCTAACTCGTTATGGCAATTTTCAGGATAGAGCGATGCAAAAGCCATCGCCTTGGAGTTTTCATTGATCTGCGCTCTCCACCTGGTAGTAGCGGCACTACCGACAGATCCAGAGGAATGAAGTAACGTCATTTTACCAAAGAGTCGATCAGCAATCTCTTCAGCAACTGAACGCTTTGAGACCAACTGATCACGACGACGTTGCAATTGGTTGATTGTTTGATCGATCCAATAACGACCACCTGGAAATAGACCGAGACTATCGAGGATCATCAGTGGCGGTATTGAAAGCGCTCCAAGCGCTGCCCTTGGCTGTGGTATGTCGTCGGGCACCGGTACATATGCCATACCAGTTTCCATGGCCATTTTAGCAAGCTCTCCACCAGTAGATACCACTACCACCTGGGCGCCCATCTCAATGGCCATTCCAACGGCCTCTTGAGTCTCTTCTGTCTCTCCCGAGAATGACATAGCAAAGACCAATGTTCCAGGAGAAATATAGGCAGGGGTGGTATATGACTTCACAACTGTCGCAGGGACTGGCAGTACTGGACCCGCCGCAGCAATCAGTACATCACCTGAAATTCCACTTCCACCCATGCCAAAGACTACGATGTTTTCAATTAGCTCCCGATCGGGAAGGTGCTCAACGTTGGAAGCACTCTCCGCCGCTGCTATCACCTGCTCCGGGAGCGAAGCTGTTACATCCCACATCGAAAACTGGTCAGAAACCTGATAAGGCCACTCGCTGGTCATCAATATCCCTTGCATAGAGGTCGCACACGGCGATAAAAACACTTGATAATTACTACCACGCTAAGGTGGCAAGTCAAAAACTAACGTTTCCGCTAGCTACCGGTACCGGTCACCCGGTGCGGAAGAGATGAAAGCCGCGCCGCCTCCTCCTCCGAGACGATCGTGCTCTGATCGAGTAACATCACTGGAATCCCATTTTCTATGCGATAGAGCCTTCGGCTCCTAGGATTCAAAAGAACATTCTCAGAGTCGACGTAAAGGAGCGACTCCTTGTCATCAGCACAAACCAACAGTTTTATGAGTGTATCACTGAGCATATTGCAGATCTAACCCTTCGACTCAGCCTTTGAAATTACAGCTACGACTTCGGCTAACTTATTCGCGACTTCCTCTGGGCTCTTCGCCTCGAGGTTCAACCGCAAAAGTGGTTCGGTATTGCTTGGCCTAACGTTAAACCACCAGTCGCCAAAGTCAACCGTAAGACCATCCATCTCGCTCATCTTAGCCCTACCGTCGTAGGCGTTTTTGATAAACGCGATGACGTTCAAAGCATCGTTGACGCGAGTATTTACCTCGCCAGAGGCGCTATAGCGCTCGAATGGCTTGCGTATCTCAGAGAGCGGAATGCCCGCCTTAGAGATCTGCTCCAAAATAATTAGAGCGGCAATGATACCAGAGTCGGCGCGGAAGTTATCGCGGAAGTAGTAGTGACCTGAGTGTTCTCCGCCGAAGAGAGCACCCTCTTCGGCCATCACTGCCTTGATGAATGAGTGGCCAACGCGCGTTACTATCGGAGTACCGCCATTCTCCCGGATGATCTCAGGAACGGCCTTGGAACAGATCAGATTATGAAGGATTACGGAATTAGGTGAGCGTTCCAACATTGCTTTGGCCACTATCGATGTTGTAAGTGACCCAGAGAGAGGTGCGGCATTGTTATCTACGAGGAAGACTCTGTCTGCATCACCATCAAAAGCGAGTCCGACGTCCGCTCCACTTGCCAAAACTGCGCTCTTTAGATCTTGGAGATTCTCTGGCTGAATTGGATCAGCGGGATGATTGGGAAAATTTCCATCGAGTTCAGGAAATAGAATGGTAATTTCAAATGGCAAGGCCGCAAAGACAGCTGGAGCGACATATCCTCCCATTCCATTTGCTGTATCTGCAACTACCTTGAGGGGCTTTAGGGAATCAAGATCAACGAACGAGCGCACATGATCTGCAAACTTGTCGAGGAGATCAACTTCTCGATTATCGAAGTTGGATCGCGCTTCATCGAAGGCAACTTCGCCATCTAGATACTTGGCTACCGTCTCCTTTATCTCAAGAAGGCCAGTCTCTTCGCCAACTGGGGCAGCGCCGGCCAGACAAAGCTTAATTCCGTTATAAGCAGCAGGGTTGTGAGAGGCGGTAAAGGTTGCTCCGGGTTGATTGAGGTGACCGGAGGCAAAGTAGAGCATGTCAGTTGAGCAAAGGCCAATCTTATCGACCGAAACCCCCGCGCGATTCGCCCCCTTTATGAAGGCCTCTTCCATCGCCACACCCGTAGGGCGCATATCACGGCCAACAACTATCCGGTCAGAACCGGTGAAAACTGCAAAGGCATATCCAACAGCCTCCGCAATCTCGAAGTTCAACTCTTGAGGAGCGAGTCCACGTATGTCGTAGGCCTTAAAGATTTTATTTAGCCGCTCCATAGTCGGGCTTGTGCCACCCAAGTTAACGTCGTTCATTCAAATCTCCATGGACTAATTACCATCTACTCCCAGGCTGATTACCGACCAAGGAACGTAGATAGGCTAGTCGACAGATAAGACGATGTCGATGAAATCGAGTCACTTACCCTAATATGTAGCGCTACTTTGACTCTTTCTTTGGGGTAAAAGTCTTCGGACGTAAAAGACCTAACAGAACTATCAAAAGCGAAAGCCCTGAAATTGCCTCACCGAGATTATCAGCCGTGCTGTTTTGGTATGAGATCTCCACGTGGTTCGACGTTGGGAAGACGACCATCTCATTTGGTGTAGCGCGAAATGGTCCAAGGGCCCCAGTTGCTTTGAAGTTCGGGAAGTACGACTCTTTTATGAGGACTGGAACCTTTGTGTTAGTAACATCGAAAGATATTGAGTCGTTAGTTGTCACTACGTTAGATACGGCATCTGCTCCGTAGGACGTAGTCGAGGACAACTTCGAGGTCGCTGCGACTGACGGAAGGTATGAAGGGCCATTTAGTAGCCGCTCAACTGGATAAAGTGATGGATTTTGGTAGAAGTTGAGAGCAGCTGGCAACCACGAAGACTGACCCTGGCTGACACCCTTTAGATTCACCGGAACTTGAGTAAGGGGTTGAACCTCTTGGGAGTTGAGTACTTCATAGATGTTCCAGCTCTCTGAGAGGACAGGAGTAGTCGAGGAGGGTGAGTAAGCAGGGACCTGTGCTATCAGCTTCAGTGATGGATCAGCATTTGCTGCCTGCTTGATACTTGGAGAAAAAGCCATATAGTACTTGACGCCAAGTAGTTGCAGGTGCTGAACCCCAAGTGGAACGTTTGTTCCGCCATAGGGAAGCCCCGCCATAGCATCGGATGGCGCTGCCGAAAGTTCACTTTGATTCAAAAAGTGGTACGGCGTCGTTGCGGAGGACTCAAAGTAGAGACCCTCCATCGAGTCGACGCAGTTATTTGTCCAGTAAGGCAGCAACATCAATGCCATTGGAGTTCCGTAGTCGTTCTGGTTGGAGTTGTACTCCCACATAGCCCGTCCACACCCATAGGTGTTGCCGACTTGAATCATCTTCAACATAAGCGCTCGATAGGCAGGGAAGCCGACTTTACCCTCGTAACCGGTGTAGTTCCACTTGATCCAAGACTGAACAAATCCGGGCGCAACCTTGATTGGGAACCAGCTTGGACTTCCATTGGCTTGCAGGGCAACCACCAACGTGATTGCGAGTGAGATCAGAACGGTTACCGCTCTCCCGCGCAATTTCTTGTTTGACGTCTTTTTAGCGACTGCAAAGTCGTCGCTCTGACTAAATGCATTAGAGGTCGAGTTGGCGAAGTTGTCATCATCTAGATCACTCATGGCTCGGGCCATACCGGGAGTCGCAACCTTTGCTCCTGCCAACTTGGAAAAAAGAAGTGGAATTGAGTCGACTATCACAAAGATTCCGATGCCGGCGAGAATATAGATCGACAGGACGTAGAAGGGCAGGACGCGACCGTTGTATACAGCCTTCAACGGGAAGAAGATAAACGTGATCGCAGAAAAGATTGCCACCGTTCCAAAGAGGGCACCGATCTCAATCCTCAGGACTAGGGAGGCGATAAAGCCAACAATCGCCAGAACTATAAAGACTCTAAGTTCAGTGGGAAAGAGACTTGTCGCATATGTTGTAATTCTTGACCAGCCCATAGAAGTTGACAACGAATAATTCGCGATCAAGGGAAGCTCCCAAATCGCACATATCGCACCCATAACTACTACTGAAACAGCTGAACCCCAGGTGACTTCGCGTCTCCTGCGAAGTACTACGAGGAACAGCAGGACAGCGACGGCAAATGCCGCTGGCAAAATGTGCGAAAGAAGGCTTAGAGCTAATACGACTCCGGAGAGGAGGCGCCTTCTCAGGGAGCGCGGGTTTACAAGAAGGATTGCAAGTCCAAAGAAGGCCAGAGAAAGAGATATTGAAAATGAAAACTCTCCGGCAAGCGTGGAGGCAATATTTCCACCATCAATTGTAAAACTCCTATCGAAGAGGTACGCCAAAGCCATAACCGACGAAAGGGCCGACAGGAGATAACCTACCTTCATCGATCTAGCAAAGTAGAAGATGGCATAAGGCAGGGTGAAGGTACCAACAACCGTCGTGAGTTTGAAGGCAATGCCATAGTGGAAAAATATCGACAGAAACGCCGTTACTATTCCTGGGAAGGGAAAGTAGAAGACGTAGAGTGGATACCCCGCATACCATGAAGAGCTCCACCCAGTCAACCGAAAGTGGTTCAAAATATTGTGGATGTAAAAGTACGCAACAGAAAAGTGAGCACCCGTGTCACCACCTGTTGTGGTGGTATTCGAAAACAGAAGCGTTGGATGATACTGCCAAAGTAAAAATATCGAAGTGGCAATGAGGATCAAGTATGCGATGACTCGGTCTATGGCGAAGCCGCGATTCCCTGTTCGTCCTTTGGACGTTTCTTCTTCACCGCCCCCGGTCTTCACATCGTCTTGGGGCGCTAGGGCCTCGGTGACCATTGAATCTCCCATCGCGTAACTTGAAACTTGCGAGGATCCTCAAAAACGACCCTCAGAACAACAATCTATCAACAAGAAACTACATCAGATTTTACGATAAGTACCACTAGCGCAGCATTCAGGCCGAGTTGGCCCCCTCAAAATCATCTTCATTGATCCAATTAGGCCCGTCTAGAGATACCACGGTTAGGCCCGTCTAGAGATACCACGGGTTTCCGAGCAATTTAGCTCGCACTAACGCAAACTTTGACTTCAATTGAAAATCTCCCGACTTCGGTATCGATAAAAAGTTACAAATCTTGAACAATAACAACGGTGAGCTTTTCCCTGTTGGATCGTTCACGTCGATACGAAGACAAAGAGCGTACCTCAATGAAAACATAAGGTTGTCTACATGGCTCGCTCCATTCGAGTGTGAAAGCAGGGCACCCTCGGCAATTTTCGATTTCGCAAATTAACTAAACGAAGACGAATCAATACTTCAAGATGAACATGACTCGCCTTCGATGGGTAAATTACCACGTGCAAGAGACACCTTATGGAAATAGGACTTGCTCATGAATCAACCTAGGGCCATGCGAGCAAGATTGGGTTTTAGTTGGCCATTGACAATCCAATGTCTTGCAACTTTGCCTTTGGAGTCGTAGACCGCCATCTTCGCGAGGAAATTCCTCTATGCGTTGACTACCTCTCAACACCTTGACCGCCACCGAGAATATCGCTCGAATTTCATAGAAATGCACCGAGCTTCAACCGACTCTCAACCCGAGGAACGATGGGTGCAGGATAAGTTACTCGCGATTTAGGAATTAACAAAGACTTGCAATCTCAAAAGATGAAGTTGCGTTGAAATTACCTTATGAGATCACTCGTCGAGAGCGATTATCAAATTAAAGGAACCCACCTATCCATCGTCTCGAACGATCTGTTTGACCGACTTCGATGCAAATTAACGGTCGCACGCCTCATCGCCGACATTTATTTGATTATCAAAATTCAAGAGCTAAAAGGTCATAGAGCTTCAACAACTAAACGCATGTTTGACAAAGTGAATTCGAATGAATCAAATCAATCAAGCAGAGCTAAAAGGCGAGGTAAGTCTACGAGTTTGCTCTCTTCAAATCTATGAATCCCAAGGAAGCCAGTTCCCAGAGTCGGTGATCGCTATTTGCGCATTCCATTAGCCATGGTCAAGACGTGGTTTACCTCGACGCCCTTCCCATCTGCTTGCCAGATTCTTTTGTCACAGTGAGAACATGAGACCAGCGATACGAGGTGCCCACCAACGGTGAGCGATATTTCAACAGTAGTTCCTAGACGACAATTTTCACAGAGCATTTCTTCCCCACTTCTCTGGCAGCTTCGAGAATTGTAAGAGTTTTTACATCTTTAGATTTCGACCTAGATTCAGCAAACCTTTAGAAATTAACGGAAATTGAGGTCGAAAGTCCATGTTGGAAGAGGAAATATCCTGAAACATATTTCTTTTTACCCTACATTAAGGAAAATTTAGAGTATTTTCGCCATAGTTGCAAAGGTAATAAAGTTAAACGCTGCGTGCGCAACTACGGTCGGACCGAGACGGTTGAAGCGATATCGCATTGCCGCGAAGACGAGTCCAACCACGAAAAGGCCAAGAGTTTGAAGAGGTTCAAAGTGGGCCGCGGCAAAGAGAAGCGCTGAACCCCCATTTACAACAGCGACTCTCAGGTACTTGTTCGATATCTTGAAGTTCATCAAAGACTGCCACGCCAATCCCCTAAAAAAGATCTCTTCTAACAACGGCGAGAATCCAACGAGTATTAAGCCAACGATCAAAGTATCTAAGGTAAAACCATGCGCAGATGAGGTCAGACGTTGCGCCGGTTGACTTATGGCTGTTTTGATAGATGGCGACAGCGCCTCGAGTGGTAGGTACAAAAGCGGAACTACGGCAAGCTGTAGGCCAACTCCAACGACGATTCCAATCACAACATCTATCGCTTTAAATGAAATGTGAAAAAGGTCTGTCAAACGACGATTTTGACGTCTCGCCACTAGAAGTGGCGCACCAAGGAAACCGAGATAGACGCCAACGGAAGATACGATCAACTCTCCAGTTGAAATCGTCGTGGTCGAGGTGACGTTGTCGACCAAAATATAGATGATCGCGAAGACGTTCGAGGCTACAAGTGCTAACGCAAGACCCCAAAGGGTAGAACCAAGCGCCTTTACCTCACCAAAGTCTCGATCAGCTGCAAAATCCATCAGATAAAACCCTACATCCTCAGATCCATACTCGATCGGTGCAACCTGGGGATACCAGCCATTTAGATGTCATCTTCTTGGCCAAAAATAAAATTCATCTTGACATTGGGCACAAAATGAACTATCCGCGACCAAAGTAGCGTTGATATAGATAACATACCGGAGTACCTCGCATAGATTGGATGTATGAGCAGACAAATGCCAGATATGAAAAAACCCGGCCCCAACGGCATGAAGCGTGCCCAAGGTAACCAAGAACAAGCATGGAAGTGGTTGATCGGGGTCAGCGTTGCTGTCATCTTCATCTTGATTTTGACTTTGAACGTCTTGAAAGCTGCCCCAACGACTGCCCTGAACTACTCAACGTTCCTCCAAGATGCGTCTAGCAAACAGGTGGCAACGGCGGTAGTAGACAATACAACTGGAAAGATAACGGGTACATTCAAAGATGGAACGACCTTTAGTGTCAATGGCCCATCCCCATCGATTCCCAATGACATATCAACCCTAAGAAATGAAGGGGTGCAACTCGACTTTGCCACTTCATCTTCTTCGCTACTCTCCCTTGCCATTACATGGCTTGGACCTATCCTCCTCTTAGTTCTCCTCTTTGCATTCCTTAACCGAAGAGCTCAAGGCCAGATGAGCGGAATCATGTCAATTGGAAGGTCACGGGCTAAGGTCTACACAACTGAGAGGCCAAAGACCACCTTCGACGACGTCGCAGGTTATACCGGAGTAAAGCAAGAGATCACGGAGGTCGTAGACTTTCTGAAGAATGCATCTCGCTTCAAAGATATTGGCGCCCGGGTGCCAAAAGGCATTCTTCTAGTAGGCCCACCCGGAACCGGAAAGACTCTTCTCGCGCGAGCCGTCGCGGGCGAGGCGGGAGTTCCATTTCTCTCAGTTACAGGCTCAGACTTCATGGAAATGTTCGTCGGAGTCGGTGCTTCAAGAGTTAGAGATCTATTCCAAACAGCTCGTAAGCAAGCCCCTGCAATCATCTTCATCGACGAGATCGACTCAATTGGGCGCAAACGAGGTGCGGGCTTAGGCGGAGGCCACGACGAACGAGAGCAAACGCTCAACCAAATGCTCTCCGAAATGGATGGCTTTGACTCGACGGAGGGAATCGTCATGATGGCGGCAACAAACCGCCCTGATATCCTCGATCCCGCCCTCCTTAGACCAGGTAGGTTCGACCGCCAGATAGTAGTCCCCCTTCCAGATCTGGAAGAGAGATTACCGATCCTTGAGGTACACAGCCGAGGAAAGAAGATGTCTAGAGACGTAGACCTCCAGCTCGTCGCTCGCGGGACACCTGGTATGAGCGGCGCCGACCTCGCAAACCTCGTAAACGAAGCAGCGCTTCATGCAGTCCGCCGTGGCGACAAAGAGATACACATGGAAGACTTTGAGGCCGCGCGTGACAGAGTATTAATGGGACAACGCCGCGACAGCGTCGTCCTCTCCGAGTCAGAGAAGGAGCGAGTTGCCTTCCACGAAGGGGGGCACGCCGTTCTGGCGTACCTACTCCCCCACGCAGACCCAGTCCATAAGGTGACAATCCTTCCAACGGGTATGGCCCTAGGTGTAACGCAGCAACTTCCCCTGGAAGAAAAGCACATCAATTCCAAGGACTACATCGAAGACTCCTTGGTGGTTCGAATGGGCGGACGAGCAGCTGAGATGATCATCTACGGTGACCTCTCCACGGGCGCCTCCAATGACCTAGTTCGAAATACCGAGCTGGCTCGAAAGATGGTCAGGGAGTGGGGCATGAGCTCAGAGGTCGGCCCTATGGCCTGGGGAAGCCAGGAGATGGTCTTCTTGGGTGACGACCTGATGCACTCCCGTGACTACTCTGAGCAGACCTCACGAATCATTGACATCGAAGTCGAAAAGATCTTACGCGAACAAGAAGATCGAGCGATGGTGCTGTTGACAAAGCACAAGAGTGGCCTTGAATCGGTTGCCAAAGCCCTCCTCGAACGTGAAACGATCGATGGAGCAGAGGTGGGTCGTCTAGTAGATGAAGCCTACGGAACTAAAGTCCACGAGGATGATAAGGCTAAGTGGGTTCCAAAGATCGACTATCGCGCCGATGGCAACAACAAAGCCGTAGAAGAAACGGCCGAGGCTAACGCAGAAACCAACTAACGCTAGGCGTTGCAGTTACTTTCAAACAAGAGTTTGAGATATCAAAAGATTCAACCCGGCCTTCACCGCCGGGTTGAATCTTTTTTACGATAACTATCTTTTAGAACACTTGTTCGATAAATTGATACACCTAGGTGTCATAATTATCATCATGAGAGATCAACTTTCACTTTTCGAAGAAACTATCCCCACGGACAACAATCGAACCAAATATCTAAATAACCTTAGACATCTCGCAGAAGTACGCAAAGTCCTAGCGTCAACACCAAGTTACGAGGAGAAGATAAAGACAAGTAGGCGTCTTATCTCCATAGGAACTACTGCTGACAGAGTGGCCTCCTGATATCGACAAAGCATCCTTCTGTGTAAATTGGTAACCGTAAAGAGACTTAATACGAGGGTTGATGAGATGTCGAACGTCCGAGAAAAGCCAAAACCCCGAATTATTATCGCTACCGAACTCGCAGGACTCACTCACGCCACTACGCGAGGGGCTATCGAACTTTTTGAACGTGGCATATCAACGACGAGCCGACTTATTACAGTGGGACCATGGGCTAAGTTTGCAGCGCAACACCTATCTACTTTTGACTGTGGCGTAGCCCTTAGCTTTACCTCTTACAATCCCCTCTTCCCACTGTCTCCGATTACCTCATCACCCACATTGATCGACGGGAGAGGGTTCTTCCCCTTTTCACGTGCCGAATTTTGGGAATTCGCCGACCCCAAAGAGGTTCTAAGAGAGTGCAGAGCCCAACTTGAGAGAGCGGTCGATCTCGGAATCAACCCAACCCACATATCATCCCTTGATGAGTCCCTAATTTTACGACCTGAATTTTTTGATGTATTCGTAGAAGTTGCATCAGAATTTAAAGTCGGCGTAAGTCTTGGGACCTCCAATGAAGTACTAGGTGCCGGATACGTGCCGCGGGAGATTATTTCGGAAGAGAACCTAATAACTACAGATAAAACACTCAGCTTCAAAGACTTCCCCCTAAATTCAACCAAGGGGGCTATCACAAGCTTTGAGCGATTACTACAGGATCTCGACATCAAAACCTGCGAATTAGCAGTTGAAGCTGCAATTTACAGCCAGGAGACCATTGACGTCTTTGGGATCGAGAAGGCTTCGGCCCAAAAAATAAGTCTCGAGGCTCTAACTTTAAATCGCGCAAGACGGCTTTTAGAGGAGTACGGAGTCAAAACAATCTCTTACCAAGAATTGATGGAAGAGTCATCCAAGTCATCCTCTTGAATCGAAGTTAGAATTGTAAAAACAAAGAGCACTAAAAGAATATCTTTTACTTGCCAGAGGATCTGTAGTAAAGTCAACTAAGCGCATAGCTTAGAGGTTAGAAAAAAGGAATGAACACATGCTTGCAGAGGTCATTGGAACGGACGCCCTAATCGTACTCCTAGTAATCGTTGTTATCTTTGGCGCATCTCGCCTACCGAAGATGGCTCGCTCCTTAGGTCAAGCTAAGTCTGAATTCGAAAAAGGCATCAAGGAATCCAACACCGAGAATACTGATACAAAAAATCAATAAACGCTAGTTCTCTGATAGCCAGGAGAGCTAGAAGTCGGCGCATAGGTTCAATGAGATAATCTTTAGAGATCAAAATGAGCTTAAAGAGCTTTGAAAAGCTGCTCGATGCCGTTAGAAGCCCTCTGCTTAAAGGTGCATGCTCTGCCTTACAACACGCAATATAGAAAATTCAAACTGAAAAGCAATCTGCCAAACGTGAAATAGTGCCATTCGGCGCTTAAAGGACCCCTAAAGGAAAATTCCAATAGAGGTCCTTCGAAGTCAATCAAAACACTAAAAAGCTGTAACTTCCAATATTGTCTTTTGAAGCTCTCTGTATTCAGCCGAATTAGTAACGGGAAGAAGTGACATCAATTTACCGATGTTTCCCTCTACCTTAATCTTCCCTTGCATAAATGCAGCGTTAGCATCAAGCTGCTGCTTTTGAATCTTCATGGCATCTTCGTAACTTTGAATCAAAGTTATCTCAGCACCATCCAACTCGCCAAGATCGCTCTCTACTAACTTGCCGTTCTCAACGATCCAGTAATAGTTGATGTCATCGCCATCGGGTACTTCAACTACGTATTGGATGCGAGCGGTAGCTCCAGCTCGCTCAGGCTGATCTGCCGCTAAACGAACAACCTCATCGATCCACTCTTTCGACAGCCACTTCAACAAAGTTACCCTCTTTTCCACCGGAATAGAATCCGGCCCATCCAACAACGAAAATCTAACCACAAAGGTAGGAGTAACCTACTCGCGCCGATCTTCCGATCGAAATAACAATATCAAAGACCTAAATTGATAGTGCCTCATTCAGCGACTGATGCTCTCTCGAACTCGACGAAATTAGTCCAGCCCAGCGAATAGATCATCCTCGTGTCCACTAAATTCGTATCCCTTAGGAGCCTTTGCCAAATATAGATCCTCCGTTGGATAAGCCTCTGCCTGCTCCTCATCGGTCAATCCAAACCAAAAGGGAGATTCGGGATCAATCTGCGTAGCGTGGGCTCGAAGGGCCTCGGATTTGATGGAGATAAAATCGCTGATGTCGATCTTGGTTGTAGCTTCATAATCCTGCTTCGCATCAGCAAACCAACCATCGTCGAAGGGAGAGACCTTACCTACCTCTGCAAATTTAGCGTGCAGCGCCTGAATCCTGCCCTTAGTCCAGATGTGATAGTAGATCTTAGGTACATCAAATGGCTCTAGATCATCGATCTCAATAGAAGTATCGGCGGCGAGCTCAACTGCTCGCATCGTTACTTGATAAACGCGAATATGGTCGGGGTGAGGATAACGATCCTGAATTTCTGGATAGGTAAGAATAACTACAGGCCGCTCCATACGAATGATCGTTGCGAGCTTCATGGAAGACACGTCCAGATCGACGTTGCAAAATGCATTGGGGTTTGAATTAGCCTCACTATCAGGCATTCCGGAGTCACGATACCCTAAAGTAAAGGCCCTATCGTATCCAATAATCTCAATCGCCCGAGCTAACTCGCTAGCCCTAATCGACCCCAAATTATCGCGAACATCAGGTCGATCAAGCGCCTTATTTACGATATCGCCCTCTTCGCCACCTGTTGCGGTAACTAGAACTGTACGAGCACCAAACTGCTTCTTATACTTGGCTATAATCCCAGCGCCCTTGGACGATTCGTCGTCAGGATGGGCATGTACGGAGAGAATTGTCTTTAACTTCATACATTAAGAAGATATCGCCGAAAATACGTGAGCCGCTCAAAATCACCCTTTGTCGGGGTTTCGAGCGGCTCATTATTGTTCAATCTAGGTTTTTCTTACGCAACCGTCAATCATCAGAACTTCGGCGAATCTACCAATTTTGAATACCTTAGCTAGCCAAGGTTAGCTGGAACTTGGGATTCTACTGATGCATGAGTCGTGACAGGTCCATTTACGTTAGTAACGTAGATTGGGCTTGTCGACGTAAGTGCACCGGTCGAGCCGATCTGCATAACCTCAGCACCAAGGAATCCAAGATGCGAAGTTGAGGAGTAGCCAAGC
>JAKCDL010000030.1 GCA_021841935.1 Actinomycetes bacterium | reverse complement strand
GCTTGCATACTTTGCTTCGAGGTCATAAAGGTTAGAGTTGTGTACCCTTTCGTCGCGATCGCCTACCGCATCTGATACTACGAATGGTACGAATCCGTTTTGCATTGCATCGAGTGCCGTCGCTCTCACGCAGCCGCTGGTGGATACTCCTGCAATGATGACTGTGTCGACTCCTAATGTTCGTAAAGTGGCAGATAGGTTTGTGCCAAAGAATGCACTTGCGTACTGCTTCGTAACTACAAAGTCACCCTCTGTCGGGGTGAGGGAGTCATGAAACTCGGCGTACTTGCTCCCTTCGGTAAGGATACGAAGGGCGGGAATCTTTATCGTAAAGATGCCACCGTCTCTACCATCATCTCGGTAGGTGACGCGGGTGAAGATTATCGGTAAATTCGCCCACCGGGCGCCTTCAATCAAACGAACGGTGGAGTAGACGCACTCCTCGGACGGCAGCTGAAAGGGGCTACCGTCCATGAAGTACGCCTTCATCATGTCGATTACCAAAAGAGCTGGCCTCTTGCCTGGTTCTAAGGTACCGGCAAAGCCATCTGCAAAGGACATAATCTACTCCAACCTCGTTCTTTCCTCTTCGCTACAACTAGATAGCGGCCACAGGAGGCTTTGGCGCGGGCAAACCCGTCTCTTCCTCGCAGTTGGCGAGAATCTCTTCTAGTGGAGGTCCCATATTGAAAGTTGGTAAGGGATTAGGCCGGCTTAGGTTGATCTCGTTACGCAAGATTTCGGTTGCATTGTGATCAACTGAACCGTCCCCATTGCAGATAACGCCGTAGCGCCGTGCACCATCAGCGGTTATCAGCCCTCGCTTTACCTCTAAACCTACGAGATTTGGGTCTCGCTTGAGTGGGTCCCCCCAACCTCCGCCGCCCCAGGTTGCAAAGTGAAGAAGATCTCCGGGTGCTACTTCAACGTCGATGACTTTGCTGGGAATAACCTCGACCGTTCCGTCGACGCGCTCAATCCACTTTCGTCCTCTAGCTCCTGGTTCGCCTCCATTTACTCCCCATGGATACGTCAACCAACGGTCGTCGTGGATAGCGATAGTTCCTGGTTCAAGAAAGCGATACGCGACATCTACCCCATTGCCTCCACGATGAAGTCCGGCGCCACCGGTATCTGCGATAGTCTCCCATCGTTCAATTCGAAGGGGATAGTAGCTCTCTAGGTATTCGCACGGAATGTTGACGAACGAAGGCCATAACGAGTGGCCATCAGGTCCATCTCCAATCGGCCGCCCTGGAATGCCACCGAAGCCAATTGAATAGAGTTGGAACCATTCACCCTTTCTATCTCCGGTCGTGTAATTTCCGGAGTACATAAAGTGTGGCGATGATGAGAAGCCTGCTGCATTCAGTAGATCTGGGTTCGTTTGACCTAGAAGACCTCCGAAGAGATCGAAGACTCTTCCGATTCCGTGATTTCTAGCATTGAGAGCAGCTGGATAGGCAGGCTTCCAGAACGAATCGTCAGGAATAATCACATCGACTAAGGGGTAGAAGCCGTCGTTCCATAGGATCTGTGGATCCGCAACGGTGATCATGTAGATTCCAAAGAACATGCGAACTAGGTTTTCGTTGATGTAGTAGTTGATTGGTCCTTTAGCCTGGGGACTTGAGCCCGAGAAGTCTAGGGTTACCTTCTCTCCAACTCGTGTAAGGCTCAGCTTTAGCTTGTAGGGGCCGTAGTTGACCCCGTCGTCGCAGATGTAGTCTTCGAAGGCGAGAGTTTCTCCCTCTTTGAAGACGATCTCAAGGAGAGTCTTCATAGCGCGGTAGTTTCGATCGAGCAAGGCATTTAGCGCAGAAGTATATGTATCTACACCGAAGCGCTGGCACAGCTCCTGAATTCTCCTCGATGCAGTCCTACACGCTGCGACAAGACCATTTAAGTCCGCCCGATTCCACTCAGGCGTTCTGACTTGGTTGAGGATGATTCGCAGTGAATCTTCGGCTAGGACTCCCTGGTTGTAGAGTTTGAATGGAGGGATCACAACGCCCTCTTCGAAGATCGTCTTGGCGTCCGTGGGCATCGAGGCAGGAGTCTTTCCTCCAACGTCGCTCATGTGGCCAAACATCGAAGACCATCCGACGATTCTTCCCTCGAAGTAGATTGGCATTACAATCAGCCAGTCGTTAGCGTGGCTGATCGCGGCCCCACATGAGTATGGGTCGGAGGTTAGAAGTACATCGCCCTCACGAATGTCTCCGTCAAAGTTGGCTAGGAAGTCGGGAATTGACAAGCCGAACTGGCCAACGACCATCTTCCCCTCTGGATCTCCAATTAGTGGAAACTCGTCGTGTTGTTCCCGGATACCTGGAGACAGGGCAGTACGGAATAAGACCTCGTCCATCTCGTAGCGAGCGTGGCGAAGTGCATTTTCAATTATGTCGAGTGTCACTACGTCCACTTCGACTGGATTTACAGGCGTCGTTACTGTTTCAATCAATCTTGCCATTTGGTCATTACCCCCGATTAGTTACCTTGCATTGGTCGAATTAGTAGGCTTCCGCTTGCATGTACGCTTGCGAAGTGGCCTGGGAGAATTAATGTTGTTGAGTCCATCTCGGTCACTATCGCAGGACCTAAAATTTCGTTGTTTGCCAGAAGCCTTGCGCGGTCGTATACGTTGGCCTCGACGTATGCTCCTTCAACGAAGATCTGGGTAGATCCGCTGAGGGCGGCAGACGCATCTTTCGATCCGGAGGCAATTTGGGTAGTTGCGACATTTGGTCGTGGTCCACTTGCGCTCGCTCGCACCGAGACGATCTCATGCTCGTTGCGCTCTAGAAGGAAGGAGAAGAGGCGCTGGTGTTCGGCGTCAAATGCCTTTCGTAGTGAGTCGAGACCTCCCCCGTGGCCGTCAAACTTTTCGATGTCAACGGTGACAGGTATTTCAAAACCCTGACCGTGGTAGCGCAGGTCGACCTGGTATTCAATGCGATGAAGTTCATCTGCAATGCCGTCGCTTCGAAGGCTCGCTCTAGCTATTTCAGCTCTATCGTGTAGTTCGGCCTTTAGCGAGTCGTCGGAGAGCTCACTAAAGCGACGCACTAGAGTTCGTACCGCTTCGCCCTTTACCGATGTAGTGGCGTCTCCGTATGCACATAGAACTCCAGGTGAAGGAGGGACGATGACAGGCCAGGATCCAGTTAGCTTCCCAAGGGCATTTGCGTGCAGCGGTCCGGCGCCACCAAAGGCAACTAGGGCGAAGTCTCGTGGATCAAAGCCCTGTTGTACCGAGACTAGGCGTAGCGCACCGAACATGTTTTCATTTACGATATCGACGATTCCTGATGCGGCAGCTTCGACCGTCGCTAGAGCGGTAGCTTCCATGATTGTAGCGACAGCCTCTTTAGCCTTCTCCCTTTGCAGCGATATCTCGCCTCCAGCTAGATCGCTAGGAAGGTATCCAAGAACTACGTTAGCGTCGGTAACGGTTGGTTCAGTGCCTCCGTTGCCGTAGGCAGCTGGTCCAGGCGAAGCCCCGGCACTTTGAGGACCAACTCGAAGGGCCCTCGTTAGTGGTGGGACGTGAGCGATAGATCCACCACCTGCGCCGACAGTTCGTACATCGACTGAGGTTGCCCTAACCGTTAGATCCCCGACCGTCGTCTCGCGTCCGACCCTTGGGGCTAACCCTTGAACTAGGGCGACGTCGGTTGAAGTTCCTCCCATATCGATAGTTAGAAAGTCGCTAAAGCCAGCTTGTTCTGCGAAGTATACCGCTCCAACGACACCACCTGCTGGGCCGGACATCATTACCGAAACTGGATTATCTGCTGCCGTCTTAGCGGAGATTAATCCTCCATCAGACTTCAAGATATAGAGCTTTGTATCCGATCCAGGAACCTTCACCTTGGATTCAAGGTTGTCCATATAGAGTGCGACTTGAGGCTGTACATATGCGTTAGCCACTGTAGTTATTGCTCTTTCATACTCTCTTATCTCGGGCAGGACCTCAGACGATAGAGAGATGGGCATGGCGCCGAGTTCTTCGCGGGCTATCTCACCAATGCGCTGTTCGTGCTTGGTGTTGGCGTATGAATTTATCAGCGAAACACTCAGGGCCTCGACCCCTTGGCTCTTTAGATATCGAAGCTTCTCGCGGACGTCATCTTCATCGAGTTCGACTACTACTTCGCCCTTGGCGCCGATACGCTCTTTTACCTCGACGGTATTCTCAAGTGCTGCAAGTGGCTCTGGCTTTGGCCAGATGATCCACCCCGCGAGACCGCCCGGAACGAAAGAGCGAGCTATCTGTAGGACTTGGCGAAATCCTTGAGTTGTAACAAGTCCTACCTTCGCTCCCTTGCCCTCAAGGATTGCATTCGTAGCGACTGTTGTGCCGTGGAGCACTTCTGCTACCTCTTTTAGAGATATCCCCGCCTGCTGACATACCTGCTCCATGCCTCTCAGGACTCCTACCGATTGATCGGCAGGAGTCGATGAAGTCTTGGCTCTAAAGGTCTCCCCCGTTACTTCATTTGCGAGTAGAACGTCGGTGAAGGTTCCACCTACATCTACTCCGAGCCGATAGCTCATGCCCCCTCCTTATTATTTTTTAACCTTTTGTTCTCAGCTGTTATGCGTAAGTTATATTGAACCGTTTTCAGCTAGGGAAGAAATCTCGTCTTGACTGTAGCCAAGGAGTCCAACCATTACCTCTTGGTTATGTTGTCCTAGTTCTGGTCCGACACTTCTTACCGCACCAGGTGTTTCGGATAACTTTGGAAAGACAGAGTGCATCGGAAACTCACCGAGTTGGGGATGCAATAGCTTTACGATTGCCTCCCGCGCTACAAAGTGTGGATCTTCTAGCATGTCTTGAGCTTTGTAAATTCTTCCCGCGGGAACGCCTGCCTCATTGAGCATGTCGAGAAGTTTTTCGGACTCAATTGTTGAGGTCCATTGTGCGATGATCCCGTCTAGTTCTTCCATGAAGCGCCCTCGCTCAGCATGGCCCTTGAAGCGCTCATCGGTTGAGAGTTCTGGTTGTCCCATGGCGCTAGCTAAGCGTTTGAAGACGTTATCCTGATTAGCCGCAATAAGTATCATGTCGCCCTCGGCAGTCGGATAGACGTTGCTAGGCGATACATTTGGTAGGACAGAGCCGCTTCGCTCTCTTTGGTATCCTGCTAGAACCCACTCTGGAATCAAGGACTCCATCATTGCCAATACGGCTTCGTAGATTGCCGAGTCAACAATTTGACCCCTGCCCGTATTGCTGCGATTGTGTACTGCCACCAACGTCCCAAGGGTCGCAAAGATTGCAGCCAACGAGTCACCTAAGGAGATCCCAGCTCTCGATGGAGCGCGATCGGCGTCACCAATCACATAACGGATTCCACCCATGGCTTCGCCAATGGATCCGAATCCGGCACGTTCGGAGTATGGTCCACTTTGACCATAGCCAGTGACGCGGGTGATGATCAACCGTGGATTTATCTCCCAAAGCTCCTGTGGAGAAAACCCCCACTTTTCGAGAGTTCCAGGCCTAAAGTTCTCTAGAAGTACATCCGCCTTTGCCACAAGATCTCGAAGAATCTTTTTTCCACCCTCAGAGCGCAGATTTGTCGTGACCGATTTTTTGTTGCGAGCGATTATCGGCCACCAAAGTGACATGCCGTGTTGCTTTTCGCGCCCCCACTGTCGCATTGGATCGCCAACACCTGGGTCTTCCAACTTGATGACTTCCGCTCCGAAGTCTCCAAGAAGTTGGCCGCAAAATGGACCCGCCAAGAGAGAACCGAGTTCGATTACGCGAAGGTCGCTAAGGGGCAGATTGTTGGCCTCGGCCATACGAAATCTCCTATTTGGTATACAATAATTTTTGTTGTTGGTAATTTTCTATCAGACAAAGGGTCGTTATGCAATAAAAAATAGATAAATATTGATATTGAGCAAAAAATTACATACAATCTTCTTTGCCGCTACTATTCACTGTTAGTAGCAAAGAGGAACTTCGATGAGTATTCGACACGATAACTTGACCAGCCTTACAACCGATGTCGCCTATCAATCGATAAGAAGCGGGATCTTGTCGGGGGAGATTGAAGGTGGAGAATGGCTGAGAGAGGCGGAACTAGCAGTGAAGCTAGGGGTAAGTCGAACTCCAGTTAGAGAGGCACTTAGTCGCCTCGTCGCCGATGGACTTGCCTACCATGAGCCAAATCGAGGCGTGCGCGTTGGCGAATGGACCCTTAGTGACTTCAATGAGATCTATGATCTGCGTCTGTTACTCGAATCATATGGCGCTTCCATGGCGGCTACTAATCCAGCGACAGATGTAGGGCATCTACGTAATTTGGCAGATGAGATGAGTGCTATAGCCAAGAGTGACGCTCCCAACTATGCGCGATTGACCGAATTGAATAATCTATTTCACAGCGCTATCTTGAACTTCTCGGGTAATTCGAAGTTGGCGAGCATGCTTGCATCGATCGTCCAGGTACCACTTGTTCGCTTAACCTTCGCTAGATACACGCGCGAAGAGTTGCTTAGGTCAATGAACCACCATAGCGAGTTGGTGGACGCATTTGGAGCGCGCGATGCGAAGTGGGCAGAGGCGGTAATGAGGGCTCATTTAAGGTCAGGTTGGTCGGCGATGCAGGGTTTTATTGGTGTTAAGCATGGCAATGACGATATAGCGTATTCGAGTTAGCGTAATTCTGATAAGGTCAGTATGTCGTCAAAAGGCCTCCTTCAAAATATTTTGTTCGAAGTGACACCCCAGTAAAGCTATGGGCCAGCGAATCTCTGGATTCGGAAGATGCGAGTAAGACGCCATGTAGTTTTTTGAATTTTGACTAGTTCGATAGATGCATGCGAGAGGTTGAGATGGAAATTGTTGAAGTTGGGCCACGAGATGGTCTTCAAAATGAGAAAAAAGTACTTTCTACGGCGGAAAAAGTTGCCTACATCGAGCTTCTGATTCGGGCAGGGCTAAGGAGAATAGAAGCGGTCTCATTCGCACGAGCCGATAAGGTGCCTCAGATGGCTGACGCCGAGGCGGTAATGGAGGCTCTTCCGCGAAGTGAAGATGTCTCATACATCGGATTAGTAATGAATGACCGGGGACTATCAAGGGCGATCTTGACCGAGGTCGACGAGGTCAACTTTGTGATTGTGACCACGGATACCTTTTCAAAGCGTAACCAAGGAACTACCGTCGATGAAGCACTTAGGCAACTTGCTCCGATGGTAGGTAGGGCAAAGGAGGCCGAAATCAAGACATCAGTTACCGTTGCGGCTTCTTTTGGTTGTCCATTTGAGGGTGAGGTAACTACAGAGCAGGTTATGCGCGTGGTCAAAGCCGCTAATGATTTGGGGGTAGACGAGATAGCGCTCGGTGATACTATCGGCGTGGGGACCCCATCTGATGTTCGACGCTTAATAAGCGCCGCCCGTGCGATAACGGGTACGAAGCTTCGCCTGCACCTCCACAACACCCGTAATACGGGCTATGCAAATGCGATTACTGGATATGAGATGGGAGTCGAAGCCCTTGACTCTGCGGCAGGAGGTATTGGAGGATGTCCATTTGCCCCCAACGCTACTGGCAACATCGGTACTGAAGACCTCTTCTACCTTCTATCGCGAAGTGGGGTATCTCTCGATATTGACTTTGAAAAGTTAGTAGAGGCAAGTCTCTTCATCACTGATCGCCTTGAGATTAGTGCTCCCGCGCAACTTTCGAGGGCGGGTCTATTTCCTTCTATGTCTCCCCGCTAAATTCGTCACGACTTAGAAGGTGTACTTCCGTGCTTTGAAGTTCTATCATTCAATTGTCAATGCTTTAACGAATACCTGATCAATGTGGTTTTCTACTTAGTGATCAATATAAGTACAACTAAAAAGTGACAAATCGCTGCCAATGCCACAAAGGAGTGGAAGATCTCGTGGTAGCCAAATGTCTTGGGCCATGGATCAGGCCTTCTAAAGGCGTAGACAACTGCACCAAGTGTGTACATGACGCCTCCTGCTATTAGAAGCGAGAAGGCCAGAACACCTGAGTGGCTGTAGAGTTGCGGCATAACTCCAACTGCGACCCAGCCAAGTATGACATAGAGCAGAGCCGAAATTCCTTTTGCGAGACCAATCCAGATCATCTTGGTGATTATTCCGCCTACTGCTCCAATCCAAACCAAGGCTAGAACGACGTTTCTAGCAAAGGGTGTAAGAGCTAATACTGCAACTGGAGTATAGGTACCAGCGACAGCCAGGAATATCATGGAGTGATCGAGGCGTCTGACTACAAGGCGCCTCTCAGGAGTCCATGTAATTCGATGAAACAGAGCACTTACGCCTAGCATCGCGCAGATCGAGACCGAGTAGATAGCAGCTACTAAGTGGGCTGTCACGCCCTTTGAAAGTAGCTGAAGGACTATACCGCCAGCCAAAAATA
>JAKCDL010000022.1 GCA_021841935.1 Actinomycetes bacterium | reverse complement strand
TTGTAGCCGGGAAAGTCGAGTAGTTGATTCGGGGTTAGCGCAGCTGACGTTGCAGGTGGCAATTGTGTTAGTTGAGCGGCACTGTACTCTGATACGATTCCATCTTGGGTCGATACCCAGAGGTTACCGAACTTGTCGAAAGCCAAACCAGAAGGGCTAAAAGTCGACTGTACGTTGGATGTCGTCGATACGGAAACTGATTTGGAACTTATTGTGGCGCTAGGGTTCTCATTCAGATAAAACTGCTCGGGAGTAAATTCATATATGTTGCCCGAAACCAAGTCAAGTTCCCATATATTGCCGTTCGGACCTTGGATGATCTTTCCTGGAATAGTTGCGTAAGTGTTTGCCGCCTTGATCGATGTAAGTTGTCCGGTTGGAGCAACGGATCCTGTACCGCTCGGTATTGAGGAGTAAATATTTAGCGATCCGTCGTTGGCATCTCCAACTACGAGCGAACCACCGACTACCGATGTCGTTGTTATGGCACCTGCTGGCTGTGTCGCGATTGCGAAATTAACTCCCGTTAGAAGTGCAGATGACATTGTGATAGCAATTGCATGGATGCGAAGCGACCTCGACTTCAAAGCTTTTCTTCTACTTTCGGCCCAAGTCGATGTTATCAAGTTTCATTTTCGTGATTTCAAATATAAAACTTTTTTTATTTCAGATCCGGATATCGACATTGCCCCAAAAACGTGAATTGCGGTCTACGTACGGATTGATAGACGGGATTGATCGACAGCTGGTCGTTTGGCTAATGGTCGGTTGGCTAATCCATGAATGGGTCCTCGCAGCGAAGCTTTATCTGAATTTGGCTAGAGCCTTATCTTGTAACATTACAGATGTTTGAAGCTTGAATCGGCGCTATGTAAGGTTAGGGATTTGTCTTGGTTAAGAGGATAGGTGTAGTTGTAGCTATGGCGTCTGAGGCGCAAGTCATAATAGCTGAGCTCTTTGGCGGGAGCGAAGAGATCACCGAGCAAGTACCATATCGCTTTACTTCTCGTGAAGTTGAGATCGGAATTGTAGTTAGCGGAATTGGTAAGGTAAATGCCGCGGCTGCGACCGCACGGTTGATCCTGGAGTTTGCGCCGACGGAGGTAGTCGTTGTTGGCCTAGCTGGATCCTTAAGCGACGACCTTTCTGTTGGTGATATCGTGATTGCTGAAAAAGTGGTTCAGTACGACTTTGACTTGCGGCCATTAGAGCCTAAAGTTGGTCAGTTGCCGGGACGGGACAGTCCTTATTTGAGGTGCGATGAGGAGGCGACTACCATTTGGAGAAAGATTGCCGACGAGCTCTGTCGTGAAGATAATTCATCTTCACGAAGAGTCTTGCTCGGTGCAGTTGCGACAGGCGACCGTATTGTCTCTAGCAGAGTTGAGAGGGAAGCAATTTCGACCTCTTTCCCCGAAGCACTGTGCGTAGAGATGGAAAGTGGGGCAGTAGCCCAGGTCTGCCAAGGGTCAAAGGTACCGTGTGCGGTGGTTCGAATTATCTCAGACTTCGCTGATGACACCTTTACGGTAAAGGAGGTCACACGCTATCTATCACACGAGGGATCGCGGTTGATTGAGCGTTTGATATCTTCGCTCAATGGGGTTTGACTACTAATCGGGTTTCTAATCCTGCGAATGAAGTTTGACAAAGTTTTGTAGCAGGATGCTTGAGTAAAACAAGCAGTTTGTTTCGATGCAGGGATGTTAGCGGTGAACTACCTTATCAATCACGTCAGCCCTGGAATCTTCCGCTTCTTCTTTTGAATCTGCTCCGTCTTCTTTAGAGAAGATGAGTCTTCGTTGTCGGCGACTGGCTTTTGGCGGTATTCGTTCTCTGATGCCATCCATCGGCGGGTGTTATTTACTCCTGCATAGACGAATGGGCCAGCCACAATGATAAATAGGATTGCGGAGGCTATCTCTTGATCGGCCATTGGAGATAGAGAGTTCATCGAGGTTATATAGACGTGATAAAAGGGGGCATTTGCAAATCCTAAAACCATCGCAAAGACCCATGAAATTACGACCGTAAAGTATGTTGGTACGACCCTTTTGATGAGCGGAGCCACTCTTGAGCGAAATGGCGGTGAGTCAACGAGGTGAACCCAAAGGAGGAGTCCGGCAAAGATCTCGGTGATGTGCATGGCTTCATTGGCAAGTGGGTACCTCTCCACAAACGATATTGACGATGGGATGAGCCAAAGTAACATCGTCACGTTGTAGACAAGAAATGAGACCAGGGGTGTAGATAGAAAGCGCCAGAGAGGGTTTGGTTTGCTTTCATGCCCCAATTCAGTCGAGCTGCTTGGTCTGAGGAATCTCCCAAATCCTACTCTTAGATAGTCCCACGGAGCTGACATAACTACCAATGATGGTCCGTAAGCGATTACCAGCAGGGTTTGAAAAATTCTCATCCAGAGGTAGATGTGAGAGAAGTGATTTACCGGCGACATCGTTGCGACTACTAGGGTTACGATTCCCGCCAAGAAGAGTCCTTGCTTAGCCTTAACAAAATTGTTCTCGTTTGACTTATCAGAGAATTGTTTTGAGAGAATATTTTTGCCTGTGTAGAAGGCGAGAGTCGAAGCCCCAATGAGTACCGTCACATATGGGTCAAATGACCAACTCGTTAGAAAATTTCCGCTATTCATGGGTGCCCTGTTTATCTTCGATTGCTATTGCCTTGCTACAGAGACTCTACCTTAGTTCGCCGTATTATTGGAACCGACGCAACAGCGCCAGGGGACGAAGTGGACAAAGAATAAGTTATGGCGATAGATGATTGTCATTTTGACTTTTGGCGTTCGCTAGCTATCGTCTACGTAAAGATGACTCTAGAACTCCCGGTAGCTGATGCTCTTTTCAACTAGATCAATTTCATAAAGGGAACCCTTGGCGCAGAGAATTGTATCGTTTGAGTAGAGGCCAAGTGCATTGATTATCGCGGGTACTACGTTGCCGTGAGTGCAAAGGACGATAGATGATGATTGCTCGGTCGAATTTGCCGTCGCTAGAACGTATTCGAGGAGGCTTTGAAGTTCCCTGCTCGAAGTCTCTTCTCCAAGTGCATGGCTCTCGACAATCTCGATAGATGCCTCTAGAGAGAGTGGCTCCACGGTTTGGATACACCTCTTGTAAGGAGAAGAGATTATCTCGGTAATATCACGACCCACCAAGAATGACGATATTGAAGTTGATTGAACTACTCCTTTTGGGGTGAGGGGACGATCTATATCTGTCTTTGACGAATCATCTCTCGCCCCTGCTTTCGCGTGGCGCAGAAGATAGAGCTTGTGGGTCGCTTCCAATCTAAGACCTTTCGTTCTTGAACCCTGAAGGGTTAGGATATACGAGGACTTGAATACTTATCGCACCAATTTTTTCAAAATTGAATGCTGCGATCGATTATTCCGGGGTACTTTCTGGGCGATTTTTGAAGCGTTAGATAATGTCATATACGGTTAAGTTAGATCTTTACGAGGGGCCAATAGGAGTTCTATTGACCTTGATTCAAGGAGCCGATATTGACATCTATCAGCTATCTATCACCGATCTCGTAGCTGATTTCATGGCTGAGATTGAACTTCGAAAGCGATTGGACTTAGAGATAGCAACGGAGTTCTTGCTAGTTGCTGCCACATTGATTGAGATAAAGTGTCGGAAGCTCTTTCCATCCTCGTCTCTCCTCGACGACGATGAGGAGCTTGCATTTTTTGAAGAGCGTGACCTCCTTCTCGCCCGACTTTTAGAGGCTAAAACCTATCGTGACGTATCGAGCGTATTTGGCACCTTGATTGAGCTTGGTGCTGCACGCTTTGGAAGAGAGGTGGGTTTTGGAGTTGAATTATCGCACCTCGTGCCAGATCCTCTTTCAAATCTAGACCCAATAGAGTTGGCGAACGCCTACGACAAGGCTTTGAGGGCCTCCACGCCTGAGTCACTGTCGACTCACCATGTGACTCCGCTACCTAGGATGTCGGTCCTAGAGGCGCGTGAGATACTCCTTAGTCGACTAGTGGAGACTAAAAGTAACTCCTTTGAGGTGGTGACAACTTTAGCATCGACAAAGATTGAGGTAGTGCTCTACTTCTTGGGACTCCTAGAGCTATATAAGCTGGGGCTAATTAGGGCTTCACAGGGTGAGTTTGGTGGAATTTTGATCGAAGTCATAGATGATACGGACAAACAGGGTAGCCCTAACTAAGGGGCGTTCTTGAGTGCGGAAGGAGAACTCACAAGATTGGAAGCATCACCTTTGATTGGTGCAATTGAGGCATTGCTCTTCGTCGCCACTGATCCCATTGCGGTCGAAGATTTAGCTCGGTATCTCGATGTCACTAAAGATGAGATTGAGGGTGAGCTCGATAACCTTGCAACGTCTTTGAAGGAGGAGGGGAGGGGAGTCGAGTTACTGAAGATTGCTGGAGGCTATCGTCTCTACACTAAGTCGGTCTACGAGCCATACCTTCGACGCTTCGCAGAAGATACTTCAAATTCGAGATTGTCCGGTGCCTCCCTTGAAACTCTAGCGATAGTCGCCTACCAGCAACCCATCTCAAGGAGTCGTGTCGCGACTATTCGAGGTGTTAATTCCGATGCGGTTATGCGCCTATTAGCGGTTAAGGGTTATATCGCCCCATTGGGCAAAGAGCGAGGCCCTAACAGCGCTCAGCTCTTTGGCACCACTAAGTACTTCTTGGAGATAATGGGGCTGAATTCGCTCGAGGATCTTCCACGTTTGATTGAATTTGCACCTCCCACGGAGATGGCTGAGGCGCTTGAAAATACTCTGAGGGACGAGGCTTAAAGTTGTCAGATCTATTCAAAGGACTTCTCGACGACGATCGAGGCGAGAGGTTACAGAAGATAATTGCACAAGCAGGTATCGCATCGAGACGGAGAAGCGAAGAGCTCATCGTAGAAGGAAGGGTGCGTATCAATGGCGCTGTTGCCACCCTTGGCGACAGGGGTGTATTGGGTGAAGATCTCATAGAGGTCGACTCAATACCAATAATGAGCACACCAGATCATGTTTACCTGCTCTTGAACAAGCCCAAAAATGTCATATCGTCGGTGAGCGACCCACAGGGCCGTAGAACCGTCATCGATATAGTCGATATTGAAGAGCGAATCTATCCAGTGGGACGCCTCGACTATGACTCTGAGGGGCTGATCATTCTCACAAACGACGGATCTCTCACCAACAGACTCACACATCCTCGCTACAAATTGGCTAAAGAGTACCTGGTCAGCACAGATCGGGCTCTCTCAAAACAGGCAATTCACCAGCTTAGAGTGGGAGTGGAGCTTGATGATGGGTTGACACTGCCAGCTAAAGTATCGGAGCTGTCAAAGACGCTCTATCGTTTTGAAATTCGAGAGGGGCGAAACCGTCAGATTCGGCGAATGGTTTCAGCGGTCGGAAGCGAGGTGACGAGATTGGTTAGAACTCGGATCGGACCAATCTTAGATTCGACACTCAAGGTGGGTCACTATCGCAATTTAGCTGAAGGCGAACTTCGTGAGCTGTGGAGATCAGTGGAGACTGTGGACTAAGATCATTCGAATGTCGACAAAAGGATTAAGAGGAGCAACCACCCTAGAGGAAGACTCAAGGGAAGAGATCATAGTAAAGACGAAAGAACTGCTTGGTGCGATGATCGAGCGTAACGGATTGGATAAAGACGATTTTGTCACGTTAATATTCACCGCAACGAGTGACGTTCATGGCGCTTTCCCAGCTGCTGCAGCCCGTGAAATGGGATTTGGAGATGTGCCATTAATCTGCGCACAAGAGCTCGAGATCGTCGACTCCACACCTTTATGCATCAGGATTCTTGCTTTGATCGATACCGACAAGGCTCGCTCTGAGCTTCGTCACATCTACTTGCACGGCGCCAAGGGACTCCGCGACGACCTGCCTTCGTAGGCTAATAATTTCACACCATTTCTAGAGGGTTTTTAAAGTGAAAGCAACTGTAACTGCTGGCCGGGCTATAGGTCGAAGACTCTCGGTACCTGGGGATAAGTCGATATCGCATCGATCCCTTCTCTTGTCTTTGCTAGCGGAGGGGTCTTATCGGGTCTTTGGCCTATCGAGTGCAGATGATGTAATGGCTACTTATCGCTTGGTTGAAGCACTCGGGGTAAATATCACATCCCTCGATGACGGCACTATATCGATAGTTGGTTTAGGGCGCGAGGTAAGAGAGCCACAAGACGTCATCGACGTTGGAAATTCCGGAACGCTGATTCGGCTAGCAAGTGGTCTACTATCTCCAATGGAGGGCTCAACGTTTATCTTGACTGGCGACGCATCTATTCGCCGTCGACCAATGGCTAGAGTTGCTGATCCTTTGAGGAAGATGGGGGCGACTATATACGGCCGCGACTCTGGTAATTTAGCTCCCTTAGCTATCGTCGGTAGCCGCCTCAGATCGATAGAATATAGGCTCCCAGTCGCCTCCGCCCAGGTCAAGTCGGCAATTCTATTTGCTGGGCTGGGCGCTGAGGGTACGACGGTCGTAGAAGAGAGCGAGCCCACTCGTAGCCACACTGAAGAGATGCTTAGGGCGTTTGGTGCAGATATTTCTACCGAAAGAGTAGGGGACCGAGACAGAATCTCCGTGCGACAGTCAATACTCAACGCTAATGACATACACGTTCCCGGTGATCCCTCCTCTGCCGCCTTCTATATAGCTTTAGGCCTCATCACCAATACTGAGATTGCAGTTGATGGTATCTATCTCGGACCGCAACGCGACGGTTTTGTAGATATCTTCAAGGAGATGGGCGCAAAGTTGGATATCGTTCCCGATGGCAACGGAAACTACAACATCACCTCGCGATCGTCCTACTTGAATTCAGTGACAACCGACGGAAGAGATGCTGCGTCGTATATCGACGAAGTTCCCATCATTGCTACCGTCGCTGCCCTTTGTGGTGGAGTCAGCGAATTTCGTGGACTAAAAGAGTTGCGCCATAAGGAGAGCGATCGGATCAAGACTACAGTATCGATGCTCAAAGCATTCGAAGTAGAGTGTGGCGAGTACGAAGATGGACTATATGTTGCAGGCTTCAAAGGGTCGCAGGGAAGTGGCGTTAGATTTGTCGATGCCCAATTCGACCATCGAATTGCGATGTCGGCGGCGATACTAACTATGGCTCTTGGTGGATCAACGGTCATCGATGGATTCGATGCAGTTAGCACCTCCTTCCCTACATTTATCGATCTATTCCGATCCGTTGGCGGCGATGTGACCATCGAAAGTTCGGCAAGCTAAACCACTTCGAAAGACTCTCTTATCTCTCGAAGTGGCTAATGGATTTGGATGAGCTGCTTTACAGGGTCGTATAGCTAGAGGTATCGGATCCAAGGCCCTATAACAACGACTTGAGATAGAAGTATCACCTTTGCAAGTGCCAAGTGAGTGTTTTGATGGCTCTCTGTCTTCGCCACCAAAGTGATCTCACTATCAGAGACTGCTACTTGAAGAGTGTCACTAGAGCGGTAGCCCCCAAAGGGCAAACCACCTTTCCAAGTCAGTCTCGAATGCTAGGTCGTCTTTGAGGAGGGCCTGGAGTGCCAACTCTCTAGCGTTATCCCTACTGTCGCTGCCATTTGGAACAAAGGGATAAAAGGTCCCCCTCTTGTAGAGGTAGACGAGGTACTCTTTTTTGGAGTTGGTTGTGTTGGTGAAGGCAAAGACTGAGCAGAGGAGCGATGGTCCAAATCCATTATCTTCAAGGGTTGAGTTGATACCATGAATCGCAGTAGTTAGTGTCTCGAGCTCATCTGCAGTTACTGTTACCCACGAGTAACCGAGCGAGTCGGTACTTTCAACGACTGCCACGTCCTCTTGGGCGATAGTTGACTTGAAGTCGATGGCAGCTGATTGGAAGGCTGCACCTGATGGAGCGCGAAAACATACCGATGCACTATGGGTCGTTACCAAGTTGGCGGCAACTTCTAGGGAAATTGCCGCAGAGGGCATTGCGAATAAGTTGTCAAGGTTTGCCTTTGCTACTTGACTACGGCCAAAGACTATATCTCTGAACTTTCCCAACTCTTCTCACTCTTCTAACTCGATATGAAAAACTTCATCAAAGGCGACCTCACGATCGTCTACAACTGGCACTATCGTTACTTCGATAGCTCTCTTTCGATCTTATCAAGTTGTGCAATGCGCTTTTCAAGTGAGGGGTGAGTAGAGAAGAGGCCACCGATTGAATCTTTGGTAAGGGCAGGTGCGAAGTAGAAGGCGTTGAAGGCCGAAGCACTTCTAAGGTCTCTAGTTGGGATCCTCCCCATTTCTCCTGTGATCTTTATCAATGCAGACTTGAGATTGGAGGGGCGCCCAGTCAATATTGCACCTGACCGATCGGCGGCGAGTTCTCTGTAGCGAGAGAGAGTCCTCGTGAGAAGGAAGCTGATTGCATAGACAACGATCGTCGCGAGGAAGATCACAAGTCCGAATCCCTCTTGTTGATTGTTATTACGTCGGTCTCCTCCTCCAAATGCAGCACCGCTCCAAAGTTCGATACGAGTTAGAAAGCCAGCTACCATACCGAGAAACGACGCAATTGTCATAACTGCAACATCGCGATGAGCAACGTGAGATAGTTCGTGGGAGATCACGGCTTCGATCTCTTCTTCGTTTAGGCGGCGCAAAAGCCCCGTCGTGGCACATACAACTGCATTTGATGGATTTCTTCCAGTCGCAAAGGCATTTGGAATGTCGTTGTTGGCGATTGCCACCTTCGGCTTTGGCATGTTCGCAAGTGCACAGAGTCGGTCCACCAAAGCGTGAAGCTGAGGCGCCTCGGCAGGTGTAACAACTTGAGCTCGCATAGCCGCTAGGGCGATCTTATCGGAGAAGAAGTATTGAACAAACAGTAGCCCTCCGGCGATTACACCGACGAAGGCGATTGAGAATCGAAATGCTAAGAGGGCACCAACGACGGCGGCGTACAAGAGCCCAATGAAAAAGATCGTTAAACCCATACGTGCCGTTAGGCCCCTGTCTTTTGGAAATCTAGTTTTAGCCATACCTATATATCTACACCCAAATCTGAAGCTTGTGTTTATCGCAACCTAAAACGAGCTGAGTTACGGGTCAAGTAATTCTTAGATTGAACGATTCGTTGAATATCTTGGTCATATATGCTTATCTGCGTGGATACGCAAATAAGCAACAAAGACGAGACCGACATAGAGGACGCAGTTGAGCTTCTGAAGATGATCGCCGATCGAACTCGACTCAAAGTTGTACGCGAACTACTTCATTCAGAACATAGCGTCAATGAGTTGGCCGATCACTTGGAGGTGAAGCCAGCTGCACTATCGCAGCATCTTGCAAAGCTTAGATTAGCGAGATTGGTAAGTATTAGAAGAGAAGGTACGAGAGTCTTCTATCGAATATCTGATCCCCACATTGAAAAGATCGTAGATAGCGTCATGGCCCACGTGGGTGAGTCACAGATAGATGTTGCAAGCTTGGAGATCACACAATGAGTGGGAGAGAATGAGTGGGAGAGATCGGCCGGAGGGTTGGGATCCGTTTCCTAACCGAATCGTAACCAACGAGAGCCAAGACCGACGACTAGCAAAGCGGGCTGTTTCAATTTCGGCATTGGGGCTTCTTGTAACAGGACTATTAGAGCTAGTAGTGGCCCTATTTGCGCACTCAGCGGGCCTCCTTGGTGATGCATTACATAATCTGTCGGACGTCTCGACCTCGCTGGCGGTCTTTGTAGGGTTGAGATACTCGAAACGGCTAGCCACTTCAAAGTTTACATATGGTTGGGAGAGGGCAGAAGATCTAGCTGGCCTCGCGATTGCTGTGATGATCTGGATTAGTGCGATTGCCGCTGCTTACTTGAGTATAAATAAGCTAATTAGTCACAGCCCTACCCACGATATTGCCTTTGGGATTGCAGCTAGTGCGATTGGAATCATAGGCAACCAAGTCGTCGCGCGGTACAAGTTAAAGGTAGGTAGAAAAATTCAGTCAGCGACGCTCATTGCAGATGCACAACATTCATGGCTAGATGCTCTCTCTTCGGCTGGAGCTATGGCGGGTTTGATTGGAGTAGGCCTTGGGTTTGCCCCAGCAGATGCAATTGCGGGATTGATTGTAACCGCATTTATATGTCACGTCGGTTATGAGGTGACATCCGAAATCATTGGCCACCTAATGGATAGCGTTGATGCGGAAATTACAACAAAGGCAATTGAAGTCGTATCTTCCTGCGGAAGCTTCGATTCAATAGCGATAAGAGCTAGATGGATCGGTAGGACTCTTTTGTTAGAGGTTGATTGTTATAGCGACGGATCACTAACCTTGAACGAGTGCGATTCCATTAGATTGCTCGGGGAAGAGCGATTAGCCGAAGCTATTCCGGAGGTGAGGGTGGTCCATTGGCGATCGTTGGCGAGTAATCAATCTTGACTTTGCGAACTCCCATAGGGACGTAACAGGGAGCGCGCCTCGCTTTACCGATGAGCGCAATTGCTATGAGGCGATCTGAGGCGGTGAGCAGTCGTAACTTTTGTACCACGCCAGAATAGCATCTGGCTTTCCTTAGCTAAACCAGAAGTGCAGCTGTTTCAGCTAGAGCCTTCTCCTTGGGTGTCAGCTCAGCTTTGAGTTATCTGCTTCTCTCCACTTCGCCACTGAGGCCAGAGCGGTACTTCTGCCAATTCGCCGCTGCAGTGTCGTTGGCGGATTCGCAGATCGCTTTCCGGGCGTTGAGTGTCTCTTTGAGGATTGTGTTAGTCCGCAGATGCTCCCCGCGTTGCAGTTCACTCATCGAAGCAGTTATCACCACCGCTGCGAACTTGGCCATCGACGAGATGGATTTCTCCTTGTGACTCACGGACTGGTTCTCGAGCGCCTTGGTACTCTATGCTATCTTGCGGTTCCAGCTTTAGACGGCATCGGCAGGTTTACCGCCTTGTCTGGCAATATCTGTAATGGAACCAACTACTGGGTTGGGATCGCTGCGCAGCTCAATGCGCTTGCCTATAACGGCTTTTCTTTGAGATTTGTTGTAGGAGTTCACCTCTACTCATTGTTCTCGCCCTATGGTTTCAAGGTTACCGGAATGAGCGACAACTCCCTTGAAAGCGAGGGCTAATCGCTGAGCTTTCCACCTATAGAGCCTGTGGAAGGGTTAAGACGATCACTACCGGCTTGTAAGGCGCGCTCGAAAGAGTGTTGATCTGGTCGAATGGAACTTTTCCGTCGATGTACCCGACAAGCTCACAGGTAAGTGGCCTGACTTATATATTGGCACTAGAGAGGGTTGGTTGCAGGTGAGTTGCTCTGCATTATGGACGCTTGCTTTAGGAGAATACTTGGGTACTCGATGAGCGAATCCATGGATGCTCAGATGTTCATTGACTGTCCGAACCGGGGTATTTGAAGCTAAGGGCAAGGCCGCTATTGCAGATTCCTCCTTTTACTTTGACCACGGATCACAATACACGAGTAGTCGAATCACAGGAGTATTACGTCTATCGAAGTTCTCACAATCGATGTGAAGTGTTGGTGATTCTTACGATAACGCTATGGCAGAGGCGCCCAAAGCATCTTTCAAGAAAGAGCTTGTGTGTCGGATTGTCTTTGACACCAGGAAAGAGGCAAGATCGGAGATATTCTATTGGATCCAACGGCGAATGAGAAAAAGAAGGTTTGTTCGATCGGTGATATTTCACCGATTCAATTCGAAGAATTAGCTATGTTGAAGGTCGCATAGATAAGGTAAAGTCAGTGTCGCGTTTCGCTAGCAATTCCAATATCAGATGGCGTTGTTTTCGCTGTTTCAACAGTTGGTTCATTGCTTTCGGTCTCAGCTATCGGACCCCTTGCTAAACAAAATGCTGATGCGAAACGATCGCAAGTAGCGCTCGTTCTCTAACATTCTCAGTTGACTCCACACCTCTCTATGTACACTATAATGTACATAGAGAGGTGTGGCATGAAAGTAATGTCAATGTCGGAGTCCAGAGCTAACTACGCGGCTACCTTGGACTCGGTAATAAATGACCAAGAAGAGGTAGTCATTACGCGGCCGGGAGGCGAGAATGTAGTGATGATTCCTCAGCGGGAATACGAATCGATGAAGGAGACTCTTTACCTCATGGCTACATCAGTGAACCGCGAACGGATTACGCGCTCGATGGAACAGCTGAATGAGAGGCAGGGCCAATTGCATGAACTCCTCGATCCTGACGCGGAATGAAAGTCATCTTCTCAGATAACGGCTGGGATGATTACCTTTATTGGCAGTCCGAGGACCGTAAGATCCTCCAGCGTATAAACCAACTTATCGAAGACATTTCGCAAAACGGGAATATGGGAATCGGTAAACCCGAGCAATTACGACACGAGTGGACGGGGTGGTGGTCTCGTCGAATCACACAGGAGCATCGACTGGTTTATCGTATCGGCGTTGATGGCATCGAAATCGCCGTATGCAGATTCCATTACGGAGGGTAGAACTAACCTTTGGGTTACTCATCAAAAGCGAATGAGGCTCTATCCCAACTATTTCTCTTTCGATATTGCTGACCATGGATTTAGAGCGCTTAGCTTCTTTTGCACCGATTCGCATAACTACTCTCCCCATTCGCAGACGAAGTGTTGCCATGGCTGAGTGCGCGATAAAAAACTCCAATCACATAAAAAAAGTTGCCAGGTTAGGAGCTCTGCGAGGATATCAGAGATGCGGTTAGCAAGGAAGGCATCTCTACTTTCCGAGCTGCAAATAATTGAGAAGTTCACCGAATGGTGATTTTGTACGGCTTCATACGATCACGGTTTGACAATTATGGCTAAAAGCAAGTAAGCAATCACTCTAGATCGTGCAAAAGCGGCAGAGGTATGGGCCTTGGTCGGGGCTTCGTTTACTCGATCGGTCGTCGAAGTGGCCCTCGACGCTTTTGTGCGTACCGAACAGATTTACTGTGGTTTCGCTATTTACCGTAAGACACCATCTGCTTTAACGGAAGGTGATGTGGCTTTAGTCGCAGATTCTACAGTAATTGCCGATGACACATATTGGTCGGCGATCTACAGAGATGAGACTAGTTAGCCATAGCTAAAAGAAGTTGCGATGTGTGGCTCGCTGATTTGAAATAGATGCGTCCTGTAATCGTGCTCAACCGCAACCCAATGAGAGGCATTTTAGGGGATGTGATCGTAGCCTTACGATTCCCCCACGGTTAGGGGCCCTTCATTCGAAGTCTGAATGCGGTAATTTTCAGGGTTGTTGTCGCGTCCGGGATGTCTCCGATTAATGGCGTCCTAGTGGCCATCCGTTCGGTCTTGGGGTAATTCTTTACACCAGGTTGCGAGCTTTTAAAGGGCTGATCGAGTTGTGGACTATTGCCATAGGCGCCAACCAATGTGGCCATGGGGACAACGCTTCGCGTTTACCACAAGGCTGCATCTTCGACCACGGGCTCGTCTACCCCTTCCTACCCCTTCGGGTAGGATTCTCGTCGAAGTTAACTTCGTTGGCTCTCCTCGCCGTGCCAACTAAGACATGGGTTTTTTGACGCTGACGTCGTTTTAGAGTTTCAATCTGAGCGCCTAATATCGTATTTTCATACGAACTACATCTTTTTTTGTTCGTATGGGTTATCTTCGTTTCTATGGCTCATAGTAACAGGTGGGAAGAGATTTCGATTGCGATCGATGGTGTCGCTGGGGCTGGAAAGTCCACGATAGGACGTGCTCTCGCAGCAAAAGTCGGACTTACCTTCTTTGATACCGGATCAACTTACAGGGCCCTTGCTCTTCGTGCCCTTCGCCTTGGGATGGCAGATGATGATGGAGAGTCTCTCGGCGCCTTAGCCTCAACCCTAGATCTAACCCTTAAAGATGGGCGAGTATTCGTGGCAGGTGATGAAGTAACAGCTGAGATACGTACAGCTGAGGTATCTAGCTTCACATCAAAGGTTGCTACTGTCGCACAAGTCAGAAGTGCAATGGTGGCGTGGCAGAGAAATTATGCCGAAAGCGTTGGCGGTGTAGTTGGCGATGGGCGTGACTGTGGAACCGTGGTCTTGAAGGAGGCACGTTTAAAGGTCTACTTGGACGCCGCCCCCGAAGTAAGGGCCTCAAGGAGAGGTGACCTCTCCTTGGAGGCAATTAAAGAGAGGGACCTACGTGACTCAACTAGAAGTATCGATCCGTTAACTATCGCAGAGGGTGCGGTGGTGGTTGACACGTCCAAGATGTCTATCGATGAGTCAGTTTCGTATCTGTACGATCGATACCTTGAAGCAATTGAGCGGTTTTGAGGTTGTTTTTCTTACTATCATGATGGATTATCTAAGTTCATTTTGATATTTTGAGGAACCGATGGAGCACATTAAGGTTGGCGAGTACGAAATCCGTCTTATGCCTTCAGCGATTGACCGTTACTTCTACGGCTTTGCGCGAGGCGTTGTGGACTTCATCAATCGTTCGTACTTCAAGGCGCGAGTGGTCGGCAGAGAAAACATCCCCTCCGCGCCATTCATCTTGGCGCCAACGCACCGATCGAATCTGGACACGTTGATGATGGGTTCTGTATATCGGCCACGCCTCAGGTATATGGGTAAAGAGTCGCTCTGGAAGAAGAAGTTTGCTGGCGAGGTCCTAGCCGCTTTGGGTGGTTTTCCAGTTTCGAGAGGAACCGCCGATAGGGAGGCACTCAATGCCTGCGTCGCTGTCTTAAAGGCTGGACAGCCCCTGGTTTTATTTCCTGAAGGAACCCGTAGAGAGGGTGACACCGTCGAGGAGATTCTCGATGGCGCTGCCTACATAGGTATAAAGACCGGAGCACCGATTATACCGATAGGTATAGCTGGCAGTGAAGCAGCCATGGGTAAAGGGGTAAAGTTTCCTCGGCCAAAACGGTGCGTAATTGTTATCAAGCCCCCGATAAGCACCCTCGTCGATGGCGCAGTCGCCTCGAAGGTTCCTAGATCCAAAGTCAACGAGATCACTAGCGAACTTACAAAGGCTATGCAAGAGGCCTACGATGAAGCAAAGTTTCGACTTTAGATACTTCCCTATACCTAGAGTCCTCTAGGTATAGGGATGGTTTTTGAATGTTTTGCGAATCGGGACGTATAGCGTAAAGCTCGAATGAGCAATTAGTAGCGCTGCTTAGCAAAGACGAATCTGAGCTCATCTTCAAAGGCTTCGAGGGGCATGGTTTCAAATGTCGGGTCGAATGACTTCTGGTCCCAATCGTCGGCGAAGCGCTCGGCGCTAGCAAACCAGCTCTCGTTTCTAAAGTTCTCCCGCATATTAGGGTCACCACCGAAGTAGTGGTAGTAGTGCTTGCCCTGGAAGTCTTGGTGGTTTCGAATTACGGCATAGGTCTCAGGAGAGACGTAGGGCTTTAGGATCTCAGATGCAATTTGGGCGTGGTTTGGGACAGAGATGGCCTTTCCGACGTCGTGGCAGAGAGAGGCTATTACAAGTTCTAGAGGTGCGTCGTCAAGGCGTGCCCTTGTCGCGGTCTGGAGACAGTGAGTAAGCTGATCAACTGCAAAGCCGTCTACCATATCGCTTAGAGAACGAAGCATATCTAGTACTGAATTTGCTACTCGTACTTGTCCTGCTGAAACCTGAGCCCCGATCTCCATCCACTGTTCTTTGGTCGATACATCCATCGCATAAAAGGTCTCCACTTTGCCCCCCTTGAGTAAAAAGTGATACTTGACTAATCATATTTCAGAATTGATTTTGAGTCACTCCAAAACGACCTTGATTAATTTGGCAAGTTTCACCTATCTTTTCCCCGTTTCACCTATCTTTTCCCCATGCGTCTGGAAGGAGGCAGAGTATCACAGGTCATTCAACTGGGTTGAAGTTGAGTCATTGCCTCTACCAATACCTACCGAAGTTGATAGAGAGTATCTGAAGCAGTGACGCTCGGGTCAGCTTCGAGCGGTGAGGTGGCGACCTCTGGATCAAGGTCCATGATCACGGCTAGGGCGGTTGTGAGCTTCTTCATGAAGTCGCGAAGCTCTCTCGGTGGCGGGAAGTATTCGTCTTCGTCGACGACATGAACCTCTTCGACACCATCAGATGGTGTTAGCTTGGCTATTACCTCGTCGACGAGTTCATCGGGGGCGGATGCGCCCGCAGTTACGGCGATAGTTCCGCTCAAGTCATCTGGTAACTCAGCGGCTGTGTTTACTCGATATACAGGGCGATTCGAAACCCTGGCCGCTACCTTTGCGAGTGCGATTGTATTTGAAGAGTTCGCAGAGCCGATGATTACCGTTGCGTCGGCAAGGGGGGCTAACTCGCGAACGGCTGCTTGACGATTGGTAGTCGCAAAGCAGAGGTCACTTTTGCCTGGGGACCAGATCTCGGGATATATCTCCTTTGCTCGATCTGCGATCTCACGCCATTCATCGGTTGCAAGTGTCGTCTGAGTAATTAGGGCAATGTCGGGACCGGCTATCTTTAGTGCCTCCAACTCCTCAACGGATTCGATGAGCTTTACAGAATCAGGAGCAACTGCCGTTGTTCCAAGTGCCTCGTCGTGGCCGTGGTGGCCTACATAGATGATCTCGAACCCCTTTGACGATCGGGTCTTTACCTCGTGGTGGACCTTTGTTACAAGAGGACAGACTGCATTAATGGAGATACTGGCTACCTCTTTTGACTTAGCGACGACCGAGGGGGCTGACCCGTGTGCGCTTAGCATTATTGGTGAGCCAAGGGGTACTTGTGTGGGGTCGTCGACGAAGATTACTCCCAACTTCGAGAAGCGGTCGACGACGATCTTGTTGTGAACTATCTCGTGATAGCAGTAGACCGGAGGTTCAAATACGCGTACCATCCATGAGAGAGCTTTGATTGCCATCTCGACACCGGCGCAAAAGCCTCTAGGCTTTGCTAGTAGAACTTTATTAACTGCCATACTATTGAGCATAATCATCACTTCGAAGGTATTTCGATCTTGAGTAGTCCAACAATCCTTAGCGTTGCTTCAAATTCCCCTGCTGCCAAGGTGGGCCTTGTCGAGGGTGACATCATTCTCTCTATCAATGGACAGGTGCCAACCGATGTAATCAACTATCACATCTTGGTCGAAGAGCCAGAGCTGACTCTCGAGGTCGAGCGCGGAGGCATAACCTACGACTTTGAAATAGAGAAGTTAGCTGGAGAACAGCTTGGCATTGAGATCTCTGCTGCGATCTTTGACCAAGTGAGAACTTGCGATAACCACTGTGAATTCTGCTTCATCTACCAGCTGCCACCGGGCCTTCGAAAGACCCTTTACATGAAGGATGACGACTATCGCCTCTCTTTCTTGTACGGTAACTTTACGACCCTTACCCGATTCACTGAGGCAGACTTAGAACGCGTCCTAACTGAGAGGCTCTCGCCTCTCTTTGTCTCTATTCACTCTACGCATCCCATGTTGCGAACTGAACTCCTACGTAATCGAAGGGGAGGAACCTCATTGAGGTGGCTCGAGTACCTTCTCGAAGGTGGTATCGAGGTGCACGGCCAAGTGGTAGTTTGTCCATCTATAAACGATGGAGCTCACGTCGAAGAGACGCTTATGACACTGCTCATGAGGTACGACAAGTTGGCAGATGTAGCGGTTGTTCCTCTTGGAATTTCAAAGTACTCCAACGAAGAGAGGATGCGGGTCCATAGCCAACAGGAGGCACTTGCGGTAGTTGACGCTGTCGACAAGGTCTCGGCGCTTGCTATGAAGTTGATCGGTCGCCCCTTTGCCTATGCTTCAGATGAGTACTACGTACTTGCAGAAAAGGAGATGCCACGCTTAGGTACCTACCTTGACTTTTCGCAACACGAAAATGGTATCGGTATCACGCGTGCCTTCGAGTCAGCCTTTGCCGGTGATGAAGATCACGCCTTTGGTGTAAAGTCAGGATTCTTCTCTTGGGTAGAGGGAGCTCCAAAAGAAGGCTATCGAGCAGTGCGCCACTTCGAAGGGGGAGAAGAAGTCGTGATCTCTAAGATTCGAAGTCGAAAGCGTCCAAGCAAGATCGCGATCTTGACTTCAACCTATGGCGCTAAGACGCTACCGCCGATTGTCTCTCCACTCTTTCCTCAAGTCGACTTTGTAGAGGTAAGAAATGAGTACTTTGGGGGCAACATCGCGGTTGCTGGACTTATGGTCGGTGAAGATATCACTCGAAGTGTCGCTGAAAATCCCGACTATGATCTTTACCTTCTGCCTGATGTTGCGCTATCAGAAGACGTCTTTTTAGATGGTGTCCGTTTGAGTGACCTTACGTTTCCACTTCGGGTAGTGGCAAGTGATGGACTATCACTTAGGAAAGAGCTAGAGGCGCTGTATCGAAGTGCATAGCTCATACCCCTTAGGTCAACGATAATTTTTGACCTCGATGATTTGTTTATGTGGAGATTTGTATGAAGAAGGTTGCGATAGTCGGACGGCCAAACGTTGGCAAGTCGACCCTTGTTAATCGTATAGTAGGCCGACAAGAGGCGATCGTAGAGGAGAAGGCCGGAGTTACAAGAGACAAAAAGTCTTACGTCGCCTCGTGGCGCGGCGTCTCCTTCGAGATCGTCGATACCGGCGGCTTTCTAGCCGAGGGCGACGAATTAGAGGAGAAGATCTCTCAAAAGTCGCTCTCCGCTATGGGTGAGTGTGACGTGGCTCTACTGGTGGTTGACTCTGCGGTTGGCTTGACCAACGAAGATTCAGATGTAGCGCGCGTTCTTCGACGCACCAAGATACCAGTTATCGTGGTAGCTAATAAGGCTGAATCTGAGGCGAGACAATTTGCAGCTTGGGAATTTGCGGCACTAGGTTTTGACGATCTTCAACCAGTTTCAGCTCTACATGGCACAATGACGGGTGATCTCCTTGATCTCGTAGTTGAAAAACTCGGACACTTTGACGAAATTGATTCAGATGAAGACTCGACATCAACTAGAGAGAGCGATATCTTCGCCGTTGCCATCATCGGACGGCCAAACGTTGGCAAGTCGACCCTCTTCAATAGGTTGGTCGGTGACGACCTATCAGTTGTACACGACATGCCAGGAACCACAACGGACTCAGTCGACACAATTGTTGAGACTGAAATTGGAACCCTTCGTTTCGTAGATACTGCCGGCATGAGACGTCGAGCCAATCAATCGAGTGGCACTGAGTACTATTCGATGGTTAGGGCTCTCAAGTCGATCGACCGTGCTGACGTTGCAATTCTGGTAGTCGACGGCATGGAGGGTGTAACCCATCAGGACCAAAGGCTCGCCGAGCGTATCGATGCCGCAGGGTCACCAGTTGTGGTAGTTCTAAATAAGTGGGAAGAGTTAAGCGCTGAAGAGAAGGTAGAACGCGGAGCAGAGGCCGAAGAGAAGCTCGCATTTCTTACATATGCACCATTTATTAGGATTAGCGCTAAGACTGGACTTGCGACGCATCGAATTCTTCCTGCTGTTCAAAACGCGATCGTCGCATATCGTCAGAGAATTCCAACCCGTGAGTTGAACCTAGCGATAGCAGAATTTCAGAGCATTCACCCACCAAAGGGAACCAAGATCCTCTACGCGGTTCAAGGGGCAACAGATCCTCCGACCTTTACACTCTTTTCGTCTCGCCCAATCGATAATTCGTATATGCGTTATCTAGAGCGTAAGTTGCGTGAGCGCTTCGCATTAGGACCAACCCCGATAAAAATGAGGGTGCGACGACGCTCCGATGGTTAATCGCTGGTGGCTGCGATCAATATAAAGTAGAGTCTCTACCGAAGGCATTTCGCCGAGCTAGATGGATTTGAAGTGGCTGAAGAACCGATTCAGAGCCTCCGATCGCGCCTCATCGATGGCGGCGGCAAAGAGGCCCTCGATAAATTGCATGCTAAGGGAAAGCTCGGAGTCAGAGAGCGTATCGATCTCCTCTTTGACGAGGGTACCTTTGTTGAAGATGGCCTCTTCGCAAATTCAATGAACAAAGGCTACTATGCCGACGGTGTTGTTATTGGTGTCGGTGAAGTAGATGGCCGTCCGGTATGTGCAATGGCCAATGACACCTCAGTCAAGGCGGGTTCTTGGGGAGCACGTACCGTTGAAAAGATAATTAGGGTCACGGAGATGGCGATGACCCTTGAGATACCCCTCGTCTTTCTTGTAGATTCGGCTGGGGCACGCATCACAGATCAAGTTCAACTTTTCCCGGGTCGTCGCGGGGCAGGAAGAATCTTTTACAATCAAGTCGCACTCTCCGGGAGGGTTCCTCAGGTTTGCGGGCTATTTGGGCCGTCGGCGGCCGGTGGCGCTTATATTCCGGCCTTCTGTGACGTTGTCTTCATGGTCGATGGAAATGCATCCATGTATCTTGGATCGCCCCGAATGGCCGAAGTTGTGATCGGTGAGAAGGTCTCGCTAGATGAGATGGGTGGAGCGAGAATGCACGCCTCCGTCTCTGGTTGCGGAGACAACCTCTATCAAAGTGACGAAGAGGTAATCGAAGCAATTCGGGAGTACTTATCGTACTTTCCAACTAACTTCAGAAACTTTGCCCCCACCTATCGCCCCGTAAGCCCCGCCTACGAACTTGACGAATCTGTCCTTCCGGTATCTTCCCAGTCGGGATATTCAATCTTTAAGGTCATAGAGGGCATCGTCGACGAAGGGTCATTCTTTGAGGTAAAGCCACTATTTGCTCCCGAGATCGTGGTTGGCCTAAGTAGGGTCGACGGGAAAGTGGTCGGAGTAGTCGCTAACAACCCAGCAAGTCGTGGGGGAGTGCTCTTTGTTGACTCTGCTGATAAGGCTGCTAGGTTTATCTGGCTCTGCGACGCCTTCAATATCCCGCTTCTGTTTTTAGCTGATGTACCTGGTTTTATGATCGGCAGTGAAGTTGAACGCCAGGGAATCATACGCCATGGAGCAAAGATGATATCAGCCGTATCAGAGACTAAAGTTCCTAAGCTCACTGTGATAGTACGAAAGGCCTATGGCGCAGGATTATACGCCATGGCGGGGCCAGCTTTTTCTCCTGAGGCCACTATTGCACTTGAAGGGGCAGAGGTTGCAGTTATGGGACCTGAAGCTGCGGTAAATGCAGTTTATGCTAACTACATCGCCGCGATCGAGGATCCTAAGGAGCGTGAGGAGTTCATCTTCCAAAAGCGCAAAGAGTACGAAGAGGACGTCGATCTGATGAAGTTGGCCTCGGAACTGGTGGTAGACGATGTCATTTCAATTAGAGACCTTCGCCGAGAGGTAATTCGTAGATTCAGGATGACTTCGAATAAGCCCCGGGTCGAAGACCCTAAGCACCACGGTGTACACCCTGTCTGATCTCTTCAACGACCGCTACTTGGCTACTTCTGCTATTTTCAGCTGTTGTTGTTAGAATGGTCGTGTTGTTAGAAGAGGTAGAGGTCAGTAGTGGCTTGGTGTGAAACATGCGCTAAATTTCAGGACGATGATCGAATCCCTCGCAATGGCCACTGCCCAGTCTGTGATACACCAATAGTCAAACCCAAGAAGGCTCCGTGGCACTTTAAGCTTCTGGTGGTCGCTACGGCAATATATCTCGTCTATCGCATTGTTCAATTAAGTGTCTATCTGTACCACCACTTCTAGTGGTTTGTGATCCCGTAAAGTAACCCTAAAGAGAAAATTCCGGCATATTTGCATTGAGTTTCATTTTGCTACTTAATTCCTACCTCGTTATCTTTGGCAAATTGTCCTGATTTTTGGGTCATCGTAAATGCTGCTTTACTTTTTTTCATAATAAAAAGAATCAACTATTTCTAAATTTAGGATGAGAAACGTAGAGATTTATTCCTCTTTTCACTCGATGCCTATCAGTTCGGAGCAATTTTCTCCGACCGGATCTTACTTTTTTCCGAAGCACGCCTTAGGTGCCTTAATGTGATGAGATCGTTTGATACTTCATTTAAAGAGGTGATGGCCTGGGAGTCTTCCTGTCTGCAGCGGCGATACCTGCACCGGCCGCTTGCAAAGCGAATTGTAATTCTTATATTTTATTTAGTCCTAAATTTGGGATTCATAAATGGCGAAAGGAGTTTATTTACGCTTTTATTTTTTGTGAAATTTGCTTCAACTAAATCACTATGAGTGCCGAAAGAGTGATTATGTTTGGAAAAAGCGATAACTCACTAGAAGTCGAGAAGCTATACGCAGTTCTCGATCGTGTAGATAACATAGTTATGCTTTGTGACACCACAAAGGATAACAAGATCTTCTACATGAACGCTGCCGCGAAGGCAACTATGGAAAAGTACTACACTCAGCTTTCAGCGGCGCGCCCTGGTGCTGATATCCTCCACGCAATGAACAACTCTATCCACCAGTTCCATAAAGATCCGGATAGAGTGAGGCGGATACTTAGTGGAATGGGTAGCGGCTCCGATAAGGATCACGTCGCAGACATTCCGATGACCGCCGATATTTACTTTCAAACAAAGACTTACCCGATTTGGCATCCTGAGAAAAAAGGTGAACTTCTTGCCTATATGGCTTGCTGGAGCGATATATCGGTTGAAAAGCAACTAGAGCGAGCCCAAGCTGCCCTAGAAGCCGAACGAAAGGGCACAATTAACGATAGAGTATCGGCTATCGCTGCCGCCCTTGAAGAGATGAGTGCGACAGTCGCTGAAATTGCTAGGAGCTCTCAGGTGGCCTCTGACTCCTCAATCAAAGCTTCGTCAACTACGAGCGAGTCAAAGGGATATATCCAGAGTGCTAGCGAGTCGATGAGGGAAGTCGCCTTCAAGGTCAAAGAGACCGCTGAGATCATCCAAGATCTCGGTACGCAGAGTGAAGAGATCGATTCGATCGTTACCTCAATCAAATCAATCGCCGAGCAGACCAACCTCTTAGCTCTAAATGCTGCAATTGAGGCTGCTAGGGCAGGTAGCGCTGGTAAGGGCTTTGCTGTGGTCGCCGACGAGGTTCGTCAACTAGCCGAGAGGTCTAGGACGGCTGCGACTGAAATTACCGAGAAGATTCGACTCATTCGATCTGGAACTCAGGCTGCCGTGAGCTCTATCGACTCTTTCACCTCGAAGGTGAGCGAATCAGAAAGTTCTTCAGCACGAGCAGATGAAGCGCTACTACGTATCCTCGACGATGTTACAAGTGTCGGTGATATGGTGTCCCAGATTGCAGCTGCAGCCGAAGAGCAGAGCGTTGCATCCGCCGATATCAGTAGAAATCTTTCTCACATACTCTCTTCATCATCAAATGATAAGACTCCACCTGCATCGAACCGCTTTGGTTACCGTGGTAGCGAGGACTACTCGTTTAGACAATAGAGCGTTTGTAGCAGCTAAATCCAAACAGATTTCGCGGCGATCCGTAGACAAGTGCCCCTCTCTCTTGTCGCGCGGTCGCCGCGTTCTCATTTAATTTTTCAACTTTTTATTTTTCCTTACACTTTCATCACGTGGAGACGTTTTTTTCAGGATTTTCAGCGAGGAGATTTATCATTTAAGTACGTATCATGAGAATGTTGGCGAAAGTAAAGACGTCTGAGGTCACCGCTGTTGTCGGATTAGTTGCCGCAACGTTAGTGTCGGTGCATCTAATTGCCTCTGTAAATCAGGCCGACCTTCAAGTCTTTATCCGGGCCGGAAGAAGTGTGCTAGAGGGCCGTTCGCCGTACCCAAAGCTTGGAAGTGGCGCGGTGTACGCGGGAAACTCTTTCGTCTACCCTTATTTGGTCGCGCTTGCCTTTGCCCCGCTATCGCTGTTAGGAACCTACTGGGGTCCGTTCTTCTTTGAGCTGATCTCGATCGCTTCACTATTTGGTGCAGTTTTGGTCTTCTCATCAACATTGAGGTCAAAGTGGCGAGATGACCTCACTGCAAAGTTAGTGTTATTCGCGTTAGTTCTCGTGGCATCTCCCACTTTGATTAGTCTTCAAATGGGGACCCTCACGCCGCTTCTTCTCGGTGGAATAGCTATTTTATGGAGCAATCGAGACCGTAGCTTCATTGCTTCTTTTGTCGTAACGGCCCTTGCATTTACGAAGGTTTACCTACTCGTGATAGGTATATTCTTTATTCTATCGCAGCGCTATCGCGCTGTTTTTGCCACTGCGTTTTTTACGGCTTTGGCAGTTGTAGCTAACTTTATGCTCTCCCCATTGAGCCCTTCCGGTTACTATCGACTCCTATCACAACTAGCTCGCCACGAATCCACTCAGGGATACTCATTGATAAATGCGCTGGTGTCCTTGAACCTAAGTAAGGCAGTTTCGTACGCGATCTTGGGGGCGATTTTTATAGCCACTATGGGATTCTGGCGTCGAATGCCGAGGATTTTTAGGCGCGATGAATCCACTTTTTTGATTGCAATTGCCCTGATGTTGCTAGCAACTCCGATACTTTGGAGTAGTTACCTCCCTCTACTCTTTGTCCCGATGGTTCTTATCGTTAGTAGTGTTAGTTTCTTAGCAATGCTTACCTACGTAGCCTCGACCATGGTTACCCCTGACAGGGCTGGAGTTCCTTTTCTGCTGCTTCAATTTATGGCCATCTCGATTTTGTGGCTCAGCTCTTCATCTGGGATCTTCACAGATATTTCTCTTCAAAGGTTGTTGCGAAAGTTTGTCTTGGAGCGGATGTCTCTATTTTTACTTTTAGTTGTCGGCTTTGCGGCAGAGGTTCTTGTAAGTGCCGTTGGAGTACAGATATTGATCACAGGAGTGTCAATATTCGTCTTGAGAGAGCAGCAAATCTCAATTGAAGATCAAAGTTTTGCGACTTAGCGTTTGAGCCACTTTATGTCGCAGCACATTTTACGGTATCTGATGCGCGGAGCGAGAGGCCTTGGCCCAATGGAAGGTGTATACGTACATATGGTCAAGTGTTTGCGTTACTTAGGTGGTAACTTGATGCGATTAGCTTCTACTTATGGCAAGTCATTGGAGGTGACTGCAAGAAGTGCGGCTAGCTAGGACTACTATGTAATTTCTAAAGTTTTTCGGGCTGTGGCGCAGCTTGGTTAGCGCGCTTGACTGGGGGTCAAGAGGTCGGAGGTTCAAATCCTCTCAGCCCGACTAACAAACTACCGTTTCAGATGCGGTCAATTCCTGCCGCGACTTTTCATAAGCCCTAAAACTTGCCTGCAATTTACATTTCTGCGCGGGATTTTTGACTTTCCGATATTCGAACTAACGGCTCGAGGTATGGGAGAACAGCTCTTTTGTCGCAACAGGTCCTGTGGCTACGACATTGAACCCCCGATCCAGATACTCGAAGGCGCTGCAAACAACGCCGATCGGAATTATCTCGAAGAATGAAACAAGACCATCTGTCGCGCCATTACGCCAAATTCACCTCCTCGATTCCAAAGATCCCCACGCCGGCTTGCCAGTCGGGCCGACCAACACTCTGCGATGATTTACGAATCGAAGGGAATCCGAATAGAAAGGTCGATCTCGTCCGTAGACGCAGTCGCGAACTGCTCGAAGTGCGGGCAGCTGGTCCATGAAGGTATGGTAGGTACCTAACTCGCAATTGAACAAGCAATAAAGCGAGTGCAGCTTCACTGAACCGTGATCTACGAGTGACTCGCACTTTCGAGCGAACTGTGGCACCTTTGGGTCCCCAAAGAATCGGGGCTTCTTCAGCCATTTGCATACTGGAGCGCGAGCGCGCGCACGAAATCGCGCACGGACTCCTCCGGAGTGGAGCAATGGAGGAGAGTACGGAGCGTATCGCGACCCTTGGGAGCGAGGCTGGGTCTTTCGACGCGGCCAAGCGTTTCGGAGTTAAGTCAGCGCCGACGCCAGAGGGCTTCCCGGACCTTGCCAAGTCCTTAGCTGAACTTCAGAGGGATCGTCCACGACTCTCCGGGGTTTGACGATCCTAAGTTGCACCACCAAAAAAAGTGAGGGCTTTCTCCCTCCAACTTCTTCGTTCAGGCGCGGATAGGAGGTACGCGGACAAGGCATCCATGGACCAATGCAACTTCGTCGAGCACGCACCATCGGGCGTCTTGACTACTCCCTAATTGTTACCACTTACTTTGGCGTAAACATTCCCACTCGCACCTCGTTGCCTTAGGGCAACGGCTCCTCGCCTGAGCGCGTGGCCTCCTCTTCGTTGGACATGGGTCGCGATGACTTTGAAGCGTGGGGCGCGCCCTACGCTGCGAGGAAGGAACTCCCGCATCTGCCCACCAGCTCTGCCAACAACTTTCATGTTCGAGTGCCAACGACTCGCATGAATTGAACGGGGATCCGGAAGGATCCCCGTTCGTTGCGCTTGTTCGGCGAATCGGCTGTGCCACCTCCGTCCGTCGCTCGAGGGAAACCCCCCTTCATATGTATCCCATGGCGCGATTGCGATGGACTTGGGAGATCAAGTAGTTGCGGCGCGTTCGAATCGTAGGAGGTCGCCCTCGCTCTCGACCTCGTGGAAGCCGTTCTTGGTGAGCACTCGTTGGCTGGGCAGATTGCCAGGTTCTGTCTGAGCGATCACCTTCGTCACCTCTGGGAGCGACCCGAGATAGTCGGAGATCATTCGAACGACGGTAGTGCCGATGCCCTTGGAGTGGTAAGAACTGGCTAGCCCGTAGCCAATCTCGATGATACCATGTTGGTCCGGGGCGCTGTGGATTCCGCAGTCTCCAATGACAAGTGCGTCCAGGATGACCATCCACCCCGGTGGATGTCCATGGTCGACCGACATTCGAAGTCCGAACACGGTGCCCTGTTGGGGCCAATCTTCCGCGGTGGCGATGGGAAGCGGTTCGCCCCGAATAAGTGCGCGCACGACCGATTCGGGAAATGGGGTGAGTAAGAGGTGATCTTCGGGACCAAGCACGGGGAACGGGTTCATTTTATGGAGTCTACCCCACAGCTCTGACGCGAAAAGTGCGATCTATGGGGATGGGAAGGTGCAAGCGATCGGTGGCTGGGCGATCCGCTTGCAGGCGAGCGAGCTCGCGATTCGTACTGTGCCGTAGCAGGCCGCTGCAAGGGTGCAGATGGTCACCAGTCCGACGTTGCCGATTGCATGAGCGCGATACCGGGGCGTAGTGCTCAGTCCGTGCAAGCCGGCCGTGGACGCCCCAGCGACAGCCCCGTTCGGCAGCGTTTGGAGCACGAATGTTCTGCCTCGAATGCTGAAGGAGAACCCAACAATTCCCCCAACAACGGCGACGATCGCCGAGGCTTCCTATGCGAGCACCACTTGGACTCCTAGGGCCGGACGAGTATGTGCGTTTGCGTAGTGTGCCTCCGAGCGGTGGCAATTGATAGGACGCATAGGAGAGTACGTGACCGAAGAGCACTGCAAGGAGGGCGATCCACCCGCCAATAGCATTGCATGGGAGGGCCTATGAGCGATGCAGATTTCGCAAGTAGCTAGTCCTATGAGCAGCGTCGTCGAAAGGATAGTACCAGTGGCGATGGCAGAGAGCGAGACGGCGACGGCAGGACCGAGGAGAAGGAGCGCGCCGATGGTCCGGATAGGTGGCCCACGGGCACTCGCCAGGTTTGGCTTGAGAGAGGCCAGCAACAGTGGGTGTTAGGTCAATGAGGTGCCCAAAGAAAACAGAGACCCCCTATTCCAACCTACGATGTTGGTGGAAAGGATGTCATGTGGGGAGCTACTAGAAGAAGGTTTACCCTCGAGTTTAAGACCGAGGCTGTGCATCGGCAGATCGATTCCGGAAGGAGTGCTGCTGAAGTTGCCAGGGAACTCTCCATTGAGCACGAGGCCTTTTTCGGTCGGATCGCGACGAGCGCAGGCACCTAGAGGCGGCATCAATCTCGGGTGATGAACCGTGCTGAGCACCAGGAGCTTCTTCGCCTTCGGAGAGAGCTAGCCGAGCCGCGCAAGGACAAGGAGTTCCGAGGGAAAGCAGCGGCGAACTTCGCAGCAAAGGAACTAATCAAGAAAGCTTTGCGTTGATGAATGCGGAATGCGCCAACTATAAGATCTTCCACTTGGCCATATTGCTCCAGGTCTCCCGTTCTTGATATTTCCTCTGGCTCTTCCGCAGGGAGAACGCGTCCATCTCGGAACAGTGCAAGCAAGATCTTGCCGTCAAGATCTATGCTTCCCACAGGGACTCGAACGGCCTTTATGGTACGCGGTGAATCTCGACGATCTCCGACGCGGAATCTCGAACTTCATGGACTTCTACAACAACAAGCGGCGACACTCAAAGATAGGTAACGCGTCGCCGGTCAACTACGAGCTATTGTTGGCCGGAGCCGCTCAGTCGGTTTTGGAAATGTGTCCAGTTGTCCTGGGCTACCTCATGACGCTTTGCCCCATGATAGCTCGTCACATTCGGGTACTCTTAGAGTGCTTGTTTCACGTCGGAGCACGGATAGTAAGTTGGTCATTTAGGCGAAAACTGGTGACTGTGCGAAGCGAGTTACACCGTCAATTTCAGGTCATATTTTGGTCACGGAAGACGCAGTGCGGCACGATAATGGACGACATTATCTGATAAGCCATTTTGACGAATGAGCACTTCGGATAGTATATTCCGGCTTTTTACGACACGAGATAGTGGCACAAGGGACGGCGAGAGGTAGAGAGGTCGGAGGTTCAAATCCTCTCATCACGACCAACAAACTACCATTTCAGAGGCGATTAGTTCTTGCCGCTATTTTTGCATACCTCCTTAAATTTGGCCGGCTCATCCTAAGTTAGCGACCTCTTCGTTCAAACGGCGGGTGATGGGACGAGTCGTCTGCGGCAACTATGAATCAACACAATTTGGTCGAGAACGCGACATCGGGCATCTTCGTTACTTTGCTAGGGTTACAGTGTCCATTGGCGTCGAGATCCCATTCAATTGCTTTGAGTATTGCCTAATAAAGTAGGGCGTAGATATACGCAGTCTTTGGGGTCCGATGAAACGCTGAGCCCGTGCGAAGAGACAATAGGCGTAGATTCTTTAAAGAAATTCTTGATCCGGCTTGACTTCAAGCGCTTGAGGTCTGATTTACTTGAGTCATGAAGACATTGACAATCCAGGACGCAGCGATTCGTAGCGGCCTTAGTGAGCCAACGCTGCGCTACTACGAGGAGGTCCAGCTAATTGGTCCGATAACTCGTGATCCGAGCAGCGGCCACCGCCGATACAGTGAAGAAGACGTTGACACCCTGAGGGCGCTCGCCTGCTTGAGGGCGATGGGCGTTGGAATTGAAGAGATGCGTACCTATCAAGCCAACCGAGCCCTTGGTCACGCGAAGGCAAACGAGCAGCGTGATCTCTTGTTGAAGCACGCCGCGAGGATCGAGAATGAGATCGAGACGCTCCGAGTGCACCTCGACTATCTCAGGATCAAGGCCAAGTTGTGGGACGCCCGTGCACGCAGAGATGAAGTGGCAGAGGAAGAGGCGAGTGAGATGGTGCAGGCATTGCTCGGCAGTCTAGAAAAGGTGATGCAATAGTGGGTAAAGTACTTGTAACGGGAGCAAATGGGTATCTGGCAACTCAAGTTATCGCGGCACTGCTACGCCAAGGTCGTGATGTACGTGGAACGGTGCGCTCACTCGACTCGGAAGCTAGTGTCCGTCAAGCACTTGGCCGAGGAGGAGTAGACGACTCAGGGCTTGAACTTGTCCGAGCCGATCTAACCACTGACGATGGCTGGCCAATCGCATTAGCTGGTGTCGAGGAGGTCCACCACGTTGCGTCACCGATTCCACCAGCCCAGCCAGAGGATCCAAATGAACTCATAGTCCCTGCTCGCGAGGGTACTATACGTGTATTGAGGTCAGCGTGTGATGCTGGAGTTCGGCGGGTGGTGTTGACATCGAGCTTTGCAGCGGTTGGCTATTCGCCTAAGACAGTTCGCGACTTCACTGAGGCGGATTGGACCGACCCCGACTCTCCTGGTTTGCCGCCGTATCCTCGTTCAAAGGCTATAGCCGAGCGGGCCGCTTGGGACTACGTAGAACAGCACGGCGGAGATACCGAGTTGGTAGTACTCAACCCGACGTTTATCATCGGTCCTTCCCTGGTTACGTCGCTTCGATCTTCGCTGGTTGCGATAAAGGCGATCGCCGAGGGCACGATGCTGGCGTTGCCACGTCAACGTTTCGGAGTCGCAGATGTGCGCGATGTGGCCGAGGCACATCTAAAGGCAGCCTCTACTGGCGCTGCGGCTAGCAAGCGCTACCTTCTACTGGCCGATGGTCCGACAATAACTTGGCTCTCCTTGGCCGAGGTGATCCGCGATCATCTTGGTGCATCGGGCCATCGCGTAACCCTTCAAGAGGTGCCCGGAGAAGAGCCAATGCCACTCGTAATCCACAATGACAGAGCCAAAGAAGAGCTCGATTGGCAACCACGCCCGGTGCAAACGACTATCACCGATACTCTCGATAGCCTTCGTGAACTGCAGCTACTTTAGGTGAAGTGATTTGCCTACCGTTTGCTTGGACGAATCGGATTAGGCCAAAAGCGAATACTTTGTCCTGTGGAACCCTTTGGCAATATGTTAGTAGTGCTCATTCCACTCCTAACGGGTTCCGTAGAGACGTAGTTATTTTCAGCTCCATCGATATCCCCTGATCGTCGAGAGGTTCAATAGAGGTCGAGCTAAGTCACTTGGTGGACGATGAACTTAGAATGGCCATAGATGGAGATCTGGTTGAAAATGCTATGAAATAAAGTTCCTTGCTTGGCCAATAGAACACATCGAGAGGGACGGTGAAAAGTCCATCAATAGATGTCGAGCTCAAGGAGTGATTATCGCATGTTTGAACGATCGGAGTCAAAGACTCTTTGAACCAGGAGGAGTTGGTGAGGCAGTTCTACATGAGTGCCAGGAATTGAAGAGGATAGTGCGTCGCTCGTTTGGCATCGGCAGGATTGCCCATATAACGACGCACTATCAGCAGATTTCCCTCTCGGTCCTTCGAGACCATTCGATCCTTCGGCTTAGCAGCATGCTCGAGATTGATGGGCAGTGGCGTCCGGTTGATTAATTTGAAGTAAGACGAATTTTTACTGTGGTGTGCGATAGGTAGAACCTCTGGGCGCGCCATAAGTACTCGGGCCACCAGTTCACCCCGTCAAAATTATTAGATGGTGGAAGTGGTGTCACTGCGGCCAGTCAATAAAAGGCTGGGCTAAGGCTTGTCCCTTGTTACTTCGCCAGGACTGATACCTGTGATATTGAAATAATGCCATTGCCCGGAACTACGTCGACCTTTTGTTTCAACCGAGAATAGCGCCATGGTATCTGCGATGACATTTCCGACAATACTAATCCCTGCAACCCATTGGACTCTGAGGTGATTTGACCATGGCGTTGAGTCACTGATTCTTTGAAAAGAGTCGTTCCATTTCTGTTATCTCAGAACAACATGGCCGGTGGGCTAGGTGTCGTTGATATCTTTCCGAAGGCACTTTAGGCCAAGTCGAGTGGATCCATAAGTCACCTAGCCTGTCTTTGGCGGGCCTTGACCGTGTTAGTAGCTCTCAAAGTAGCTTGTCAGTTTTGCTGAGCTTCCACCGGTATGTAGATTCTTCCACCGCTTCGGTTAAATTCGGCGGACTTGGCCTCCATCCCCACTTTGATCTCTTCGTCGGTTGGATATCCATGTTCTTTTGCATACTCTCGGATACCGGATGAGATCCGCATCGAACAGAACTTAGGCCCGCACATCGAGCAAAAGTGAGCACTCTTTGCCGCCTCTGCCGGCAGGGTCTCATCGTGAAAAGAGCGCGCCGTGTCTGGATCTAGAGATAGGGCGAATTGGTCTTTCCATCGAAATTCGAAGCGCGCCCTGCTTAATGCATCGTCTCTCTGCTGAGCTCGCGGATGCTCTTTTGCGAGATCGGCAGCGTGTGCGGCAATCTTGTAGGTGATAACGCCAGTCTTGACGTCGTCTCGATTGGGAAGACCGAGGTGTTCTTTAGGGGTTACGTAGCAGAGCATCGCCGTGCCAGCTTGTGCGATCATCGCAGCACCAATTGCTGAGGTGATATGGTCGTAGGCAGGAGCTATATCCGTAGCTAGCGGACCTAAAGTGTAGAAGGGTGCCTCTTCGCACAACTCCTCCTCAAGGCGCACATTCTCGACGATCTTATGCATTGGTACGTGCCCCGGTCCCTCGATCATCACTTGAACTCCGTGAGATTTTGCCACTTTGGTCAACTCGCCAAGGGTCCGCAACTCAGCAAATTGGGCCTCATCGTTTGCATCGGCTATTGATCCTGGTCGTAGGCCATCTCCGAGCGAGAAGGTTACGTCATAACGTCTTAGGATCTCGCAAAGTTCAACGAAGTTAGTGTAGAGAAAGTTCTCCTCGTGATGCGCCAGGCACCATGCGGCCATGATTGAGCCTCCCCGAGATACGATTCCCGTCACCCTCTTGGTCGTGAGCGGGACGTAGCGCAGCAGTACGCCAGCGTGAACAGTCATATAGTCCACACCTTGTTCGCACTGTTCTATTACCGTGTCCCTGTAGAGCTCCCAACTCAAAGAGGTGGGGTCACCCTTTACTTTTTCTAAAGCTTGATAGATCGGTACCGTCCCAACAGGGATTGGTGAGTTACGTAGAATCCACTCTCGGGTCTCGTTGATATTCTTACCGGTAGAAAGGTCCATCAATGTGTCCGCGCCCCATCGAGCGGCCCACACCATCTTCTCCACCTCTTCAGCGATGGAAGATGTCACAACTGAGTTGCCAATGTTTGCATTTATCTTTACCGCAAATGCCTTCCCGATGATCATCGGTTCAATCTCTGGATGTCGATGATTGGCTGGAATTACGGCTCTTCCACGGGCGACTTCGTTGCGAACTAGGTCGACAGAGACGCCCTCGCGAGCGGCGACGTAGGCCATCTCGGGCGTAACTAGCCCTGCGCGCGCCCATGCTAACTGCGTTGATGCACCATCAACGGGTTCAGGGTGAGGCCAGTCGTCACGTCTCGGCGCAAGACCGGCATTGAGGTCGATTTTGGCGTTTGAATCTGTGTACGGACCCGATGAGTCGTAGAGGTCGAAGTGCTCTCCATTGCTGAGATGTACTCGCCTCACCGGGTACTGTAGCTTCGGAAAACCATCTACTGGTTCGTAACGCTTGCTACTGCCTTCAATTGGACCAGTGGTAACGGTGGATACAGACATATCATCGCTTGCACGCATGAACTTCACTTCCTACGCCGGCATTACCCGGACAGGTTCAACGGTCGACGGCCCTAGCCGTCCTCTCAGCTCGCTGGCGCGAGCTCCCGTGGGATCTACTAGAAGCAGAATCTACTCCAGATTTGCGCGCGATGCAACCGCGATTATTGCCTTGGAGAACTCTATTACCTCCGTTGGTCAACTTTCGATAATTTTTTAAATGTTATCCATCTCCCTCAAGCCGTTTCGTTGTGCAGCAACCCCAGCCACGACGACAAGGGTAAGTCCAATTAATTCAATTGCATTTGGCATTTGGTGGAGGATTATAAGACCAAGAAGAGTTCCGATTGCCGGTTCTATGGCCATGAGTGTTCCGAAGGCGTTGTGGGTCATGCGACGCAAGGCATACATTTCAAGGGCGTAGGGGAGTATGGGAAAGAGAATCGCTAACCCAAGCGAAATACCAACTACGTATAGATCGATCCGCCCAATTGCTTGTGGTGCACCGATTATGGCCGCGGCGACTGCGGCAATGGGCATTGTGAGAGCAAGTCCGGTTGCACCCTCGAAACGATCGCCGATGCGTTGTGTAAGGACGACATAGAGTCCCCATCCAATTCCAGCAAATGCTGCAAATAAGAGACCCGCAAGGTTTAGCCTTCCTTGCCATAGTTGAGTTAGTAGTGCAACGCCTGCGAATGCAATTATTGGCCACGCAAGCGCTCTTTTGGTAGTGCGTTGTTTAGCTGCTACGATCATTGGTCCTAAGAACTCAATTGCCACTGTGGTTCCTAGGGGTATTCGAGCGATTGCTGCCATGAACGCAGAAGTTGCTAATCCATTTACGACCCCAAGGACTACGATTGGTAATATATCTATCTTCTTTATCGCCTTTATTGAGGGGCGTTTCCATGCGATAAAGAAGATAGCCGCGGCCATGATTCTTAGCCAAGCAGATCCTGCTGGTCCGACCTTAGCGATAAGGTTGATGGAGAGAGCGGATCCGAGTTGGACCGAGAACATCGATGTCAGTGCGACTGTCCACGGAGGTAATCTATCGAATCGACTCATCTATTTTTCTTTTTTTGTTATCATTATTTAATCTCCAAATGACCTGTCTTTGATTACGAAATGACGGTGCCTGACAAAAGGGGTGTCTAGTTATTTTTGTTCAAGTGCTTCGATGTCGAAGTGCTTATTATTGACACCAACTCCACATTCAATTAGTCGATGGTGGCTGCTGCTTTTTGAAGTTTTAGCGGTCTGTGCCCTATTATCAGTGCCCTATTATCTGGGCACTGTATAGTTCCATTTATTTGAAACTGCCGCCGTAACGGAGGCGACTCAATTGCGTAGTTGAGATCCTTGGCAATGTCAAGTACCCCGCCATCGTAGATTTGTCCCTCCAAACTATGACTCGTATCATAACCTCTGACAATTGCAATAAATGGGTAAGGGGCCATGGTCTTTGGCGTCTACAAATCTTGTGTTTAGGGCGAAAGTGCGTAAGACCATAATCCTCTGGTCCCTAAGTATCGGATGGTCTCCGACTTCAGCTTCTTTGATCGAATGGAGTAAATGACGATCTTCATAAAGAGCCACATGTGCCTTTGCTTTTGATTAGTTAGACCTAACGATCTTGGTAATGTTTGAGGTTCTTACAATTTGGTTCGATTTCGTCGTTGGGGCCTAGAGTCTCATTCGAGTTAGTTGACTTCTTGTAGTTCGTTGATGGGCTCAATATCTAAATGTTTTCATCTTTGGCTGTAATCAGCCTTTGGGAAGTCTTCACGTTGTTGCCAAACGAAATGACTTTGCTTACAAGGTCATCGGCAGCTGTTTGGAGAGCTTCGTCACCTATTGATTCGAGGGCATCGAAGATAAAGAGGGCAGCAGTTGACGTGTTCGTTAGTTGAGTGCGTGCTGTCTGGCGCCAATTCCAGCGACGACAGGTGACACCGACATCGTCACGCCAAATTACTTCTCCTGGATCTGGATGATCTGTTACCTCTTTCCCTTCTTCTACGGTTGAGAAAAGCTCTTGCCCATCTGCACGAACGAGTTTTGGTGGCCCAGAATATTGGTTGATATCTTCACCGCCTATTGGAATTTGATGAAGTATCGATATTGCGTTGTATAGGTTGGTAAGAGGATTGATCCGCGGTAGTCCCTTAGTTGAACGGCGAATCAGAGCCTCAAGTGAATTTCTGGTTCTACTCGGTTTTGCTCCAAATGCCATGTAGGCTTCGCGCCACTTGACCACGTGAGGAATCTCTTCGACAGGTCGCTCAAAGGTTAGGTCACGCCCTTTGCTTTCAGCGGCTACTAAGAGTTTTTCGCTAACTTCACCTCCGATACCAGGTTGAATGCCATCTACTGCGATAAGTAAAGTTCTGTAGTCGTTGCGAAGTTCAAATACCTCTTTTGCAACTGTGGCACCTGCGAGAAATAGATCTAAGTCACGATCTTTAGCCAACTTTAATTACCTTTCAATCTGCGCTTTCGGCTCCGGGGTCAAAGACGCAGAGGGAAAATCTGCATCGATCTTGGCCAGAATTTTCGTAAGAGTGTGGTTCGTCGCCACCAAATGAAATTGCGTCGCCAATAGCGAGATGAAATTGTTCTGATCCAATATTGACTGAGAGCTCTCCTTCAATGACTTGAAGGAGTTCGAATGTTCCACTGCTGTGAGCTTCACTTTTGTGGGACTCTCCGGGCTCGAGTACCCAGTCCCAGAGTTCAATGATTGTGGGAGCCCTGGTACCAACTAGAAGTACTCCTCTTCCCCCTCTGTCTCCCCGCCACAGAGTTGCACCTTCGCCGGCTCGAGTTACCGTAATCAAACTTTGTGAAGGGGGTTCAACGAGGGAGGGGAGTCCGACGCCTAGTGCATCGCTTAAACGCAGAATCACTCCAACACTTGGGTTTGTGGTTCCTTGTTCAACGTTGATAACCATTCTTCGGCTGACTCCAGCAGCTCTAGATAGTTGATCAAGCGTCCAGCCCTTATTTTGCCGTTCAGATCTAACTCGAGAACCAATTGCCAGTGCTAGCGCAGTTGTTTTGCTATCCATTAGTGCAATATATTGCTCTATTAGTGCATTAAGTTATCATGAAGTACTTCATTTGCTACCTTGAGCAGCTCGAGTTGCGTTGTTTTTTTCCGAGACCGTAAAGGAGCCCTTCGATAACTTGCTATTTTCGGCAAGTGATGGTGCCGCAAAATGATCAGATTTTTACAACCTCGGCCTTAGTAGTCGACATTTTGGGGTTGATTTGTGGCTATATCGAGATACGCTCCGCTTAGAGCGGCGATTGAGGATCGGCGTACCATTGGTTCGAAATATTTGCTCTTTCAAATCTTTAGCGAAGAGTATCTCAAGAGGATTCCTTGGGTTGCCTTTAGCTTCGACACTCTAGGTGAAGATCTGTGATAGAGCCCTAACTTCGTCCGAGATCGTCCATCAACACGACGGCTGTTCCCTTTGGCGATCGTGCAAATTTGAATATTTTATGAAATCGAATACCGTTATTTCAACCGAGACCCTTTTTAGCTGAAAGACTATTTAGTGGTGGAATAAGAGATATGAATGTTATTCGCAGAGAGTTGCAATCCTCAAAGAATGCGATGGCTAATGTCATTACGAATATTGCCATGCGAAGGTTGTTTTTGGCCTTTGCAGGTTCGCTGATTGGAGACGGGGTATTTTCACTTAGCGCAATCGTCTATGCCTTTAGGAGTGGTGGTGCCTCAGCAGTAGGGTTGTTGGCAATCGTTCGCTACGTCTCGATAGCTATATCATCCCCATTTACTTCGACCTTCGCCGATCAATATGATCGGAAGTTAGTGATGGTGGTCTCGGACCTTCTTCGTTTGGTGCTCGTTTCGTTAGCTGCGTTAGAAGTCGCTATTCACGGATCCAAGTGGTTCGTTTACCTACTTATTGTTGCTGTTGGAGTAGCCGGAACCGCATTTAGACCTGCGCAAAGTTCAATGCTTCCCCGCTTAGCTCGTGGAGCAGAGGAGATCGCCGGGGCGAATGTTGTATCTAGTACTATCGAGAGCGTAGGTTTTTTTGCCGGCCCTGCCCTTGCGGGCTTCTTGCTTGCATTTGCTAACGTCTCTCTTTGATTTGCGTTCGATGCCCTAACCTTCATCTGGTCGGT
>JAKCDL010000029.1 GCA_021841935.1 Actinomycetes bacterium | reverse complement strand
TTTCCATAGCGTCTTCATCGAGGAAGAGTCCTTTGCGCCTCTCTCTTCCCAAAAACATGTTTTGTACGATGTCGAGGTTGTCGCACAGAGCTAAGTCTTGATAGACGGTTTCAATGCCTAATGAAGCGGCATCCTTTGGACTCTTCATTGATACTTCTTTGCCATCAAAGAAGATGTGTCCTCCGTCGTCGGGCGAGTGGATGCCGGCGATGCACTTGACTAGAGTTGACTTCCCAGCTCCATTGTCTCCAACTAGGGCGGTTACCATCCCGCTCGGGGCGGACATATTTACATCAGTTAGGGACTGTACCGGCCCAAAGTGTTTCGATACTCCCCGTAACTCGAGTAGTGCGCCACTCGAGTTGTTTGTGGCCATTTGGCCCCCTTGATCCATATTGGACTCCTTGTTCCCCTAAGGCAATCGGATTCACACTCTACATAGAAGAAGCCGGGATCTTTTGATATTCGATCCCGGCTTCCACGCTTATTGTCCGCTAACTATGAGTCGGCGCGTTTCAGCTCTTGACTAGCTGATGCCATTCTCGGTGCAGAGAGCGGCTACGTTTCCTACACAGAGTGCAGATGCCTGGATGAAACCGTCCTTGATGACTGTGGAAGCCATGTTGCTAGCGGTTACAGCAATTGGGGTTAGCAGTACCGAAGGAACGTTGGTGGTCTTGTTATTGGTTGTGCCATTTACTAGACCAGATGGTGGTGTCATACCGGCGCGTAGGTAGGTTGCTAGAGCAACTGTTGCCTGTGCTTCGAGGTAGATTGGCTTGTAGATCGACGAGCACTGGTAGCCCTCGAGGATGTTAGTCATACCCTGAAGAGTTGCGTCTTGGCCAGTCGTTGGGACTGTCTTAGGTGCTACGTTTAGGGTTTTTAGAGCTGAGACGACTGCGTTGCCGATTCCGTCGTTTGCAGTTACAACTGCATTGATGTTCGGGTGGGCTTGGTACGCCTGCTGGAAGTCGGTCAAAGCAACTTGGTTATCCCAGTTGGTTACTGCAATTTCTCCAACCTTGGTCAGCTGTCCTGCTTGGATAGCTGGGTTGATGACTGAGTTGTAACCCTGGGCGAAGAGAGTTGCGTTGTTATCGGTTGGTGATCCGTCCATTATGTATACCTGTGGGTTCTTTACGCCCCAGTTTGAAATGCAAGATAGGAAGGATTGTCCGATGAGCTTGCCAACTTGTACGTTATCGAAGGATACGTAGTAGCTAGCGGAGCCGTTCAACGTAATGCGGTCGTAGTCGATTACCTTTACGCCGTGAGCGGCAGCATAGGACTCGATTGAAGCTCCTACGCCGGAGTCAATTGGGTCGACAGCTAGAACCGAAGCGCCGTTGGTGATAGCAGCCTGAGCATCGGAGAGCTGGGTAGCATCGCTTCCCTGGGCGTTTTCGATGATGAAGTCACTAGCAGAGTACCCTGCCATCTGGAAAGCCTTGGTGAGATACGGTGCGTCGAAGGAGACGTAACGTGCTGAAGACTGAGTGTCAGGAAGGATGATAGCAACCTTGCCTTTTCCTTGAGATACGAGTGGCTTCAAGCTCGTCATGGCAGCAAAGGAGCTGTCAAGGGAGGAAGTTGTGATCTGCGGTGCTGCTGCAGTTGTCGCGGGAGCGGCAGTCGTTGCGGCAGAAGAGTTGCTCGACGATGAAGAAGCAGATCCGCTTCCACAAGCGCTAGCGATAAGAGCTAGAGCTGCAGTTGCCATTGCCCCTTTGGTCATTCGGGAAGTCTTTCCAGATCGTCCCAACGTGTCGGTGAGTGTCCGACGTATGCTCATGTGTTTACCCCCATCGGTGTACTGGTCTCGATCATTGAGCACCCCGCTCAGTGATCGTTTCTAGAACATAGTCACAAAATCCGGCCTTTTCAATTCAATAAGACCAATTTTTACGGTTTTTTTTGAATTTGAATATCTTTTTTTGCTTTGATAATTCATAGTAATGATAAAAATATAGTAAATTTTTACTACGCATAATTCAAATAGTTACCAAATGGTTACTTTGACTATTTCCTAGGGGGCTTAGGCGCTCTACCTGGGCTTTTCAAACGAATAGGACTAGGAGGTTATAGTTATTATGACTAATTCTCAGCTAATCATTAACCTTTGTTCACTCGCTCGAAATATAGCTGTGATCTTTTGGAAATTATTATTTAGCACGTAAATATGAAAAGCGTACTTTGTAATAGTCGGTGGAAGTCAGATTTATTAGTGTAAATAATTCATTTATATTTTTCGATTTGAACCATTTCTTCCACTAGCTCTACTAGCTCTTTGCAACCGGCTATGATCAATTCATAGGAGGGTTTTTTGTCTCTACCACCAGTTACGACTCCGCCTGCCTGTTCGACTATGAAGGCACCCGCGATGTAGTCCCACCTTTGTAAGCCCATTTCGTAGTAGCCATCGACCTCTCCAGAGGCAACCATCGATAGGTCTAGTGACGCAGCTCCAGCACGGCGTATATCTCGTATTTTTGTAATATTTTCGTTGATTATCTTTCCTTGAATTTTTCTTATCTCATCTGAATATGAAAATCCAGTTGCGAGAAGAGCTTCGCCAAGTGAGTGTCTTTGATTGACGCTTATGCTCTTTCCGTTTTTATATGCTCCATTTGCTTCCATGGCGCTGTAGAGATTGTTCCTTGGTACGTCAAGGACGCACCCCGATACCGTTCGTGATAGTTCGCGGTCGTAGATTCCGATCGAGACTGCATACCCAGCGAAGCCGTAGACGAAGTTGGTGGTTCCGTCGATTGGATCAACGACCCACTGATATTTGGTTCCGCCCTCGATATCTCCGTATTCTTCACCTTGAATTGAGTCATCGGGAAATCTAGAGAGGATGGCTTCTTTGATAAGTCTCTCGGTGGCTTTGTCAACTTGGGTAACCATGTCGGTGCGGGAGGATTTGAGAGCAACTTCGATGACGCCCTCTTCTACCTTGGATCGAATAAATCTGGCTGCTTGATCTACTACTTCTTGGCAATATTGATGGCGTTCTGCAACTTGGTTCATGACTCTAAGAGGCTACCGTCTATATTTTGCCGACTAAGTCAAGGTTTGATTGGTTGTGGGTCTTTAGATTATTTGTCGGCGCAATTGCTCAATATAAGTAGGATCATTAGCCATGACAAGAGAGATAATCGACCTTAGATCTGACACCGTAACGCGCCCTACAGCTTCGATGCGCCGGGCTATGGCAGATGCGGTAGTTGGAGATGACCTCTACCGTGATGACCCAACGGTGGCCCAACTAGAGGCGCTATTTGCCGAAAGAGTCGGCAAGGAGTCAGCCCTCTACCTGCCTAGTGGCGTTATGGCGAATCAGGTCGCAATTAGAAGTCATTGTGCCCCGGGTACCTACATAATTGCGGGTGAGAGGCAACACATTCTGACCTACGAATACGGAGGAGTTGCCCGCAATGCGGGTGTTTCATTTCTGCCCCTTCGGGATGAAAATGGGCGTTTCGAAGGTGAGATCGTTGCTGAGAAGTTGATGGCCTCTGGCTTCTACGATCAGAAGGTCTCGCTTATTGCTCTTGAAAATACCCATATGGAGTCGGGCGGTAAGTATTGGAGAATTGAGGAGTTACGGCAAATTAGGGAAGCTGCCGGAGCGACCCCAATCCATCTCGACGGTGCTCGTCTCTTCAATGCTCAAGTTGCCTCTGGGCAATTGGCCTCTGAGATCTGTGCCAACGTTGATTCCGTTATGAGCTGTGTAAGCAAGGGGTTATCGGCTCCGGTTGGCTCTCTACTTGCTGGAAGCAAGGAGTTCATAGAGCGAGCCAGGTTAGAGCGGGCAACTCTTGGCGGTCAAATGCGTCAGGCAGGCGTGATTGCAGCGGCCGGTGTAGTAGCCCTAAATGAGATGGTTGATCGGCTAGCAGATGATCACAGACGCGCGTCAAGACTCGGGGAGGCAATAAGGAGCCTTGTGGTTGTGCCAGACTCTCGACTTAGTGACATTGAGACAAATATCGTTATATTCTCGGTCTCTAACGCTGTCTCGTTCGTGGAAGTGCTCAAAGAAAATGGAGTGCTCGCCAATGCGTTGGATCACAAGACGATCCGCTTCGTTACCCATAGTGATCTCGACGAGGGGGATATCGATGCCGCCATTGACATTCTCAAACTGATACCTCAAGAGAGCTGGTAGTCAGGAATGCAAAGTGGCTAGCGATCGGCTGCACCTTATCAAGGAGACACCACAGCGTCTTTTGGCGATATTTGCCCACCCCGACGATGCGGACGTCGGGGTGGGAGGAACTCTTGCGCTATTTTCGAGCAAGGGTGCTGAGATCAGACTCTTAGTCGTCTGTAATGGTGACAAAGGATCCCTAAACGATGGTGTAGATTCGCAGGAGCTGGTATCTCTGCGTCGAATTGAAGTTGAGCAGGCAAGTGGCATCCTTGGCATCGCCCACCATCGATTCGTTGGCGTGGAAGATGGCGAAGTAGAAAATTCATCAGAACTTAGACGAACTATCGTCGCCGAGGTAAGGTCCTTCAAGCCAGATGTTGTTATTACCCATGATCCAAGTGCCATGTTTTTCGGCACAACGTACTTCAACCACAGAGATCATCGCGAATTAGGAATGGCTGTTTTGGATTCAGTATTTCCAGCAGCTGGATCTCCTCTCTACTTTTCCGATGCTGGGCTGCCACATCAGGTCTCGTACGTAATGTTGTCGGGGACTTTGGAGGCAAATGTTGCAATAGACATCTCCTCTACCTTGGAAGCTAAGAGGGAGGCAGTTCGAAGACATCAAAGCCAGGTAAGCGTGGACGAGGCACGAATACTTGAAAACCTCGTAGTGGGGGCTAAACAGGTTGGAAAGAGGGCTAGTGTTACCTATGCAGAGGCCTTCAGAGTCATGGCAAACCCTAAAGCCCTTCACTCCTAGCAGAGATATCCACTTGACTAGGTATCGTCACGGGGCAATGGCATAAAAGGCAATGTCATCAAGGGGAAATACAGAAGAAGGGCGTTAGAAGAGTGATCGAAGTTGAGTTGAGATCGAATTCGTACCACTTTTTATCCGATGCAACCTCCTATGTCGTCTCTAAAATTGCATCGTTAGGGCTCACTGTGGCTGTGGAATTTCGCCTCCGTCCAAGGATTTCTAGAGATATCGACACAATTTTTAGCTCGGGTGCAAGTTCATTGATTCTTGCAACTGACGGTGTTACCTTTGTCTCAGCTGGGCTAAATAATGAAGTGAAAAGTGAGACTTTAGTAGATGCCGATGTGCTTATAACTATGCGGGCTGGAGTCGAGGAGTTCACCTCTGAAGTGGTAAAAGACGACGCCTCTGGCAATTACGAACTACTTAGAGCTATGCTTGAAGAGGCTACCGCTTACCTCAAAAGCAGTTAAAGAAAGATACTTGAAAGGTCGACCTTTAATTGGAAGGTATGAGTTGTAACATTGTTGTAAGTTATTGAGTAATAGTTATCCAACGCCGAGGTCTCGTGGGCAAGACTCGGAGATAGTGGAGGAGTGAAGAGTGCCTCTTTCAGAACATGAGCAGAACATTCTTCGAGAGATCGAGAAGAACTTTTATGAGTCCGATCCCAACTTTGCCGCTCGCGTCAAAGAGGAGACGGTCTATCGGCATGCTGGAAGAAATTGTAAGTGGTCATCGCTAACCTTCTTCCTCGGACTTGCATTCACGATCTTCACATTTTCAACATCGTTTGCTCTAGGAGCGATTGGTTTTGGAATTATGTTGGTCTCCTCCGTCGTCTTTGAGCAAAACTTGAGACGGCTTGGAAAGGCTAGTTGGCACGATCTCACCTCTGGTCGCACTCCCGGTAATAAGGCTGCCAAGTCAAAGGATTTATCTGGAAAACTTCGTCGGAAGTTCGGACCAAAGGACAAGTAACTCCCCGCCCGTCTGCCCAACGGACATAAATGAGTTTGTTTGAGAAGAGCGCTCCTTTGGAGCGCTCTTCTTTTTTGGCCATTTAGCCATCGATTTTGCGATAGTTTCGTTCTATGGACATGACATATCCCGACTCGGCAGAAGAGTATCGAATCAAGATCCAAAGCTTCCTCTCCGCAAACCTTCCAGCAGGATTTGGTGGAATTGGAACGTTGAGTGAAGATGAAGTTCCCGAGTTCACCGAAAAATGGCGCTCAATCCTCTATCAAAATGGCCTCTTGGCACCTTATTGGCCTAAGGAGTACGGTGGCGCAGGCCTTTCTCCACTCGAGCAGGTTGTGCTCGTTGAAGAGTTTGCCAAGGCAGGCGTACCAACGGGTGGACCAAACGACGTCTTTGGAATCCAAATGGTTGGAAACACCATCATTCAATGGGGTACCGAAGATCAAAAGCGTCACTTCCTCCCTCGAATTCTCTCTGGTGAGGACAGGTGGTGCCAAGGCTATAGCGAGCCAAATGCCGGTAGCGACCTGGCCAATTTAGGAACTCGCGCGGTACTAGATGGTGACGAGTGGGTTATTAATGGTCAGAAGATCTGGACATCAGCTGGTCACCTCGCTAATTGGATCTTCGTCTTGACACGTACCGATCCAGAGGCCCCTAAGCATAAGGGGATATCGTTCTTGCTTGTTCCAATGGATCAAGAAGGCGTTGAAGTGCGACCGATCAAGATGATCTCGGGTGAGTCCGAGTTCAACGAGGTCTTCTTTACCAATGCTCGAACAGCTAAAGAAAATATCGTAGGCCAAGTGGGCCAGGGTTGGTCAGTGGCTATGACCCTTCTCGGATTTGAAAGAGGCGAAGCAGCAGCTATCTTGCCGATCCGCTTCCACCAAGAACTCGAGAGATTGATTGAGATGGCTAAAGAGCGAGGCGTCAACGATGACCCGCTGATTCGTCAACGCATAGCGTGGTGTTACAGTAGGGTCGAAGTGATGCGTTACTTGGGTCTACGAACCCTCTCCCAATTCCTTTCAGGGCGCCACCCAGGTCCTGAAGCATCGATCTCTAAGCTCTACTGGAGTGAGTACCATCAGATCGTGACGGAACTTGCATTGGATATATTGGGTGCAAACGCCCTTGAAGTAGTGGGTCGTCGACCAACCTCAGCGTTTCAAACCGATGACCCTGGGGCTCCAAATTCAAGTGCTTCTTGGGATATGACATTTTTGAATGCTCGGGCGGGAACGATCTATGCAGGTACTTCACAAGTCCAGAAGAATATTCTGGGCGAGCTCGTTCTTGGGCTTCCAAAAGAACCTAGAGCAGACGAAGGTTCATGGTCAAAGGTCCAAGGAAGCTAACTATCGCTAGAATAGGGTCGTGAGAAGAGTTAAGGTAACACTTAGAATTTTGGCTTGGACGATGGTCTCAGCCGTTGCCATAGTATCAAAGCCTTCCCTTTACCTCACGGCCCTTCTGCAATTAAAGGCCTTTACGCGCCGTCGGTGGTGGGCCTCATTTCCCTACCTCCCGACCCCCTCGATGTCGTATCTTCGATTTCGAATGGAGACTTTGTACGGTTCGGTAGATGCTCTACCGCCAAGCAAGGACCTCCTTGAATATCTTGAGTGGTGTCGCACGCAGAGGCGAATTTGGGTATAAGATTGGAGTCGTAAGGTCGTAGCTGGAGGCGAGATGTCTCAATCGATTGCGCGAGTGCTAAGTACTTCTGGACCAGAGGGTTGGTCTCGTTCGCTCTTCGCAGCGGCCTTCTTCCATCACCACTGCCTGGTGAGGGGATAACCTTGTCAAGGGCTCTTGTTCTCAATGCGAGTTACGAAGCCCTCGGTGTCATCTCTTCGCACCGCGCCATCTCTCTCGTCTATTGTGGCAAGGCTGAGATAGTTGCCTCAGCGGAGACAATCTTTCACTCCGAGCACCTTACCTTTGAAGAGCCTTCAATAGTTAGGCTCAAGTACTACGTTAGGGTTCCATACCCCAAGCGAGTCGCACTTACAAAGCGCGCTGTCTTTATTCGCGATAACTATCGGTGCCAATATTGCGGAGCTCCTGCCGAGAATATTGACCACGTTATCCCAAAGAGCAGAGGTGGTGGCCATGCTTGGGACAATGTCGTCGCATCGTGCAAACCTTGTAACTCTCGGAAGGAAGACAGGTTGCTTCACGAGACTAACTTTGTACTACGACGACAGCCAGTTGCGCCCAGAGCAAAGAGCTGGATCTATCTCCTTGGAAACCCAAAGGATGAGTGGCTCCCCTATATCGGAGAGAGTGAAGTTCCATCGTTTGTGGCGATTTAGGCTTCGCCTAAGGGAAGGCTCTGCAAGAGTTGGCCACTGTCAAGGAGCTTCGACTTTAAATAGTGCTAAGCCCAGCTATCCAAAGAATCCATTTAGGGCTGCAGTGAAGATCTCTAGGTATGTCTCAGCGTGATCGACATGGAAGTCCCCAAAGTCGGAGAGGGATCCAACGTTGAGTCGCTCGCGATCTTCTCTGCTGATATCTACACCGTAAGCTGCCTCCATAGTCGATGAATAGGGAAAGTCAACGTAGGTCATCGTGTGGATATATGTCCCGATGCGACGTCGTCGCTGGGCCATTCCAACCACTTTTTTCCCCTTGACGAGGATCTCCCCGTGAGCCCTTCCAGCAAAGCAGATCTCTCTATATTGGGGGTCTTGTAGGTACGCCCCTCTGTAGG
>JAKCDL010000021.1 GCA_021841935.1 Actinomycetes bacterium | reverse complement strand
ATTGCGTTGATTCGACTATCGAGGTGGTAGAAGTTAGACCACAAGAAGAGTCATCGGTAAGGTTGTAGCCGGCGTCGGTTGTCACATTACCAGAACAGTTAGACCCCGATTTCTGATCGGCGATGATGGTGGTAGCGAGGGTGAGGGAGCCGCCGTTGACGATCCCACCGCCACTACCATTTGCGGAATTATTAGTAATCGTATCGTTTGTGGCGGTGAGGGCGCCGCCGTAACCGTTGTAGATACCGCCGCCGGAGCCATTCGTAGCTTGATTGTTCGTAATCGTGTCGTTGGTGGCGGTGAAGGTGCCATTGTTATAGATGCCGCCTCCATCACCATAAGAAACCTGGTTGCCTATGACTGTATCATCGGTGGCGGTTAGGTAGCCGGAGTTAGAAATTCCACCCCCGTTATTCTCGCCTTTGTTATCCGAGACTGTATCATCGGTGGCGGTTAGGTAGCCGGCGTTGTCGATGCCGCCGCCGCTACTGTAGCTCGCATATCCAAATTGAATCGTCATTCCAGTGATCGTTGCGGTTACACCAGAGTTGACTGCAAAGACTGAACCAGAAAGTGATTTTGCAGAGGTTCCACCTACGAAGGTTGAACTTGCTCCCGCTCCTTGGATAGTTAAATCTTTGCTTGGGGATATCGTTCCGGAAGAAGAGGTATCATAAGTTCCTGCAGCAACATCGATTGTGTCACCGTTGTTTGCAACTGATACTGCATTGGCAATAGTTAGGCACGGCTGTGTCTGTGAGCACGTGGTGTTATTCGAATCTGATCCAGTTGTTGAGACGTAGAGGATTGGGTTATTTGTTGGGGTAGCTTCAACTTCATTTGATTGGGGTGATGTATTACTTGATGCATCTATGGCCTCAACTACGAAGTAGTAGTTACCAGAAGGATTTACGGTAGCAACATAATTGGTTGAAGTTATCGGAGTGCTGTTTATAGGCTTATTTAGATTCTCACCACTCTGAGTTGTTCCTTCATAGACGTTGTATCCGGTAACCGTTGGTGATGCAGATGGGTACCAACTGAGATCAATAGTTGTTGAATTTACAACGACTGGTGTTTGTTGTACTGGTGCAATCAGCGATTGAGACGCCGATGCTGGGCTTTGAGTAAAGACAAATAACGGCAGTGCACCAAAGCCTAGGATTGAGGATAGGAAGATAACAAGTGATGTTGTGATACCTCTCCGATTGCGAGAGGTAGATGTCTTCTGTGACTTTCTTTGCGACACGACCTTGAATCTCCTAGTTACGCGAGCGGTAGACACTAACCCTCTTTGACCCACATCAAAGCGTTAGTACGACCATTTAGGTATGCGATCTCAAGAGCGTATCACGTACAACTTAACCAATTACGTATTCGGTTTGGAAAGTAAGAAAAGTTCACTAGATCAAGTTCGCCGCGAAAGGAATTGGTGATAGCACGGCAATATCACGCAAATGGTATCAGATGGCGGTCTCTGAATTTATCCTACGTCAAGGAGGGCCTCCTCGTTAGAAGCCTCCTGCCTCTCGCTCATTTTCAAACTCTTCTTTGGTCATCAAAACGATTCGGGGTCTAGAGCCCTCCTGAGGTCCAACTATGCCTCGGCGCTCTAAAAGGTCCATAAGACGCCCTGCTCGCGAAAAACCGATCCTCAACTTCCTTTGCAACATAGTCGTCGAACCTAGTTGTGACATTACAACTAGCTCAACCGCGGCATTGAAGAGTTCGTCGCCATCGTCATCTGTCGGAACGAGGCTCTGCTTTTCTTCCCCTTGTTCCAGCCCTTCTATGAAGTTAGCCTTACCTTGGCGAAGCCAGGTGGCAACGACCTTTCGCACCTCATCCTCTGATACCCAAGGTGCTTGAAGTCTCTGTGGATGACTTGAAGAGGCACCCAACATCAACATGTCGCCCTTGCCGATCAGTCGTTCAGCTCCGGGTTGATCGAGGATGACTCTGGAATCAGCTAGAGATGAGACAGAAAATGCCATACGAGAGGGGATATTCGCCTTGATGAGTCCGGTTATAACGTCGACGCTCGGACGTTGAGTAGCTATAACCAAGTGGATGCCGACTGCTCTCGCCATCTGCGCTATTCGACAGATCGACTCCTCGACGTCTTTGGCCGCCACCATCATCAAATCGTTCAGCTCGTCAACCACCACAACGATATAGGGAAGCCGTCGATACTTCTTCTCTTGAATAGAGTCAAAGAGCGGTGAATCACCGTGGGCAAATGCATCTTCAGGGACCTCAACCTCTTCGATCTCTATCGAATCAGCCTCTTCCATCTGATCGAGAATGAGGTTATAGGAGCTTAAGTCACGGGCGCCGATCTCGCTCAGCAGGTTGTAGCGGGACTCCATCTCCCGCACAGCCCAATTCAAAGCGTTGGCTGCCTTTTTGGGCTCAGTAACTACTGGAGTAAGTAGGTGAGGTACACCGTTATATTGACCGAGTTCTACCCTCTTAGGGTCAACCAATATCATTCGAACTTGATCGGGGGTCGATCTAACCAATATAGAGGTGAGGATCGAATTCAAACACGAAGACTTTCCCGAACCCGTCGAACCAGCGATAAGGACGTGGGGCATCTCAGCGAGGTTGACAAGAGTAGCCTTCCCTGAAATGTCACGACCAATAGCAACTGAAAGGGGGTGCGTAGCGGCTGCTGCTTCAGGAGACGACAGAACGTCCCCCAAAGATACTGTAAGGCGCTGCTCATTCGGAACTTCAACTCCGATGGCACTCCTACCTGGAATTGGAGCAAGGATTCTCACATCAGCAGCAGCCATAGCATATGCAATATCTTTATGAAGCGAAGTAACCCTAGATACTTTGACTCCAGCTCCCAATTCAAGTTCGTAACGAGTTACGGTTGGCCCAACGGTCATACCAACGAGAGTCGTCTCAACTTTATGAGAGGCAAGCGCCCTACAGAGAACCGTTCCCCTATTCCAGAGTTCGTTCTTATCGAGGCTCCTAACTTGCGACCTCTTTAGGATCGCGGTAGAAGGAAGCTTCCACTCCACCTTTCCTTCAGCGCTATTCTCTTGGATCGCCTCATCGTCGGAGCTGTCATCGTCAACATGAACGTCGTCTTTACCGTCATTAGAGTCGCCTTGAACCCCTTCATAGGCGTCATTAGCTGGCGTAAAGGGAGGATCAAAGATCATCTTCATGGCGCCCTTACCCCTGGTGCCAACGTCATTTGAATCAACGGCCAGGTCGCCTTGGTTGAAGTCGCCTATTGTATCTGTATCTTCGACGTCACTATCTTCATCGCTGTAGTCGTAGATCGAACTATCTCCAACGAAGGCCATATCACCTGGCTTATCCATCGATGGTGCACCATTGGATTTAGCAGAGCTCTCGATTTCATCTAGTGGTCGAAGGTCAACACTTCCCTCGAAGTGAAGCTCTTGAACCAAGTGTCCCGAAAGGCTATATTCAGCCTCATTAACTCCCTTTGACACTCCCATGCCATCGACTACATCAAAGTCATCACCCTCGAACTCATCGGGGATGTATCTATCGGCACTGAATTGGTCATAGAGCTCGCGATTTGAACCCCTAGCAGCACTTTGAGGATCACCTTCGGAACCCCTGCTGTGGCGCGAACCTCGAATTCGATCTCGAAGACGCCCCCTTGCCTCTCCACCACCTAGATTCGACTCTGCTTGGCCGATGACTTCGCTAAAAGTTGAAGCACTGCCTCTACGTACACCATTATTTACATCCTCGTCGAAGTCGATCGGCGAAGTAGACGAATAGTCATTTATGTCGTCACCCTTGGATACAAAGGGTTGGCTATCGCTCTCACTTGAATCACCTGTGGCATAGTCTTGCTCTCTCTTACCGGATCTCCCTTGCGATCTAGATAGATCGATGAACTTATCTGCCACTAAGTGTCGCTTACTTCGAAGTAGCGTAAGTGGGCCATAGCCAGCGAGGTCGCTCGCAAAGATGAAGAAGGCAAGGAGGAAAATAACGATGACGCCGGTGGTCGATACCACCTTTGACAAGGTGGCGAAGATTTCATAGGCGATAACCCCACCGCGCCGCGAAAAACTCAAATTCTTTAGGTGGTTGAAGTGTGAAATTGCAACTGCGACAACCACTGAAGCCGATAAGATCGCCCCACCACCGCTAAGGAGGTACCTCTCCTTTAGCGATCCTCGAACCGCCAAGGCAAGGGCTAGCCCGTAGTAAGCCAAATAGACAAAGAGTGCAAATCTTAGGGGGCCAAAGAGGACCCCTAAGAGGTGATTGTATCGATCACCGATGACTCCAAAGATCCGAAACGCCACAAGGGTCGAAAGTGCTACGAATCCGACGATAATGAGGCCTACGATGTCACTCTTTAGAGAGGCCCTCGACCCCTTGACGCCAGAGTGTGAACCAACTTGATCCCCCTTATTGCGGTTAGATCCGCGCTGAGAGCTAGCGGTACTACCCCGTGAATTTGTAGTCGTCTTAGAAAAGTCAATCACCGGGGACGGACCACGCCCCGCTCCAGCACGAGACTTCGACGACCGTGAGGTCGTAGATCTAGTACTTGTCCCCTTGGCTCGTGGCGAGCTCGCTCGCACGGTAGAACTCTTCGATGAGTCGCGAGTAGCGTTAGCTCGTGGTCGATTCGAATTCCTTGACGTTCCAGATGAACTTTGACTAACCAGAGCTAACCGCCTCCCTAGTAGACCTAAATGTAATCATCGGCTCTTTGACTTCGAACCTTTTGCTTGACAACTGTGGCAAAGGACGAAAATACAAAACGTGGAATTACAACGACGAAACTCAACTCGAGTCTATCAAATAGATCGAAGTTGAGCCATCGTCATCTATCGATTGTTAGCTACAGTGCTTGTTAGCTACAGTGCTTGTTAGCTACAGTGCGGTTATCACAGGGATGACCATCGGTCGCATCTTAGAGCGCTTTTCGATCATCTTGGCAGCGGTAGTTCTAACGTGGCGCGCCAATGAGTCGACATCGTCGCCTATTTCACCTATCGAGGTCTCGATCGTAGCCCTTACAGCATTTTTTATGTCACCAAGGAGAGCCTCGATGTGGTCGGGTGCATCATCTGCTAGGTGAACCCAACCGCGTGTTGCGATCTCTACCTCTCCTACCATTTTTCGATTGCGAACGTCGACGGCGGCAACTACCACAACGAAACCCTCGTTAGATAGGGTCTTTCTATCCCTAAGGGTTGCCTTTGGAAGCCCATCTACTACCCCATCGACATAGAGCATGTCGGCTGGAACCTTGTCGACTATGGCGATCTTTCCGTCGACGAGCTCTACGACGTCACCATCGACCGCCACCAAAGTATGGGCCTTATCTTGTCCCATATCGATAGCGAGTCGCATATGTGAGGTCATATGGCGATACTCACCGTGGACCGGCACGAAGTTCTTGGGGCGAAGGATCGAATGAAATAGCCTCAACTCATCCCTCTTAGCGTGGCCCGATGTGTGGACCTGAGCGATTCCGGCGTGAATTACACCAGCACCCCTGCGATGAAGGCCATCGATAACCTTCCCGACGGCAGACTCATTTCCCGGGATGACATCGGCTGAGATGATCACAACGTCACCCTCGTCCACCTTTAGGAATCGATTCTCATTAGCAGCCATCAACGACAGCGCCGACAGGGGCTCACCTTGGCTTCCAGTCGATAGGACCAAAACCTGCTCGGGATCGTAGCGATTGACATTTTCAATCTCATCTAGGTACTGATCAGGTAGGTGTAAGATTCCAAGCGAGCGAGCAAGTGCGATGTTCTTACCCATCGATCTTCCCAAGGGGAAGATGATTCGCTTCGATTCAATTGCCGCGTTAGCAATCTGCTGAATGCGGTGGATGTGAGAGGCAAAGCAGGTAACGATGACTCTCTTTCCACCATTAGAGGAGAGGAGCTGCGCCAAAACTGGTCCAATGGCGCTCTCCGAAGTCGAATGCCCCTCTTCTTCGGCGTTAGTAGAGTCGGCGAGGAGAAGGTCGATCCCCTCCGATCGAGAAATCTCACCCAATCTTGCTAGATCCGATATACGACCATCGACGGGGGTTAGATCGATCTTGAAGTCACCCGAGTGGACGATCACACCAGCCGATGAACGAACTACAAGTGCGAACGAATCGGGAACGGAGTGAGTTATAGGTACGAACTCTACCTCGAACTTCCCTATCTTTACCCTCTCTAAGTCCTCTACGGTATGGAGAGTCGCCTTTGGTCTAAGTTGGGCCTCATCGATTCGATTGGATGCGAGTCCTAGGGCGATCGCTGAGCCATAGATATCGAGGCTCATCTCCCGAAGTAGATATGGGAGGGCGCCAATGTGATCTTCATGGCCATGCGTTACGACGACACCTACCACCTTGTCCTTATTTTCTACCAGATAGGTAAAGTCCGGGAGGATCAGATCGACTCCCGGGGTGTCGTGGTTGGGGAACATCAGTCCACAGTCGATGATCAATATCTGATCGTCAACCTCAATAGCTGCACAATTGCGACCAATTTCGCCAAGGCCGCCAAGAAAGACGACGCGTGCAGCGGCTGGCGCTATACCTTTGTTATTCAATTGAATCCTTATTTTATAATTAACTTGGAGCGAAAAGAGGCAAGCTCATCTGCCACCCTCTTTGCCACCTCAACGTGGCCAGCAGGAGCATCTCCCATTGGAAGGCGGCACCCTCCAACGCTTAGACCAAGGTAGTTCATCATAACTTTGGTCGGAATCGGATTAGGAGCTGCCTCTCCAGTCTCATAGTCATAAGAGGCAAGTAGGGCTTGATTTACCTCTATCGCCCTCTTTACGTCACCGCTTGAAAATGCCTCAATCATCTCGCGAAAGAGGTCAGTCGCCCAGTGCGTAGCGACACCGATTACACCAACCGCACCCACCGAGAGAAGTGGAAGCGTTAGCGAATCGTCTCCGCTGTAGACGTCAAAGTAACTTGGAAGCTGCGGAATGAGCGACGCTGTAGCGGCAGGATCACCAGCAGCATCCTTTAGGGCGACCACATTTGAGTTATCGGCGATAACCTTCATCAAAGTCGTGCCCGCCACCTTTCGTCCAGTGCGAACTGGAATGTCATAGACGAATACCGGTAGCGAAGTAGCTTTAGCCATCGCATTGAAGTGACCGTAGATGCCACTTTGAGGAGGGCGATTGTAGTACGGTGCAACGGCAAGAATACCAGCTACGCCAACTTCGCTTGCATGCTTTGTCATCGTTATCGAGTGCGCCGTCTCATTGGACCCCGAGCCTGCGATGATCGGAATCGTTAACTCAGAGGAGAGAGTCTCCCACAGAAGTATCTTCTCTGGATCAGTAAGGGTCGAAGCCTCTCCGGTCGTTCCAGAGACAACGAGGGCACTATTTCCATCGTCGGCAAGCTTCTTCGCTAAAGTAACAGTGGCGTCGATATCGAGAGCTTCGTTCTCATCGAAGGCCGTCACCATAGCCGTTATTACTGCACCGAACTGGTCCAAAGCGATACCCATTTGACTCCTTAGCACTCAGACTGCAGGCTATTGTTACACGAAATCGTCGCCCACTTAGGTAGACAACTTTCATTCTAGTAAATTTTGAGATGTGAGATTACTACCCTAGTATTCCATCGACGATCGAATCTAGGCCAATGACGAGACCATCGAGGTCAAAGATCGCCTTTACCGCCATGATTACCCCTGGCATGAAGGAGGTTCTATCGTAGGAGTCGTGGCGAATGGTAAGTGTTTGTCCGGTAGTTCCGAAGATAACCTCTTGATGAGCCACCATTCCAGCGACCCTAAGCGAGTGGATGTTGACTCCGCCTTGGTAACGATGGCCACGTGCGCCATCGAGCTCCTTTTTGGTGGGATCAGCTTCGAAGTTCACGCCGGTTGCATTTGCGATCCTACTAGCTGTCGCTAATGCCGTGCCACTAGGTGCATCCACCTTGCGGTTGTGGTGCAACTCGACGACCTCAGCACTATCGAAGAACCTGGCTGCCATCTCCGAAAACTTCATCATCAAGATCGCCCCGATGGCAAAGTTTGGAGCGATCAGACAGTTAGCCTCAGAGTCTTCAAAGGCGCTACGTAGCTGATCGATCTGGCTATCGCTAAGCCCGGTAGTTCCAATTACCATATGAATCCCGGCATTAGCGCAGTAGAGGGCATTTTCGAAGCAAGCACTCGCCTCGGTGAAGTCGATTGCAACGTCAACTTCACCGTGAGTGATCGCCTCGCGCTGCCCATCTACCACAATGCCAGTATCGAGTATTGAAGTTGCGTGCCCCAGATCAATCCCAGCCAACCTCGGATCGAGTGCCTTCGTGAGCTGTAGTTGCGAATCAGCAACTACCGCCTTGCAGACGGCAATCCCCATCTGCCCACCAGCTCCGAATACCGCTACCTTGATTGGACTTGACAGTTGTGACACAGCCTTTAACTTCTACCTTCTGTTGTAGTCACGACGGGGACGTCCACCGCGACGATCTCTATTTCGTGGGCCATCAAAGCTAGGACGAGGTTCGGCGACTGCTGGGCCAAGGTCGCCATAGGTCGCAATGAGCTCTTCGGCGAATGCCTCTTCGAATGAGACGACTTCGATGTCGTCCTCTTCGTAACGGCTGGTAACGATTACCTCAGCTTTTGGGCTCTCATCACCAACTTCGACCTCTACCTCTGCGCCCTCTTCATCGACCTCATCGGTTACGATCGAGAGGCTTAGCTTTCCGTTAGCGTCGATATCATCGACGACTACTCGAAGCTCTTCGCCCATCGAAAGAACGTCTTCGACGCGATCGATGCGCTTTCCGCCACCGATCTTGCTGATGTGAAGCAGTCCGTCACGGCCAGGAAGGATATTTACAAATGCCCCAAATTTCGCGATTCCAACGACCTTACCCTGATAGTGGCCACCAATTTGAGCCATAGGTGGGTTTACGATAGCCTCAATCGCAGCTCGTGCCGCATTGACAGCTGACATCTCACGGGCACCGATAGTTACAACCGCTACATCACCAGCTTCATCAAGGGAGATCTCGGCACCAGTATCGGCCTGAAGCGCATTTATATTCTTGCCCTTAGGTCCAATTACCTCACCCATCTTGTCGAGAGGGATCTCAAAGGTGACGATCTTTGGAGCATTTCCACTTATTTCACCACGAGGTGCAGAGAGGGCACCTGCCATAACTTCAAGGACCTTGAGTCTTGCCTCTTTGGCCTGGGAAAGTGCTCGTCCTAGAACGTCGGCTGGAATTCCATCTATCTTTGTATCAAGTTGAAGAGCAGTTACGAAATCTTCGGTACCTGCCACTTTGAAGTCCATGTCGCCAAAGGCGTCTTCGGCTCCAAGAATATCAGTGAGGGTGGTGTACTTACCATCGTGGTGGACCAACCCCATCGCAATTCCTGCGACTGGAGCCTTTATTGGAACACCGGCGTCCATCAATGAAAGGGTAGAGCCACAGACCGAAGCCATTGAGGTCGATCCATTTGAAGAAAATGCCTCAGAGACTAGACGAAGTGTATATGGAAATTCGGACTCGCTTGGGACCACTGGAAGGAGGGCTCGTTCGGCTAAGAGGCCGTGGCCGATCTCTCGGCGCTTTGGACCACGCATAGCTCCAACTTCTCCAGTTGAAAATGGAGGGAAGTTGTAGTGGTGCATGTACCTCTTCTGCTCATCGGTGCCGAGTGAATCGAGGAGTTGATTCATCTTTGGCATGCCAAGGGTGCACACATTTAGAACTTGGGTCTCCCCACGTTGAAAGAGTGCAGAGCCGTGCGCCGTTGGGATGAGTCCAACCATTGCAGTCAATGGTCGAATCGTCTCGGTGTCTCGACCGTCGATACGAATGTGGTCGTTGACGATTCGCTCGCGAATTACCTTCTTTGTAAGTGAACGAACGACTTGCGAGATAGCCTTTGCCGAATCGGGGTACCTCTCGGCGAGCGATACTTGGAGCTCTGCCTCGATTGCATCTAGGGCATCTTGTCGCTCTTGCTTTCCGGCGATGATATTGGCCTGACGGATCGAATCGAGTGAGGAGGCTTCGATCTCGCTATAGAGTTCGTCGCTGTAGTCCTTGGTAGATACATATTGCATCGGAGCCTTCTCGCCCACCTTTGCGGCGAAGCTCCTCTGGAGCTCGATGGATTGGCGAATCCAACGCTTCGACTCTTCTAGACCATTGGCGATTACCTCTTCGGTGACCTTAGGCGCGCCATCAAGGTAGTTACCCCACGATGAGGTAGTTCCACCTGCTTCAACCATGATGATGGCGATATCACCCTTGTTATCGCCCTCCATTACCTCACGCCCTGCTACGACTAGCTCAAAGGAGGATTCGTCACCCTCTTCGTAGCCGGGGAAGGCAGTCCAAACTCCATCTTTGCCATATGAGATTCGAACGGCGCCAACTGGACCCTGGAAGGGAATTCCAGAGATCATTAGCGCAGCTGAAGCGGCATTGATGAAGACGACGTCGTATGGGTTCTCATGATCGACGCCAAGGATCGTACCTACGACGTGAACTTCGTGGCGAAAGTCCTTAGGAAAGCATGGGCGAATTGGCCTATCCGTCAAACGAGCTGCAAGGACTGCAAAGTCAGTCGCCTTCCCCTCTCGACGAAAGAATGAGCCAGGGATCTTTCCTGCGGCATACATCCTCTCCTCAACGTCGACAGTTAGCGGGAAGAAGTCGATCCCATCTTTTACGCCCTTGGAAGCAACTGCGGTTGCTAGAACCATCGTGTCACCTAGTCGAGCGACTACAGCTCCATCTGCAAGGGGAGCTAGAAGACCGGTCTCAAAGGAGAGGATCTTGTCGGACGAGTCAACCTTGACCTCGTCTTTTATAATTTCAGCCATCATTTACCTTTCGCATATTCGTCTCAAATCCACCAGTTGGAGATAAGACCAAGGTAAGTGCGTTAATTTGCTCAATAAAATCAGCCAGTTCTCAGTGCACCAACCCCAAAGATATGTTTCCGGGATTGCTCCACTGAAAGCTGTGCTGTGAGCGAGGAGGGTAAAACACTTACCACATACAAGCTAGCCGCTCCACCTACGATCTTCGATAGCTACATGGACGCAGATGGAGATCATCCCCAAGAAAACCTCGAGAAAACTTCGAGATCGACAGTGAGAAAACTTCGAGATCGACAGTGGTAGAGATACCATCTCTTACCAACATTTTTATAAGTGGCAGCTATCTGCGCCCCTTTTGATATTTGAAGAGTCGTCAATGAAGATAGTTGCAGTAAAAACATCTGCCAACTAGAAGCGGTAGCGAATTGGAAAACCACTTAGATTCCCCAAGGTGACAGGGGGCAGCCGCTCAGGGCAATTCTGTGGCTTCAATTGACCCTTGATCTATAAAGCATTTAAAAGAATCGGATTAAATGCCTTAGGCCCTCATCTAAAGGGCCTAAGAAAAGATATGGAGTCGAAGCTATTGGTAGCCTCTACGATCGTAAGACTACGACTAGCGACGGATACCGAGGCGTGAGATGATCGAACGGTAACGATCAACGTCGTTATTGCGCACGTAGTCGAGGAGACGACGACGCTGACCGATCAACATCATCAGACCACGACGAGTGTGGTGGTCGCCCTTGTGAGCCCTTAGATGCTCAGTCAAGTTCGAAATACGAGCACTCAAGAGTGCAATCTGGACCTCTGGCGATCCTGTGTCGGTCTCACTCTTGCCGTACTCTGCGATTATTGCTTGCTTATCAATCATCAAAACACCTTGTACCGGTCGCACATAGCGAACATTACGGATAGATCACCTTAGTCGGTATTGACTTAATTTCCTAACGTTATCGAGCCAACAACCACTTTTACATCCTTTTCAATCTGCTCGATCAACTCTTGGGAGGATTCGAATGCAATTTGATCACGGATAAAGGAGGAAAAGTTGACCGTTACCCTCTTGTTGTAAAGGTCACCTGAGAAGTCCAAGATAAATGCCTCTATCAAACGGTTGCCACCGCCTGGGTAGTAAGTTGGCCTAGTTCCAACTGAAATTGCCGAACGATATAGGACTCCATCGACCTCTACACTTCCGGCGTAGATCCCGTCCATCGGAAGAGCCCGATCGCTTCCATAAGAGACATTTGCAGTTGGATAACCAAGTTCGCTACCACCACGTCCATCACCACTCTCGACGACGCCGGTGATAAAGAACTCCCTTCGAAGGAGCTCTTGAGCAAGATCTACTCGACCTCGAGATACTAGCTTTCGAATCACGGTAGAAGAAGAGGCCAATGAGGTACAGCCGGAGTTATCCTGAATCACCTCACAAATTCGACCCAGCTGATCGCCTTCGATCTTAACCAAAGGGTCACCCTCGACGGTAAAGCCATATTGGCTACCCGTCTCTTGAAGCAGCTCTAAACTCCCCCTTCGATCCTTTCCAAATCTAAAGTCAACGCCTACGACTATAGATTTAGCCATCAATCTATCTACAAGGGTCTTTTTGATAAAGTCGATGGCCTCCTCGGAGGCTGCCGCTCTATCAAATTCAACGACGTAGCAGTAGTCGATGCCGGTCTTTGAAAGTAGCTCCACCCTCTCTTCGAAGGAGTTGATCAGAAGTGGGGCGTGCTCAGGTCGAATCACCGAAGCTGGGTGAGGGTTGAATGTAACGGCTATTGAGGCCAGAGATCTTTCATTTGCTATCTGTAACGCTCGATTGATTAGCGACATATGTCCGATATGCAGTCCATCGAATGTCCCAATCGTAACTACGCTCTCACGATGAACAGAACCTAGATCTCCGCTATTGAGAAGCTGCATTATCCTCCAGCACCACTAATAATGAAGCCATGAAGCCTTCAACTGTCGATTGTAGTTGACCTATAGATAGCCCTCGCTCGCAAATGAAACAGTTAGAACGAAGGTGGCGCGGCCAGTAGTCGAGATATCAACTAAAAGTAACGATCCCAAACCTAAGGAAAGCGTTACTTCTTACCGATAGAGATAAATAGGTGATGCGTCTTTGGTTTTAGGCGAACTCGCAATGCGAGGGCATCAATAGACAAGGATGAAGAAGATGGCTACGACGGCTAAGAAGGCAGAAGAGCAGAGTGAAGAGGGTGCCAAAAAAGGTGGCAAGAAGAAGCTCATTCTGATCGTTCTCTTGGTAATACTCGCCGCTGCAGGTGGCGGAGTTGGAGCATCAATTTTTCTAGGTGGCTCAAAGCCAGCCAAAGCTGCCTTTGTTCCTCCAAAGGTTGGCCCCATCTACGACTTTGGCCAGATCACTACAAACTTGGCCGATGGTCACCTCATCCAAGTCTCAATGAGCTTTCAACTAGGCGTAAACGATCTTTCTGCAGACGTCTCGCCTCTAACAAAGAGTCTGACCTCTATTGCAATCAATGACCTATCAGGGTGGACCTATACCCAACTTTTGTCCGTCACAGCCAAGCAAGAGCTGGCCAAAGAGTTGATAAAGGACTTCAACAAGGTCATAAAGGTTGCAACTGGCAAGAATGAGATCACTGGCATCTACTACACCAGCTTCATAATGCAATAGTGGCCTCGAGCCTCGAAGCTCTATCTCGCAATAGGCCGTTCAACCACCTCACACCAAGGCCGTGGCTCCATCTCAACCATTGGGCTAGAGGGGTAACTATTGAAAAAGAACCAGATAGTAACTATGGCCTCTCGTTGCCAAGAGGCTTCAACCAGACGGTCTCGACGAATTGCTACATCGTGCAAATCAACGGAGGAGATAGCCAACTTGGCTACCTATTTGAACTCCTCTTTGTTAAGGGCTAATAGCTAAGCATGAACATCGACCGGTGCAAGAAGTGGACCATAATAACGACGAACAGTGTCAACCACACCGACACGCACACTGTCACGTTAGATCACGCGCACAATTTCACGCACAATGTCACGCACAAAATGCAAAACACCTACGATGCGAGAAGAGGGACAGTCTAGACGAGCAGTGATAGCTAGAGCTGAGGGAAGATCACCCTTGGAGATAGCTTTTCGTCACCGATCTCAAAGAGGCCAATAAGGTCCTCAAGATTCTCTGGGTGATCTACCCTCTCACTTGAGTAGACGAAGATGAGCCCTTCTCTTTGAGCAAAGTTACCCCCAAGTAAATCTAGCCCACACTCGACTCCATTTATAAGCCTCTTTGAGGTTGGACCATCTACCCCGAGGCTCCCAAAACGACTAAGGAGAAGATCATCACAGTATCGAAGGTCTGATCTATCTTCAGGCACTCCAACTGCACTATCGACGCTGAATCCATCGCTCTCAATGCGCCTAAGCTCCAAGAGGTGGCCAAGTGTACCTAGCCTCTTTGCAATGTCTTCTCCGAGAGTACGAACGTAGGTTCCCCTCGAACAGAGGACCTCGAAGTCAATCAAGTCGTCGCTAATCCACTTACCAGAGATGGAGTGAACGAAGATAGGTGTGGCCTCTAACTCGACTGGACGACCCTCGCGGGCTAGTTGGTAGCTTCGCACCCCATCGACCTTTCGGGCCGAATAGATAGGTGGCACTTGGAGTGATTGGCCGAACATCTGAGAGAGGACCTCATCTAATTCACTCTGTGAAGTAGATGGTAGTCGGCTCCTCCCTACAACCTCTCCGGTCAGATCGCCGGTATCAGTTGCACTTCCTAGAGCTAGTCGAGCACTATATCTCTTCGGATAGTTATGAAGAAAAGGAAGAAGCCTCGTCCCTTGCCCTAGGGCTACAACCATAAGGCCACTGGCAAATGGATCGAGTGTGCCACTGTGGCCAACCCTGGAGTTGCCACTTAGGTAACGCACTTTGCCGACTACGTTATTGGAGGTTAGGCCAACCCCTTTATCGATCAGGGTGAGCGCAATACGCCTACTTCCCTCCCTGACTCGCATCTTCTTTGCCATCGCTCAGTTATCTGATGACGGGCTGGAAGGATCATCTACATCATCACCGAGATGATCATCGACGACGATCTTGCGAAGTATCGACTCGATCTTTCCGCCCATCTCGATGGCTGGGTCCGCAATGAACTCCAAGTGGGGGGTCTGACGCATTCTCACCGAACGCGCAATGGCACCTTGTAAGCGGACTCGATTCTTCTCTAGCCACTCCCCCATCTCAGGGGTGATGTGGTCGAGGTAGACCCTAGCTCTACGTAGATCGGGGTCAACCTTTACTTCAGTAACGGTAATTATGGCACCAAGGGCTTCAGGGTCGTAGATCCTCTCGATCTCGACCCCTACTGCCCTTTGAACTTCATTTGAGACTCGCTCTATGCGCGAGAAGGTTTCGCTACGGTTATGACGATGAACCACTTTAATTCCTCAACTAGCTACGGGGAATCTCGCGATCCTCGAAGGTTTCAATGGTATCGCCGCTTCTTAGATCTTGGAAGTCGCTAAGTCCAATACCGCACTCGAATCCAGATGCGACCTCACGAACGTCATCTTTGAATCGGCGCAACGAAGTGATCGAGCCCTTCCAGATAACAACACCCTCGCGTAGGAAGCGAACCTTGCTTCCACGGGTTATCACGCCGCTTTGGACGTAACAACCTGCAACTGCTCCGACCTTTGGAACTCTGAAGATCTCACGTACCTCTGCTTCACCGGTGACGACCTCCTCGTACTCGGGAGCGAGGATACCGACCATAGCAGCTTCGATATCTTCGAGCATCTTGTAGATGATTTCATAGGTACGAATCTCCACGTGCTGAGCTTCAGCGGCCTCGCGAGCCCTGCGATCAGGCCTGACGTTGAAGCCAATGATCAATGCGTTAGATGCAGCACCTAGTGAGATATCGTTTTCGTTGATACCGCCGACTGCGCGACGTACGATGCTTAGGCGAACCTCGGGGCGCTCAAGCTTGCGTAGCGACTCAGTAACGGCCTCAAGAGAGCCTTGTACGTCGGCCTTTATGATGACATTTAGAGTTGCTGTCTCGCCACGCTTGATCTGCTCGAAGAGATCTTCCAACTTAGCACCAGGAGCACTGCCAGGTTGAGCTGTATAACCAGCGATCCTCTGCCTCTGTTCACGCATCGATCCGATCTGTCGAGCAACAGATAGCTCGTCGGTCTCGCGGAATTCATCGCCGGCGCTAGGAACTTCAGAGAAGCCTAAAACCTGAACTGGTGTAGAGGGTTCTGCCTCCTTCACCGGTCTACCAGCTTCGTCGATAAGGGCCTTTACCCTACCAAAGGCGACACCTGCAACTAGAGGATCTCCCACGTGGAGAGTCCCTTGCTGAACGATAACCGTTGCGACTGGACCACGACCTGGGTCGAGGTTAGCTTCGAGGACTACACCCTTGGCCTTGCCGGTCTTTGAGGCTTTGAGCTCGAGAACTTCAGCCAAGACTACTAGATGCTCAAGGAGGTCGTCGACTCCAAGGTTTTGAAGAGCCGACACCTCAACTGTGATGGTGTCTCCACCCCACTGCTCGGGGACTAATCCGTGCTCCGATAGCTGCTGCATGACCCTAGTAGGATCAGCATCAGCCTTATCGATCTTGTTGATCGCTACGACAATTGGAACCTTAGCGGCCTTGGCGTGGTCGATTGCCTCCAGCGTCTGAGGCATAACACCGTCGTCAGCAGCGACCACGAGCACCACTATGTCGGTTACTCCAGCTCCACGAGCTCTCATCTGAGTGAAGGCTTCGTGGCCCGGTGTGTCGATAAAGGTAACGAATCGATCGTCGACCATGGCTCTGTAAGCACCGATGTGCTGGGTAATCCCACCCGCCTCTTTGGCAACTACATTTGTCTCGCGAATTCTATCGAGGAGCTTGGTCTTACCGTGGTCGACGTGACCCATAACGGTAACAACAGGGGCTCGCCACTCGATATCGTCATCACTAATTACGTCATCAGCCGAGAAGTACTTGGCATAGAGCTCTGCCTCTTGCTCTTGACCTGGGTCTACCAATTTGACAGCTGCCCCGATCTCAGCGGCAAATAGCTCGATAGCATCGTCTGAGAGGCTCTGGGTAGCTGTAACTAACTCCCCTTGCAAAAAGAGGAATCGTACGACATCTCCAGCCGATCGATTGAACTTTGGACCAATCTCTTGTGCGGTTGATCCGCGCTCGACTATGACTTCACCATCGGGTACCGGAGCATTCGATGGCACATAGTTCGCTACTTGCGTCGGCTCTAGCTCTTCATTTGTCTTCTTAGATCGCCGTCTAGCGCTCTTTGAAACTGGTCGCGATCCTCTTTGTGGGCCACCCTTGAGGCCAAAAGGCGCACCAGCTGGCGGGGGTGGAGGTGTAGAGCCGCGTGCTCCACCGAAAGAGCTACCTCCGCGAGAGGCAAACCCTCCTCCTTGGCCACCTGGACCATCGGTACGGGGGCCTCGGTTGAAGCCACCTTGGCCACCTTGTCCCTCTGGGCGAGGTCCTCGATTGAAGCCACCTTGGCCGCCTTGTCCATCAGGGCGTGGTCCTCGATTGAAGCCGCCTTGGCCGCTTTGTCCCTCTGGACGTGGACCTCGATTAAATCCGCCTTGGCCGCCTTGTCCCTCTGGGCGTGGTCCTCGGTTGAAGCCGCCTTGGCCTTCAGGACGTGGGCCGCGATTGAAGCCACCCTGGCCACCCTGGCCTTCAGGGCGTGGACCTCGGTTGTATCCACCCTGGCCGCCTTGTCCCTCAGGGCGTGGTCCGCGGTTGAAGCCGCCTTGGCCGCCTTGGCCTTCAGGGCGTGGTCCTCGATTGAAGCCACCTTGGCCGCCTTGGCCGCCACCTTGACCATCTGGGCGAGGGCCGCGGTTATATCCGCCTTGGCCACGGTCTTGGTATCCGCCTTGGCCGCCGCCTTGGCCTTCAGGGCGTGGACCTCGGTTATATCCGCCTTGGCCACGATCTTGGTATCCGCCTTGGCGTTGTCCGCGATCTTGATAGTTGCCTTGGCCACCTTGACCATCTGGGCGTGGGCCGCGGTTATATCCGCCTTGGCGTTGTCCGCGATCTTGATAGTTGCCTTGGCCACCTTGACCATCTGGGCGTGGGCCGCGGTTAAAACCACCACCTGGCGGTGGAGGAATCGGCTTTCCAGATAGAGACAAGGGAACCCTAGGCCTATTCGGAGGCGTAGGCTGCTCAGCGTTCTCAAGCGATGGAGCGCTATCTGAGGTCGTCTCGTTGCGACCCTCTTTGGGAGCACTACTGCGACCCTCTCCGTACCTTACGACACGACGATTGCCACTTGGGGTAGTGCGAGAGAAGTCTTGAGACTGCGAAAAGTCCCTGAGGGCCTGTTGGGGAGCGGCATCACTTGGCGGATCTACCTGACTTGAGGCAGATGGCTGCGCTGGGGTAGATGACTGCGATGAGCTCACAGGCTGAGTTGGGGTCGAAGGAGAAGTCGAAGCAGTTGCCTCACTAGTGGCGAACGAAGGTGCCTGCTCAGTGGGTGCAACTTGAGCATCTGCCTTACCGTGACGAGGAGTAGAGGCAACGGGGGCGTCGCTTGTGGGCTCCTCCGCCTTTACTACTCGAGGCCTCTCAGTTGTAACTGGTTGCGCCTCGGCTGAAGGTGCGCTAGAGGCAGTGGCACTTGGGGTAGTTGTCTCAATCCTCTTAGCCTCCGCAGCAGGAGCTTCAGGCGTTGCCTCGCCATGTCCTCGACTTCCTCCGGAGTGGCCAGAGGGGCGGCCGTGGCTGTGTGATTCTTCTCCACCGGCTCGTTCATAACCGCCGAAACCGTCTCGCTCTATCTTCCGGCGAGCTCTATCAGCTTGCGCCTCTTCAATACTCGACGATGGGCTCTTGATCCCCATTCCGAGATCGTTACAAAGGTCAAAGGCACCCTTATTCGATAGTCCCAATGATTTGGCCAGGTCGTATACCCGTATCCGTTTTGCCAACTGCTACTTCAGCCCTCTCAAATTTACACATACGCGTCCAACTCTAGATATCGGACGACGAATTTGCGAAGCTCCAAAATGGAGTCTTCACATGGGCGACCCTGTCACTGCTCGAAAGCTTCGTCAATAAGGGTCGACAGATCCACGGCTCTGCAACCGAAACGTTTTAGAGCCTTATTTATCTTAGTTGCTTGAAGGCAATCGCTAGGCTGTCGATGCAACCATAGGCCACGCCCTTCGGGAACTTCTTGCGAAGCAACTCCATCGCTACCCACTCTAAGGCGAATAAGCGCACCCTTATCGTCTCTTTTTCGACAGACGATACAGGTGCGCTTAAACTTAGAGGACTTAGGCGCCTTAATGGAGCTTTGGCTACTCTTCTTCTGTGGATTCATCATCCTCTAGATTTTGATCGCTCTCGTCTTCTTCGCTAGATGATCCGTAGAGATCTTCGGGAGTTGAGATATCAATTCTCCAACCAGTAAGGCGCGCTGCTAGCTTCGCGTTTAGACCCTCCTTACCGATAGCCAACGGCTGCTCTGATGGATCTACAACGACAGTTGCGGTTCCAGTAGCATCATCTAGGCGTACTTCACGCACCGAAGCAGGCTGTAGTGCTCGAGCAACAAATTCAGCTGGATCGTCACTGAAAAATACAATGTCGATACGTTCGTTGCGAAGTTCACTCATCACCATTCGGACTCGAGCGCCCCGCGGCCCAACACAGGCGCCAACCGGGTCAACGTTTTGATCGTTGGAGTAGACCGCGATCTTGGATCTATACCCTGGCTCGCGCGCTAGCGCCTTTACCTCTACGACACCACTTGCGATCTCAGGAACTTCGAGCTCAAAGAGCTTCTTCATCAAACCTGGATGCGATCGCGAAACTACGATCTGAGGCCCCTTGCTAGTGCGTCGAACCTCAACGATATATGCTTTGACGCGAGCCCCATTGCCATAACGCTCTCCGGGAAGTTGCTCGGAGAGCGGGAGAAGGGCTTCGACCTTTCCTAAGTTCAAAAGGGTATAGCGAGCATCGGCCTGTTGGACTATGCCAGTGACTACGTCACCTTCACGCCCGGCGTACTCTTCGTACTTCATATCGCGCTCGGCGTCACGAATACGTGCAAACATTACCTGCTTAGCCGTCTGAGCAGCTATTCGACCAAAGTCAGTCGGGGTATCATCCCACTCCTTGGTAACATTTCCCTCTTCGTCGAGCTCCTGGGCCCAAACGACGATCTCGCCCGATTCAGGATCTATAGTTACTTCAGCCTCTTCTGCCGAGTCGGGACGACGCTTGTAAGCCGCAAGTAAAGCATTAGCTAGGGACTCCAGAAGGATGTCGACAGAGACACCCTTGTCACGTGCAATAGCCTGGAGTGGCTCCATGAAGTTATTTCCTAGTTTCGCCACTTTCAGTCTCCTTCTACTCCCATACCACCGCGATTCGGTGGAAACTACTTCTTCTTGCTTCCTTTAGGTGGGTTGTTCACCTTCTTTTCCCCGCCTTGCCATTCAAAGACGCTACGAGCGCGCTCAATGTTGTTCAGAGCTATTGAGATCCTCTTCGTCGACACCGGCGAGTCCATGGCGATTTCAACCTCGTCCTCGCCTACGAGTGCGATCCAACCTAGAAACCGCCTCTCGCCATCTACCTTCTCGCGAGTTCGAATGGTAACCTTTGACCCCATGAATCGGCGAAAGTGATCCTGTGTCTTCAAGACTCGCTCTAGTCCAGGCGACGAGATCTCAAGGTTGTAACTCTTGGGATAAGACCTATCAAGGAGTTCCAAGGTATCTAGAACCTCTGAGATTTGAGGGGTAACTGTCTCTAAATCCTCAGCATCAACGTTCCCAGAGGGGTCTTCTAAAGTTATGGCAAGGGTATCGGCGGTCGCCTCGATCTCAAGGACTTTCAAACCAGCGCTAGCAACTATCTCTTGAATAGCTGCCTCTACCCCTTGCTCTACCGCGTCGCTGTTTGCTAGCTTTTTAGCCACTTTCTCACCTCCAATCTCGAAAAGATCACCTAAAGATACACAAGCGTGGGCGATGAACCCACGCTTGTAGAAAAATCTGATACTTGAGTCTATTTGATAAGGGAGACTTTAAGGGCTAATTACGTAAGCTAACAGTCACTTAATTGTCAAGCAAGCAGATCAAGGAGGAAGTCAGTGACCTCTGCGATTGCGACGACTGAGGCCTCGCCGGTGCGACGATCTTTGACTTCGACGTTACCATCAGCAACCCCTCTTGCACCAACAACGATCTGATAGGTGATGCCAATTAGATCGGCGTCCTTCAACTTGACACCTGCCGCTAGGTTACGGTCATCTAGAAGAGCGTCGACCTCTTCGTCGATGAGCGAGTCGTAGATGCGATCCGCAGCCTCTGTAACGAGATCATTGGACCCATACCCAAGTGCTACTACCACTACTTCAAAGGGGGATAGCTCCAAGGGCCAAATTAGGCCATTGGCGTCGTGTGAGACCTCGGCGACGACGGCTGGTATACGAGATATCCCAATCCCGTAGCACCCCATGTAGTAGGGGGCCTCGCTTCCGTCTTCACTTGAAAAACGAGCGCTCTTGATCTTGTTGGAGTAGGTCAGGCCAAGTTGGAAGGTGTGGCCAGCCTCAACCGACCTAACGAGGGCGATATCACCATCACAACGCGGGCAAGGATCGCCATCTACCACCTCGACTAAGTCAAAGACGTGATCTGCTATGTAGTCACGACCAAGAACGACATCAAGCAAGTGGTATCCAACCTCATTGGCACCAGTACAGTAACCAACCTCCTCGCTTATAGAACGATCGACCCAGATCGTAACTCCGACCTCTCTCATTCCAATAGGGCCAATGTAGCCAAGGTGAAGGTGAGGATTGGCTTCGAAGTCCGATGCCTCTGCCGCCCTCATCCCTGATGGGATCCTAACCTTACGATCTCCCGGGACCAAAAGTAGGTGGTATGCCCCTTGGCTATCGATCACAATCATTGACTTGAGCGAGGTCTCGGCCGAGGCGACAAATCCATGGCCACTTAGGAAGTCAACGACTGCCTTGATCGTCGGTGAATTTGGTGTCGCAACCTTTCGCATCTCTTTAGCTGGACTAGTAATAGTCGATACTGTGCGTTCGCCTCGCGTAGCAGCCTCAATATTTGCTGCATACCCACACGCCTTGCAGTATGCAAAGTGATCTTCGCCAATAGCTGCAGGAACCATAAATTCATGATTGACGTCACCGCCGATCGAGCCGGCATCGGCCTCTACCGGGAAGTACTCGATCCCAATGCGATCGAAGATGGCACAATAAGCGTCAAAGAGCATCTTGTAAGTAGAGCGCATCGCCTCTTTGTCGACGTCAAAGGAGTATGCGTCGGCCATCATAAACTCTCTGGTACGCAAAAGGCCAAATCGTGGACGCGCCTCTGCTCGAAACTTTGTCTGTATCTGATATACCGTCGCAGGTAGATCGCGATAGGAGCTAAGGTCAGGCGAGACTGTAGCTATTACCGCCTCTTCGTGTGTCGGCCCCAAGACAAAGTCTCCACCACGGACCTCGACCTTCATCAAAACGTCGTCCATCGTATTTATGCGATTGGTCTCTTGCCATATCTCAACTGGATGAAGAGCTGGAAGGAAGAGTTCTTGGGCTCCTACTGAGTCGAACTCTTCCCTAACTATCGCCTCTACCTTACGCAAGACGCGAAGGCCTAGCGGCAAAAAGCTGTAGATTCCTGAGGCCAATCTCCGAATGTATCCAGCACGAACTAGAAGCTGATGCGAAATTGCCTCAGCGTCAGCCGGCGCCTCTCTAAGCGTCTTTACTACCAATTTTGACATGAGCATAGATAACAAGCCTAAAGCAAACGCGCCCCGCCACGATCGGATTTAGCGTAGCTAAAGGCCGCTACTCCTCAGAGATACGCCTCTTGATATTTTCGATTCGAACCGACGAGTTGTTGGCATCTGCACCCTTTGATACCAGCAGCTCATCCCGATCCTTAGCAGCCTCTACCTCAGCATTTGGATCAGCGGCAGCCAAGCGGGCCTCAACGCCTTCGGCTACTAATTTTTGGGCCTCCTCAACGAGGGAGGCTACCATATCTTCCTCTTTTACGACACGAACGATCTTACCCTTGATGATTAAGTGGCCCTTGCCGCGCCCACCAGCAATTCCAATATCAGCCTCACGGGCTTCACCTGGTCCATTTACCACGCACCCCATAACGGCTACCTGAATTGGAAGATTCAGCTTCTCAAGCTCGGTTTGAGCCTCTTTGGCTAACGCGATCACGTCGATCTCGGCCCTACCACAACTTGGACAGGCGATGAGGTCCAAGCCCCGCCTCTCTCGCAGCCCCAAGGACTCAAGGAGAGTTCTACCAGCCTTTACCTCTTCTACAGGGTCTGCAGTGAGCGAGTAGCGAATTGTATCTCCAATACCTTCAGCTAGGAGGGTGCCAATTCCGGCTGTCGCCTTGATGAGGCCGTTCGGGGGCGGTCCAGCCTCGGTAACCCCTAAGTGGAGGGGGTGATCGGTCATCTCTGCTAGCATTCGGTAGGCTTCGATCATCAAGACCACATTTGAGGCCTTAACTGAGATCTTAACGTCTTCGAAGCCGACCTCGCGGAAGAGGTTGAGCTCATTCATAGCCGACTCAACTAGAGCCTCGGGCGTTGCCCCGCCATACTTCTTGTAGAGATCTGGGTGCAGTGATCCAGCATTTACACCGATTCGAATCGGAACGTTTCTATCTTTTGCCTCTCGAGCCACCAACTTAATCTCGTCGGCCTTGCGAAGGTTTCCAGGATTGAGGCGTAACCCAGCGACTCCAGCTTCGAGGGCTGCAAGTGCCATCTCAACGTGAAAGTGAATATCTGCGACGATGGGAAGTGGCGATCTTGGAACAATCTGTGCCAGCCCCATTGCCGCCTCCACTTCATTGCAGGTGCAGCGAACGATGTCACAACCAGCACCAGCGAGAGAGTAGATCTGAGAGAGGGTAGCCTCTACGTCAGCTGTCTTAGTTGTAGTCATCGACTGAACCGTAACTGGGCTTCCACCACCAACTGGCACACTTCCAACCATGATCTGGCGTGAGTTACGTCTAGGTTTTATTAACTTTCCATCGCGGGCCAAGATCTAAACCTCCAACTTTCAACTTCTTCATACGAGCCTATTAGCCACGTAGATCTTTCTTGAGTGCTAGTTCGATTGAGTAAAAAGGATGCTTATCCAAATGGATTAGCTAGCGGATGAGTAATGTCGAGGTAGAGCGCAGTGACCCCCAAGAGAACGATAACGAGTAGAACAGCATAGGTCACCGGGATCATCTTCATCATATCTGCGTGATACCTCTTCCCCTTGCGCGACCTAACCCTCTCATAGGCTGCTATGACGACGTGGCCACCGTCTAGTGGAAGAAGTGGGATCAAGTTGAAGATTCCCACAAAGACGTTGATCGAAAAGAGCAGCGTCAAGACCGCGCCAATTCCAACGTTCGCCGCCTGCGATGCTAACCGAACGATGCCAACTGGTGATTCAAAACGGACAGATGCTCCAGCTCCAGATGTCGTCGAGGCTGGGTGTGAGAGGGCGTGGACGTAATTTGAGATGCCACTTATCGAAAAGTGGCTCATGAGAGCTGAAATAGTCTGCGAGGAGTAGGAGCCAATCGCTGAAAATGGCCTTCCCAAAGAGGATAGAAGTGGGAGAGACTCATTTGGAACCACGAGGTGTACTCCGATGACGCCAGCACTCGATGGCGATGAGGTTGCGACATTTAGCTTTGCCTCTGTAGTAGGGGTGACTACAATCGCCATCGCCTTGCCACCGCGGTAGAGATCAAGGGTAACCGCTTTATTTGGAGAGTCCTGGATAGCGGTGACGAATTGGTTCGGACTCGTTAGGTTCTTACCGTCTATCCCATAGACGATATCGCCAGCTCGAAGCCCCGCTTGCATAGCCGGAGTCGTTATGGCACCTTTGGCACTCGATAGGGCTGAGATCTCAATCTGGTTAGATGATGGAACTCCAACGAAGAGAAAGAGCGCAACGAGCAGAAGATACGCCATCACAAAGTGCATGAAGGAACCTGCCACCGAGACGGCTAATCGCCGAGGGAAGGTTGAGCTTCGGTAGGCGCGGGCCTCATCTTCAGGGGATAACTCTTCAACATTACTCATGCCGACGATCTTTACGTATCCTCCAGCAGGAATCGCCTTGATGCCATATTCGGTCTCTCCCCTTCTGAAGGAGAAGAGTTTGGGGCCAAAGCCGAGGAAGTACTCGGTGACCTTCATACCAGATACCTTGGCTACAACGAAGTGGCCTAACTCGTGAACCATAATCATGGCCACGAGGGCGGCTACAACTAAGAGTGTCTTACCAATGTTTAGGTAGATCGCTAGGAGAACTACCACAAAAAACCCTAAAGCGATGCGGGCTAAAGATCGCCAGAGCTTTCCCCTCGTAGAGGCTAGATCATCGTCATCGCCAGCGTTGATTCTCTCAGTATTCATCGACTAACACTCACCATTTTCCTAGTAACAAAATCCTTACAGAGACCCAACCAACTCCGATGCGCGTCTCCGCGCCAACTCATCTAGCGATAAAACAGATTCAAAGTCAGAAAAAGTCCACTTTTCGAATGATTCGAAGGATCCCTCTATCACCCTGTAGATATCTGTCCACCTGATGCGTTCACGCAAGAATGCATCGACTGCCACTTCATTTGCAGCATTTAGCCACGTAGGAGCCCCATCGCCAATCTCAAGTGCCATGTAGGCAAAGTCAAGTCCACGAAAGATAGAGCGCCGTGCCTCTTCGAAGTGGAGGGTTAGACCATCGGAGTAACTAAGGCCACCATAGACCGGGGATACTCTTTCGGGGTAATTTAGGGCATATGCGATTGGAAGGCGCATATCTGGTCGCGATATCTGAGCGATCTGGGATCCATCGACAAACTCAACTAAAGAGTGCACTATCGACTCGGGGTGCACAACGACATCGATCTGGTCGGAAGTTACGTCAAAGAGTTCGTAGGCCTCGATCACCTCAAGGGCCTTATTCATGAGCGTCGAGGAGTCGACTGTAATCTTTGGCCCCATCTTCCAGGTGGGGTGATTTAGAGCATCGGCAACCGTAACACCCTCAAGCTCTGTAGCGCTAAAGCGGCGAAATGGCCCCCCTGAAGAAGTCAGGATCAGCCTCTTTACCTCATTATGGCTGCCACCCCTCAGGCATTGATGGATCGCTGCATGCTCTGAGTCGACCGGTACGATCTCGGAGGTTGACTCCTCCAACTTCATGCGAACCAGTGGACCTGCTGCTACGAGTGACTCTTTATTAGCTAAAGCAACTCTCTTACCTCCAGCGATAGCGCCAAGGGTTACCCGTAGGCCAGCAAAGCCAACGACTGCATTGAGGGCAACGTCGGCCTCCATCGCCACTTGGCCAAGCCCCTCTCCGCCAACTTCGACGCGAACCTTACTGAATCGCTCAGAGATCGAAGTAGCCATCTCCTCGCTACCTACGACTACCACCTCTGGGGAAAATTGGGCGATCTGTTGGGATAGAACTTCAACGTTCGAGTTAGCAGAGAGGCCATATACCTCAAGCCGTCCCCCGCTACCCTTTATGACGTCGAGTGCCTGCACGCCGATGCTGCCCGTCGAACCAAAAATTGAAACCTTCACTGACTCTGCCATCTACGCCTTCACCCGAGTTACATATTGTTAACGATGCTAGGTAAAAATTACCTAAGAGTATGCCCAAAGGTGACTTCGAGAGAGAAAAACGTTGACTCAGCGGTATGGAGAAGCGAAGGCTAACGACTAACCGCAGTTGACCACAGCGGCTGCAGCCGCCCTTCGGGGTAAGGCCACACAGGTGTAGTTTTTTACTTGAAAATCTATTCGTACATCAATCGGTAACCAAAGTTTCAAGTATCAGATACCACGCCTTAAGGCAGTTCTGATAATTTTCTGAATGAAAGCTGAGAGAGAACTTCAGGCTTTCATATTGGGTATCAACTTGGGAGTAAACATGAAACTATCTAGGGCCAAAGCGGGGCTAACTGCCCTTTCGGCGCTACTTATAGCTGGTGGGGGTGTACTTGGTGCAGCAGCAAACCAAGTCGCATCTGCCGATGAAATATCTAACTTCACATCACCGACGACGACTCCAATAAAGCACCTGGTTGTCATATACGGAGAAAATGTCTCGTTCGATCACTACTTCGGAACTTATCCATACGCACAGAATTTGCCTGGGGAGACGAGATTTACCGCATCGAAGTCGACCCCATCGGTAAATGGCCTCTACAATGACGTCGCTAATGGCCAACCCACCGGACCTCTCTTGACTAATAACCTCAACCAGCTACCAGCTGGTGCCCCACTATCTGCTAACGCAAATCCAATGCGCCTAGCTCCAGGTCAAGCGATGACGTGCGATCAAGACCACGGATATCAACATGAGCAGATGGCATATGCAAGTGGAGGCACTGGATTTATCCTAAATACAGGCCACCAAAAGACGCTTGCTCAATGTCTCACTGGACTAAGCACAAACGGGGTAAGTGAGCAATCTGGAGCTAACGGTGCGAATAACTACGCCGTTATGGACTACTACGACGGAAACACAGTAACCGGACTTTGGAACTATGCCCAGCACTATGCGATGAGTGACAACGCCTATGGAACAAACTTTGGGCCCTCGACAGATGGTGCACTCAACGTCACATCCGCCAATACCTATGGCGTCATATGCGGCCCTACAGGAGCTACCATCAACGCCCCCGCCTGCGCAACTCCAGCGGGGCTAAATACCTCCAATCTGCTTGCATCCAAGCTAGATACCTCTGGCCCAGCCGGCAACAGTGCAAATCTAGGTGCGGGCCCAGGAACCGACGTCAGTGACGCCGACCCCTACTACGACATCTGCTCTTACCTACCAAGTGCCAATGGAGGGGACAACAACACTGCTGCTAAAACTATCGCAATGGGTGGCCCAAACATTGGCTCTTCACTTTCGAAGGCCAACATCACCTGGGGTTGGTTCGAGGGTGGCTTCGACAATGGATACGTCCCAGGTCATGGAACGCCTCCAACGACGGCTCAGATCTGTAGCCAAAGCCATCAAAACGTCGGCGGAAGCACTGTCACTGACTACATCCCCCACCACGAGCCCTTCCAGTACTACGCCTCAACAGCAAACCCAATGCACCTACCTCCAACTTCGGTAGCGATGATTGGCCACAACGACCAGGCAAATCACCAATACGATATGGCTGACTTTTGGGCCGCAGCAGACAGCGGAAATATGCCTTCGGTATCGTACCTAAAGGCACCCGCCTACCAAGATGGCCACGCTGGATACTCTGATCCAATAGATGAGCAGAACTTCATCGTCTCGACCATAAACCACTTGGAACAACTTCCAACTTGGTCCTCGACTGCCGTTGTAATCACCTACGACGACTCCGATGGTTGGTACGACCATGTAGTCTCTCCGTTGGTAACAACTAGCCAAAGCTCACTCGATGCCCTAACTGGAACCAACCTCTGTGGTACTTCGACAAATGGAGTCCCGCTCACTACGACCGGTGGCCAAGAGCAAGGGCGCTGTGGACTTGGCCCACGCCTACCATTCATAGTCATCTCGCCATATTCAAAGTCCAACTACGTCGATCACAACACCATCGACCAGAGCTCGGTGGTAAAGTTCATCGAGAGCAACTGGAATATTGCGCCACTTGGAGATGGAGCTGCAGACGTTAGTGCCGGAAGTATCAATTCGCTCTTCAACTTCGATCAGCCGAGCAACCAGAGGATACTTCTCAATCCAACGACTGGCGCTATCCAATCGATCGACAATCACGGCAACGACGAGAACCACTACACCCAAGCGAAGGTGGCGATCAGAAAGGGGCACTGAGGACCTTTCAATCGCATAACGCTTTGAAGTAATAAGTCGTTAAGCTACGACCACAAAGATAGATAGATGGATTGAGGCGCTACGGTTCTTGTCAAGATTCGTAGCGCCTCTTTCTTTTATAAGACCGTCGCCTTGCTATCACTCTTCAAATGGTCGCTTCGCAACTTAGCTACCCTCTGATAAACTCCGCTGTAGGTAAAACCAGCGTCCATTGGCAAAGAGGAGCAACTAGATATCGCTCACCCCGCTGACTTTGACCAACAGATCAAAAAAAGGCCCCTATCAGAGTCGCTAACGATCTGATAGGGGCCTAGTTGCGTTATCTGTCAGTGCGTGGCACCGAGTTCATCGGGAAGAAGCACTTCACCGTCACTTCCCCTGTGGCCAAAGCGACGGTTAGCCCCATGACCAGTCGAAGACCGTCTTTGCGCACTAGCACCTTCTGTCATAGACGAAGCACTCGAAGTACCTACAGTGAAGGTACTAGCAACTGCCTCAAGCTCTTCGCTAAGTCGAGCTAGATTACGTGCAGCAGAATTTACACTATCTGCGCCAGCGCTATTGGTCCTAGCATTATCTACTACCGAGACGATCTGCTCTGCGATATTGCCGGTCCCAGCTGCTGCCTCGGCGACTGCTCGTCCGATCTCTTGTGTAGTTGCAGATTGCTCCTCCACCGCCGATGCAATAGAGGATTGAAGGTCATTGATTCGATTGATAACCGTCGATATCTCTTCGATTGCGCTAATCGCTAGGTGGGTATCTTCTTGCATCTCACGAATCCGATCGGCTATCGATTGAGTTGCAGTTCCAGTCTCTTTAGCAAGATCTTTCACCTCTGAGGCTACGACTGCGAAGCCTTTACCAGCCTCCCCTGCCCTAGCTGCCTCGATCGCTGCATTTAGCGCTAGCAGGTTGGTCTGTTCTGCAATTGAAGTAATCACTGAGACCACTTCTCCGACCTTGGATGAACTATCACCAAGCTTAGAGATGGATGATACTGCAACTTGGGAGGCCGAGACGGCGTTAGCTGCTACGCGGGCTGCCTCTGCAGCGCCTCGTGCAATCTCGTCGATGGCTGCGCGCATCTCTTCAGCAGATGCTGCAACCTGATCGACATTCGATGAGACTTGCTCTGCCGCCGCTGCTACGCCATTTGATTGATTCATATTCTCACTAGCGCGCTGTGACTGATCTGCTGAAGTTCCAGCGAGCTGCTCCGATGACTTCGATAGCGCTACGGCGTGATTTGAAATCTGTGCTATCGCAGAGCCGACTCGGTTGATGAGCTGCGAGAGGGCAAAGTGGACTTGGCCAATCTCATCTTGTGACTCTTCGACGTGATACTCTGTCAAATCGCCAGAGGAGGCGCGTTCAATTGCACTTACCGCTTCGCCCAAGGGACGAGTGATAGAGCGGGCGATCAATCTAGATAGGACAGCAGCGATAGCTACTGTTGCTAAACCTAGGATCACAAAGATCAACTCGCTAGTCTTCAGGGCACCCTTTTGACCCTTGACCGAAGCGAGATAGCTATCGTGCTCTATTGCGTAGATCTCTGTAAGTGGATTCGAATAGGAGCCAAAGGCCAGTTGGCTAACGATATTGTTGGCAGTTGCAATCGACTTGGCGCTATTGCCAGAAAAGGCGGTGTTGATCTGATTAGACATCGACACGTAGGTATCAAATGCACTAGAGGCACTCTTTAGAAGTTTAGCCTCCCTCGCGTTAAGTGTAAACCTCTCAAAGGTTGCTAACTCGGATCGAAATAGTGCCACCGCTTGTTCAAAGGACTGCAGGTCACCTGAGTGAGGCTGACCCGAGTTATAGTCAAAGGCCACTGAATTTTCAGCTAGGGCAACTTGGGTTCCGATTTGGTTCAACGTCTCAACCACGTAGAACTTATTGAACGACGAAGACGACGACCCAATACTTGCCGAACTTGTGTTCGCTGAAATCAAGCCATAGCCCGCCAAAATTAACATCAAAAGGACTAGTACCGTCGAAGATACTCCGAGACGCCTACCGACCCTCATCTTCAAAAGCCAACGCTCCATGTTTTACCCCAGTCACCAAAAAGTCCCCAAAACAATTTTTACAAAAGGACTTATTCCCGAATCGGCATAAAGTCAATGGGCGTTTAGAAATTCATCTAATCAAAACTCGGCTACCGCATATGAAAAAATCAAAGCCACGACATTCAAGGCTGTCATATTCAAGGATAAGACGAAGTTACATTAGCTGAAGCTAGGTAACGAGCAGAGGAAAGGGTACCTACTCGTAGTGATATAAGTTGGCGTCTACCTGATACTTCAGATCGACGCTCTAATTATATGACTCTTAGAAGAAGGTCTTTATGTGGTGAGAGAAGAACAAGATGAAGTAGATGATTGGTGCCACAAAGATAAGTGAGTCGATACGATCGAGAAATCCACCGTGGCCTGGCAATATAAACCCTGCATCTTTCGCACCAAGTTCACGCTTGATCTTAGATTCAATAAGGTCACCAACCGGGCCTATCAAACCAGCTACTGCGCCAAATACCACCCCTAAGGTCACAGTCATGGGATGAATACGAGATGATATAAGAGCCCCGACGAGGATTGAGCCCGCTAGGCCAATAATGTAACCCTCAATCGTCTTTCCCGGCGATATATCTGGAGCCAACTTGTGCCTACCAGCTACTCGCCCGCCAAAGTAGGCAAAGGTATCGGCCGAAACCGTCGCTAAGAGAAGTGACATTGCATATGCCATACCAACCTTGCTACCAGGTTGAGCCTTGATGATCAAGGCGATGAATGAGGCGCCAACGCCGATCCAAACGATAGCAAAGAAGTTGACTGCAACGTTTAGAATCACCTCGCCTTTGATAAAGCCAAAGGTATACCACAACATCAGAAAGACCAATGAAATAGTGGTGGTATAGATTATCGAAGAGGCGCCGTGGAAGTAGGCGAACCAAATTACAGCGACACTAGCTGGTATCGCAATGAAGGGCGTAGTGTTGATTGTGGTCTCAACGCTCTTTCGACCATCTGGGGCGATCACTACCTTACGATCCCTCACCATCGCCAGAAATTCACCGGTAGAGATAGATACCGCAGCAGATAGAAGAACCAACACTGCAATTGGAGAGAGCAGAAAACATATAACTACTACCGCACCAAGGGCAAGTCCCGTTGCAATGCGAGTCGCCACCGATCCTAATGACCGCTTTTTGGTGGACTCTGAGATAGGGAACTCTCCCCCGCCGCCCTTATTATCGCCTGACGAATCTTCGTTATTAGTCGATGCGGGGCCCGAAGAACCATTCGACAACTTTCCCCTCCTCGAAAGATCAGACTTCGACGATGAAGACCTGGAGTAGGAACGCCCGGGGCGAAGTCCGTCCCCATCGGATTTGAATCCACTCGAAGGACTACGCCCTGCGATAGAATCTTCCCGCTTTGATCGGAGAATATCTGAAAAAGCCTCGCCTACCGAATCGTCAGGCTCCTTTGAGCTATCAAATGGCGACTTAGAGTTTGAAGAGCTCTGGAGAGAGCTATTAAGCTCGGGGGCCTCTTCACCTTCGTTAGATTCGTCGTATAGACCTTCAACTTGTGGTCGATACTTGAGATTTGAAGAGGAGACCGTTACAACCCTTCGCTTCTCCTCCTTCGAGAAGTGTCGGCCACTAGGAGGCTCTGCCGCTTGGTCGAGGTCGATAACATTTTCAACGCTCGCCCTCTTACCATTGGCAAAGTGTCTACCCCTTCGGTCGCTATCGACCTCAAAGACTTGCCTTGCAACGTCGCCGATACCATTGTTATTTTCAATCCTGCGACGCTCGTGAAGCCAATTTAGGGCTCCCTGGTCAACGGAGGCTAGATCTATTACCTCTGGTTGGGATTGAGGGCGGAACTTGAATTGAGTTGGTATCTCACCAGTCGGAGGTTCAGTCCAATGGGGCAAGGAGCTTCGCGAGGGCTTTGCCTTGGCGCCTTCACCATCCGAAGATAGTTCATCATCAAAGTGCTCCTCATTAAGAGGACCTTCGAGATACTCATGCGCCACTTCACCCTCCTAGTACGCCAAAAACCTTTTTGTTTCTACTCAGACCTCGAGAAGCTCTTTCTCTTTGGTCTCAAGCATTCGATCGATCTCAGCAATATGGTCTGCCGTGAGTTTATCAAGATCTTTCTCCGCTCGCTCAAGCTGATCCTGATTTATCTCATTGCGCTTTTGGGCGGCTTCAAGCTCTTGACGAAGGGCTCGCCTTTGATTTCGAACCTGAACCCTTCCCTCCTCAGCCTTAGCCTTTACTTGCTTGACGAGGTCCTTACGACGCTCTTCAGTCAAAATTGGAAAGGCCAATCTGATAACTGTTCCATCGTTCGAAGGGTTGATCCCAAGATCAGAGCTTTGAATCGCCTTTTCAATTGCCCCAAGAGCACCCTTGTCAAATGGAGTCACAACTAAAAGTCGAGCCTCAGGGACTGAAAAACCCGCTAGCTGAAGCATTGGAACCTCTGTTCCGTAGTACTCAACCATAAGTCGCTCTACCATTGCAGAGCTAGCTCTACCGGTTCGGAAGGAAGAAAACTCCGTCTGCGTGTGAGCAATTACCTTTGCCATCCTCTCCTTACCATCGAGAAGGGTCAATTCAATAACTGATTCATCCATCATGAGACAAAAGTTCCTAATTCTTCTCCGCGAAGAGCTCGCAAAATGTTGCCCGGCTTCATCAAGTCAAAGACGTGTACCGGAAGATTGTTGTCCTTACAAAAGGTAATCGCTGTAAGGTCCATAACCTTCAGCTCCTTCGAGACGACGTCCATGAATGAGATGTAGTCATACTTGGTAGCCGCTGGATCGAGCTTAGGATCGGCGCTGTAGATACCGTCGATTCCCGAGTGGGTACCTTTGAGTACCACCTCTGCATCGATCTCTGCCGCCCGAAGTGCAGCGGCTGTATCTGTTGTGAAGTAGGGGTTGCCAGTACCTGCGGCAAAGATGACGATTCTCCCCTTTTCAAGGTGGCGCACCGCCTTACGCCTAATATAGGGCTCAGCTAACTCCGCCATCTGAATTGCACTTTGAACTCGAGTTGGGTATCCAATCCTCTCGATGGCATTTTGCATGGCCAATGCATTGATAGTCGTCGCCAACATCCCCATATGGTCGGAGGTGGCTCTCTCTATCTTGGCTCCAGCACCAACGGCACCGCGCCAGATATTGCCACCCCCCACAACGATTGCGAGTTCTACCTTCAACTTATCCGCCGCCTCGACGACCTCTTCAGCGATCTGATTCAGAATGAGTGCGTCTATAACTTCAGTATTTGAGCTACTAGCTAGAGCCTCTCCCGAGATCTTTAGTACCGCACGTCTCCACTTTGAAGTTGACACCTCGGAGGTTGACAAAGATGGCGTTGTTGAAAGTTCCTCGCTTGACATATGTGACTAACCAATAACGATCTGTGAGAATCGAGTTACAGTTGCGCCTCCGAGGAGTTGAGCGATCGTCTGCTTCTCATCACGCACGAAGTGTTGATCGAGTAGGCAGATATTCTCGTAGAAGCCTCGCATTCTGCCGTCCACGATCTTTTCGATCTGGGCTTCAGGCTTTCCTTCATTTCGAGAGATGGTCTCAAGTGTTGCACGCTCTGCTGCGACTTCATCGGCGGGTACCTCTTCACGCGTTACATAGCGTGGGCGAGCAAAGCCGATATGCATAGCGATGTCGTGAGCTAGAGCCCTCGTACCGCCAGCTACTTCAACTATGACAGCATTTACGCCGCGCTCTGACTGAATGTGCAAGTAGCCATCGACTACTGAACCAGCAGGAGCTTCAAATCTTGCGATTCGGCCAACTTCAATCTTCTCTTTGAGGGTCGCTGCAATCAAACCGAGTTCAGTCTCATACTCAGCTACAGCACCCTCGCCGCTCTCGGCGACTGATGTCGTAAGCTTCTCGAGGAGAGCAACAAACTCTGCACTTTTGGCGACGAAGTCGGTCTCGCACTTGAGTTCAACGATGGCACCAAGGGTATCGTTTAGGATAACCAGAGAGACAGCACCCTGGCTGTTGTCACGGTCAGCTCGCTTAGCTGCTCCTGCCATGCCCTTCTCGCGAAGTATCTTGGCAGCTGCCTCCATATCGCCATTTGCCTCTTCCAAAGCCTTCTTGGCGTCCATCATTCCAGCACCAGTACTCTTTCGAAGTGCCGATACGTCCGCTGCGGTAATTGCCATTTATAAACCTCTGTCTTCAAACAATATCATTCAACATCAATGTGGCTAACTACCAAAATGGAGTCAGCCACACTTGTCACCTAGAATTCACGGAGTTAGAAGGACTACTCGCCTTGGGCATCCTTTGGTGCATTCTTCTTGGAGGCGATACGGGCCTCACGTTGCCTTTGAGCTTCTGCCGCCTCACGACGAGCAACTGCCTGCTCTTCCTCCTGGCGACGAACCTCTTCGGCATCGACTGGAGGAGCGATCACTGTAACCTTGTTGGACATACGACGACCTTCAAGTACTGCATCTGCAACGATGCGGCACATGAGCTCGCCAGAGCGAATCGCATCGTCGTTACCTGGGATTACATACTTAATGACGTCTGGGTCACAATTTGTATCGACTACAGCTACGATCGGTAGGCCGAGCTTATTTGCTTCAGTTACTGCGATTGCTTCCTTCTTGGTATCGATGATGAAGAGAGCATCTGGAAGCTTGTCGAGCTTACGGAGACCACCAAGGTTTCGCTGTAGCTTCTCGAGTTCACGAGAGAGGATAAGGGCCTCCTTCTTTGGCATAGCCTCAAAGTCACCCGCCTCCTTCATTCTCTCATACTCTTGCATCTTCTTGACGCGACCAAGTATGGTCGAGAAGTTCGTTAGCATTCCACCTAGCCAGCGCTCATTCACATATGGCATTCCACAAGAGGTCGCATACTGTGCTATAGCCTCTTGAGTCTGCTTCTTGGTGCCAACGAAGAGTACCGTCTTGTCCTTAGCTGCTGCATCACGCAAGAAGGTGTACGCAGTCTCAATTCTTTTGAGAGTTTGGTGTAGGTCGATCACATATACGCCGTTTTGTTCACCGTAGATGAATCTCTTCATCTTCGGGTTCCAACGACGGGTCTGATGCCCGAAGTGAACTCCAGCTTCGAGAAGCTGGCGCATAGTTACGACTGGTTGCTGACTCATTCTTTCTATATCCTCCCACGGTTATGTAGCATGAATGCTCGCGCACGCTTGATGCGACCGTTGGGGTGCACTCATGCCAGAAATATGACTAGCTCATCCTAGTAGCGCTTCGACCAATATTGCCTATGTAGGAGTCGGGCAATTTCTATTCAAGGTGAAATAACCCTTAGCAATGCAACGATACAGCCACGAAATTGAAGTAAAAGCTACCAAAGTCGCATAACAAATGACGAAAAACAACGATGAAGATACGACGGGGCATCACATCGCTTCCTATCATCCACCAAAGTTGATTCAAAGAGGACGGCCAGGCGCAATAGAGAGTAGTAGAAGGACGCCACTTACGACAATCGAACACGGGTTGCTTGCGCATCATTGAGACTACAACAGAGCGACTGAACCCCAAAAACTCCAACACTACGACTGGGACCTATCAACTCCAACACTGCGAATGCCACAATGCGCTCGCAATATTGCGATTGCATCCTTGCCGCGCTTCAAGGGAAACAATAATAAGTAGAGGGGTTGAGCTTCTAGGCTTTATAAAGGTGGACCAGAAATCTGTTCATAAAGCCTCTAACCACCACGGCTCACGCGACACTAACTCCCAAAGATAACTCCTCGAGAACTGGCTAAGATGAGCAGGAAAACACCCAACGACCCGCTTGGAGCAAATCAACGCCTAACAGATCCAAAAGATGCAAATCCATAAGGTCCCGATCCATAAATTGCGGACCAAAACGCAACACCAGACTGCAATCTAATGCGGTGCAGCTATGGGATGGTTCTGCAAAAGGGACCTTCTCGACGGTGAACCTTAAGGGCCGCGGCGATTCTCATAAACCTCAACTGCTTCAGAAGCCCAATTCAAAAATTCAACGTACTTCAAAAAACTAGAGAAGAAACGAAACAGCTAACGAATCTCCCCGCGAAAAAGCATCAATAGCACTCTCGTCGATAGAGGTCTCACCTTGCTATGAAACCCCTATTTACGGAGTCTCAAAGTCATTGAGGCGTAAACGCAACTGCATTACTGCTTTCGTGTGAATCTGGCATACCCTCGACTCAGTCACTCCAAGTACTTGACCGATCTCGGCTAGGGTAAATCCTTCGTAGTAGTAGAGGGCTAAAACCATCTTCTCTCTGTCTCCAAGGCGATTTACGGCTTGTGCAAGAAGTTGTTTTGTCTCTTCATTTTCAAACGAGAGGACTGGACCAGTCGTCTTATCCGGAAGTGAATCTCCGAGAGTTCCTGACTCTCCCCGATCAGATGACGACAAGATCTCATCTAGTGCGGCTACACCTAGACGTCGAGTTTCAGTAAGGATGTCACCTAGATCTTTGGGGGATATTCCAAGCTCCGCCGCGATCTCCTCGTCACTTGGACTCCGGAGTAACTTAGCCTCTAACTTAGTTATCGCCTTTTCAACCGATCGAGCCTTTGCCCTTACTGACCTTGGAACCCAATCGATAGCTCGAAGTTCGTCAATGATTGCACCTTTGATACGGGCAATGGCATAGGTCTCGAACTTGTTGGCGCGTTCAAGATCGAACTTATCAATCGCATCAATTAGTCCAAAGATCCCATAGGAGACGAGATCAGCTGGATCGATGTTGCCCGGTAATCCGCTTGCAACCCTACCGGCTACGTATTTGACTAACGGAGAGTAATTAACGATGAGACGATCCCGCGCGGTCGCACTCTTAGTCGCTTTGTACTCTTTCCAAAGCAGCGTAATTTGATCGGTATCGTTCATCTCCACAGTTACCATCTTAGCCGTCATTTGAGAGCGGGTGGGTCTTTGAGTGGACCTCTTTTAACGCAGAGAGTGATATTGCTGTATAGATCGAAGTCGTTGCAACGGAGCTATGCCCCATCATCTCTTGCACCGATCTCAAATCAGCTCCACCATTTAGCAGGTCAGTGGCGAATGAGTGGCGAAATCTGTGGGGCGAAGTAGGCGTAAGAGACCACCGATCAACCACTCTTCGTATATCTCGCGGGGTAAGAGGATTGGATCTTTGATTGACAAAAATATTTTCACCAATTCGCAAACCAGATAGTCCAACGACTGCAATAAAGTTCTCGTAGGCTTCAACAGTGGCTGAAGATATTGGAACATCTCGTACCTTAGACCCCTTACCGATCACCCTTACGAATCCACCCCTTGTGTCAATCTGACCAAAGGTAAGTCCCGCAACCTCAGATACACGCAAACCAGAACCATAGAGCAACTCTAAGATCAACCAATCCTGAGCAGTTACCCAATTCCTCTTTGACTTTGCCGCCTCCTTTACACCTTCAAGGATGCAACTCGTCGTCGCTGAAGGCATTGGTCTAGGTAACGAGTGAACGCCTTTACCAACCTTCAATGGTCTTGATGTATCTATCAGTCCGTCTTCAGAGAAGACAAAATCAACAAAACCCCGTGCAACACTTGCCTTTCGCAATATTGTTCGCTGGGCTAATCTACCCTTACGATAGTGTGCAAAGATAACTCTAAGTGAATCATTCGAAAGATCAGGAACACCTAGCTCAATCGCTACATCAACAAGGTCAAAGAGATCACTACGATATTGCTTCCGCGTTGATACGGCAAGCGAAATCCTTTTATCGAT
>JAKCDL010000020.1 GCA_021841935.1 Actinomycetes bacterium | reverse complement strand
ATGTTGTATCTAGTACTATCGAGAGCGTAGGTTTTTTTGCCGGCCCTGCCCTTGCGGGCTTCTTGCTTGCATTTGCTAACGTCTCTCTTTGATTTGCGTTCGATGCCCTAACCTTCATCTGGTCGGTCTTGTTTGTAGCTTCTATAAAAGTGCCAACGTTTGAAGAGCGATCTCAGAGTGTGGCAGATGATAAGTCCGCGATGTCTGATGAGTCAACAGAAAGAGCGCAGGGTTTTTTTGTTCGAGCCGTTGCTGGATTTGGTTTGATAAAGAACGATAAGAAGGTGCTCGCCTTAGTACTTTTGTATATCTTGCAGTGTGTTGTAGCTGGCGCATCGGCAGTATTTACAGTGGCTATTGCGCTTCAGCTTTTGCATATCGGTAGCTCTGGCCTTGGACTTATGGAGTCGCTACTTGGTATCGGTGGTCTATTGGGAGGTTTTGTCGCACTATTGCTAGTGGAACGTTCCCATCTGGCGATGGACTTTGGATTAGGTGTCATCGTGTGGGCGGCTCCGTTGATTCTCATTGCACTTCTTCCGGATTTGGCGACCGCATTTATCTCTATGTGGCTTATTGGACTAGCAAATTCGATTGTCGACGTAAATGCCATAACTATCTTTCAGCGAATCGTCCCAAATGAAAAGTTGGGTCGCGTTCTTGGCGCGCTTGAAGGTGGGGAGATAGCCGGGATGGCCATTGGGTCTCTTTTGATGACGGTATTCATTCATTGGTTCGGATTACGGGTGGGCCTGGCGCTTATAGGTATCTCCGTAACGGTTGCAGTTCTTCCTGGACTTCCAGCCATGAGAAGTATTGATAAGGTAGCCTTTGCCCAAAGTGGAGAGGCTCTTGGTTTACACAACCATCGACTCCGTCACTTTCACCACCTACGGTGGAGACATTCTCGCTAGCCGAAACGGCAAAGATTTAATCTCGTTGACTTTCAGCGATCAACCGCTTTAATCGATCTATCTCCAGTGTTCGCAGGCGTTGGAATCGCCTTGATTTGAGAGGAGACTCGATCACGAGATCAGAGATTTTTTGCGACGGATGCGCCTAGTTCCATCGATGATTCACCTCGAGCGCTTCGGGTAAAGGCGGCAGAGTCCAAATAGTGACCGTTCTATCAGTGAAGGTCAATCTGGCAATCTTTTGATCTGGAGACACTCTTGATACGCTATGACATCGTCCGAAAGATAAAAGATTAAGGCTTTTTCATCTTGATAATTATTTCCATCAGACCAGTGTCTGTGTCGAATGAGTATGTGTCGATTAAATATATTTCTTTTGGATATGTGTCAAATTAGTCGTGCAGAGGGGTTGTAAAGGTCCACTCCTTAGCGATGGCACTCTATGTTTTTTGTTCCATATTCGATCGGATCGCCAAAGTTATAGGGATTAGGTGTCTTTATCGTTCGGCTCAAAAAAGGATGAGTTGATCCAAGTTGGCGAGCAACTTCTACTCCACTGCGCACAGCGGCCTCATGGGAGTCGACGTCTCGTGTCCAAGCTCCCGCGAAGTGAACTGGACCACCTCTGGACTCCTCTCGGACCTTTCTCTGTTGGATCGTTACTTGAGGAACTTGGAGTAAGTGGCGATATGTTCGCTTGTATAGGGGATTGGTTGGGCGAATGGGACCATCAGTGACCCAACTTCTGTAGATACCATCCTTGAACTCGTTGTTAGCAAGTGTCGTCAGCTGGGCTATGTCTTCGCCAGCGATAACCGTAGATGGCGACCACACGTTTGGGTCGAGTTCAAGTAGGGGGCCCATATGTATCGCTATCTCACTTTCAAACGATGGGAAGCCACGCAAAATCGTCGCTAGGTTTTTGTCTGAGATTAGTTCTGCTGCACTCCACGGCTGGGCTGCAACTACTACGTGATCGAATGCCTCTTCGCCTTCGTCGTGAACAACGATGACTCTAGATGATGAGGCAATATTTACTCCCCTTGCTATTTGACCGAGTCGAAGCGTTTCGTTTGGAATGAATTTGCATAACTTGCGGATCCAAGCGTCGGTACCGCCAGTGACACCGCGAACTATTTGGAAACCATTTTTAAGCGATGGCAGCGCAAGGGCCATGTAGAGGAGTACCGAAGATGCGCTGATTCCCCCGAGCTTTTCGTAGGGTACTCCGAAGAATGCAGATCCAATTGGCAAGATAACGCTGCGAAGAAATTCTTCAGATACTGACTGCTCTCTAATGAAGCTTGACCACGTAGTGGCGGTATCACGAACAGATAGTAGTGCCGCCGTCCTTCGGAGGAGGGTGTTCAATTCGTTGATATTTTCGAGGCCCTTTCTATTCATGATAGGGCTAACCCGAAGAGGGTGCAGACCCGGACTTATAAAGCTTGGCTGACCATCCTCGGTGACAACAGAGAGACGCATAGAGGTTCGTTCGGTTGCTATATCTAATTCTCTAAAGATAGCGAAGAGGGTGGAGTAGTTCTTGGGTAAAAAGTATGTCGGTCCAAGCTGAAATGGAACGGCTGAGGATCCTATCCGAATAACTTCGGGCCTTGCATTTCCTCCCGCGCAATTCTCGCCTTCAAAACAGACGACTTCGTGATTATGGCTCAATAGCCAAGTGGCGACTAAGCCTCCCACACCTGCACCGATGACTGCAACCCTCATAGGTCTCTAAACTACCGCTGTGGCGTCACTACTTCGGTCGATTTTAGCTTTGATGACCAATGCGATCATATTTCGGGGTTAAGTATGCTCCTTGATCATCTTAAATTCACCCCTTTACGATAGGGATATGGTGGAGATTTACAATAATTGGCGAGTCGAATCGCTAGTTTGCGAGCGATGAAATTGACATTGATTTGCAATCTTTTAGCAATCACCTATTGATTAGTCTTTGTGTGAGTGACGAATAGGCCCTATGTGGGCATTTGTCTCTTTGCAATGATCCACGGTCATCGATAAATAACGCTCGGTTCGCGAGCGAATTACTTCAGCCCAGCGGCTATTGAGGCAGAGACCTTATCGTCAAAACGCCTAATCTCGATGATTTCCCGATCCCGTACGAAGAATACTTGGATCACATGATGGTCGTTGGGGCGGTCGAATTCGAGGGGCCAATCGACACTGAGTACTAGAAGTACTCCGTTATTACCGCTAGCTACTTCGTCGATCGATACTTCGACACCCTCTTCTAGAAGTCTTTTGAAATTCGAAATTACCTCTGAACGACCGTTGCACGTTCGAGGTTGGTTTGGTAATCCCCATCGAACTTCATCGCCCAAAACTTTTGCGATTGAATTTAGATCCTTTGATACGAATGCTTCTCGAAGTGTGGATGCCAGCACTTCAATAGAAGTCGAATGATTAGACACAATAGCTAACTTAGCAGAGAAGATCGGGTGGCTACATACCGATGTCGCCGCCAAATTCGAAAATTGTCTCCAATTTGGCGGTAGTGTCGCGACCTTTGAGGCTCGAGGGTTAGAGTGTATCGCTGCGTATAAGTGATTCAATCTACAGACATTTACTCTGGTTCTTTGGAGGAAAGGATCTCTAAATATTTATTGATCTTGCGTTCTCGAGTGCTCTTTGATTTGGAAGTATTGATATGGTAAGTAATGGAGTATCGCTCTTTCGCACTTAGTGCCTCCAATTTTGTGAGAGCTTCAGGATAATTTGCCAGTGCGGCAAGGAGATCAGGAGGTATTTCTGCATTTGTTTGACTCTTATAGGCGTTTTGCCAGTTGCCATTAGCCTTTGCCTCTGCGATAGCAGCCTCCCCTGCGGGTCGCATCCTCCCCTCTTCAATGAGTCGAAGTGCTCTCTCTACGTTTTTGGCCGACCAGCTACTATTTGGTCTTCTTCTTGTAAATCTTTGGCGGTAGCTTCCTTCGTCTCGCTTCGATATGGTTCCATCTATCCATCCAAAACAGAGAGCTTCGTCGAGGGCTACGGCGTAGGTGAGCTCTGTGACGTTCCCGCCCTTTTTGTGAAGCACTAAACAGACGCCACGGTGAACCTCGTGGTTATCGATTAGCCAATCGTGCCACTTTACTCCGTCTGCAACTACGAGCTCTGGCAGTTCGTCCACATAGCCAACCTTACACTTTTCAGATTCGCATAGAGGGTTTATCTAACGAGATTGTTTCAAAGGTTTCGTTTGTAGTTGCTCGAGATTGTGCAGTTTGAACCCGTAGCTGCCTCTTTTGTCGGTTCTCTTGTGACTCCGTATTTGGTGACTGCGTCTTTAGAGTCGCTATTTCATCGGGGGTGATTTGGCAACTACTGCTGAACGCCTTAGTGTGAACGTAGGAACTTTAACTGCTAGAGAGTGTCTAGCAGTTAATTGTGATAGGGTTATCGGCTTTTATTTGAAGTCCACGATCAGTTTGAAGTCACAAGCTATCTTGCAGAATTAATAGTCGTTGCTATCTTGCAAGATTGATAGAAAGAGCGCTTCGATGGACGTTTTTCCAGGCCCTGACTTTGTCAAACTCGAGGCGTGGTTGCACTAGCGTGCTTCGATTAGCTCATCAGACTATCGTTCATCGACGTAGGCTCATTTGAATCCCATGGAAGCTAGATCATTTTCTAGCGATGAAAAAACTCTTCAAGATCAGACCTTTTCGGGTATCGTCACTACCACGGTTGGAATCGATACCTTGGAATTGGGGACGTATTTTTTTGATCTTGATACGGACGCATCACCGTTGGTTCTCTGAAAGGTCGGTGGTGTAAGACCCTTCGGAAGAGACAGTGTCCGTTGAAGTTGAGCGGTTGATGCTACTTGGTCAGGGGTAATGAGCGATATGACGGTGCCATTGACACCGGCTCGCCCTGTCCGCCCAGAGCGGTGCACATAGTCTGTTGCATCAGTTGGAGGATCAAAGTGAATTACAAGCGGGACGGCGTCGACGTGAATTCCTCTAGCTGCGATATCGGTGGCTACTAGAGCATCGATCTTTCCTGCCTGGAATTCTCCTAAGGCTCTTTCACGTTGAGATTGGCTTCTGTCGCCGTGGATGGCTGCTGACTTGATTCCTGATCGCCTTAGACGGTCTGTAAGTCGATCGGCTCCTCTCTTGGTACGGCAAAAGACGACGGCGCTTCCAATCGAGGCGATTGCTTTAGACGCGACGGCAACTCTGTCACTACCTTCGACGCTCCAGAAGTGATGGTCCACTTCAGCTTTTTCTTCCTCAGGTAGTTTGACGTCGTGTCTGATTGGATCATTCTGATAGTCGCGGATCAACTTATCCACTGGACCATCAAGTGTCGCAGAGAAGAGAAGCATCTGGCGCCGCTCGGTAGTTTTGTCGATTAGTCGTCGCACCGTTGGCAAGAATCCCATATCGGCCATTCGATCCGCTTCATCGACGACGACTATAGATACAGCTGAGAGCACTGCAATTTCTTGCTGCAGGAGATCGGTGAGTCGACCTGGGCAAGCAACAACGATATCGATACCTTCCTTCAGTGCTGCTGTCTGCTTGGCGTATCCGACGCCTCCGTATATTGAGCAGACCTTTAGCCCCACTGAAGTGGCGAGTGGTGCGATTACGTTCTCAATTTGTAGTGCTAGTTCTCGAGTTGGAACTAACACTAAAGCCTTTGGTAACCTTTTCGCCTTTGGTAGATTTTGCGAATCTCGATAGAGGCGACTTAGGATTGCTAAGCCGAAGGCGAGGGTCTTTCCAGATCCGGTTGGTGCCTTGCCACAGACGTCACGTCCGGCAATTGAATCCGGCAGCGTTTCTATTTGGATTGGGAAGGGTGTCTCAATTCCGAGGTTCTTTAGGGTCGATACAATTTCTTCGGGAACGCCGAGTTCGAGAAAGTTTACGGGCGTGTTTGTATGGTTTCGTGAAATGACAGATTCTCCAGTCGGTCTATTCTTTGGCCGACTCAAGTTACATCTATCGTGGGCCCTGCAGATTTTTATCCGCTGCCACTGCTGATGTGCGAATGGCTCCTTACTAACTCTAGTGTCGCAAATTCTGGTAGCAGTACTATTACGCTTTGATTAGGCGTTCGGTGCAGTTTTTGGCTAGCAGAAAGTATTGGCTAAGGATCTTTCGGGGGGATCAACTCAATGGGCCTTCAAGTCTCGTCGTTGACTTAGGCCTATCTACTATCTTCATTCCACCCTTTGGCTAAGTTGCCAGGGGATTTGCAACCTGAAAGAAATCACAGTCAATGACCGGGTTTTATTTTTTTACGCAACGCGACCGTACCTTACCAGTCCTAGACTCTGGGCTTCTTTGCCATCTGAGATTTATACGATTCTCTCGTCTATGGCCGCGAAATTTACTTTTGCCAATAAATACGATGCTCTATAGTTTAGAGATCCCTAGCTAGTGCGAGACTACAGCGATATCAAGGGTTAATGACCACTTTAGGAATCAATATCTCCTTTTTTGCCCTGACCTCACATAAGTGGAGTAGGATTGAGGCGCGGACGCTTGTTGCATTCGAAAGTTTGTTGGAAGTGGTTTATCTGAAACTCGTTGGTTCGCCAAGTAAGTTCGGGCATCTTAGATGTTCGATGAAGTAAAAAAGTGAAGTGCAGGAAAATGGCAACCGGAACGGTGAAGTTCTTCAACAGTGAAAAAGGATTCGGATTTATAACTCCGAGCACTGGCGAAAAAGATGTATTTGTCCACTACTCCAACGTTGTTGGCGGCGGCTACAGAAGCCTCGAAGAGGGTCAACAAGTTCAGTTTGACGTTGCTGAGGGTCGTAAGGGTCTCGAAGCTCAAAACGTAAGCGTAATCTAGTAATTGTCTTGAGTTGGACGTCAATTGGGAGTCAATGACGATCAAGCTCAATCAAAGACTCTTTAGTCAACTCAATCGAAAGTAGCTGAGCTACTTTCGATTGTTTGTTTTTGTCGCGCTTGAAGTCGTGACGTTGTCCGCAAACTTTGCTTGATTAAATGTGGCTCAGCCCTGTGGTTGTGGGTTATGACGGTACCACTTTGCGATACATGAAGTCTTTGAGTTTGTAGCGGTCACTCCACGTACTGTAGGTGTTGATTCGAGATGGCAATTGCGCAATGCGATCTGTGTATTCTCAGGTTCGATAGATTGTCTCAGCGAATTGCCGAACCGACAGGCAGCTAATTTAGCAATTCCCCTTGAATCAACTTTGCTATGTGGTGAATCGATTGAGACAGAGCTTTGCCCCGCCCCTCTTGCTCGCAGCGGGTTGCTATGCGTCTAATCTAGGCGAACTACGATTTTTTCAGCGGAGACGCCGGCTTTAGCAATATCTAGTGCTTCTTGGATGGCCTCTAATCCGTGCCCCACAACTCGCGGCGGAGGCGCAGGTATGTGAATCTTTTCTTCTAATGCCCGCGGAAGATATTGTCTGTAGATATATCTTCCAACTCCATTGTTCTTCAGCGTAGTTCCAAAGATGTATTTGAATTTAACCCTTGATGCGGTTGCAAGTACTCCAAGTGCGATGTTCTTTGAAATAAGGAGCGCAGCAAATTTTAGCAATTGAATTTGTGATTTTTCATTTTTCGCAAGGTATGAAAAGGAGATTGGTGGGGTAGCGACCGCTACGAATTTATTACCTTTGCATTCAGATAAGACTTTGACGCATGACCTAGCGCCAGTTTCACCAATTGCTATGGCACCAGCAATTGTTTTTCCCTTAAGGGCATTTATAAGTTGTTCGACGACATCTGGTGAACTGTAGTCGAAGACTAATTTTGCGCCGAATGATCGAACGAAGTCAAAGTTATGGGGCGAGGCGGTTGATACTACTTGATATCCTGATGCGATGGCGAGCTGAATTGCGTTGACTCCCACGCTGGTCGAGCCTCCCCAGACGAGTAGTACCTCTGACCTTTTGTGCGAGGTTAGCTCGGGAAGTTCAAGACCAAGGAGATCTTTTTGGTAGAGTGCACATGCCGCAGTCGAAAGTGCCAATGGCAATACGACGGCTTCTTCATAAGTCATCGACTCTGGAATTTGAGCTGCCATATCTTCCAAGACAGCTGTGTAACTTTGAAATCCACCCTCTTTGGGAGTATTTACGTCCTTGTCGCTTCCAACACAATGGGCGACTACCCGATCTCCGACTTTGAAGGTCGTAACCTCGCTTCCCACCTCGACAACTTCACCTGCTACGTCGCTTCCCAAGACAGTGGGGTATCGCAACCATCTATAGGCGAGATCTCCTCCTATCTGGACGATCCAATCTAGGGGATTGATAGAAACAGCGTTATTTTTTATCAGGATTTGACCTTTTTGAGGTGCAGAATAGGGCGCTGGCCCTACGGTAAGTACAGATTTTCTTTGGCTCAGCCACGCAGCTCTATTGGTAGGCACGTTGCTCACTCCCTTGATTCTTATTTCACTTGGTGTAATCACTACATTACAGTTGATTGCATCTGGTGCAATCAATTTTTACAAATTGCCTCGAAGATAGTTATTAAGATGGACATTCATGAGTAGGTGGGAACCAGATTCGCGGAGTAGATTACAGGCGGCGGCCTTTGATCTATTTGTCCGTTATGGATATGAGAAGGTAACGATCGCTGAAATTGCTGAGGCTGCAAGATTGACGAAGCGCTCGTTCTTCAATCACTTTCCAGATAAGCGAGAGATCTTATTTGCCGGATCAAAAGACTTTGAGTCGTCCGTCGTAGATAACCTTAGGCAGATGGATCTAGGTGGCGCTCCACTTCGAAGCGTGCTCGATGCCTTGGCGCTAGCAAGTGAGCAGTTGGCTAAATTTCGTGACTTTGCACTACAGCGGCGCAATCTCATTCTTTCAAGTCCTGAGCTGCGGGAACGTGAGCATATGAAAAATGAATCACTGATAGGTGCATTAGGATCGGAGCTTGGTGGTCGAGATATACCTGCGACGAGTGCGATGTTGACAGCTCAAGTGGGTGTGATGATATTCAATCTTGCTTATGAGAGATACACAGAGGATAATGGCCTAGATCTAAAAGCCGAGATGGACCGCTGTCTCTTGGAGGTTCGTGCGGTTGTCGACTATGTCACGCTAACGCCAGGGAGCACCGAGTGAGAGGTTGCCTCGATTGATGCTCTCAATTTCCAAGGGAGAATCAAACAGATACCGCTTCATCCTTGAGCGCTAAGACCTTCCCACGCCGGGTTGAAACTACCAGTGCTCCGATTATCAGAACTGCTCCGATAGCCTCATATAGTGCAATCTTCTCGCGGAGGATTAAAGTGGAAAGCACCACCGCGAAAAAGGGAACTAGAAAGAGAAACGTTGACGCCCGAGTTGCATCACCGTGTCGAAGGCCAAACTGCCATAGACCAAAGCCCAAGGCGGTGCAAGGGATGGTTAGGACGAACATCCAAAACCACTGGGAAGCCGATTGGCTTACTGGGTAGTTCTGGTGAAGGAGCAGCGAAAGTAGAAGTAGAAGAATACCGCCGAGCCCCATTTGGTAGGCGCTAACCCACCAACTTGATGTCTCAGTTGGGAGCTTCTTTGAAATAATCGTAGAAGCAGCCCATGCCAGTGAAGCCCCTAAGACCATAAAGACCGGTACGAGACTTTTGCTAGAACTAATACCACCCAAAAGGACGACGATTCCTATGAATCCAAGGATCAATGAAATCACCTTAGTGGCGGTTAATTTGTCCTTGAGGAAGATGGGAGAGATGGCTCCCACCCAAATGGGATTGGTAAAGAGCAGTATCGCGGACGTTCCTCCAGAAAGATCCTTCATCCCAGTGTAAAGTAGCCCCATTACGGCCGCCGTTTGCAGTGCTCCGATCAGTGCTACTTTACCCACCGGAACGCGATGGCGACCGCGGTCTACCAATCGTGCTACTGCAGCCACAAAGAGAGAAGCTGCGATAAAGCGCCACGCGACTAAAGCTACCGGTGGAATAGTTCTAAGAAGGATTTTTCCAGCTGGAAAGCCGAGTCCAAGGGTGAATGTTGACACCAATAAGGCGAAAGTTTGAGATCTATTATTTTTCAATTTTGAGCTGATATTTCTTGCTAGAGAAAATGGTGTAAGTAATCCGAATTTAGAAATTTTTCTATGATATCGAACGCTGATTGATCGTCTCAAATTTCATTAATGCCGGGATTATTTCGAAACGGCGGTAGATGACTCAACGCCAATCTTTGAAGAAATAGATCCTTTGGTCGGCTTAGTTTCTTTTTGAGGTGTTAGCCCCCGCAACGAGTCGTCTTCCGTGGCAAAAATGAACACGAGTAATCTGGCACCACTGAATTTTTATAGACCTAGATCGATTTGTGAAGTCGTCTCATATGAGTGAGATTGAGACTCATCTAGGTACTGCGCGGATAACTGCCCGGGTTGTCGTTGTTTGATTCGTTACGAAGCCTAAAAGTACATTACCTTATTTGTGCTACCAAGCCGCCCTACTGACTTTTAGTGTCAATCTAGTCTCGCCCGGCATTTGAAGCAGTGGATTAGCCGTTAGCACTTTACTACACGTCGAATGTGTGGTTAGTTTGAAGTTTTGAGATCTGCCCTGTTTGTTTTAGAACTGCGCAGAATCTACTCCTCCTCGTCAGTACTCGTAGCGGTCTCATTTGCCAATGGCTTTTTCATTTGATTGAGGTCTATTACCTCAGCCTCTGCCATTCCGCTATCTTTAGCGCGCCCCGAGAGAGTGGCAAAGACAATAACTGCCGTAGCAATTGCGACCACTATCCCAGAGATTGCAGCTTCATGAAAGCCAGTTACAAAGCTTGACTTCACAACCTCGAGGATGGCGTGGTTTGCTTTTTCTGCAACGACGATGCCTCCACCAAACGACGACGAAGCTACATCTAGAAAACGATGGGGAAGAAGTTGCGAGAGGGAGTGTGTGATTCCTGATTTATATCTTCCGTTAAAGATGGTGCCGAAGATTGCAACTCCGAGGGCGCCTCCAATCTCCATAGTTGCAACGTTTATGGCAGCCCCAGTTCCTGTTTCATTGCGTTCAAGAGTTGCCATTACAGTATCGGTACCCGAGGTTAGAACTAGCCCCATGCCAGCACCCCCGAGAATCAAAGTCACAAGAGCGTTACCGTATCCAGAGTCCACGCGTAGGGTAGTTGCTTCTACGAGTGCTATCGCGAGGACGAGCAAGCCGGTTGCTACTATCCACCTTGGGGCCACCTTATCTTCGATGACACGCGCAATCCCTGAAGCTACCACTACGGCGATCGCGGCTGGCAAGAAGTGGATGCCAGCACTAAATGGTGACTGACCTAGAAACTCTTGCAAATATTGAGTTACCAAGAATAAGTAACCAAATATTACAAAGTAGGTAGCGCCCATTGCGATGGAGGTGATACTGAATTGCTTGTCGAGTAGGAGAGACCAGTTAATTACGCCGTTTGGATCGCGCTGTGCATGTAGCCATGTTGCGATGAAGGCCAAAATTGCTACTAAGGAAAGTGCGATAAATCCAAAGCTCGTCCATCCCCAAGTAGGAGCTTGAATGATAGCTCCCACGAGGCTTGTTAGGGCTACAACGGTGAGGACGACTCCGAGCAGATCAAAGTGGTGATCGTCGGTTGGCTTGCTCTTAGGTAGTAGTGGAAGTGAGATAATCAGTGAACTAATCGCTACAAAGGCGTTGAACCAGAAGATTGAACCCCACCAAAAGTGGGTGAGAAGGGCACCACCAACGAGTGGACCGACTGCTACGCCAACGCCAGCACTTGCTGTCCAACCAGCAATCGCAGTCGCTCGTGACTTAGGAGTTTCAAAGACGTCAACGAGCATCGAGAGGGATGCGGGTACGGCTAAGGCTGCACCGATACCCATCACTGCTCTGCCTGCGATTATTACCAACGTCGTAGTGGCATTTGCGGCCAAGAGGGATCCAATGGTGAATGTGACAAGTGCCCCTTGGAGAGTTGGTCGCCGCCCACGTCTGTCAGCTAAATGCCCTCCCACGACAATTAGTCCAGCAAAGGCGGTGGTATAGGCGTCGGTGATCCACTGAAGTGACGATGTAGACGCGCCAAGTGTCCTCGAGAAGGTCGGTAGTGCCACGTTAATGATCGTGTTATCCATTGCAACTAGGAAAAATGTAAGGCAAAGAACGATCAGGGCTCCAATTGAGTGTGGAGTCTGATCGTTACGCATCCCCGAATCGCGCATTGTCATAAGTATCTGCTCCCCGACGAAACCCCACACTTTGCGACAGTTCGGAGCGGCAAAGTGCTATTCCAAGGGGCGCAAAGTGGCATTTGGCCCATTATATCTAAATAGATTTTTAGTTAAGTGGATTTAAGAAAGTTTTCAAAGCTATCTTCGTATTGAAAGTCTCCAACATATTGCACGAATTGGAGTTTTTTCGTGGGTGCTATTACTAATTTCTATGTTTGCTGCATTCAACCTGGCCCGTAATTGAAAAGTTAAATTTGGGGCGATCCTAATAACGATGCGAAGCTCTAATTTGGGGCACATTACAGATGTCACTGCCTCAAGGAATGGTAGTTGATCACGAGGTTTCGGAAGTTCAAACTCAGTAGATGCTCTCTGTGGCGGAGAATATAGCCCCATAGCCAGAGATCATCGATGATCGATTCGTTTGGATTGTGAAAGATTTAAGGTAGTAGTGGTACGCTTTGGCCGTCCATTCACTTGATTCCTTGGAAATAAAATTCATCAAAACAGCCAATTTCGATATTATCTCTTCTCGTCTAGCTGGTTGTTTAGGTGCTTTTGACGGCGACGGTAGTTCAACCTAACTCCAACTATGTAATCGAAGCGGAGTGGGCAGAAGGACGAAATCCCCGCTAGCGTAGTCTCCGCGGGAAGATCAAAGTTCGGCAATCTAGGCGGAAACAAGAGAATAAAAAGTGAAAATCCCTAAAAGTAGTGGAGCTTCAACCGCGGGTATGCTAGTGGCTACCGGTGCAATATCGATCCAGTTTGGAGCCGCCTTTGCCACCCGTCTCTTTCGTGAGGTTGGCCCCACTGGAGCTACGGCGCTTCGTATAGTCTTCGCCGCTATAGCTCTCCTCTCATTCAATTGGCGACGAGGGATAAATATCTCGAAGCTACGCGCAAGACGTAAAGACGTCATGGTGGCCGTCGGATTTGGTATTGTCCTTGGAACGATGAACCTTACCTTCTACGAATCGATTAGCCGAATACCCCTCGGAGTGGCCGTTACAATCGAATTTGTGGGGCCGCTCTCGGTGACGATATTTGGATCTCGCAAGGCCTCCGATCTGCTTTGGGCTCTGCTCGCAGGAGTTGGAGTCTTTCTTCTCGCTGGAGGAAGTTTGTTTGGCCACATTCATCGGTTGGACATCGTTGGCGTCCTGTTTGCACTTGCTGCTGGATTGTGTTGGATTGGTTACATTCTGCTCAACTCTGCCTCGGGTAAAAGATTTGGTGGAACGACTGGCCTTACAATAGCAATGTCTGCGGCTTCGGTAGTAATACTTCCGTTTGGACTAGCAAGCGCAGGGCTTCACCTATTTAATCCAGGAATTCTTTTGATTGGAGTAACCGTTGCTCTTCTGTCATCGGCGATTCCGTACTCTCTAGAAATGCACGCTTTGAAGAGGATTACACCTCGCGCATTTGGAATTTTACTGAGCCTTGATCCGGTATTTGCTGCGTTGGCAGGCCTCTTCATACTAAATCAGCATTTGGATATCTATGAGATCGTGGCACTTGTCTTGGTGATGACAGCAAATGCTGGAAGTGCGTACTTTGATTCTCAAAGCGAGAAGACGAAGGTTTCGACGTGATCAACTTCGATCCAACCAATTAGCCGACGCGTTCAATTGTGATATCGATTTCATGGCTATGAGCCTGGTTGCTTCTAGGATTCGAACTTCTAAGTTGCGTTGGTTTTTTTGACCACATGTTCGGATACCGTAGTTGCCAGATCGAATAGGCAGAGATTTAGTGGTTTTATCGTGAATTCTTTCATTTGCGGACAATCGTTACTTACGTCCATAAATCTTTCAAATTGCCTATGGTGAGCGGCTAAGTTTGATGAAAATTAGTTTCGTTCCAAACAAGGTGAAGCGTGGCCAAGTTATTTTCAGAGGTATCTGTCGTTGAGAGACTCAAAGATGGAAGGTATTCTGCTGTAGTCGATGACTCCTGGACAATAGGTGGAAAACCTAATGGCGGATATCTATTGGCAATCGTCAGTAGGGCGATAGTTGACTTCTCACACTTTGGCGACGTCATTACGTCCAGTGTGCACTATTTGTTTTCTCCTGATCCTGGAAGCGTTGAGATACGCATCGAAGAGGTCCGAGTTGGAAAGTCATTTGGCCATTACGAGGGACGTTTGATTCAAAATGGTCGCTGTGCCCTAACAGTGCTAGCGATAGTCGGTGATCTGTCGCGGGATCAAAGTGCACATTGGAAGAGGGTCGAAGTCGAACCTTCGATAGCACCCATTGCTAGCTGCAAGCCATTGTCTACGACAACTCCAGGCGGATTCAATGCCCTTATTATGACCCAGGTCGAAATCGTCATGGATCCTAGCGTTAGAATCTACAGCCACGGCGAACCATCGGGTAGTGGAGAGTTGAAGGGTTGGCTCTGCTTGCCCGGTGACGAGAGATTTGATTCGATATCGCTACAGTATGCACTAGATGCATTTCCTCCAGCGACCTTTGAGATTGAACGGACGGGATGGGTTCCGACACTTTCACTTACGACCTATGTGAGGGCAATTCCGGCCCCTGGACCATTGCAGGTTATGCAGAGAGCAAATTTGGTACAAGGGCAGATGGTGGATGAAACCTGTTACGTTTGGGATTCAAACAATAACTTGGTGGGACAGGCAACTCAGCTCGCTGGAATTCGTCTTGGCTAGTTCTGCCTTCTAAAAGGAAAGGAACGTGTTGCGTAAAGTCGTCCGTTTGATTTCGTAAGTGCGCATTCGTATCCGTTAAGAGATTCAATTACGTCGAAAACTTCGAGTCCTGCGACGAATATTGCGGTGGCTAAGCCATCGGCCAGCGTGAGAGACGGCCCCACCACGGTAGCAGACAGGTTATCGATTTTCCGCCTTGGATAGCGGGGGTCAACGATGTGATCCCCGCGCTCGTAGAGTGCGCTAGTAGCAACACAGGGCGCCCCTTGTACAACGAAGGCAATTTTACTCCTGTCAGTTGGGTCAACTACGCCGAAGGAGAACTCCTTCCCGTGATTAAAGGTCCCAAATGATGCAATATCGCCTGCGCCATTTACAATTGCGCCGGATATGCCTTCGACTCTAAGATACGGGAGCGCCTGCTCTACGGCCCATCCTTTTACAATGCCGGTCGGGTCAATAACCTCTCCGCGATAGTGATGGTCGAATGCGCCTCGTGTAGTTGCCTTCAGATAGTCGCAAACTTCAAGGACGTATCTCACGTCTGCTGGATATTCGTTCGACGGTCTTGTCGGCTTGTTTATCGAAATCCATGAATCATCTTTGTATGTGCTAAAGCGCTGATCTGCTTGACGCAGCGACTCTTTCGATGTTGCAATCGCATTTAGTAAAAGCGAGTTGTCGTGCAAGTCTTCTTTGTTGTCTGAGTAGACATCAAAGGTTACAACAGTTCCCATAACTTCCACGAGATCGTTAAGATGCCCTGATGGAACCTCTGCGCTTCGTCGGAACACTAGGTTCTAAATTCCAAGTTTTGAAAGTGCGCTTTGAAGCGATTGAACAAAACCGGCGGTGGTGTAGCTCGCGCCACTGACGTTTTGAATGTTAGCTGACTGTGCTTGCATCGTCTCTTGTTCGAGAATTGGAATGGCGTACTGGTCAATTGAGGCGGACCGAGAGTTACCTCCGTCGTTCAGACTAGAGACGGTAACATTCGTTATCTTGTGACCCGATGCTGTAACTGTCACCGCTAATGTTCCAAAGTAGTAGTTGACGGTTGGTCCAGTCGCACTAGCTGGTCCAGCGGCCGCTGTAGTGGTGGGCGCCGCCGTAGTGGTCGGAGCGGCGGTTGTTGCTGGGGCCGAAGTAGTAGCGGGCGCCGATGTTGTAGCTGGCGCTGAAGCAGGCGCAGCAGTTGTTGGCGTTGACTGACTCGTTGCTGACTTGGCCGCCGTAGTACTGGGCGATACGGTCGTTGAACTTCCCACTGTTGATGTTGAGGGTGTCGAAGATGAAGCCGTCGCGCCAGAGGTAGGAAGAGACGAACCTATAGTAACTTTTGCCGGGCTTGATTGGAATGAGAGTACTCCAACTAGGCCTACTCCCGTTCCTGCTATTACGTAAAATGACCGTTTCATTTTTTAGAACCTTTTGACTTTGCTGTTGGATGCGGTTTTGATTGTTGTCGTATCAAGTTGGTTTAGTCGACATATCTAGAAAGCAAATTCTTCGATGTGGATCTTGTCCTGAGTGACACCTAGTTTGCTAAGGCTCTCCTTGACTTCGTTATTGAATCCTACTGGACCGCATATGAAGAAGTCGTTTTTGTTGGCTTCTGGCACTAGTCGCTTTAAAGTCGCGGCGTCGAGCTTTACGCTAGATCGCGAACCTGTTACCTCGTAGAACTTTCCGCGTCTATTTGCCATTAATTCTGCAATTTCGTCATTGTGGATCAGATCGTCTGAGGAGGAACCTCTCAAGATGACGTTCGTCTCAACGTCCGGAGGCATATCTTCAAGCAGGGCTCGAATAGGCGTGGCACCAACGCCAGCACCAATCAATGTTACCTTCTTACTAGAGGTGCGGTAGCGGGTAAATGCTCCGTATGGTCCTTCTATGAATACTCGGGTTCCGACACGGAGTTTCGATACTAGCCCCGAATGGTCACCCAAGTCTTTGATGGTTACTCTTATGTATGGCGGTCGTGGCATGGCACTAAGGGAGTAAGGATGTGAGTGAAGAAATAGGTCCTTACTTAGGAATCTCCATTGGATAAATTGTCCTCCTGAGACTGGGAGTCTATCTAAGTGTTTGCCTTGACACGTCACTGAATAGACTCCTGGGCCTTCTTCAACGATTGCAACTATCTTCAACTGGTGTACGACGTTACGGTAGAGCGTGACTAGGAGTCGGTTCCATAGAACAAACTCTGCTACCACTACGAAGGTTGCTACCCATAGGTTGCGTGCGAGGGGATGATTTAGGAACATGATTCCGGTACGCACTTGGTGCGCTACTGCTAGGGCGACTCCAAGGTAGGTATAGAGGTGAACTACCCACCATGTCTCGTACTTCATCTTGGATCTAGCGCGTTTGTACGAGGTGACGCCCGCCATTATCAAAAGTAGATAACCGACGAGTGCCATGAGCATATCGGGATAGTGAAGTATAAAGGTTGTCAATTGCTTGAAGAGCGATGTATTCGAAAGCTTAGCATAACCATATATTGAAAGAAAAACGTGAATCGTTAGAAGCACTAGGGCATAAGGGGCTAACTTTCGATGCCACTTCACTAATTTGTCTTGTCCTAGAGTTCGTTCGATGATCGACACACGGGCTGCAAGAAGTACGACCAATATCAACATATACGTCGCGATTAATCCAGATGCTCGCGTTATGGCGAGGGCAAGGCCACCTGGACCTTTGAGGGCGCCATTTGCCTCGCCGAGGACATATAGCGCAATCGTTGCTCCAAGACCGAGTCCAAGTATAAGCGAAGCCGCATCAACGGCGCCTTTTGAGGGCAGTGGTAGGTTTGGACTCCGGCGCACGTTTTGTGGTCGTGACCATAACTCTCTTACTCTCGAATGGTGTTCTAACTTTGATGCCATGTTTTACACTCTAAAAGTTCATACTATATCGAAACTGAAAGCGATCTGGGAATTGGCGTAAGGGGGCTATCAACGATTCTAAGCCAGATGTCAATTCCATGCTTATGAATCGGCAGCCGGCCGCGTAAACTTTAGGTCTAGCACCAATTTAGGGCCTCAAAAATTATTTATAAGTTAACTTTTAGGTAAATATTTGTAAAGGCGATCACGTTGTGTTTTTTGATGCGGATTTGTTGGCTTGTAAGATTTGTGATTAGGGAATTTCTGTATGATCCTTTGCCTGGGAGCGATCCCTATCCTTGAAAATTATTAGCGGTTACATTGATATAAAATTTGTGAAATAGGCGTTTTTTATCAAATTTATATTTTGATTAATCGCCTTTGATGATAATTGAAAATTGAATTTGTCTCGTGAATTATCTTGCAACTTTGGTGAATCCCCAAGCGGTATCGTTCTTGATCAGGTATTTAAAATGAATCACGTAAATGATTTTCGTAGCGTATTATTCAAGTTGATACTGATGCCTCAGTTTGCGCCGACACTTACTTATACATGCCCAAGACAATGAGCTGTAATTGTAAGGCAATAAGAATCAGAGCGAATTTGTACTATGAGTGGTTTTTCGATTATCTGTTACAACTGCTTGATAATCTTTACGGTTAGGCGATAGAGTTTCGGATTGTTTGCCAGATGTAGAAGCCTGACTTTGATTTTCATAAAATCAATAATCATTGCGGTCGGTGTGTTGCCAGGGGGATTTATGGACGTTGGCTTTCCGCGGCTTTGAGTCAAGTGGCTACCAAGATCTGAGGATGAGACGTGCTTTAGATGAGTAGGGGGACTCGCAGTATGTATTTTTCGCACCCGAATCGACGACTTCATTTGATCGATATAGAAAATTTGGCTGGATCATCCTGTCCTGATGAAGGGCTATGTCGAGCAGTGAGCGACGCTTACTTTGATCTAGATTTGGTGGGCCCCAGCGACTTGTTGGTCGTTGGTTGCTGCCATAGGGTTTTTTCTACCGCCGCCTATGGGTTTGGAGGCGCACGATATGTCGTGGCCTCTGGTAAAGATGGGGCTGATCGTGCACTTCTCTCGGTCTGTGACGAGGCCGGTGGTTTTGAGCGTCGATTCGATGGCATCGTAATTGGATCAGGCGACCACATCTTCGTCGACTTAGCCCTTGCTGCTCGTCGAAGTTCACTTGATGTTGAGGTTGTTTCGAGGTACGGTCACATATCGATTGGACTTCGGTCCATCGCTCACAGGGTGCGGTTTCTAGAGGTAGCCTCTAAGGCGAATATCGCAGCTTGAGTAGTGCGATAGTTATTGTCTTAGAGACCCCCTTGGGAGTGTGATCAACGAGAACTATCCCCCTGAGATGGCTGTAACAAAGTGAATCGTTGCATTGCTAGAGATAAGTTCTGAGGCGAGGCGTGTTGCTGGATCGACATCTGAGATGTCCTGTTGTTGAGCAAAGATTCGAATATATGCCCTTCGCCTCTTTGTTGTAGGGTCACGAAGAGTCCCGCGTAGAGAAGGATACTCTCTTTCGAGCTGGTCGAAGATATCGCCTATGGAGGTAGCGGCGAACTCGATTACGACTTCGCTTGAGATATTCGCATGTTTCATGAGTTGTTGTGGAAGCTTGACTATAGCCATAATCTCTCGATCACACTAGCTCCCGACTACTTCAACTGATAGTACCGATGGAAGTGAATGTGCAACTTCGGACCAACTTTCGCCGGCATCAAAGCTCGCGAATACCTCTCCAGTTGTTGTGCCAAAGAAGACATCTTTGCCACTTCGACCATCGATGGCCATGGCTCCACGAAGAACATTGCCGTAGAAGTCACTTTGAGGAAGTCCATTTGAGATGCTTTTCCAACTGCCATCTGTCTCAAGACGAAAGACCCTTAGCTTCCCATCGGGAGGAAAGTGTTCGTAGTCACTCTTTATTGGAATCACTATCGGGGTCTCGTGTGGTTGATTTACCACTCCTATTACGAAACCGAAGTCGCTCGGTAGATCGTTCGATATCTCGCGCCACTGATCGCCTGAATTATCAGAGACCAGTACATCCCAATGCTTTTGCATGAAGAGTCGAGAAGTGTTGGAGCCGCTGATTGCGATTCTATGGACGCAGTGACCAACCTCAACGTCTTCATCGGGGAGATAGTCCGCTCTTAGTCCTTTGTTGATCGGAGTCCAAGACGCCCCAGCGTCGTCACTTCGAAATGCACCGGCCGCGCTTATTGCTACGTAGAGCCGATCGCTATCGAGCGGGTCTTGGACGATTGTATGCAGTGCCATTCCTCCTGCCCCCGGTTGCCAGGACTTAGAAGTTCCATGATTTCTCAGCGAATCAAGCTCACTCCAGCTTTCACCTAAGTCGCGCGAGATAAAGAGGGCGGCGTCTTCAACACCGGCAAATACCACATCTCGTTCGAAGATTGAAGGTTGAAATGCCCATACCCTCTTGAATGTCCAGGGCACTTCGCTACCGTCGTAAAAGAGGTGGGTTTGATTTCCACCGTCGTATGTAAATTCGTTTGAGACGGATTCGAAGTTGGCGCCACCATCGGTTGAACGAAGTACTGTTTGCCCAAACCAGAGGTTACTTTGTGACGCATAGATCAGGTTTGGATCAACTCTCGATGCCTTAAAGTGGTATATCTCCCAGCCAGCAAAGAGGGGATCGGATAGGCTGTATCGATTGTCACCTTGATCCCATGTGGCAATGAAGCCTCCTTTTTTTGTGCCTATTAGAAGCTTTGGTGCCATAGTCAACCTCTTTGCATTTTGATAAGTCTCAGAGGCACCATCTTGTCATCGTCGATTCATATTCGTCAAGGAAGTTATCAAGAGCCATATATTTGACGGGCTAGTGCCTGCAAACTCAAATTCATGTCTTCAAAAAAGAAAGTCTTGAACTGGCCTCTCTACCTCTGCAGATATCGACGCCACTATCATGTCTCCATATTTTGCCGCTCGTCGCCCTCCAATCCCCTTTATTTTGGTTAGATCGTTAGTAGAGGTTGGTAGGGCGCGAGAAAGGGCATCTACTAGGTGATCCGAAAGGATAAGGTTAGGGGGAGTATCTTCTCGCCTGGCGATATCACGCCTTAGATCTGACAGCACCTCTTTGACGGCACTGTAGTGGGGGCCTGGATGGGGGAGTTCGATGGCTGCACCGTCATCGAAGGTATCTCCGAAGACGTAGTTTTCCTGTTGAACTTTTGATCGTCGCCTGATTGAAGAATCGAATTCGAATATTTCATCGTGTAGTCTGAGCGCCATTTTGTTGAGGCCCTTTAGATAGAGTCCATCGATGCTTCTAAGGCGCGAGAGAGCAACATATCCCATTCCCGGAGTGAAGGTCCTTGCTAGGTCGATGTGAGCACGATCCAGGGTCATTCCCTGGGATTTGTGTATTGTCATAGCCCAAGCGAGGCGTAGGGGGTACTGTTGTGCCGTTGCTACGACGCTACCGTCGACCTCTACTACCCAACTGAATTTGTTTACGGTAAGGGTTCGCCCATCAAGGTCGATCTTCACAACTGGATTTTCGTCGTCGAGGGAGACAACTGTTGCAAGAGATCCATTTACAAATTGTCGCCCAGGGTCATTTACAGTGAACATAACCTTTGCCCCGACCTTTAGCTCGAGAATCTCAGGAGATAGGAGCCCCTTGGTAAGCGATGCCACTTGGTTGGCTTCGCCACTCGTCTTCATCGTCGACTTCCAGGACTTACCCTTGATTGCATTTAGTCGACTTAGATTTTCAGCGTCCACATCTACGTTGTGAGCATACAGCGCAGGCGTATCCGGGGGAGGTGCCAAGGAGACTCTCTCGGTAATTGCAGCTTGGGCTTGCGTAGTGAGCTCGCCACTTCGCATCTCTATGAGTAGGCGACTCAGTGGCCCTTCGTCTTGTCGGTGCTGTTCGTCAAGGTAACAGATGATCGGATCTAAATCTCGCCATGCAGCGGATTTGAATGCAAAGGGGACGTCTCCTCGTTCTTTTGTAACCGGAGGTAGCTGGAACATGTCTCCAACCAAGACCATTTGTATTCCACCAAATGGAAGGTCTTCTCCGCGAGTGGCTTTGGCGATGTGGTCGACGAAGTCTAGGGTCTGCGAGCTAAGCATGGAGACCTCATCGATTATCAGCACTTCTATGTTGTTGAACCTTCGAAGTATGCTTTCACGCGCTGCAATTTGATCGAGGTCACGTCTTGAGAGCGAATCGGAGATTCCAATTCCTGCAAATGAAGCCAGAGTAACACCACCGATCGCGGTTGCGGCAATTCCAGTTGACGCAGTTACTGAATAAGGAGTCTCCTCTACCTTTAGATGGTTTGTAAATCTTCTCAATAAGAAGCTTTTCCCCGAACCAGGTGCTCCAGTTAGAAAGACGGAGTCTCGGTGGATAAGTCGGGTAAAGGCCTCTTCTTGCAGCATGTCTACAGGCTACTTTCTAATATCACCTAACGAGCAAGTCCCCATGCCCATAGGTGATCAAAATTGCAGTTATGAACTTACCGAGAGGTAAAGCCTTGCGCTCCGCAAACGTTACCTAATTACCTAGTTGTGACGCCGCAAAGTAGGCGAATAACGTCGAAGTCATTCGAAGTTCATCCCGATGATCCTCCATCCGCGGTCTTTAAATCCAACGGCCTCAGCCACCCGTGCAGATGCGACGTTACTTTCAGCGTGAAGGTATATCGGTACATTTCCGCCATCGAGAATGGCAAGTGCAGCCTTTGACACTAAGCGCCGGGCGACCTGCCTTCTAGCGGCGCGCTCATCTACTACCACTGCAATTTCGCGTCCATGTTCAAGGTGATACTTAATGCCGACACCACCTATATAGTTGTGGTCGTCGTCGAAGGCTACGAGTACCTCGTGGCCGAATGGCTTTAGCCAATCGGGCACACTCTCGTCGTTGGCGTCGATCCATTGGCCAATATCGTCGAATGAGTTAATTGAAGTGCTCCAACGAAAGACGCCAAAAAACTCCCTAGCTCCTAGATGTCTAGCTACCTCGCCGACCTCGTCTTTGAAGATCTTGTCTTTCCCAAGTCGTTCGAGCAAAGGGTCTGCGAGATGTGGTGCAAGAGAGAGTACTCCGGCACCGTTCTCATCGATGACCCCAACTGCACGTCGAACCGCTCCATCCCACCCGGGCTCGTCTCTTTTTGGGTCGGAGATTATCGTGATCGATGTCTTTTCCTCAGGCCAACCCCCTAGATACTCCTTTAGAAAGGCCAAAGGGGGGAGCTGTTCATCATTGTTGCTTGTTACTTTGTCTGCTAGTTGACGCTCTTCACTGCTCTCACCGTTCATGGAAATTAAGGCTACCCTAGCAAAATTGATAATGGGGTTGGTGGCTTCCATGTCGTTCATTTTCGTTGCGTCTGCCGCATATGAGAAGGATTTAGTAACTTAGGTTTATTCTGTAAAGTGCTGTCCCTTAATTTTCCTGTGGACTATTGCGATATTATTTGGAGCCATTCTGTGTTTGACAATCTTTCTGGAAGACTTGAGACCGTTGTTGGAAAGTTGCGCAAGAAGGGTCGACTTTCGGCTGCTGACATCGAGGCTGCGCTCAAGGAGATTCGTCTTGCCCTTCTCGAAGCGGACGTAAACCTTGAAGTTGTCAAAGGATTTGTAGATCGGATACGGCAAGGCGCTATTGGTTCGTCTACTTCTAGGGTTCTGACTCCGGCTCAGCAGATCATCAAGATGGTGAACGACGAGTTGGTGCGAATTCTCGGTGGCGATCAATTTCGATTGACCTTTGCATCTACCCCTCCTACCGTTATTATGCTCGTTGGCCTTCAGGGATCTGGTAAGACGACAACGGCGGCCAAACTAGCTCTTCACTTGCGCAAGCAGGGTCGTCATCCGATGCTCGTCGGTGCTGACTTAGCTCGACCCGCTGCGGTTGAACAGTTGCGAATTTTGGCTGAGTCGGCGAAGGTCGACTTCTATTCTGAGGCATCTTCGCCTCTTGAGGTGGCAACTAATGCGCTGGCGAAGGCTAAGAGTATTGGTAGGGACGTCCTAATCGTTGACACCGCAGGTCGCCTGGCTATCGATGAGGCGTTGATGAAGGAGGTAGCTCAGATAGAGGGGGCTATTAGACCCCACTACAGCTTCCTCGTAATCGATGCAATGATCGGTCAAGATGCGGTTAACACGGCGAAGGCGTTCGCTGATCGGATCAAGTTATCTGCAAATATCTTGACCAAGCTCGATGGCGATGCGCGTGGTGGTGCGGCGCTATCTGTAGTAGAGGTAACGGGTAAAAAGATCGCATTTGCCTCTGTCGGCGAGAAGATTGAAGACTTTGATTCCTTTTACCCCGATCGTATGGCAAATCGCATCCTCGGCATGGGAGACGTTCTTACCCTCATAGAAAAGGCCGAAAGATCGATCGATCGCGAAGTCGCCGAGAGAGGTGCTAAGAAGCTTCAGCAGGGAAAATTTGACCTCGAGGACTTTTTAGAGCAGATGGCCCAGGTAAAGAAGATGGGACCGTTGAAGGGTGTCTTGTCGATGCTTCCAGGCGTTCCAAAGGAGCTGAAGAACGTCGATATAGATGATCGCGAACTCGGACGAGTGGAGGCGATTATCTCATCGATGACACGGGCGGAGCGCAGAGATCCCTCGCTGATAGATGCCTCTCGTCGTCAAAGAATTGCGGCTGGATCCGGGACAACGGCAGTTGCAGTAAGCAACCTTCTCAAGCAGTTCAAGGATATGCAAAAGATGATGCGGCAATTGGGTGTTGGCGCACCAAGTGCAACAAGGAAGAGTGCGGCTGCGAACAAGAAGAAGCGAAACAAGCGCTAGGGCTGTACTTCTTGTGTGACCAAGTAGAATCTAAGGGCTGTAATTTATGTGACCTGGGAACGATATACAGTCTGACTTTCGACCAGGGTAGGTTTTAGGAGTTCGCGTGGCAGTTAAGCTTCGATTGGTAAGAATGGGCAAGAAAAAGAGGCCAACGTATCGTATTGTTGCAGCAGACGCTGCGTCGCCGCGTGACGGTCGCTTTATTGAGGTGCTCGGCACCTATAACCCAGTGGTCTCTGCGAGTGTTGAGACTGAAAAGAATGGTGCAGCTGCTCAATTCAAGCTTGATACCGAGAAGATCCAAAAGTGGCTTGCTAATGGTGCTCAGCCAACGGAGCGGGTACGAAAGCTTATTGACTTGAACGCTAAGCTACAAGAAAGCGCAGAGTAGTCCGTGACCGATGCCAATGAAAGCATACGTTCGGTAGCTCCAACAGCAAAGCAAGTTCTGCACTACATCGGTACATCTCTCTCTCAAAACTCAGATGCGGTCTCAGTTGCCGTCACTGAAGGCGAAGATAACAAAGTCAAGCTTGTCCTTACCGTTGATAAGGCAGATATGGGTCGTGTGATTGGTAGGCACGGCAAGATTGCAGGAGCGATTAGGGCTGTAGTTCGAGCCGCTGCAGCAAAAGATGGGGTCGATGCTCAGGTGGAGATCGCTGAAGTCGAGTAGCCCGTCGAAACAACATTTAACTCTCTGATTTGAGCTATGCGGTGTGCATAGCTCAAATTTTTTAAGGTTCAATTGAGTTCAAATATGTCATCTCAGTTAGATCGCTGCAATATTAAACCAGTTGGTATCGTGGCGGATTAATTCAAATCGAATGATTTCGCAATAGGATTATCTCTTCAATGTCAACTATCTGTAGTTTTCCCTCTCTTCAAGGAACGGTGTGATTATGTCTGATGATTCTGATCTTTTAGAGATAGGAAGAATACACAAGGCTCATGGTATCCGCGGCGAGGTAGCAGTGTCTCTAACGTCTAATCGCGAAGAAAGGCGAAGGAGAGGTTCGGTAGTCATTGTCGAGGGGAAGGAGCTGGTGATCAGCTCCGTCAAAGAGCTTCACGAGAGATTCATCTTCGGTTTTGACGGCATTACCGATAGAAATCAGGCCGAAACCTTATCTGGAAAGGTGATGTTCGCTGCTCCAATAGACGACGACGGAGAGCTTTGGGTGCATGAGATGATCGGTTGTACGGTTGTCGACCAAGGCGGAACGGAACGTGGTTTAGTTGAAGGGGTGCTTGCTAATCCCGCTAGCGATCTTCTGGAGCTATCGACTGGGTTCTTGGTGCCTCTAGCCTTTGTTAGTCGAGTCGATGGAGACTCCAAGAGAGTCTTTGTAGAGGTTCCAGATGGACTCTTTGATGTCTAGTAGCGAACCACGAAGTAACGGCGGCGATCTAGGCAAGTCTTCGCTTCACGTTGATGTGCTGACTCTGTTTCCTCAACTTATTGAAAGTTACGCTAAAGAATCGATACTCGGGAGAGCACAAACGGCTGGAATACTGAGCATTCGAACTATCGATATTAGAACCTTCGCCAAGGATAGACATAGGAGTGTCGATGATACTCCTTATGGGGGGGGAGCTGGGATGGTGATGATGGCGCAACCTATCTTTGATGCAGTAGAGACTTTGAAGGTTGCCCGACCCCTATTTCTTCTCGCGCCTTGGGGTAGGAGGTTAGATCAAAGGTTGGCTGATGAGCTCTCTCAAATCGGGTCATTCTCGCTTCTTTGTGGCCGTTATGAGGGCGTGGACGCACGGGTAGAAGATCACCTTGTAGATGGTGCTATTTCACTTGGCGACTTTGTGTTAGCGGGCGGTGAACTCGCGGCTTTAGCTGTGATTGAGGCGAGCGCCCGTCTAGTGGATGGCGTACTTGGTAATTCTTCGTCAGCGACCGAAGAGAGTTTCTCGCAGATGCTTTTGGAGGCACCGCAATATACTAAGCCTGCTAAGTTCCGAGACTATGAAGTCCCGGAGATTCTCTTAAGCGGTGACCATGGCAAGATTGCAAAGTGGCGCAGAGATACTGCTCTCCTTCGCACTATGCACTACCGCCCCGATCTACTTGAAAACAATGAAGCTGCAAGTGGCAAGTAACAGGGAAATCGTATTAGTCCATTATGCTGTAGAGGCGCTAATTTAGTCAGGAGTTGCAGTGAAGCTCACCGATTTGATTGATTCAGAGAGTTTGAAGGATGATCGCCCATTTTTTAGCCAGGGCGACACGGTAAAGGTACACGTACGAGTCGTTGAAGGTAACCGTGAGCGAGTGCAGATCTTCCAAGGAGTCGTTATCGCCAAGCGCGGTGGTGGCCTACAGGAAACATTCTCCGTTCGTAAGGTAAGTTTTGGAGTTGGGGTGGAGCGTACATTTCCACTTCACTCGCCAATCATCGCCAAAATCGAGGTAGTTTCTCGTGGCGATGTTCGACGTGCCAAGCTCTTTTACCTTCGTGACAGAGTTGGCAAGGCAGCTAAGATCAAGGAAAAGCGCGATCGATAGCTCGCTGACTGCAGTTTGGCTTTAGATATTTCAGAAAGGATGGACTTGGCGCAAGCACGGTCCATCCTTTCTTGGTTTTGATAGCATCGTGAAAGATTCTGTGTGGTGTGTGAAAGGAAGTGTCGATGAGTGCTGAAGATCTTGAAAAGTACGAATCCGAAGTGGAGCTTTCGCTTTATCAGGAGTATCGCGCCGTGCTGTCGATGTTTCGATACGTCGTTGAGACTGATAGGCGCTTCTATCTTGCCAACGAAGTCAATATTGAAGAGGTAAGTAATTCTTCCCCAGTCCGCCTTCGTGTTCTCTTGCGTGATGCTTGGGTTTGGGATATGTACAGGCCGGTTCGATTCGTTGAATCTGTGGTTGTCGAAACGTTCAAAGACGTAAACATTGAAGAGCTTCCTCGCAAAGAAGGCATAAATCTGAATCAAGATAAGCCAATTGGTGATCTTTAATTCAAGGAATTCGAGCTCGGATTAGGAGAGGGTTTATGGAAAAGTCAACGAAAGTTGTTCATGGAGGTAGGCCAAAGAACGTCACCGGAGCTCCGTTAAATTTTCCGATCGGCGTTTCCACGACCTACATAGCCGGCGGAACCTCTATCTATTCACGCTTCGGGACAGAGGTTACACGGGCTTTGGAGGAGGTTATCGCCGAACTAGAAGGTGGCGAGACCCTATCCTTTGCCTCTGGGTTAGCTGCTGTAAAGGCGGTAGTCGATAGCTTTGCAAAGGCGGTTGGCAGGCCTCTAGACGTCGCCATCGTCGAAGGTGCGTACAACGGCACCCGTATGCAGCTAAATGGCGCTATGGGGTTAATCGTGAGGTCTATCTCTACCATTACAGCTTCGACTCCGGATATTTTCTGCGATGAACTTTCATCGTTGCAAGAATTTGATCTTGTTTGGCTCGAGACTCCGACAAATCCATTGATGTCGGTTTTGCCAATCGATAGAGTTGTGTCAATCGCTAAAGCAAAAGGTGCATTCGTAGTCGTCGACAACACCTTTGCTACACCATTTGCCACCAATCCCCTTGAATTTGGGGCAGATGTGGTTATTCACTCAGCTACAAAGTTTTTTGGGGGCCATAGTGACGTCCTAGGTGGTACGGCATCGTTCGCGGATCCGGCAGTTGCGAAAGAGGTCGATCTTTATCGCCGATTAAATGGATCGATTCTCGGGGACTTTGAAGCCTTCTTGATTCTACGAGGGATTCGTACTCTATCGCTAAGGGTGCGAGCCGCTTGTGAGAATGCTCTAGCAATAGTGGAGTTGCTGGGAGAGTATTTAGATCAAGAGATGATCTATCATCCCTCGCTGCTAGTAGGAAAGCCAGGTTATGAGTTCTTGCCACGTCAGATGTTGTTGTATGGCAGTATGCTCTCATTTGATCTGGGTTCGAGCCCTTTTAGAGCAGAGCGCTTTTGCGAGCGCCTTCATCTAGCTAAGAACTCTACGTCGCTTGGTGCCGTTGAGACTCAAGTGGAGAGGCGTGAGAAGCAGGAACTTGGGATTAGTCCTGGGCTGATTCGAGTGAGTGTGGGAATCGAGGCTCAGCGAGATTTAGTCGAAGACTTCAATCAAGCCTTGGAACTCTTGTGAGATCGCTTGCGACGCCCCTTGGAGCGATTTGACTTAACCTCTCGGTTTAGCGCCCTTGTCAGACATCGTTCGTGCCAGTGGCGTCGCGCATCGTGATCGTGGTGTGGGACAACGACAAAATGTCCCTCGCCTGGTCTGATGTCAAAGTTGCACTCGGGACAAAGGTAGGGCTTATTGGCTTGATAGGGCTGAATTTTTCGACACTGAGCGAGTTGATTTGTGGCCGGATCGATTATGTCTCCGGAAAGGGCAATTCCCACGACTCTCCTAGCTTCTGTTCGGTGGCACCCTGTCCATTTTAGGCCAACTTGACCCAGGCGCTATCTTCCCTGAATATCTAGTCCATGCCACCAGTTAGAAGCTCTTGGGCTACTTCTACGTTGCTACCAACGTAGAAGTAGCCACCGTTTCAGCTTCGTAGTTGGACTTTAATTGCCCTGCTGTGGTAGGTAGGGGTAGATAGAGTGAGCAAGTAGCGGAAGTGGCATCGATTGAAGGTATAGCTTGCCAGGGCCGGTAAGTGCCACTAGATGATACCCATCTCCTCCAAAGAAGACGTTAGATAGCCCCTGGATTTGAGTTATGTTGAAGCTGATCGTCTCTTGGAAGAGTCCAACGTGCCCTGGGTGAACCAAGATCGTTTCACCTGCTTGAAGGTCGTATTCGATAGTCTCGCCTGATAATTCTATCCAGGCAGTACCTTCTCCATCTAGCCTTTGAAGGATGAAGCCATCGCCTCCGAATAGGCCGGCTCTAAATGATTGTTGGAAGCCAATAGTAGGGGTTATTCCAGGCGTGCCCGCGAGCCATCCATGGCGGTGCACCATGTAGCCATTTCCTGGAGTAATGTGAACCTCTCTGATGTGGCCTGGGACTTTAGAGGCAAATGCAACCATTCCCGGACCAGTTGAAGCCATGTAGTGGGTTACGAAGAGGCTTCCTCCCCCCATGACTCGCTTTAGTCCTGACAGGAGTCCTTTGGCTCCTCCTCCGAGCCCTGACTTAGTTTGCATGGCCATTGTAGGAGTCATCCAAGATAGCTCTCCATGAGCCGAAATGATCTCTTCGCCACGCTCTAGAAAGATCTCCAGAACGGGCATTGTTGTCCCTTTTAGTTCAGTACGCAACTCGCAACCATCCCCTTAATAAGTGCGACGTGTGTCGATAGGGCAAGGTTAGTGGATTATTACTTGGGAGATTCAAATTTTTTTCATATTTGAACTATGTTTTCCAAGACTTAACCATTCTTGCTTTGATTCAACGTTCACCTTTGTTCTGGCTAAATTTGACCATGTCGCTGTGTTAGTCTCATCGCTATGAGTGATATCGAATTTGAAATTGATGCAGTTGGAATTGCCCGAATTACAATCAATCGACCTGAACGCAAGAACGCCGTCACTTCGGAGATGTGGGGAACTTTAGGCGAGATGTTCGATGAAGTTGCGACAAATACCTCAGCACGCGCTATGGTCATCCAAGGTGCGGGGGGTGCCTTTTGTGCAGGTGCAGACCTGAGCGGACGAAGGATAGGTGCCGATGGAGATCAACTGCTATCCATGAGGAAGATCGGTAAGGTCGCAGAGTCTCTCTTTCGCCTTCCTAAGCCTACAATTGCCAAGGTGACTGGTGTCGCAGTTGGTGCAGGCTGCAATATGGCCTTAGCATGCGACCTGATCGTCGCGAGCGAGAGCGCTCGATTTTCGGAGATCTTTGTAAGGCGAGGATTGTCCCTCGACTTTGGTGGATCATATATTCTCCCGCGCTTGGTTGGCCTCCACCGTGCAAAGGAGTTAGCCCTCTTCGGAGATATTATCTCTGCTCAAGAGGCAAAGGAGATGGGACTCGTAAATAGAGTTGTCGCAGACGATGAGATAGATGCCTTTGTTGAGGGGTGGGCGACTCGTTTAGCAACTGGACCTTCGATTGCTCAATCGCTAAGTAAGTCAATGCTAAATGACTCTCTTAATAGATCCATCGTCGATGCCCTAGAGGCTGAATCATTCGCTCAAACAGTCAATTTTAAGAGCGATGACACCGCTGAAGCTATAAAGGCATTCCTCGAGAAGCGAGAGCCGAATTTCATTGGCAGGTGAGAGCTTCTGGATGTCATTTGGGCCGAGGAGTGTTACCTAGAGGATTTCTATTTTAAGATTTTTTAGAAATTCCATGTAGAGCAGGGGAGTTGGACCGATGGTGTCGATGCCCCTGCTCTCTTATGGTGCTTACCTTCTTGAGATTTTTATATCATGCCGCCACAGTGTGGCGAAGAATTGCCTGAATTCGAGTGCTTTCGCCCTTGAAGTTATTGGTGATCATCGACCGGATTCGCACTCGTATCTCCTGTGAGAAGTCATTCTCACGTAGAACATGGAAGGCGAACTCTTCAAGGCGATCTGAATCTTTCGGGTGATGGCATAGCTGTTGAACTACGTGCAACTGCGATTCAAAGGGCATATTTAACATCCCATCTGCTACAAGATCAGCCAATAGGAAGAGATTCTTACGGTCCATCGCCATGTATTCATTCAGTGCAATGTCGCGTTGTAGATATGCGTTATCACGTATATGGGACTTCAGATCTTCGGGAACCTCTGAATTTGAAAGTAAATTTACCCAACTGTAGTGGGGCTGCTCTTCGACAACCTTTCTCATTTCACTCTCTCCGTAGAAAAATGGAGAGTATGGGTTTGTGGTTGAGACTCGCCGAACGGCTTGATCTGTGTCGTTCAAGAGGCGAATGAAGATGCTCAGCGGTAACTTTGAATTTTGGGCCAAGCGGTACCTGACTACGTAGGCCTCTTCTGTTGCGAGCTGTTCGAGGATCTCAACCGGTGTTCCGCTGTTATAGGCAACAGCACTTCTCACGGCTTCACGATCGTCGTGAAAGAGGCGACTGAGTACATTCTGGCTAACCGACTTAGATCGTCCTAAAGCGTAGCGAACGCGCCAGTCAGGGTCTTCAGCTAGTTGAAGTTGGGTCTCCTCATCTGCGATGCTGTTGGCTGCAACTTGAATTCTCGTGTAAGGATCAACTGCTTCTACTAGTAACGTAAGCACTTCACTGTTGGATCCTTTGTTGGTGGCTAGATACTTGCCCGCTGCTGCCAAGTGCCTCTTCGCAATTGTGTTGAGAAGATCAGGTGGAGCGGCAATGTTTTGAGCTATCCCAAGGATGACTTCAAAGGGCCCTTCGCGGTAGAGCCTTCTGAGGCTATCGGCCGGTGTATTGAAGTTTTTCGCAACTGCTATGCGAACTGAAACACTTCCTAGTGTTGCGAGGTACTCAAGGGTCTCAGGTGCGGTATTCGGAGCACTTGCTACCTCGGTCAGTTTGTAGTTAGAAGAGATGTACTTGACCTGCTCGACTGAGTAAGTTGGAACATTTACACTATGTGCGGCGTACTTTCTCCCTTCAGGAGTATAAGAGAGGAACTTTATAAAGTCGTGGCCAGGTTCTAGCCTTTTGCGCCCGTGGAGGACATCACCAATAAGTCCGGGGTCAAAGCCATCATCGATCGCAAGGGTTACAAGGCGATGAAGTTCTGGGTCATGATGATCTTCCTCAGGACAGACATAATTTGAATCTTCGCTGAGTACAAGCTCGCACTCGAAACCCCAGAGACGCTCGCAAGTAATTTTGCTATTCAAGCTCATCGTCAGTAGCCGCCTTTCCCGCCTTCGAAGTTTTGTCTGCAAACCTAAGTATTTCTGTGAAGTAACCAGAGGATTTGCTTGGAATTGCTGATTTTTGATTCATATGCGGGTAGGAGACTGCTTTCTTGCCTATGGTATGCAGGCCAGAGTCTTCCTCCTCAAACTCCTCAAGTGATTCGAGACCTAGTCTGAAGGAGAGCGATCTCAGTAGATAAGGCGTGATTTGATAGATCGAAGCGTTTGACTCTTCGTTGGTAACTTTGCCACGCAAAGCTATATTGCTAGCAAAATCTATCACAATTAGCGTTCTGTCGCTATTTATATTCGCCATAAGCGCTTCTCATAAGTCTCATAATTGAATTTTCGCCACTTTGAGTGTTTTTCTTTAGTGAAATCGAAGTGTTTTTACTCTTATTGTGGTTGCATATTTGATGCTGTGGCGCTTAAAAATGCGGCTCGTATTGGCTGATACTTGTGTGCATTAAAAGACTGAGGCAACTACCGTCTCCTCTCTTCGGTTTGGGGGGCGTTGAGAGGTTTATGACTGTAGTTGCCTCAAATGTAGGTAGTTAATGAACGGGGTTTTCTTGGGCCAAGGGCACCTCCTCTATTCGGTTAATATTTGTGAAGCTACATGCCTGCGATTATTCGATCAGCGGCATTTCTGCCCGAGGCCATAGCTTCAACGACCGTTGCTGGACCATAGAGGAAGTCTCCAACTGCGATGATTCCTCCATTATCTTTGCTGCCAACGGCTCGAGTCTTTCTCTCTCGCATCCATGAAGTGCTGCCAATTTGTTGGTTGTGGTTGTGGCTCTTAGACAAGATTCCACTTGCACTCCACTTTGGAGACGGTGTCTCCCCAAGTGTGTATTGAGGTTCGACGAGCTCTATGTCGCCCCCTTTGCGATATCCAAGGGCCATGACCACAAGGTCGAACTCTTCGGTGTACTTCGAGGATTCGATGATCGATGGAAGTTTCGAAGGATCATCGTGCGTCGTATTTACAAGTGTCGCTAACCTTCCGGCCGTTGCAACAAGTGTCGTTTGGAAGCGGACGTCGACACCCTCGGTGATCGCCTCTTCCAATTCATCGGGTCGTACCTTGGCAAATTTTGAATTTACCCACTCAACGGAGACAGCTTCGGCTCCAAGTCGCCTTGCGACTCGAGCTACGTCCATCGCAGTATTTCCAGCTCCAACGATGAGTATCTTCTTGCCGTAGAGCTCATATTCAACGTTGGATTCACGAATTGATTGACCGTAGCGCACTAGAAAGTCCATCGCGTCAATTGATACTGCACTTTCTATTCCGTCGACTTTGGGACGAATGGGTAGATTGGCGCCAATTGCAACGATTACTGAATCGAAGTTTCCGCGAAGCTGCTTCAATTCCTCATCTGAAACGTGATGGTTGGTGTGGAATGTTACACCAGCGGTACGTAGCTCCTCGATCACCTTATCTAAGGTCTCAAAGGGAAGCGTAAAGTCTGGCATTCCATAGTTGAGGAGTCCCCCTAGATAATCCTTCTCCTCGAACACCTCTACCTCTACTCCTGCCTCTAAGAGGCGAAAGCAAGCACCTAGAGACGCGGGTCCACTTCCAATGATTGCGACTCGCTTTGCTGTTTCAGAAAAGTGCGAGATGCTACCGTTCGAGTGATCAAAGATATATTTTTCGAGAGCTCCTATCGAGACGGCCTCTCCCCCTGCTAAAGCAAGAGAACAAGCACCTTCGCATTGGCTCTTCTGGTCGCAGACTCGTGAACATATCGAACCGATATGACTAGTCTCCTGGAAGATCGATCGAGCTCCGTCTATGTCTCCGTCGCGGAGGTTTTTGAGGGCAAGTGGGATGTTATTGTGTGCCGGGCAGCCCTTCACGCAAGTAGGGTCTGGACATTCGAGGCACCTTGATGCTTCGAATAGGGCAGCGTCGAACGAGGTGATCGCGGGCTTTGTCTCTTGAACCGATAGGAAGACAGATCCAGTTGGTTCATAGTGTCGATTTAGCTGTGATTCGAGTACCGAAAGTTCCTTTTCGATAACGATCGCGCTAAAGGGGCAGAGGCGTTCGCATTGGCCGCAACCGATGCACAGTTCTGCGTTGATCTCGACTATCCAAGAATCTTCGTTGAATCCAATTGCATTCGTTGGGCATCTGACGAGGCACTCCTGGCAACCCGCGCACCTATCAGTTAGAACTGCCGTTGCAGTGTGTGTCTCTTGATTGTGAGAAAAGAGTTTCATCTTCGAATTTCTCCCTTAGTTCGCTGCTTGCATTGGGATGTATAGGAGGGCGACGGCGATTCCCATGATGAGCGTTGCCGATACGAGGTAGAGGGTCGCCATATTGCGGTTGCTAGATGCAATCTCGCGACGAGCGATCTTGTATGTGGTGTAGACCGAGGCGGCTACTCCGACTGCCATGATGATCAACTGAACCGTAATGATTCCGTGGGTCCCAAGCATTGAGTAGTTGTAGAGGAACTTGTTGGTTCCTCCGAAGGGATGGATTACGGCCGGTACGATCCTCGTTGCATGGTTGAAGAACTTTGGCAATTGTCGTGCGAAGTAGTCTGCTCCAATCGTCGGAATCATGCCATACATTCCGACCATAAAGAAGTTGCGAAATGCGCTGTGTCGCTCGAGGAATGGAAGATCCTTATCTGCCTTGACAGTTATGTTCGAGAACGCTACGGCTCCTACCTTGAAGAGCGCGGCTGGTACAAGTGCGAAGAGTGCAATTAGGCCGACATAGTCAAGGACGTTTGGATAGTGACCAAATGGAGTGTGAGAGTTAAGGAAGTTGTCGAGACTGGTGTAGATATTCAGAGCGTTTACCTGCTGGAAGACTACCAATCCCAAGAGCATCGCTGAAACAACTGCGATATCCATTCTCTTGCGACTTGGGGCAATTACGGATGTCAAAGGTGGTTGGACGAAGAGTCCGACATTCGAAGAAGGACATGCTTTGTAGCATTCGGTGCAAAGTCCGCACAGTGAGTTTGACTCAGCTGAACCTGGCCAAGTGTACCATGGGCAGCCATAGCCTTCCTCGCCGCCTCGCATACAGGCCTTCGATTCGCAGCTGTAGCAGACGTCGCGATCTTTGGTGCGAAAACCTGCAGCTGCGCCTATGGCTCCGATCGATCCGATCAATCCAGAGAGTGGGCATAGATAGCGGCAGAAGGTTCTGCGCTCGAAGATGAGGAACGACGATGTGGCGAAGAGTACAATTCCAAGAACCATAAATGCTGTGTCAGCTGGTGTTCCAGGTCCTGCAATATTGAAGAACTCTTCAAGGAACGTCAGGACTATGAACGAGACCGCCGAAGAGATAAGTCCATAGGCGGCAAGCTTCTGTGGATACTTCTTGCCAAGTCCTAGAGACTTCTGGGTTCGCTGGAAGAATGTCTTGCGCTGGATCCATTCACCGAATCCGCCAAAGGGACACATCGAGCACCAAGCTCTTCCAACTACCACCATCAACACAAAGACGATGGCGAACCAAATGTACCACGTGATTGCTGTGGCAAAGTTGAGGCCCGGATCTAGAGTTCCGAAGAGTCCGGAGAAGATGACGAGCCAGAAGATCAATTGATTCGGCACTATTAGTGCGAATTGAATCCATCGCTTCTTTGCTAGGGTTGAGACGATTTTGAACTTCGTAACCTCGAACTTGGGTGTCGTTGCCTCGAAGTGTTCCTTTGCCGCCGCCGTTTGGCGTGGACGTAGGTTTATTGATACCGCTACTGGATCGATCCGAAGCTTGGGAGTGACCTTATTATTGTCGCTTCCGTCGTCGTCGCCGTAGGGAATACTACTTGTTGAGTCAATGAGTGAGCTCATTGATGCCCCCCGATCTCATTATTCTTATCTTTCATGTACAACGTTTAGTGATGTACTAAACGTATAGTACATTGATATAAAATCGAATTCAAGTTCGAACATAGAGTAAAAGGTCCCATATTTGAACGTTGTACTTTCCAAGCGAGGCGACTACGTAGTTAGAGCAGCGATCGTACTCGCGCGCGCATTTCCGTTAGATGAGGCGAGAAAGATTCGAGAAGTCGTCGTGGCATCGGCGATTCCAACATCATTTGCGCCGGCCGTATTGTCAGATCTCGTAAGAGCAGGATTGGCTCTTTCGCGAGCAGGAAGAAGTGGTGGGTATCGACTTAGCCGGAGTCCGTCATCAATCACCCTTTTAGAGGTAGTAGAAGCCGGAGAAGGCGAGATTCACTCTGAACTTTGTGCTATGGGTAACGGTCCCTGTCACTGGAGTAGTGTATGTCCCCTTCATGAGTCGTGGAAGGGTGCATTGAATTCGTTTAGGGCTATGTTAGCGAATTCATCACTACAGGAGGTAGCCGACCGCGACCGTCGACTCGAGGACGGAACATACCCTATCCCTGTCGATAGCCATCGATCTCACTCGATAGTCATAGGTGATGGTGCCCTAAGAGGATAATTTCAGGTGACTAGATATTGGTTTGCCTTGCTAGCGCCTATATTGACATCGTCAAACTAAGTCCGAATTGGCCTTGGTCGTTAGATAAAACTCAAATGTAAGAGGGAGATGCAAGTGGGCTTTGAAGTTGTAATTGAGGTACCCAAGAATTCGCGTTGCAAGTATGAGATCGACCACGAGACCGGTGCAATTTGGCTAGATAGAGTGCTATTTACTCCTATGGCCTATCCCCTCAACTATGGCTACATCGAAGGTACATTGGGTGAAGATGGCGATCCACTTGACGCACTTTTGATACTTGATCAAGAACTCGTTCCAGGTTGCCATGTCGATTGCCGTACGGTTGGAACCTTTGTTATGTCCGATGAAAAGGGCAGGGACATCAAGCTGCTGTGCGTAGTTGATGGCGATCCTCGCTTTGAAGCGATTCAAGATGTAGACGACGTACCAAGTCAGTTAAGAGATGAAATTAGCCATTTCTTCGCCCACTACAAGGATCTTGAACCCAAGAAGTTTGCAACTATTGAGGGATTTTCCTCGAAAGAAGTTGCAGAAGGGGAGTTGCAAGCGGCGATCGCCAGATTGGGAGAGGGCCACTAAGAGTTTCTCCTATCGAAATAGTGTAAATTGCTCCTCTGTTGTATGATGTAGAGCAAAGGTACATAGGTGGTCTAATTGTCTCAGTTAACAACAGAGGGTAATGAATCTTCAGCTGAAGAGCGAAGTGCAAAGTATCGCGACGTAGAACGGCTTGTAGAGATGATCCGTCCGGCAGTCCAATCTGACGGCGGTGATTTAGCCTTAGTAAACGTCGATGAAGAAAATGGTGTAGTCGAGGTTAAGCTCCAGGGTAGTTGTTCTTCATGTGCTATCTCTTCAGTGACATTGGCGTCAGGGATCGAGAGAATTATCAAAGGTCGCCTGGCGTGGGTTACCGAGGTGAAGGGCGGCGTGGATGAAGAGATCGACTTTGAATCTTCATTTGCGATGGGTCGCGGTGGCTACGTGCCTCGTTTTATTGATTAGCACCGAGTGACTCCTTATTCATTGAGTTCCCTTCCACAGATCGCGTTGCAAGCTTTGCTGAGCGTTGGCTGAGTTTGACTTAGAGGCCTGTAGTGAATTTTTCACTCAAATCGACTAGAGTGTGGCGAACGGAAATTGTTCGGCGGCTTGTCTGATTCGCCATGTATCGCTACATCAAGTTGGTTGTGAATGATTAAAGTACTAAAGTACGCTGGGCTGATTGCGCTTTCGGCTGTGCTTCTAGGACTCTCGGTTGCGCTGTTGATTCCAACGGTGCGTAATGTGTCAATACTGAAGGAGAAGGGAACTTTCTCGTCTCCCATTGTCATGAGGCCACTCTCAATCCCTTCGAAGATCTTTGATTCGCAGGGAAATCTGATCTATTTGATCCAAAACGGGCAAAATAGAACTACGGTCTCCCTGAATCAAGTACCTCAGCTCGTCAAGTCAGCCGTGCTTGATGTTGAGGATCATACCTATTACCTTCATGGTGCTATCGATCTCAGGTCGATCGGACGTGCCCTTGTATCGGACTTTTCGGGAGGTTCACTACAGGGTGGATCTACGATTACGCAGCAACTCGTAAAGCAAGCCGTCTTAAACTCGTCTCGAACTCTCTCTAGAAAGTTTTCTGAGGCGATAATTTCGTTCAGGCTTCAAGGGGTCATGACGAAGTCGCAGATCTTTGAGAGGTACTTGAACACCATCTACTTCGGTGAAGGTGCATATGGAATTGCAACTGCGGCTCAAACCTACTTCGGCGAGGATCTCTCCAAGCTCGATGTGGCTCAGGCGGCACTCCTAGCCGCACTTATTGAGAACCCTTCGGGATATGACCCCTTCTACTATCCGGCCTATGCAATGCAGCGACGCAATCTCGCTATCGATCAGATGTATCAATACGGGACTATTTCTTATGCTCAAGATGTGGCAGCGAAGAAAGAGCCTTTGCCGACCGTTAGCCACCGTCCAATATTTACTTCGCCCTCCTCGTTTGTCACAGAGGTGGTAGACGAGCTAGAGACAGCTCCTCAATATTCATTTCTCGGCTCTGACCCGACACAAAGATATGCCTCTCTAACCAACGGTGGATACACAATCCAAACAACGCTAAATCCAAAAGATCAAGCACTTGCTGACGCTGCAGTAAAGAAGATCGTACCCAATACCAATGGAAAGTTCACTGCCGCTTTAGTCTCGACGGACCCAAATACTGGAAATGTCCTTGCGATGGTCAGTGGTAATCCAAATGCCGGTTCAGGTGGCTTCAACGTCGCTACGGGACGCGGAGGTACTGGAAGGCAGCCTGGATCTTCATTCAAGATCTTCACCTTGGCGGCGGCCCTTGAATCGGGTTATTCACCAACTGACATAATTGACGGTACTGGACCATGTACCTTTACGGTGCCAAATACGAAGCCATTTCCCTACGTTGCTAGCAATGCTGAGCCTGGCTATGGTCTAATGACAATCACGGACGCCACTGCGAATTCGGTTAACTGCGCCTATATCCGCTTAGCGATCAATGTTGGTCTCCAAAATGTAGTCGATACTGCACAAATAATGGGGGTTAAGTCTCCTCTATTGGCGGTTCCATCGGTTGCGATTGGTTCTGAAGACGTAACACCTCTTGAGATGGCAACGGCCTATGGCGTTCTAGCCTCAGGTGGTTACCTGCATCCAGCCCGCTTTATCACCAGCGTTGTTGATTCGACTGGCAAGTACGTCTACAATCCGGTCTTGAGCTCGCAAAGGGTTTTGTCTAGCCGAATTGTAGCTGTGATGGATAGTGTTTTGCAGCAAGTCATCATCAGGGGTACTGGTACCGCAGCAGCAATTGGTCGGCCCGCTGCCGGCAAAACCGGCACCACTGATAATTTTACCGACGGATGGTTTGACGGTTACACACCGCAAATGGTTACCACCGTTTGGATGGGTGACCCCTCGGGAGACGTTCCGATGTACGATGTTGGCGGTATCCCCGTTTACGGTGGAACTTACCCAGCTGAGATCTGGCACAACTATATGGCAAATGCGTTAGCAGGTCAGCCCGCGGAACAATTTCCAGCTGTCGTACCTAGCTGGATTCCGCCGTCGAAGTTTATCGTTCCAATAGATTCGCCTGGAGCAATCACTTCGCCGACTACGAC
>JAKCDL010000019.1 GCA_021841935.1 Actinomycetes bacterium | reverse complement strand
AAGTAGTGTGGTTTTCCCAGCACCATTCGCACCAAGCACAGCCGTAATTTTCGCTCGATCCACACTGAGCGATACCTCTTTGAGCGCTTTGACGGGTCCATAACTCGCGCTCAACTTCTCAATTACTAGCAACCAATCCCCCGGTTCCAACTAACGATTACATTACGAACGAAACTAGCTAAAACGAGTTTGACTAATGCGTATTCACCTCTTCGCCAAGGTAGGCCTCCGTAACCTGAGGATTTGATCGAATCTCATCAGGAGTCCCCTCCGCTATGACCCGGCCAAAATCAAGGACCGTTATCACATCGCAAACTCGCATGACTAGGTCCATATGATGCTCGACAAGTACAATACCCATCTTTTCAGAGAGCTTTAGAATCAGATCTCCAAGTTCATCCATCTCGTCGTTGCTTAGCCCCGAAGCAGGTTCGTCCAGCATTAGAAAGCGCGGTTCCAGTACCAAAGCACGCGCTAGGGCTACCTTTTTCTGAATCGCATACGGGAGCGATGGCGGCATCCGATCGACGTATTGACCCAATTCGAGCTCGTTGAGTTTCGAAAGTGCCCGCTCGCGAAATATCCGTTCTTCCTTGACTGGCCTTCCAAAGCCGAGCATTCCGCCAAAGTTTTTGGTCTTCCCAGTTGAAGTTAAACCGATCATGACGTTTTCGAGAACGGACATACGCGCAAACAATCCGAGTCCCTGCAAGGTCCTAGCGACTCCGTACTTACTAAGTTTTTCGGGTCTGTGGGACGATACCTCTTCGCCAAAAAAGCTCAGCTTACCTAGATCTGCCTTGACAAAGCCAGATACGACATTGAATAGAGTCGTCTTACCAGCACCATTTGGCCCAATAACCCCGTGAACTTCGCGCTCTTTGAAGGTAGCGCTCACTCGGTCTAGGGCTACAAGACCACCGAAACGTACTGTTATCTCTTCGACTTGTAGGCTTGAATTTTCCATAGCAAATATTGCCACGTTGTGCGATAAATTGCATCGCATAATCAAAGATTAAGTGAAATTGTTCACAAAATATGCGTTCTTGAATATCTCGTCATACACGACATCCTGTCGAATTTTACTATGCGGCTTTCAAGATTGCCGACCATCGATACTCCGGTAAAAGTTCAGTAAGGCTGGGATGAAAGGAAAGTACGGCAACATGAAACATAACTCGACCCGGTTTGGCTTGGGGATCCGAGAACCTTGGTCACCAAATAACCTTTGCAACCAAATCTTACGGTGACTATGTAAATTGGGGGGCCGGTGAAAGAATTAACGACGAAATGAAGGTCTAGAACGGGTTGATGGTTTCCGTTAGCTGCCACCTTTGTCTCGGAGTATCGAATAGCTAGGGTTTGCCTTTGTTAGAACGGAGTTGCTGACGTATCAACTAGGGGAGTGCTTAGGCTTTGCGACCCTAACGAGCCAAAAAATTGAGCATCTCCATGGGTATAGATTCCGCCATCGGAGGCAACTAGCCAATATCCATTGCCATCTGGAGCAGAAGCCATGCCAACTATTGCCTCGTTGAACTGGGATTTGAACAAGTTGCCATAGCTGAGGGATACCCCATGGCTTTCTGCCATTCCTCGGTTATTTACTACCTAGGTTCCTTGCCCATTATTTGTTGTAACAATTCCGACACCTGTTGAAGTTGAACTGGAGAAGGGGAAGAAGTTAGTGGCGACGGAAAGGAGGGAGGTCCGCCATCTTTGCTCAATGGATCAACGAAGCTATAAACGGTCCCATTGGATGGCATCAATCGCTACCCATGGGTTTGAAGAGTCGGAGTGTTGGGCGAGTTCAAAGTAGAGTTTGGCCTTTCGACAAAAGGTCACCTTGAAGCTTGGAGCATCTAAAAGCAAAGTTGCAGACCATCAGATCTCACTTTTCAATCGTCTCACTTGCAAAAGAGTCAAATTATCACTCTCCGCATAAAAAATTGCCCACCTTGCTTCTACTTTGACGACCGACTATCGATTCTCCGTTAGCCTGTTAAGTATAAGTTTCGTCGCCCGGCCACTGTTTGGCAACTGTGTTCGAGTGGCGAGTACGAGTAACGGAACGCATTTTATTTTTTTGAAACGGTTGTAGTAAATAAAGTTGTCCACAGAAACCATTAACAAGACCTCCCCAATAGGCGTAAGCGCCACGCTCTATGCCGTTGCAGTTTGGGGATTTGGGAACGTCCTCGCAAATGTCATCCCCCTCCCCGGTCCCGAACTGTCGTTCATACGGATGGTTATGGGCGTAGCCATGGCTTACGTCCTCTTAGTTGCAACCAAAGGAAGACTGACCAAAGATGGCATGAGGAAGAGCCTCTTCGGTGGCCTGTCATTCGCGATCAACTCAGCGGCATTCTTCACTGCAGTGAAGTACACATCGCCTAACACCGCAACGATCATCGGCACCCTTCAGCCATTTCTTCTTATGCTTGTTTCGAGTCGTCTATTTGGAGAAAGGGTCGAGAAGAAGGCAGTACTAGCCGGCCTCGTAGCAATCATTGGAACATCAATTGCTATCTTTGGGGCTCCGAAGTCAGGGCACGATACCTTCTTTGGAGACTTTCTAGCATTCATAGCGCTTCTCTCATATGCTGCATACTTTATATTTTCAAAGCAGGCGAGAAAGAGCGTCTCGACACTTGAATACCAGCTAGGACTACAGATCTGGGCAACGATTTTTCTTCTTCCCTTAGCCCTCTTTTCTCACACCAATTCAATCCCGTCGATCTCCACCTTGGCCCTCGTTCTACTTCTCGCCGTCGTTCCAGGTGGCGGACACTTTGCATTCAATTGGGCTCACAAACATACAACCTTGGTTACAGCTTCGCTTCTTACGCTTGGTGCCCCTATAGTTACAATCATCTTCTCCTATATCATGCTTGGTCAATCGGTCTCGATCTCGCAGGTCCTTGGGACGGCGATCACAATTGTTGCCCTATCGTTTGTAGTCATCTCCCGGTCATCGGTCGCTGAAGAGTAGTTCAAGAGCTATCTAAAGTCTCTAGACATCGAAAAGATATCTATCTCCAACGATGCAATCCTTCTAGCTACGACATTTATAACGTTTGACTTAGTCTCAAGTTGACCATCGATGACTAGGGCACTTGATGATCTAACGACAGAGCGGTACCTGTCCCATGTGGTAATGGAGATAACCACATTTATCAGACCCGTCTCGTCTTCAATCGACAAAAAGGTGACCCCTTTAGCCGTAGCTGGCCTCTGCCTGTGGGTAACCACGCCTGCGATCCTTACCAGAGAACGATTCTTTACATCCTTCAGTTCATCGGCAGCTAACGCCCCGATCGACCTTAGATAGTCTCGGTGATATCCAACTATGTGCATCTTCGGAGTAATACCGAAGGATTCGAGATCCATATAACTAGCCTCCATCGTCGATGGCTCCTCAAATGAAGGCGCCCTATCACCAAGCACCATGCCTGGCAAAGCCTCCTTGTCCCTCCCCGACAGAGGAGCAGAGACCCAAATGGCCTGACGACGATTGAGGCCACCATTTGATCCGCTCGATGAAAGTTGATCTAAGGCTCCCGCCTTTGCCAAAGACTCCATTTGATCCTTGTCAATCTTCGCAGCTATAGCTAGCTCTTCAATCGAGACATAAGGCGCCTTATCTGCAATCTCTTGAGCCAATTTGTCTCCGATCTTCCTGATTGAAGAGAGGCCAATCCTCAACTGTGGGCCCCTCTTGGCATTGCTATAGATCTTCCAAAGGTAACTATCCTGCTCTAAAGGTGGAGGCTCTTCGTTATTTACCTCCCTATATTCAAGGGTGGTCTCGCCCTTGGAGAAGTTAACGTGAGGACCAAGCACGCTTACCCCATGGCGCTTAGCATCCTCAACCAACGTCTCTGGAGACCAAAAACCCATGGGTTGAGAGTCAATTATCGCAGCAGCAAAGGCTGCAGGGTAATAAAACTTAAACCAAGCCGAGGCGTAGACGAGATAGGCAAATGAGGCAGAGTGACTCTCTGGAAAGCCAAAGTTAGCAAAGGCCTTCAACTTAGAGAAGATCTCATCTGCGATATCTCCCTCGATATCATTCTCTTGCATTCCTTTGTAGAAGCGCTCCCTCAGTCGTTCCATCCTCTCGGTAGAGCGCTTTGACCCCATAGCCTGGCGTAATTGATCGGCCTCCGAAGGAGAAAACCCTGCTACATCTATAGCCATCTGCATGAGCTGCTCTTGAAATAGTGGTACTCCAAGGGTCTTCTTGAGAGACTTCTCGAGGAGAGGGTGAAGATAGGTGATCTCCTCCTCACCATTTCGTCTACGGATATAGGGGTGGACTGACCCTCCTTGAATTGGACCAGGTCTAATTAGTGCGACCTCGACTACTAGGTCATAGAAGCATCGGGGTCTAAGTCGAGGTAGGGTTGCCATCTGGGCTCGACTTTCGACCTGAAATACACCAACGGTATCTGCTGCTGCCAACATCTCATAGACGTTGCTATCTTGCTCTAAAAGAGCTAAGTCCACCTCTACTCCGTGGAACTTTTTCACAAGGTCAACCATGCGATGGAGTGCTTCGAGCATTCCAAGGCCAAGAAGGTCAAACTTCACCAAGCCAGCAATCGCACAATCATCCTTGTCCCACTGAAGCACACTGCGGTCGGATCTTCTCGCCCATTCAACTGGGCATACCTCCACAATTGGACGATCGCAGATCACCATACCTCCAGTGTGAATACCGAGATGGCGCGGTGCCCTATCGATGGTTCGAGCTATCTCAGCCATCTTTGGCGGTATCTCAACTAGAGCTACTCCACTTCGATCCTTGGCGTCAAGAAGATCATTGACCGACTTATACCTATCTATAGACTTCGACCACTTTGAAAGTACTGAAGAGGGATACCCAAAGACCCTACCAAGGTCACGAACTATAGATCGAGAGCGATAGGTGATCACATTGGCAACCATCGCTGCCTTGTCACGACCATACTTGCTATAGACGTATTGAATTACCTCCTCTCGGCGCTCACTTTCAAAGTCAACATCAATATCAGGAGGGCCATCACGTTCGGTCGATAGGAATCTCTCAAAGAGGAGTCCGAGGGAGACGGGGTCGACATTTGTAATTCCAAGGGCGTAGCAGACTGCTGAATTAGCAGCAGATCCACGTCCTTGGCAGAAGATATTTGATCTCTTAGAGAATTGAACTATGTCCCACACGATCAGGAAGTAGCCCTCAAAGCCAAGGCGCTCAACTATCTCTAGCTCGTACTCTATCTGCTTGTATGCTCCACGCACTCTCTCATTTGACCTAGGTCCATACCTCTTCAATGCTCCTTCATACGTAAGTTGCCTCAAGTAGTTAGCTTCACTGACCCCATCTGGACGTTCGAATGAAGGCAGCTTTGGTGCCACTAACGAAAGGTCAAATGCACATAGATCACCAACTTCATAGGCGTTCTCCAAGAGACGTTGATATCTTGCAAATCTTCGATACTGTTCCCTGGGTGAGCGAAGATATGCAAGGTGAGACGGCGGGAGCCAACCCTCTATCTCCTCTAGCGTTCTATTTGCCCTAATAGCAGCGACGGTCGAGTAGGTGCGAGCGGCAGTAGGTCGCGCATAGTGAACGTTATTGGTAGCAACTACATTCAAGCCAGCACGATCTGCGATCCTAATGAGCTCATCATTTCTAACTTCATCGACAGGATCTCCGTGATCCCAACACTCGATAGCAAAGTTACCCCTACCTAGTGCTTCGCTCAATCGATAGGCCTCCCTCAATCCAGCTGAAGGTCCCCTCTCATATAGCGCCTGCGATATCGCCCCCTTGCGACAACCACTCAAAAAGTAGATATCATCGAGGTTGTTTCGAGATAGATCGTCGAGGGTCAGAACAAATGAACCCTTTTCTCTATTTGCCATATGCCCCTCAGAGATGAGGCGAGATAGTTGCCCATAACCACGTGGCCCTTTAGCTAGGGCGACTATGTGGTTACCAGTCGGATCTTCGACGTTGTCACGAGGTCGATCGCTCTCTAGGGTAATTTCGGCTCCAAAGACTGTACGTAGAGGGGTTCCCTTGGCAGCAGAAGAGAAGGCGACCACGCCGTAGAGGCCATTGTGATCGGTCAAAGCGCATATAGGCAACTCCACCTCGATCGCTCTCTCTACGATCTCAACCGGAGATGAAACGCCATCTAGGAAGCTGAAATTAGAGTGGCAGTGCAACTCAGCATATCTATATTCATGGGCCATATCTATATTTTATCGAACATATGTTCGATAAAAAAGAGTGAAAACCTTTGCGTAAGTTCCTAGGCGCCTTACGATACAAAAGAGAACATTCAAGTGCTATAAAAGATAGAGGGACTACCAGATAGGGTTGAAGTGGAACTTTTCAAGGGGATGAAAGAGCGGCATGAATTCGAACAAGCTAAGGCTGCCTTCGACGCGTGGAACCAGCAGCACGACGAAGTGCAAAGTGCCCTCAACTTAATCAAGCAGGGGGGAGACTTCACAAATAACTCCCTCAATCTTCAACGGGGCGAAGGGGTCTACATCCAAGTCCACAACGTCTCGCTGATGGGTCAGGTAAAGAGTGCTGGCCACTACGTCTCTGGCCATCAAGGAGTATCGATCCCCATCGGATCCCTAGGAGGAAGATCCGTTCGATATAACGTTGGAAGATCGAGGGGCCATTACGTATCAGGTACTACCCATGAGGCAGGTATAGACAGTGGCGAACTCTACATAACTAGTAGCAGAATCGTCTTTACCGGGACGAAAAAGACTACCGTAATACCCCTTTCAACCGTCGTCTCCGCAAGTGCTAATGGTGGAGTGATAACCGTCTCGTCAAGCAAGTATGTAAAGCCCCTTCGCGTGTTTATGGGTGCCCAAATCGAATCTTGGGCAAGCGAGTGGATCAAACTTGCAATTGCTGTAAGTAATGACGGAAAAGATAAAGTGGTTGAAGATCTCACAAACCAAGTAGTCGAACTTGAAGCATCTAGACCCATGAGCCCAACTCAATTTTGGGATAGCAAAAAGTCAAACGATTAATCGTAGATAGCTTCAAGGTGCCACTTAGAGAACTCCATCACTGCATTCAGCGCTACGCCGTCGCAACTTACAATCTGAACACGAGCTAGCCTTCTTCGACGCGCATCGTCCCACCATAGTTCATTCATGGGCCACGGCCCCAAGATGCGCTCGATCTGTCTTTTCTTCCAACCCAATGATGGGACTGAGAAGAACTTTGGATGAGAGGTCAATTCACCACTTGGACTGACTCCTACCATTGATCCACTTTCAGATACCATCTCCATCTCGACCATCGGATCAAAGACCATCGAAGGTTTGATGTTTGGAACTTGACCAGGCCAAGGCGGATTCTCTCTGTCCTCAACTGCCCTTGCCTCCTCTTCAAAGAGATCGAGCTGCCAGTTGAGGAGCTGAAACTGATCCTTGGGGGACCTGCCCGCCCTCTTTCGAGGCACCTTTATGGAGCCGTCTCCAACTTTGTCACGAGCTCTCTCTATGGCACGCAAGACTCTATCCTGGGGATGAATTGCTACCTGATATAGATCTAGCTGAACGAACGGAGTTGAGGTAATCTCCAACACCTCAATGTCACAGTAGATGATCCCAGAACGCGGAGGATCTTGTCCTACTGTAGGACTCTGCCAACTCTCTAGTTGTCTTCTAACGTAGCTGATCAAAAACGAGGGAGATATCGGCACAGAACTCGACCAAACCCTACTCATAGCCTCCGTCGTCTCGGTCTCAAATGAGATACGAACTCGAAGAGGATATATACCCTCAAGTGTTAGACCTGAGAAAAAGTCATCGACCTTGGCCCTAATGGCAAAAGAGATCGCTTGGCTCAGAGTCTCCGGGGGGTCTAGATCTATACGAACGTGGTAACGCTTTTTTATCTCTCGCGCCTCTAGCAGATCTCCATCTACTCCCCTAGCTAGCTCGTAAAGGCGACTGCCGACCTTGCCGAAGCGCTCCACCATCAAGTCTCTTGGTATATCCAGTATCTGGCCCACAGACTTGACTCCAACCTTAGATAAGGTCTCTACCTCCCCTTCTTCAATTAAAATTCCAACTGGAAAGCATGAGATAAATTCTCTAGAGGAGCCAGCCTCAACTACAGCGGAGAAGGTCGATGCAACTTTGGCTACAAATGGACCATCTGCTAGACCTATACCAAAGGAGAGGTTCGAAAGTCGATCGGAGAGAAGATGGTACCCCTTGGATCCAGCGGGAGGTTTCACAGCAGATGTAGAAGCAGCACTAGAGATGGATAAGGCGCCTAATGCATTGATCACCTTTTCTACAAGAGCCTCTTCTCCGCCGAAGTAGCGTGAAGGGCCTTTGACGTTGAATCCACATACTCCGGGAGAAAATATCTCAACCTCTGGACAAAAAGATTCGGCTACCGCAACGACCTCTTCAAAGGCTGCCATATCGAAGTCGAAGTCATCTTCAATGCATACAAGATCAAAAGAGGAAGATGCAAGCGTTATGGCTCTATCGCCAATCGATACCCCGAGCCTTCTAGCACTACTAGTCAGGGAGACTACTCTGCCATCTTTTATGACGACCGCCGCCTGGTCGTCCTGGATCGATCTCGCTAAAAAAGGCCATCCACGATAAGAGATAACAAGAGTTCTAACTAGAGGCTGAGTCTCTAGTTCAAATAGTTGTCCGCCACCAAAAGATCTACGCTTCATAGCCCAACTACCGATTTAGATCGCATATTGGGCCACTTCGCAGAGTCAGCCTCGACAACTAGAGACCTATTAGACACAGGAGCTGATCCCAAGAGCTCCCATCGACTCAATTTGGTCCTTATGGAAAAGTCAGCCCCATAAGGAAGGTGAGCTATTGATGAAGTACCACTAAATAAGTAGACGAGTACTGACTTTGTGACCCTTGCCCTATTGGCTAGAGATCGAGAACTTCTGTAGTCGATAGCTCCATCGAGCGCCAGGACGACAATGTCAAAGCCATCCAAGAGAAGGGAGGCAACCTCAACGGCTTTACTCAAACCACACTCTATTACCAAGAGACGACGTAGATCAATCCCCATATCTGCAGCTGCTCCGAAGCCCCAGCTATGAAGGCCTACTAATCCAACGAAGCTTCCTCCCGATACCGCCTCCGATATCAGAGAAAAGGCCATAGATGTTGCACCAGTACCAAAGTCACCATATACAACACCTACCGAACCACGCTTTAGAGATCCTCCTGGTAAAAGATCTTTCAGGTGATCGAGGACTTCAATGCGCTGATCCATGAGGAGGGAGGCTGGCTCAACGACTCCCTGCAACTTAGCCAGATTGGTAACCTTCATACCTAAATTATATCGAACATATGTTCGATATAATTTAGGTAAGGTTCAATTACTTTGCGACCTTGCCCCTGAGGAAGGAGAGGGACTTATCGGCGTGAAGATTCATATTTAACTCAGAGGCAAGGATCAACTCAACCTCCATAGATGGAGAGATAACAAAGGTATGGCGCTTGACAGGGATTGGACCAAAACGCCGCTTTACTCCAAAGTCAGAGGCAACCTGACCATCTACATCAGCTAGGAGTGGATAGTCAAACGAGTTGGTATTTGAAAATTCCAACTGCTTTGCAACAGGATCTGCGCTTATGCCAACTCGCTTGGCACCGACCTCTTTGAACTCAGCACCAAGATCTCTAAAGTGACAAGACTCAGCGGTGCAGCCCATCGTCATGGCAGCTGGATAAAAGAACAGAACCAAGTAACCACCGTCTAGATTCTCGCTTAGCGTAAATGCTTTACCGTACTGATCTAAGAGGGTAAAGTCCTTTACCTTATCTCCCACTTGCATAATACGATCCAATCTATGATTGCCAAAGTGGCGCTTCAAAGAGAAAAGCAAGAAATCGAGGACAATTATTTCATTGTGATGCGATCGTTAGTTAACGAAGCTCGGTAATTACGCCGTCGGTCTCGTAGCTTCGCCAAAGCTTCTCATACCTGCCACCAAGGCTAATCAACTCGTCATGAGTCCCATCTTCTACCACTTTGCCATCTGCGACGACGAGAATACGATCCGCCAAGGTGGCACTTTGAAGACGGTGAGCAATCATTATTGTGCTAATTCCATCTGCGACCTTGGTAATTGCATCCGTGACGACCTTTTCAGTAAATAGATCGAGGTTAGCAGTCGCCTCATCAAGGATGAGGATCTTTGGATTGGCGAGATGAGCCCTGGCAAGTGCGATCAATTGACGTTGACCAGCCGAGAGCGATCGTCCTCGTTCACTTACCAAACAGTCAAAGCCACCCTTCAGCCCAACTATAAAATCGTATGCCCCAACCGCTTTAGCAGCCTCTACGATCTCCTCTCTAGTCGCATCTGGACGAGAAAATGAGATATTAGACGCTATGGTTCCCGAGAAGAGGAAGGCTTCTTGGGGAACATACCCTACGTCAAAGTGATAACCCTCCAAGGTGTACCTTCGAAGATCAACACCGTCCACCTTCACAACACCAGTAGTTGGATCGTAAAAGCGCGCTATCAATTTGACTAAAGTTGACTTGCCAGCCCCAGTCTCTCCAACTACAGAAACGAGCTCACCTGGTGGTATCGATAGAGAGAGATCATGCAGGGCAACCTTTTCACCGTAGCTAAATGCAACATTTTGAAGGTCGACCTCGCCACTTGTAACCCGATTTGAGTCGTCTCCTAGTTCAAAACTAAGCGAGGTCTGGGTATTCAAAAGGTCATCGATTCGAGCCCGCGCAACATTTGCCTGCAAGAATGAGTCAAAGGTCTGCGAAAGTTGTTGAACCGGAGAAAAGAGTTGATCCAAGTAGAGAGTAAATGCAATGACAACACCGATGGTAGCCACATGAGAGTGGATCAGCAATGTACCGTAGTAGAGTACTGAGGCCGACGCGACTTCGGATAGAAGAAGTAGTAGTGGGAAGTAGATAGCAACCAACCTCTGAGAGGCAACCCTCGAATCGCGATAGCGAGCCGAAAGCCGTTCGAAGTTTTTGCTGTTCTCCCCCTCCATTCCAAAGGCTTGAGTAACCCGTACCCCGGTGATCCCTTCCGCCAAGTTAGCATTTACCTGGGCTACCCTCTCCCTAGATAGGCTGTAGGCCTTATTCGAAGCCTTGGCAAACCATATAGTCGCAATCGTCATGGGTATCAATACCCAAAGCCCTGACAGAGCCAGCTTGAAGTTGCTAATGAGAAGTAATCCTCCAACGGCCACGAATGATAAGACGTTCACGACAAAACTCGTAACACCATTTTGCAGTAGGTCACTCATTGAATCGAGATCCGTTGTCATACGAGTCTGAATTCGCCCCGAAAGCTCTGACTCAAAGTAATCAAGACCAAGCCGCATGAGGTGGGAGAAGATCTTGATTCGCAATCCATAGAGGATCTTCTCTGACGTCGAGACAGCCACAACGACTTGACTGTATTGGACGATCGAATCGATAGTGTTGACGATCACATATAGGCCTGCAACGATCAAAATCGTAGTTGAAGATCCTTCAATGACGCCTTTGTCGATACCACTTCTAACCAACGATGGGCCGACTAACTGCAACAGGGTATCGGCTATCAGCAACAGCGCTGCAATAGATAGACGACCACTAAATGGTCTCAAAAAGGTTGAGAAACGAAAGCTACCCTTCGACTCTTCGAGATAGATCTTCTCATCGAGTGGAGAGTCGAAGTCAACAACCTCCTCCTTAGTTTTACCCTTAGCCCCGCCGTGAACTTGTAATTTACTGTCAGAGGTACCCGAAGATTCGTCCTTCAACGACAAAGAGGCATCGCTAAAGCCAACATCAGAGCGAGCTTCAGCCTCCTCGTCGATAACCTTATCGATCAGGTCATCAGGGCCTGCAACCATTCGCCTAAAGGTTTCAGAGGAGGCAAATAGTGTCTCGTAGTCGCCATCTGCCACTACAACACCTCGATCGAGGACTACTATCCGAGTAGCGAGCGAAAGCGTCGACTTGCGGTGTGCCACCATCAAGACAGAACGACCCTTAGCAAATTCAACCAGGGCACGATTTATCTCCGCCTCAGTACTTACATCCACAGCTGAAGTGGCGTCGTCGAGGATCAAAATCTCTGGGTCCGTAAGTAACGCCCTAGCAAGAGAAATTCGCTGCCTCTGACCGCCAGACAACATGACACCATTTTCACCAACAGTCGTCTCGAAGCCATTTGGAAGGGCACGGATGAATTCAAGGGCGCCAGCTCGGCTAGATGCAGTCTCAATCTCTTCTATGGTCGCATCAGGACGACCAAAGGCGATATTCTTAGCGACAGTGTCGGAGAATAAGAAGGTGTCCTCGAAGACAACTCCGATTCGACTTCGCAGATCAGAGATCGCCAAATCCTTTAAGTTTTGACTCCCAAGCGATATTGAACCGCGCTGTGGGTCATAAAAACGTGGTAGCAGAAGTGCTAGGGTCGACTTTCCAGAACCACTTCCACCAACTACAGCAACAACCTCTCCCCGAGCAATCTCAAGGTTCAGCCCCTTCAATATCGGCTCAGAGGGATCGTATCCAAATTCAACGTTTCGGAAGATAATTTTGTCAAAGTCATCTCGAAGAGGTGAGGCGTCCACTGGATCGGTGACCAAAGGATTCGCATCCAATACCTCAAAGACTCGGTTCGCTCCAGCTCCAGCCCTTTGAATATAGGAGATAAATACTCCAAGTTGGCGAATCGGAGAAGCGATCTGAACGATGTAGGCGAAGAAGACTAGGAATGTACCGATCGTAATGGTATGGACACGAGCCAAATCGGCACCGACGAGCAAAACACCACCTTGAACAGCACCTACTATAAAGTTGAGAGTTGACTGCATCGTTGCATCTTTTTTCTCTAAGCCAATTCGAGACCAAAAGATACCCCGAGCTCCGCCAATCAATGATCTGATTCGGTCATTTTCACGTCCAAATCCCTTTACGACACGGATGCCTGTGACCGACTCTTCAACGACTACCGATACCTCACCGGTCCTCTGTTGAACCTTGGCTGAAGCACTATAGAGAGGACGCCTCAATCGATTCGCAGCGAATGCGACCGTTGGAACCATCACCAACTCCACGAGAGCTAGTGGCAGCGAGAGGCGAAACATCACGATGAGACTGATGACAAGCATCACCAAATTGCCTGACAGCATCGGTAGAAACGACAAAAATCCTTGGACGAGACCCACATCTGAATTGGCCCTCGACATGAGCTGCCCCGACTGCATCTCGTCGTGATGAGAAAAGTCCAATCTCTGCAGATGACGAAATAGATCAACCTTTAGGCGATGCTGTACGTCGAAGGCCAAACGGCCACCAAAGTAGCGCCTAACGAATGAAAGGCCGAAGGTTGCAAAGGCTAAACCAATCACCACTGCCACGAGAGTCGCAACCGAAGATTTAGGAGACGATAATGTTCGATCTACTATGGTTCGCTCATAGAGGGGTATAACTACCTGCCCACTCATCCCTAATATCGATGCGCCGTACGCCAGTAAGAAGTGTTTTCTGTAGGAGATAACGATTTTTGCAAGGCGACTAGCCCAACGACGTGAAGTATCCCTATTGTTTTCCTTAGTTGAAATGACCTTCTACCTCACACTACTCTTCAATTCATCGCACCTTAACCAAACCACCAAGAGATCTCCTTACTTCCATTGAACTGTCAAATCGGCTCATCTATCAAATTCCAACCATTGACATGAGCCCCAAGAGGCGATGAACAACAAATTTGGCTCTTCAACCAAAGTTTTGTCCCATCACGCAAAAACCAAAGATCGAAGAATCTGGAGTGCTTTAGGGTCCAAGAAACCACAACAGCCAATTAACAAACTCACAGATCGATCTTTTATCTTTAAATCACTTACACAGAATCTAAAACTTAGATAGATTTGAAGAAGTTCGCAACCAAACCATGTCGATCGGAGAATTAATGAACTTCGCATTTTCTGAGGAGCAAGAGGAGCTTCGTAAGTCCGTGCGACGGTTTATGGAAGAGAAGTCCTCGGTCAAGACCGTTAGAAGCCTGATGGAAAGCTCTACCGGATACGATCTCGATACCTGGAAACAGTTATCAGAGCAACTTGGACTCTGCTCTCTTGCCATACCGGAAAAATTCGGAGGTGCCGGATATGGCGCCCTCGAGACGACTGTCGTCTTTGAAGAGATGGGAAGAGCTCTATTTTGTGGCCCATACTTCTCTACGGTCGCCGTAGCCGCTAATGTAATTCTTTCATCGGGTGACGAAAGCGCCTGCGAAGAGTATCTACCATCGATCGCAGCCGGAGAAACCCTAGCTACCCTAGCATCTGTCGAAGCAAGTGGATCCTGGGACCTAGAGGCTATCGATTCAATAGCTACAAATGAAGGTGGCACTTGGAAGATCAGTGGCGAAAAGAGATTCGTGCTCGATGGCCACATCGCAAATCTCATCCTAGTTACCGCCAAGACCGCCAACGGAGTCTCCCTCTTTGCTGTCGACGCTAACGATACTGGGGTTACCACTTCGCTCGTCGAGACCCTAGATCAGACGCGGAAGATGGCAACAGTAACCCTTACAGGGGCTATTGGTCGCTTGATCGGCGACGAAGGTGAAGCTACCAACGGGATAGAGACTGGCCTCGATCTCGCCTGCGTAGCTCTCGCCGCTGAGCAAGTAGGTGGTGCTGCGAAGTGCCTCGAGATGGCGGTTGATTATGCAAAGGTGAGAATCCAATTTGGAAGGCCAATTGGTAGCTTCCAAGCGATCAAGCACAAGTGCGCAGACCTCTTGCTCGAAGTCGAATCGGCAAAGTCGGCTGCCTACTACAGCGCTTGGGCCGCCAGCGAGATGAATGAAGAGTTCCAAGTAGCTGCGCCACTGGCTAAGTCCTTCTGCTCGGACGCCTACTTCAAAGCTGCCGCTGAAAATATCCAAATTCACGGTGGAATTGGATTTACCTGGGAGCACGATGCGCACCTCTACTTCAAGAGGGCAAAGGCATCACAGCTTCTCTTTGGCGACGCCACCTTCCACAGAGAGAGACTTGCAAGTCGAATTGGCCTCTAAGTAGCCTCACAAACCACGGAAAACTATCACCGTAGCAAATGGTTACCAACCCTCCTGCTAGGAGTTAGTCTCTCCAAAAGAGGTGACACCTTAGTACAAAGCGCAACCATGCAGGTTGCGCTTTGTCGTTTAATACTCATCGAGGCTATTGTTAGCAATAGCAATCTTTCAAAAGTGTAAAAACCGTAATTCAAAAGGAGAATAGCCATGTCAGAGGGGCATTACCACGAGGTCCTTTCGGAGCTCTCGCCCGCCGTAAAAGAGTTACGATCTATGACCGGTGAAACATGGAGCGCATTTGCCGCTCTGAATAAGGCAGCAATGGCCGAGGGTGTTATCGATGGCGCCCACAAGGAGCTCATCGCCTTAGCGATTGCAATTACACGTGAGTGTGACGGATGCATAGCATCTCACGCCAGGGGTGCCGTAAGGAAAGGGGTAACTCGGCAACAAGTTGCAGAGATGGTAGGCGTTGCCATCCTTCTAAATGGTGGTCCCGCAACTGTATATGGCCCTCGAGCATACGACGCATTCGTCGAATATGAACAATCCATGCGAGGAGCGACGTCCTAAAGTCCAACACCCTGAGTAAATCTGTTGGTCGTGAAGGACATAGCTTTACAGGGAAATGTAGTTAGATTAGATAGATAAAACCTTAGTGAAAGATCCATTTTGCACTCATCAATCAACAGGGGCGAAACCGCGCTGACGATCTTTACCGCCGACGAGATTACCTTCAACCAAGGCGAAGGAGCTCCGAAGCCGGTTTCACTTATCGTCTATGGCGCACCCGTTGCGCCTAGACCAGCTACTGTTACGGTTGACTTTGTAAACGAGAATTTCGCCAAAAGGCTTTCGAGCGCTACAAATTCCATGGTGGTGGTGGCCAATCTCTCGGGAACCGCCGACAGCGGCGGATACTACACACCTCTTACTTGGAAAAAGGATATTGAGACCCTTATAAGTTACGTCAGTAATGAATTTAGCGGCGCATTAGTTCACTTGATCGCCTTTGAACTCGCAGGAACTGCCGCACTAGCAGCGGCAGTTCAAAATCCACTAGTTCAGTCGCTCGTCTCGGTTGGAATTACCACTTCCCCAACTCCGTTCTCACTGAGTACATATGAACTAGCAGATCAGCTTGAGGCGCGCGGTGTTAGGATATCGTCGTCAATTGAGCAGATAAAGGCGTGGTCTCTCGAATTTGAAGCGATCGATCCCTTTTTATCGGTACCCCTTCTCAAATCTGTTCCGTGGCTAATAATAACCCAACAGACCGACGAAGAAGAGTTCTCCCGACTAAAGCGACTTGCCAGTGAACTCGATGGCCACAGTGAAGTTCACACGATCATCGGTACTGGCGAGACCCTAAGAGCAGATCCTAGGACCTTTGCCCTGATTGTTGGATGGCTAGCACGAGCAGACGAGGACTAGCCACTGATTTGCCTAAGGCACACAGTCGTCACAAAATGTCCTATTACCTCTAGATCTACTAGCTATAGAGAATCTATTGCTTTGCGGAGCTTAGTTGCGGCCTCGAATGGACCGTCGCTATCTGCGATATAACGAACTACCACGAAGTGGCGAACGCCTACCTCCCCTAGAGTGAGCACCTTCTCGGGATCTACTCCTCCAGTTACAAAGACGGGCTTAGCACTTCTGTCGATCGCCTCTTTGACATAGTCAATTCCCGTGCCAACCCTCTGTGGCTTCGTCGGGGTTGGGTCAACGGGGCCAGCAGAGATATAACTAGTCCTATCGGCTATGGCCAGGGCACCTTCTAGGTCGGATATCTCATGTGTCGATAGTCCAACCAAGACGTCATCACCAAGAATTCGACGACAATCATCCACCTCGATGTCTCCTTGGCCAACGTGGATGCCGTCAGCCCCAGAGAGCAGAACTAAGTCTGCTCGGTCATTGATAAAGAGAGGAACCGAGTATCTGTGGCAAAGAGGGATGAGCTCGTCGGCGAGGCGCAGTATCTCACGAGCCTCCTTGTCCTTCTCTCTGATCTGAACGACGTTTACTCCACCCTCTAGAGCTTGTTCGACTATCGCCCTCGTATTATCCCGAACATTTATGCAGAGGTAGAGGTCCCTATTACTCATCGAGAGGTTCACTACTTTTTAGCCGCCTTCATCGCTTGTTTGAAGTTCCTCACTTGGGTCATGGACTCTGCATCGACGATATCAGCGACACTCATGAAGGTACCTTCTTGGCCAAATGGATCACATGCACTTTGCCATCCGGGGACCTCAAGGCCGACTTGCTTTCCAAGAAGAGCAGTGAAGATTTTGGCCTTATCCTTGCCAAAGCCAGGAAGACTCATCAGTCGTTTCATAAGGTCTTCACCGTCCTTCGCATCGCGCCAAATTGCACTGGCATCGCCACCATAGGTATCTTCCACGATCCGGGCCACCTCTACAACTCTCTTGGCCATTGACGCTGGAAATCGGTGAAGAGCAGGCTTTTCTCCAAAGACTTTTTCAACTTCGGCGATATCCATCTCTAGGAGACGCTTAGGTGAAAGCTCTCCCCCAAGGCGCGCGGAGAGAAGATATGGTGCAATGAATGCTCTCTCCATTGGGATCTGCTGATCAAGGACCATTCCGACTAGTAGAGCAAAAGGCGACGTAGCAAGGAGGTCATTTGCCTCATCATTCAAAGCGATATAAAAAGCCATATTAACCCTTAAAATCCGAGCGGGACACCAAATTCGGTGTCCCGCTTCAATGCTAGATCAACATCTGCTTAGCTACTATCAGATGACAGTTGCTGGATTTGGATGCTCAGGGTTTACTCCGAGGTCAGCAATCGCCTTAGCGACTAGCTCGGCGCCTACTTTGCCCTCCTCCATCAAACCAGATAACACCGAAACAACGATCTGTGGTGCATCTATCTCAAAGTATCGACGTAGATTCTCGCGAGTATCCGATCGACCAAAGCCATCTGTACCGAGGCTAATAAATGGACGGTCTGTGATGAACCTACCGATCTGATCAGGTACTGCCTTCATAAAGTCAGAGACGGCAACTATTGGACCGCTCTTGTGCTTCATCATCTCATCCAAGTATGATGAGCGCTTCGCATAGGTCGGATGGAGTCGGTTGTACCTCTCAACTTCAAGGCAATCCTCACGAAGAGCCTTATAGGATGGAGCAGAGTAGAGATCCACTGACACGCCATAGTTATCCTGGAGGATCGCTTTAGCAGAGACAGCGGCCTGCCAGGCTGAACCGGAGAAGAAGACTGAGGCCCTATGCCCCTCTCCAATTCCCTCTTGTCCAGCCTCATAGAGGTAGAGACCCTTTACTATTCCAGCCTTTATCTCTTCGATTGGCCTATCGCCTGGAACTGCCGGCATCACATAATTCTCGTTGTAGAGGGTCACATAGAAGATCTCATCTTTTTGAGAATCTCCATACATCTCATCGAAACCATGCTCAATTACGATCGCCATCTCATAGGCAAATGCGGGATCGTAGGCGCGAACACTTGGCACAGTGGATGCCAACACCAAACTATGGCCATCATCGTGTTGAAGCCCCTCACCGTGCAGAGTTGTCCTACCAGCGGTCCCACCAATCAAAAATCCACGTGCACGAGCATCGCTCGCTGCCCAGATCTGATCGCCAGTTCTCTGGAAACCGAACATCGAATAAAACATGTAAAAAGGAACTGTCGCGGCACCGTGTGTCGAATATGAGGTTCCAGCTACTTGGAAGGTAGCCATTGAACCAGCTTCAGTAATACCTTCTTCAAGGATTTGGCCATCTTTGCCCTCTTCATATGAGAGCATCAATCCAGCATCTACGGGGGTATAGCGTTGCCCTTGAGATGCGTAGATCTTTACGTCCTTGATAAGTGATTCAAGGCCAAAGGTTCGAGCCTCATCTGGGATGATAGGAACGATTAGCTTACCCACGACTTCATCGCGAGTCAGGTTCTTGAGCAACTTGGCAAATGCCATAGTCGTAGAGACAGCTACCCTGCCAGATCCACCGAAGAACTCCTTGAAGCTCGACTCAGATGGTATTAGACGTGGCGTGGTATGAATGGTCCTAGCGGGTGAGGCGCCGCCTAGTGCCTGTCGTCGATGCATCATGTACTCATAGACGGGTGAATCAGCAGATGGCCTGATGTATGGAGGTAGCTCCGCTTCAAATGCGCTATCTGGAATCTCTTTGTCAAGATCGAGGGTCTCTCGAAGCTTCAATAGCTGGTCTCTAGACATCTTCTTTATCTGGTGGGTTGAGTTACGAGATTCAATTCCAGTTCCTAAAGTCCAGCCCTTGACCGTCTTAGCCAAAATTGCAGTTGGAGCACCCGAATGCTCGGTAGCCGCCTTGTACGCAGCGTATAACTTCTTGTAGTCATGGCCGCCACGTGGCAACTTGACTAGATCATCATCGGAGAGGTGCTCAACCAACTTACGCAGCCTTGGGTCGGGGCCGAAGAAGTGTTCGCGGATGTAAGCACCATCCTCTGTAGCTAACTTCTGATACTCGCCATCGCACGTTGAGTTCATCTTATTGAGGAGGACTCCGTCAACGTCTCGAGCTAATAGTTCATCCCAAGCACTTCCCCAGATGACCTTGATGACGTTCCAACCAGCTCCCCTAAGCGTTGCCTCTAGCTCTTGAATGATCTTGCCATTTCCACGAACTGGACCATCGAGGCGTTGAAGGTTACAGTTGACGACCATTACTAGGTTGTCGAGCTTTTCACGACCGGCGAGCGAAAGCCCCGCTTGAGTCTCTGGCTCGTCAAATTCACCATCACCCACAAAAGACCACACAGTCGACTCTGAGGTATCGGCGATCTTTCGATCTTGAAGGTATCTATTGAAGTAGGCCTGATAGATGGCTGTTAGAGGACCAATTCCCATTGAAACTGTCGGGAACTCCCAGAAATCAGGGAGACACCTTGGGTGAGGGTATGACGAGAGGCCATTACCGTTGGTCTCCATCCTAAAGTTATCGAGTTGCTGCTCAGAGAGGCGACCTTCAACGAATGCCCTCGAGTAGATACCTGGAGAGGCGTGACCCTGGAAGAAGATCTGATCACCAGCGCCACCATTTCCCTTGCCTTTGAAAAAGTGGTTAAAGCCAACTTCGTAGAGGGTAGATGAGCTTGCATAAGTCGCCAAGTGGCCTCCTATGCCCTCTGAACGCATATTGGCTCTAGTTACCATGACGGCGGCGTTCCATCTGATGTAGCGCCTTATATGTCGCTCCATCTCCTCATCACCCGGAAACCACGGCTGCTGTTCGGTGGTTATCGAATTTATATACGGCGTCGATACCGTCGCTGGAAAACCTACCTGAGAGGCTCGGGCCGCCTCTAAAAGCCGCATCAGGATGTAAGAGGCCCTAGATTTACCGCGACCTTCAACGAGTGAATTGAAAGAGTCGACCCACTCAACTGTCTCTGTGGGATCGATATCTGGAAGTTGGTGTGAAAAACCGTCAATGATCATAATTTGACTTTAGGCATACTTTTGTGGATTTGTCACATTAAGGGCCCGAAGTATAACATTTTGAAGCCTTTGGCCCTAGGGCGATAGCAAAACTTTACTAAGTGCATCACCTTTGTCGCACCTCGTACTTCCAACGTAGCCACGAGGCAGCTTCAACCACTCAAGAAAACCGCTCTATCTGACAATCGGTAAATTCATCTCTTCGAGACAAGAGACGACGTAAATCACCCCTTTGAATGCAAGATTTAGCATCTGGCTTACGATCAGTTTCATCGATGCGAAGAAATTCTTACCAAGATCAGCGCCTAGGCGCAAAGAATTGCAAATAAGCCAATCGAGAAGGCTGTAATAACCTAGATTGTGTGACTATGGATATACGTGGATTTTCAGCAGTCATAAGTGGTGGAGCATCGGGGCTAGGTGCAGCTACCGCTCGAAGAATCGTAGAGGCAGGGGGATTGGTAACGATCCTCGACCGAGATGGCGAGAAGGCAAAGGCCCTAGCAGCAGAGCTTGGCGGGGGTACAGACTACGTAGTTGCCGACGTCTCAGATGAGAGTGAAGTTCAAGCTGCAATCGATGTAGCGCTTGGCCATGGGCCACTGCGGGCAGTAATCAACTGCGCCGGAATCGGAATCGCCGAGAGGACCATTGGAAGAGATGGCACACCGCACAGCCTTTCGGGCTTCGATCGAATAATCAAAGTCAACTTAATCGGAACCTTCAACCTCCTTCGCCTTGGCGCATCAGCGATCAACAAGAGCGAACCCCTTGAATTTGGAGAGCGCGGAGTGATCATCAATACCGCCTCTATCGCCGCATACGATGGCCAAATCGGACAACTTGCCTATAGCGCCTCCAAAGGAGCGATCGTTGGCATGACGCTTCCGGCAGCGAGAGATCTATCTGCAGCTGGGATACGCGTTGTAACCATTGCTCCAGGAATAATGGATACGCCTCTACTAGGTCAGCTTCCAGATCAAATCAGAGAAATGCTCGCATCGGGGGTACCCTTCCCTCATCGACTAGGTGTTCCTGAAGACTTTGCCTCTATGGCAATGGAGATCATTCGAAACGGCTACATCAACGGCGAAGTTATCCGCCTCGACGGCGCCCTGAGGATGCCACCTAAGTAATAGGTCATATATTCAACTGACACTAAAGTCGACGCTCCTCGATCAATAACTCTGATTGCAAGCTAGCGTTTGTGATCGCCTTTAATGACTCCTGGGTCAAACTCAGATGCAGAGAGATCGAAGCTAAGCCTGGCAATGACTGTTATATGGCCACATAAGAAGTAGAGCAAGAAGAGGAGGTGGCGAAAAGATTCGCCACCTCCTCTTACGCATGCGGTCCAAAGAGTTCGAATCGCAAATAAAAGTCCAATCGAGGTGACAACACTCCTCTGAAGGGTGGATTTTTTGCTCCCAAAATCGGGGCTCCATGGGCCTTGCGACCGTCAATTTCTACATTATTGAACTTTATCCAAATCCAATTAAAACTTTATCCAACAGAGATGTAGTATCGTCAAATCACCGAGTCGACGAGGGGGTCAAGGTGGAGGCTTTTACAAAACTCTTTGAGGATGGATCTGCTGTCGTAAACAGATGCGTAGTCGGAGACTTAGACAACAACGTATACATAGTGACATCTAAGTCAACTGGCGAATCGATCCTTATTGACGCCGCAGACGAGGGAGATTACCTTGAAGAGTTTGCCAAGGCTCTCAAAGTTAGGACTGTTCTTGAAACCCATGGCCACTACGACCACATTGGTGCTGTCGAACACCTACGAGATGCTGGCTTCGAAGTTGTAGTTGGCAAAGAGGACGCTTTTCTTCTTCCAAGTTACGATCTCCTGGCAGCTGACGGCGAAGCCTATGAATTTGGCGGCCTGACGATCGAAAACATCTCCACTCCGGGCCATACCGACGGTTCGTTCTGCTTTTACCTGCATGGCAGTAATTTTCTCTTCACTGGCGACACTCTCTTTCCCGGTGGGCCTGGTGCTACCCACTTTCCTGGAGGGAACTTTGGAAAGATAATGGACTCTTTAACCGACCGGCTATTCAACCGATTCAGCGACGATGTCATTATTCTTCCAGGTCACGGAAGATATACGACCTTTGGTAGTGAAAGGCCTCACCTCGAAGAGTGGGCACTACGGGGAGACTAATACAAGATTTAACTTGCTGTTTACCCAATGCTCTGTAGAGTGATTCAAGAAAAGTCAGGGGAATAAGGACAGGGCAATGAAAAAGTCAACAAACACGGCAATCAACACCATCTTTCAGCGCCGCAGCGTCGGGCGACTTTCTGTTCCTGGTCCAAGCGAAGCCGAGCTCATAACTATCCTTAGAGCAGGAGCTAGCGCTCCCGATCACAAGGTGACTAAGCCCTTTTGGTTCACAGTTTTCGAGGGTGAGGCTCGCGAAGAGTTTGGTGACGTACTCGTAAATGCCCTAATTGACCGCATGAAGGCCAAGGGTGTAGAACCCACACCAGCTCAATTGGGTGCAGAAAAGCAAAAACTTACCCGAGCCCCATTGGTCATTGCAGTTGCAGCTAAAAAGAACCCGGAGTACAGCCTTCCCGATCAAGAGATCATCTCGGCGGGTGCCGCAGCAGCTCAAAATATCTTACTTGCAGCCACATCATATGGCTATGGATCAATATGGCGAACTGGTGAGATGGCCTATGATCCTTCAGTAAAAGCAGCACTTGGCCTAACAGAAGGTGACTACCTAATTGGCTTTATTTACATCGGCTCCTATCGAGACGGAGTAGCGCCAGACCCCAACGATCCTGCAATCGACGACTTCGTACGATCCTGGTAGAGCTATTTACACTATCACGATAGTGTAAATAGCCACTCGTAGCAACTAACATAGAAGCTATGAGCTCACCTCTATTCGAACTACGAAATTTGCACGTTGCGACCGAAGATACTGAGATCCTTCACGGTGTCGACCTTTCCTTACCCGAGGGCGAAATCCACGCTCTTATGGGTCCAAACGGATCCGGAAAGACTACTCTCGCGTCGATTCTCATGGGTCATCCCGAATATAGAGTTACTAAGGGCTCAATCTTCTACAAGGGCGAGGACATCACTGAATGGTCAACAGATACGCGAGCTAAGGCTGGAATATTTCTGGCCTTCCAATATCCCGAGTCGATAAGTGGTGTTTCCGTTATTCAATTCCTCCGTCAAGCCGTTAGCGCTAGGCGCCAAAGCGACGTCTCTGCCATTGAGATCCGCTTTGATATGGCCGATTGGATGGAGAGACTTGGCATGGATCCAAGTTTTGCCGAAAGGCACCTTAACGAGGGGTTCTCAGGCGGGGAAAAGAAGCGTAATGAGATCCTCCAAATGGCGCTTTTGAATCCCGATTTAGCCATTCTAGACGAGACCGACTCAGGGCTAGATATCGACGCGCTAAGGGTGGTCTCCAAGGGAATACGAGAGGTGCGCAGTGCGAATCCCAAACTATCAGCGCTTCTCATCACCCACTACCAAAGATTTCTAGATGAGGTGGCACCCGATCAGGTTCACATCCTCATCGACGGCAAGATTCGAGCGTCTGGTGGCATGGAGATCGTAGAAGAGCTCGAGGTCTCCGGCTATGAAAGGTGGAAGAATTAATTGACAGAAGTGCTGATCGACAACCATATCGATGTTGCAAAGGTGAGGAGCGACTTTCCTATATTTGCCAATAATCCAGGGCTTCACTACCTTGATTCAGGCGCCTCCTCGCAGCGGCCCTCTATGGTCCTTGAGGCGATGGAGAACTACTATAGGTTCCACCACGCCAACGTCCACAGAGGAGTATATCGCCTCGCAGAAGAGGCCACCGAACTCTACGAGAGCGCTAGAGAGCGCATCGGACGCTTTATCGGTGCAACTCATCCAGGCCGTGAGACTATCTTCTCGAAGAACTCAACAGAGGCGCTAAATCTCGTTGCCAACTCTTTGGGAAGAGGCTTTCTGCGCCAAGGTGATAAGGTCGTCATAACCAAGATGGAACACCACGCCAACATAGTTCCTTGGCAGATGCTCGCGCAGTACATAGGTATTCAAGTCGAATTTATCGACGTCGACGACGAAGGCGAGTTGATCATCGACGATCTCGAAAGAATCGTCGACGGCGCAAAGGTGGTCTCACTAACACTTACTTCAAATGTACTTGGAACCGTAACGCCATTTACAGGGATTGCCCAAGTGGCAAAGGCTGCTGGCGCTATCGTTGTGGGTGATGCTTCACAATTTGTTCCTCATAGGCAGATCGATGTAAAGTCGATCGGCGCAGACCTAATAGCATTTACTGGCCACAAGATGTTCGGTCCAACTGGGATCGGTGTTCTTTGGGGACGTAGCGAACTCTTAGATCAAATGCCGCCCTTCCTAGGCGGTGGCGATATGATCAGCGACGTCCGCCTCGATGGCTTCGTAGCCAATGAACTACCATATAAGTTCGAAGCTGGAACACCACCGATAGCTGAGGCAATTGGCCTAGGAGCAGCCGTTGACTACATGAATTCGATCGGAATGGATGCAATTGAAAGCCATGACCGAGAGATATCTAGGTTGGCTTACGAGAAGGTCAAGGGGGCCTTCGGTGACGAGATAAAGATCTTCGGACCATCAGATCCATCCAAAAGGTCAGGGTGTCTCTCCTTTGAATTGGAAGGTGTACACCCGCATGACGTCGCACAAGTACTCGACCAAAACTTGGTAAACGTCAGAGCAGGGCACCACTGCGCCAAGCCTCTTATGCGCCATCTTGGCGTAGCAGCAACTGCGCGTGCTAGCTTTCACATCTACAACGACGAAGCAGACGTGGACGCTTTAGTTGACGCACTAAAAGAGACGCGAAATTTTTTCATCTAAGAGATATTTTTGAAGATTCAATAGCGAAAGAATTGGAAGGGAACTAGACAATGCAGGGCCTCGAGGATCTCTATAGAGAGATAATTCTTGATCACTACAAAAATCCACGCAATTCGGGAACCCTAGAGGTTCCACCGGCTCATCAGGCCGATGGCTACAACCCACTCTGTGGCGACGAGATCTCGATCTACGTCAACTACGACGGCGAAAGAATCACCGATATCAAGAACTCTGGGCAAGGCTGCTCAATCTCGAGATCGTCAGCTTCTCTGATGACAAATGCGGTAAAGGGCAAAACTATAGCTGAAGCCCGTGAAACCATAAAGACCTTCAAGAGGCTTCTCCTCCTTGACGAAGAGGGCGAAAAGAGTGAACCCGTGGAGATAGACCTTCGCAAGCTTGGTGAATTAGCAGCCCTTCAAGGAGTCTCAAAATTCCCAGCCCGAATAAAGTGCGCAACTCTAGCCTGGAACACCTTCACTCAGATCGTCGACGAGCTCGATCTTCAAATCGACGGTGCCAACGATTAGATCGTCCTAGCTACTTTCTATCGAAAGAGCATTAGCAAAACAAAAGAGTGCCACCCACTGTAATTGAGGTGGCACTCTTTTTATCTGCAAATTACGACGCCACGATAGCTAATGGGACCGTAGCTGCCACAGCAACTTTTTTCAGATCAACCTTGCGGAATGACTTTACCGTTTGCGTCGACGGGGCGTGCAAATGCGGCGATGAAATCCCTAGCAGTCCCCTCAAAGTAACGCGACGGTGGACGAAGCATATTTACGACTAGATCACTACCATTGCTAGGAAGTGCTGGACCATTATTGGGCGGATTGAAGTAGAAGAAGTTGGTCCAAGTCGAGTTGATGTCCATCTCCATAGCCCTCACCGCGCCGGCACGAATGAGAATATTGGCTAGTTCTGCGACACTCAGCGAGGCACCGGCGGCGTAAAGAATTGCTCCATTTGCAGTAACACCAACTCCAGAGCGCCATACAAGGACTTGATTTCCAACTGTTGCTCCCCACTGCGCATAGTTTGAGGAGTTCACTGATGGATTGACTTGTCCATTGTCGACGATAAGCGAGAGGTTTTGACGGACCGATGCAACGTCGGGAGTCAAAGTCTGGTCACGACCCCACTGAACTACGTTTGCTGTTCCATTCTTATAGATGACAAATGAAGCTGCACCGTTTACTAACGGATAGGCCATTCTGCCCTCAGAGTACCATCCACCTTGGGCATCTTGCATTCTAAATCCCGCATTGAATGCAGCAACTAGAGAAGCCTCTTGAGTCGATGTAAATGGCGCCATATTCTGCCATGGACCTTGTCCCGGCTCTTGTCCACCGGCAAAGAGGGTAAAGGAGAGGAGATTTGGATCCATCCAAGCAACACCAGCGACCAAAGAGGTATAAACCGTCGACGAACGAAGCGTAGTTGTATAGAGTCCTGCCACTCCCCCGATCGTCCTTCCTTGTGGTGACCAGACACCCTCTCCCGGAAGAGCTGGAGTCACAAAGGGGGTGATAGGCTTTGGCGGGGTCAAGTGCATTGGCCCCGATGCAATGGTCGTGGTAGTAGCATTCACCGGTGCCTTGATCGCACCTTTAGGCGGAGCTCCACCAACCGGTGGCTTGTGGTGCGAGTACCAGAAGTTTTCGACAAAGGCGACGAAACTAGCGCCGCCATGGCCTCTGATCCACTCGACGGCCGACACACCGACACCACTCGTTCCTGCGCTAAGGACGGCTCCACCAAATGAATACGAGAACCCTACCATCCCTACAATCGCCAATGAGACGACTGCGATTCGAAAGTACCTTGGACGAGTGTTGCGAACTTTATACGTCCGAGTGCTTCTATTTCGTTGAATTATATCTGTCATAAACCTTTGACCAAATTGATATTTTTGTCCACTACAAGTTAGTCTGCATAAGTAATGCTTTGCTGAATCTCCTCTTCATCGACGTCGTCGAAGGAGACATCAAGGGGCAATCGCAGGATAAAGTGAGCTCCTAGCAACTCTCCAACCTCATCAGAGACCTCAATTGTTCCATGGTGGGCCTCCACGATGCCTGACACTATCGAAAGGCCTAGGCCAGAGCCACCTGTAGCTCTAGCTCTATCTTGCTCAGCTCTATGAAATCTCTCGAAGACTTTCGTTCTAATTTCGACAGGTATTCCGGGGCCATCGTCGCAGATACTTACCTCAACGTAGTCAACGGCCCTCACCTCAACGCGTCTCATCGCAATTGAGACCGACGTGACACAGTGGCGCGCCGCATTTTCAAGGAGGTTGCGAATCACCCTCAGAATTTGGTCACCATCGGCGCTTATTCGCGCCGCAGCGATGTTTGTTAGAACCTCAACGTTCTTATGGAGACGAAGGCGCCTCACCTCGCCAAGAATGAGTTCGTCGAGGTCGACCGTCTCCATCTTTGGCTTCAATGCTCCCTCATCCATCTTTGCAAGTGTCAAAAGATCACTTACGATTCGAGCCATGCGATCGGCCTCCTCAAGGGCAGCATTCAAGGCAATCGGGATCTCAGTCGCCTCCGGATGCATGATTGCGATCTCAAGCTCAGCACGAATCGTCGCAATCGGAGTACGAAGTTCGTGGGATGCATCCGAGACAAATTGCCTCTGCCTCTCAGTCGATGCCTCAATGCGATCGAGCATCTGATTCATGGTACGAGCGAGTGCCTCTATTTCATCATCTGTCGACGGCTCAAAGACGCGGCGGTGAAGATTACTACCGCTTATATCTTCAACCTCACTTCGAATCTTTCGAACTGGTCGTAATGCCGCCCCGGTGAGGAGGTACGAGAGGAGTCCAACAAAGAGGATCAATAGAGGAAACAGTATAAACAGAGAGGTGGAGATGGTGTGAGTGGACTGCTCTCGCGAAGCTAAAGATGCCCATACAAGTACAAATACGGTTGGTTGAGAACTAACGCTGCCTGCTGCAAAACTTCCGGGCGGTGTCCCTTCAACTGGGGTTTCACTTGGATCGCCGTGCGGAGTCCGCCCAGTAATATCGTCAATGTGCACGACATGAAGTCCATCTGGAGAGATTGGAACTCTCTCGCCCACTAGGACACCATTAAAGTCTCCCTTGTACCGAGTCTTCAAAACCGAAAGGTTGCTAGTCGACAACATCGAAATCTGGCTCGTAGAATTTGTAACAGAAATAACTGGAGCTAGACCGCTAAAGTTTGCCGTAGAGGCAACGACCTTACCGCTAGCGTCGATCACCTGAACCCCAAGGTCACCCCTTGGCGCTGGAAGAGGGTTCACTATCTCGCGCCCTCTGAGGAGTACGGAAATAGTGGATACTTCAGCCCTGGCAAGATTAAGTGCGCCTTGGTTAAAGACGTCGATAACATTTTTTACGAGAAAGAGGCCTGCAACGAAGAGCGCTATCGACACAACGACCACAGCGGCGATCGTCGTTCTCCATCGCACTGATCTAAGACGTACAAACCTCACGAAGTATCTTCCTCGAATAGGGCAAACATAAGCGTTACCCTATAGATGATACTTCGACTAGCTGACAAAAAAATTAAGCAAACCTAGCACATACGTCCACCACCTCGGCGGCGACCCTATGAGATGACGTATCCTGCGCCGCGGATTGTTCGAATCGTCTTTGTGCCAAATGGCTGATCGATCTTCTTTCGCAGGTAACCGACGTAAACTTCTACGATATTAGAGTCGCCTTCAAAGTCGTAGTCCCAGACGTGTTCAATGATATCGGCCTTGGTGAGAACCTCTCCCTTTCTCCGCAAGAGAAGTTCGAGGAGAGAAAATTCTCGTGACGTCAACTCTATGGACGTAGTACCTCTATAGACTCCGTGACTTGCAGGATCCAAAGTCAAGTCGTCTACCGATAGTTGAGCCGGTCGAGAGGTTCCACTGCGCCTAAGAAGGGCGCGAATTCTTGCCAGGAGAACTGTAAATGAGAAAGGCTTGGTTAGAAAGTCATCGGCGCCGGTATCGAGCGCCTCAGCCTCATCCAATTCTCCATCCTTAGCTGTGAGCATCATGATTGGACACCAAATCTCAGCTTCGCGAAGCATTGCGCAAAGCTTAAATCCATTGATTCCCGGCAACATGATGTCTAGAATTATCACATCGTAAGGGCTCTCTTTAGCCAACTTCAACCCAGTTGTCCCGTCATTTGCAACGTCAACGGCAAAGCCTTCGGCCTGAAGGCCACGACGAAGTGCATCGGCCAATCTAACTTCATCTTCAACTACCAGTATGCGCACTTACCTTCCGAACTCCTAAACCGTTCTTCCACATCAATCAAATCAACCGAGAAGCCTTGTCATCTTCAGGCGCAAGGCTACAATCCCTTCCTCTGACTAAATATAGAAAAATATCAAGAAAAGATTAACACAGTGACGGATTGGAACAAAGTCCTTCAATCGTCGTGGAGCTAACAGCCATACGATAAGGCTGCGAGAACTCAATTTGAGTTTGTAAAACGCACTCCAAATGCTCGACGAGGGTTGACGCGCAAATATCTAGTGCTTACGTGAATTTTTAAATGATGAGGGAGGCCATAGGCCTCCCTGCAATCCCCCGTCCAAAGATGAGACGCATTGGACTCCCCCGGCTCCTACTCGCTTCCCCCAAAGCCTTGAGTAATTGCCATCCGCAACGTCTAACTAATGAACAGTATATATCGCTGTGACCCTAGTCACAAATCACCCAAGGCAAAATGTGAACATTTAGATAACTTTCTTGGAAGTTGCTGTGAATTTACCTTTGATATCCGGTCTTTTCTAACTCAAATGCCAGCTCAAAGCTTCCACTTTCAGTTATTCGACCCTTTTCATAGACATGAACAACATCGGGCACTAGCTCTCGAAGAAGGCGGGAGTAGTGGGTAATTGCAATGACCATCAGCCCCTCCTCCTTCACCATCGTCGATATTCGCCTAGAAACCTCTCGAAGAGCATCGATATCTAACCCTGAATCAAGTTCATCTAGTAGAGCCAGCTTTGCTCCGAGGAGGGAGAGCTGAAGGGTCTCGAACCTCTTCTTTTCTCCTCCAGAAAAACCAACGTTGATAGCCCTGTCAGCCAATTGAGGGTCGAGGCCAATAGTTCTTAGCTCCTCTTCGAGATCGCGATCGATTCGAAAGTCACTCTGACTAGGTTGAGCCCTCCGTATATCGTCAAGATAAACCCCTCCAAGCTCACTTGGGAGCTGCGAGATCAGAAAGATTCCGCTCCTTGCCCTCTCGTAGGTTGGGGCTTTGGTAAGATCTACTCCATCTAGGGTGATCTTCCCCTTGGTTATCTCATAGCCCGCTTTACCCATAATGGCAGATGCAAGGGTGGTCTTTCCTGAGCCATTTGGCCCCATAATGGCATGGACCTGGCCAGCCTTCACTTCGATGGAAAATCCCTTTACGATCTCCTTGCCGTCAATAGAGACGTGGAGATCTTCGATTATCAATTCACGATTTGCCATTTATGCGATCACGACTACTCTCTGATCCTCAACAACAACTTCATAGACCGGAACTGCCTTGGTCGCAGGTAGAGTCTGGGGCTTCCCAGTCTTTAGCGAGAAGGTGCTTCCGTGCTTCCAACATTCGATCTCACAATCTTCGACGTAGACGTCACCCTCTGAGAGCGAAATATCGGCGTGCGAGCATTTATCTCCAATTGCGTAGAAGTCATCTTCAATTCGAACGACGACAACATCGTGAGAGCCAACCGAGACCTTCTTTAGACCACCGTTGCGATCGAACTCATCGACACTTCCTGCATCAATACGATTTGACAACTAAATTCCCTTCAACTTGTTGGCTACCAATGCACCGATCTGAGATCTCAAGGTTAAATTTGGAATAGCCTCTGTAATCTCCTTGAAGAACCCCTCGATGATCAAGCGTCGCGCTTCATCAGGGTGCACACCCCGCGACTCGAGATAAAACATCATCTCGGGATCGATAGGGCCAACTGCCGACGCATGAGAGCACCTAACGCTATTTTCACGGATGTCCAAGTTGGGAACAGAATCAGCCCTTGCCCCAGCTGATAGTACCAAATTTCTATTCGTCTGATAGGCATCTGACTTCACAGCACCCTCTTCGATGACCACCAGGCCGGAGTAGACGCTGTGGGCGTCGTTTCCAACCGCGCCTTTGAAGAGTAGGTCCGAAGTACTTCGAGGCGCAATATGACGTTGGAAGGTACGAAAGTCGAGCATTTGGCTCTCGCTGCCAAAGTAACACGCTCGGACCTTCATCTCAACGTCGTCTCCCACGATCCGACCGTCGAACCTCAGGCGACCGTAGTTTGCGCCAAATCCAAAGGCGCTATAGGTAACGGAGCTTGACTTATCCGCCTCGATAACTACATTCTCAACGATGGCCGCTCTGGAGTCACAATTTTGTAGGTAGCTATAGGTACAATTAGCACCGCTTCTAACTCCGACCTCAACCAGTGGGGCTGCAAGCGATGAATCACCACCTCCGGTTACGACCTCAATTACAGAGGCAGCAGAGTCCCTTTCGAAGATGAACTCGAATCGCGGAGCACTAAGAGTCTCCGATGGATCCAATTCAACCTCTAGAAGAATGGGGTCTTGGAGTTGAACACCCTCTTTAACGGTGACCCTTAGAGCGATATTTGCATAACCACGGGCTAAGAGCCTAAAGAAGTCGTCGCCACCATCGATTGAAAAGCTCGATGCAGTCTGTGAACTGTCTATCAATTCAACTTCAACGCCGTCTCCACCTTGGAACCAGAGGCCGCCATTTGAAAGTAGGATGCGAACTGGAAATTTTCCATCAATCGAAGGCTCTCGAGCGCCAGAAGCGACTTTGCCGCTACCAACTTCAAACTCTTTCACCTGTGAAAGAAGCGCATCAATACGAGAGTAGCGCCACTCCTCCTCGGTAGCAGATGGAAGTGACTTTCCAGAGAGAAGCTCCTGCGCCCTTCTACGGTCAGACCTTTGAACTTCGGTGATCTCCGAAAAGTGCTCCACATGAGCACTTTGAAGGTCACGCAACGTTAGTTGGTTTCCGGCCACAAAACACCTCATATCTCGAGTGTCAATTAATTTCTACTATCACGATAGTGGAATTTATCCAAGTTTTGATCCAAACGAAGAAGGATACAACCATTGAATAGGGCAAATCAACTTCGAAGGATCTTTGCCCCTGCCGTAATGTAACATCGACCTGTGACAGAATTTGAATGTTTTGAAATAGCAGTTGAGGACTCAATCGGCCATCTGCGCCTCAACCGTGGCGACAAGCGAAACGCCATGAACCCCACCTTCTTCGAGGAACTACCTCGCGCAGTTACAGAACTTGCACAAAACGATGAAGTCCGAGCGATCGTTCTCTACTCAAATACCAAGGACTTTACAGTTGGCCTAGATCTCAAAGAGTCGATCCTCCACTTTGAGAAGGGATCAGTGGCAAAGTCGGCACGGACCATGTACCAGAGGGTTCTCCAACTTCAGCAAAGCTTCTCGATATTGAGCGAGATTGACCAGCCAACAGTTGCCATTCCTACTGGATACTGCATTGGTGGCGGAATCGATCTTATTTCCGCCTGCGACGTGAGATATACCTCTAACGAAAGCATCTTTTCAATACGCGAGGCCAAGATAGCGATCGTAGCCGACCTAGGAACACTCCAAAGGTTGCCAGCGATCATCTCTCGGGGAGACCTCGCCGAATTAGCTCTCACCGGCGATGACTTTAGCGCCGAGTACGCCAAAGAAATACGACTTGTATCTCGAGTATTTCCCGATCGCGAAGAGGCCATAGCCGCAGGGATCGCTCTAGCCAAAAGAATCGCTGATAACTCACCACTTGCGACCGCAGGAACTAAAGATATCCTCAGATCAGTCTATGACAAGGATCTAAAGTCAAATTTAGACCGCATCGCCCTGTGGAACTCTGCCTTCATCCGTTCGAATGATCTAGGGGAGGCTATAAATGCCTTTGTTGAGAGGCGCCCTCCAAAGTTCACAGGCGAGTAGGGGTTATGAACTTCAACGGCGCTTCCAAAAGGGCAGGCGCTTTCGCTTCTCTTCCTTAATGTCGGCGAGTGCGTCATCTACTGCCAGATTCACTACCATCTCAGCTTGATCTAGAAGCTCCTCAATGTCGCGAGAGTGCTCATCGAGACCCTCAACCGACTCGACAGGCTTTGGGATCAAGCTTCCGTGCTTCCAACCAACGTCTGCGAGGCGTCGTTCGTATTTGGGGCAGTTAGAGGGACAGCGAAACGGTGCTTCAGGGGCCAAGTTCAAAGCGCAAAATCGAGCCGCCTCACCAGAGCTATAGGTTCTGCTCTGGAAGTGCTTACACTCTTCGCGCATCGTCATTCATTTACCTCCGAACCGGAAAAGCAAACACGTTTGCCCCACTTTTGCTGAGGAGATCCTCGTCGGTGTGCCGATCCGGCGTATGGCCTAGAAAGTAGGTCAACCTCATCGGCAAGCTTATCGCCACCTAGTTACTATCGTAGGCAATTCTCTTAGGAATAGGATGGTTGATAGTAAAACTATCCTGTAATCACAGACGAAAACCTGCTCTCGATTGAGAATTTCCTCAAAGCTAAGGAAACATCTCGAATTTTCAGTTAGCTTTCCATGCTCCGATAGAGATATGAAACCCTCATCGCTGTCCCTCTGCGACAACCAAGTGTCGTCAAAAAAATAAATAAAAATTTCTTTCAAAAAACCCTAAAGCTTTTGGCTACTTTACCGATAACTATATTGCGACCCAATAGAGAGTTGAAAAGGGGCCCCTCTCTCCTCCTAGAAGGCCGAGCTGACTTGACCACCACGGTCAAGACCGACGATAGTGTTCTAGCCCGAAGGAACTCTTCGGAATTTTTCATTTAACGCAACTCCCACATTTCCATCGAGTCCGCTCCACCTCTCTGATCACAAAGCTTGCGCACCGGACACTCCAGAAGAACGACGCTATCGAATCCCTACGTCCCACCTTGCACCGATGCCTCAAACGACGAAAGGTGGGGTCAACTCTTTAAATCTCATCATTTCCACAAAAAACATTCCGCAACGCTTTAGGCGAGTTTCAGAAATTTCAAAGGTTCACCCCTGATAGTGGATACATACCAAGTTGTAGCTATCGAGATTTTGGATAGTAGCAGAGATGAATCAAGGAGCTAACGAGATGGACGAAAACAGATTCAACGGTGAAGACCCGCTCGATGAAGACCTGGCGGCACTTTCAGGAAAAGCCCAGAATAGCGACAGTTTTATTAGAGAAGTTCCAACAAACGCCTTCGAGATGGGCGGGACGGCCTCGATTCCGAAGGCTGCACCGCAAAGCTACAGCAAAGAGAGGCGAGGATCGAGTGGAAAGCTCATTGCCGGAGTTGCTATCACAGCTCTTGGCGTTAGCTTCATAGGTGGATATGGTGGTTACAAGCTTGCTAGCCACGGATCGACTACCGCATCCTCTTCAACGTCGACCACGATTGTTCAACAACCTGCAACAGCCTCATCTACCGCAACGATCACTTCAAGCAGTGGAACGGCAAATATCCAAGCCATATTGGCTAAGGTCGAACCAGCGATCGTCGACATATCAACCTCTGGCGTGACCTCAAATGGATTCTTTGGAGGTACTTCTTCTTTCACGGCTGCTGGAACCGGGATGATAATGACATCGGACGGCAAAGTGTTGACAAATGCCCACGTAGTAGCAAATGCCAGTCAAATACACGTGACCCTACTCAATCAGAACAAGTCATATACTGCAACGGTAATTGGAACTGATACCGCTCATGACGTAGCGGTACTCCAGATCCAAGGAGCATCTAATTTGCCGACCGTCACCTTTGGTAAGTCGTCATCGGTTCAAGTAGGAGACAGCGTCGTAGCAATTGGAAATGCACTCGCCCTGCAAGGGATGCCAACAGTTACGAGCGGAATAGTCTCTGGTTTGAATAGAACCCTATCGACCTCTACTGCAACCTTGTCGAATCTAATTCAGACGGATGCCCCGATCAATCCAGGAAACTCAGGTGGTCCACTTCTAAACTCCTCTGGTCAGGTAATAGGAATGAACACCGCCATCTACTCTGGAACCGGTACTGAGCCTGCTCAAAACATCGGCTTTGCTGAATCAATCGACTCAGTACTGCCAATCGTCTCACAACTTGAGGCTCATCCCAATCCAACAACAACTGCTAATGCCGTAGCCGGTTATGGCTACCTTGGAGTGGGAGTACAGGCAATGTCGCCCGCCCTTGCAAGCCAAATCGGAGTACCAACGTCCACAACTGGCGCCTTGGTTGACCAAGTGACTCCGGGATCGCCGGCTGCTAATGCTGGCGTCAACGCAGGATCAGTTATAACCGAGGTAAATGCCACCACCATAACTAGTGACACCGAGCTGGTAAGGGTAATCCACGCATTCAAGGCAGGTACGACGGTAACACTACATTGGGTGGACAGCCAAGGTAGCCACAGCGCTCCGGTTACCCTAGCAAGTGCACCGGTCGCCTAGAAGTTAGTTAGTATCGAAAGGATATAGGTTGTCGTCGTTCGCGATAAAAGGTGAGTTCAAATTGGCAGAGAGTTCGAATGCTCCACGCGTCCTAGTGATCGACGACGAGTCGTCGATCACGGACTTAGTAGCGATGGCCCTTGGTTTCCAAGGGTACAAAGTCGAGAAGGCTGGTGGAGCTAGAGAAGGAATCGAAAAGGTGCGCTCTTTCTCTCCTGATATCATCCTCCTAGATGTGATGATGCCCGAGCTCGATGGATTTGAGGTCGCTCGTAGATTGCGAATGGAGAAGTTCGAGACACCAATCATCTTTCTGACGGCGAAAGATACCACCGAAGACAAGGTAACAGGTCTAAAGATTGGTGGAGACGACTACGTCACCAAACCATTCTCACTCGAAGAACTCGCTGCTAGAGTCGACGCAATCATTCGCAGAACCCGAAAAGAGGCTGAGACTTCAAGTCGAATCGTCTTCGCAGATCTTATCCTCGATCTTGAAACTCACGAGGTATTTAGGGGAGGTGAACCGGTGGAGTTAACTTCCACCGAGTTCAACCTCCTTCAGTACCTTATGGAAAATGCGCGAAGAGTGGTCTCAAAGAGCCAAATTCTCGACCACGTTTGGCACTACGACTTTGGAGGCGACGCCAACATCGTAGAGACCTACATCTCTTATCTGAGGCGAAAGATAGATCGCGACAATGAACCGTCGCTTATCCGCACCGTCCGCGGAGCCGGCTACTCAATGAGGATGCCCTCAAACTTCGAGGGATAATTCCGCCACTACTAGCCCTGATTGGATTACAAGTGAACTTGGCCAAAAAGTTTCTAACAAAGCAGATAGAGAAGTCGCTTGGAGTCCCAGTTGTTGGCAACGATCAAAAAAGCCTCAAGTCAAAGTCGACTCTCAAGGCGAAGTTAGTGATAACTGTAGCCTTATTGGTGGCAGCTGGGCTAGCCGTAGCCGACCTAACAACGTATACCGCCCTTCGATCTTTCCTGATCGGAAAGCTCGATCAACAACTTCAAACGACGATAGGCGCAACCGCTCAAGCCCTCTTCGACTCCTTCCAAGGTCGTCAAAACCCCGGCCCAAGCGCTATGGTACCAAATGGATCGTGGGGTGAGATAGTAAATGGAAACCACGTCGTATTCACCGTGGCATTCGTTGAAGCAAATACCAAACAGGGGCCAGAGCCCAAGATCGTCCTGCCGACCAAAACTACCGCCGGAAATATCGCAATTGGGGTCCCGACTTCGGTGCCTGCAATTGGTGATCACCATCAAGAGTTTCGCGTACTCGCAGAGAACCTCGGCAACGCACCCAACTCATACGTAATCCTCGCCTTATCCGAAAGCGACCTTCAAGCAACACTTGCAAGACTTGCACTTGTCACTACTTTGGTCTCGCTAATACTTCTGATCTTGATAATCTCCCTCGGAACCTACCTAATTGGCCTTGGCCTTTCCCCTCTCGATCGAATGACCGAAACAGCGGTGCAGATCTCCGAGGGCGACCTTTCACGACGTATTGAAGCGACGTCGCGAGATACCGAAGTTGAGAAGTTGGCAAATGCCCTGAACTACATGCTCTCTACTATCGAAGATGAGATTGGACGGCGACAAGAGTCTGAGGGGCGTCTCAAGCGATTCGTAGCCGATGCATCCCATGAACTTCGTACTCCACTAACATCGATTCGAGGGTACGCCGAGTTGATCGAGACTGGATTGATCGTAACCCATGAAGATATGCTCCTCGCTGCTACTCGAATTGGTCGAGAGAGCGAACGTATGGCTGGCCTTGTTGAAGACCTTCTTTTATTGGCAAGACTCGACCAGGCTCGGGAACTAGCCAAGATGGACGTCAACTTCTCTAAAGTTGTCAACGATGTAGTCGCTGATGCGCGAGTGGTTGAACCTGAAAGACCGATAGAACTACACGTCGAAGACGACCTCCACGTAATCGGTGATATGCCACGGCTTACACAAGTCGTTGCTAACTTAATGTCCAACTTACGAAGTCACACCTACCCTGACACAAAAGCTACAGTTACTCTGCAAAGACACTCAAGCGACGAGGGAAAGTTGCTTCTAAGCGTCTCCGACGACGGGCCAGGTCTCACTAAAGAGCAGCTAGAACACGTCTTTGAACGCTTCTACCGTGCAGACCCCTCACGAACCCGCGCCGCAGGTGGAGCAGGACTTGGGCTTTCCCTGGTTGCATCCATTGTTTCAGCTCATTCAGGAAGAAGCTGGATAGCATCGGATGGACCTGGAAAAGGAGTAACGGTATACGTTGAGCTGCCCCTAACGGTCGATGATCCACCGACGTTATCCGACGTGAACTCTGGAGCCGCTAACGAGGCTCTAAGTAATTAACTTTTTGAATATGTTTCGCCGGATCGATGACGGAATCCGCCTTTAGTTGATAGCTTATCGGAATGGCTTATAAATTCCACGGATCATACATCGAAGAGTTCCAAAGGGTAAGTGATGCTCTCTATGCGCTAGCGGTTGAATCGGGGCTAGATGCTGACGTTCCCCTTGAAGGATGGACGATGTCTCATTTAATCTCACACCTAGCTAACGTCTACCACAGGATGAATCTGCGCATTGGCGCCACTGAACCACCGAAAGCTCCAGATATCAACCACACCGGAGCTGAAGCTCTAGAGCGATACCTAATAACGCGTGACGCACTAATAGCGCGCCTTGCGCAAGTCGACTCCAACACTCACTGCTGGAATTGGACTGGAATGAATCAAAATAAGCACTGGATTGAGCGTCGAATAGCACATGAAACTGCAATCCACCTGCTCGATGCGCTAGCCTCGATTGACGTAAAAAGGGCGGCGGAGTACACCTTTGACGACACATTTTCCATTGACGGGGTTGAAGAATTTAGAGAGACGTTTCTAGCGCGCCTCGAAAATGACTTCAAAGGTCCCGACCATGACATTACAATTCGCCTTACAGCCGATGACTCATCCTTCTCGGAGGCGTTCACGATAGGCAAAAACCATATTCACCATAGCCCACATCGCACAGTCGCTGACATCGAATACATCTCATCGCCATCTAACCTCTATAAGTTCGTTTGGAACCGTTGGACTAGCGATGGCGAAAACGAGGCGTCTGCTATCTGGAAGAAGTACGTTACAGTCTGACCCTTACTATCAGTTAGCGTCTTCGAACTTCTACGCGTGCTTACTTATCCCGAGAGCCAAGTAGCTTCAATCCAGCAGCAAACGAGGTTGCACCTTCTTTGGAAGGCAAGAAGGCGCCTTTAAAGTCCAATGCGGAGACCCTTTTTTGGGTCTCCGCATTGGAGACTTTGGCTTCATCAAATCAGGACCAATCAACCATCGTTAGCCCTGTAAAAGACGATAATGCACCCTAGCCAATCGATCCATCCATCTGGAGCTCGATCAACCGAGACCACTCAACTGCATACTCCATTGGGAGCGTCCTAGTTACTGGTTCGATGAAACCGTTGACGATCAAGCTCATAGCAGCAGATTCAGTTAGTCCACGACTCATTAGATAGAAGAGCTGATCGTCACCGATCTTTGAGACTGTCGCCTCGTGGCCGATTTGAGCCTTCTCTTCTCCAACCTCCATATATGGTTTGGTCTCTGATATCGAATAGTCATCAAGCAAAAGTGCATCGCACCTCACGAAGCTCTTAGCGCCATGAGCCCCCTCATCGACGTGTACCAAACCGCGATATGTTGTCTTTCCGCCATCCTTGGAGATCGACTTTGAGACGATAGTTGAGGTGGTCTCAGGTGCTGCGTGGACCATCTTGGCACCTGCATCTTGGTGCTGTCCTGCGCCAGCGTACGCTACGGATAGGACTTCTCCAGTCGCCTTTGGACCCATGAGATATACAGCTGGGTACTTCATAGTGAGCTTGGATCCAATGTTGCCATCGATCCATTCGACTCGCGCCTCGGTTTCGGCCACTGCTCGCTTGGTTACCAAGTTGTAGACGTTATTGGACCAATTCTGTATCGTCGTATAAGTGATTCGAGCACCTGGCTTAGCAATCAACTCAACAACTGCAGAGTGGAGGGAGTCAGTGGTGTAGACAGGGGCTGAACACCCTTCGATATAGTGAACCTTCGCGCCCTCATCAGCGATGATTAACGTTCTTTCAAATTGGCCCATATTTTCGGCGTTGATTCGGAAGTATGCCTGCAGTGGCATGTCAACCTCAACACCAGGTGGCACGTAAATGAATGATCCACCCGACCATACCGCTGAATTTAAAGCAGCAAATTTATTGTCATTAGGAGGAATGATAGTTCCAAAGTACTGCTGCACCAACTCCGGATACTCTCTAACGGCGGTATCCATATCGCAGAAGATCACGCCGATGGCTTCAAGGTCCTCGCGATTGCGGTGGTAGACCACCTCAGACTCATATTGAGCTGTTACACCGGCAAGATATTTACGCTCTGCCTCAGGAATACCAAGCTTCTCATAGGTAGCCTTTACCGACTCTGGCAGTTGATCCCAGGAAGATACCTGCTTTTCAGTAGGCTTTATGTAGTAGTAGATATCGTTGAAGTCGATATCGGGCATGTTGACAGAGAACCAAGGAAGCATTGGCTTCTTTTCGAAGTTACGAAGTGACTTCAATCGGAATTGCCGCATCCACTCCGGCTCGCTCTTCATCCAAGACATCTCTTCTACGATCTCTTGATTCAGACCTTTTTTAGGCTTAAAGACGTAGTCTTCTTTATCTGCCCAACCAAGCTTGTACTTACCGAGGTCGAGATCGACTGTACTCATAGATAGCTCCTCGATGGCCTTCGAAGTGTGCGTTCGCACACTGATACATCTACATACAACACTAATGGTTCATCTTCATTTCTACTATCTAGATAGTAGAAATACATATCAAGCCGCAAATGGATGTCAACAGATACCGCCTAACCAACGCGAAATCACAATCGGCAAAAATTGCTATCTAGAACATCTAATGTCTATGGTGTGTCTTTAGCAAACAAAATCTTCAAATCCATCAACACTCCAAAACCTCCAAAACAGGTTCCGACAATATTGATGGGGTTAGGCTCCGATCGAATTGACAACTACTACTGGATAAAGGATTCTTCCGATCCTGATGCACTCTCCTATATCGAGGAGGAGAACGCCCACGCCAAGAGCTTCTTCGACCAAATTGAGCCTCTCAAGGAGAAGTTCTACAACGAATTTATCTCTCGAATCAAGCTCGACGACCAATCGGTACCCTTTCTTAGGCGTCACTACTACTACTTCAACTCGTCCGACAAAGAAGACCAGTACGACAAGCACTACCGATACGACGCTTCGCTTGGCCTAGAGGGGCAAAAGGATCGCGATAACTGGAAGTTGATCTTGGACGAGAATGAGCTTGCGAAGGATCAGCCCTACTTTGCCCTTGGATCGAGTTGCCTCTCCGACGATGAAGAGACCATCGCCTATTCAATGGATACCGCCGGCAACGAACTGTTTCGGGTATTTATAAAGAACCTGACTAACGGCGAGACCTACGAAGTGCCAGTCTCTAATGCGACCTATGGCCTCGACTTCAATAGCGACAACACCAAACTCTTCTGGGTTGAGGCAGATGAGGCAAACCGGCCGTTC